>CAMKSE010000020.1 GCA_946415365.1 uncultured Prevotellaceae bacterium
AAATATATGTCGCTTCTTGTACTACTTCTGTCTATGTAAATCTGTCAAAGAACTCTCTCTTCACACTAAACGCCCAAAAATTGGGCGAAAGCGGATGCAAAGGTACGAATAATATCAATACCAACCAAACTTTTTCAATAAAAAATTCCCAAAAATAACAAAATTTTCGGGAATGTTGACAAATAAGGACTATACCTTATATATTATATATAGGGTTATTCGCGTCGCCCGAAGATTCTGAGAAGATAAATGAACAAATTCACAAAGTCAAGGTACAACGACAATGCACCCAACAAAGCCAATTTCTGAGCACCCTCACCAGCATCTGGAGCAGCCAGCAACATCTGCTTAATCTTCTGAGAATCGTAGGCAGTAAGCCCGACAAAAATCAATACACCCAGATAACTGACAATCATTTCCAAACCAGTACTCTTCAAGAATATGTTAACGACAGTAGCAATGATAATGCCAACCAACGCCATGATAAGAATCTTTCCCATTGATGAGAGATCTGTCTTCGTAGTATAGCCTATGAATGCCATAACAGCGAATGTGCCAGCAGTAATAAAGAACACGCTGGCTATACTCGACATGGTATAGACTATGAAGATAAATGACAGCACAGCTCCATTGATCACAGAATAGAGCACAAACAGGAGCGTAGCTGTAGTTAAAGACAGTTTGTTGATAGCAGCACTTATGGCAATCACCAATCCAAACTCCGCAATGATCAGCCCCCAAAACAGCAATTTGTTAGTAACAATTGCCATCAACAGCCCGGGACTGTTAGCCACGCCATAGGCTGTTGCGCCAGTGATAACCAATGCTAGAGTCATCCACACATACACCTTCCGCATCAAGATGGGGAAGGCCTCGGACATCGAAAGCTCTCGATCCCGAGTCATCGTTCCATAATTCAATTCGTTATAATTCATACGCTAAATAATTAACTTCACATATACTTTTCTGCAAATATAATGCCACAAAGATAAGCAAATACTTTTAATAAAGCATAAAATAAAAGCATAAAATACCTATTTATTAGGATTTTTGGTACTTTTTCACTATATTTGTACCCATAAGAGTAACTAAAGACATATAATAATACACTAACAAATGAAGATCGGACTATTTATCCCCTGTTATGTAGATGTGGTATATCCTCAGGTAGGTGTTGCCACTTACAAACTATTGAAGCATCTGGGCCTTGACGTGGAATATCCACTGAACCAGACATGCTGTGGACAGCCGATGGCCAATGCCGGATTTGAGAAGCAGGCAATTCCTCTCGCCGAGAAATTTGAGGACAAGTTCAAGGACTTCGACTATGTTGTCGCCCCGTCCGTCAGTTGCACGGCATTCATCAAAATCAACTATCCCCGTCTGCTCGAAGGCAAACACGAGTGCGTGACATCCGGCAAGATCATGGACGTTGTGGAATTTCTGCACGACGTGATCAAGGTAAATCATCCGCTTGGCACTTTCCCCCACAAGGTCTCGCTGCACAACTCCTGTCATGGTGTCAGAGAGTTAGGCTTGAGTTCACCTAGTGAGGAGCACGTGACTCCATTCAACAAGATCAAGGATCTGCTGAATCTGGTGGAGGGAATCCAAGTGCTGGAGCCAGAGCGTCCTGATGAGTGCTGTGGCTTTGGTGGTATGTTCTCCGTCGAAGAAACAGCTATCAGTGCGCAGATGGGACTTGACAAGATACAGCGGCACATGAAAACTGGTGCGAGATTCGTCACTGGCCCCGATTGTTCTTGTCTGATGCATATGGCTGGCATTGCAAAGAAGCAAGGCCTGAATGTAGAGTTTAAACATGTAGTAGAGATTTTAGCAGCAGGATTATGAGTACAGGACATAGTAAAGCAGCAAAGGAGTTCTTGAAGAACCAGACATACGCCAAGTGGCACGATGCCACCTTCTGGGCCGTACGCACCAAACGTGACAATATGGCATACGGACTCAAGGAATGGGAGCAGTTGCGAGAGAAGGCTTCTCAGATCAAGCGCCACACCATTACCCATCTCGATGAATATCTTGAACAGTTTGCAACAAAAGCCGAAGAAAACGGCTGTATTGTTCACTGGGCAAAAGATGCCCATGAGTTCAACGAGATCGTCTATGGCATTCTCAAGAACCATAATGTGAAAAAACTTGTCAAGTCGAAGTCGATGCTGACAGAAGAATGCGAGATGAACCCCTACTTAGAGGAGCATGGCATCGAGGTGGTGGAAACCGATCTTGGTGAGCGCATCATTCAGTTAAAAGGTCAGAAGCCAAGCCACATTGTAATGCCAGCCATCCACTTGAATCACGACGACGTTGGAGAACTTTTCGAAGAGAAATTAGGCAGTGAAAAGGGTAATCATGACCCCACCTACCTCACCTATGTTGCCCGTCTTAGCCTGAGAAACGAGTTCCTGACGGCCGATGCCGGCATGACGGGCGGCAATTTCGGCATCGCCGAGACGGGCGATATTGTGGTATGTACCAACGAAGGCAATGCCGACATGTCGACCTCGTGTCCGAAACTGCACATTGCTGCAATCGGACTTGAGAAGATTATCCCGAACTACGACTGCCTCGCCGTGTTCCAGCGCATGCTCTGCCGCGCAGGCACTGGCCAACCCACAACCACCTTTACCTCACACTTCCGTAAGGCTCGTCCGACAGCTCACCCGATGCACATCGTGTTGGTTGACAACGGACGCAGTGAATGGATCGGTAACCCAGAGCATTGGGAGTCTTTAAAGTGTATACGTTGTGGATCATGTATGAATACTTGCCCTGTTTATCGTCGTAGCGGTGGTTATTCATACAGTTACTTCATCCCTGGTCCAATAGGCATCAATCTCGGCATGCTCCGTGACACACAGCAGCACTCCGGCAACGTCTCAGCATGCACACTCTGTCTTAGCTGCCAGACGGTCTGTCCTGTGAAGGTGAACCTAGGAGACCAAATCTACCAATGGCGCCAACAGCTCGACGAGTTCGGCACCGCCAACCCACAGAAGAAACTGATGTGCAAAGGTATGTCTATGGTCTATGGCAGCCAAGGCATTTATAACCTCGGCACTGCACTTGCCCACTGGGCTAACATCATTCCCTCGCCACTCATGAACTGCAGCCTAAACCCGTGGGCTGAAGGCCACAAGATGATGGAGTTCCCAAAGAAACCATTCCACAAAATGATTAAAGATTTAGAGAAATGAGTAACAAGGAAGATATATTGAAAAGATACAGGGCGAATGTCAAAGAGAAATTTGACATGCCCGACCTGAGTGACATCAAGGCCATCACTTACCCCGACCCGCTGGTGCAGTTCATCAAGATGACGGAGAGCGTGGGTGGTCATGTGATTGAGGTGAAGGAAGGCCAGGACGTGAACGAGTTGGTGAAGGAGATGTACCCTGACGCCAAGGAGATTGCCTCGAATTTGCCAGAAATTACTATTGCCACAAGGAATCCCGACGAGGTGGGGCGCGCCCGTGACCTGAACGGCACCGACGTGGGTATTATCCGAGGCAAGTTCGGCGTGGCTGAGAATGCCTGTGTATGGATTCCACAGACGATGAAGGAGAAAGCCGTATGCTTTATCTCTGAAAACCTAGTTATCCTACTGCCGAAGAGTCAGATTGTGAACAACATGCACGAGGCTTACAAGCGCATCGAGTTCGACGACACCTACGATGGCTACGGCACATTTATCAGTGGTCCATCGAAGACAGCCGACATTGCCCAGGTATTAGTGATGGGTGCTCAGGCAGCCCGCAGCGCCACTATCCTTTTGTTGCCAGAGTAAATAGGATTCTGAAAGGAATATGGTCTCTACTGACATAACACTACGAAAATGCATTCAATAATGCAACTACACAGCCAACATCCTCGTCTGTCATCGCCTGATGACATGGGATGGAGAGTTCCTCGGCATGGATTTGCTCCGTGATGGGAAGTGAGAGATGGTTCCACTCGCGATAGCAGCGTTGTTTGTGAGGCGGAATGGGATAATGGATTTGGGTTTCCACACCGTTGTCTAAGAGATATTGCTGCAATCTGTCACGCTGAGAGCTGAAAACGGTGAAGATGTGATAGACGGAGTCGCGAGGAGCGAGGGCAGAACGGGAATACTGCTCACTGTCAACGAGCCGTAATCTCACGAGGGGATTGCTTACTTCTCGTTCATATCGAGCGGCAATCTCTTTGCGACGGGCATTAGCGGCATCAAGATGAGGAAGCTTAGCCAGAAGAATGGCAGCTTGGATCTCGTCGATGCGGGAATTGTATCCTTGGAAATCGTGGATATATTTTTGATGACTACCGTAATTGCCAAGGGCACGGATGATATCAGCGAGTTGAGAATCGTTAGTGGTGACAGCACCCGCATCGCCGAAAGCGCCAAGGTTCTTGCCAGGATAGAAGCTGTGACCAGCAGCATCGCCAAGAGCACCAGTCTTGCGGTCGCCAAAGGTACATCCATGAGCCTGAGCATTGTCCTCAATGAGTTTCAGACCATATTGGCGACAGATATTCCCTATCCTATCCGTATAGGCACAGCGTCCATAGAGATGGACAATCATAATGGCGCGAGTACGAGGGGTGATGGCCTGTTCGATGAGGGTATCGTCTATCTGGAGAGTATTGATGTCCGGCTCTACGAGCACGGGCTTAAGGCGGTTCTCTGTAATGGAAAGGATAGAAGCGATGTATGTATTGGCTGGCACGATGACTTCGTCGCCCTCTTGAATCGCGCCCATCTCAATATAAGCACGGAAAATCAGTGTCAGCGCATCGAGGCCGTTGCCGCAGCCAACACAATAGCGTATACCAATATAGTCAGCATAGGCCTCCTCGAAGCGACGGGTATAGCCACCCTTCAGATACCAACCGTTCTGCAGCACCTCATCGGCAGCATGCTCGTAGGTCTTGTTGATTGCCTTCAAATCCAAATACTTCATCATAAGTCGTATTCATACCAGTCATAACAAACGCTCCGTCCGCCAAATCCCTGCTTTTGGAAAATCAGTGACGAATTGACCTCATTAGAGTTTTCTCGTGCTGATGTTCCAAAATCAAAGTAGGGACAGCTAAAGCTCTCCTCATTGAGTAGATGGTAGAACAGGAGGTCAAGTGCTCCCAGCCGTTTCCCTTCAAGAGACGCCGATATATATTGAGTGTGTACCACCTGCGGCGTCAGATACAAGACAGTTCCTCCTAAGGGCAATTCTGACTTATAGGTCATAAAAAGCCGTATGTGCTGAGGAAAACGGTCTTTCAGCAGCCTCATCTCCAAGGCTGTATGCACAGGCATTGCACCATACTTCATCTGAAGATTCTGCGTAAGGATGCTCCAAAACGATTCAATGTCATCACTCTCCCTGACCACCAGGCCATTCCGCCTTGCCTTCCTGACACCAGAAAGACGCGACTCCGCAAATTTCAGTCGATTGGCAAAGACAATGGTAGAAGAGACATCACGCTCAACCAAACGCGCCTGACATCGCACAAAGAGCGCATAAAGGTCCTCGTCGGCAGGAAGGGAATGATAAATCCAAGGAACAGGCTTGTAAATCACTTTCTGGAAATGATGGTCTTTGAGCCAAGCATTCACAGCGACGAAGATATCACAGACGTGTTCGGCCGTGGCCTGTCCGTCTGTGATAAGACCACCATAGGTCAGGCCTTGATGCGAGACATAGGTTTTGTCTTTCCTGTTGCCAGGCAACAAGGCAAACAACCGGTTCTTGCGATACACCATGAGGGAACAGTCTTCGAAACGATCACTGTGATAGTCCATATAACGACGATCAAAGAGGAATGTCCCATTCTTCGAGCCGGCCACAAACAGATTCCATTCATCGGCCATCTCTGGTGTGTATCGTCTTATCTCATACATTTTTCACAATATTCAAGAATTCTTCGTAATCGTAAATATATTCTGCTTCATCAAACAACTCTGAGGCCAACACCAGACAGACGGCTCCGCTGGAAAAATCCTCCAACGTACGCCACACGCCCGTTCCGACATACAGGCCCTGATAAGGATGATTCAGATGAAACGTCTGACGCTCATGACCGTCGAACACCTCCACGTCGAACGAGCCACTGACGGCAATGATGATTTCCTCACAGGTGCGATGAGCATGTCCACCACGACGCTCACCAGAAGGCACATCGTAGGTCCAATAAACCCGTGCAATGTCAAACGGGACATTTTTCATCTGCTCTGCCACCGTCAGATTACCTCGAGGGTCCACAATCTTCGGAAGATCCAAAACTCTTGCTTTCTCTGATTTCATATATGAATAAACGTAGATTTCTTGAGATTATTATCCACTTTGGTCAAATGCCGTAAGAAAAACTGGTCAATGAGCCAACTCACAACCAATACCGACAGAATACATATAAACAGCATCACAAAACCTGGGAGTTCTGGCAAACGATGCAAAAGGATTCCTATCGTCATCTGATGAACCATGTAGACAGGCATACTCAACGAGGCCAGCATCAGCATCGGCCTGCGGCGCAGAAGCGAAGAGACGATCCCCTGCTCTTTAGCAAAGACCAATATCAACGGGACTAACACAAGCCAATACATCGGGGCATTGCGGAACTTGGCATCAACAACAGGGTAAATGGCCAGCAAAACCACCAATACAACGACAAGCAGCACTTCAAGGATTCCCGCATGAGAGATGTGATAGCCATTCGTATACAGTCTGCACAACACCATGCCAATATAAAAGTCGACAAACCTCACCAAAGGATTAACATAAAGGATGGCATTGACCTTATCATAGGGTGTCAGGACGCAAACAATTGCATAAAGTACCAGTACTACCCCTAAACCGTATGCCGAAACCCACCGATATGCCAGGGGAAACAAAATGTAGCAAAAGAAAAGGCTGGACAGAAACCAGGAAACACTATTGCATGAGAAATAGACTGTCGGATCTGGCACCCACGACTGTAACAAGAGCACGTTCATCACGACAGAAAAGTCAATTGCACTCCCACTGACTAATAGAAAGAAAACCAGACAAAGGATGTGCAGGGGGTATAATTTCGCAATACGTCGACTGAGGAAACCTGCATATCGGAAAGAGCCTTCACGGACTTGACGACCATAGCCGTACGAGACCATAAAACCGCTCAGCATAAAGAAGAAAGCAACGCCACAATCACCACCTGCGTCGAATGCACGAATGTCGCGAAAGGCAAAGTGCGACATAAAGATCATCATCACAAAGATGAAACGCAGTGACTGTAGCGTTGCTATCATATATCAATGTTCGAATTTCGTGTATGGGTCAGTGCCTAACACGGTCTTTGCGAGACGCTTGGCCTTGTCACGAAGGGCATTAACATCGTCACCCACTTCACCATAGCAAAGCACGACACCCATACGACGACCCTTGTGTGCCTCAGGCTTGCCGAAGATGCGGATACGCGTACGGTCTTCCTTGAGAGCATCTACGAAGTTGTAGTCGAGCAACGAACGGTCTACTGGCGTAGAAGCCTCCTTTGGTGAAAGGATTACAGCCGAAGCACCAGCATGCTCCAGATGGATGCCAGCAATCGGCAGACCCATCACAGCACGGAAGTGGAGCTCGAACTCGCTGAGATTTGTGGTGTGGCCAAGGGTCACCATACCTGTATCATGCGGACGTGGACTCAGTTCAGAGAAGATGACCTCTCCCTGCTTCGTCAGAAAGAACTCAACACCCCAGATGCCAGCTCCTGTCAGGGCTTTCGTCACCTTGTCGGCCATCATCTGGGCCTGTTTCAAAGCCTCATCGGAAATCTTATAGGGTTGCCATGACTCACGATAGTCACCACTCTTCTGTACATGTCCGATAGGCGGACAGAACAGCGTAGGCCATCCATGCTGCTGGGTAACGGTGAGCAGCGTAAACTCAGAATCGAAATCGATGAACTCTTCGATGATCACCTCCTTTACATCGCCACGCGAACCTTCCATTGCTTCCTTGAAGGCCGTTTCGAGTTCACCCTCATTATGCACATAACTCTGACCATGACCACTTGATGACATCAGGGGCTTTACAACGCAAGGGAATCCAATCTCGTCAGCAGCAGCCTTGAACTCCTCGAAGGTCTTGGCATAGAAATATTTAGCCGTACGAAGGCCAAGTTCTTTGGCAGCGAGATCTCGGATGGCACGACGGTTCATGGTGTAGTTGACGGCCCGTGCCGACGGCACCACCTGAATACCTTGCTCCTCGAACTTAAAAAGCCGTTCCGTTCGAATGGCCTCAATCTCCGGCACGATAATGTCGGGCTTGTGCTTGTTCACCACAGCCTCGAGAGCATCGCCATCAAGCATTGAAAACACCTCGCGCTCATCAGCCACCTGCATGGCTGGTGCATTGTCATAACGGTCGCAGGCAATCACATACTGGCCTGCACGCATAGCGGCAATCACGAACTCCTTGCCGAGTTCTCCTGAACCTAAAAGCAATATCTTCTTCATAATGTTTATCGGTTAGCATACATATTATCGTAATATTTCTGATAGTCGCCAGAGGTCACGTTATCCAGCCACTCTTGATTGTCAAGATACCAGCGGACGGTCTTCTCGATGCCCTCCTCAAACTGGAGTGAAGGCTCCCAACCAAGTTCTCTCTGAAGCTTCGAGGAGTCGATGGCATAGCGCAGATCATGACCAGCACGATCAGTCACAAAAGTAATCAAATCCATATCCTCGCCTTCCTTGCGACCCAGCAGACGGTCGACGGTCTTTATCACCACCTTGATGATATCGATGTTCTTCCACTCGTTGAATCCACCAATGTTATACGTTTCAGCAATCTTTCCCTCGTGGAAAATCACGTCGATGGCACGTGCGTGATCCTCCACATAAAGCCAGTCGCGGACGTTCTCGCCCTTGCCATAGACGGGCAACGGCTTGCGATGACGGATATTATTGATAAAGAGAGGTATCAGCTTCTCCGGGAACTGATAGGGGCCATAGTTGTTAGAGCAATTCGTCACAACAACAGGCATGCCATAAGTATCGTGATAAGCACGAACAAAATGGTCTGAAGAAGCCTTGGCGGCAGAATACGGAGAGTGCGGATTGTACTTCGTAGTCTCCAGGAAGAACTTATCTCCGTATGCCAAATGATGCTCTGCGCTGGATGCCGTCGTCGTGAACGGAGGCTCGATACCCTCAGGGTGTGTCAGTTCGAGTGCGCCATACACCTCATCGGTAGAGATATGATAGAAGCGCTTGCCCTCATACTTCTCAGGCAGGCTCTCCCAATAGAGCTTTGCCGCCTGAAGCAAGGAGAGTGTTCCCATCACGTTTGTCTTGGCAAAGGTGAAGGGATCCTTAATCGAGCGATCCACATGGCTCTCAGCAGCCAGATGGATAATACCATCAACCTTCTTGTCCTGCATCAGCTGATAGAAAGCATCGAAGTCGCAGATATCCATCTTCACGAACTCATAGTTGGGCTTATTCTCGATATCCTTGAGATTAGCCAGATTACCCGCATAAGTCAACTTGTCGAGGTTAATGATGTGATACTCGGGGTACTTGTTCACAAACAGGCGCACTACATGACTTCCAATAAAGCCTGCGCCACCAGTAATTACAATTGTACGTTTCATTTCTTATTATGTTTATATTTCCTTATTATTTTCAATAGCAGACTGCCGATTAGGACTATGGCGGCAAAGATAAACAGAGGCACATAGTTTCCGAGATCGTTGGTGACAAACTGCTTAATGCCTTGCACCACTCCCTTGCCTAATGTCTGAAAGAATATCCATATCTTCTCCATCTTATCCTATTTCCCTAATGTCACAACTTCGAGATCCTTGAATTCTTTCCCGTCGATGGTAAGTCGGACGAGTGTCCGCTCCTTGTGCCAGCCTTGAAGACCAGCTGCTCCAGGGTTGATGTGCAACAGATTCAGCGTCTTGTCATACTTCACCTTCAATATGTGTGAGTGTCCTGCCACAAAAAGTTGAGGCGGATTAGCAAAGAGTGTAGAGCGTATGCTGGCATCGTAATTGCCAGGATAACCGCCAATATGCTTAATCAGTACATCGACATCCTCGACCTTGAAACGATTCAGTTCACGATACATCAACCGCAGGTCACCGCCGTCACAATTTCCACATACGGCCCTGAACGTACGGAAAGCAGCCAACTTTTCTGCCACCTCCACACTACCGATGTCTCCAGCATGCCAGATTTCATCGCAGGGCTCGAAATAGTGCAGGTACTTATCGTCCCAATATGAGTGCGTATCACTGAGGATGCCTATCTTCTTCATAGTTCGAAGCGTTTACGAATAAACTGGGCGATAAGTTTTTCTGTTTCCATCAGCCCTAATTTGCTGGAGTCGATACAAAGGTCATAACTCTCTGCCGATCCCCACTTCTTGCCCGTATAATAATTATAGTAGTCGGCGCGCTTGTCTTCTCCCTGCTCTATAAAGCGGCGGGCGGCCTCAGCATCCATATGCTGTTTGTTCATAATCTGTTCGACACGATAGTCCATCGAAGCAGTAATGAAAATGTTTACCGTATTTTCAAAATCCCTCAGCACATAGTCGGCACAGCGTCCCACAAAAACGCACGAACCCTCCTTAGCGGCCTTACGGATAGCATCACTCTGAAACTGGAAGAGGCTTTCCTGCGACAGGTCAGGCTTAAAACTGTTAACGTGCGGAGTTCCTATATTGAGAAGACCACGGAAAAAGCCTTTCCTCTCGTCGTTCTGCTCGAATATCTTCTCTGACAAGCCACTTTCCTTGGCTGCAAGGTTCAGCAACTCACGATCGTAATATTTGGCCTGGAAATCGAGGGCAAGCATTCGCCCGATGTCATGACCCCCGCTACCTAACTGACGTCCTACATTAATAATTATATGCTTCATGAGCGTTTGAATTTTTTCATATACCACAATAAGAGAGGAATAGTCATGGCAAACGAACCGAAGTCAGAGGCCGGCATCGAATACCACACTCCATCGAGACCCCACAACATAGGGAACAGGTATGCCATTGGCAGCAACAGGAACAGTTGTCGCGATAGCGAGAGGAAGATAGATATCTTTACCTTGCCAATGCTCTGGAAGAAGTTAGTGATTGTGGCCTGCGAGCCGACAACGAAGAACACTAACATATCAAGTTTTATACCTCGTGCAGAAAGGTCGAGCAGTGTTGGATCGGTTGTGAATATCCGTGCTATCTGTCTTGGGAAAAGCATAGAGAGCCCCCACCCCACCAACAATATTGCCGTAGCACAACCGATGGCCAGATAGAGACAGCGCAGCATGCGGTCGTACTTCTCTGCCCCGTAGTTGTAGCCCACAATCGGCTGCATACCCTGTGTCACGCCAATGACGAACATAAAGAAGACCATCACCACAGAGTTAGCTATCGAGTATGCGCCCACAGCCATATCACCCCCATAGCGCACAAACTGATTATTCATGAAGATCACAATGATGCAACTCGTGGCGTTCATTAAGAAAGGTGACACGCCGATAGATATAATATTCCTCACAAGCTCAGCCTTCAGACGATAGATGCCCCGTTTCAAATGCAGTAGTTCTTTCTTGTCGCTGAAAAGCCACAACTGCCAACAGAGAGCCATCGACTGCGAGGTAACTGTTGCTAATGCCGCTCCCTTGATTCCCCAACGGAACCACCATACGAAAGTCACCACAAGCAGGATGTTCATTCCCACCGTGAAGAGTACGGAGTACATGGCATGCTTCGGTTTTCCTGCGGCCCGCAGCACAGCGTTCATGCCAAAATACATGTGGGTGATCATGTTGCCAAGGAGAATCACAATCATAAACTCCCTGGCGTAGGGCAGCGTCATGTCCGAGGCACCAAAGAACCTGAGTATCGGATCAAGGAACAACAGCGAGACGGCCATAAACAGGAAACCAATAATCAGATTCAGCGTCACCGTATTACCTAACAGGTGTTCTGCTGTCGTGTAATCCCTTTGTCCCAATTTCACACTGATACACGTTGAGGATCCCACGCCGACTGCCGCTCCGAAGGCTGCGCTCAGGTTCATGAAGGGGAACGTAATGCCGAGACCAGCGATGGCCTCAGGACCCACCACCTGACCAATCATCGCACGGTCGATAATGTTGTAGAGACTCGACGCAGTCATGGCCACAATAGCAGGCAAGGCATACTGCCAAAGCAGTTGTCCAATGGGCTTTGTCCCCAGTGCTAGTGCGGCTTGTTTATTGTCTTGCATGTTTTCTTTTATGAATAACGGTGCAAAGGTACGAATATTTTCCGAGATAAGCGACAAATTCAAAAAAACTTTGTAACTTTGCAGCCGTTATGCGATTTGGATCTTTTCTAAGACTAATCATTTGTGTGCTCATCGCGACGACATGTCAGATACCGGCCAGCGCGAGCAGCCTCAAGAAGAAATATCCTGGGGGCAAATATTATATCTGGCGCTATACGCTGAAAGACAAGCAAGGCACCACCTTTTCACTTGACCATCCTGTACGTTGGCTCTCCCATCGTTCTGTGGAGCGACGTAAACGCCAGAGGATAGCCGTTGACTCTACTGACCTGCCTGTCAGTACAAGATACCTCAGGCAGATAGAACAAGCCCTTAACGAGCAGCCGGGCAATGGTCGGAAGAAGTCTTCGGACTGGACCATCATCGGCACCAGCCGTTGGAACAACACGGTGCTCGTACGTTCTAACGACACTTTGCAACTGAACCGTCTTGCGAGTCTCGGCTGCATGGCAAAAGCCCAGTGTGTCTGGGTCTCCCCAGACTCCATTGATAGGATGGTAAAACACACTTATCATGAAAACTTTAACCCCTGGGACAGCATCAAGGGCGTCTACTACGGCAACAGTAAGGAGCAGATAGAGATGCTGAGTGGCCACCGTTTGCATAACTTAGGCCACAAAGGTAAAGGGATGACCATTGCCGTACTCGACGGAGGCTTCCAGAATGTTGACGTAATACCCGCTTTTCTACATGCAAATATCATCGGCACGAAAGATTTCGTCTACCCAAAAAGCCAATATTTCTTCCAAGAGACCGACCACGGCACGAAAGTTCTCTCTGCGATGGCCTCCGACGAACCTGAGGTGCTCATAGGCACTGCCCCTGATGCACGTTATTGGCTGTTACGATGCGAAGACCAACAGACAGAACAGCCCGTGGAGGAGGACTATTGGGCTATGGCGGCGGAGTTTGCTGACTCTGTGGGAGCTGACATTATCACCTCATCTTTAGGCTACAACGAATACGACGGTGCACACTGTTATCACCAACGTGACCTCGACGGACAGACGGCTCTCATCAGCCGCACAGCCTCTATGCTCGCCAAGAAAGGCATCATACTCGTCAACTCCGCAGGCAACAGCGGCATGGGCCCATGGAAGAAGATTTCCTTCCCTGCTGATGCCCACGACATTCTGACCGTAGGAGCAGTGAACCAAGAGAAGAAGAACGCGCCCTTTAGTGGCGTAGGCCCCACTCAGGATGGGCGTGTGAAACCAGACGTGATGGCTCTTGGCAGTCCTGCATCACTCATCTCTGGCCGAGGTAGTATCGTTAGGGACATGGGCACCTCGTTCTCTACCCCCTTAGTGGCTGGTCTTGTGGCGTGTCTGTGGCAAGCCCTTCCTGATAAGACTGCCCTGGAAATCATCAATCTGGTCAGACAGTCTAGCAGCAATTACAAGGAACCTGACAATATCTTCGGCTATGGCATAACAAATTTCTGGCGAGCATATATGATCGGCCGGGCAGAAAACAACAAATAATAATTGATTAACGACAACAATGACAACTAAGACAACTTTAACGCTTTACGAACTGAATTGTCTTGTCCGCGAGGTCATAGAGTGCGAGATGCCCAATGAGTATTGGGTGGAGGCAGAGTTGTCGGAATGTCGCGAGAGTCGTGGACACTGCTACATGGAACTGATCCAAAAAGACGAACAAAATGCCACACCCGTCGCCAAGGCCTCTGCCAAGTGTTGGACCTCGAAATGGATGATTGTACGTCCTTATTTCGAACGTACCACAGGTCAACAGCTGCATGCAGGCATGAAGGTATTATTAAAGGTATATCCTCAGTTCCATGAGGCTTACGGCTTTTCTTGGATTGTCACAGACATCGACCCTACCTATACCCTTGGCGACATGGCCCGCAAGCGTCAGGAGATTATTCGTCAGTTAAAGGACGAGGGTATCTTCGACCTGCAAAAAGATTTACATCTTCCATTATTCTGTCAACGGATTGCCGTGATATCGAGCCAAACGGCAGCTGGCTATGGCGACTTCTGCAACCAACTGTCCGATAATCCCTATGGTTTCAAATTCCAGACAAGGCTCTTTCCCGCTATTATGCAAGGTGAAGGCGTGGAACAGAGCATTATCGCCGCCCTTGAAAGGATATTTTCTGAGTATTCTGATTTCTCTGATCATTCCGAAAACACCGTCCCTCCCTTCGACTGCGTCGTAATCATCCGCGGTGGCGGTGCCACCAGTGACATGTCAGGATTCGACACATTGGCATTAGCAGAAAACGTGGCAAATTTCCCCCTACCTATCATTACCGGCATTGGCCACGACCGTGATGAAAGTATCCTTGACATGGTGTCCCACACCCGTGTAAAGACTCCCACAGCCGCCGCAACCCTGCTCATCGACCATCTGAAAATAGTGCATGACGCCATCAACAATGCCCAAGAGTCTATCACACTCTTTACCCGTCAGAAACTCTCTACACTAAATTCCCAGCTTTCAACTCTCCAAGAGATGCTGCCGAAACTTTTCACCATCGTTAAGACACGACAGGAAGCATGCATCGAGAGCCTATACATGCGTATACTCTCTTGCATCCGTGAAACTGTCATCAGCAGTTTGGGCAAAATCAATGCCTTCGAAACAAGACTACCCATCCTTACTGACCGAAGGTTGATGACAGAAAAACATCGTCTGCAACTGATGGAAGAGAAGGCAAAAAACCTTGACCCCACCCTGCTCTTGCAGCGCGGATATAGCATCACGACAAAAAACGGAAAGGTTGTGCGCTACGTCGAGGAACTACAGATAGGTGATGATCTTGAGACGCATCTTGCTAACGGCACCGTTCACTCAATAGTCAAATAAATAATTATAATATGAAACAAGAACAGAAATACGAGGAAGCTTTCGCCCAACTTCAGGACATCGTCCGAAAGATGGAAAACGACGAGTACAGCATAGATGAAATCGCTGTGCAACTCAAGGAAGCACAGCGATTAATTAAGTTCTGCAAGGACAAATTGACCAAGACAGAAGAGGAAATCTCCAAAGTTCAGGCCGAACGCGAGTAATACTTAGAAGTAGATACCAGCTGAGATGGACTTGAACTCAGGACCACGGTCCTTCTTCAGTACTGTCATTGGAGAATACTTGCAATAGAAGCCGAAGCTCTTGGCAACATGTATAATGCCAAGGATGTCGACAGTGAGAGGACGGCAACCGATATCCTTTGTACTAATATCGTACTGATTGTCACCATTCTCATAATTATTACTCACACGGTTATAGCAATACCAGTTCAACTGAGCACCAACAGAGATGGCAAAATTCTTGCTGAAACGCTGTTTGATGAGCAGTGGCATCTGGAAACCAAAAGTGTAGATGCTGGAAGAAAGTTCAGAAAACTCACCAGGACGATGACCAACTACAATATTGCCGTTTTCCTTTCCGAACATCATGTCATGACCACTCAGAGTGTAATTACGGCTTATGATTCCCAAACCTGCAGAGATAGTTGTCTTCGACTTCTTTGGCGTCCAGTCATACTGAGTAATTGTCCATCCTATCTCCCATGAACGGAATGGAGCAAAGTCTACACCACTGGGAGCACCTGTAGGAATATTCACACCTATGTTGAAGTGCATAGACCAGGTGTCATTCTCATCTGCACCCTTACCAAGCTTGATTCCATTACGGGTAAATTCAACGTCATCGTCGTCTACAAAAGTAGCCGCATTAGCATCGTTCAGAATAACATTTTCGTTTTCCCCCTCGGCATTGGCTGTCATTGAAACAGCAACCAATGCCATCAAAAGCAGTTTTTTCATCTTCTTTTTATTTAATTGTGTTAAAAATGGCTGCAAAGGTAGTCTATTTTCCATAATTCAGCAAGAAAAGGTTAGGGGAAAGCCACTTTTTACCCTTTTTTATTGTTCAAAAGCAAGAATTTGATTACTTTTGCAAACAAATTAGCACAAAAGTACATTAAAATATTAGCATTATGAAGAATTTAGATTGGGGTAGTCTGTCGTTCGGTTATATGAAGACCGACTACAACGTGCGTTGCTACTATCGCGACGGCAAATGGGGCGAAATAGAAGTATGCTCCGACGAGTATCTGAACTTGCACATGGCCGCTACATGTCTGCACTACGGCCAGGAGGCATTCGAGGGTCTGAAGGCCTATCGTTGTCCTGACGGCAAGGTACGCATCTTCCGTGTTGACGAGAATGCAGCCCGCCTGCAGTCCACCTGTCGTGGCATCATGATGCCTGAGGTCAGCACTGAGTTGTTCACTGAAATGGTGAAGAAGGTTGTCCGCTTGAATCAGGAGTGGATACCCACCTACGAGAGTGGTGCCACGCTCTATATCCGTCCGCTGCTCATCGGAACGAGTGCCCAGGTGGGTGTGCATCCCTCAAAGGAGTACTGTTTTCTGATCTTCGTCACCCCCGTAGGCCCGTACTTCAAGGGTGGTTTCGCCGCTAACCCTTATGTCATCATCCGCGACTACGACCGTTCGGCTCCTCTTGGCACTGGTAAATATAAGGTAGGTGGTAACTATGCTGCCTCTCTCTTTGCCAACAACCTGGCTCACGAGAAGGGTTATGCTTGCGAGTTCTATCTCGATGCCAAGGAAAAGAAATACATGGACGAGTGTGGTGCTGCCAACTTCTTCGGTATCAAGAACAACACCTACATCACTCCGAAGTCCAGTTCTATCCTCCCCTCTATCACTAACAAATCGCTGATGCAGGTGGCAGAGGATCTGGGCATGAAGGTGGAGCGCCGTCCGATTCCTGAAGAGGAACTCGAGACCTTCGAGGAGGCAGGTGCCTGCGGAACAGCCGCCGTCATCTCGCCCATCTCCTATATCGACGACCTCGACACAGGCAAGCGTTACTCCTTCGGTGAGAAGCCGGGCCCGATGTCTAAGAAGCTCTTCGACACCCTTCGTGGTATTCAATACGGTGAGATTGAGGACAAGCACGGCTGGACAACCGTTGTTATTGAATAAAAGAATATGAGAGAATTACCAAGTCTTGGCTTTGTTGAGGCCGTTAAACTAGCCTCAGGCCGCATTTTGGATTTCAAGGGCCGAAGCCGCCGATCAGAGTTCTGGTGGTGGATGCTGGTGGTTATCATTGTCAACTGGGTCATCCAGACATTCGCTCCAAGTCTATTGGTCAGTGGTATCACGTCAATTATCATCATGTTCTTTGGCCTTGCAGCAACTGCCCGTCGATTGCAAGACTCAGGCAAGAGTGCCGTCTGGGTTTACATTAGCTATGCGTTGGGTTGTGCCACTCAATTATATACTGGCGCATCAACAACCGTGAATAAAATAATGGATGAACTCAGCACCGGATCTTTCAGTAATAGCGCAATAGAAAAGATTGTGGAAAAAGGTAGCGAAGATCTGGTATTACTCAGTTGTTTGTCATTAGCGATGGGTATTTTCGCCATAATCGTCATCATCATGTGCTTACTCGACAGCACGCGAGGTGCGAACAAATACGGCGAGTCTCCCAAATACGTTAACGAATAGTACATGGGAAAAGGCAAACTAGCTAAATTTGCCGATATGGCATCCTACGAGAACGTGTTCCAATACCCCTATTCGGTAGTGGAACATGTTCCCTTTGAGATGCAGGGCCACTGGCGGGAACAATATTTCCACAATGACCATCCCATCGTACTCGAACTGGGTTGTGGCAAAGGCGAATACACCGTCGAACTGGCCAAGCTTTACCCAGACACCAACTTCATAGGCGTCGATATCAAGGGCGCCCGCATGTGGACAGGAGCCACCCAGGCCCTCAAGGAGGGTCTGAAGAACGTAGCCTTCCTCCGCACGAACATTGAGATCATCGAGCGCTTCTTCTCAGAGGACGAGGTGCAGGAGATCTGGCTCACCTTCAGCGACCCTCAGATGAAGAACCCCCGCAAGCGCCTCACGTCGACCTACTTCATGGAGCGCTACCGCAAGTTCCTCGTCGACGGCGGCATCATCCATCTGAAGACCGACTCCAACTTTCTCTTTACCTACACCACCTACATGGTAGAGCACAACCACCTGCCCATCGAGTTTAGAACTGAAGATTTATATGGTCAATCTTCAATTTTCAATTCTCAATTACTCACCATCCAGACCTACTACGAGTCGATGTGGATTGCACGTGGTCTGAACATCAAGTATATGAAATGGCAGCTGCCTCGCGCAGGCTCCCTCGAAGAGCCGAACGTGGAGATTGAGCTCGACGACTACCGTTCCTACCACCGTTCCAAACGCAGTTCGCTCGACAAGGCGAAGTAATGAAAAAGGTAAAACATAACATCTTAAAACTCAAAAAATATGAAACGATTTATCATTACCCTATTGGCAATGCTCCCTATGCTCTTCGTAGCAAATGCCGAGACTATTAAGGTCGACTCCGTCGGCAAGTTAGCAACCCTTCTCCCCGACTCCGTTCGCTTCACCATCGCGGACCTCTCAGTCAGCGGACCCCTTAACGGTGCCGACCTGAAGCTGTTGCAGCAGATTGTCACCCGTACCAAGACCAACAAGAAGAATCTCAACGAGTGTCTGGTCACCAGCATCGACCTCTCCGGAGCCACCATCGAGGAGGGCAAGGACGGCATGAAGACCAAAGCCGGCGAACTGCCCGGCGGTCTCTTCTCTGGCGCCAAGTCGCTCACAAAGGTCGTGTTGCCCCAAGGCATCACCACCATCGGCAAATCTTGCTTCGAGAAGTGCGAGAGCCTTATCGACATCACCCTGCCTGAGAGCGTCATAGAGATTGGCAACGGTGCCTTCGAGGACTGCAAGAGCCTGTCCTCGCTCACCCTGCCCGAGAATCTGAAGACCATCGAGGCCAATGCCTTCGAAGGCTGCAAGGCTCTCACCACGATGGCCATCCCCGCTGGTGTGCGCGTACTCGAGAGCGATGCCTTCAAGGATTGTTCGGCCCTCTCGTCCATCACCCTGCCCGAGAACCTTACAGAGATTGGCAGCGAAGCCTTCTTCGGCTGCGAGATACTCGACAACGTGGCCATTCCTGAAAACGTCAAGGAGATAGGTAGTTCAGCATTTAAGAAATGCACAGCCCTTGCCAAGATCCAGATGGAGAATGTCGGCAAGATTGGCAGCAACGCCTTTGAGGAGTGCAAGAGCCTCTCCGACGTCACTCTCAAAAGGATCACCAAGCTTGGCTCTAATGCCTTCGAGGGCTGTACGGCACTGACCACCGTCAACCTTGAAGGAGGGCTTGATGAACTCAGCAGCGACATCTTCAAGGGCTGCACCAGCCTAACCACTGTTACCATCCCCAACACGGTGAAGAACATTGCCAACGAGGCCTTCAGCGAGTGCAAGAGCCTCACTGACGTCACCCTGCCCACAAGTCTGACGAAGATTGGCACCCACGCCTTTGAAGGCTGTTCGTCGCTGAAAGAGCTCAGCATACCCAACATGGTGAAGAGCATCGGCTCGAGTGCCTTTGAGGAATGCACGTCGCTCGACAGCGTGGCCATCAACGGCTTCGTTGAGGAAATCAGCAGCGACCTCTTCCGCCGCTGCCATAACCTGCGTGCTATCAGCATCCCCAACACTGTCCGCAAGATCGGCAGCAAGGCCTTCCAGGAGTGTTCCGCACTTGCAGCCATCTCCCTGCCCGTAGCCCTTACGAGCATCGGCGACAATGCCTTCGCCAAGTGTACCAGCCTCACAAGCGTTAAGGTGCCTGTAGCCGTCAAAGAGATTGGCAGTTCTGCTTTCGAAGAGTGTGTCATGCTCACCAACGTCGAACTGTCATCGGCACTGAAGAAGATCGGTGGTTCAGCCTTTGCCAAGTGCTCATCGCTGAAAGAGGTAATTCTCAACACACCGACACCGCCCTCTATCTCCAAGAGCACATTCAAGAGCACTGCCCCCACGTTCGTTATCCCTCGTGGAAGCCTGTCTGTCTACATCGCAAACAAGGATTGGAAGAACATCTCTGGCTATAAGGAGAAATAAATATTGTTTATAGTTTATAGTTTAAAGTTTATAGTTTATAGATGATTACTTCTATAGGCAGTTTGCGAATGGCGTGCAAAGTTTTCATCTATAAACTATAAACCATCAACTATAAACACAAAAAAATAAAAATGCAGTTATATCCCCAACTGATAATGGATGCGCTGGCAACAGTTACGTATGCCGGCACGAAGAAAAACCTCGTGGAGAGCGGCATGGTGGCCGATACGCCCGCCGTTGCCGCACCCTCCGCTGAGGGAGAGCCCTGGAAGGTAAAAGTCGTACTTGAGTTCCAGCGCGACACCGACCCCTTCCTCAAGTCCACCGTCAAGGCAGCTGAGGCAGCCATCAAATACCACTGCGGCCAAGACATCGAAGTCACGATCGAGACCGAATTTAAGTCCAAACCTCGTCCTGAGGTAGGTCAGATGCTGCCAGGCGTAAAGAACATCATTGCCGTCAGCTCAGGTAAAGGTGGTGTCGGCAAGAGTACCGTCTCTGCCAACCTCGCCATCGCATTGGCTCGCCTCGGCTATCGGGTAGGACTGCTCGATACCGACATCTTCGGCCCCTCTATGCCCAAGATGTTCCACGTCGAGGATCAGCGTCCCTACGCTGTCCACAAAGACGGTCGCGACCTTATCTGCCCCATTGAGCAATACGGTGTGAAACTGCTCTCAATCGGTTTCTTTGTCTCCCCCAACACGGCCACCCTCTGGCGCGGCGGTATGGCCACCAGCGCCCTCAAACAGCTCATCGCCGATGCCGACTGGGGCGAACTCGACTATTTCATCCTCGACACCCCGCCAGGCACCAGCGACATCCACCTCACGCTGCTCCAGACGCTCCCCATCACGGGTTCCGTCATCGTCAGCACACCACAGGCCGTCGCCCTCGCCGACGCCCGCAAGGGTATCGACATGTACCGCAACGAGAAGGTCAACGTGCCCATCCTCGGACTCGTGGAGAACATGGCGTGGTTCACCCCTGCCGAACTGCCCGAGAACCGTTACTACATCTTTGGCCGTGAGGGTTGCAAGCGACTAGCAGACGAGATGAACGTACCCCTGCTGGCACAGATCCCGCTCGTTCAGGGCATCTGCGAGAGTGGCGACAATGGTACTCCTGCCGCCCTCAACAGCGACACCGCCACAGGCCTCGCCTTCATCAACCTCGCCCAGGCCGTCGTCACCGTCGTCAACCGCCGCAACAAGGAACAACCCGCTACCAAGATCGTAGGCACGAAGTAAGATTTATCGTTCAAGAATAAGAGAAAGGCTCCCGATTTGGGAGCCTTTTTCTTTGATTGAGCAAGCTTATCTACGCTTGCAAAAACGCAACCTTTCTGCGATTACCTGATGGCCTTACGGCGAAGTGGAGCCTTTCACACCGCCTACGGCCTTGTTCACCACCTCAGAGCGATAGCCAGAGTTGATGACTATTGGATCATCGCCTTCGCCATAAATGTTGTTCCATCGCCTTCTCAGTTCTTCCAACCAGCCACAAAGGCGCTTCAAGCTCTCAATATGTACGTGCGAAGGGATGTTTCCATCCTGCGTTTTCGCACTTGTCTTGGTGAACTCCCCGAGCTTAAAGTGCTCGGAGAGTTTTGCCTGCTTATTAATACTTACTTCTTTCATAATTTTCAATTTTCCGCTCGGCTTTGCCGCTTTTACAAAGGCGACAGCCGACTAAAAGAATCTTCAATTTTCAATTTTCCAAATGTGAGGGCGTTAGGTTGTTAGGTTGTTAGGGCGTTAGCACATCAGTACCCCCGTCTTGCGATAGTGCGACTTGTTGGTGCCTCCATCTACGAATTTTTCGTCTTTTTCTATCAGGTGGTCCCTTTGCAGGCGGCTGATTCGCATGTAGGCAGCCGACACGTTCTTCAGTTGGAAGCAACGCATCACATCATCGGTCGTAAATACCTCTGGCAGACGACTGAATCCCTCGTAGGTCTTCTGTTTGCGCTGAATATTCACGCTGGCATCCTTCAGTTTGTTGTCGAAATAAGCCTCTGCCATCGCGCCGAAGTAGTGACGCTGACAAGCGTACTGGATATTCACAATCAACTCGGCCAGTTTCCAGTCCACCTCGTCCGTCTCAAACTCGCCACACCAGTAGGTGCCGTCCTGCTTCATACAGTCCCAATGACGCATCACGATAAACGGTGCAGAGAAATTCAGCCCATGATAGGCGCAGCGCTTCAGGAGCATTTCGTCGGCCTTCGAGTCGTTCTCCTTGGCGTCAGCCATGCGACGTGCCGTCCAGTCGTAGAGTTCATCGACGATTTTCTGCACAGAGAGTTCACCCTTCATGCGATCCAGCTTCTCAGCCCATTCCTTCAGGCGATTGTCGCTGTCGAAGTCAACGTTCGATTCTCGACTTATCATTTCGAAGTTGGTGGCAGGCAGGGGGATGCAAGTCAAACGAGTAGCAAGACCTGAGCCAAAGTTCTGCTCGTTCACCTTCTTTTTCAGGGCGATAGGCGTGCCTGTATAGATGAAGTTCCAGAATACATAGAAGTCCTGAATGATGCTGTCGTTGTTCGAATACGCCTGACCATCCTCTTCATTATGGAATGCCTTCAACTCTAGAGACTGCTTGTCAATCCACGAGCCACCTTTCTGAATAGTGACCGTATTATCCAACTCCGTGTCGAACGTCAGCATATGCAGTTGCATGGGCTGGCCGTCTACTTCCTCCACACTGTTCACCATGTCCTGAATGAATTGGGCATTAGAGGTTCGAGCCGGATGCACCCTGACCACCACCTTCGGCTTCTTGGGCTTCTCCTTGTTGGCACCCTTGGTACGCATCTGCTCACGATAGGCGTTGATGGCATCCTTGCCTATCTTGTCGGCAGCGATGATAGGTGCTGCGAGCAACTTGAACAAACGCGTCGCAAATGACTTTCCAGAAGCCGGATCGCCAATTATCAGCGTCGAATTATTCAACCTGCGCAGTTCTTCTGGGCGATGGTAGAAACGGTAGGTACAGCGCGTCATGAGCGTCATCAGCAGTCCGCCAGCCACGAACAGAGCGGCAGGATATTGGTTCTTCTTCAGCCCCTTCGTGATGTCCTTCAACAGCGGGAAGTCCTTGCTCAGAGCCTCTATCTGCTCACCCCAGTCCCAAAGCCAGCGACTCATATCGTCATCCTTCAGCGTCGCCGTCTTCTGCGTTTGCGCTTTCGTGATTTCAACATACGAGCGGCCCGTGGCCTCCTGAATCGCGGCGAGCATCGCCTTTGAGGGCAGAGAAGAAGCATACTTCTTTTCCTTTTGGGCAATACAACTGGCTGCACTCTCCACCGTCTGTTCCACGTTTTCGTCGCGCTCGTCGATGATCTCCTGCACCCACGGCTGTGCCTCCACAATGTGCAGCACCCTCTGCTTGTCGCCGTCGAGCATAAGCAGCAGATCGGTTGCCAGTTTAAGACTCTCGTTGTGACGGTTACTGTCTGCAGCGCAGGGCAGTTTGTCTGCATAGCGAGCATCAATAATACTCTGAATATCATACCCTCTCCATTTAATAGTTGTTTCAGTTGTCCCTGTTGTCGTTTTAATGTAATCCGTTGTCGTTTTTATTTTCGCCATTCTTTCCACATCCACTCCGCCGACAGCCAGAGTCCCCTGTTCAGCATCCTGATCGGCCACAGCACGATTCTCAGGCTTGTGAGCAGGATTAGAGCCGTCAGCAGTATCAAATTGAAAACGAGTCGGCTGAGTTTTCTTTTGGCGGTACTCAGCAGTGAACCGCTTGTCAAATGTTTCATCATAATAATTAAACAGTTTTTCTTCGTCAATAAACAGAATCTCATTCTCCTTGGGAGCGAACGAATTACGGGTGGCATCGATGCAGCTCTGATCAGGCGAATAACCCAGATCTGCTGCAAAGGCTATCTGATTGTCTGCCAGATTGCCCGTCTTGATGTCTGCCGTGAAGATGATGCGGATGCCATGACCACTACTGGTAATATGCACCAGCACCACACGCTCCATCAGTTTCTCATTGGCCTGTAGTTTCTCCCATACTTCCATGGGATTATCCACATGGTCGATGTCGAGCATCACCAGACCGTTCAGATGGCAGCCCACCAGCTTACGCCTCGGCCCTTTCCTGGTCTTGCCGTCTTTCGTCTTCACTGTCGCCTCGTCAAAGAGGTAACAACTGAATTGGAAAGCCGTAAGCGACTTCTTCAGGTCATCAGCCCAAGCCAGCAGCTTTTTGTCAAGCGGCTTCTTCTGCCACTTCTCCTTGCCGGCCTTAGTCTTCAAGCCCCTTAGTGTCCTGAGCATGAACTTCTGATAGTCCGTATGTTCAGCCCACTTCTGCATAGCCGCCTCGTCCTGTGTTTCAATGGCACGCAAGATAGCCCTGCGTGTATCGATGTTGAAGGCAGTGGAGGATTTCTTAATCTCCCTCCAGAAGTCCCTTTTGCCGCATTCCACGGCAAAAAGGCTCTTAGTATCTTTCTGATAACAAAACATATAATCCTTCTTCTTTTTCTTAACACGAATCACCATCAATGACCACTCGCTCGGCTTTGCCGCTTGCTACCAACGGGACGCAAGAATGATCAAAAATATTTATTCATGAACAATTCATGTTCAATTAATGGCAATTCGTGTAATTAGTTAAATTCGTTGTTAGAGATTCTGCAGGTCTGTGATGTAGAACGCATTCTCATGGCGATCGTTGTTGTCGCCCCACGTGCGATGCTTCCAGAAGCCCTTAACGATGTAGGGCATTCCCTGCTGGAACTGCGTGTCACGGTTCTTCGATGCCAGTTCCCCAGTCATCTCACCATAGATCACGTCGCCACCACGCTTCATTGTCACGCCACGGCTCTTGAAGTATTCAGAGCTGCCGTCCTGCTTCTGATACTGGCGCTCAGCGTATGCGCCCACCGCAATAATCGTTACTAATGCTTCCATAGTCTTCAATCTTAAATTTTCAATTTTCAATCTTCAATTTTCAATTTTCTTAGGGTTTAACAAAATTCAATCAAGTCCAGTTCCTTCTCGATGAGCGCGTTCTTTGCGTCCTGGTTGTGCTCGTTGAGCAACTCGATGACCTGTGCCGTACAGAAGTCCTTCGGAAAACTGCCGAACACTTTTATGCGTTCAATCGACTCCTTCACCCAGCCCCAAGGCAACTTCTTCACCAAGCGGTCCTTGTGCCGTATGCGCGGCTGGCGCTGATAGGGCCTGAAAGTTACTTTACCTGTCCACTCGTCACGATGCAGTGAACCCTCTACGCACTTTCCACTAACGAGGCGTGCGATAACCTCATCACTCAGTTCAATGTACTTTTTCATAATCGATTCGAATTAGTGAGCTTTGGAAAGCGATGTGTTTTTCAGTTGAGCTCAATTTCTATCCGGATACTTTACCACTCGCTCATTCCTCCGACTCGGTTATTTTACCTTTTTACTTTTTTACCTTTTTACTTTTTACCTTTTTACCTTTTTACTTTTTTACCTTTAAAAGCCTGTTGGCGATAGTCTTCCAGATTCGTCTCGTAGAGGTCCTTCATCGCACGTTCCATGTTCGCACCATCCAGTTCTGCATTCACCTCCACGTAGGCCAGCATATTCGTTAGGATAGCTATCATCACTGCCTGATCCCAGGGGTTCCTAGGGTCGAAGTTTTCCTCTGCAATCTTCGTAAACTCCTGTCCCATTGTTGCCACGTCGTGAGCAAACTGTTTCTCTATGTCCTGCAGGCTGCGGTACATGTGTACACGCTTTGCCAAATTCGTCTTTTTCTGTTTCATAAATCTTCAATTTTTAATTTTTAATGTATTACGATTTCTTGCGTTCCTTTCAGGCGAACCACTCCTCCCCCTTTACCGGCATTCTTCATGCCGTCGCTCATCTGCCACTTCTTGCACTTGAACCTCTGCTGAACCTTTAGCATCATCAAGGCGCAGATTCTTGTACCGTCGCTCTCTATACACTTGTGTTGACAACTGGCGCAGCAGCGCTTCACTTTCACACCGTGAGCGTTTCTTACGCTCGTAATTCTGATTATCTGTTCCATAACTTCAATTTTCAACGAAGTTTAATTTTCAATCTTCAATCTTCAATTTTCAATTTTTCAATTTTCAATCTTCAATTTTCAATTTTCTCAAGTCCCTGATCTGCTTCTTCTGGTCATCCACTATAGCTTTCAACTCTGTCACCTCGGCCTGAAGTTTCTTCACGGCACTGCCATCCTTCAGTGATTTCAGCATATCCTTGATCTCCTCCTTGGTCATTGCCTCCAGACGTTCCAGTCCTACGTGAACCATGAAACCCTCCAGCAGACTCCGGGCATTGAAATACATATAGCCCTCGTTGTTCACCTCCAGCATATAGCCGTTTGTCATCGTTCTCAGCAGGATAGCGAGTCGCTGCTGCTCTTTGGTCTGTTCCTTCTTGGAAACAGGAACCTTTTCAACTTTCTTATTCATAACTTTCATATTTTAAAATGTTTGTAACTTCGATACTCTCTGCTTCCACATCCGGCTCAAACATCGCGGCCAGATCTACCAGCGTTCCAACGTAAATAATTCTCCGTTTCATAACTTTTTGTTCTTTTGTCTAAATTGTTATTCTGTTACTCTGTCTTTAAACAGATATTCTGTCTCATTGACGATGCAAAAGTACGACGATTTTTCATGCACTACCCTTGGAATCGTCAAGTCGTCAAATCATCGTCTTTTCAGTCGTCAATCGTACTCGATAATCGTCAAACAGTCGTCAAAATCATCTGTTTGATGATGTCCCAAAGCGTATCGCAAAGTTCCTTCTGTGGACAGTTCTCCATGTCGTAGTAAGCCTCCCCCTTGTCGTTGAAGTCAATCTCTCGTCCAAAGTTCTTATAGGTGTTCAGACCCATCTTCAACGTTATAGGCCAATCTAATGGCATAATATCGTTGGCATAACCAATAAAGTCCTTCATCTTCAGAGAATCGCCCTCCAATCGGTCTCTGATAACCAGAAACACACCCAGCCAGTGACGCGCATATATAAATAGGTGGTGATTGGTACGCAGCAGCGACAGACTGCTTCTCAATATTTCTTTCCGCTCATCGATGCTCATCTTTCTGAATATTGCTCTGGCCTTGTCGTCCAGGGATTCGCCTTGTCTGCCACAATCTCTCGAAACCTCATTACCAGCCATAGGAATCTTAGGCACACCATAGAAATCGCGCACCTCATTCACCTTCTCAATCATCTCTTGCTTACCATACACTACGCCGTGCGCCAACAGCGCAAACAGATAGTGCTCTGACTGGGCATAGTTGCCCACATTCATTGCCAACTTTACCAGATGCTCCTCTTTGAGCAGCATGCCGTCTAACCAGACGTACTCGTTTTCTCCTTTTGTCATTGTCTCTAAGTTTTGCGAGATGTGTGGTCGGCGTTGCAACTTTCCTCATGAGACCTCACAAACCTCAGATTCAACATAAAATTAATATCGACGGCAAGGACAGTGTAGCCTGTTCTCGCAACTGGTTACAAAATTACGATGATTCTATGGAACCAAAACAATAAAACACGAAATCCAGTCGATAGCCGATTTTAACTTTTCCTCAGATTTTAACACTTAGAATCGAAAACTTTTCCTCAGAAAACGCCACTTTTCCTCAAAACGATGGAAAACTTTTCCTCAGGGCATCATAAAATTGAGGAAAAGTTGCCATTTTTTCCTCAGAAGGCATCAAAACGATGGAAAAAAAGTAGATGGACCCCATCGGAATCCATCTACACATTTTTTCAAGAAATCGAAAAGTTTCAGACTGCCAGCAGCTCTGACGCCGCGTCGAGCATACGTTGGAAGGTTGCTGCAGCACCACGGTCAGTGACACCACGCTCGCGCTGCTCCTTGCGCTCCTTCGATATCGACGACCATACCAGAGGCTGCAGCCGTCCCTTGTACGTGTCGCAGAAATACTGATACAGACGTTTCTCCTTGGCCCTCTCTACGCCACACCATTTCAGGAAACACACCATCGACACACTGTCCAGCTTACCCAGCTGCCCCTCTACATCCATCATGTCGAAGTTCTCTATCGCCCAGCGCACGGCCTGCACCTTCTCGTGGTTGTTCGGCCAAAGGAATGTCTCCTCTTCCGTCAGCCCGTCGTTCCTGCCCTGACGCACGGCCTCCAGCCATACATACTTTTTGAACTCCTGCTTCGCCACGTTATGATACTCCGCCTTCAGGAAATCATCCATCGAACGCGCCTTCCGTCGACGCTTGTTCAGCTCCGTCTCTGGCAGTTGCTCTGGCGCCTCCATCAGGCCGGCATACTCTCTCACACTGCCCATCAGCTGCTGACAGCTGTTCAGGTATATCGACTTCAGCAGATCCGTATCCTCGCGGATCATCGCCTCGTTCTCTATCATCTGGTGACACAGACTCAGAATCGTCGTAGCCGTTGTCAGCAGCGTCTCCATCTCATGATACAGATGCTGCACCACGTCGTTGTACGAAGCCAGCCCATACATATCCACCATGTATGCGCCCTTGCCCAATGGCGAGCGCTCGAATACAGATGGGTTCTCAGTACCCTCAGGCAATTGCGCCATCGACTTATGGCACGTCATCTGGAACACCTTCTTCAGTGCACACAGCGTCGAACGGATGCGGTTGAAGTACCGCTGGGCCTCCTTGAAACACTTGTTGTTGTCTGTGGCAAACTGCTGGATAAAACTCTCAGAGAAGTTCACCAGCGCACGCGACTCGATATTCATACGCGCCTGATACGAGCGCACCATGTCCAGTGTCTGCTCGATCTGAAACAGCGAGTAATGCCGCATCTGCAGCCCGGCTATGAATTTGTCCTTCTCAAACTGCTCCAGCATGTCGATGATCTCGAGCAGCGTCTTGTCGTCCTTCTCTACAATCGTTGAGTAGCGCATAGTTCCATCCATTTTTCATCAGACATCCAATTCATAGGACTAATCTCGTCGTAAAACACCTTCGTTGGCGTCAGTTCCTTGTAGGGTATCGGCTCAGCCATCATTTCGCGTACCTTCTCCAATGCCTCCCCCAGGTCGTTAGCTTCGACGGTCAGCTCCTTGCTCATCACAATGTTTGCTCTTAATTTGAATTCCATAATTCTTAAAAAATAGGTTTATAATAACGTTAACTCTGCTGCCAAGGCATAGCATCCTGCCTCAGCAATTTCGATTGCAAAAATAACAGTAGGGTGTCCCAAAAGTCAGGACACCCTACTAAACTTTAATATCTTTTAAGAATATTACTCGCGATTAGAATCTAGTCACAGTCTACATTGGTATATTTCTTAGAAGTTCACGTGTGAGCTTAGAACACGCCAACCCATCCAAATCTGCGAACTAATTCACGAAGCAGATTGCGATCGCTAATAGGAATGGTGATGGCGATAGTCTCTTTCTCCATATTATCACTTGCGGATTTTGCAGATTCCAGCTCATACTGTGTCTGTGCTGCCAACAGCACTTTTGCAGGCAGACCAATAGCCGACTCAATCTTTACGGCCAAGTCTGTTGTAAGCGCACGCTTGCCGTTCAACACCTCACTCAGATGCGAAGCCTGAATGCCAACCATCTTGGCGAAATCCTTTTGACTGATTCCGCGTTCCTCCAGTTCCGGTTTAATCATCATACCAGGATGCACTGCCATGAAGGGTGCAGGGTTCTCATTTCTTGTTGCCATAATGCGTATCGTCTAAACTTAAAACCGTTATACTTATTCCACCGTCAAATTCTCTGAAGAGGATGCGTCCCACCATTCCGTTGACCACGCGGATGGAACTCATTCCATTGGTTCCTGCCAGTTGCTCGTAATGAAGGAACGAGATCGCTCGCAGGTCGCTTGCCACATCAACCAGTCGCATGTAGTTATATGCTGTGGCGAGCGCTTTCATGAACTTCGCATTACGGGTGTATTTCTTATATTTGCTGTTACGCCCCGTTGTTACTGGCATATTTTTACTAATATTTTAGTCCTTTCACTTTAGTTCTCTGAATCGCTGTTGTAATTCCTTCATGCGCTCAATCAGCATATCGTAAGGTAGAGAATCGCCATAGATAAAATTCTGTTGCATACTGGTATAGTCACGTCGCAGACTATCTTCAACCTCTGATGGAGGAACAAATGAAATCGTTGAGGGTTGATGACTATTATAATCAAGTCCACTCCATGCAGTAAACTTACTCCGATGCTCCACGATATCATTATAGAGCTGGCTATCGTTCATAGCCTCTTTTGCAAATGGCTTGTCCATCATCTTCTCAATATCATAAAGATGCCTGGTCAGACGTTCTAAGTGCGTGCAACCATTGGGGCGATTGAACTCCTCGTGCAAAAGAAACACCTTTTCTAAGAAGGTTCTGCCAGGCAATACTGTTGGAACAAGGAATGGGGCTTCTGCGAAAGACTCGTCTGCATATTCCTCTGCAATCATTGAACGCATGGGAATCTCCTTGAATGGCTCTCGCATGGAACGACAACTTATCTCCAACTTCACCCGTTTATTGATATATGGATTGATGGAGGGAAGCACGGATTTGTATTCTATAAAGAGTTCCACAGGGTCTTTATCTGACTCCTTGACAGGCGGGACAAGGACGTTTATTTTGTCTGCAAGTCCCAATTCTCCTAACTGATTTGCAAGAGATGGAGCAAAAGTGTCCTCAATATACTTCTTTGAAGTCTTGCGTAATTTGTCGCGTTGGTTCTTGCCTAAGTCTTTGGCAAAGCCGAAAAACTCGCGATCGATCGCAAGATCTATATCTTCACTGAACCTGTCAATAAGATTCCATCCCTTGCTCAGACTCGTTCCCCCTTTAAATACAATGCTTTTTCCTGCAGGCAATGAGAATAGAGCTTTTAGGACCATGCTGACCCAAAAGTCCTTTTCTATTGCGATAACGTCAAGCTTCCGTTTCTCCCTGACGTTTTCAAGTATTACCTGACGCTCACTGATGTCAAGGTCTGTCCATAACTGCTGTCGTTTCATTCCTTATACCTCATTATAATTATGAATACAGAGGAGCCAGTTTCTTTCTAATCCAAGCTGGTGCTTTTAGAAAGTCAGCTTTGATTGCCTCTTTGTCATCTTTTGATAATATCTCTATAATCCGAGTTGCCATAGTATCATCTACATTCGCAGCTCCAAGATCCCTCATGGCTGTAATGGCTAAAGGAAACAAGGTACTTTGGAATGAGAACATCTTTGGTACGGCCCGCTTCAGAGTGATGGTTTGATTTCCAACCTTAATTGTACGCGGTGTACCATTAGTAATAAAAACAGCATTGGTTGGAATCTGGGTAGACAAGCCCAATTCGTTCAGTGCCATTGCGCCAGAAGGAATCACCTTCGCATGATCTTTACCTGCTACAGCTTGCGCTATCTCATAGGGAGTCGGTTTGACAATGCCAAAACGAGTCTGCTTGGGGTAGAGGTAAAGCCCTTGAGTTAATCGTACTAGCATACCTTCCTCTTCCAACCTTGATAACACTCTCGTAACCAACGAGTCGTTGTTCAAGTCGGCAAAATCGCTAATGGTGTACATCTTATTTTCACCACCTGAAACGATGCGATTCCGTATCTCCTTTGATAGTATCTGGGGCATACAATTATAATTAATCCTTAAATTTCTGTCCGAAATTAGATATTTTTTTCGGAACAAACAAGAAAAAGCATGGAATTTTTGCATTTTTGTCCGAAATTAGACGTTTTTTTAAGACTTATTGACTATTCCGATGCATTTTTATTGGTTTTCTTATCTCAATTTGGGAAGAAATGTGTACCTTTGCCACTGGTTATTAGATGTTTGCTACAAGGATGCTTATAAGCATTTTGCAACATTAAGACCGCATGCTCACGCAAGTAGTTGTAAATCAATGAATGTCTCATTCGAGGAGGTTAGTAGAAACTGATAGTCCGCTCATAATCGTCCCGTTTTACATAAGTCCGAAATTCGCAAACTTCGGATAATGCTTCTTCTTTTCCTCTACAATTGTTTCTATTGGCATTTTGAATTGCTTTAAGTTTCTAATGTGCAAAGATACAAATTATTTTGAAAAGTAAAAAAAATATTGAGAAAAAAGATAAAAACACCTTATTTATTAAGTGAAACAATATAGTCGTTCGCGAGTGTGGCGAAGATGATCAACATGATGAATAAGAGAAATAATCCAGCCATAACTTTTACTTTTTAGTTCGACAATTATGTTATCGGGTGCAAAGTAAAGTTGAGGGTGTCCCAAAAGTCAGGACACCACATAAAGTTTTAATATCTTTTAAGAATTTCGGGCGCTATTCGTAACGATTGAGGGCGTCGCGGAGCATCTGGTGCATCTTTTCTCGTAGTTCGAGGGGTTCGAGCACCTCAATGCCGGCACCATGCTTGAGCAGCTCATTCAGGAAGTCGGCAGTGGGACGGATGTCGAACGAGAAATCGCTATAGGGCGTAATGGATGAGTCGGCGTGGGTGATTTCGCCAGACTGGAGCTCGCGCTGGGACGGATGCAGGGGCAGCGTGCGCAGGTAGTTGGGTGTCCAGTTGTGGGCGCGGACGATGACGTGGGACAGCGGTGTGTCAGTGGTCAGCACGCCAAAGTATTCAGAGAAATAGGCCTGTGACGAGAAGTCGGCAGGCATCTCGAAGGTCTCGTCAGTCAGTTCCACCTTCGTCATGCGGTCGAGGGCGTAGATGCGCATCTGGTTCTCGTCGTTCTGCGCCAACAGATACCAGCGCTGGCGAAACAGCTTCAGGGCATAGGGACAAACCTCCTTCTCGTAGCCCTCGGCCTCGAACTTCTTGTAGCCCATCAGCAGGCGGCGGTTGGTCTTGATGGCGCGAATGATGGTGTCGAGATATTCCTCACCTTCAGGCACGCTCTCCAGGATGATGCGTTCCTTGATAGAGGCGCTGTCGGCCAGCACGCCATGCACGGTGAGCGTGGAGAAGAGCCAGCGCTCGATGCTGTCATCGCTGAGAACTTCTTTGTTGTTGATGTAATATTTATAGGTACGCGGTTCGCACTCGATGATGATGCCAAACATATCGAGGATGGCGTCACGATGACGATTGAACGAGGAGCGTTGCAACGGATTGCCGTCGGCCACGCCGTCGTCCTGCCACTTCTGGTTCAATTCTTCGAGGGTCAATTTGCGGTAGGCCTTGAGCGTGTTGATGATCCAGATGTACTGGTGAAATATCTGAGCTGGTTTCATGACTGCAAAGGTACTGCTTTTTTTCGAGAAACAAGCATAATCATGAAAATATTGTGTATGCACCTAACAACCTAACAACCTAACACCCTCACATTTGGTATTTTGCATTATACTAGAAATGTTGACTATATCTTTTATATTTATATATATTATAATATATATAAATATAATATATAAATCTCTTTTTCTTACCTCAATACGAAAATCGTAAAGTGAGGGTGTTAGGTTGTTAGGGTGTTAGGGTATCTGTCTGCACATAGTGAAGACATGTATTCTCCTTTCTTTACAAATTGACTTCGTCGAATTCCTCCTTGCAAGGCATAACCCTGGCTTAGGCCAGCCCCTTCTCAAGGGGCTTCAAACATTCGTCATTTTAACATTTCAAATAAATTTGAAATAAATTGGGGAAAAGCTTGTTTTGCATCTGAAATTTTCGTACCTTTGCACTGTCAAAAGAAAGATAAAATTTGCGCCCTAACTAGAGAAAAATTTTTTCTTGGCTAGCGAATTAAAACTCTCCAGTTAAGTGGCAAAAATGGAGTCTGACGATTGATGGCGGAGGGCAGAGGAATGACGTCGCCAAAGCCCAAAGTCTGAGAGTAACAACAATAGTAATTAACCATGAAAAAACATTAAATTATGGCACTTAAAGTAAAAGCAGTTGAGAAGAAGATCAAGTTTGACAAGAACCCTGACAACCCTGGTGTGTGGCGTTATGTGATGAGCCCTGAGCTCTACACTCCGCTGAGTCAGGCGAAGGTTATCAAGGAGGCCGCCCTGCGTAGCGGCGTGAGCCGAGGTGTGATGCAGGCCTGCTGGGACGCAGCCGGTGAGGTGATCAAAGCGTGGGCTACTGAGGGCCACAGTGTGGCTCTGCCCGGACTGGGCACGATGCGCTTCGGCCTGCGTTCGAAGGCCGTGGAGGACGTTAACAAGGTGAAGGCTGGTCTGATTACCACTCGCCGCATCATCTTCACTCCGAGCGTCGACCTGAAGGAGGAGCTGGCGAACACCGCCGTACAGATTACCTGCTACGACCGCGACGGCAACGAGGTGAAGCGCGTGACCTCGACCGACGATGGCACCGTGGAGGATCCTGAGAACGAGGGTAGCAACACCCAGAGCGGCACCGAGAACGGTGGCCAGAATCAGGGTGGCACTCAGAACGGTGGCGGCAACAATGGCGGCGATGACGACGACACTGGCGAGAACGATTAGAGAGAGTAGCGCCTAGGTGCACTCTCTTTACAACGAGAATGTTTAACCCTTAAAATCTAATGCTATGAAAAAGGAAACTTGGAAGACCATCATTCAGTTCGTCATCAGCATCCTCACGGCAGCCCTGACTGCCCTCGGAACGACGAGCTGCATGGGTCGTGGACCAATCGCATTCTAAGAAGCGAGGCGAAGGAGGGGACTGGCAGTCTGAACTGTCGGCCTCCTTTATTTTGTATTATTTCTTTGTTCCTTGAAATATCTACTTTTTGCTTCCCAACATGATTCTAACACCCAATGGTACAGAGAAGGTGGTAGAATGAGCGGTGCGCCAGGTATCAAGGCCATCTCCTGTCTTGAAGAAATACTGCATACTGGGTTCTGCATAGATACCAATGACAGGTGTCAGCCGATACTCCAGACCAACGCCAACGCCTACAGACCACTGTACGGAGGGACTGAGCTTAAGATCCTCGACCTTCACCTGAAGACCATCCACAAAACTGGCTTTCTGCTGTTTCCCATGTAAAGGCAGTTCCAGCATGGTTTGGGCAGTGCCATAGATGCTCCAACGATTGCTTCTGACGGGATACCACGACAGTCGCAATGGAATACCCAGATAGTGCAGTCGTTGCTGCTTTTCATCCCATGCATAGGTGTTTCCGATATGCGTCTCTGAATAGAGTTGCGTATATTGCAATCCTGTACCAACGGAGAGGCGGCTGTTCAACATCTTGTTCACCTGCAAGGCGATGGTCATAGGCAGACGATGGTGGGTGATGGTGTCCAGCACAGGATCATTCATGTCTTTTACGCCATAAGGCAGGTTGAACGATGACTGTCCGTTGAAACCGCTGTAGGCCAGTGCCAGCATCCAGTCCTGATTGCTGGTTGCGGCTTTGATGGCTGGCAAGTCGGGAGTCTCGAAGATGGCGTTCTTCTCCTCCTCCTTTATCGGGCGAAGAGGCTTCTCCTGGGCTTTCGTGGTGTCTATCTCAGTCGTTTCTGCTGGTAAGGATATCGTGGAGTCGGTCATTGTCACCGGCGGAGCGACAACTTGGGCTGTATGGACTGGCTGTTTACTGAGCCTAAACGGTACGTTTTCCTTGTCTATGCTATCTGTTGTACTATGGTAAACAGTTTGCTGAGGCTCAACAGGTGCAATCAATGGTGTTGAAGGCTGTCGCAACGACTGCCAAAGTCCGATGGGCACACCTATGGCCAGCAGTCCCAGCAACAGTACGGCCAGCGAACGGCGCAGCATTTTCTTGGCACGGAACAGTTCTGCTGACGAGGTGTGGGAGTCGATATTGAGCAGGTCGGCTATCTGCTGATGGCTCATCCCTTCCAACACAGACATACGGAACACTTTTTGATAGCTGTTTGGCAGCTGGTCGATAAGTGCCATAATCTCCTCGTATGTCTCTTCCGATTCCACTGTCACAGGCATTACAGCCATCTCATTAATGCTGTCGAAGGGTACAACATGATTTTGCTTGTGCTGCTGCAGATAGGCCAGCGTCAGGTTCTGTGTGACCTTCTGCATCCAGGCCTCGGCCTTTGAGGTGTCCTTAATCGAACCTATCTTGCTGAAGATCAGGAGGAACGCGTCGTGAAGCAGATCTTCGGATGTACTCTTGTCAGGCACATAGCGCTGACAGACACGGAGCAGCCGGTCGTGCATCAGTGTGTACAACTGTCCGAATGCCTCGCGGTCGCCCCGCTGGCACTGCTCCACAATCTGTCTAACGCGTCCTGCTTCCATTTATTGAATGTGATACTGATTATTTCATAAGAACTTTTACCGCTTTCTCGCCAATCTTTACAATGCAGATTTCGCCGCTATGGAGTGAAGTCTCGATTGTAGTTGTGCCTGTGGTTGCTTTTGCTGAACCCACCATTCTGCCTGTCGTATCATAGACATTGATAAATGTTCCATCAGCGACTTCAGAGAGGATAAGCTTGTTCCCAAAGCTTTGAATAAGCACGGGATTGGCACGCACGCTTGCTACGGTGGTCGCGTCCTGTTCTCCCATCATCGGATCTGCATCTATCCAACAGAGTGTTGCAGTGACCGTCTCAGAGTTGTCACAGTCAGGTCTTGTGGCATAGACGCTGATGTGATATGTTACAGCAAGCTGAACCTCGTTACCTACATAAGATTTGATATCTTCATTGGTAATGATCGACTCACAGACGGCACCTTCTGTTTCGCATTCGAATGTCAGTTTTCCATTTTTGTAGCTGATGGTTGGCGTAGCACATCTGATCTCTGGTTCATCAATATTTCCCGTCCAAATCTTGACAAACGCAAACTTGCTCCAGGGTGCAGTATTCATATACTTGTCTTTTGATGCCTCAAGCACATAGAGGTTTATATAATAGTTGGAGAAAGAATTGTCAAAAGCGAATGGTGGATTCTCTGGCATCACATACACACGCCTTAATCTTTCGCACCCTACAAATGCTTCTTGGTAGATGTATTCCACAGATGCCGGAATGGTGATATTCTCAAGAGCTCCACAACAATAGAAGGTTTGCTTCCTGATAACAGCAATATCATCAGGTAAGGATATGGAAACCAGCCCTCTACATTCACTGAAAGCTCCTTCACCAATAGAAGTCACGCTGTTGGGAATCGTAACGGTAACCAGACCTGAGCATTTTCTGAAAGCTGACTCGCCGATGGAAGTCACCCCGTCAGGGATGGTTATAGAGGTTAAACCGCTACAATTATAGAAGGCCCCATTGCCAATAGAAGTGACATCGCTGGGAATAACGAACTCTTTTATTTCATTTCCTTCTGTGTCTGTTAAAGTGACAGGACTAAAAAGATCTTCTTTTACAAATTGGCTCAAAATTGCATTTTTGTTAAATGAGGTATAATCGGATATGGCAATCTTTATTTCAGTAATATTGCAACCGAAGAAAACAAATTCGCCGATGCGAGTTAAACTGCTTTGAAAGTTTACAGAATTCAAACTTGTACAACCAGCGAAAGCATGATCTTCGATGCGAGTTACACTACTGGGAATGGTAAGAGTTACCAGACTCCTGCAATTAGCGAAAGCATATGAACCGATATGAGTTACACCGTTTGGTATAGTCAGGGAAACTAAACTGCTGCAATAGCCGAAAGCATCGTGACCGATGGTAGTCACGCTGCCTGGAATGTCTACAGATATAAGGGAAACACAATTATAGAAAGCATCATATCCGATAGAGGTCACGCTGTTGGGGATCGTTACAGAAACCAATTCGCTTAAAGCATAGAAAGCCTTATCGCCAATCTTTGTAACAGTATATTCCTCTCCATCATAAACAACGGTCTCTGGAATGACGATTTTCCCTTTATAATTCTTGGCAACACCTTTAACCTCTGCTGTTTTATTATTCTTATCCAGATTGTAAATAATATCTCCATCTTGCTCGCCATCTAAATCGATAAGTTGTACTTTCTTTATAATGTGGGTTCCTGGCAAATTTCCACATTGATACCTTACCATGGCATCAGTACAACCGATAGGATAATCCAGAAAATCGGTAGTAATCTCATTGAGACCCTCTTTTAGATCAATAGTCTCGCTAGGATATGTTAATCCATCCCAACTCATCAAGTCTACATGTAATTCTCCGGCAATGGTAGAATTAACAGTAAACTTTACCTGATACCGTCCTCCTTCCTTAAGTTCTTTAATGTGTGCGATGATCGGTATTTGAGCTTCCCAGATATTTGCACTTTCTGATGGAGTGGATTGTACGACCAACCCCTCATGGGTTACAGAAGCAGTAATCGTTGCTGACGTGTATTGCACATCATTGTAATAATCAGACTCTTGTGTCCAATCAACCTCTGCAATAACAGCCTGGGCATTTGCACTAACGGCCATCATTGCCATCGCTAATGAAGTCAACAAATTTTTCATAATCATTCTATTTTTAATTCTGTAATTTCATTCTTTTATTTTACAATCTTTCTTGTCTTTCCGCCCTTGCGCAGAATATAGACGGCGTGTCCGTCCGGACTGCTTCTGCGCTGGCCTGATAGCGTCCACACTGTAGAGAGTTCTTGCTCTGTTGTCTCCACCTCGCTGATTCCCAGCATACCAGAATTGGCATGTGTAAACGTCCACTGTTGGCCTAGCTGTTCTGGCCAAGAGACGTATTGTGGCGTTTCTGACACACGGTCGTGTGCATGGGCATACATAAAAGCCTCCAGCATTGAAACTTCACCATCCCTATTGGAGTCGGCATACACAGGATTTCCAAACTCGTCAGCCCCTCTGACAGCACACGTCCACTGATAGACAAACTCATCATACGAACGGTCAGGGCATTTGCTCGACTGCTCACTACCGCTACATGCAGTGGCTATGATGCGGCCTTGGCCCATGAGGTCTGACACAAATCCACCAGAATAGCATTGACCCATCAGTATATTAATGGAGCCCACCCTAAGCCTATTGAGCAGCGAGGCGAGGTAGTAGTCATTCAGCCTTTCGTCATTCCACAGCCAAATGAATGAGTCCTCTCTATTATCATACGTACCACCATGGTCCATAAAAAAGAGGAAGATGTGGTCGTATTCGTCTAAACGCCTCGACATACTGAGCAGAACATTGGCAAACGACTCTGTTGTTGCAGGGTAATTGACATCAGACTCCCCATCGCCATCAAGGTCTGTTGGTGATGAGATGAAACCCTGTCCGTCAGCCCTCAGCATATCATCCTTGGGATTATCACCATCGCTCATCAACACCATGATATTGCGTTTGGGAATATGGAAGGTCTGGCGCAGCGTACGGTATAGGAAGGCACAGTCGTTCCAGTAGCGCTCATGGTTCGTCAGACGATTACGCCCGCCATTGACCAACACGGCATACAGATGACCGAGGTTAGTCCCCTGAGCACTTAGGGTTGCATTCTGCAACAATAGCACTGCCATCACAATGACAAGCAACAGCCTTCTCATTATATATTCTCTATCTGTTGATGCAAATGTAGTATTTATTTATCTACGCTCATCTATTAAGATAGAAAAAAGGCAAAAAGACTGCTTGCCTTTAACATCTTTTAAACAAAAAGATCGAAAACGAACGATCCGCAGTTGATAACCTCCTATGATTTCTTGGCTTTGAGCTGAAGGCGGATCTCACGTTTCTTGCGGAGATGGACCAAACGCTCCTGAGCATGACTACGGGAGAGGCGAAGTTCGACACCGTAGACGAGGCAGGCTGTGCCGAAGTAGGCGGCTGCCTGAATCCACAGGTAGCGAATCTCAGGCACCACGTCGCTAAGCACGCCTCCCATGGTGTTCATGCGGACAAAGGCACGAACACCAAAGGTGCTGGGGAAAAGCCAGGACACGCCCTGCCAGAAGCCGGGAATGGCAGACTGGGGCCAACTGACGCCAGTCATGAACAACAACGGCACGGAAATAAACACCACCAGCAGCATAACGTTTTCACGATAGTGGACCAGACAAGAAACGGTCATGCCAAAGAATACACAAGCGAGCAGATAGGGCAACATGAGTGCCAGCAGATCCTGCCATTGTACGAGTGCTATAAAAGAGAATAATCGCGGAACGACGATGGTAAGGTAGGCTGCCATGACAGCATAGACCATGAGATAGCAGAGGGCCTTGCCAGAGACAATGCGGTAGATGCCGCCATAACAGCGGTTGATGGGCACGAGGTCGCTGTATCTGTTACGCTCTCGGGCTGTACCTGCCGCCAGACCAATACCAAGAATGAGTGTCTGCTGGATGATAAGCATCAGCACGGCTGGTATGATGAAATTACCATAGCCGCCAGCAGGATTAAAGATAGGCACGTCCTCGAAATCGAGCGGACGAGTGGTAATCAGATCCTCACGGACAGTATAGTTACCAGAGACCTTACGCTGTATCTCTGCACCCATAGCCTGGGTGACTGCCACTGAGGTCTGATAGATAGCCTTATAAGCAAGCATGAGCGACATGTCGCAATAAACACTGACGACGCCCTGTTGCATACGGTTCAGGTTGGTGGCGAAATCGGCCGGTATCAGATAGACACCCTTGGCGACCTGACGGCTGACAAGCGACTGTGCATCGTCGAGGTCCGCAGCATAGCACAACACGCGCACGTCGGGCGAGGCATCAACCATGCGGATGAACTGGCGCGACTGTTGAGAATGGGACTGGTCGACAATGACCACTGGCACCTCGCGCACCACCTCATTATTATATATCCATGAATAGAGCAGAGGATATACCAGTGGCACGATGACACAGAAGATAAGCACGCCCTCGTCATGGACTATCTGCTTTATCTCCTGACGCCACACGTAGGCGGCATCTTCAAGCCAAGCATATATTTTATGGAATATAGACATAGTGAAGCATTGCGTTTTTAATCTTGTAGACAACGAACCACGGCAGTAGGGTGAAACCTACAAGGGCCACGAGGTGGAACCAGGCATCAATGAGAGGGAAACCGTTGAAGACGGTAATCTGGTAGAGCATGTAATAGTGGCGCAGAGGGAAGAGCCACGTGAGCGCCTGTATCGGAGTGTCCATGCCCATCACCGGGAAGGCTGATCCTGCAAGCGAGAAGCTGAGCACTGCCCAGAGCGAGCAGATACTCATCGACATACGCAGCGAAGGAAGCAGTCCGAAGGCGAAGATTCCAAAGCCGACAGACCCAAACACCTCGAGCACGGAAAGCAGGATGATATATCCCCAGCCTCCTACATGAGGGAAATGGAGCACATGGTAGATATAGAACTCATAGAAGAAGATGAGTACGAGGAACACCAGGGACTGGAGCAAGTATTTGCCGAGGATGGCGACGACGATATTGTTGTCAGCCTTCGCAAGCCACTCCTTTCCGCGTCCGAACTTCAGTTCCATGCCAAGGGAATAGGCTGAGATAAGAAACATAAAGAGCATCATCACGCCTGGCACAAGAACGGTGGAGAGGTAGGCATTATAGTTGGTCCATGGGTTGGCAATCTGGTGAAGGTCCACACGGATGGGCTGTAGGAAAGTCTGTATCTGCGCTGGTGTATAGCCTCGGGCACGCATTGAGGCCTGTCCGACGCCAGCCGAGCCCAGATTGGAGATGGTCTTCAAATCGCGCATCAGCAGCGATCCGGACATCACTGACGACATATTATAATAATAGGAGATCTTCGGACGGCGACTGGCCAGCAATTTGTCTGCTGTACCACGGGGAATGTAGAGGAAAGCATAGATCTCATTCTCCTGCATGGCACGACGGGCCTCCGCAACACTGGGGTAACGGGCCACGACACGAGAACTCTGGAAGGCATCGAGACGGCGGATGAGAGTTCGCGAGGTGGACGAGTTGTCGAGGTCGACAATGCCCACGGGCATATCCTCTGGCAGTCCCTCATCCATCAGCGAGGTGAAGAACACCAGCGACAGCAGTGGGAACACCACCATGCTGAAAAAGTAAATGCGATTCACACGGAGGATCTTCCACTCACGTTTCGCAACCACCCAAATATGATAAAGATGTCTCGTCATGAACTCCTGTCTCCTGACTCCTGTCTCCTGACTACTTACTACTTAATCACCAACGACATGCCTGGACGAAGACCGTCAAGTTTCTCTGTGGGACGAGCCTTTACCTCGAAGGTCTTCAGGTCGTACTGGCCGTTGGCCTTGGTAGCCTTCCACACGGCATACGAGCCCTGGTCCTTCAGGTAGTAAACCTTCATCTTGATTTCCTTGTTGAAGGCGGGCACGAATGCACTGAACTCCGAACCTACCTGCATGCCGTTGAGCTGGTCTTCGCGGACGTTGAACGTGCCCCACATGTCATCCATCACAGAGATGGACATGATGGGAGAACCTGTACCGACGAGTTCGCCTACCTTCGGATAGATATCGCTGACCTCACCCTCCATCTGGGCCGTCTGAACAGTCTCGTGAATGTAGGAATTAACCTCGTTGACGGCTCCACGGGCACGACCCACCTGGGCAGCGGCAGCCAGTTTGTCTTCCATACGGGCTCCATTGACGGCCATATCGTACTGGCTCTGGGCAGCCTTCATCTGAGCCTCCATCGCCTTGTAGTTGGCATACACCTCGTCACGCTTCTGTGCAGAAACGACGCCCTCATCGTATAGGCGTTGTATGCGCTGATAGGACTTCTCGGCAATCTCATAGCCGGCCTTAGCCTGCTGGAGTACCGAGAAAGCACCCTGTATCTGTTCTTTACGGGCACCGTTCTGAGCCTTCAACTCAAGGGCGGCAGCAGCACTCTCAGCACTGCGGGCCTGCTCCATCTTTGCCCGCACCTCGGGAGCGTCAAGGATAGCGAGGGTATCGCCCACCTTCACATAGTCGCCCTCCTTAACTCGTATCTCGAGAATACGTCCAGGTACCTTGCTCGACACACGATACTCGGTGACCTCCACCTGACCCTGAATCACGTTGGGATCACGGTCGAGGGCCAGGAAACCGATAAGGGCCACGATAATCACTACTCCTATAAAACCTGCAACGGCGAGCAGGATGTTGTTATGTTGACTTTTTGCTGACATAATGCTATTGACTTTGAACTTTGAACTTTAAACTTTGAACTTTATGATTACTTCTATGCGGTAGCAAATTTTTCAATTTTCACTGTTCACTTTTCACTTATTCCAGGATTCCAAGTGACTTCTGGAGGTCTACCTGTGAGAGCTTCACATCGATCTCTGCGTCGATCTTCTGCGACTGTGCCTGGAGCCAAGCTGTCTGAGCCTCCATAACGGTGGTGGGGGTGATGACTCCCTCCTTAAATCCGAGGTTGGCAGTGCGCAGGTTCTCGTCAGCGCGAGCAATACTAGCCTGGGCCATAGCGAGTTTTTTGTTGGCCTCGTTCACGCGGAAGGTATTCTGGTTCACCTGCAGCTCTATCTTCTCACGGGCCTCCTCAAGTTCGAGGCTGGCAATGCTGGTAGCTCCCTTCGAGGCACGAACCTTATACATGACGTCACCCCAGTTCCAGATAGGCACACGAACCAGAACACCCACATTCCAGAAGCCAGCAAACTTCTTCTCAAAGCCATTGAACACGTTGGGGTTGCTGAAGGCATAGCCTCCGATGAGGGCCACCTGAGGCAGATTGCCTGCTTTGAGCAGGTTCGTGGCCTGACGGGAGAGGTCTACGGTATTCTGAAGCATCTTCAGCTCAGGACGGAAGGCAACGGCCTTCTCAACGTCGAGTTGCGGCGTGACGGTCACCACGGCGATGTTTTCCTGATACTCATCAGCCAGCGTAATCTGCTCATCTACAGGGAGACCGCAGAGCTGACAGAGGAGCATCTTCGACAGCACCAGTCCGTCGTTGACCTTTGTCACAGCCATTTCTGCCTCGTTGACCTTTACGCTCACGCTCAAACCATCGCTACGTGTGGCCACACCCTCCTCGATCATCTTCGTGACATCGCTGTCGAGTTTCTTGATGAGGTCAAGGTATCCCTCTGCAAGTTTCTTCTTATGCGTGAGTGACACCACCTGCCAATATGCCTGGTCGATGTTATAGAGCGTGGCCTGACGCTTGGCCTCAGCGGAGTTGGCAGCGAGATCCTCAGTAATATCAGCCATCTTGTTCATGGCGATGAGGGCACCGCCGAGGAACACTGGTTGGAGCAGCATCACAGAACCAGCCCAAATATTTCGGGTGTCTGTGCGGAAGGCATCGACAATATTCTGGCCTTTCTCGTTCAACTGACCTGCCGTCTGAGTGAGACTCTGGTTCATCAGTGTCTGGATACCCTCCATAGAGATACCCATAGTCCCCAGCAGCCCGGCGATGTTCTGCATGGGCAACTGCGAGGTGACGTTGCTTAGGCCCTCCTGCACACCACCCACAAGGCTGGTACCGATATTTCCCAAGGCCGTCTTCTGACTCTCGTTGAGGATTGAGATCTCCTTGCTCGTGTGCTCGTAGGTACCGATGGCACTGACATGCGGCAGATACTTGGTGCGCGCAGAACGGCGCACATTCTCTGCCACCTCCTGCTTAACCTTCGAGATGCGGATCTGCTTGTTATTGCGCAAGGCCATCTGTCGGCAGCTGTCGAGCGTCAGCAACCGCTGAGCACCCGCAGGCAACGTCGTTCCCAAAAGCAATACAACACAAATTTTCTTTATCATACACCTATATTAATTAGTATTATGGTCGTTTATTTCTCATAATTGAATGTCCGTGAACCAATCATGTTGCCATCGGCAAAGATGGACACACGATACTGTCCGGCCTCCAGCGGCTGGGTGACTGGCCAATAGAGCGTCACAGGCGTTTCTTCACCCGTGTATTCGATGACCTTCTTCATAGAACACTCCAGCTGACGATTCTCATAAGAGAAGGTACCTCCGCCACCGAGCAAATTGCCACCAGGGTTCTGGATGCGCACGTAGATATCACGGTTGCCGTTGGAGGCTGTCACATTACGGGTGATGGTGAAGTTGACCTGCATCTTCATGCAATCCTTCACTCTCTGTTTCTTCAACACCCTATCCTTCTTGTCGAGCAACAGCAACTGGATGCCCGTCGCATCGAGCTGTGCGGCTATGGCCACCTTCTCAGAAAGAGAGGCCTTCTCACTGCTCAGACCAGCTATCTGGGTGTTTCGTTCCTGCAGCTCAGCATTCACACGAGTGTTCTCGCGCTTCAGATTCTCATTGAGACGGTTCAGCGAGTCGATCTGCATGACATAGTCGCGCAACACGGCACGTACCGTGGCCAGTTCCTTCTTCAATCGGGCGATTTCGCGTGCATCGGTGGCTTTCACCTGTCGCAGTTCTTCGAGCAACTGCTGTGTACGCAACTGCTCCCGTGTAAGTTGGGCCACGATGGAGTCATTATTAATCTGAGTCTTCATCTCGCTATATTGCAAGGTGAAGCGCTCATATTCGTTTTCCATTTCCTGCTTGTCGAGGGCTGCCAGTTCCTGCATGTCCAGATTCTCCTGCTTCTGTTGCTGAAGGCTTAGGAAGAGATACACCAATCCTGCCACCAAGGCGGCAATCAGGATAGCCAACAATGTGAATATTTTCTTGTTCATTCGTATCGTTTCCTTTAAATCGAGTGCAAAATTAAACATTTCTAACCAAATAACAAAGAATAATACCAATTTCGAGCATATCTCAATCGAATTTTTAATATATTTACCGAATAATAGAACAATTTTAATAAATTGTTTGGTTGTTTCGTGGATTTATCATATTTTTGCAACATTATTTTAAAGATGATGCCTATGCGAAAGAACAGTTTCTTCTACAGGGTCATTGACCTTTACTACGACGGTTTCCGCTCGATGCGGCTTGGCCGTACACTATGGGCAATTATCATCATCAAACTGTTCATCATCTTCGTGGTACTGAAGATATTCTTCTTCCCAAACTTCCTGAAACAACATGCCGAAGGCGACGAGGCGGGCTTCGTGGCAACAGAACTCACCCAACGCGCAGCAGAATAAATATGCAAATAGTAAAATCCTAAATCGTAAATATAATCGTTATGCTACAAAATCTGTTATTAAACATTGATGCCGGAACCATCGACTGGTCGAGAGCGCAGTTCGCCCTCACGGCAATCTATCACTGGCTCTTCGTGCCCCTGACCCTCGGACTGGCGGTCATCATGGGCATTGTAGAGACGAATTATTATCGCACCCTAAAAGCAATAAGCAAGGGTAACGGCGACAAATCTGTCGCCGAGTTCTGGAAAGATGCTGCCAAGTTCTGGCAGAAACTCTTCGGCGTGAACTTCGCCATGGGTGTCGCCACAGGTATCATCCTCGAGTTCGAGTTTGGCACGAACTGGAGCAATTACTCCTGGTTCGTGGGCGATATTTTCGGAGCACCCTTGGCTGTCGAGGGTATCGTGGCATTCTTTATGGAGTCGACCTTCGTGGCCGTGATGTTCTTCGGATGGAAAAAAGTGTCACCTGGTTTCCACCTCGCCTCAACCTGGCTGACGGGTTTAGGTGCGACCATCTCCGCTTGGTGGATTCTGGTGGCTAACGCCTGGATGCAGTATCCTGTGGGTTGTGAGTTCAACCCTGACACCATGCGCAATGAGATGGTCAGTTTTGCGGAGGTAGCCCTCTCGCCTTTTGCCGTATCGAAGTTCTTCCACACCGTCACCTCGGCCTGGATCATCGGTGCCATCTTCTGTGTAGGTGTGTGCAGCTGGTATCTGCTGAAGAAGCGCCACACGAAACTCGCCATCGAAAGCATGAAGATCGGTGCGATGGTCGGACTGATCGCCTGTCTGCTGACCTTGGCCACTGGCCATAAGTCGGCCCAAGACGTAGCCGAGGTACAGCCGATGAAACTCGCCGCAATGGAAGCACTCTATAATGGAGGCACAGATATCGGACTGACAGCCGTGGCATGGGTGAATCCCTTCTGCCAGCCTGACTATCAGAACGAGGCCGAGCCTCCCCTGAAGCTGGAGATGCCTTATGCCCTGTCGTTCATGGCCACCAACGACATTCACGGCTACGTGCCTGGTATCAATGACATCCTCAACGGTTACACCACACCCGACGGCAAGGTGGAGCCCCCCATCGATGAGAAGATTGAACATGGTAAAAAAGCCATCGAGGCTCTGGCTGGCTACAGGGCCGCCAAGTTCGGTTCCAGTGATGACGGATCGGCAGCAGCCGCCCACCTGAAGGTGTTAAAGGAGAACATGAAGTATTTCGGCTACGGCTATATCAAGGACAAGAATGACATCGTGCCCTTCGTCCCCATCAACTTCTGGTCCTTCCGCATCATGGTCGGACTGGGCTGTCTGTTCATCCTCTTCTTCTTACTGATTGTGATACTGACCTATCGGATACCGTTCATATCAGTGTTCACCCGCAGACTGCTCGCTGCTGTAGGATTGCTGCCAGAGACTGAGGCCGACTGCTATGCCGTCACCAACCTCCCTGCATGGCATTACTGGCTGGCCATCATCCTGATCCCACTGGCCTATATCGGATCTGAATGCGGATGGCTTGTGGCAGAGTTCGGACGCCAGCCCTGGACCATTCAGGACATGCTGCCCACATGGGCGGCCGTCAGCGACCTGAACTCAGGCAGCGTAGCCCTCACGTTCTTCCTCTTCCTGATTCTCTTCTCCACTATGCTCGCCGTAGAGATTAGCATCCTATTGAAGCAAATCCAGAAAGGTCCAGACAGAGAATGATTTTTAAACAACGAATTAAAACGAATTAAACAAATTAATACTGTGCGCAGCCAATTCGTGAAATTCGTGAAATTCGTTGTAGAAAAGTAATAAAAAAGTATTAGTAATATGTCATACGAATTCTTACAGCACTATTGGTGCTTCATAGTATCGCTTTTAGGAGCGTTATTAGTATTTCTGTTGTTTGTTCAGGGAGCCAACTCCGTAGCCCGTTCCCTGGGATATACAGAAGAGGGACGCAGGCTCGTCTATAACTCCACAGGTCGCAAATGGGAGTTCACCTTCACCACCCTCGTCACCTTCGGAGGAGCGTTCTTCGCCTCCTTCCCACTGTTCTACTCCACGAGTTTCGGCGGGGCCTACTGGCTCTGGATGATCATTCTATTCACATTTGTGCTACAGGCCGTCAGCTATGAGTTCCAGAACAAAATCGGCAACCTATTGGGTCCGAAGACGTTCCAATTCTTCCTCACCCTGAACGGTATCGTGGGGCCGCTGCTTCTGGGCGGTGCCGTAGCCACGTTCTTCGAGGGTTCCAACTTCATCGTCGAGAAGAACAACCTCGTCGACATCACAGCCCTCACCCCAGTCATCAGTCGCTGGGCAAATGCTTCCCACGGCCTCGACGCCCTGCTCAACCCCTGGGTGCTCGTCTTAGGCTTTGCTGTAGTGTTTCTGGCTCGCGTACTGGGAATCCTCTACGTAATGAACAATGTAAACGACGAGGATATCCGCTCTCGTGGCAGTGTCCGTCTGATAGGTGCAGCCGTGCCCTTCCTCGTGTTCTTCGTGGCCTATGTCATCCATCTGCTGCTGAAGGAGGGCTACGCTGTTGATGAGATGGGGCGCATCTATATGGAACCATACAAATATTTCAACAATTTCATTGAGATGTGGTATCTGCTCATTGTGTTCCTGATTGGTGTAGTGCTCGTGCTCTTCGGCATCGGCAAAACCATTCTGAAGAAAGACTACAACGGCGGCATCTGGCCTGCCGGCATCGGCACAGTGCTTGCGGTTCTCGCTCTGCTGCTCTGCTCGGCCTGGAACAACACGGCCTATTATCCCTCCACTGCCGACCTCCAGTCATCGCTGACCATCCAGAACTCCTGCTCGAGTGAGTTCACGCTCACCACGATGTTCTACGTGTCTCTTCTCGTGCCTTTCGTCCTGGCCTATATCGTCTACGCCTGGCGCGCCATCGACAAGAAAAAACTCGACAAAGAGGAGATCAAAACCGACCACGCCTATTGACAGTAATCCCCCGTCTGTTTGGACGGGGGATTTCTTGTTAATCTGCAAACATATTGCGGAACTTAAGCTTGGGTTTTACTTTCATTTTGTGCATCTCGGTGGTATTAGTGAAGGAGAATTCCACCATGAGATCTGTCAGACTGCCTTTCAACGTGATATTGCCGTCGGCCACAGCACCGTCGCTATCGATGTTGGCCAGGATGTTCTTAAGCGGGAGTTTCCTGTATTCCACCTTGCGAATGTCTGCCGTCACCTTACCAATAGGCAGTTTTCCACCCTTTTCCTTACGTATTTCCGCTGTGCGTTTCTTCGAATAGTCGATGCTGAAGGTAGCCGAACAGTCGATATTGCCGATTCTCTTCAGTTCGAAGAGTTCACCCAGTTTCAGCATGTCGGTATTGGCATTACCCGTCAGATAATGGGTATTACCATCAAGTTGGAAATCAAAGTCGATGTCGCCCTTCTCCGTATTGAGCACGCCCCTGAACTGTTCTTTTCGCCAAAGGATGTCGAAACTGCCATGATATTTTATGACGCCCAGCGCATAGACCTGATACATCATGTACTTTTTCACCGTAAACTGGTTGATGATCTTGTCTTTGATGCCAGGCTTGGCCACCATGTCGTGTACGTCGAAATGGAGTGTGAAATCACGGCCTTTGTCCAGATTGCGCATGATGCCTGTAGCGTTGACAACGAACTTCTTGTCATCTGTGTCCACATGTATACCCCGGAAAGTCATCCCTTTATTCGTCCCGCGAAGGCTTACCCTCAGGTTCAAAGGGATGGAGAACTTCTTCAACACTGGTGCGAAGGGCTTTGAGATATCCTTCAGCATGACACGGGCAGTAATATTGTTGGCTCGATATTGCAACGATGTTCCCTTCTTTTTTTCGGGTAACATGATATCGCCCTCAGGTACGGTAATCTTTGTGGATGCCTGCTGGATAGTGAGGTCTGACAGATGCACTCGCTTGCCACTGACGGCAATATCGGTCGTCACATCTTTGAAGTCTATGCCCGTCACAGAATCACTGATACAGCAATTGGCGAGTCTTGCGCTCAATGTGTCTTTCCCATAGTGTAGTATGTCGATGCCCATATCGGCAGTAATATCCAGATGTCCCCTGTCGTAGGCACCACGATGGGGTCTGTTCGTATTACGACGGGGCTTATGGTTATCGCTGATGATCCTCAAGCCCTTTATGTCCACACGCTTCTTTCCGTCATCATCCATTGTGGCTGTCACCATACCTGTATCAAAGTGCCAGGCGATAGTGTCTTTCTTCATATGTTTCGTCACATCCGTCTGCAGATGATGGGCCGTCAGCTTGTGCTTTCCTCGCCAGAAACTGTAAATAGCCTGCTCAAGCTGGAATTGCTCATCGTTATACTTGACGTTAAGGTGTTTCAAAAGGGCATGTCTCAAGTCCAGTTGAAAGACAGAACTATTCTTCTTTTTCTTGTCCTTCTTGGTAGCGTCGAGGATGAACTGGTAGTTCGCAGGTCCCTTTTCTGGCTGTACCACCAACACGTCAACATCGCTCACACTGAACTCTTTAAGCACGACGCGACCACGCAGGAGCGGCAGCAGACGCAGGTTCCCCCATATCTCCTTCACGCTCAGCATGTCGCGATTCTGCTGATCCTTAAGTACAACGTCGCTGACAGATGCACGCTGCCCAAACAGATTAATATCTACATGGCCTATTTGTACCTCTGCGTTGAGTTCCTTCTTGATGGCATCGGTGGCCAATCCGATAATCTTATTCTGCACATAGCTGCTGTTACTGATAATAATCGTCGCCAACAATAGTACGACGGCTACGACACCCAGCACCTTCAGCGTGTAAACAAGAGTCTTTCTTGCTTTCATATCCTTTTATCCACGATTGTGCGGACAAAGATACAACAAATTCTCAAGACCACAAAGTTTTTTGTCGTTTTCTTTGTTTATCGCAGGGCGCGCATGGCATTCAGGACTGCAAGTACGGTGACACCGACGTCGGCAAAGACAGCCATCCACATCGTAGCGACACCGAGGGATGCGAGGATGAGTACGGCCACCTTCACACCAATGGCAAACCAGACATTCTGACGGGCTATGGACAATGTACGACGGGCAATACGTATGGCGAGGGCTATCTTCGAGGGCTTGTCATCCATCAGCACCACGTCGGCAGCCTCTATGGCAGCATCACTACCCAGACCTCCCATGGCTATGCCTACGTCGGCACGGGCGAGCACAGGAGCATCGTTGATACCGTCGCCAACGAAAGCAACGGAAGATTTACGATTTTCGGATTTACGATTTACGATTTGGCTGCGCACGGAGTCTGCTGCTGGAGTATTCAATCGTAAATCGTAATTTTGTAAATCGTCAATATACTTGACTTTGTCCGCCGGCAACAGTTCTGCGTGGTATTCAGAAAGACCAAGTTCCTTTGCCACATGGTCTGCCACCTCCTTGCGGTCGCCAGTGAGCATAACGGTCCTGGTGACACCAAGTTCATTCAGACTGACAATGGCTTCTGAACTGTCGTCCTTGACCTTATCGTTGATGACGATATGTCCGGCATATTCGCCATCGATAGCCACATGGATAATGGTGCCGATATGATGACAGTCATGCCACTTCGCGCCAATGCTTTCCATCATCTTCGTGTTGCCTACACATACAATCTGGCGCCCGACCTTTGCACGGATACCATGACCGGCTATCTCTTCCACATCGCTCACCACACAACCATCCGTAGCCTCATCAGGGAAGGCATCCCGCAATGCGGCTCCTATCGGATGAGTGGAAAAATGCTCTACATGGGCAGCAAGATGAAGAAGTTGATGCTCATCACAAGTATCAGGATGTACGGCCGTCACAGCGAACTGTCCGTGTGTCAGCGTACCAGTCTTGTCAAATACCACCATAGACACCTTCGACAGCACGTCCATATAGTTGGCTCCCTTGATGAGAATTCCCTTACGCGAGGCTCCTCCGATACCGCCAAAGAACGTCAGCGGCACACTGATGACCAAGGCACAGGGACAACTGACCACGAGGAACATCAACGCCCGATAGAGCCATGTTGCGAAATGACCGCCAAAGAGCGTTGGGATAACGGCCAAAGCAAGTGCCATAAACACCACCATTGGTGTATAGACACGGGCAAAGCGGGTGATGAAGGCTTCGCTCTGCGACTTATGCTCCCCTGCATGCTCCACAAGACTGATGATCTTTGATACCGTACTCTCGCCAAAGGCTTTCGTGGTACGCACCCTGATAACACCAGACTGGTTGACACAGCCGGAAATGACCTCATCGCCCACGTTGACATCGCGAGGCATCGTCTCACCTGTCAGTGCCACAGTATTCAACGAGGTTGTTCCCTCAATGACCACGCCATCCAACGGCACCTTCTCACCAGGACGGATCACGATGACAGAGCCGACGGTCACTTGATCAGGAGCGACGTCCTGACTCTCTGTATCCTTGTCTCCCTGACTCCTTTCCAAATGCGCAACATCTGGTCTGATATCCATCAAATGGGCAATACTGTCACGGCTCTTTCCTTCGGCATAACCCTCAAAGAGTTCTCCCACCTGAAAGAAAAGCATCACGAAGACGGCCTCAGGAAACTCTGTCTCTGCACCAGGCAGAAAGCCTATACAGAGGGCACCGATGGTAGCTATTGACATCAGGAAATGCTCATTGAAGGCATCACCATGAGTGATTCCTTCCCAGGCCTCATGCAATGTCTCGTGGCCAATTAATAAATAAGGTACAAGGTAAACAAGGAGCAGTTGCCACTTTGTTAGTTGAGAGTTGTGCTCAATGAGAACGGCGATGACGAGCAAGACAACGGTGGCGATGATGAGCCAGAGTTGTTTCTTCAGCGAATGCTCATGGTGATGATGTTCATGCGCCTCATGGTCATGATGGTGCTCGTGACGGTGCTCTTGCGAACAGGTGTCGCAGTGGTGATGATGTTCATGTAAATGTGCCATATCTTTGCATTTTTATTCCTTTTCGGATGCAAAGGTACGGCACATTCCGTGCAACTTGGTTGCAAACTACTTATAACACTCGAAAATCTGGTCTACGGTCTGCTTCGGCAACTTCTTCGTAAAGAGACTCACCAGCCAAACCACTGGGAAGCCACCCACCATGGCGATGGCACCACAGTTGATCGGATTAATCGGGTTACCAACCAGCATGTTGATGACGGTCAGTCCCACACCCCAGATGAAGCAAGCCCATACAGAAGCCGTCGTGACATTCTTAGAATAGAGTCCCAGCATGAACGGAGCGAGGAAAGCACCAGCCAGAGCACCCCACGAGATACCCATGAGCTGGGCAATGAACGTCGGGGGATTCAGGGCGATGAGCAGTGAGATGACGATGAAGAACATGATCAGCACACGCATCACCACCACCTTACGGCGTTCAATCTTCTCTGCCACAATGTCATCGATGGTACCATCCTCTACCTCACCAGGCAACGACTTCTTGTCGCGATAGATCAGGTCGAGGGTCATGGTAGAACTGGAGGTCAGCACCAGCGAGGCCAGCGTCGACATCGAAGCACTCAGCACCAGCAGCACCACGAGAGCAATCAGCACGTCAGGCAATGTGACGAGCATGGCAGGCACAATGGAGTCGAAGGCTATCTTACCATTGGCGCCAATCACAGGCTCATACAGACGACCGAAACCGCCGAGGAAATAGCAGCCACCTGCCACGATGAAAGCGAAGATGGTTGAGATGACAGTACCACGCTTGATGGCGCTCTCGTCGGTAATCGAGTAGAACTTACCAACCATCTGCGGCAGTCCCATCGTACCGAGTGAGGTCAGGATGACCACGCCCAGAAGTCCCCAGGGATCAGGACCGAACCACGAGGCGAAACCGCCATTCACAGACGGATCGGCATCAGAAGGAATCACTGCCAACTTATCCACTGCGGCGGCCAGACCACCCTGGGCATTCAGCACAGCGAGGATGACGGCCACGATGCCGAAGAGCATGATGATACCCTGGATGAAGTCGTTCATGGCCGTAGCCTTATAGCCGCCGATAATCACATAGACAGCCGTCAGGATCGACATAATCACCACACAGTACTCATAGGGAATCTCGAAGCCCATCTCGAAGAGTCGTGAGATACCGCTATACACACCAGCGGTATAGGGAATCAGGAAAACGAAGGCAATGATAGAGGCTGCCACACGCAAACCCTGATCATTGAAACGGGTTCCGAAGAAGTCGGGCATCGTACGACTCTCGATGTGCTGTGTCATCAACTTCGTACGACGGCCAAGGATAATCCATGCCAAAAGAGAACCGATGATAGCATTGCCGATACCGATCCATGCGGACGACATACCATATTTCCAACCGAACTGTCCGGCGTAGCCCACAAAGACCACAGCCGAGAAATAACTTGTTCCGAAGGCGAAGGCCGTCAGCCACGGACCGACAGCACGACCACCCAAAACGAAACCGTCAACACTACTGGCCTGTTTACGGGAATACAACCCCACACCTACCATCACGACCAGGAAAATGATGGTCAGAAGAACTTTTAAGATCATTTCGTTATTTCGATATTACGTTATTCCGATATTCCGTTATTACGATATCACGTTATTACGATATCCCGATTTCATTAAAACGCCACTTGTACTTGTCCCTGAAGCCAATTGTAGTCTTTGCCGAGGTTGTCGCCAAGCAGACAACGGGTGTACTGCAGCTGCAGACGGCATTTCTTATAGAACCAGTACTGCAGGCCGATGGTCAGGTTCGTCTGATCCCAGCCGTCCACAGTCGTATTACGGTCAAAGGTCTCCGCACTTGCCACGAGGTCGAGGGCATCCACAAGAGGAATGGCCGATGTCACGTATCCACCCATACTGCCTACCTCACCGTCTTTTCCTCCGAGCCACTCGGCACGTACACTGGCAGGACGAGCCTCCTTATATTTGCTACCCGTGTAGGGAGCAGTCTTGTACTCGGCACCCACCGAGTAGCGGTTGCGTTTATAGTTGTCGCCTACATGAATCTCCGGGTTCCATGCAGCCGTACCCACGGCACAGCCAGTACCCAGATAACCTGAACCCACGATGCGGAAGCCGTCGAAGGGACGCAACTCCAATTTAGCGATAAAGTCTTTCTGATTGTTAAGGTCCTTACGGTTGATTCCCTGTCCGCTCATCAGCGCCAACTCATAATGAATCAGTCCATTGGCCAGGTCACCAAAGACCTCCAGACCCATGTCACGGCCATAGTTCACACCGTTCAGGGGATCGGGACCCTCACCGGCCAGATAGAGCACGGCCTGCGAATAAACGTCAATCAGTTCCAACTGGGTCGGCGACATCGGGTTCTCCATCGAATAGGAGTGTTTGAACTGTCCCAGACGGACAGTCATCTCATTGTTCTTCGAGAGTCTGTAGTCGGTGTAGAATTCCTGAACCACGCTTGAGAAGTCGTGCATAAACATAAACGACCAGCGGTCAGTGATACGTGCTTTAGCCCATAGCAGCGTGCGTTTAAGGTTGTAACTGTTGGTTGCTTTTCCGTCGGGATTCTGATAAGACCAGCCTCCCTGGGCATAACCGTTGAATGTGATACGACTCGTGAAATCCTTCAACCAGTCTGGTTCACTACTCTGTAGCTGTTGCCCCATAGCGGCAACACTACTGAACACTGCCAGCATCACCGCCAGTGTCCTCACTTTGCAAGTTTTACGTTTCATTTCTTCATTGTTTGTGAATTAATTCAGTTCTTGCGGGCGCAAAATTACAACAAATTCCACAAACAAACGAATAAAAAGAAAGAAATCTGCAACAAATCTTATCAGATTGTAAGAGATTACGGGTTAATGATTGACAACAAGGCGACCATTATGAATAAATAGTCCTTTCTGCTGTGGCTCTTTGATACGCACCCCCTGCAGCGTGTACCACCCCGAATCCGACCTACTCTCTTCTGCCTTCTGTCTAATGATGCCTGTCCATCCGTCGCCATTGAGGGGAATGGTGGTATTGAGGTCATCAGCAATGCTTTCCCTTTCAGGATTGCCATAATTGCTCTTATCTTCCAACATACTGTTAACCATCTGCGACAGTTCGTCGAACGTCACCTCATAGGCATCAAGGAATGCATTAATCTGCGCATCTTCTTTCATCCAGGACAGATAATCCTCATATATATCCAAGAACTCTTGCTTTCTGGGGTTCTCTGGCTCATTGCCAGTCACATGTACCTTGAAAATATCCGCAAACAGTTCCGACACTTCATTATTGTGAGTCCTGTCATAAACGAGGTTCATCAGCCCTTCCTTCATCTTTTCCTCTGATATAGCAGCGAAATTGTCCACCCCCAGCAGTTCCGTAATATAACGTGTCTGTATGTGCAAAGTGGCATCATCGTCATTGATGGTTAAAATGCGGTATGGGTTAGGATAGGCGGCACAGGTGGCGGTACAGATGTCATGGATGGTGCGTGTCATGTCGCCATTGGCATCCTTTGCAATATCAGAGGCGTGCACATGTCCGGAAAGCACGACGGGCACTCCTGCATTAGCCAGGCTGTTGCGTATATAACTATAACTATGGTAGAAGTAGATACCTTCATAATTCTTCATGCCCATTTTTACGACGTAGGAAGAACTGAATTTATCAGCATTGGTGACATGCGGGATTAGTGTGTGGTGCATCATCACAATCACTATTTTGCCTGCAACAGTGGCTTCTCTGGCACGTTCACTCACCCAGCCGAGTGTTGTATCCGAAATCACACCGTTCAAAGGATCGTTGTCGTGGCCAGTGTCAATACCGATAATCACCAGTCCGTCCACAGGCTCGCAACACCATGTCAGCGTTGAACTCTCCCGCTGTACATCCTGACCATATCCGAAGTCCTTATACATTTCTGCAAACTGGCTTGTAGTGATGACCTCTGCGTCGTACAACTCCGTATCATCGAAATAGTAGGCATCCAACGTGCCCATATCGTGATTGCCAGGTATCACAAGTGCCTTGATGCCAGCATCTTTCAGCTCCGTCAGTTTCTTGACCACATACTGATGACTGAGCAACTCACCGTCCTTTGTCAGGTCGCCGGAGATCAGAAACAAATCGGGTTTCTCCCGCATGGCAGTCGCAATGACCTCGTCGAAGATCATACGGCTATATTCGTTCAGTTTCCTATCGAACTTGATGGCATTATACCATGCCTCACCTTCTGAAATAAGCAGTCCGGGGCCCATCACATGCGGATCGGAAATCACCATGATCTTCGTCTTTGCCGCTGTCGTAAGCAGTGAGAATTGTATCATAAAAACCAGCGACAAAAACCTATTCCACCACCGCATTCCAATCATATTTCGCATAAACCTAATCATTTTCAGGTTGCAAAGGTACAAATTTAGAAGGCAAAAGAACGAAATAATTGTGAAATATTAATTGTGAATAAAGTTTTTTTTGTATTTTTGCACGGAATTACCGACAAGTGTATCAAAACAAACAACAAACCATTAAGAACGCATGATTGTCTGCATAGCAGAGAAGCCCAGTGTGGCAAGGGATATCGCACGGATTATCGGGGCGACAAGTTCACACGACGGGTATATGGAAGGAAACGGTTATCAGGTGACCTGGACGTTTGGTCACCTGTGTACCCTGAAGGAGCCAGGCGACTACACGCCGGCCTGGAAGCCATGGGCACTGACACAGTTGCCGATGGTGCCCCCTCGCTTTGGCATCAAACTCATCGAAGACAACGGTATCAAGAAACAGTTTGCCATCATCGAACGACTGATGCAGTCGGCCGACGGCATCGTGAACTGCGGTGACGCCGGACAGGAGGGTGAGCTCATCCAGCGCTGGGTGATGCAGAAAGCACAGGCAAAGTGTCCAGTGAAGCGCTTATGGATATCGTCGATGACCGACGAGGCCATCCGCGAGGGCTTTGCCTCGCTGAAAGATCAGAACGACTATCAGCCGCTCTACCTGGCTGGTCTCTCCCGTGCCATCGGCGACTGGCTTTTAGGTATGAACGCCACACGACTCTACACGCTGAAGTACGGCCAGAACCGTCAGGTGCTCTCCATCGGTCGTGTGCAGACCCCTACCCTCGCCCTCATCGTAAACCGTCAAAAGGAGATTGAGAACTTCAAACCCGAACCTTATTGGGTATTGGCGACTGTCTATCGCGATACGACATTCACGGCCACCAAAGGAAAATTCACCTCGAAGGAAGAGGGTGAAAAAGCCTTTGCCCTCATCGAAGGCAAGCCCTTCACAGTGACAAAGGTTGAGAAAAAGGAGGGCAAGGAACAGCCGCCCATGCTCTACGACCTCACATCCCTACAGGTGGACTGTAACCGAAAGTTCAACTATTCCGCAGAGATGACGCTGAACCTGATACAGAGCCTCTATGAGAAGAAGTTTACCACCTATCCCCGTGTGGACACGCAATACCTCTCTGACGACATCTATCCCAAGTGTCCGCAGACGATGAACGGCCTGTACCAGATAAAGTTCGGAGGAATAGCCCCCTATGCCGAACTGATAAAACCCATCGGCGGCAAGCCGTTGAAGAAGACCAAGCGCGTCTTCGACACCTCAAAGGTGACCGACCACCACGCCATCATCCCCACAGGTGTCATTCCCCAGAACCTCAGCGATGCCGAGCGAAACGTTTTCGATCTCGTAGCACGCCGCTTCATTGCAGTATTCCTCCCCGATTGCAGGTTCTCCACAACAACCGTGTTGGGAGAAGTCACTAGTAATCCTAGTCAAACTAGCAAAACTAGTCAAACTAGCGAAACTAGTCAAACTAGTCAAACTAGTCAAACTAGCGAAACTAGTCAGACTAGTCCGACTAGCGAGACTAGCATAGAATTCAAGGTAACCGGCAAGGAGATCATCGATCCAGGCTGGCGCATCGTATTGGGCAAGGAGAAACCCAAGGCCGATGAAGACGAGCAGAAGAAAGAGGATGATGAAGAGCGCACCCTGCCCACTTTTGTCAAAGGGGAATCGGGCGACCACAAGCCGACGCTGACAGAGAAATGGACCACACCCCCACCCTATTACAATGAGGCCTCTCTGCTCCGTGCCATGGAGACAGCAGGCAAGTTCGTGGAGGACGAGACTCTTCGTGCTGCCATGAAGGAAAACGGCATCGGCCGTCCTTCAAGTCGCGCCAGTATCATTGAGACACTCTTCAAGCGCCATTATATCAAACGCGACCGCAAACGCCTCATCGCCACTCCGACTGGCATCGAACTGATCGACCTCATCCGCGAGGAACTGCTGAAGAGTTGTGAACTGACGGGTATCTGGGAAAAGAAACTGCGCGACATAGAGCACCAGAAGTACGACGCCGGACAGTTCATCGAGGAACTGAAGCAACAGGTGGCCAGCATCGTGCAGGAGGTGATGAGTGACACAAGTAACCGAAGGGTGACCGTACTCACTGACGCAGAACTGAAAAAACTAAAGTCACCACCCAAAAAGCAATAAAACGTAAAGCATATCGTTATTAATAAGGTATGCGAAGACTACACGCCATCATAACGATTGCCATTTCGGCCCTGCTGCTCATCAGCTGTGGGGCTGATCAGGCTATGAAGAAAGGTGACAAGTTCTACGCACTGGGAGAGTACTACGATGCCGCCGTACAATACAAGAAGGCCTACACCCAGACGCCAAACAAACAGAGGGCCTTGAAAGGACAGCGTGCACTGAAAGTGGCCGACTGTTACCGTCGCATACATTTCACCAGCAAGGCTATCACCGCCTATCAGAATGCTGTTCGCTACAAACAGGATGACTCGTTGACCCATTTCTTCCTCGGTCAGCTGCAGATGAGAAACGGCAACTACCGCGAGGCGGAGAAGCAGTTCCTGATGGCCATCGACTCACTGCCCATAGATGATCCCCATCGGCAGATTGCGAAAAACAGTCTGACGGCTGCACGACAGGCACCGCAGTGGAAGAAGGATGGCTCGGCATACACCGTGAAGCGCATGGATCTCTTCAACTCGCGCCGTGCCGAATACTCCCCCATGCTCAACGGTGAGGAAAACGACCAGCTCTTTTTCTCCTCTACCCGTAATCAGGCACAGGGTGACGAATACAGTGGCATCACCGGCTCGAAGAATGCCGACATCTTCTGGGCACAAAAGGATGACAAGGGCAAATGGGGTAAGCCTCAGACCATCGACTCAGAACTGAACTCCGCTCTCGACGAAGGTGCATGCTGCTTCTCGCCTGACGGGAAGACGATGTATCTGACACAGTGCAAGACCGACCCCAATTATCCCCGATATGCCACCATTGCCGTGTCCAACCGTAGTGATGCCGCATGGAGCAAACCCACAGAACTGATCCTCTCAAAAGACACCCTCTCGAGTTTTGCCCATCCTGCGGTCTCTCCCGACGGTGAATGGCTCTATTTCGTCAGCGACATGCCTGGCGGTATGGGAGGATTTGACATCTGGCGTTGTCGCTTGCTCGACAACAACCAGCCGGGCAGCATAGAGAACCTCGGAGAGCCTGTCAACACCCCTGGCGACGAGATGTTCCCGACATTCCGTCCCAATGGCGACCTCTATTTCTCTTCCGATGGTCATCCCGGCCTCGGTGGACTTGATATTTTCATTGCCAAACCCAACAACAAAGATTTATTAACGACAACTGAAACAACCAAAACAACTCTATCCGCCTTTGGCGGAGGGACTCTCGCCAGTGGCGAGGAGAAAAAGTTGTCCAAGTTGTCTGAGTTGTCGTTAAAAATAGAGCATCCCGGCGTTCCGCTGAATTCCCAAGGCGACGATTTCGGAATGACCTTCGAGGGAAAGCGTAACCAAGGCTATTTCTGTTCCAACCGTGGCGACACAAAAGGCTATGACCACATCTATAGCTTCTATAACCCTGAGATTGTCCAGACGGTGAGGGGTTGGGTTTACGAACAGGACGGCTACGAACTACCAGCGGCACAGGTGTATATGGTTGGTAATGACGGAACGAACCTGAAACTGAGCGTCAGGGGTGACGGTTCCTTCACTCAGGAGATCAAGCCCGGCGTTGACTACGTGTTTCTCGCCACCTGCAAGGGATTCCTGAATCACCAGGAACAATTGCGTGCTGAGCCTGTCACCAAGTCAGAAGAATACGTGCTACAGTTCCCTCTGGCCAACATCTCCGCACCCGTACTGATCGAGAACATCTTCTTCGACTTCGACAAGGCCACGCTCCGTCCGGAGTCAGCCGCCGCCCTCGACAAGCTGGTGGTGATGATGAACGAGAATCCTAACATCACCATCGAACTCTCCTCACACACCGACTATAAAGGCTCCGACCAGTACAACGAAGGACTCTCCCAGCGACGTGCCGAGAGTGTGGTTAGCTATTTGATTGAACATGGCGTTCCTTCAGACCGTCTTACCCCAAAGGGCTATGGTGAAGGCAAGCCCAAGACCATCAAACGTAAGGTGGCAGAAAGATATGCGTTCCTCAAGGAGGGTGATGTGCTGACAGAAGAATACATCACCAAGCTTCCCGAGGAACAGCAGGAACAGTGCAACCAGTTGAACCGTCGCACTGAGTTTATAGTATTGAGGACAACTTATGGGCTGTTCGATACGGAAGGTAAACTAATACAAAAGCCACAGCCAAAAGAGCCACGACAGGATTCAGATTCAGATCAGCCGTCGGAGCTGTGGTAAGCAGCACCTCAAGACTCGTAAGGGCTGTCGACACCAGCACCATGATGCTCGCCTTCAGACTCTCCCATCCGCCAAAGACGAAGAACAGGCCCAGAGCCACCGCCACACAGAACAACGTCCAGAGTAGCGACAACCTGCGATTGACCGCCGACGGCTGCCGTTCCCTCTCAGCGATCCGGGCCATCACCTTTTCGGTGAAGCCGTTGTCTTCAATCTGCTGCTGGGCAGCCTGCTTGAAGAAATCCTCTATCATGATATTGTCTTTATCGGTCATATCCGTTTTCTTTTAAATAGTTAGCCATTTTTTCTTTTCCTCTCTTCAGGTGCGACTTGATGGTGTTCTCCGGAATACCCGTAATCTTGCTGATCTGCTCGATAGGATAGCCGTCGATAAGTTGCAGCGTGACACATGTCCGTTCGCTAGGCTTCAAGAGGGCAAGTGCCGCATAGACATCCATCTTCAGGTTAGAGTCGCCCGACGGTGATGACATCCTGACGGCAGCGGAAGCGTCGATGTCATCCGTCTGCTTCCGGGCCCGCACACTGTCATAGAAAACATTGTATGCAATACGCATCAGCCAGGTGGAGAAGCTCGACATCCCACGGAACTTCGTGATGTTCACATAGGCCTTGATGAAGGTCTCCTGTGCCAGGTCGTCACTCAGTTGCTCGTCGCCCATCGTCTGGTTCAGGAAGAACCGGCGCACAGGTGACTGATACTTCCTGACAAGTTGGTCAAACGCCTTCTTGTTATGGAATACCGCCACCTGCGTCACGAGTGCTATGTCACTGAACTCCGCCATACTTCTTTTGTTTATTGTTTAAAGTTTATTGTTTATAGCTGATTACTTCTATAGGCAGATCACAATAGCGAAGATAATCATGAAGGGCTTGCAAGGTAATCATCTATAAACTATAAACCGTAAACTGTAAACAAATTACTAACATAACCTTTTCTCCGGCATCACTAGCCACAGCACGATGTAGAAGATCAGTCCACAGAAGGCTGTAAAAAGTGTGAGGAAAGCGTAGGCGATACGCACCATTACGGGATCGAATTCGAAATATTCTGCGAGTCCGCCGCACACACCGGCTATGACTCTGTCGTTTGAACGCATCAATCTCTTGTTCATAGTTCTGAATGGTTTGAATTGTTACTGTTGTTGTTCAAATTATTATCACACATAGAGTCGTTTCTCGGTTGGTCTGACCGTCTGGCGATGAACACCTTACCCAGACCGATGAAGAATACGAGTGCACCGATTCCGAAGCCAATCTTTCCAGCCACGATGCCGAGGAAGATGGCCAGACCCACACCGAGGAATATCTGACGCATGCCACTCTGGTAGTCGTTCTTGTCCCAGTCATCCTCTTTTTCCTTCAGTATGTCATCCGGAATCTGCTGTCCGTTCTGTATGGCCATCTGGGCCAGCTTGTAACGTTCCCTGCGATTCTTGTTCACAAAGTAGAAGATGGTGATGATAATCAGCAGTGGGGCGATGAGGAAGATGATGACGATGGCTATGATACCGATGATCATGCCGGAATCAACCATACTGCTGACGCCCTCGAGCACCTGCTTCACATCTTCTGCGTCACTGCCCGAATAGGAGGTTCTCCTGCGATAGGAGATGTACTTGTCGTCTTCTGCATCTTCGGCGGTAGTGTCAGAAAAGGCTTCGATTGCGTCCTTCTTGCTCTTAGAAGAGTCCACCTGCTCCGTACGTGGCGAATGGCGGTGTTTCTGTGCTGACGCCTCGGCATTCATGCTGAGTGTGAGCACCATTGCGATTGAGATTAATAACTGTTTCATATCTGTATTGTTTTTGAATTTCTACACCTGTTTGACGAAAGAAATCATAAATTAGTTGCAAAGATAGTGGTTTTTCCCATATTTTTTATAATTTTGCATGCAAAATATGCAGTTACCAGAGGATTTCGTACGTCAGACGAGAACGATAATGGGCGAAGAGCGCTTTATCCGCTTCATGGGAGCCTTCGAAGAAGAGGCTCCTGTCAGCATACGCCTCAATCCGGGTAAAGTGGAAGGAGGTAATCATAATTCTCAATTCTCAATTCTCAATTCTCAATTTGATAAAGTGCCCTGGTGTCCGGAGGGTTATTACCTCGAGGGCCGCCCTCAGTTCACCTTCGACCCGCTCTTCCACGCCGGCTGCTACTACGTCCAGGAAGCCTCATCCATGTTCATCACCCACGTCCTCCGAGCGGTAGCTAATTTTTCACTCTTCACTCTTCACTCTTCACTTCATGTCCTCGACCTCTGTGCTGCCCCCGGTGGCAAGTCAACCGCCGCCATCAGCGTCCTGCCTGAAGGAAGCGCCCTCGTCAGCAACGAGCCCGTCCCCACAAGGGCACAGATTCTATTGGAGAACATCACGAAATGGGGCTGGCCCAACTGCACCGTCACGAACAACTACCCCCGCGACTTCCGTAAGGCCAAGGCGAAGTTCGACATCATCCTCTGCGACGTGCCCTGTTCTGGCGAGGGAATGTTCCGTAGGGACCCGAACGCCATCAGCGAGTGGAGCCTGCAGAACGTAGAGAAGTGCTGGCGACTGCAGCGTGAGATTGTGGCCGATGCCTGGGAATGCCTGAATCCCGGTGGCATTATAATATATAGTACGTGTACCTTTAATATAAAAGAGAATGAGGAGAACGTGCGCTGGATGATGGAGGAGTTGGATGCCGAACCCGTCACTATTCCCACCGACCCCTCATGGAACATCACCGGCTCCCTCCTCCCCGGCTTCGACGCCCCCGTCTACCGCTTCATCCCCGGTTTCACCCGTGGCGAAGGTCTCTTTATGGCGGTGCTTCATCGCAGGGGGGCAATCCCTTCTGTGAGGAATCTCACAAAAGGGACAGTCCCTTCTGTAATAAAACGTCTCACGTCCGATCTGCCCGAAGGCGACTATCCTCAGACAGACCTTCCTTATCACGAAGCGCTAAAATATCTCCGCGGCGAGGCTCTCATCCTACCCCCCGACACCCCAAAGGGCATCATCACCGTCACCTACAAGGGATATCCCCTCGGTCCGGTGAAGAACATCGGCAACCGCGCCAACAACCTCTATCCGAAGCCCTGGCGCATCAAGACCACCCACCTCCCCCCCGAAACACCGCACATTCTCGACATCAAGTAATCATAAAGTTCAAAGCTCAAAGTTCAAAGCTCAAAGTTCAAAGCTCAAAGCTCAAAGTAAATGAAACAGTATTTAGACATCCTCAATCGCATCCTGACCGAAGGCACCGAGAAAGGTGACCGTACGGGCACAGGCACCATTAGCATCTTCGGCACCCAGTCGCGCTACAACCTCGACGACGGGTTCCCCCTGCTGACCACGAAGAAACTCCACCTGAAATCGATCATCTACGAACTGCTCTGGTTCCTCAAGGGCGACACCAACGTGAAATACCTTCAGGAGCACGGCGTACGCATCTGGAACGAGTGGGCCGATGAGAACGGCGAACTGGGTCCCGTCTATGGTCACCAGTGGCGTTCGTGGCCCGACTACAACGGCGGCACCATCGACCAGATTCAGTACGTGCTCGACCAGTTGAAGAACAACCCCAACTCCCGCCGGATGATTGTCTCTGCCTGGAACGTGGCCGAGGTAAACCAGATGGCCCTTCCCCCTTGTCACACGATCTTCCAGTTCTATGTGGCCGGCGACCGTCTGTCGCTCCAACTCTACCAGCGCTCTGCCGACACCTTCCTCGGCGTACCCTTTAACATCGCCTCCTATGCCCTGCTGCTACAGATGATGGCACAGGTGACGGGCTACAAGCCTGGAGACTTCATCCACACCACAGGCGACACCCACCTCTATCTGAACCACATCGAGCAGGCCCGTCTCCAGCTCACCCGTGAGCCCCGGTCCCTGCCCACGATGAAGATCAACCCCGATGTCAAGTCACTCTTCGATTTCCAGTACGAGGACTTCGAACTCGTCGGCTACGATCCCCATCCCCACATCAAAGCTGAAGTAAGTGTTTAATAAAAAAACAACAGAATAATAATAACGACAACTTGGACAACTTAGACAACTTTTTGTCAGTTACAAAAAGAAAGATGTTGTTTTAGTTGTTATAGTTGTCGTAAAAATATAAAAGTATGATTTCTATCATAGCGGCAGTCGCGAAAAATCGCGCCATCGGCTTTAAGAACAAGCTGATTTACTGGCTCCCGAACGACCTGAAGCGTTTCAAGGCCCTCACCACAGGCCATACCATCATCATGGGCCGGAACACCTATCTCTCCCTGCCCAAGGGCGCCCTGCCCAACCGTCGTAACATCGTTCTCTCCCGCAGCGCCAGAACTATCCCTGGCTGTGATGTCTATCCCTCTTTGGAAGAAGCCCTGAAGCACTGCGCCCCCGATGAAGACATCTATATCATCGGCGGTGCCTCCGTCTATCGTCAGGCCCTGCCCATTGCCGACCGCCTCTGTCTCACAGAGATCGACGACACCCCCGCCGAGGCCGACACCTTCTTCCCGTCGTACGAAGACGACTGGCAAGAAGAAAGCCGTGAGGACCATCCCACAGATGATCGTCACGACTTCCCCTACTCTTTCGTCGACTACGTCAGAAAATAGGCATGGTCGCCAGCTGACACATCAGCGTCAGTGCCATCCTCCGATGCCCCTCGTCATTGGGGTGCAGTCGGTCGTTCTCCGCATTCTTGAAGTATTGCGCCATCTCGTCCATCAGCGGATAGAGTCCGCTGAGGGCGTTCAGGTCGATCACGGGCACCGCCCACAGATTTCCCGCCTCCTTCACAGACTCCACGTAGGCATCGATATACTCGCCGCACTTGTTGGTATAGTCCTCCCTCGGCTGCCAGTTCTTCTCGTTGGCATAGAACTCCGCCCGGTGTATCGGTGTCAGCAGTACGATCTGCTTCCGGGGATACATCCGCTTCACGCAGTCCAGAGCCTTGTTGATACGTCCCCGATACGTCGAGTCGCTCATCACGGGATAGCGATGACGGCGATCTACCAGATGCTTCTGTTCATGGATGCCCGCCATCACCTGTTCCTCCTGCTCCGTGAACCACTCGCCGATGGGAATGCCCGCGTTATAGTCATTCGTACCCATGAAGATGAGTATTGCATCCACGCTGTCGCCGTGCTCCTCCTGCAGTTTCTGCGCCTGCCGGGGAATATCGTTCCACTGCCGTCCGCTCACCCCGTAGACATACGGCGTGATACCGAGCCAGTCCTCGAGGAATCCCCAGTATTTCTTTTTCGAGCCGCTGTTTCTCGGATCCGTGATCGAATCCCCGAAATACGCCACCCGTTTCCCTTTCCAGGGATGCCACTGCAACACGTCAGGCGATGTGCTGACCGCCTGGGCCATCCCTGGTACGGTCAGCACTGCCATGATTATTAGTATCAGTAGTCGTTTCATATCCATTGGATTACGGAGTAGTGGTCGTTGTCTTCTTTCCGATGACGACGTTCGTATTACCAGTCACCTCAGCATTATTACCGCCGCCGAAGACATTGCCGCGAATATCGACAGCTTTGACGGTCTTCAGGTAATAGGTAGTACCTGTAGCCGGAGTCGTAGATTCAGTAATTTCTGAATAGGCGTAAGGACTCTCGTTTGTGCCTTCGCCTGTTCGGGTATAGTAGCCCTTCACGTCAGTAATCGTCGAAGCGACTTCTACCGCCACATATACTTCCTCACCAGCCTCGGTTCCGATGTTCACTGTCGGGTTACCAATCACCGCAGCCAGATTACCACCGCCGAAGACATCATTGATGGCACCAATGGCACCATGCTCGTGTGAAGGAATAGGATAACCATCGGCATAGCCTGCATCATTATCAGCAGGATACTTCACGCTCGTCCCTACAACTTTAGCATTGCCACCGATCTCATTGTCATTGCCCTTGAAGGTATTGTAATATTTGCCCTTATAGACATTGATATTTACCTGTGGATTACCCACCAACTCGGCACGAGTACCAAATCCTCCGCCAAATACAGTTCCAATGCTGGTGAACGACTTGACGTTGACCTTGGGGAAGTTCTTGTAGTAATTATTCGCTGTTGGATCAGTGAAGTTAAGATCTGTCCTCGTTTTGTCAATATTCTCCACAGTATATGGTGCCAAGTTACCACCACCGTAAAGTTGGCCGATGACGATAGGACGACAGCCTGTCTCCTCAATGTTCACTATGATAGTTCCCCTGATGATACCACCAAGGTTATTGCCACCAAACACTCGGCCATAAGTTCCATTGGTGATATTGAGTATGACATCACCATTAACATCAGCGTTGGAAGAACCACCATATGCAATATCCAGACCTTGAATACACCCTGCTTCCAGCACGGCGTCTCCATCCTGCGGGGCATTATTACCGCCGCCGTATGCCTCGCCAACAGTATAGTTACATCCGCGGTCTTCCAGCGTTGTACGAGATTCCACACGCACATTACCTTTGGTGTTCGAACCGCCATACACCTTGTGTACGGTGCCACCATAGATAGTGGCATGGGCCTTACCGATACCATAGCCGTAGTTATCGCTTCTGCTCTCTCGGGTTGAGGTATCTGGATCCGTGTTGTTCTCTGCCAGATAATACGGGTTGTCTTCTGTTCCGGGACTCGAAACTGAAGAGGTTAACCTGTGTGTATAGTTCTCTAAGCCCACATTGGCACCCGGGTTCTGGTACCATACACCATCTATCTGGTAGTTATCCAAACCGTTACCGCCACCAAACACCTCACCAATCTCATACGTGCCATTGACAACCACCTCTGTAGCAGGCACAGAGGCTGCATTACCACCGCCATAGACGCTCTTAATGCTGGTCTTGTCACAACCGTCGATGATGACGTTGGCAACGGCTGATTTTCTTGAATCCACATCATCTGGATAATAGGCCGCCAAGTTGCCACCGCCATAGACGGCTTCCACCTCGTAAGCGTTGGTGTTCTTGGTGGGCTTGTCGATCACCGTTCCTGAGCTATTCTTCTGAACAGTCTTATAGACATGTACGGTGACATCGTTCTGCGGACTACCATTCAGGTTATTACAGCCAAAGATAGTGCCTTTCACATAGCAGTCATCATTGGCTGTATCCTCATTCAGCTTCACCAGCACGTTGCCATAGACCTTAGCCTCGACGGCAGAAACGGCGGGCACATAGCCCTCCTGACCTGAAGTGCCAACAGCATCCTTTGCCAGCTGTCCCAGACCACCACCATAGACATTACGGTCTATTACACCACCGGTCAATGTGACATTCGTCGTATAGGTAGCAGCGCTCTTGCCTTCTGCCCACGTACCTTTTCTGTAATACGTTGTACTTCCATCATTCACCGCATTCGCTGCCGTGGGTGTGTAGACATAAGGACTTTCTGCTGTACCAGAACCACTCGTAATTGTGTATAGACCTGCCACTGATGCACCAGCAGCTACGGTAGCCTTCACATAACGGTCGTCATCCCAGTTACCCTTGTTTGTATCTGCCAGCGAACCGCCGCCATAGACATCTTGCTTCACTGTGCCGCCAGTGATGTTGACATCCACACGACCCAAGGTAATACCCCTCTGTCCGCCGCCATAGACATCGCCATAGACGGTGGCGTTTTCTGCGATGGTCACTGTGGGATGGCTGGCAATGGCTAGTGTATTGAGAAACGATTGATATTCAGGTTCTGTTTTATAATATACCCAAACAAATGTTTCATCTTTTTTGTTGTCGTCATCAATATAATAATCCCAGGTGTCGCCTTCATCGCCAGCTGGCTTGTTTCTTTCCAACTGCATGCTCTTGTAATTCTTGTAATTACTCGAATCAAAATTAGGCGTGACGCCCTGGCCGGCACCATATACACTGCGGCTTGTGTTACTCGATCCGACTGTGGCCTGGTCTTGAATAGTAACGGTAGCGCTACCACCTGTTAGTGGGAATTTTGGTAGTCCTTTAACGAGATTAAATCTTCCCAACGAGGCTTCCTCACCGCCGCCAAAGACATTGCCTCCAACCTGAGCACTGCCTTGGACGGTGACCACAGAGTTGCCGCGCACCAGTGCTGAGTAGCCGCGTGTCGCCAAGCCCTTGCCAGCACCAAAGACACTGCCTACAATTTCAGGTGTGTCTGAACCATCTGCAGTTCCTATGATGACCTTCGAATCATCTTCCACACGGCCAATCTCACCGCCGCCATAGACGGTACCGAACACCTTGGTGGTGGCACCGCTGGCTTCGCTGACGCTGACATTCGTTGCGAACGCCATGGCTTTCTCACACCACCATGTGTTGGCATCACCCTTGCCGCCTCCGAACACATTGCCTGTGCCCGCAGTCGAAGAGCCAATCGTACCACCAGTGATGGTTACATTGCATATACCAGTGTTGGTGTTATTTTCAGTAATGCCGTTGTTTAAAGCGGTATTGGCTCCTCCACCTGTTTTCTGCCATGTATAATTGTAATCGGAAGTATTCTTGATAATGGTACCTACATCGCCTAACTCACCGCCGCCGTAGACATTACCCTTTACAGTACCTCCAAAAACGTTAACATTCGTTACACTAACACTTGAGAGGTCGTTTATGTAATCTGCTTGGACGATGTCTTTCGAGCCACGGGCTGCACCAAAGACATTACCGTCACCAACCGTACCGGTAGTGCCGATGATACCGCCATTGATGTTAACCATCGTTGAGCCACCGGCAGTAGTTGCAGTAGTAACTGTCGTAGCTTCTTCGCCTTCACCTGTCGTAGTGGTTGTCCAAGTGGTTTTACCTACCGAACCCATAGCACCGGCACCGTAGACGTTACGCACCACCGTGCCATCATTGATGTTGACCGTGCTTGTGCCATACACGATACCAGCCAATGGGTTGTAGTAGTCACCTTCACCACTGTGGTCTTCTAAGGTATGATCCGAAAAATACTTGTCCGTACCGCAGCCGCCGCCATAGACATTGCCACGGTAGGGGTAAGCAGCACCTTCGTAGGTCTTATCATTAGAGGTGACAGAATAACCATCGTCATTACTGTCATCTATACCGATTTTGCCGCCATTGACGGTCACCACGGTGTTGTTAAATGTATGGCCGTTCTCACCGCTACCATAGACAGAACCCTTGATGGCAGGTCCAGACTCTGCGACATAGCCTTCCTCACCCTGAGTTCCCGTTGCCGCAGTACCTATGATAACATTCGCATCATAGACCCATGCCGTGTAATCATCGCGCTCTTCAGGTCGGTTAATATCACCTCGCGACGAGCCGAACACCATGCCGTTCTCCTTGCCGTCGTAGCCGATGGTGCCGCCAGTGATGGTCACGTTAGCGGTGCCAGTATCGGTGCGATCTGCATGGCGACCAGAAATACCATCAACCTTTTTGGTAGTATTATCCAAGTGGTAAGTGAAATCACCCACAGAACCGTATGCGCCACCACCATACACATTATGATATATAACGCCGTCGCTAATGGTTACATTGGTATTACCATATATATGGCCGCTTCGCACAGTGTTGTTATGACCGCTACCGCCGCCATAGACGTTACCCATTTTAGCTCCGCCAAAGTAAGTTGTTCCTTCTTTTGCTTTACCAATAGTGCCACCGCTGATAATCACATAAGTATTAGCCTCAACGGGCGCTCCGTTTTCTCCAGTCAGAGTCTCGCCGGGAACCACTGGGTCTGTCGATGCGAGCAGTACTTCCGACTCACCCACAGCAGCCATCTCACCACCGCCATAGACGCTTGCCTTTACAACTGTACTACTGCCACTTATGGTGACTTCAGTGCTGCCCTTCACACGTCCGGCAATATACTTCGGATAAGAGTCGGGCTTGCCCCCTGTGTGAGTAAACTTTTCAACAAGACTACCATAGCCTCCGCCAAAGACACTACCGAAAGTGTAGTCAGCGATATCAGTACCGATGGTGCCACCACTAATGATGATCTCCGTGCTCACGGTTTTATTATCTTCAGAGGTGTGCGAACCTCCTTGAACCATACCCAGCTCACCGCCGCCATAGACGTTGCTCAAAATGTTGCCACCAGTGATAGTCAGCTTGGTGCTCTTGACATTACCCAGTTTCCACCAGTCAACAGCACTAATGGCGGTCGAGCCATCCAATTGGTAGAAGCGTCCCATACCGCCGGCAAAGACGTTGCCACCCTTGGTGTGGGTAAGTCTTCCGGTAGTTGTGTCATACTCAGTATTGGGCACATGGTTATGATTCTTCCATGCTGTCCAGTCAGCCGCACTCCATTTCTTAAAGTCAGTTTCAGTAATAGAACTTGGCGTGTTACCAGTGCTGGAATCTGTATTAGGAACTATGTACTCATGCGTGTTGCCGATGGTAGGGCCTGTGCCGTCGTCTTTACCAATCGTCATATAGACATAACCGCGTGGGAAGTTGTCCAATGTGCTACTGGCGCCTGTTGCTGTCTCCGTCGTATTATCGGGACGCATCTTTCCGTAGTAGGCGGTTACACTCGCATCGAAGAGGCCATAGCCCACGGAGCCTAATCGTCCGCCGCCGTAGATGGAGCCGAGCATCGTACCGCCATAGATATTCATCGTAACTGTTCCCGCCACGTTACCGGCAGTATAGGCATCGCCGCCAAAACCACGACCACCACCGAACACGTTACCATCAACGTAGGAGGTTCCCCAAGTGCCTATATAAGGATGAGTGATGGTTCCCTCCGATGTTTCCACCGGTTTGGTACCTTGAGCCGTCAAGTTGAGGGCTTTCAGTACCTCATCAGTTGAACTGCTTGAATAAACCGCTGGGAGCGTGTTGCCACCGATGTTCATTTCCACATTCTTCATGACGTGGCCATCCTCACCGCCGCCGAAGACGGAGCCGTAGATGCGGGCATCGTCAGAGATGTGGACGTAGACATTCCCCACATTGGTCAACTTGTTGAAGAACACGCGCTGGTCGCCCTTGCCTGCACCGAAGAGGTAACAGGTCACAGGGTGCTTTTCAATCTGCTTCAAGGTGCGGGGCACGCCGAGGGTGCCGCCTATCATGGTGACATAACAGCTACCGCCTGACGTGAGGTTGAGTTGGTCATTGTCGGCATATTTGCCCACATCGGTCATCTCGTTACCGCCATAGACGCTGGTCAGGATATGCCCGCCCTTAATCGTCACGTAGGTGTTACCATAAACAGCGCCAGCATCCTCAAACCATCTGCCGGGCTTGTAAGGATAGTAGCCGGAGCCGCCGCCGAATACATTGCCGTAGAAGGTGTGGCCGTCTGAACCCTGACGGCGCCCACCGTTAGTGGATTTATTGTTAGCAGCATCATATACCACCTCATACTCTTCCTCATGACCTTCAGTTATCATGGCATACTTGTCGTATGGAGCGTATATCGTCTTGGTAGTAGTAGTATTTTCTCCAGAAGGCACAGTGATAGTTTCTCCATACGGCCAGCTGGCACATTCGGGCAGAGAGTGTGCGTAATTGGTCTCACCATCCTTGATCAGATGCCCTGCTGCCCACTCTTCATCAGAATAGCGGCGGTTAACACTGTACTTAGTAGCCAGGTAGTTACCATCATCATCCATCTGCACATACCCATTACCAATCTGACCGCCCGATATCGTTACATGCGTATCTTTCTGTACATAGCCATTCTCGCTGCCGCCATAGACGGAACCCTTGATGAAGGGATTTCCTTCGATGGTCACTACGGTCTGAGTGGCTAAGGCCAACGACCTAATAAACGTAACGTAAGCAGGCTGCAGTTCTGCAGAAGCATTATAAGCATCATAACTCGTCGGAGCATCATTCAATGATTTACCGTCCCATTCCCCATTTACCAGAACTTGTATACCATTCATGTGGAAGGGTTGAGCGCCATCAGCATAACCTTCGAATGGCAGGACACCCTTACCGGCACCAAACACATGGCCGAAGTCAGAGGGTCCGCCCGACTTTGTCATTTCCATATCGTCGGGACCAATCTCGGCGTTGCCTCGGATTGTTACGTAGCAATATCCACTCTGGGGGTGAGTGTTATCGGGGGCTAATGCCACTGGCAGTCCATTTTCAACTTTATACTTGCCTACCGAAGCTATCTCGCCGCCGCCATAGACGCTGCCCAGAACCTTGGAATCTGCTTGAACAGTGACAGTACTGTGACCACGCACCAGAGCCGAATAGCCATGAGTGTTGACACCCCTACCAGCACCGAAGACGTTGCCGTTAATGATAGGTGCGCTACTTCCTCCCGAAGGTATATCAGCGTCAGCGAGTCCAATCGTCACCTCAGTGTTATGTTCCACTCGTCCTACCTGGCCACCGCCGTAGACATTGCCTCTTACATAGCCGTTGCCAATGTTGACATGCGTTCCATCGTCACCGCTCACCATGGCCTTCGCACACAAGAATGCCTCTCCTGCTGTTCCAGCAGTCGTTTTGGCTTCACCCTTGCCGCCGCCATACACATTGCCAGTGATATAAGCACCTAAGACGGAAACTCCTGTTTGTTCCGTAGACACCAAATCGACAGTCGCTGCCGTACCGATATTCACCGTAGGATCACCAATAACGTCAGCCGCATTACCACCGCCGTAGACATTGCCGATGACACCCAGTCCATTGGGGTTCTCTGAAGAAGCAAAAGAAGCAAGTCCAAGCTCACTCATGACATGAGGAACACCCTTAGTATTATCATTATAGAAATGTCCCTTAATCATATTGATATTCACCGTCGGGTCGGCATACATGGCGGCACCTGTTCCAAAGCCACCACCGAACACATTGTTGATGCGAGTGCAGGAAATGACGTTCAGCTCAGGCTCATCGTATGGCGTGAATGTACTTATTGAAGAAGTGGTCCATGACCATTCGTTTTGATCCTCATCAAACGTATATGTATCCACTGGCAAGTGAGTATCAGTTGCAGATTGTCTCGGCATGAATTGGAGTTTGCCGTTCTTCAGTATGGCAGTCTCGTCGGAAGCACCTACGCCACCTCCATCGCCTTCAGAAGTCGTTGTTTTGACATAATAGCCATATATTGAGTAGGCTGCCTCGTTACCGCCGAGGTAAAGCTGGTCAATCGTTATGGGCGTGTCGCAGGTTCCCGTCTCCTCGATGTTCAGTTTGATATGTCCCCTAATGGCCCCGCCGGCGTTGTTGCCGCCGAACACCTGGGTAAAGTTACCGCTGGTAATGGTCAGTTCTACGTTGCCATTCACGTTGGCATTGTCGGCACCACCATAGACAAGGGGAATCGGTGTACCAGGTTTACAGCCCATGATCAATACAAGGTTACCATTGACATCGGCATTCTTACCAGCACCTACTATCTTCGCCACATCTAAGGGGCAGTTGTCTGAATTGACGTTTGAGACGTCGATAGCCACATCGCCAGTAATGGTTCCTTTCTCGTTACTGGCACCGTAGGCCTCGTGCACAGTACCGCCATAAACCATGGTGTTTGCGTTGCCATTAACATCGGCACCGGGGTTAATCTGCCACGTATTTCCTTTCTTATATTTGTCCTTACCGTTACCACCTCCGAACAAAGCGCCAATCTCGTAGGCACTATACACATCCACATCCGTCTCAGGAACAGCTGCGGCATTACCGCCACCATAGACCGTCAGGATGCTGGTGTCGCTACAACCGTGGATGATGACATGTGCCTTCTTACCGGACGCCTCGTAAGATGCCAGGTTACCACCGCCATAGACGGCAGCCAATCGATATGTATGGACTGTCTCCTCTGTGCTACTCTTGTCAGCTTCAGCTGTTTTCGTGATGGTTTCGCCATTGTCATCTTTGCCATCGACAGTCGTCCAGACCGTCACCGTCACGTCGCCCTGTGGCGAACCCAACAGATTGTTACAGCCGAACACACGGCCGCTCTTCAAAACATCATTATTGTCATTGTCTTTTTCGTAAGTGGTATAAAAGCTTGTAGCTGAACCACCATTACTTCCAAGAGTCACATTGATATCACCCCACACCACGGCTTCAACGTCTTTCGTCGCGCTGACACCTTGTGCATCATTAAAGCCTGTCTTCTGTCCTAAGCCGCCGCCGTAGGCATCACCCTTGATGGTGCCGCCCGTCAGGTCGACGGTGGTCTTGTAATAAGCAGACCCCTCGGTATGGGCCCATGTGGCTTCTTGACGATAATAAGTGCCACTGACAAATTCTGTTTCGGAATCCGTGATTTTCGTGTATGTATATTTACCATCTGACTCAGTCCTTGTGTACAAATCGGTTATTGATTCACCATCGTTTAGCGCAGTAGCCACCACGTAACCATTCACATCCCAGTTGCCGAGGTTGGTATCTGCCAAGGCACCACCGCCATAGACATCTTCCTCCACAGTGCCTCCAACTATGTTAACATCCACGCTGCCTAAAGTTACGCCCATCTGGCCACCGCCATAGACAGAGCCATAGACGGAAGGAGTCCCCGAAGCAGTGATGGTTCCCGTCGTCTCATTCGGCGTCCACGTTCCGCCGATGGTCACATGGGGATTGCTGGTCAAGGCAAGCGTCTTCAGAAACGCAAGATATTCGGTCTCCGTTTTATAATATCTCTTGATAAATTTTTGTCCATTATAGCCATCTTCATAAGTTATCCAATAATCCCATGTGTCGCCAGGGGTATCACTTGGACGGTTTTCATAGAGTTGCATACTGTAGACACTCTTATAACTTGATAAAGTAGATGAGTCATAATGAGGCGTGACACCCTTGCAGGCACCAAAGACGTTGTGTCCTGTGCTACCACTTGTTCCTATGATAGCATTGTCTTTGATGTTAACGAGACATGTTCCACCGGTTTTGGGTTTTGTTGGTAATCCACCAACTACTTCAAATTTTCCCACCGAGGCTATCTCGCCACCGCCATAAACACTGCCGCCTACATGGGCAGCGCCCTGAACGGTAACAGCAGCGTTGCCGCGCACCAATGCCGAATAGCCATGTGTTTCAATGCCTGCTCCGGCACCATACACATCGCCTTTGATATCGGGAGCATTTGTGGATCCACCTGCGGGGGATGTACCTATCACCACCTTCGCATCATCTTCCACGCGGCCTACCTCACCGCCGCCATAGACATTACCATACACCACCGTACTGGCACCGCTAATACTTACATTTGTCGCGAACGCTATAGCTTTCTCACACCACCATGTATCATCCGACCCCTTGCCCGCTCCGAACACATGTCCTGAAGCATGGTTTACGGTTGATTTATCCTGAACACCTATCGTACCACCAGTGATATTCACCGTGCATATGCCTGTGTTTTTGTTTGTGCCAGTGATTGTGTTGTTTCCTGCAGTATTGTTATGGTTATTATTTGTATCATTAACATCGCCATTAGCTTCACTATTTTTCCATGTATAATCGTATGAGCCATTAGGCTTGTAGATGGTACCCACGTCGCCCATTTTACCTCCACCATAGACGTTGCCATCTACTTGGCCAATGCTCATATTCACCGCAGTATTGACCAGTACACCTGCCTGGTTACCGCCGCCATAGACGTTACCGTGGACAACAACTCCTGTTGGTGTCTCTGATGACTCCTGTGCCATTGCATTGGTACCCGTCACAAACATCAGCGCTCCCATGAGCACTGCCCTCAGGGCATTCACGATTGTATGGTTCATATCTTGTGTCATATTATGTTCTGTTTTATCACAGGGGGACAGTCCCCGTGTGCATCTTATATCGTCACTTCAAATATTCGTTTCCCGTTGTTCTCTATCCAATGAGGCTCAGTCTTCTTCCGATTTTTGGAGAAATCGAAAGTCACCAGATAGCCTTCCGCCGAGCCGCGAGTCGTAAGGTATGAGGCCAATTGGTCGCGCCCTTGCTCCTCATACTTCTCGCCGCGCCATATCTTCAGTTCAATGATGAATTCCTCGCTACCGTAGCTCACCACCAGGTCCATGCGCCGGTTGTCGCGCGTCTGCGGCTCCACATAGTAGAACCCCGTACCATTGATAATGGGCTTCAGAAACGTCAGGAACAGCAGGCGACCCTCCTTTTCCAAGAACGGTACGGTGCTCTCGCGGTATTCCTCGTGCATCAGGTCAGCAAAGCGGGTAATGACCAGCTCCATGTCAAGCCGTCCGTTGCGCACATAGTTCATCTGCATGCGCAACTTGCCCAGATTGTTGATAGTCTGCTCGGCTATGAAGTAGTTGTTAAGCACCTCTTCGAAGATGATGTTATGGATACGCACCTTTCGCCTTGTGTCGAATCTGATGATGCTGAACATCGTGGCGAAGTCCATCACGGGGTTGTTCATGTCGTAGGTCACCTCCTCACCGTTGATGGAGATGGCAAAGATAAACTGCTTCAACTCCGGATAGTTCTCCAAGTTCTTCGTCAGGCTGGTGAAGAGGGTGTTCTTCTCCAAGATGGTCTGCTTCGTGGCCGTCTGCACCCCATTGATGGTCCAGTCTTTGTCCAGTTGCTCGTCAATCACCTTGCAGATTTTACTCACGAGGAATGGATAGCCTGTAGTATATTTGTATATTTCCTCACTCACGGCAGGGATGTCCATGCCCGTGTGTTCGTCCTTTTCGTAGTCAGAGAGCATCTGGGCTATCTCTTCGGGGTGGAAGGTCATGTCGATGTTGAAGTCTGCCGCAATGTTCCAAGGCGAATTATACTTCTTCTCAGCTTCCGGACGGAGTTTCACCTTCAGGTTCTTCACGTCGTACACCCCTGCCAGAATCACGCTATGGAACGTGCTGCTCATGCCCTGCAAATCGCGCTCCAGGTATCTGTTGCGTAGCATTCCGAGGAAATTCAGGAACAGCTGGTTGTCGCTGCTCTTGTCAACCTCGTCGATGGTCACAACGACAGGTTTCGGCGCCTCCCTACAAAAATCAGTTATCAGCAGTGCCAGCTCGTCCATCGACTTCGCCGTATTGTTCTGCCAAATGCCTACCAGTGCGTCGTTTTCCTTCTGTGAGGTAAGGTAGCGGCCCATCAAATTTGAATAGGTTTTGACGAAAGCCTCTTCCGATGTGAATGGACTGTCGCCAAGTCCCTCAAAACTCATTGGCACGACAATATATCGTTCCGACAGCCGCCGCCAAATCATGTAAAGCATCGTCGTCTTGCCATACTGCCGCGCACGGTTGATGGTGAAATACTCGCCAGCGTCAATCAGATCCTCCACGGCCTTAAAACGCTTCTTCGAGTCCACCATGTAATGCCGCTCTGGATTGCAGCTGCCCGTTATATTGAATTTCTTTCTCATTACCTTCTTTATATTCGTTCTATTACAATCATTTACCAATGCCTTCGCCTGATTCCTCACCTGTGCCCTCGCCGGAACCGCCTAAGGCACCTCTGGAGCCATTATTGTTAGACGGTGGAGTAACGAGGTTCACTGTGGCAGTACCTCTTACTTGGCCAGCATTGCCGCCGCCGAAAACATCCTTATTGATGATGCCATTATACAGATTTACAACCGTGTTGCCATGCACCTCAGCCTTATTACCACCACCGAACACGTTTAAGACATTAAAGTCACCTTCTTTTGCATTAACAGACGGTGTATTGATATTCACCTCCGTATCGTTCTCTGCATCCGAGGCATCACCGCCACCGAACACGCCACCAACGAAATCTGGATCGACGACGATAACAGGTTCTCCTGTGGTTTTATCTTTTATCACAAACCCATCATTGTCCATACTGACTTTGTTGCCCTTGACGATAGTATTTCCGGTGATATTTAGAGTCACCTTGCCAGTAACCTTACCAAGGCCGCTAGTATCACCTGTTGTTTTGATGGTGTAGACATCTTTACCTTCATTGTCTTTATCAGTAAGGGTTTGGGCTCCACCATTAAGGCTTCCTACATGCACCCAAGTGTATACTGTGGAAGATGGATAATCAGCCTTTTCATAAACACCTGTAGCCTCATTATAATTGGGGTTAGCCGAAATAGGAGAACCATTTTCATCTTTGATGGTAAAACCACCTGTAGCGAAAATACTTGCCGTTGGCGTTTTAGCAGAATAGCCAGCGCCATAAACATTGCCATTAACAGTACAGTTATCAAGCGTAGAGGTGGCTGTCCCATTTACCTTACCCAAGCTACCACCCCCATAGAAATTGCCTTTTACAGTACAGTCTGTCAACGTAGAAGTGACATTATTAGTCTGCGCTAAAGAGAAAGCGGCAAACTTCAAATATAATCGACCAACATTACCTGCAGACCCTCCAAACAATTCGTATTCATATCCACAGGCGACACCTTTCCCAGAGGTGAATTTACCACGATAGCTTACATTTCCAGAATTATCATAGCTTTCTCCGACCCAACCATTGAAACCATAGTTCTTATCTTCAAATTTGTTGTACCGCTTATCTTCTGGACACCACCTATAAATAGAAGTACCTCCATAGCCTGCACCGAAATAAGACCCAAACTCACAATATGAGGCTGTAGTAATAACTGTCTTTGTCGCAGCCAAATCGCCAAACTTGGGTCCCCCACAGAAAAGGTCAACATAGCTATTCTTAATAGTCGTGTTGAGGTTTCCCGTAATCTGAGAACCACCAGAAACAACTTTTAATCCTCCTCCATAAAAACTCCTTATATCAGCATGATCAATTTTCCATGTAATATCGCCATCTATATTTTCCTGTCCTGCGCCAGCCACTTCCCCAAATTTGCCGCCATCAATATAGCACTCGGCGTTTCTATCACCATTTGCAGCAGTGCAGGCTGTAGCATTAGGACGGAAATAACCAGAAAGATATACAGATTCGTACTCTCCACCTGTGATTGAAATAGGCCGGTGAGGCATGGCTTGGCTTTTATCCATGTGATTTCCGTTGCTAAGCATCTTAAACCACACGTTGTCGCCAAAGAGCATATATTTTGTTTTATTATTATATGCATCAGAAGTACCTGTGTTATTGGCACAAAACTGATCTATAACACCACCCATAAAGATGAGAGGAGAGTTTGTCTTGCCATTATAACTATGTTCAAACTGACCATACTTTATTAACCCTGTGGTGGTTATCTCAAACCATCCCTTTGGCGTACAGTTGCCAGGAATACCAAGATCACCATGGGAGGCCATCTTTTGAGCCATAGCCATGCCTGGGACAGTGATGAAATCAAAACGGATGGGGGAAATCTGTTGATTTTTGCCGCTTCTATATATCAAGCAATAGTCTGGTTCGTTATCCTCGTTAAGATCAATGGACATAATTGTAAAAGGCTTTGTGCCACTTGACAACTCTGGTCCACCCTTACCGAGTTCTGCATGGTGATGATAGTTACCAACCAAAACTATAGCATAGTCATAAACCGTTGGGTTTGTCACTCCCGTTAAAGCATCCAAAGCTCCATTAACATTGTTTACTTTATTAATACTAGTGTACACTTTTTGACTCCCCGTAAGTAATGGACAATCAGTATTATTAGTATAGCGTTGCCCGCCTACTTGAGTAAGATCATCGGTAGTTTTATACCCATATCGGTCATAACAGGCATCGGAGAGATAGGCTGCAATGCCCCAGTAGGGTTCAATGGTAATACCCGTTACTCCTTTCGGGACGTTGAAATATCCTCCCTGCGAGAAAATACGACCACTTGTTTTGTTAGTTGTGTTTGCTGGGTATATATCCTTACCGTATGTATCGCGGTCAGCAAAATTATAATTAGGCGAATCATAGTTGGTTTCGGAATAGCCACCTGATGTGCCACCTTCCATAGAAACAATCTTCCAACCCGTTACCACCCTATTACCTGTATAATTACCCGTACCTACCTCGTTATAATAGGGCAACTGAACCTTGTCGTAGTTAAAGTTGTAATTCAAGGTGTCTTTATCGATACGCGGGAGGGTGAGGCTGGTAGTTTCAACATTTGCCCCTGTAGGTGCTGATTGACCGTAACCTGATGTACTGTTTTGGATGGTGATGGTCAACGTTGTGCCTAAATCCTTTCCTTGGTTGCGTTTTGTGACAGAAGTACGGCTAACTTTTGCACCTGTCGCATCATAAGTATTATACGGGTCATAATTCACGACCGAGTAATATGTGCCTTGCTCTTTCAGGATCGGATAAGGCGCAATGCTCTTGTCGAGCACCCATTTGGCCATTTTGTTATTGTCGCCTGTTCCTCTTCCGTTTGCGGCATTACCCGTTGCATACCAAGCAGCCAACTCGCGGGTGGAATTGAGCAAGTGCCGGTAGAACTCAAATCGAACCAAGAACCTTTCCTCAGCAGCAAGGGCGCAATTATAACTGGTACTGACTATATGACGACCCTCACTATAAGGTGCCTCATAAAGGAAAAAATTATAGTTATTGAGCCTATTGTTGGTATTGGCATTATAATCATTACTGATTTCTGATCCACCATATATAGGATAGAGATTTGCAGCAGTAGCTGGAATATCGATATCACCATAGAACATACAGTTCATCACCATCGTCTTCAGGTCGTTGTACTTCGAGGCATAGCTATTATACCCCACAATACCTGCCCTGACGGTACCTCCAGTAATATTGGCATAGCTGTAGCAGTTGATAACGCGCGATGAGCCGCCGAGGAAGCCAACGATACTACCTACATAATGGGAGCCATTGACGGAACTGCCGCTGAAACCGGTAATCTTGTTTTCATCGTTTTCATCTTCTCGTAAAACACTTCCCGGCAGTATGCCGCAATTATAAATTTTCGTGGAGCCTATGGCTACACAACATATAGCACCTGTATCACCATTGTTGGCATCGTTCTCATCGTCTGGGTTATTATAACCGCTGTTGATGGTTACGCCCTTAAGGATCACGTTTTTAATTTCGGCATTCTGTGCATAGGCCACCAAGGGCACCGTCAGCCCGTCAAGTGTATTAAGCTGCCCATCAATGGTCCCTGTGAAGGGTGCGGCAGCTGTTCCTAAAGAGGTAAAGCCGTCAAAACTAAAGTCCTCATCCAACAGATAGTAGCCATTCATGGCAGTCATCTGGGAGCGGTTGTGAACCACTGTCGGGTTGGGAATCAGCTGCGTATAGACCGTCTGGGTGCCAGTACCTGTGTCACCTGCAGAGGCTGCATCTGTCTGTGTAGAAAGTGCGGTGAAGTTAGTCACAACGTTCCCATGGTCGAAACGTGGCATCAGGCGCATGTTGCCATTGGCATCTTGCACCACCATGAAGGTGGCATTGGTGATGTTGAGTGTGGTCTGGTCGTAGCCAGTGGCCGTCTGTTTGGTGCTCTGATTCTGCAGATTCACGCTGCTTGATGTAGTTGCTGACCAAACACCACCGTCAAGAGCAGAGCCGCTAGTATTAGTCGTAAAGTATCTCTGAGGATAGGCCTTGCTCTGAATCTGCACATTGTAGGGATCAAAGCCGTTTTGCCCATTGGTCATGTAGTCTGCTTCGGTAGCGTCTTTGCTCAGAGCTCCATCCTGAGCACCTGTCTCTCCTGCATATTTGTAGCCCATTTCGTGGTCAATGTTGAAATTCGGTCTCAAGTTCCACTGCATGTTTTCGGCGGCATCCTCCAATCTGGCTGGAGCAACATTGGTAGTGGTTATCATTGAACCATTTTCTGTCTTGGCATAGTTGCCACCCTGCTTCAACAGGAAAGGAGTGGCCTCCGTTTCATTTTCCTTCGCCGCACCCGAATAGGCGTTGGCATACTCAGGTCTCACGTCGTAGGTCACATAGAAGTCGGTACTTCCGTTGTCTGGAGTATCTGTTAGCAAAGATCCTTCGTGAGCTGGAGATCCACTGACAGTATACTTGTGGTATCCCGTCGTTTTTGTTGCTGTGGGATACCAATAATATGTCTGCACCATCGGGCTGTTGTACTTGCTCAGTCCTGAAATGTTTATTGTTTGGGATTCATCACCATAATTATTATACAACGGTGTTCTCATTACCTCCCACCCATGCTGGTCGAGGAGGATTACCTGTGGGGTAAGTTGCACCTCTTCAACAGTAAATTCACCATCACTCATTGAGATGGTCTCGAACCAGTGTTTAGCGTATATCAGCTGCTGATTAGTGGATTCATCGGCACGTTTTGTCCAAGGCTTAGAGTACCCCCATGAATCATAGCTATGCCAAGAACCTTTCTTATAGTCCGCACCTTCATGTGCGGCCTCAAGGGTTGTTTGTTGATCAGATGAGAGTGTAGCGTATTCTCCTCCCGTCACTTGAGTTTTTTGAGCAGCACTTAGTACATTATTTGCAGTGGGGTTGTTCTTCCAGTACATTTCAAAAGACGTGACTTTCTGCCGGCTATTATCTATTTCTTCGAAGGTCATCAACGTCATATTACTGATGGAAGTACCAAGAATCATGTATTCCGTCGGCACATCATTGGTATTTTCGCTAGTATTTCTTTCTATTACTTGGGTATGTTTTGTGATGGCTCCCGTTACCACTGACTCATAATCAGTGGGCTTATAAGTACGTAAATATGCTCTGCCGTTAATAAAATTATCGTCCGACACTTTGATTTTCTGGTTCTGTTCAGATTCGAAAATGACATGATAAGGGTCGATGTCGCCTCCCGTCAGATTTGTACCATTGTGGTTACTGTAGATATGCCACAGCCAACGGGTGCGAGTAGATGCACCTTTGGCCAATTGATCAATCCACTTCTCCGGACCATTAACATACAAGTTAAAGTCACCATTATTATAAGGATAGACAGCCGTTTTCTTGGTTGTCATGATGGCATTATCTTCTTCTTGGTAAAAATCAACGCCATGAAGATATTTTAATAGATAGGTCTTGCTGCCCGTTAAGTCAATGTGATCGCTGACATCGTATGTAACGTAGATGTTGCCACCGCTGCCCACGTCAAAGGGGCTGGTGATGGTAGTGGCATCCGTGAAGTCACATGAGCTGCCAATAGTATTACCGCTTAGAGTGGCATCTTTGTAGTAATGATATTCCGAAACAAGCGGGCTCTGCCATTCGCTTGGCAGCACCAGTTCTGACGATGTGCTCGGAACAGACACAATCAGCTTTCCGGCCTTGTCGATAAGGTGGTAAGTGACAGAGCTGCTGACAGGATAAGCACGTATTTCTATTTTAGATAGGTCGGGGGTCCCCGTACCCGTAGCTGCCATCAGATTAATTTGCTCGTAGGAAGTTCCGTCGCCAGAGGCACTACCAGCCATCAAAATGAAGTTATTGGTAGCCGTAGCTTCTAATGAGAGCGTAGGCGGTGTGGAGAACACAAGATATTTGTCTGTATCGAAATTCTGGATTTGCACGGCGTATGGGTCTTCACCGAGGAAATTCCAAAGATGGTTTGCCGTGGTAATAGCTGAGGAATAATCAGTAGTTTCACTGGCCAGAGAGCCGCCGTCATAAATAGCTTTTCCGTCAGCTGTGATATTGAAGGCACTTGCCCCGTTCAGTTTCAGGAACTTTTCCTTAAGATGATCCGTGGTGTAGATCACGTAGATGTTGGCAGCCGATTCTGGTGTCTCGGTAATCAGATTCTCGTCATCAAGCTGGTCCGTCGATGAATAGGCCTCACTGAAAGAATGGAACGACACCATCTCACCCTCCAGATAGGGACTTTGTATGGCTGCTGGTATGTCAAGGTAACTGCTCAGTGTTTTGCCGACAGCCTGCTTGAGTTCACACTTGACGGCAAGGTCGCCTGCACAGTTCACGATGTAATAAGTGTAGGTCTGCAATGGCAAGGTGACAACATTGGAAGCCTTGCTGTCGGATGTACGGACAGCAATGGCCTTGATGGCCGTCATATCGCTAGTGACAGTAATGGCTCCAGTGTATTCACCATCTGATGTCGTGGGATTATTACCGTTGGTGGTGTAATATATGGTAGTGCCTGTTGCTGACAAAATCTCCACCGTGCCATCTGCATTGACAGTGAACGAAGGAGGCTCTATTGTTTCATCGAGATGCCAGATAGAGTTCGCTGTTGCTTCGCTCCAGACTCCTACCATACCGCCATAATAGGGACTGTTGCCTTGACCATAATAGAAATCTTTATTACCAGAAGCCGGGTTCAGGTATTGGTTGCCACTTGTTAAACTGATGGGTCTGATATTAACACCCGTACCATTGGTAATGATGTCGAATCGTGCATTTTCTCCTGGCGATGTGGTTGTTTGCAGATGGACGCACTTACGATTGATGGCATTGCTGTGAGGTGGCTCATAGATAAGGTATTTGCCCGTGGCCCAATGTTTTAAATGTGAATATAAGTATTCGTCATCCTCACCTTCATCCCCTTCTTCATAGAAGGATATGATTTCCCAGATGGAGTTATTGTCACAATCGGTCTTAAAGGTGGTGATGAATGGCTTCTCAGGATCACCGTTGGAAGCATTATAGTTCGATGAATACCAGGCATCCTGCTTGTTGGCCTGATGAGGGTCTTTCGCAGGTACAAAATAGTAGTTATTGGTTGTTACTGAGGAATTATACGACGCATTATTGGCAATAAAATAGAATTTCGAGGTAGTTTTAACAACTCCCTTTCTCGAATTTGTAAAAACAGCTGTTCTAACCCATAGTCCGAGTTTGGAATCGATAGTGACAGTATAGTCACGCTTTTCGGAAAGGTTTTGGGGATCTTTGCCGTCGAGCGTAAGTTCGTTGGAGATTTCCAAGCCACGAGTAGATCTCACACTGGCAGGGAGAACGGCGTAAACTTTGATGTCGTCCTTCGAGATGGAGTAGTTCTTCTTGGGTGTGACGGTCAGGGTGACGATGACCTTGGTCTCGTCCTTTTCATCCGGTTCCTGGCTCACCTCAATAGTTCCACCCTTTCCCGAGAACACGTCATCACCGTTCTCTCCGAATAGCACTTTTACATCTGCCTGCACGCCCATGCTGAACATCATCAGCATGATCACCATGAATAGCTTCATCATTATATTGTTCATATTACTCATATTTCGTTTCATATCGTTATCTTATATTGTTATCAAAACTTCATCTTTTTCAATTTGACAGGATTCATTCGCATATCCCAAATATAGTCTATAAAGACCGTGTCGCAATCCATATCATAATAATGGATTAGCTTGAAATTCTTCATTATTGTTGCACCTCGATACGATTTTCCCCTGTGGGCAAGTAGCGGTTCTGGTGTATATGACTCCGGCTGAAGGGCCATCCGCGTTTCTATACGCTGAATATCTTTGTACCAATGGATGACAGCTTTTTGACCAAACTCTTCCAAAGCATAGTCAAGATGCGCCTCCAACTGAAGTGAAGCCTTTTCTCGCCAGACTACCTTAGCCATGGGTACTTACTTTCTAATCGCGTGTGGAATTCTACTGGCGTAATCCACTTCGTTGGATCGTTACGCTCAGCATCTGCCTCGTCAAGAGCAAGTTCGAGTTCCTCCAACGATCTTGCATAGCCGAAGTCCTTCTCCTGGAAATCATAATCTATTTCTGATTCCACACCACTCATAGGATATTCATTCAGAGCATATCCCACAGCCGGCTCATTGACCACACCGGCTTTCGTCTCCATATCTTTGTTTTCTTCGCTCATCTTATATTCGTTCTAATCGTTTTCTGATGTTATTAACTTATACCGTCGCTGCAGCGCGACCAGCACGCTGCGCTCGGCCAGTGGGTTCAGGCCGCGGAAAGTGGTATGGTGCTTCAGTTCGTCGAGCGGCATGTCAAGCAACATCTTCGCGATACACTCATCGGCAAATGCGTTAGACACCACGTTGACTCCGGTAAAGTCAAGTATGACTTTCTCGCCCGTAGCTATCATATCTAACAGCTTTTGACGCAGCTTCTGACCCATATCGCGTGTCCCGAAGTCCGTTCCGTAGTCTATAAACTTAAATTCTACCATAGCGAAAGAAACGCTACATCCATAAATCACTCACGCATAATGCGTTCATATTATATAATACGAATGCAAAAGTATCAAATTTTGAATAAAGAAACAAATGTTTTAGTTAAAAAAAA
>CAMKSE010000021.1 GCA_946415365.1 uncultured Prevotellaceae bacterium
GAGTATAGCCGAACGGTTGAGAAGGTAGGTCAAACTCCCTGCCAGGTTAGGCCTTAACCCCTATCAGGGATGCCTTCTTACCTTGTAAAGGATGCTTTCTTACCTTGTAAGGGATGCCTTCCACGACCCGAAAAAGGCATCAGCACAACAGTAAGATCCATTCTTGTGTCCGTTACCTATTCACAACCTTCTTTGTCGTCCAATTTGACTCACACGTGAAACAGCTGAGTTAACTCGATTTGTCGCTTGAGTTAACTCGATCGATGTTTTGAGTTAACTCACGTGTCATATCGGGGGTCTGGACAATTTGTGACTGTCACATTATATCCTAGCGTGACAGGGACTGACGGAACCATTGGATGTCCGTTAGGATGAGTTCAAGAGAATTGAGGTGCATGCTGTTATCCGAAAAGACTGGAGAGAGCTGCTTGGTGGTGGCATCTGTATGGCTGCCTTTACCCTAAGGTTACCGTAAGGTTACCCTAAGGTTTCCGTAAGGTTAAGACATCTTATCAAAACCATGCCTTTTCCTCTGCTGAAAGCTGGCTATTACACGTTAGGCGATGTGGCAAAGGAGAATCAAGACGGAAAAAATGAGCATTTATGAAAAACAATAGCTATATTTAGTGATTAAATAACTATAACTTATGATTTTTATTTGGTGGATTAGCTGATTTTTGCTACTTTTGTACCAAAAAACCAAAAGGTGTGCTAGATATACGTATTGAAATGAAGAAACTGCTATTGTCAATAGTGTTGGTCTGTATGTCCGTTGCGTCTGCTGTGGCGCAGCGGATGACGGACGCTTTGGACCGTGGACTCGTGGCCATTCAGACTGATGGCGGCGTGTTCTGTTCCTGGCGCATACTGGCCGAAGAATACTATGACGTGACCTATAATCTCTATCGCGATGGCGTGAAGGTGAACCAAGAGCCACTCACGGTGTCGAACTATATCGATGCCGCCGGAACGGCAACGAGTAAGTATACGGTGAAAGCAGTAGTCAGGGGACAGGAGACAGGAATAAGGGGAGAAGGAGAGAAGGAGACAGGCGTTTGGGCTCAGAACTATCTGGAGATTACGCCCGACCACGGCGACCTGAAGTCGACCTACGTGCCCAATGATGCCTGTTGTGCTGATGTGGACGGTGACGGGGAACTGGAAATCCTGATCAAGTTCGACAATCAGAGCTGGGCCAGTACCAGCTATCAGAAGGCCGGCTATGAAGGCGAGTACTTTATCATCGAGGTGTATAAGCTGAACGGCAAGCGGCTCTGGTGGATCGATCTCGGACCGAACATGGCCGATTTCCAGAACAACGAACAGAACATCATTGCCTACGACTGGGATCAGGACGGACGGGCAGAGGCTGTGATAAGAGCCTCCGACGGTACGGTGATCCACACGGCCGACGGTGAGGTATACGAGATTGGTGACAAGACGAAGAACTATCTTGGCTCTACCAACAGCAGCCAATGGTTCGTTCACGAAGGGGCAGAGTTCCTGGTGTATATGAACGGCGAGACGGGCAAACCCTATCAGGTGATGGATTATCCCCTGAAGCGTCTGGAGGCAGGGGAGACGGATCTGAATGCTGCCTGGGGCGACGGCTACGGCCACCGCTCGACAAAGCACTTCTTCGGAGCCCCTTGCCTGGACGGCCGCAAGGCGAGCCTCTTCCTCGCACGTGGCATCTATACCCGTCATAAGATGGTGGCGCTCGACGTGAATCCCGAGACCCACGAACTGACGGAGCGTTGGCACTGGAGCTGCAATACCCCCGGCTCATCATGGTACGGTCAGGGCTATCACAACTATAGCGTGGCCGATGTGGACTGGGACGGGCGCGACGAGATCGTCTTCGGTTCGATGGTCATCGACGACAACGGACACGGTCTCTCGACAACGGGGCTGGGTCACGGCGATGCCCATCATGTGGGCGACTTCAATCCCTACGTCCACGGACAGGAGATCTTCGCCTGCAACGAGGACAAGCCAGGCAACAATTTTCGCGACGCCACAACTTCAAAGATTTACTATCGCTACACGGCAGGCGATGACGACGGCCGGGCCATGATGGGCAATTTCATCGACGACTATCCCGGCTGTCAGGGTGTTTCAAGCCGCGATCCGGGGCTGATCAGCTCGGTCATCAACGGGCCGCTGAATGGTGGGACGAAGAACAATATCACCCAGAACTTCCGCATCTACTGGGACGGTGACCTGCTGGAGGAAACTCTGGACTATTCGAGTCAGGGCAAGAATACGGCAGTCACCATCTATAAATATGGCAAGGGCGTGATAGAGACCTTGAAGGGCTCGATGACCAACAACGACACGAAGGGAACGCCCTGCTATCAGGGTGATGTGCTGGGTGACTGGCGCGAGGAGGTCATCACCCGTACCAAGGATAACAAGATCCGTATCTACACCACGACGATCCCTACCGACAGGCGCATCCCCACGCTGTGGCACGACCACCAGTACCGTCAGGCGATGGCCTGGCAGATGTGCGGCTACAACCAGCCGCCTCACGTGAGTTATTTCCTCGGAGAACTGGAGGGCATCACCCAGGCCCCGCCGCCACTGACAATGACGGGAAGGGTGGAAATCAAGAATGGCGGCACGATCTCCAGCGAACACAATGGGGCTCAGGTGCTGCTGGCTGAAACTGCTGATATGGAAGTGACCGTGACAGAACCCTGCCAGCCTGCCGTTATCATCGACAACGCTCCGTCGTGGGTTCAGGGTCATGACGATAACGACAACATAGAATACGGCTATTATACCCATACCCTCAGGATGGAAAAGACTGCCTTGGGAGATCTTTCCGGGAGCAACATCCGCCTTGTGAAGCAGGGCGATGGCATACTGAGGCTGGAGGGTGACGGGATACAGAGCTATGGAGGTCCGACGGATGTCTGGGCTGGTACTGTGGTGCTCAGCAAGGGCCTACGATATAGCCGCCTCTGGCTGAATCGCTTTGCCAAAATGGAAACCACACCTGACTCAGGGACGCTTTTTCATGATATTGAGGCAGAATATGGTTCCGTCATCAGGCCTGGTGGTAATCATGGCTACGGAAGCATGGGCGTCGATACGCTCAAGCTGGGCTTTGGCTCAGTACTTGAGTTGGATTTGTTCAGTAAAAAGGAAGACTTTGACCATAATGTATGTGATGGGATAGGGGCCTGGAAACTGGTCATTGAGACCAAGGACTGGGAGAATGGTCCGAAATACAAGGCACCCGTGTTCCGTTTCGTCACTAATCTGGAGGACGGTCAGACCAGTATGCCTGAAGGGAAGTATGAAATCTTGCAGGCGAATGAGTTCGTCGGAAATCTCGAGGATGTTGTCATAGAAGGACTTGACGGCATGAAATGCTATCTCACCAAAGAGACCAATGAGAATGGCTTCTCACGCATCTATCTGGTTCTGCAAGCCACCCGCTCGCCTTTGGATGTAAGGTGGACAGGCGATGATAGTTATATATGGGACTTTAATAACACGGAGAATTTCCTGTTGCCCGACGGAACGAAGGGGGCCTTTGTGACGGGCGATAAGGTAACTTTTGATGACGGAGCATATGCGAATGTGGTAGATATCAGGGAAGACGTGGCTCCGTCGAGTGTCGTCTTTGCCAATGAGGACCACGACTTTACGTTGTACGGTAACGGCAGTATTATTGGCGGTACTACATTATTCAAGACGGGCGCAGCTAATCTGACGATCCGCAATGTGAACAAGTTTACCGGTGGCGTCGTGATTGACGGCGGCACGGTCACGGTATCGGCTCTGGCTCATTCCGACGGTGCCGAATACGGGGCTTTGGGAGGTGTTGATAATCCGGTGACCCTGCAGCACGGCGGTGGACTCTCGCTGATGGTGAATCAGTCTGATGTGACAACCTCCCAGAACCTGATCCTTGGAGAAGGCGGTGGCGTGATAGCCCTGCCTGTAAGGACGCTGACCGTGAAGGGAAAGATCAGTCAGACGGGTAAGTCTTATCTGGAGAAGACCGGCGACGGCACACTGGTGTTGGGCGGGTCGTGTATGTTCAGCAAGCTTGTTCTCCATCAGGGTATCGTCCAGGCAGGCGAGCTCGGTAATATTCATCAATACCCCGATACGGTGGTGCTTGACGGCGGTACGTTGAAGGACCCCGATAATATCAGTAGCTATTCATCGAACACGACGACTATGGTCGTACCCGAAGGAAGTGGCGGAAACTGGTACCTTGATTCTCGTTGCGACTACAAAGGCAAACTGATCGGTAAAGGCAACTTGGTTGTGCATGTGACCAGTGTACGCTGCAATATGCAAGGCGACTGGAGCCAGTTTGAAGGGGAATTGAATTTCCTGAAGACAAAAACCGGTCAGTATGATCCGCTGCTCCAGTGGAACAACTCGTATGGGTTGGGGAAGGCTACTGTCAGAGGCGATTTTCCGAATAATGGGCGTGACGTCAGCATCGGAAGGCTTATAGGAGGGGTTAATATCTCAGGCAAAGGTCTTACGACGGTAAAAGTCCTGGATCTGAAAGTGATAAAAGGCAGGGCTGGTATCCAGGTGTCGCCGGTAAATGTGGAAGGGACCATGATGGTGACAGGCGAGATTAATATTCAGGCTTCAGGACTGAAGGCTGGTGATGAGGTGGTGTTCTGGAAGGTCGGAGCTTTGCAAACGACATCGAACACCGTCGTCAACCTGCCCGAGCTGCCGGAAGGTCTCTATTGGGACACGACGGATTTCCTGAAGAAGGAGGGCAAGTTGAAAGTGACAGATGTTCCTACTGGACTCGATAAAGTTCAAAGTTCAAAGTTCAAAGTTCAAAGTTCATCTTGGTATTCCTTGGACGGACGGAAGTTGAACGGCGAGCCGAAGGGGAAGGGCATTTATATTTGGAAAGGCAAGATAAAGGTAAAAAAGTAAAAGGGTAAAAAGGTAAAGGAAAAATGAAACTATTAAGCAAAATGGTATTGACGTGTGGGCTGGCTCTAATTGTTATGGGGGCAGCCGCACAGAAACCTACGGATACGCCACAGAGCCAGATGGAAAAGCTCGATCGTGGACTGGTGGCGTTCCCCACTACGAATGGAAAGGTGTTCGTCAGCTGGCGGCTCTTGGGCACCGATGATGCGGGTGTTTCTTTCCGACTCATAAAGAACGGGGAGAAGATCTTGGCCGAAGAACTTACGGGAGCTACATCCGTGACGACCGACGGAACGGTTGACGACGTATTTCAGATACAGACCTGCCTGGATGGTCAGGTGGTGGAGACTTCTCCTGTCGTCAGGCCCTGGGCGAAGAGTTATCTGGAACTAAAACTCGACCGTCCGGAGACAGGTGTCCAGGGAGGCACCTATTCACCCAATGACTGTTCGGTGGGTGATGTAGACGGCGACGGTCAGTATGAGATCTTCGTGAAGTGGGACCCATCGACCTCGAAGGACAATTCTCAGGGCGACAAGACCGATAATGTCTTTCTTGACTGTTACAAACTCGACGGGACAAAGCTTTGGCGTATCGACCTCGGCGTGAACATTCGTGCCGGTGCCCACTACACGCAGTTCATGGTTTACGACTTTGATGGCGACGGACGCGCAGAGCTGATGTGCAAGACGGCTCCAGGGTCGAAGGACGGACAGGGTAACTACGTGAATCAGGTGGCTACCGATGAACTGATCAAGGCCGCTGACAACGCCAAGGACTGGCGTACTGAGGCCGGACGTGTCAACGGTGGACAAGAATATCTCACCGTGTTCGACGGACAGACTGGTGCTGCTATCCACACCATCGCCTACTATCCCAACCGCAACGCCAAAGCTGAGCTGAGCGAGGCTGCGGGAACGTTCAACTGGGACGACCGTAGCGGCAAGAAAGACCGTGGTGACTATGGTAACCGTGGGGAACGCTATCTGGCTGCCGTAGCCTATCTGGGAGGCCCCGATGCCCTTCCGAGTGGCGTGTTCTGCAGAGGTTATTATACCTTTGCCTACATCTGGGCTGTCGATTTCGACGGAACGGAACTGAAGACCCGCTGGCTGCACAGCTCAGACAAGAAGACCAGTTATTCGCTGATGGATGCTGCCGGAAAGACGGAAACCTTCAGTCCTACGGTGTGTACCTCAGGACTGGGACGCTATACGATGTATGCCAACGGAAACCACAACCTCTCTGTGGCCGATGTAGATGGTGACGGACGGGATGAAATCGTGTGGGGCTCTGCCGCCCTCGACGATGATGGTAAGATGCTCTATGCCGTAGGGTATGGACATGGAGACGCCATCCATCTAGCTGACATCGACCCAGACCGTCCAGGATTGGAACTCTTTGACGTGCATGAGGAGAAAGGTGACTACGCCTGGGACCTGCATGATGCTGCTACGGGCGAGATCATCTGGAAAGGTGGACAGAAGGGACAGGACAACGGACGCGGTCTGGCTGCTGACATCGTGGCCGACAGAGGCTACGAGTTCTGGTCTTCCTATGGTGGCTTTAACAGCGGAAGCCGTAACCAGAATCCGTTCAATGCTGTCACGGGTAAAGAGGCCGGTAGCTCAAAACCGTCGATGAACTTCCGTGTGTATTGGGATGGCGATGAGTATGATGAACTGCTCGACGGTACCTCTATCGGGAAGTACGGCAAGAGCAACCTGATGTTAGGACCCGGCCTGTCTGCCATAGGTGCTGTCTCAATGGGCAATTCTTCTTCTTGCAATGGTACAAAGGCCACACCTTGTCTCTCGGCCGACATCTTCGGCGATTGGCGGGAGGAGATTATCCTATGGAGCAAAGACGACAGCAGTACGCTGAATATCTACTCTACAGCGTATGAGACCGATTACCGTTTCCCCACGCTGATGCATGACCATACCTACCGTATGGCCGTAGCCTGGCAGAATACGGCATATAACCAGCCGCCACACCTCGGCTTCTACCTGCCTGATTACATCGGTGCCTATAACAACCCAACGGGCATCCGGACGGTGCGCATCGAGAATCAGGGCGATGGTGCTTGTTACAGTCTGACGGGTGTCCGGGTAAAGGCTCCCGGGAAGGGCATCTATATCATCAATGGCAAAAAAGTAATCAAATAAAATATCAGACTCATGGGAAGATTTCACGCATGTTCTCTCTCTGTCATGCTGACACTGATGTGTGGCAGTACGGTACAAGCTCAGGAAACAATCAGCCTCGCAGGGTCATGGGACCTGAGCGTCGGCGATTCCGTCAGTTATGACGACTATGCGATACTGCCGGGCTCGTTGCTGACGAACGGTAAGGGCGACAAGGTGACGGTTGATACCCGTTGGACAGGCTCGACCTACGACTCTTCATACTATTTCAACCCCTGGATGGAACAGTATCGGCAGGAGGACAACCTGAAGTTTCCCTTCTTCCTCACGCCTGAACGCCACTACGTGGGCATGGCATGGTACAAACGGAGCGTCTATGTGCCCAAGGACTGGTCGAGGAATGTCGTGACACTCTATCTGGAACGTCCGCATATCGAGACCCGTGTCTATGTCAACGGGCAGTTTGCAGGACAACGGTCTTCGCTCTCCACACCCCATGAGTACGACGTCACGAAGTTCATTGTTCCGGGACAGCGCAACATCATTGCCATAGGTGTTTATAACGGCATAGAGAATGTCTGTGTCGGGCAGGACTCCCACAGCGTGACCGACCAGACACAGGGCAACTGGAACGGTATCACAGGACAGATGGAGCTTCGTGGCCAGTCCAACAAGATATTTATCCGTCAGGTGAAGGTCAATCCAGAGCCGGTGAATGGTGTTATTACTGCTACGATAGAGTTTGGCGGCGAGTTCAATCCCATTTACTACGATGATGACCTCATGGTGCTGGTGGATCCGATTCGTCAGGACGACAGCAAGGCAGGCGGTGACTCCTTTATGTGGTTCCAGAACATCACGGGCTACAAGATGAAGCTGCACATTCCAACAGGTTCGATGACGCTCTGGGATGAGTTCAATCCGCAGTTATACAGGTTAGGTCTGACCATAGGTGACGACTATTACGAGACCACCTTTGGCATACGGAAGGTCAGGGCTGAGGGCAGACAGTTGTATATCAACGACCGTCAGTTATGGCTTCGTGGTACGGTGGAGAATTGTTGTTTCCCAGAGACGGGTTATCCTCCCACCGACGAGGCGTCGTGGATGAGCGTCTTCACCAAGTTGAAGGAGTACGGCCTGAATCACGTGCGCTTCCACTCCTATTGTCCGCCGGAGGCAGCCTTTGCTGCCGCCGACAAACTCGGTCTCTATCTCCAGCCAGAGGGCCCGTCGTGGCCGAACCACGGTGTGCGACTCCGTCGAGGACAGAAGATTGACGAGTATCTGCTTGAGGAGTCGAAGCGAATCATAGACACTTATGGCCACCATCCGTCGTTTGTGATGATGGCTGCCGGCAACGAGCCAGCCGGTGACTGGGTGGCATACTGCAACGACTGGGTGAAGGAGATGAAGCGCTACGACCCGTCGAAACTCTATTGTGGTGCATCCGTAGGTGGAGGATGGGCCTGGGACAACGGGTCGGAATATCATGTGAAGGGTGGGGCACGAGGCCTCGACTGGGACAAGCACGCCCCACATGCCGATGACGACTATTTTGACCAGATAGCTTTCCCACGTAACTATAAGGACAGCCTTCCCAATAACAGCCCGATCATAGCCCATGAGCAAGGGCAGTGGTGCGCCTTCCCCGACTTCAGGGAGATTCCAGAGTACACAGGAGCCTATAAAGCCCGCAACTTCGAGATATTCCGCGACCTGTTGCGTTTTAACGGCATGGAACAGCAGGCAGAGAAGTTCCTCATGGCCAGCGGTAAGCTTCAGACACTCTGCTATAAATATGAGATCGAGCGTAACCTCCGCACGAAGGACTATGCAGGCTTCCAATTGCTGTCGCTTAACGACTACAGCGGACAGGGAACGGCGCTCGTCGGACCGCTCAACGTACACTGGCGTGAGAAAGGCTATGTCAACAGCAACGAGTGGAGGGAGTTCTGTTCGCCGCTGGTGCCGTTGGCCCGCTTCCCCAAGTTCGTCTATACGACGGCCGACACGCTGCGGGTGCCCGTCGAGGTATATAATGCCCTCTACGGTAACGTCTCGCCAATCCGAAAGAACTATCTCATCATGAATGGGGATCAGGTAGTTACCGGCGGTGCGCTGTCGTCAGACAGTATGGCGGTAGGAAAGAACGTACAGATAGGTACTGTTGTCTATCCGCTGGATAGCATCAGTCAGCCCAGTAAGTTGACGCTCTCCGTCAGGATCGGTAAGCAGATCTGGAACCATTGGGACTTCTGGGTATATCCTGACAGTATAGGAGAGCTGGAGTTGAGTCATAATATGTATATTACTGATACCTTCGATATCAAGGCCGTCAATGTACTGAAGCAGGGTGGGAAAGTGCTGCTGACCGCAGCTGGTAAGGTGCGCTTGGGCAGCGACGTTGTACAGCATTATCTGCCCGTGTTCTGGAACACATCGTGGTTCAAGATGCGTCCTCCGCATACCACAGGAGCCTATATCGACACGCACCATCCGCTCTTCAAGTATAATTTCCCCACCGACGACTGGAGCAACCTGAACTGGTGGGAACTTCTCAATCGTGCCCAGGTGATGAACCTGATGGAACTGCCAGCGGACTATCAGTCGCCCATTCAGCCCATCGATACGTGGCACGTCAGCCGTAAGCTGGGCATGCTCGTCGAGGCGAAGGTGCTGAAGGGCAAACTGCTGATGACGACGATGGACATCAACAGCCATCTGGACCGTCGTGTGGTGGCCCGTCAGATGCGCCAGGCCATCCTCAGCTATATGCAGAGCGACGACTTCAATCCCTCGCTGACGCTGGAGCCTCAGGTGATTACCGACTTCTTCACGAAGGATGGCCCGCAGGTCAGCATGTTCACAAAGGAGTCGCCCGACGAACTGAAACCCAAGCTGAAATAGTTTGTAGTTTAGAATTTATAAGTTTAGAGATTATAAGTTTATAGTTTAGAGTTTATAATTAATAACGTTACAATTATGAAAAAGTTTTTAATGATGGTCGTAGTCATCGTAATGACTGCAGCGAGTGTGAACGCACAGAATAAGGTTGAAGACCTGAGACACGAGATTGGTGTCACTTACGGTCTGGGTGCCTCTCTCGTGGGCGACGGTATTGGTAATGGTCTGTCCAACGGCATCTTCGACTCGTTGATGGGCCGTAGATGGGTGAACCAGAAAGATTTCGGTACGTTGAGTGTCGAGTATTTCTATCATCTCAACGATCCCCGTGCTGCCTTAGGTGCGATCGTGTGTTATTCACAGACGGGTGAAGATGTGGAAGACATTGACATGAAGATTGTAGGTTCTCGCATGCGTAAATACTTCACACTGATGCCCTCGTTTAAGTATTATTGGGTGAACAAGGACTATTTCGGCACCTATTCCAAGGCAGCCCTTGGCGTTACATATCTTAACTACAATGAAGAAAATCACGTTGGCGCAAGTTCTTCCGACTCAAACCTCTATTTTGCCTGGCAGGCATCCCTCATCGGTATCGAAGCAGGTATCCCCAACTTGCGGGCCTTCCTTGAGGTTGGAGCCGGTGAGCAGGGCGTCATATATTTTGGAGGCATCAAGGTTAAATTCTGACTATGAAAAGGACCTTATTCCTTATACCATTCCTGTGTCTCGCGCATTTAGCTGGCGCTCAGGACTTTCAGACAGAGATCGCATTGGTAGAAGTGCTTGACTTCAATGGTAAGACACTCGCAAAGGCGCCTGCCGGCAAGAGTCGGACTCTGCAACTGGCGCGCACCAAGTTCTCAACCCCACTGGCAGACTACAACTCTCTTGCGCAACCTTCTCTCAAATTGGGTAACATTATCGGCCATCCGACCCTTGGATGGGATGACAAGGATTTCAAGATCCCCGAGGGTGTTCCTGCCGTCTACGACGGTAAGTGGGCGTTGAACGATGTGTTTAGCGATGGTGATTTCCCTGTGGCCATTTATGGAAGGACTCCGAGCGAGGAACTACTCCCCTGGGGTGAATCCGAGAAGGACATCTCCTGTCGTGGCAGAGACCCGCATCTGATCATGCTCCTTGACCCTTCAAAAGAGGTGAAGAAGGTGTATAATACCCGCAATATTACCGTTACGCCGAAGGATAAACAATACCAAAGCGTGGAGTGGGCTGTGGTGAAGGATGGCGTGTTGTACTTTTCTGAATGTACTGTTACTGCACCAGACAAAAACTCGCAAGGAAACTATCTTGTGGCAGTCGATATCAATACAGACGAGACGCTTTGGATGAGCAGGCCGCGTACGGTGAATTCCTCCAACTTCTTGATTGTTGACAATTCTATCATCTGTGGTTTGGGAGGCTCAGGTATTACCGACTATATCTATGTGCTGAACCGCTACACAGGTGTCAAGACACATGAGTATTGGATACCCTCGGCTGCCAGTTGGTTTGCAATTGGTGAAGACAAGAATCTATACGTCACCATTTACGACAAGCATATTTCTTTCAAAATGATGCGTTAGGAAAATAACATTAGAATGGGTTGTGATAGCGTTAAAACGAACTAGTATGAGAAGATTGATTTTATGCCTCATGGCAATGGCAGGCGTGCTGACGCTTTCAGCACAAAACGTTAACGACAACAATACACCGTTGCACCTGATGAAGCCGGCTTACCGAGTGGGCTATGGTGTCTCAACCCCAGAGCAGGTGAAGCAGACGATGGACGTCGTACTGAGATACATCGATGCCGAGACTCCGGCAATGTTGGTCGACAAGAAGACCGGTGAGGAGGTGAAGGATCTGAAGAAGGCCAATGTCGACACCCAATTGAAGCAGGGCGGCTTCCGACTGACAAGTTATGAGTGGGGCGTAACCTATTCTGGTGTCCTTGCCGCTTACAAGGCCACTGGTGACGATGCCTATCTCGACTATGTGAAAAAGCGTCATCAGCTGCTCGCCGATATAGCCCCTGTGTTCCGGGAAATCTATGCTAAGGACAAGGCTATCGACGTGAATATCCGTCGCGTCATCGACCCGCATGCCCTCGACGATGCCGGAGCCGTCTGCTGCTCGATGATCAAGGCTACTCTGATGGGAAACAGCCAATACCCAGCAACCGCTATCCGACCGCTGATAGAAAACTATGCCGACTATATCATGAACAGGGAGTATCGCCTTGCTGACGGCACTTTCGCGCGCATCCGTCCACAGAAGAATACCGTTTGGCTCGATGACATGTTCATGGGTATTCCGACGGTTGCCTATATGGGTGTTCTGACAGGTGACGGGAAGTATTTCGACGAGGCTGCCAGGCAGGTGCTCCAGTTCGCCCAGCGGATGTGGGTACCGGAGAAGGGACTGTTCCGTCACGGCTGGGTAGAGGAGATGGATCCTCATCCCGCCTTCCATTGGGGCAGGGCCAACGGCTGGGCCATCCTCACGATGTGCGAGGTGCTTGACGTGCTGCCCGTCAGCCATCCTAAGTATGGTGAAATCCTGAATCTGCTGAAGGCTCATGCCGCCGGACTCGCCCGTCTGCAGCAGCACGACGGCTTCTGGCATCAGCTCCTTGACCGCAACGACACCTATCTGGAGTCATCGGCCACCGCTATCTATACCTATTGTCTGGCCCACGGCGTCAATCAGGGTTGGCTTGACGCGAAGGCCTATGGTCCTGTGGCACAGCTTGGCTGGCACGCTGTAGCCTCCAGTGTTAATGCGAAAGGTCAGGTGGAGAACGTCTGTGTAGGCACAGGTATGGCTTTTGATCCCGCTTTCTATGCTTACCGTCCGACACATGTGATGGCAGCTCACGGCTATGGTCCTGTGCTCTGGGCAGGGGCAGAGATGATCAACCTGCTCAAGCGGCAGCATCCGAAGTCGAACGATTCAGCCGTGATGTTCTATGATGAGGAAGTACCCACCAATGCCTCCATCTTCAATTACGACGGTAGTACCCGCTACTGACGCCAGTCTCGAATGCCCCTACTTCCCTAATCACCCTACCTCCTCTCTGCCACACGGTCTAAATCGACAGACAGACCGATGCTGAAGGAGGTTCCTGTGGTCAGCGGGGAACAATAATAATAGGATTTGGGCTTGTAGTTGAAGATGTTGTCGATGGCGGTGTTGAGATGGATACCGCGCCAGAGATGATGCTGGAGCATCAGTTTCCAGATGGTATAACCCTGATCGACATCCGTGCGCCCAGATTGCGGCTTGCCCTGGCTGCGACCTGATAGTGCTGCATCGAGGGCATAGTGTTTCGAGAAACGATGATCGTAGCCTATCCTCCAGGTTATAGAGTGTGAACGGGGCTGGTAGAAGTCTGAGTAATAGACGTTGCCAGTCTCCTTCATCCATGAATAGTTCAGCTTGAACGACACCCCGCAATCCCAGATATGTCCCAGACTGGCATCCACGCCCCAAACCGTTATACCCTCTTCGTTCCAGTAGAGTGCACTTTCCATACCATTGTATTCCGGCCCCGCAATGGTGGTGATGCGTTTGTCGAAGATGTTACAGTAGCCCACGAGGGTGAAGTTATAGCGTCCGTCAAGGAATCCGCTGTTGCGGATGCGGTTCGTCCGTTCGATGGCAACGTTGAAGTTATGGCTCTTCTCGGGTTCCAGGTCGGGATTGCCGATAATCATATAGCCCATGTTGCCCATGTCGAAGTGCATATACATCTCCTTGAGCGTGGGTGCGCGGAAACCGCTGGCGTAGTTGGCGCGGAAGGTCATCCAGGGGAACTTATACACGACGGCGAGACGCTCGGTGAATGCCTTCTGTGCCGAGGCTGAGAAGTAGTCGTAGCGGACACTCCCCACGATATTCAGTTGGTCGGTGATGTTCCAGTCGAACTGTGCATAGCCGTCGAGATTGTCCTGTGAGTGGTTGGTGTTGTCGACGAACTGATAGGTCGAGAGATAGTCGTGCATGTAGTCTGCTCCGAGGATGAGGCTGTTCTTACCGAACGGATGATTATATAGGGCATGTACCACATGCTGCTGGTTGCTGTAGTCGTGGTCATGGGTACGTGTGCCGTCAGGCAGGAAATTCGCCTTGTCGTATTCGTCGAAGGCGTATGAAAGTTCTAAATGCTGTCCATAGTCCCAATTGAACCTGCCCTTCAGTCCTGCACTATATCCGTTGAAATGATAGTCGTGGGTGTCACGCTTGCTGGTACGGAAGAAATAGGCCCCCCGACCGATGAGTGTCAGATGGTTTGTGGCGCGCCAAGTCAACCGCTCTTTGACGTTGTAGGTCTTCTGTCCGTAGAGGCAGCTGAGGTTGGCGTCATCTTTCAATACGGACTCATCGTATGGCAGACCTTGCGCCTTCTTCATCAATTCAATGGCGATTTCTTCGGAGGAGTGCGCCTTCGGCAGGTCGACAGGATCGATGGAAGTGTGCTGGAAACTGGTCTGCGAGTTCCATTTCTCGGTATTGAACGAGAAGCTGGCTCCGTTGCGCCATTCATGGCCGAAGGTGTTATAGCGGGAGTTTATGTTGGCCGTCCAGGGCTCCAGGTTCTCGCGGCTGATGATGTTGACCACACCACCAACGGCATTCGAGCCGTAGAGTGCCGATGAGGCGCCCTTCACGATCTCGATGCGTCCCACGTTGTCGAGGTTCAGACGGTTGTAGTCCGTATTGTCCATCGTCTCACCCGCCATCCGTTCGCCATCGACGAGGAAGAGCACGGCATTGCCGCCAAAGCCGCTCATGTTGAGCGACGTCTCCTGACTCATGGCGAAGCCGAACTCCAGTCCGGGTATCTCCTGCGTCAACATGTCCTGGATGTTGGTGGCATCGGCAATCTTGATGTCGTGGAGCGTGATGAGTCGCGTCACGACAGGTGCATCCTTGAGAGCTTTAGGCGAATGAGTAGCTGTCACGACAACTGGCTCCAGTTCCACCGAGTCGCGTATGCCCTGGGCAGAGAGTCTAATAGCTGGCATAGACAATACTATGCCAGCCAACAGGAAACCTGAAATCCTGCACCTTTTCACCTTTTTACTTTTTTACCTTTTTACTATTTTTCTATTTCTTCGTTCCAGTAAACTGTCCTTCAAAAGCAAAGGGCATATTGCCGTATTTCTGTGTAAAAGTCATAACAACGGTCTTGTCGTTGAAAATGACGGTGAGATCACTAATGGTATAAGCTTTCTCAGTCCCATCGGCACTTTTTACAGTACCCTCGTATTTGGCGAGCTTGCCTGTAATCGTGTTGCCGCTCTTGGTCAGGGAAATACCCTTCGCAGGAAGCGCAGGGACCGTCATCATGCCCTCGCCGTATTTGGGAAGAGTCACGTCAACAGATACATCTGTGGCTTTGATAAACTCAATGGTCTCAATACTTTCATCAGCCTCTCCCATCACTGTGAGAGTCTCGGTGCCTGTATAGGAACCTGCTACCTGATTAGCTACTGGCGCCTCGGCTTCATCATCACTACTGCTACAAGCACTCATACTGAACACGAAGGCCACTGTAGCCATTGCCATTGTCATAAAACTTTTGATTTTCATTTTTTTACCTTTTTACTTTTTTACCTTTTTATCTTTTCAATTGTTGTGTTGTATAATCATATTCCGATCCGTAGGCGCTGTGAGGAATCGTGAAGACGGTTATCATCATCAATACCGCCAGACAGACCACCCACTTGTTGTACTTCCACTTCAAGGTGGCCAGAGCTGCCAGGAAGAATAGGAAGGAGATAAGCGTCTTGTTGTCAGTCAGGTCTGTGCCGTATGGGAATCCAGCCCACCAGGGACCGAAAGCTGTATGCTGAACAAGTGGTCCCAGAATGAAGCCGCCGACGAACAAAGTCCCCACCGTGATCCATAGCCACTTCTTGTATGCCTTGCGCGTAATCACCAATAGGAAGGTATAGACAGCAAATAGCATGGCGGCAAACATCAGCAGGATGTGGGGCACCAGGATGCTGGCCGGCACATCATTGCGGAAGCGCATGATGGGAGGCTCATCGGCAGGATAGTCCTTACCATCAACCGTTATGTAATACTGAAGTTTCCCACCGACAGGCTGTACGGGTAAGGTTGCCTGCCACACGATGTCAGTCCATTCGAAATCTGCTGTGGTATAGTCATCCGACGTCGGATAGCGACGGTAATGTATTTGTGGTTTGGCGTCTGATGGAACACCTTCAAGTGTTACAATCTCATCGTGCTGTACACCACTCCTGGGCAATTTTACCTTATAATTCTGCCCATTTAGCTCCACGTTGATTTTCTTGGGATAAGTGGGACCGGTCATGCGCTGGTAGACGCTCAATGCCAACGTGATGATAATGGCTAGAATCCAATATACCGATTTCTTCATTTCTTTGCGGGTTTAAGGTGAACTTGGAACGTCAGGATCTCTTCGCCTCGAAGCACTTTCACGGGGATGGTGGTTTCAGGCTCCAGTTCCGACAGACGCTGCATGTAGTCGTCCATATTCTTCACGGGCTTGCCATCGATCTCCTGGATGATGTCGCCGCTACGGATACCTGCCGTATGAGCTGGTTTGCCTGCCACAACGATGTCGGCACGGAGACCGGGAATGCGGCTGGCTCCCATGACATCGGGCATCAGGCCTAATGTGACCTTAAAGTTGGCGTGCTTCATCGTGTTGCTGCTTGGCACACTGATATAATCCGGTGTCTTCGGCATGTTTGCAAGTTGAGAAATCAGTTTCTGCGAGAACTCCAGAGTCTGCTGCATACCGTCATAGTTCAGGGTTGAAGGTACATCGTCAGGGGTATGATACTCCATGTGACCGCCTGTGGTGAGAAAGAGCACTGGGATGTCTGCTGCCACGAACGACGCATGATCGCTTGGACCATAGCCGTCTGGTGTACAACTGATGTTCAGCCCCGTTTGTTCAGCTGCCTGTTCTGCCATCGCCTTGAATTCAGAGCTTGTGCCTGTACCTGAGACGCTCATAGCATGGTCGCGCATGCGTCCCACCATATCGAGATTAACCATAGCCACAATACCATTTTTATCTTGGGGGAGATGGATGCGCTTGTTATCATCTTGCTTCATCCATTCCAGGAAATTCTTGGAGCCGATCAGACCTTGCTCCTCGGCGCCAAAGAAGGCGAAGATGATGCTTCTTTTCGCGCGAACCTTTTTAAAATACTTGGCCAGTTCAAGCACTACGGCATCACCACTGGCATTGTCGTCAGCACCAGGGTGAACGGCAACCGTGTCAGGACGGCGTGAACCGGAATTTTTGCCACCAAGACCCAGATGGTCGTAGTGGGAACCTACGACAATGTATTCGTTCCTCAACTGTTTGTCTTTTCCCGGAAGGACGGCGATAATGTTATGGGTGGTCCGTTCCACATCCTTACCGTATGTGAAGTTATGGTAGAAACCTATTCTCTTTTTCCCCTTGACAATAGGTTTGAGCTTGAGGCTACGCAACTGGCCGACTATATATTCAGAAGCGAGGGTATCACCGGCTGTGGCAGGGAATCTTCCACCAAGTTCCTGCGACGCCAGATACTCCACCGCTTTTCTCATGTCATCCTGCTTCTGCGCATGTGTCTGCAAGACAAGTGCGAAGGCAAAGGAGAATATTATCAATCTATTCCTCATCAATCTTACGTTTTTTGATTTCGGTTGCAAAGGTACGACATTTCTTCCACTCTTGCAATCCCTATTTATGAGGATTTTCGTTACGGACAAAAAGAAAATCCGCAAGAAGCTGAGTATCAACAACTTGCGGATTGTTCTTGGTGATCCGTTTGGGATTCGGAATTTGAGATGCCGTGAAATGATTTTGAAATGTTTTGCATTGTAAATCAGTGGATTGCAAAGTTAAATATATTAAAGCGTTTCAAAAATGTGGTGCAATATTTTGGTTTTGTGGTGCAAAAATACTACCTTTGCACCACATTTATAACACGCTTTAATAATAAAATAGGTATGAAAGGACTAACAATAGTAAAGAGAACAAGCAAGCAAGAAGGAACCATTCGGCTTCGTTTTCGTCTGCGCGATGGGAGAGGTGTTGACTTGTATCATAAGAGCGACATTGACGCAGACCTAAAGGATTTGGATAAGTTTACTGATACTGGAGAATTGAAACCCCGTATGAGCATCTATAACAAGCAACTGAAACTTGACATTGATACGGAGATAGATGCTATGGAAACCGCATATCGCCAATTATGCGAGGTTAAGGACAAAACTCGTATTACGGCAGAAGACTTTGAAAAAGCTATATCAGAAGTGTTGCATCCTCAAAAGAATGTGAAAGCCCTAACAGAACTAACTCTGATTGACAGATTCTCAAAGTATATTGAGGATGGCTTGCGGGATGGCAACTTTGGCGAGGGCAGACAAAAGCATTATAAGGTCTCATTAGGTGAACTCACCAGATTCCTCACTATCCAACATAGGTTAAAGGTTACTCCCTCAGAATTTGATGCGGATGACCTAATGGATTTCCGCCAATTTCTTTTCGATGAATACAAGTATGTTGATAAGCACAAGAGCTTATACGATATGTTTTCTGCAAGGAATGTTCCTACAGCTCGCCGTGACCAGAATACGGTTGCTACCAAAATGAAGAAGATTCAGGCTTTCTTCAATGAACTTATTGAGAAAGGAGAACTTAGTATTTCACCTTTTATTCATCTGGGAAGGAATAAGAAGCGTACAATGATGCGTGAATCATACGATCCTCCTATTTTCCTTCTGCAAGAAGAGTTCTTAAGGGTTATGAATACCATAGTGCCAGAGTATTTACAGGAAACAAAGGACGCTTTCATATTGCAATGCGCTTTTGGCTGCCGTATAAGCGAGTTCAAAAGATTGTCTATGGATAATGTTGCCGTCTCAGACGACGGTATCATGTATATACACTATCTTCCAGAAAAAACGCTAAGGGAGAATGTTGGACGTATAGAGATTCAAACTCCTGTAATGCGATTCGCCTATGACATCATCATGAAATACAAATTCAACTTCCATATACTTAAGTATGTCAGTGGCAAAAGTGGCTATAACGTGAAAATTAAGGAACTCATGAAGCATTGTGGTATAGACCGCAAGTGTGCAGTATTTGATGAGGAGCTGGGTAATAACAAGTATCAGCCTCTTTACGAGTTGGCAAGTAGTAAGACATGTCGCAAGACGCATGTAGATATTCTGACCAAGGCCCAAATCAACATGTATGCAGCAGGGCTGCATCAAGAAGGCAGCGATGCCGTTAATCACTATACTCATATGGATATGAAGGACAGGTTTATGCTGATGTGCTATGCATACAAGCAGCCAGTATATTATACTAATAAGGATTTAAAGATTGTAAAGTAAGGTATGGCAAACAATAGTTTAGACGAATTTTATAAGGACTTGGACAAGGAATATGGGAAATCTATCGAGGACAGAAACGTTGATTATATAAAATCATTACTCAAATTGCGCGAACAGCCAGACGGAAAAATTGACGATAATATCCAGCCACCTTCTTTACAGTCTACGGCAGAGGTGATTATCCTGATTATGACGTGACACGATATTCCATTCGAGCAGTTCTGTGAGAAAGATAGGGGTCATAAACGCGTAATCGAGTATATCTTCATACGTGGTGTCAAGCATCGCAGTGAGATTATAGGATTCCTCAAACAGCTGCTGAGTAAGTCTATTCCTGGCCTTGGCCCGAAATTAGTATTGGGTTTTATAAGGCTGTTAGACCAGTTTATCCCTAAAGACAAGCCCACGTCGTTCCTGAATGTGATACAATTCCCTGAAAAGGCGAAGGAAATTATGGACACTCTCCACTTTATGACAAACGGTTATGTCGGCAAAGACGCAGCATTGGTAATGGTTGTTGCACAGGAAGAAGGGTTAATCAAAAGCTGCAGGTATGAGGACATCAAGGAGGAATTCCCGTCCATTCATCAGAAAGCATACAACAAAGATCTCTCATCTCTGCACGATAAGACCTATGAGGACTTGAAAGTTCCAATAAGAGCAGCGTTGAGAACGAGAATCGGCTACACCAAGAAAGAGGATGGCCGAATAGTATTTAAAAAGACCTCTATGTCACCACGAAATATGTTGTTTCAGTTCTGGCGATGGATAATGTCGTTCTTCTATTAAGCACGAAGCAAAACCTGTTTATACCAAGGTCTGTAATCTCCCGGTTACAGGCCTTTTTTAATACCTTTTTGCGTTAAATCCGATTAACAGAAGTAGCTTTCGGTAGTCGGCTACCACGAGCTACTCAAAATAAATCAATCGTATTTCAAAAAGTCGTACCTTCGCACCGTGAAATCGCTGCAAGCCTCATTGCAGAGGATGGATCCCAACAGGTGCGAGGCCAGCGTTTGGCCGTGAGGATCGCTAAAAGAACCTGTTACAATTTGAGATGAAATCTATTTCAATGTTTGAATCCTCAGATTCAAATACAGTAGTCATAACCACTGTAGATGTCCTGAAATCGGCATTCTTTGCTTGGGCTGACGAAATGGCCCAGGCTCGAAAAGAAGCTGAGAAGGATGTGATGATTGACGAGGCTGCTGTGATAAAACGACTGCATAAGAGCAGGGCTACTCTCTGGCGCTGGAATGCCAGCGGCTACCTTCCTTGTTTCAAATTGGGAGGGAAGAATCAGTATAAGTTGTCTGATGTGGAACGTATAGAGAAAGGATTGAAGCAATGAGCATCTTTGACTACATGAACCATTTCTGGGACGCAAATGAGAACGACCCATGTTCCTTGAGTGAGAACTCACTCTTCTTCTATCTACTCTATGAAGCCAACCGCCAGCACTGGGTGATGCCCTTTAAATGCAACACCCAGCTGCTGCTGGCACGGCTGAACACTTCAAAGCAGAACATTATGAAGGCAAGGGAAGGACTTCGCAAGCGAGGGCTTATTAACTTTAGCAAAGGAGAGGGGAAAGGCAGACCGGCACTATACACTCTCAATTTTGATGTTAAAGTTTGTAAGGATGTGCCATCGCAATCGTTGCCACCGCAGTTGTCCGAGATGTTGACCCCGGGATTAACTCAACAGTTGACTACTGAGTTGACCCAAACGTTGCCCCCTTCTAAGATAGAAGAGAAAGATATAAACATTGAAGAAGTGAAAGAAGAAAATCCTTCCTCTCTCTCGAAATCGAAGAAAGCGTTGTCTCTTTCTGAACTGAAGGAACTGCTTCTCAACGACCATCCTTGGCAACAAGATTTGATAGTCCGACTGGCCAAGAATGGAATAACTCTCGACGAAGAGGCTCTAAAAAAGCTGATAAGTGACTTCTTCCTGGCCCAAGAACAGAAAGGCTGTAAGGGAAAGGAAGAAGCTGACTGCCGTACTTACGTGTATAATTGGATATGCTATCAATACAGGAATAACAATCATGGCAAGATATCAAAGTACAATGGAAAAACTGGCTCTGCTGAGATCTCAGCTAACAAGCCAGAGGACTACACAGGGGTTTGCTAAGTTCCCAATGTCAACAGAAGAAGCGTTCGTTTTTATCGAGACTGCTCTGCGATTAGAGGTGGCAAATCGTGGCAAGACGTTTATAAACAGTGACGAACTGCGAGGCCACATATACCAGATAGCAGAACTATTCACCAAGCCCACGTCAAAATTCGGCATACTGTTGTGCGGCGGTGTTGGAAATGGCAAGAGTTCTATGATGTATGCGCTGCGAAATCTTATCAGCAGGCTGGAAATACCCAATAATGGTACCACCTCAGTTGGCAACTACACTCTGAGGGTAGAGAGCGCAAAGTATCTTTGTGACGAGATCATGGTCAGGCGAGACAATCTTTTGACTTTTCGAGACCTTTCTATGCTTGGCATAGATGACTTGGGTGAAGAAGAAACCGTCATACAGAATTACGGTAACCGTCAGACTCCCGTGATAGATCTGCTTTCATATCGATATTGCAGAATGCTTTTCACGATGGTTACGACCAATCTAACGCCAGCTCAGATACGTACAACCTATGGTGACAGAATAGCAGACCGCTTCAACGAGATGATGCTTATTCTTCCCTATCGTTTTCCATCGTTCAGGACACCGCAACCTTCTGGAAGTAACGTGACTTGACGGTCAGGGGCAACTATTTGCAAAAATGGTGTAGCTTACTATACCAAAATTTGTGGTTTGTGTATTGCATACACCACCGCCGCGAACAGTGTCGCTAAATTTAGGTAAGTAAGCCACGGGGCTTTGCCCCTTTGGATTCCCCAGCAGGAAGTGGCCTCTCCCTGCACCCACCGTCCAAGGCGCTGCCCTGGAAACCTGCCAAGGGCTGCTTGCCCTTTGGAAACCTCGCAAGGGGGTGACCCTCCCCCTTGACCGCCCCGCTCAGAGGTCTCAACCTCTAAGAACTCCGACCAAGGAGCTTCCCTGGACCCTGCAATATTCAGACAATTAAAATTGACAAACTATGGCTAAAGGTGATAGATATGTTGTCCTGACTATGGACAAGCAAACTGGTAACGCGGGAGGATTGTCTGCCCACATCGACCGCGAAGTATATGATGCCAAGACGGACAGGATGGTTCCGTTCCGTCCGAAAAGCGTCCGTGACGATTCACGTACTGCACTCAACCGCGAATGTATTGAGAGCGCAAAGAAGACAGGTCGTACACAAGCCATCTGGAACCGCCTCCGTGAAGAGGGCTTTTCAAGATCGACTTCTGAAAAGGATAAAACGGAAGGGAAAAAGAAAACCCGCAAGGTCAAGGATGATGCCGTCATTGCCTTGTGTTTCGTTTGCAGTTCCGATGAGGACACCATGAAGCAACTTGAAGAAGAAGGTAAGCTCGACGAATGGATAGACTCAACTATTGACTGGTTTCGTAAGGAGTTCGGTAGCGAGAATGTTGTGTCGGCTGTCCTGCACATGGACGAGACGACTCCGCATCTGCACGTTACGGTAGTCCCTATTACCCATGAAGCGCCCAAGCCCCGTAAGGAGAAACCCAAGTTCGACGAGAACGGCAGTCCCATCCGAAAGTATGAGACCGACAAGGATGGCAACATCATCCTTGACGAGAAAGGCAAGGCAATCATCAAGAAGCGCTCCTACAAGAAACAGGAAGTAACTGCCCGACTCTCTGCCAAGGACATCTGCAATCCTGTAGCAATGGAGCGTTGGCAGACGGACTATGCACTTGCTATGGCTCCTTTTGGCTTACGCCGGGGCATTGCTGGAAGCAAACAAAAGAGAGTGCCGCCCGCAGAATGGAATCTTCAACAAGTCAACGGTAAGCTCATGGCCGTTGAGAAGGAAGTGGAAAAACAGAATGCCGTCATGAAGGCCAATGAAGCAAAGATAGAAGGTCAGAAAGCTGAGATAGAGCAGATGGCAAAGGCTTCCATGTTCGACAAACTCCTGAACAGTGGTCTTAGTTCAGCAGTCAGGAAGGCAATGGAAGACGAGAAAGCAGCCCACGAAGCGGAACTGCTCCAAGCCACGATAGCCCATGACAAGCAAGGCTACAAGTACTACTGGGAATCGGGCGACAAGAAAGGCCAGGTCCTGACATGGGAAGAGTTGGCAAGATGCCTTGAAGAAGAGAAGCGTGAACAAGCTCTCCTTGCTGAAGGTGACAAGGAAGCTGCCGTTGAGAAAGCGAAGAACGAGGCTAGACGAGAACATGAAGCAGCAATGGCCGAAATGAAGGAGGACTATGACCAAAAACTCAAGAGAGCCAGTCTGGCCTTTGATAAGAACGGCAATCCTATCATGAAGGACTTTGGTTTGGGAAATCGCCAGCAGATCACTAAGGTCGAACGAATCGAGATGCTTGAAAAAGAACTGTCTGATGCCAAGAAAGCCAACGATGACCTGTTGGACAGACTGAAAGTCTTGCGCGACCTTATCTTTGCGTTCTGCTCATTGAACTTCAAAAAGGTGGTCAAAATCGTATTTGACCAGTGGAGGAAAGGTTTCAAAGAGTTCACCAAGGACTTGAAAGACATCCTTCAGGAAGCCATGAGTGGAGAGAAAACGGAGAAAGGACGACAGGGCTACGTTGAAGATACATTCCATTTTGCCAAGATGATGGCCAAGACTGATCCTGACTGCAAACTTGACTTCGAAGATTTGGAGCCCCTCCATGAGGATGCCATGCGTATCGCTGATGGCACCTGGGACTCGTACCACGAGAAAATTGAGAAGCGCAATCAGCTCTTTGATGCAGCAGTCAAGGCTGTAATAGAGATGGGCAACTGTTCATCCCAGCGTCGCCTGAACCAAGATCAGGCCAATAAGATAGAAGCCTTCCTTGCCTTCGATGGTGGTGACAGGGATGAACTATGCAAAGAGATATGGGCAAAAGCAGGCCCCAAAATCGAGCGATTTTGGCGGGATATAACCCAAAGTGCGCTTGAAGACCTGCGCACAGGTGAAATTTATGTCCGGAGTCACAAGGCATCTCTATCACGTTAATATATGAACTTCTTGCAGCAAGATGGTACGATTACTAAGTTAATTCACACTAAATCCAGTAGTACTGACAAAGTTTGGCCTTTTATCGCACTGACATCAAAGCTGTAAGCCTGATAGCCTTTTTGATTAAGCATCGGGATGTAGTCGTTGATAGTTGTCTCGTTCATTTTAATCTCTTGTCCCTGCCCCGTCAAAGCAACGAGGGCGAGCAATACGGTGATGATGGTTTTCTTGTTCATTTCTTTTTCTTTTGTGATAGTTTTCTGCTTAATGACTTTATCCAGTCCTCAGCACTCTTGATCATCTGCTGGAGTTCGTCTGTCGGCTTCCATCGGGGCGATGGGCTGGCGGAGAAGGACGAGGTAGAAGCGGGGGAAGGTCTTGACGGGGGGATGGTCGGCGATGTGGCGGTCTATCTTCTGTCGGGCCTCGGTGCGGAGTACATCATCTTGACATTGCACGAGGCAGTCCTCATCCACAAAGGCGATGTGCCAAAAGGCCATATAGCCGATGACGTAATGCTCTACGGCTGCGGCCTTATCCTCCTCGATGCTGGGGATGCAGGACGAAAGGGGCTGGTGGGGATTCTCACAAATGCCCACCACAGCCCAAGAGAGATTTCAGTTGAGTTTTGCTATGCTATGAGTCTTATAATACCAGTATGTCCACATGATGGAAGGCCAGATCGTAGAAACCTCGGATGACATAATGGAACTCCCTGCCTGGTGCAATGTTTCCAAGACTGTCAAACAGGTTCGACTCTGTTTCAAAGATTTCCTTCATCTGCCGGGCTTTCTCCAACTCTCCACGCTCCAGGTAGAGATATATGGAAGAGCCGAGCCAATCCGCTGCATCGTGACGGTTGCCGAGTCGTAGCAGAGACTGATAGGTGTCTTTGATGATTTGTAGTATGGTGTCTTTCTCACCAAGCAGATAGTAAGGCCTTATCAATTGGCTCCGTGCCTCGATGACCTCCGTCTCATCTCCGAAATGCCTGATGCAATCGATGTAATGGTTTACTGCACGTATCTCGTCGTGGGGCAGGTTCTGCTGGTGGAAAATCTGTGCCATCTGTCCATAAACGCCCATCAGTGTGTTGTAGTCGCAGTCGGTAGCTGTGGTGTCTGCCTGTTCTATGGCATCAAGGTAGGTCTGCAAGGCCATCGGTGCGTCGCCCATGTTCTGATAGGCTCGCCCGAGCAGATAACGGGTAAGCAGTCGGTCATTGTGCGAGCCGTTGCGGTCGAAATGGTCGGCGAGTGACTTGGCAAGCGAGTCGGAAGAAAAGAGTATGCCAGCCTTGTTCTGCGCCTTTAACCGCAGAAGGTCATAGCGCATATGAGTGTCCTTATTCCAGATAGCCTTTTTAACCTCCATGCTGTCAAGCAATAGAAGGGCAGAGTCAGGATTATCGTTGATAATCTCGCTGACTGCCTGTAATTCCTTCGGCATCTGCCCGCCTCCGCATCCCGCAAGCAAAGCTACGGCACATGTTATATAAATGTATATCGTTTTTCGCATCCACAACGCGTTTTATTGGGTGCAAAGGTACAAAAATCTATCTATTTAGGCTGCGTTTTTACGTTTATTAAGTTCTCAATTACTATAGAAGGCAAGAAATCATATATTCAGTGGATCATTTATGAAAGCCATTTGTATTCCTTAGGTGAAACCCCAAATTCTTTGATGAAACTCTTGGTAAAGTAAGAGGCACTGCTAAAGCCAACTTGATACATGACTTCAGAAACAGTGAATCTCTCTTGTTTCAAAAGAACCGCAGCTCTTTGTAACCGCTGCTTGCGAATAAAACTGACGGGGGTTTCACCTGTAAGCTGTTTAAGTTTACGATAAAGCTGTTTTTGATCCATGCATAGTAGGTCACACAACTTCGTAACGTTGAATTCCTCGGAATGCATGTTTGAGTTAATCAGGCTAATAATCCGTTCCATCAGTTCCTCGTCATTGGATAATGCTGGCGAAACTACATTGACAACCTGCATACTTTTTATCCTTGTGTTCTGTTCTATGGCTTTTCTTTTGGTCAGTAACTGAACTATATGGAGCTGTAGCTTACGAAGGTCGAAGGGCTTGGGCATAAACACATCAGCACCACTACGTATGCTTTTCAACTCGGTATTGGAGTCGTCTTTTGCCGTCAACATAATAATGGGAATCAACTCCGTGGAGTGATTATGACGAATGCGGTGACACAACTCGGTTCCATCGATTCCAGGCATCATCTGGTCTGTTATGATGATGTCTGGAATGCGTTCTTCGACGGTTTTCAAGGCTTGTTCGCCACTTAATGCAGTGATGCACTGATATGAGGTTTCCAAAGCTGTGGTCAGGAAATCAAGTATTTCGTGGTTATCGTCGACTATCAATACTATCGGCTTTTCTGAAGTACCGTCTTTAATGTTTTTTTCCGTCACGACAGAAGTAAGAACATTCAAAGGTATTGAGAAAGTCACCTTCAGACCATTGTTATTCTCTGCCTTGACTTCTCCACCATGCAGTTCCACATACTTCTTGACTACTGATAAGCCAATGCCCGATCCATCACGGGAATTCTGTCCCATATAATATCGGTTGAACAGTTTTGGCAAATCACTATCAGACACCCCAGGGCCATTATCTTGCACCGACACAAGAACTTCGGATGCTCTTTTTTCCAATGAAACGAGTATCTTTCCTTTCTCATCGTCTGCATATTTCAGAGCATTTGACAAGATATTACGCATAACCATCTGTATCTTAACCACATCAACATCCATCAAAACAGACGTTTCTGTAGGCTGAAACACCATGCTTATATTGCGTTCCTTTGCCGATGTCTCAAATTCGCTAATACATCCTGAGATCAAGCTACACAAGTCGATATAGGAACTAAGAATCTGAGTTTCACCCTCAGCTTCAAGTTGCTTGAAGTCTAAGATGTGATGAATCAGGTCATTGAGCCGTGAGGCATTGTTCTGGATAGACTTCAGGCTATCCCTTAACTTCGCATTTGAGGTTTCTGAAAGCAGTTTGTTTAGGGGAGCAATTATCAAGCTCAATGGAGTTTTCAGTTCATGTGACATGTTTACAAAGAAATCCATTTTCTCTTGCGTCAATGCCATTACACGTTCGCGCTCACGTTGCTCAAACAGCGCATTCTCACGTCTTTTGTAGTAGTTTATCAAGTAATAAACAACAGATAAGGCGATTAGTGTATAGACTACCCAAGCCCACCATCTGAAAAACCACGGATAAGGAACCTTTATAGTATATTTGCTAACAGATTCTTCTTTAAAGTCTGAATCCGTAGATAGATATATTTCATAACTTCCTCCTGATAGATGCGATAACAAAATACGGTTTGTTCCATTTGGCAGAGAATGCCATTCCCCATCTTCATTTATTTTATACCAAAACACTTCGGAACCCTTTCGGTTGTATGCAAAAGTGGACAAATCAAGCGCAATGTCCTCCCTGCCGTCCAGTGAAATATTATTTTCAAATCGGGGGACACAATCACTTATTGGAATTCCGCCAACCATGATGGAAGAAATGAACACCTTCGAAGGTTTGTCGCCAGAAGACGTTGTATTAAGGAATTGTTTACATATGAAATCCTCTCCACCCCATAAGATAGTATTATCTGAGGGGACATAAGAACCTGCAGTAAAATTGTAATTCGGTCTTACGTAGAAATGTATGGTATTACCTGCTGTTTCAATATAGAATAGCCCATGGGAGGTAGACATCCATACTCTATTGTTATCATGAACAAAAGATTGAATCATGCCGTCTTTTACTTGGAAATCGGTTTCTTCCAGCCTGTCTGTCTGAGTGTCGTATTTGTAAAGTTTCCCCTGTACATCAATCCAAATAACATCATTTACAAGAATCATGTTGTCAATATACATCCGTTTTTTCAGAGTAACCTTACCCGAATTAGTATTGATGGAGGCCAACCCTTTACTGGTATTTGCCCACAACACGCCACTTTTATCGGGAATGAATCTGTAAATCGTGTTGACGATACTGTCCACATCATCAAACTGGTTATCTTTTAAGATGAACGATCCATTACCTGACAACAATGCAGTCTTGTCAACGACATATAGACCACCCATATAGGTCGCTATCCATAACCGGTTCTTATTATCTTCATAGATGTCGTAGGCCCAATTAGCATTTCTGCCCTTCTGGTCGGACAAGGAGAAATAGTCGAAGACATCACGCTGCCTGTTATACCTTGCTATGCTGGCATCTGTGGCAATCCATATCTCATGTTCACGATCCTCATAAATGCTCCTGATATTACTCTTTTTCAAGCCATTTCCCACTTTGAACCATTTATTGCCGTGGTCAGACAGGTGTAGTAAACCATTATCACCACCCATCCATCGTCCTCCGCTTGAATCAACAAGAATCCGGCTAAAGACATTTCCGTCGTTTGAATGTGTTATGGAAGGAAGGGTCGTTGTCTCGAAAACGCTTTCCGACTGAGTGATGGCAACTCCCCTGTCTGTGGCAATCCAAATAATATCATCATCGCAATAAATTTGATGGATAGAATTGCTGGGCAGTCCCTGTGGCGATGAAGCGTCATGGCCGATAGTCTGGATAATGCCTGATTGGGGATTGAGTATCTTCAAGCCAAATTCAGAAGCTAACAGGATGTCGCCAGAAGGAGAAGGAACTATCTGATTGAATGTACTACCAGATGCCACAACCTTTGTAGTCGAGTCCTTTACATTCTGGCAAAGCAAATGATGTTCCGTACCAATCCACAGATTACCATTTGGTCGATCATACCACAATGCATAAACATTATCATCTATCCCTAAATCAAATATACCCCCTTTGTTATCCAAACAAGCAAGTCCTCCATAATGTGCAACATACAACCTGTCATTAACAGGTTCAATTGAATAGATAATATCATCCTTCCCGCTTGGAAGGGTGTACCGTTGCCATATTCTTTTATCTAAATCAAGACAGAACAAACCATTTGACTTCGTTCCTACATATAAAACACCATTATCACATTTAAGTGAACGAACCTCTCCAATTTCTGGAACATCTCCAAATGGCGTAACAAACTGTTCTGTCCTCAGGTTTAGCCACCTAAGACCAGCATCTCCTCCAAGGCATAGGGTCTCTTCATCAACTATCAGAACAGCATAATACCTTCCTTCATATAGCCGTCGGATATTGTAGCCGTCATAAGAGAACAAACCACGTCTTGTAGCAAACCACATCATGCCCAGGCTGTCCTTGCAAACGCTCTCCACGACATTAGCATCGTATGGCAGCACTATCTTATCAAACTGCATCTGTTTGGTGTCAGACGCCGTTGATGCAGATGCCGACAAGAGGACAAATAATGCCATCATGCATCTGTTCAAATATAGTTTTACGCCATTCATGCTGCAAAAATACAAAAAAAATCAGAAACCCCAGTCTTTATGCCAAATGATTTTTGGTTTGTCGCCTTCAAAAGTCAATGGAAGCCATATATAGCGTGAATCTGGCAAATCTGTCTTCTTCCATCGATCAAACATGGCAACATATGTGTCTGGGCGACCAATGACAGGCTGAACGTAAGTACTTTGACCATAGAAGGTTTTGTCTGCTTCTTCACCTATACATGGATTCCCCAGTGATTTCCATTCTCCAAGCATAGAGTCTGCAACAGCTATATCAGCAACATTGGGATCCCATCCAGAGCAGCCAGATGTAAGCAGATAGTATTTCCCATGATGTTTGAATACAGCAGGAGCCTCACGATATTTCTTCTCGAAGTTCCGTGTGAAGGTCTTAGTAGGCTTCAGATAGTCGTCAGTCAATAAATGAATATACATTGTTGCATTGTCTTCTGACGAACATATCTGATATGCTTTTCCGTCGTCATCGACAAAAAGTGTCTGGTCGCGGCTCATTTCTCCGTTAGGTCTAAAACTATCCAAATAGGTGAATGGCCCCGTAGGAGTGTCTGATACTGCCACCCCTGCACTGGCCTTGGAATAGTCGGCACTGTCGATGTGCATCCACATGACAAACTTCTTAGTTTTAGAATTATATATAACTTTAGGACGTTCCACAACCTTTGAGGTGTGCAGGTCATGAAGCGAGTCAGTTTTTTCAGCTCCGAGGACAATTCCTTCGAAATGCCAATTAAGGAGGTCTTTTGAGGAGTAGCAACTTACACCTGTTACTTCAGTACGGTAACACTCCCATGTTGCCCACTCCGGCAAGACGGTCTTGCCCTGTTTGTATTCTCCATACCAGTAATAGGTGCTGCCGTGGTAGAGCATTCCCCCGCCATGGGCGTTAATGACATTGTGTTCATCATCAAGCCAGACCTTTCCAGGGTTGAACCTAAAGTTTCTTTCCTGAGCAAAGCAAGGCTCAGCGATTATCAGTATGAATAACATAACAAGTTTTGTTTTCATAGATTTCATTGTATTGTTTTCAATGTAACTGTTTCTGATATCTTCCGCTGCGAATCTCTTACCTTTAGTGTGAGGTTACCAGCCTTCTTGTCACTACGCACAACGACCACAAGCTGACCGCTGAACAACCTCATGGTAGGTTTCGTGAACGATTCCAGACTGGTGGCATCGCCATTACAGACTGCCTCGAAACGACCTGCTCCAGACACCTCAAAGGTCAGACGGTCGTTGGCATCGGGTATAACAGTTCCCTTTGCATCGGTTAGTGAGACTGTAATAAAAGCGAGGTCTTCTCCATCTGCCTTCAGCCATTCGGCATCATGCTGTGTCCACACGTCAAGTTTCAACTTGGATGGTTTCCCTGCTGTGCTGACAACCTGTTCGCCTGCTTGCTTTCCCTGCTCATCATAGACGACTACCTTCAGCTGGCCCGGCTCATACTTGACATCATTCCACCGCAAGCGGTAACGGTCAAGGCGCTCTTTCGGATTCTTACTGATTTTACCCTGACTCTTGCCATTGACAAACAGCTCGGCTGTAGGATAATCGGTATAGCAATAGACAGGCGTCACCTGTCCACGGCGTTGTTTACCCCAAGTCCAGTGAGGCAGCAAGTGGATGGTGTGGTCTTCCTTCTGCCACTTTGAACGATACAGATAATATCTGTCCTTAGGCAGTCCGGCCAGATCGCATATACCAAAGTACGAACTGCGCGACGGCCAGTACTCATCGTAGGGCGAAGGCTCACCAAGATAGTCATATCCTGTCCATACAAACTCGCCAATGACCCAGTCCTTGTCATCCTGCCATACCCAATCGTCATCGGGCAAATTAGACCAAGAACAATACTGCACGTCATAACTGGAGCACTGCCCGTTGTAATGGTGCTTGCGGAGTTCTGACGATTCCGTGTCAACGGCTTCTGCTACTACAGGGAACTGATATATGCCACGACTGCTGACGGTAGATGCCGTCTCGGATCCCAAGAGGAATCCTTGCGGAAGTTTCTCGATATTATTCTGATACTTATGAACACGGTAGTTGAATCCAGGTACTTCCATAGTCTGGGCGAAGCCACTGCTCAAAGCTGCATCGGCCCTGTCCATACCCTGGGTAACAGGTCGGGAGGGGTCCAGCGCATGGCAGAGGCCTTGCAGACGGACGGCTATTTGCCGACCCTCCTCGCTCCATTGTTCAGGAATCTCATTGCCTATAGACCACATGACAATACTCGGATGGTTGCGATTGGCTAACACCAAGTTGGTTATGTCCTTGTCGCTCCATTCTCTGAAAAAGCGTGCATAGCCGTTCTTGCACTTTGGATATATCCACATATCGAAGCTTTCTGCCATCACCATCATACCCAAAGAGTCACAAATATCCATCTGCCACTGACTCGGCATATTGTGCGCTGTGCGAATAGCATCACAGCCCATCTGCTTCATCATCTTTATCTGACGGATAAGTGCGGCCTTATTGACAGCAGCACCCAAAGGCCCCAAGTCATGATGCAGGCAAACACCTTTCAGTTTGCGTGTCTGTCCATTCAGCTGGAAACCCTTTTCACGGGTTACCCGTATGGTGCGGATGCCCGTTTTGATGCACTTCTCATCGACAACCTTACCTTTCCTGTCAGTAATAGTGGTTATCAGGTTATAAAGATATGGAGTCTCTGGTGTCCACAATTTAGCACCTTCCACATTGAGAGTCGTGTGGAAACTTCCATCACCATTGATACGAATATCTCTGTCTGCAACAGCAGTATGGCCATCCGGAGAGACAAGAGCAACATTTGCAGACATATCCTGATTTGGCTTTATCACCTTGCCTTCAACCTCCAGGACTGCTTTGCCGTCTTTTTGGCTAACGGTACGTACATAAATGCTCCAATCGTCGAGATGTGTCTGCTGTGTCAATAAAAGGGTGACAGGACGGTAGATTCCTGCTCCTGGGTACCACCGGCTGCTCTCCTCTACATTTTTCAGATCCACCTCAAGCAGATTGTCACCATCCTTGATGAATGGCGTGATGTCCACACGGAAGGCGTTATATCCATAAGCCCAGTAGCCCGCTTTCTGGCCATTGACGAATACCACTGGCTCTGCCATCGCTCCGTCGAAAATCAATTCTGCATGCTCGCAGCCAGCAGGTATGGTCAGCGTGCGGCGATAGTGCCCATCTCCGATCCAGGGCAAAGCACCAGAACGCCCGCTTTTCTCAGTAGCCTCAGTCTCGCCGTTCTGTTCGATAGCGACCTTCTGAAGATCCCATTTCTTGTCGAAGGGACCAGCTATAGCCCAATCGTGGGGAATACTCACATTCTGCCAGGTCTTCTTGTCCTGTGAAAATTGCCAGTCATCGGTCAGCGTTGTCTCTTGTCTTACCTGAGCCGATGCGATAACCGTTACCGTTGCCGTAAGAAAAGCAACTAATAGTCCTTTCTTCAAATGTCAAAACAGTTTGTTAGGATATACCCCGTCGTCAACGAGTTTCTGGATGCGAGCAACAGTAGCGTCGCGATCAGCTGCATAGGTAACTCCGAACCATTTGCTGGTGGTGTCGAGGACCTCACAGGTGGCTGTACCCTCGGTAATGAGCTTGTTGACCATCAGTGGGATAAAGAACTCGGCTTTCAGGTTCTCCATGTTTTTGGGGTCGCTGAGGAACTCGCGGAAATAAGCCTCGCTATGCTCGAAGTAGTCGGGTGTGAAGCCCCACATGTTCATTGAGACGGGAACGTTCTCCTCCAGTGGTTGCCACTCGCCCTGCTCGTCCTTATAAGAAATAACACCATCAATGCGAAGAATCTCTGTACGCTCCACAACATCCGTCAGGTGTCGCTTGTCGTTATAGGCACAAACACCACGGGCCACAGAGCCGTTTTCCGACAGCGTATTGCACACGCGGAAGCCCACCATCGCATACTGGTTCTTGGCTCCCTCAGGCAGGTTGCTCAGGAACTTGCCAATCTGCATAAAGGCATCACGACCGTAGAAGTCGTCGCAGTTGATAACACAGAAGGGCTCCTTGATGATGTCCTTACCCATGAGCACGGCATGGTTGGTGCCCCAGGGCTTCTGACGTCCCTCTGGTACTGAGAAACCCTCTGGCAGGGCGTCGAGTGCCTGGAAGCAGAGCTCGCACTTCACCTTGCCCTCGTACTTAGAGAGGATCTGTGTGCGGAACTGCTCCTCGAAATCCTTGCGGATCACCCATACGATCTTGCCGAATCCGGCCTGGATGGCATCGTAGATACTATAATCCATGATGGTCTCACCATTGGGTCCCAGACCATCGAGCTGCTTGAGGCCGCCATAACGGCTGCCCATGCCTGCTGCTAAAAGAAATAATGTCGGTTTCATATTTTGTCTAATCTTTAATGTTACGTACTCGTTTTTCCCATTTCCATGCGGCTGCAAGTGTCTCTTCGAGTGTGCGCTCTGCCTTCCAGCCCAGTTCCTCGTTAGCCAACTTAACATCGGCCCAGACGGCAGGAACATCACCAGGGCGACGACCTACAATCTTGTAGTTCAACTTCAGATTGTTCACCTTTTCGAACTTCGTCACCAGTTCCAAGACGGAGACAGGACAGCCTGTGCCGACATTGAATATCTCGTAGTCCTGGCGCATCTTACCCTGAGTCATACGGTTGATGGTAGCCACATGAGCCTTGGCCAAATCCACCACGTCGATATAGTCGCGCAGACAAGTGCCGTCTGGCGTATCATAGTCATTGCCAAATACAGACAGGCATTCACGGATGCCAGCAGCTGTCTGGGTGACAAAGGGCAGCAGATTGTTGGGTACGCCACGGGGCAGTTCACCAATCAATGCTGATGGATGGGCTCCTACAGGATTGAAATAGCGCAGAGCAACACCGTGAAGTACAGGATAAGCCCTGCAACTGTCGCGCAGAATGTCCTCGGCCATCTGCTTCGTATTGCCGTAGGGTGATGTAGCAGGCTGTCGCTCAGTTTGCTCGGTCACGGGCAGATGTTCTGCATCGCCATAGACGGTAGCCGATGATGAGAACAGGATGTTCGGACGATTGTACACTACCATCAACTGGCAGATGTTCATAAACGAGGTCAGGTTGTTCTGGTAGTACATCAGCGGCTTCTCCATCGACTCGCCCACAGCCTTGTAGGCAGCGAAGTGAATGACCGAGTTGAACTTATACTTGTCAAAGACCTTCTTCAGTGCTTCTATATCACAGGTATTCACCAGTTCAAATGGCACATCCACACCTGTTATCTGACGGACACCCTCCACGGCAGCCATCTCCGAGTTCGACAGGTTGTCGACAATCACCACATCATAGCCAGCCTCAATCAGTTCGACGGCAGTGTGCGAGCCGATATAGCCCGCACCGCCTGAAATTAATACACACTCTCTCATTTTATAACAATTTTCTTGCACCGTCACCAATGACCACATCATACACCAATGGCTCCTTGCCGTAGGCTTCCTGATATTTCTCCTTTGCCGTAGCGATAAAAGCATCATAGAGGTTATCCTTTACCAGGTTGATGGTACAACCACCGAAACCACCGCCCATCATGCGAGAACCTGTAACACCGCACTCACGGGCAATCTCGTTCAGATAGTCAAGCTCTGGACACGAAACCTTATAGTCCTGGCTCAAACCTACATGGGTCTGATACATCTTCTCACCTACCACTGCATAGTCGCCTTTGGTCAGTGCCTCAGAAACTGCCAATACACGTTCACGTTCCTCAATCACATACTTAGCGCAATGGTAGTCTTCGTCAGATACTTGATTTCTCACCTCCTCCAACATATCTAAGGTAGCATAGCTCAGTGCCTCGACTTCGGAATGATTCTTCTTAATGAGTTCGAATACGGTCTCACAACTGCGACGGCGGTCGTTATAAGCCGAAGAAGCTAATTCATGCTTCACACAAGAGTTCAACAACACCAGTCGATAACCTTGTGGATCGAATGGAAAATAGTCATATTCCATCGTATGGCAGTTCAGGCGAATCAGATAGCCCTTGCGCCCAAAGACAGAAGCGAACTGATCCATGATGCCGCAGTTCACGCCGATGTACTTGTGCTCCGTAGCCTGACCAGCCTTAGCCTGTTCCACCTTTTCTACCTTATTGTCGCCAAAGAGGTCGTTCATCGCAAAAGCATAACAACTCTCAAGGGCTGCCGATGATGACATGCCAGAACCAAGGGGCACGTCACCAGCGAAAGCCGTATCGAATCCCTTCACCTCGACACCACGCGCCTTCATCTCCTGACAGATGCCGAAGATATAGCGTGCCCAACTTTGCTTGGGACCTTCCGCATCATTAATATTGAACGCTACATCTTCATTCAGGTCAATGGCAAAAGCCCTCACCTTGTCAGTACCGTTGGGCTTGATTTCTGCAACCATCCCCTTATCTACTGCACCTGGAAACACGTAGCCACCGTTGTAGTCGGTATGCTCACCAATCAGATTGATACGACCTGGTGCTGCATAGACGTTACCCTCTACATCACTGAATTTTGTTTTGAACTGGTTACGTACATCTTGAACCATCTGTTTATTTTGTTGCATAACTTCAAATTTTAAAAGTTCTTAAAATGTTACTAACTAATATAATTATTTATATGCATCTAAAGCAACTGTTGGCATGCCATTTTCAAAGCATCCTTTACTATAGCCTCCATTATAGCCAGCTGGTGCCTGTGGTTCCCAATAGAAGATTCCTTCCAAATGACCAGTGGCCTGTCCTTTGCTGATTAGTGATGCAATACAGTCACGGCACTTTTCTGCCAGATTATAGTCCATACCTATCTCGCAAACCATTACTGGTACAGCGTACTTCTGATAGAGTGAGTTAATGTTGTTGACACAGGCATCCACCATTGAAACCCAGGTATCCTCCTCTGGATAAAGAGACATGCCTATCATATCGAACTTTCCGCCATTGGCTTTCAGGTTGTCGAAGATATTGGTGTAATACCAGAGGTTGTCACCGCTATCCAAATGTACGATGACCTTGGCATCTGAGAAGATGGCTTTCACGGTATCGTATCCGGCAGTCACCAACTCCGCAAAATTGCTTCCGTTGTCCAGATTACCCAATGGCCACATCATACCCCAGCGGGTCTCGTTGCCTATCTGCACCCACTCAGGTTCGATGTCATACTGTTTCAGCAGCGATAACATCTCTGTGACGTGGGATGCAACAGCGGCCTTTGCCTCGCCAAGTGAATACTCTGCCCAAGCAGCAGGAATATTTTGATGACCAGGATCTGCCCAAGTGTCGCTGAAATGGAAGTCTATCATCAGTCTAAGCCCAAGTGCGTTGGCACGACGTGCCTTAACCAGTACATCATTGATGTTGTTCCATCCTTCGGCAGGGTTTACCCAAACACGCAGACGGATAGAATTCACATCACAATCTTCTTTCAGTAGTTTCATACACTCCGTGACAACCCCTGCTTTATTTGTAAAGGTATAACCTTCACTTTCCATCTGTGTGAGCCAGCTTACATCAGCCCCTTTAGCAAACGTGCCACGTTCTATTTCTATAGTATTTTCAGCTTGACGCGGGTTTGTGATGGGACTTTCCTGTGTGCAGGAAGCCTGCACACAAGAGAGAGTCACCAAAGATACTATTATCCCAAAATATTTTCGAATCATAATCTTCTATCGTTTTATTCCGTTAATGAATAGGTACACTTACACAGGTCAACCATGAGGGTGTAGGTCTTGCCTGCCTCCCAGCCAACAGGATTGCCGTCGTTCTTCTTAGTCCAACGCAGAGAACCATCACTACAGGTTCCGAACCAATAGTCCCAAGAGCCATTGAGCAAGATCTGTGCCCCCCAAGGGGTATCACCCGTAGCGGTCACCTGAGCGATATAAACACCAGGCTGTCCTTCTACTGCTGTCATGTCCGTGAGATTCCAGTCGTCATTGAAGCCCGTATAGGATACTTGTGTGATAGGATCATTCATGCCATACCAATAAGACATCCAACCAAGAGAGGCAATAGTTACATAAAGTCCCTTGCCTGGTGCCTGGATGTTATTATCATCCGTACCACCGATTATTAATTTCCACTCTGTGGTGCTGGGATCCTGATTGACGTGTGTCCAGTCATCTTTAGCCTGAGAGAAGTAATAACCCCATGAACAGTTGAAGTTAACCGCAGCAGCATAACAGAGATTGTCCTCGTCATAAAGTGTCAAATACTGATCGAAGTTCCATGTATCGTCATTACCAAGGATATAGAGGATTTGTGGTATTTCCGTAGGTGTCTCACTACCTTCCGATACCTCACACTTCCATTCCTTTGGATTGGAAAGATCAAGGGACAAGGTCACATCCCCTGCAGATGGAATGTTCACCGTGATATTCGATGCTGTCTCACCAAAGGTCAGTTCCCCATTCTCATTACCGAATGCAACAGGTGTGTCAATGGCAGCTGCATCATCCGTACCAGTGGCATAGTTGTATTGCTTACCAGTGCCTGCTATTTGGATAGTAACAGAACCAGCCTGAGAGGCCTGATAGGCAAGTGTCCACTTGTTTGCCTTGCGGTCGTAGGTCATCTCGCCAGTTATGTCACCGCTGACTGTCAGCGACGGGATATAGAGAGCCGACCACTCCTGACGGACTGTATTGACAATAGTATAGTAACAGCCCGACTGTCCCGGATACCAGAAGTTCCAGTGCTGGTCATTGCTGCTGATGACGAAAGGTTTACCACCGCCATCATCACCGATATTGCCCCACAGAACACCGTTGCCTTCCTGTAACCACCAGTTGTACCAACCGCCTACACCAAGGAATCCGCTGTAGATTCCATCGGAATTCGGAGATGCTAGGGTATTACCTGTATCATTTCGACTTGCATCGAGTACGAAGCCAAGTGTCATGTCGATGCTATACGGCGTCACTTGAATCTGATAAACATTACTATACTGAGGTTCAACGTTGTTAGCCAGTACTGAACGCATACGTATATATAAGGTGGAAGCAATATCACTCTCCAGACCTACACGTCCCACGAGTGAGTTCAGACTCTCGGCTGTGAACTGCATAGAGGTCGTGCCTGCCTCAGTCAGAATCTCAATAGGAGCATCGAATGAGTTCGTATTAGCGAACTGGAGCGTGTTGACTGTCGTTCCGATAGGAGTCTGCACACGTTCGTCATTGGTTGTCAGACGGCTATTGTCTGTCCAGTTCAGCGTCAGGGCAAGTCCGCTGGCGTAGTCTTTGTTGATAACGACATCACCAGAACCACTGAGTACTACGGGCTGTGCACCACTGGTGGTGATGGTATCGCCGTCTCTGTCGCAGGCTGTCAGGGTCATGGCAGCCATAAGCGACACAAGGATATATTTCATCTGTTTCATACGCTTATCAATAATTTTCGTTCTTCAGATTTGGATTAGCGGACAGCTCTGCGGTAGGAATCGGATAGACATTGTACTTGCTCTCCGTAGAGCGACCGTCAACCACGCCACCTTTCCACTGCCACTTATAGGAACCACCCGTGAACTGACCATAACGGATCAGGTCAGTACGGCGGCAGCTCTCCCAATAGAGTTCGCGGGCACGCTCATCGAGGATGAACTGAAGAGTCAGCTGTGCCTCGTTGATATTACCATCAGTGTTTCCAAAGGCACGCTCACGTAACTTGTTCACCACCTGCAAAGCTTCATCACGGCTGGAACCATTACCACCGCGGAGCACACTCTCCGCAAGCATCAGATAGACATCTGCCAGACGGAAAACGGGATAATCGATATCGGCTCCGACGGCACCCGTATTGGAAGCAGCCTCTCCGGCATCTGTCAGGTTGGAGAACTTCTCTCCGAAGTAGCCTTGACTCTGGTCGTCAATGGCCTTTGTCAGCCACTGCTCCTGACCGTCTGTATAGAACATATAGCGGCAGTCGCCAGCTTCGTTGCCAGAGAACAACTCAGGCAGCTCACCACGGACACGGAACATGCCCCAACCGCCTGTCAGGCCATATTTGGCAGGATCCTGAGAACTGGAGTTTCCGCACTCGCCACAGACAATATAGGTAGTAGCACCCCAAGTAACTGTGTTCACTGCATCCACGACAAACGGGAAGATAATCTCATTGGTTCTCTTGTCATTGTCGGCATTGAACAGCTTGCTGTAGTCTGACTCCAGTGAATAGCCTGCATTCATAATCTGCTTGCAGTAGGTGATACAGTCCGTATAGTGATTACCTGCATTGTAAACCTCTGCATTGAGGTACAGCTTTGCAAGCAGTGCCCAGGCTGCTGCCTGAGAGGCACGACCGTATTCAACTGCATTAGGAGCTAACAAACCGTTTGAGGCAACATCTTTCAGTTCGCTTTCAACAAAGTTGAATAACTGGGTGTTGCTATAGCGTTCGGGGGTATAAGCACCTACTCCCATCGTCTCATCAACGAACGGACCTTGTCCGAACAGGTCGAGAACATAATAGTATGCCAAAGCACGAAGGAAACGGGCTTCCGCACGATATGCCGTGAGGTTGGCATTGCCGGATGTAGCACTTTCCGTTGCATGACTCAAGAATTCATTGCAGAGTGCAATGGTATAATAGGCACGATAATAGGTATCGGCAATCCAGGGGTCATTGGCATCCCAGGTCATATAGGTAAGTCCCTCAATCTTATCACCAGACAGCCATGTACCGGCTACCTCGTCAGTGGGGCACTCCTGAAGGTTGAAATAACCGCGCAGGAAATCATGGCCGTTGTTGCTCGAAATATCGGCATTGCCGCCTCCCTGTTCCTGGCCTACGATGACGTATGAGGCATACAGCTTGGCCAAAGCCATCTTATATCCCTGCTCAGAGCCATAGACCACATCTGCAGTTGTCTGGCTGTCGGTCTGGGGTTGCTGGTCCAGGTCGCCTGTGCATGCCATCAGTCCGCAGGCGGCAAACAGTATCATATATATCTTTTTCATATGGGTCATTTGTTTAGAAATCAAGTCCAACGGTGAGTGAATAGATTTTTGGACGAGGATAGACGGTCATGTCGATACCGCCCTGATTCTCAGGATCTACGCCTTTGTAGTTGGTTATCGTAAAGACATTCTGTACCATCAGCGAGGCATTCAGTGAGAACCACTTGCACACCTGTCCGAAGTTATAAGAGAGCTGGATGTTGTCCATCTTCAGGAATGAGGCGTTCTCCACATAGTGGTCGCTTTCATGCTGGCGTTTCTGGAAACGGGTTGTCATGTAACTGCTGTTCAAGCGGTTCAGCTGATAGTCGTTGTATGACATGGTTTCCCATGCGCCTGTATTCATAGCCATTCCATTGTAGAGGTAGTTGCCCACGTTAGCACGGAGTGAGGTGCTTAGCGTCAGTTTCTTCCAACGTAGAGAGGTGGAGAAACCGAAAATCCAGTCGGGGGCAGGAGAATGATAGTGGTAAAGGTCATTGGAATCGACCACGCCATCACCATTAAGGTCTGCATACAGGCCCTCGATGGGCATACCCTTTTCATCGTAGATCTGCTTATATACGTAGTAGCTGTAAGGTGCATAGCCCTCTGACAGCACCTGTACATAGTGTGACTCGATGGCACCTGCTGGGGTGTTGGGTGATTCTGCCAGGTCATTCAAACGGAGGTTGGTAATCTCTGTTTCCTGATAGGTGGCATTGGCACTTACGTTCCACTCCCATTCTTTAGTCTGTATAGGAGTTGCGCTGATAGACATCTCAAAGCCGTTGCTCTTGATGTTACCTACATTACTCAGCATCTGCTTGTTGAAGTTAGTTCCTGCTGCTACGGGAACAGTTGCCAGAAGATCCTCTGTCTTGCGGTTGTAGTAGTCGAACGAACCTGTCACTCTGTCACCGAGAATTCCGAAGTCAAATCCGAAGTTCCATGCCTTGGTGGTCTCCCACTTCAGGTCGCTGTTATAGGCAGAGGGGCGATAGGTGTGGATGGGCGTGCCACCGAACATATAGTAGGCACCGCTCTGGCTTTCCGTATATAATGGAAGGTAGCTATAGTTGGCAATACCGTCCTGCTGGCCTGTTATACCATAGCTGGCACGAAGCTTCAAGTTGCTGAAGGCAGGCTTCAGACTCTTGAAGAAACCTTCCTCTGACACTCTCCAGCCCAAGGCTACAGAGGGGAATGCACCCCAACGGTTGTCCTCGCTGAAACGTGAGGAACCATCCCGGCGGATGCTGGCAGACAGCAGATACTTGCCGTCATAGCTATAGTTCAGACGTCCGTAGTAAGAAAGCAGTACATGGCGCTGGTCATCAGCTGCCGATGCAGCCTGCTGTTCTGCGGGTGTCATGTCGTTCAACTCCAGGTAAGCAGCATTGGTGTACTTCCAGAACTGGTAGTCGTAACCTGCCGTTACCTCAATATTACTCTTGATACTCTCGATATACTTACTATAATTAAGGTAGAAGGTCAACAGACGGTTATTGTTCTTCTGCGGACCATAGGTATAGTTACGTCCACCTGTATTATAGTACTGATATGCCTCTTTGGGTACGTAAATCTTGCCTTCGCCCTTTGAGTAGTCATAACCTAATGTAAGGTGGGCATGCAGGTCAGGCAGGAAGTGCATGCTATAGTCTGCATCGAAGCTGCCAACCACGCGATATACGTCACTTGTCGAACTGTAGTTGTTCAGTAATCCTACAGGGTTGCCAGTAGCACCAGTAATAGGTACGCCATTGGCATCGGCTGCTTCATAATAGCCAAGGAAGGCATCAGTTCCGGAATAAATAGGAGAACAGGGATTGTGAGTAGCACCGCCCCAAATGGCATTCGTATTGGCAAAACGGGTGTCGCTGTATGTACCTTTCAGGTTGATGTTCAGTTTCAGATGGTTGTCAAACAATGTAGGAGTCAGTGAAAGGCTACCTGTATAACGTTTCATATTATCTGTTTTCAGAATACCATTCTGATTGCTATATCCAAAAGACAGGCGATAGGGTAGGAAATTGGATATTTTGCCTGAGATGCCTAGGTTATTGTCTGTTCCAAAAGCTGTTCGGAATATTTCGTCATTCCAGTCGGTATTCACATTGTCATTAAGTAGCGACTTCTGACGGTCTGTTCCGTATGTGTTCACCAAATTATACATATCATTACGACTAATCATATCCGCAGTCTTTGTACGAGTCTGTAGCGAATTGGTTGTCGAGAAACTGATTCTGGGCCTATTTGAGTCAGTTCCTTTTTTGGTCGTAATGATGATGACACCATTAGACGCGCGCGAACCATAGATAGCAGTAGAAGATGCATCCTTCAGGATGGTCATGCTCTCAATGTCGTTCGGATTAATCAAACTCAGGAAGTTTCCGCTACCACTGACACTGCCACCCACTTCCATGGGAACACCGTCAAGTACAATCAGCGGGTCATTGGAGGCATTCAGCGAAGCACCTCCACGAATACGGATAGTGCTACCTGCCGATGGCGAACCGCCTCCATTCACGATTTGTACACCACTCACCTTACCATTAATCAGCTGTTCTGGCGAGTTGATGACTCCCTGATTGAAGTCCTTACTGCTCACGTTTGAGACGGAACCTGTCAGGTCACTCTTACGTTGCACACCATAGCCGATGACCACCGTCTCCTGCAACATGGTTTCATCGGGTTCCATACGAATGGTCAGTTTTCCTGCAACAGGAATATTGACGGTCTTCGTTTTGTAACCAACATACGACACCTGAATGGATTTTGCCCCACTAGTTACATCTAGAGAGAAATTTCCATCAAAGTCCGTAATCACTCCTTTTGCGCTACCTGATTCGGTGACTGTTGCACCAATCAGAGCCTCACCAGTCTCGTCAACGACCGTTCCCATTACCTTCTTGGCATTCTGAGCCAGAACTGTTGCTGGAAGGAACATCAACAAGAACATCAGGCACCATGAGCGCATCAATGCTTTTTTTGATTTGAACTCCATATATTATAGGTTTAAAAATAAATTCTGCCGCAAAGTTAAAGACTATTTTTTACCCTAAAAAGAACAAATCAGACAAAAGGTTGCTCATTTTGGACAAACGCAATATCTCAGTAAAATATTGTAAATATAGTCAAACAAAATAGGTCTATAGTGCTCTTCATCTTATGAACTCAATTATGATGTAAAATTGTGGTTTATGAAATAGTTATTAACCACTTTAAACCGAAAAATAGTCGAAAGTGCCATTTTTTCGCTAAACTTTTGTACCTTTGCATCCAAAATTGTAATGGTAATGAAGAGATATACGATAGCACAGTTGCAACAGATGCGTGAGTCGGAAGACCATGTTGAGTTCAAGAAGGGTGAATACGGTAACGTGTCTTATAATGGTGCTGGCAAAGAGAAACCTAAAGACCGACGGAAGTGCATCCTAGGCTATGTCACTGCACTTTGTAACGAGGGTGGTGGCAGGATGGTTATTGGTATGCACGACAGCTTTCCTCATCAAGTAATTGGCACAAAGCAAAACGAGAATTCTCTTGGCGACTTGGAGAGTAACATCTACCGTGACGCAGGCATTAGGCCTGAAGTGTATGAGTTGTTTGAGGACGAAGCAAACAGGACTGGTCGTGTGGTCGTTATCGAAGTCCCGTCAAGACCAGTGGGCAAGGTCTTTAAGTTTGAGGATGTACCCCTGATGCGAGTTGGCGAGGATCTGCTGCCAATGGACGATAAAACCTACCTCTCTATCATACAAGAGCAGGAACCGGACTTCTCTGAGCAGTTCTGCGATGATGCAGCCTTTGAGGATCTTGACCCGGAAGCCATCAAAGTGATGAAGGAGAAATATGCCAAGAAGCAGGAGAATCCATCTTTTGTCTCATTAGACGACAGGCAGGCTTTGAGCGACTTACACCTTATCGTTGGGGAAAAGATTACTAATGCTGCTGTTCTGCTCGTTGGTAAGGAGGCATTTATTAATAAGATGTTCCCGCAAGCCAAGGTTATGTTGGAGTATCGCAACACAGAACCTCAGATTCATTTCGATAATCGGATGCAGCTTGGTCAGCCATTTTTTATCCTGATTGACAAGCTCTGGGATGCCATCAACCTGCGCAACGGCTCTGTACCCATAAGAGAGGGTGCTTATATCTTTGGAATACCATTCTTTAATGAGGACGTAATCAGAGAAGTGGCTAATAATGCTTTTGCCCATCGCAATTATCGGGTAAACAGCGAAATCATTGTCAAGCAGTACCCGACGAAATTGACGGTTATCAATGCAGGAGGGTTCCCAAAAGGTGTAACGGTTGATAATCTGCTGACTACTCCAAGTATGCCCCGCAACAGACTCCTGGCAGACATATTAGCAAAAACTGGTATCGTAGAGCGTTCAGGACAAGGTATGGACAAGATATTCCTGAACACGCTATCGGAAGGTAAGTCAGAGCCAGACTATACGGAAAGCGACGATTTCAACGTATCCGTCACATTCTCTGCCATTGTAAAAGACAAGGCTTTTGCCATTTACGTGCAAAGCATACAGCAGTCGTTGCCCGAGGATAAGAGACTGACGGTCTTTGACGTGATGGCACTTTGCGAAGTCCGTGACGGCAAAAAAGTTCCCAAAAATAAGCAGATTGCCCAGAAACTGGAGCAAATGGGATTCTTGGAGAAGCACGGAAAGACTAACGCCATCTATTATATCTTGCCTCGCCGTTATTACGAGTTAGCAGGAGATATGGCAGCATATTCGTTGGCTACAGACTGGGACATTGATCAAGTTTGGGCTGTTATAAAACCATTCTTGAAGAAGTATGGCAAGGCAAAGAGAGCTGATATAGACAAAATCGTAGGCAGCCATCTTTCAAATAAACAGTTAAGAAGGATTCTTGATGAACTGCGAGATGAGGGAAAGATAAAGACGCAAGGTCTGAGAAACTATATGTATTATTTGTTAGGTGATACTCCAGATGAAGCACCAAATGAGTAACTGAGAACGAAAGGGCATAACAAAGGGCGAAGAAAAGGGCGAAGAAAACGTTAGAAATGAAACTTTTGGAGGGCTTATTTTAATGTAACTTCTTGATTCTCAGGATAAATGAAAGGGCGAAGAAAAGGGCGAATAAAGGGCAGAACTATTTAACAGCTAAAGCCCCTGTCCATATGCCTTAGTGGTGCAAATGTGGTGCAATTGAAGAAGTGAAAAATCCGCAAGTCGTTGATATTCAACTTCTTGCGGGTTTTCTTCAGTGATCCGTTTGGGGCTCGAACCCAAGACCCCAACATTAAAAGTGTTGTGCTCTACCGACTGAGCTAACGGATCGACCTTATTTGCAATCTTTCGAAAGCGGGTGCAAAGGTAGGCATATTTTTTGAATCTGCCAAATTTATTGCAAGGATTTTTCCTCTGTAGGCGTATTTTGCTTCGCTTTCTCCTCTGCAATCGCCTTTTGATAGCATTCACGGCAGAGAGGTTCGTACTCCTGAGTCTCACCAAGCAGAACCCGTTGGGAGCCTTCTACCGTGCGGTGACTGACGTAGGCCAGATTACCACACTTGACGCAGATGGCGTGTACTTTCGTCACATCATCAGCAATGGCGCAGAGGCCTGGCATGGGGCCGAAGGGTACACCTTTGTAGTCCATGTCGAGTCCGGCTATTATCACACGGATACCGCGATTGGCCAGTTCGTTGCATACCTCTACCAATCCCATGTCGAAAAACTGTGCTTCATCGATTCCTACCACGTCGCAGTCAGAGGAGAGTAGCAGGATGCTCGCCGAGGTGTCGATGGGAGTGGACATGATATGCTTCTGGTCGTGGCTGACGACATCCTCCTCGGAGTACCTGATATCGATGGCGGGTTTGAAAATCTCCACTTTCTGTTTGGCAAACTGTGCACGGCGCAGACGGCGGATCAGTTCCTCCGTCTTGCCCGAGAACATTGAACCGCACACCACTTCGATTCTTCCCTGACGGCGTGCCTCTCCTGTCATGTTTTCTGTCATCATGGGTACAAAATTACCAAATGATTTTAAAATTTGCAAAGTTTTTGCCTCTTTTTTTGTCTATTCTGATATTTTACGCTAAATTTGTCCCCCGAAATGGGCATATTGTATATTGTTCCAACGCCAGTAGGCAATTTGGAGGACATGACATTGCGTGCCATCCGCCTTCTGAAAGAGGTCGACCTCATCCTTGCCGAAGATACCCGTACATCGGGCATCCTGTTGAAGCATTTCGATATCCATAATTCCCTCATATCGCATCATAAGTTCAACGAGCATGGTACGTCAGCTGCCGTCGTAGGCCGTCTGTTGGCTGGAGAGAACGTGGCACTCATTAGTGACGCAGGCACCCCAGGCATTAGCGATCCCGGCTTTTTCCTCGTCAGGGAAGCGGTGAAGGCTGGGGTAGAGGTGCAGTGCCTGCCTGGTGCTACGGCCTTCGTCCCGGCATTGGTTTCGAGCGGACTGCCTTGCGACCGTTTTGTCTTTGAGGGCTTTCTACCCCAGAAGAAAGGACGTAAGACTCGTTTGGAATCGCTTCAGACCGAACAGCGCACGATGATTTTCTACGAATCACCATATAGACTTGTGAAGACGCTTCAGCAGTTTGCGGAGACATTTGGCGATGACCGTCAGGTGAGTGTCTGTCGGGAGATTTCCAAAGTTCACGAGGAGAGCATCAGGGGCAGTCTAGACGAGGTGATTACTCATTTCACGGCGCATGAGCCGAAAGGCGAGATTGTGATAATCCTTGCAGGAGAACATTCTAAAGATTTTAAAACTCAATAATTATGAAGAAACTGATTGTACTGGCCTTAGGTGGCCTAATGGTTGCAAGTTGCAACGACGGCGTGAAGAAAGCAGAGCAGGCTGCACTCATGCAGCGTGACTCTTTAGAGCAGATCATTGCCCAGAAGGACAATGAGCTTAACGACATGATGACCACCCTCAGCGACATTGAAGAGGGCTTCCGTGAGATTACAGAGGCTCAGAATCGTGTGACGCTGGCCAAGGAGGGTGAGGGAACCAACACTTCTCAGCGCATCAAGGAGAACGTACAGTTTATCCAGAGCGTGATGAAGCAGAACAAGGAACTGATCAACAAACTGAAGCAGCAGGTCCGTGAGAGCACTGTGAAGGGTGATCAACTGAAGAAGATTATTGATAACCTGACGGAGCAGATGGCCGTGAAGGACAAACAACTGCAGGCTCTGCGTGAGGAACTCGACCTGAAAGACATTCACATTTCAGAACTCGATGAGCAGGTGGCCGGCCTGAATCAGAATGTGACGACCCTGACTGAAGACAACACACAGAAGGCCCAGACCATCTCCACTCAGGATAAGGCTCTCAATTCAGCATGGTTCGTCTTTGGTACGAAGAAGGAGCTGAAGGAGCAGAAAATCCTCGACCGTGGTGAGGTGTTGCAATCTAACTTCAACAAGGAATACTTCACGAAGATCGATATCCGTATAGACAAGGAAATTAAGCTCTACAGTTCATCTGCAGAGATTCTGACCAATCACCCTGCCGGTAGCTACACTCTGCAGCGCGATGCAAAGAAGCAGTATGTCCTCCGCATCACTGATCCGCAGACCTTCTGGTCTACAAGTAAGTATCTTGTGATTCTGGTGAAATAAGACTTGAGAATATCAATAAAATGAGAGGCAGCCGTCGGGTTGCCTCTCATTTTAATTATTTGATGACCTTATTGCCGTCTATGATATAGATGCCGTGGGGTATGGTGTTTTCAGAAGTGCTCACCTTACGTCCTAGCAGGTCATAGATCCGACCAGACTTCTGCCTACCGTTGACTGACACCGATTGAATGGCAGTCGATGTATCGTATTCCGACAGATATTTAGGCTTGTCAGAGAGTGTCAGTTTACCATCTTCGTCGACAGTCAACTCATAACAGATAGGCCCTCCAGGGCATCTGACTGGCTGGTAGTCCTTCTCTAATATGGATTTGGTCGCTATATAGAGCAGATAGTCACCAGAGGGGATACTGGTCAGGAAGACAGAATTCTCGTTTGCTGTCAAACCATAGTATGTTGTATAGATATTTGTGGACGAACTGAGGCGAACCGCTTTCCCTTCCGTTTTGTCGCCATTTCTGGGCTGGGCATATACGACGATGTCGCCGACAAAGTAAAGGAAATGGAAATTATAAATACCGTCATGTTTTACTTTGAGGATCTTACCGTTCAGAGACATGTCATAAGGTGCATCATAAGCATACCATAAAGAATAGTATTCTTCGTCTGAATCGGGTTCTTCCTGGCACTTGAAGTCGAAGACCATTCCCTGTTGTGTAGAGTATGCGTACTTTTCTGGGTTCAGAAGGTCGATGTTGTAGAATCCGTCCTCATCGCCGTTCCATCCCCAGTTGACATGCACCAGTCCGTCGCTGTCGATACCGTCAAGGATAAAAGCGTGACCGTTAGTACCGGAAGCACCCACATAGAGCAGTGGCTTTTTGGCCTCCAGCTGCGAATAGACAGTCTCTAACCACTCGGTGCGATCAAAGAAGTCGCGCTCATAAGCCTTGAGGGCGAGGGAGTCGTAGCGGAAATTGTAGGCCATACCGTGGGCTGCGACAATTTCTGAGGCAGCACTACCACCTGAACCGTAGGTCATATTAGTGGACAGACCGGCATCCTTCATCAGGGTCGCAACAGCCAGTTTCTGCTCGTCGGTCGCCGAGGCATTGTACTTGTCCATCATCAGGCCCCATTGGTACTCACCCTTGATCTGCTCCGTAACACGGGTGGAGTTCTCAGTGGTTGTATAATAGCCTTTACCTTTACCCTGGGCAGGGTAGTTGTAATACTTCATGACTTGTGCCATAGCTGTAGCCACACATCCCGTCGGGGTGTGCTTACCGTTCAGTTCTGGGGTCAGGAGGTTATAGGGTGCTCCCTGTCCCCATTGGGTCTTGACAAACGGGGCCACCTCAGTGAATGCGATTTCACGCGTGGCGGCATGACGTCCGTCAACACCTTGCTCAATATTGTGAGAGACGGTCTGCAGCCACCACTTCAAGCCACATGGCAGGTTGTCAGCATGATAAGGCCTGTCGGAGTATCCGATAATCGGTGTACAGTCATCATTACGGCTGACAATGACAAAACCCTGAGTGTCGTTACCATAGACACAATACAGGCGTTCTTCTGCCAGTTTGGTGATATCCAGCGCCGACCTGGTCTGCGCTCCCTTCCCCTGTAGTTTTGCTTGGGCTATAGAGAGCATCTCTCGCTCGGTGCGTTCACCGGCGAGAGATGTGCTTATTCCTGCAAGCAGGAAGAGGGAGGATATCAATAATATCCTGTGTCTTATCATCTTACTGATGTTCCATTGTCAGGTAGAAGTAACCGAAGTCACCTGCACCACACTGAGCTGCCATTGACGTACTCTCCATCTTTCCACCCAAAGCGGTGAACTGGAAGTAAACGCAGTCAGTATATACGCCCTCATCGAGATCAATACCACGGAGCCATACATCACCATAGGTGTTGTGTACATAAATCACCTGCATGTTAGGAACGGTGATGATGCCAGTTTCAGCGTCGTACTGACCCTGAACGGTCATACCGCCACCCCAGATGTTGGTGATGTTCACGATGGTGGGATCAGCCTCGTCGAAGGTGATGGTCATCTCGTAAGTCTCAGCAGCAGGCGTCCAGGTCACATGGTCGTCTTCCACATCCCACTCAGTAACAGTGTATGTTCCGTCAAGCGGGAAGATTGGAGCCTTCGGTGTGGTCACCGACTGGGGCTCGGTCACAATCAGACCTGCAGTACGGGTCATGGCGTATGCACGGACATAATAGGTTGTCTGCTCTGCCAGACCGGCAAAGTCGATAGAGAACGATGATACTACGGTATCATTGGGAATAGAGGTAATGCCCTTAGCGAAGTCAGCGCTTGCGCAAAGCTGAATACCCTCTTCGATCACTTCCGACTCTGAACCTACATTAGCCGAAGCAGTGATGGTCTGGAAGTCGACAGCGGAAACGCTACCCAGTGAAATGGTTGCAGAAGAGGCCTTCTCATACTGGGCATCGATGGTTGCCTTGTCATCCATGGTCTTGTCGCAACTCGTCAGTGAGAAAGCAAAAGCCATGCATGGAATCATCAATTTAAATATATTCTTCATAATTCTTAATCTCCTATACATTTATATTATTATGGGTTCTGCTCACTATCCTGGATATGAGAGTTCTCCTGCATCTCAGTCTGCGGAATCTGATAGGTCCAGCGTACGTCGAAGGCGGGAATGGTGTGCAGGTAACCAGCCAGGTGGTTGCTACCTTCGTAGTTACGGTCGATACCACGGTTGTTACGTTTCAGGTCGAAGTATGCGAAACCCTCGCCCCAGAGTTCGATGCGGCGCTGCAGCAGGATGTCATCAACAGAAACGGTTGACTGGCTCCAGCTGGGCTGACGGTTCTTCATCAACTCTCCAAGTACTGTGGCAGCCTGAGCATTCTGTCCCTGACGTGCCAGTGCCTCAGCCTCGATGAGCACCATCTCGGCAGCACGCATATAGATGTAGTGCATGCACCAGTCGCCAGTGCTACCGAACTTCAGGTTGGCATAAGGCAGACGTGCACCGCTGGTAGGCTGGGTAGCATCGCCCTCTGCATCATTGAACAGAGTCTTACGATAGTCGTCGTCGGCAATCTGGCTGTACAGACGAGCGTCGATCAACTTGGCGCAGTAGTTCATACCTGCATAGCCGGGAGCCAGGTTGGAGATGTGAGAGAAATAAGAGGCGTAGGTTGTCTCTGTCTCAGGAGTGTGGATGAAGCCCCACATCACGTCGTTGGTGTTCAATGACATGAAACCGTCGTGCAACTCGGCATTGCCGCGCTGGGCATAGCCCTGGCGGGCGGCATTGGCAGTGCTGGCGGCCTTGTCCCACTGCTGGGTAAGCAGATAGTAGCGTGCCAGCAGACCCTGAGCGACACTGAGGTCGACATAGTTCTTAGACGGACGCGTATAGTTGGCAGCCGACAGGTTATCCACTGCAGCCGTCAGATCCTTCTCGGCCTGATCCAGCACATCGCCTACGGTGTTACGACCCTTCAGAGCATCGAGCTCGTCAAGAGAGTAACCGTCAGCTGATGTCAGGATGATGGGCACACCAGGAGCCGAGCGGTTGATGGAACCGTCCTGATTCATGTAGGTCTGGTAAATCTGGGGCAGGTAGGTGTAAGCCATACCACGGATAGCAAGTGCCTCACCCAACAGAGCCTTCTCACCAGCAGTAGAGGCACCCTCTGGGAAAGAACTGATGATATCGTTAGCCTTTGCGATATCGGTGTAGAACAACTCCCAGTCCTGATTGGTACGACGGTAGTTGAACTCGCGGTTGTCGAAGTCATAGTCATAGCAGAACCAGTGGAAGGCACTGACAGCGATGTCCTCGCTCATCATGTCCTTGGCGAGTAATACAGACATCAGACCGAAAGTGTCGTGATTGGTAGTGTACTCTACCTGCCAAGACCAAATACCATTGAGGAATACGTCCGGATTGCGTCCGGCAGCCTCACCGGCAGCCTGGGCGTCAAGGTGGCGTGTGTATTCCGTATCAAGATAGTCGCTGCTGCACGAGCCAAGTGCCAGTGCCAGCAGACCCATTGACATATATTTTAATACTTTCATATTACTTCTTGTTTTTATATTGTTGAATTAGAACTGCAGATTGAGACCAACTGAATAAGAGCTAAGAGCTGAATAGCTGGCAATATCATTGTATCCATTAAAGCTGTAACGTGGGTCAAAGCCCTTACGTACTGACTTGAACCAGATATTGTCGCCAGTCAGGTAAATGCGCAGGTTGGTAATACCTGTAGATGCAAGCACTTTCTTTGGGAAGGTGTAGCCCAGTGTTATGTTGCGCAGGCTGAAGTAGTTACCCTTCACCAGGAAATAGTCGGAAGTAGAATCGATACCGGCATTCTGGTTACCGAAGTTCAGTGCGGGGATGTCAGTGTCGGTGTGGGCGGGAGTCCAGCGGTTGAACATATCCTTGTGGAAGTTCTCACCATTGTCACCGGAATTCATCAGGTTGGCATAGTTCTGATCCAGAACCCATCCGCCAAGCTGGAAGGCTGTGGCGATGCTCAGGTCTACACCGTAAGCTGTCAGAGTGGTTGAGAAACCACCGACCAGGTCAGGAATAGCCGACTTTCCGGTCTGGCGCAGTGTAGCATCGGATGTCTTGTTGACAATCTTCACCTCTTCGATAATCTCGTCACCATTCTCGTCGCGAACATACTTGCCATTCTCGTCGGTCTTGTAGACGTACTTATTATATTGAGGCAGACCATTGGTAGGATCAACGCCTACATACTCATAGCGGTACCAGTCATAGAGGCTGCCACCGAGCTTACGCCAGTAGCGACCAGCCTGATAGCCGTTGGGGAATTCGTCGGCAGGCTTTGAGTCGGGCAGACGGGTCAGCTCGTTCTTGTAGTGGGTCAGGTTCAGAGATGCATTCCAGACGATGTCCTTCGTCTTGATGATGTCACCGCTGATCTCAAGCTCGATACCGGTGTTCTTCATGTTCATCTCGTTCTTCCAGATATAGCTGGGGTTACCCTCAGACTTAGCGAGCGGGCTCTGGTAGAGCATGTCGCGAGTCTCCTTGATGAAGAAGTCGAAGCCGATGTTCAGACGGTTCCAAAGTGTAGCCTCGAAACCGGCGTTGAAGTTGCGGCTCTTCTCCCATGTCAGGTCGGGATTACCGCGCAGCCACTTGCTGAATGCAGCAGAGCCGTCAACACGGTTCACCTCGTAGAGGTCGCTGTAAACGTGAATGATATCATTGCCGTCAGCATCGAGCAGGTGGTCGTTACCCTGAGTACCGTAACTCACCTTTACCTTCAGGTTGTTCAGCCAGTCCACATCCTTCAGGAAGGCCTCTTCCTTCAGACGCCAAGAACCACCGATAGCCCAGAACGTACCCCAGCGGTTATCCTTGTGGAAACGAGAAGAACCGTCGCGACGGATACTGGCTGTGAAATAGTACTTGTCTGCGTAGTTGTACTCACCCTTTACGAAGTAACCCTCGAGGGCATACTCTGTAGTGTAAGAATCAAGCTCCTGATATTGTGCAGCGTTAGAGAACTCAGGATTGTTGACGTCAGAGAACTGAGTCATGTGACCATACATCCATCTGAAGTCGTCTTTCTTGTTCTCATGACCGAGGAGGATGTGCACGTTGTGCAGACCTGCGAAGGTGTGGTTCCAGTCAATCAGCTCGTTAACGTTCAGAGCGCCAGTGCGATAATACTCCTTATAGCCGCGACCACCAACATTCTTGGCATCACCGCCGACTGGCGTGTAGAAGTAGTTATAATATGTATTGAATACGTCGTAAGCCACGTTGGCGGTGAACTTAAAGTCGTTCAGGAAGGTCCACTCGAAGTAACCGCGAGAACTGACGTTGTCACGCTCAGTACGGCGGATGCTTGACTCAGCGGCTGCCAGTGGGTTCTGCTCAGAAGCATATGGACGGGTGTATTCAGTACCCCAGTCATACTGGCACCTACCCTGATCGTCGAGCCAGAGGCTGCCGTCTTCCTTATAAAGATAGATAGGATAGATCGGGGCGATGCTCTGGGTGAACATGAAGACGTTCGAGTAGTTAGAAGACTCTTGACCGAAGCGCTTATAATCGGTATGGGCGTAAGCTATATTACCACCCACACGGATGTACTTGCCGATGGTTTGGTCAACCTTCACACGACCATTGTAACGATCAAAGCCAGAACCAACCATGTAACCTTCATCCTTCAGATAACCTATAGAGGCGAAAGCCTTGGTGGTCTCAGAACCTCCGGAGAAGTTCACATTGTACTCCTGACGGCTACCGTTCTTAAATGGATCCTCAGACCAGTCGTCGGTCCATTTCTTCTGTGTGGCGTTAGGATTCAGCTTACCGGTCATCGGGTTGATCAGCTCATTGTCGGCAACACCCTTGAAGGCATTGTATTTCAAGTTTCCGTCGATCAGGTGCTGGGCTGCGTAGATACTAGCACCACCGTAACCCATCTGCTCAACGAGGCTGTTACGATATGACTCGTACATCATCTCATAGTATTCACCAGCATCTGTAATGATGTCATAGGTGGGAACGCCACGGGTGTTGAAACCATAGCGGGCGTCGAAGTTGATGTTCACCTTGCCGGTCTTACCGGTCTTGGTGGTAATCATGATCACACCGTTAGAACCACGTGCACCGTACATAGAGTTGGCGGCAGCGTCCTTCAGAATGGTCATCGACTCGATATCCTGTGTGGGGATGGAGTTCAGCGAACCCTCATAAGGCACACCGTCGACCACGATCAGAGGCTCCTGAGAAGCACTAATTGAACCAATACCACGGATACGGATGTTGGCTCCGGAACCAGGCGTACCAGATGAAGAGGTAATCTGCACACCAGCGGCAGCACCTTCAAGGGCCTTACCGAGGTTAGACACCTGCATCTTCTCCAGTTTCTCACCCTTCACAGTAGCGGCAGAACCGGTGAATGAAGATTTCTTCTGTGTACCGTAGGCCACCACGATCACCTCGTCGAGGGCTGCAGCGTCAGACTGCAGGAAGACGCGCATGCCGTTCTTGGCCTTCAAGGTCTTACTCACATAGCCCAGATACGAAATCGTAAGCTGGTCCTTTCCTTCGGGAAGGGCGATGCTGAATCGTCCGTTCACGTCGGTCAACATACCAGTACTTGTGCCGTCAACTCTGACTGCAGCGCCGATAATCGGCTGGCCGTCTTCCTGTGAGAGCACGGTACCAGACACTTTTGTCTGTGCCAGCGCACTTCCTGCAAAGAGGAAGAGGCTGATCATAAACATCGTTAGTCTTTCTTTCATAAATCTCTCTCTTTTGATTTTGATTAATAATATATATAAATAATGTGTAAATAATCCTACACTACGTCATTTCTCCACGCTGGAGATGACGATTTTATGGCTTTAAATCCAATTCAGTCTGCAAAAATACTGCATAATTTTCTGAAAAACGAATAATTTTATAAAAAAGATACAATTCCCTATTATTTTTTAACATTTCAACCGTTTAACATTGATTTGCATCATGTTGTAAATAGTTTGGTGTGGTTTTTTAATAAATAGTAAGTATACAACCTGTTTAAAGCGTCTAAAGTGTCGGATTCCACCTTATTATATTTTAGGGAGCATCATTGTGTCAGAAAAATTCTCGAGAGAATTTTGGAGTTTGCAGGCGGTAAAGTCGGAGTTTAGTCTATCTAAACCTCTAAATTCTCACGAGAATTTTTCGGAGTACTCTGTACGCTCTCATTTTCAGGCCTTTATGGAGATGAGGTTTAGACGGCTTAGACAATTGTTCAAAAGGGATGGGAGGTGTTTTTACCGTTTTGACTTGAAGAAGTCCTGCATCAGTTGCCTACATTCATTTTCGAGGATTCCTCCGATGACTGTAGCCTTAGGATGCATGGCTCTTGGGGCATACTCATGATAGCCCCGCTTCTCATCGGCTGTGCCATAGACGATGCGTGGTATCTGAGCCCAGCCGATGGCTCCGGCACACATCGTACAAGGCTCGACAGTAACATAGAGCGTACACTCCGTCAGATACTTCCCGCCAAGAGTATTCGCTGCTGCCGTGATAGCTTGCATCTCGGCATGGGCAGTCACATCGCAGAGCGTTTCCGTAAGGTTGTGGGCACGTGACAAGATACGGTCCTTGCATACAACAACTGCCCCGATGGGAATCTCACCGGCTTCGTATGCAATATGTGCCTCGTCGAGGGCACGCTGCATATAGAACTCGTCTTTTTTCTGCTGTTCTTCTGTAATCATGGCGCAAAGGTACAAAAAAATCCAGGATTACACAGATTATCTCAGAATATTTTGTATCTTTGCAAGCGAGTTATGGACTTTCAGATTATTCATATTGACGAGACTGACTCTACAAACCGTTGGCTTAGGGAAAACGGGCTTGGGGAGATGGTGGTTGTAGCCGACTACCAAACGGCAGGCAGAGGCTGCGGCTCAAACTCCTGGGAAAGTGAGCGGGGTAAGAACCTGACGTTCTCAATGCTGATCCATCCGGATGGAATCTCTGCACGGCGACAGTTCCATATCTCGATGGCTGTGTCGTTGGCCGTGTGCGAAGCCCTCGGACAGCATATCGGCGACCTGAGCATCAAGTGGCCCAACGACATCTATTGGCGCAATGGGAAGATTGGTGGCATTTTGATTGAGAACCAGTTGCAGGGGGACATCATCAAGGCCAGTATTATTGGTATCGGTCTGAACGTGAACCAACAGGAATTTAAGAGCGATGCGCCCAACCCTGTGTCGCTGTGGCAGATTACCGGACAGGAAGCTGACCGCCAGAAGTTGCTCGACGATATTCTGTGCTGTCTGGGGCATTGTCTCTATCAGAACGTCAGGCAGCAGTATCTGCAGATGCTTTATCGTCGTAAGGGCTTCCATCCCTATACCGATAAGGATGGGGCGTTCATGGCGGAGATTGTGGATGTGGAAGATGATGGACACCTCTTGTTGCTTGATGATTCAGGCCAACGGCGTAGGTATGCCTTTAAGGAAGTGCAGTTCGTAGTTTAGTTGATTTTTTTACTGTTTATATTGATTGATATGGCAAGGTTTAAGAGAATTCTTTTGAAGCTGTCGGGCGAGAGCCTGATGGGCAAGCAGGGCTACGGTATCGACCCTGAGCGTCTGGGCGAGTATGCGGCTCAGATCAAGGAAATCAGTGAGATGGGTGTCGAGATCGGCATCGTTATCGGTGGTGGAAATATCTTCCGCGGACTGAGCGGAAGCCAGAAAGGTTTCGACCGTGTGAAAGGCGACCAGATGGGTATGTGTGCTACTGTCATCAACTCGCTGGCACTGAGCAGCGCCTTAGGTGCAGTGGGTGTGAAAAACAAGGTTCTGACGGCTATCCGCATGGAGCCCATTGGTGAGTTCTACACGAAGTGGAAGGCCATCGAGGCGCTAGAGCAGGGCTATGTGTGCATATTTTCTGCTGGCACTGGCTCTCCCTATTTTACCACCGACACAGGCTCCAGCCTGCGTGGTGTGGAGATTGAGGCTGAGGTAATGTTGAAGGGTACCCGTGTTGATGGTATCTATACTGCCGATCCGGAGAAGGATCCGACGGCCACTAAGTTTGATGATATTACTTACAAGGAGGTTTTGGCACGTGGTCTGAAGGTGATGGACCTTTCAGCTGTCTGCATGTGCCAGGACAACAATCTCCCCATCTATGTCTTCAACATGGATGTTGTGGGCAATCTGAAAAAGGTGATGGATGGCGAGCAGATAGGTACGCTCGTACATAATTGAAAGTTATACCTCTTCGAACTCGACGTATTCACCGTCGGAGTGGTCAAAGATTTTACGCTTGTCCTCCGTATCGCGGTCGTCGATAATCGTTACACCACTGCTCGTAGTCGTTCTGCGGGCAGTGTCTTTCTTTTCCTGATTGGGCTCCTGCTGCTTCCCCTTGAAATAGTCATCGCCAAAGGGGTTCTTATCGCGCATAGCTTGTTCACGACGTTGCTCGTATTGAGCCTGTGTACGGCTCTGGCGCCGTCCGCTCTTGCTGCCTTTAAAGTATTCAGTGTCAAAGGGATTCTTCTCCTTCTGTTCCTTGATCTTTTGGTTGCGGTAGTAGTTGTCTTCTACCTCTTCCCTGATTTTCTTCACGCCTTTATACATGAAGTTGATGACTACCATAACGATGATGGCGATGGCAATGAGGCCGAAGAAGATGGCGGCAAAAATGAATTTAATCATATCAATTAGGCCTTAAGAATAGATTGTTTAGTTGCGACAGATAGAATGACGTACCAGGCGATGATGACGGCAAAGCCGGCAATGCCTAATAAAAATAAAATAGGTACGCACGAAAAGATAAAGATGTATTTGATCTCATTACCCTTCCACCCCCAGTGCTTGAACTTCAACGCGAACATGGGAATCTCGGCAATGAGCAGGTAACAGCTGAGGAATGTTCCTGCCAGGATGACCCACTCCATACCGTCAAATGTAAAGTTGTTGTCGTTAATGCCGACGATGAGCGATCCCCAGAAAAGGGCGTTGGCAGGTGTGGGTAGTCCGATGAATCCCAATGCCTGACGCGCGTCAAGGTTAAACTTCGCCAAACGGAGGGCAGAGAAGGCTGCCATAATAAATGCGAGGAATGGAATAAAGAGCAGATGGTTATGGAAGGAACAGAGAAAGCTGAAGATAATCGCCGATGGGGCGAACCCGAAGGTGATATCGTCAGCCAGTGAGTCAAGTTCCTTGCCGATGGGTGATGATACGTTCAGCATACGCGCCACCATACCGTCGAAGAAGTCGAAGACCGCTCCAATGACGATGAAGAGTAATGCCATCCGATAGTCGCTCAAGAAGGCAAAATAAGTGGAAATGCATCCCGAGATCAGGTTGCAGCAAGTAATTGTGTTAGGAATATGCTTCTTCACTTTTACTTCTCTCCTACTTTACTTCAACTTTGCAATGACCGTCTGGTCACCAGTGGTGGGCTGCTCCATACGACAGCATACCTCTGAGCCCAACGGCAGGAACACGTCTACGCGTGAACCTAGTTTGATGAAGCCCAGGTGCTCATCGATATAGCACTCCTCCTCTTCCTTGGCGTAGGTAACGATTCGGCGGGCTAAGGCTCCGGCAATCTGACGCACCAGGATATCCTCGCCCTCAGGCGTGGTAATCATGATGTCGGCATGCTCGTTCTCCTCACTGGCCTTTGGCAACCAAGCCTTGTGATAGTTGCCATCCTGATGGCGCACGAACTTTACCTTTCCGTCTACTGGGAACCAATTGGCATGAACGTTAAGCGGACTCATGAAAATGGAGATCATGAGTCGCTTGTCATGGAAATATTCGTTTTCTTCAGTCTCCTCAATGACCACAATCTTTCCGTCAGCAGGCGCTACAACGAGTTTGGAGGTGTCACCATTGAAGTAACGGATAGGGCAGCGGTAAAAATTCAGTGCCATGAGCCATGCTGCACCGAAGATGACTATGAAGATCCAGAATGGAATCTGTGAATCGAGGAAATGAAGAAGCAGGAAAGAGATACCTAAGATGGCAATGGCGCTGAGGGTAAGTTCGTTGGTGCCCTCGCGGTGAATCCTGATCTTCTTCAGCTTATTGATCCTTTTTCCCATTAGTTGTTTGTTAATTGTTTCGTTATTTGCGTGCAAAGGTACACATTTTTCACGTAAGTTACAAACTTTTCACGTTTTTCTTTTGGTAATTCCAAGAAATAAGCGTAACTTTGAGGCTTAAAACTAAAAGAATATCATAAAATAATGGAAGATTTCGTACATCTGCACGTACATACATACTACTCAATCCTTGATGGTCAGTCAAGTATCAAAAGGCTTGTGGACAAAGCCATCGGAGACGGTATGAAGGGCATGGCTATCACGGATCATGGGGACATGTTCGGCATTAAGGAATTTCATGACATCTGCAATGACGTGAACAAAAAACGTAAGAAGGAGGGAAAGGAACCTTTTAAACCGATCTTTGGCTGTGAGATGTATGTGGCACGACGTGGGGACAAAAGCCTGCGAGAAATGAAAGAGGATCTTGGCGGCTATCACCTGATTGTGCTGGCCAAGAACCAGAGGGGCTATAATAACTTGATTAAGCTTGTCAGCAACTCGTGGGTTGACGGCTTCTACAATCGTCCCCGTACAGACCATATGGAATTGGAGAAATACCACGAGGACCTGATTGTGTGTTCGGCCTGTATTGCAGGAGAGGTGCCGGCGAAGATCTTGAAGGGCGACATAGCGGGGGCGCGGGAGTCTTTGGAGTGGCACAAGCGTCTCTGGGGTGACGACTATTATCTGGAGTTGCAGCGGCATGAGGTGACCGATCCTGTTATCCGTGCCAATCGTGAGACCTTCCCTTTACAGCAGCAGGCCAATAAGGTGCTGATTGAACTGGCTCGGGAGTATGGGGTGAAACTGATCTGTACGAACGATGCGCACTTCGTGGATCAGGAGAACGCGGAGGCGCACGACCATCTGCTCTGTCTGGCTACGGGTAAGGACTTGGACGATCCGACTCGCATGCTTTATTCGAAGCAGGAGTGGTTCAAAACGCGGCAGGAGATGAACAACGTTTTCAGCGACGTGCCGGAGGCTTTGGCCAATACGCTGGAGATACTGGACAAGGTGGAGGTTTACAGTCTTGACAATGACCCAATCATGCCGTTCTTCCCCATTCCGGAGTCATTCGGCACCGAGGAGCAATGGCGGCAGAAGTTTACTGAGCAGCAACTCTACGATGAGTTCACCAGCGATGAGAACGGGGAGAACCAATTGTCTCCTGAGGAAGGTGAAAAGAAAATACGGAAGCTGGGTGGCTACGACAAAATATATCGTATCAAGTTCGAAGCCGACTATTTGGCGAAGCTGGCGTACGAGGGGGCTGTGAAGAGATATTCTGATGATTCTGAGCACTCTGAAAACTCCGAGTACTCTGAAAAGATCAAGAAGCTCCCTGCTGAGGTCTTGGACCGCGTGAAGTTCGAGCTTCATATCATGAAGACGATGGGTTTCCCTGGTTACTTCCTCATCGTGCAGGACTTCATTAACTCCGCCCGTGACGAACTGGGCGTGATGGTGGGACCGGGACGTGGTTCGGCAGCCGGTAGTGTGGTGGCCTATTGTCTGGGTATTACGAAGATAGATCCTCTGAAGTACGACCTGCTATTTGAGCGTTTTCTGAATCCTGACCGTATTTCTCTGCCTGATATCGATACCGACTTCGACGACGACGGCCGCGGCAGGGTGCTGAAATGGGTGGAGGACAAATACGGCCATGAGAACTGTGCCCATATCATCACCTATGCCACGATGGCCACGAAGAACTCGATCAAGGATGTGGCGCGTGTGGAGAAGTTGCCGCTGGCAGAGGCAAACGCCCTGTGTAAGGCGATACCGGACCGTCTGCCCGATGTCGACGGCAAGACGCCGAAGATGAACCTGATGAATGCCATCAAGGCCGTACGTGAGCTGCAGGAGGCGGAGATGAGCACTGATCCGAAGTTGGCTAATACAATCAAGTACGCCAAGATGTTGGAGGGTACGGTGCGCGGCACGGGTATCCATGCCTGCGGCTTTATCATCTGCCGCGACCCGATCAGCGACCATGTGCCGGTGTCAACCGCCGACGATCCGGATTTCAAGGGTACAAAGACTAACTGCACGCAGTACGACGGCCACGTGATCGAGTCGACGGGATTGATTAAGATGGACTTCCTCGGCCTGAAGACGCTCTCGGAGCTTAAGGAGGCCTGCGAGAACATCAAGCGTACGCGTGGCATCGAGGTGGATCTGGACAGCATTCCCATTGATGACCCCAAGACCTATCAGCTCTACCAAGAGGGAGGGACGGTCGGCACGTTCCAGTTTGAGTCGGATGGCATGCGCAAATATCTGCGTGAACTGAAACCCACTGTCTTCGAGGACCTCATCGCCATGAACGCCCTCTACCGGCCGGGACCAATGGGCTATATCCCACAGTTCATCCGAAGGAAGCATGGCGACGAGCCGATTACCTACGATATTCCCGTGATGGAGAAATACCTGAAGGATACCTATGGCATCACCGTGTATCAGGAGCAGGTGATGTTGCTGTCGCGACTGTTGGCAGACTTTACCCGTGGCGAGAGCGACGCTTTGCGTAAGGCTATGGGTAAGAAGAAAAAAGACATCGTAGACGCGATGAAGCCTAAGTTTATCGACGGCGGGGTGAAGAACGGTCACGACCCCAAGGTGCTGGAGAAGATCTGGGGCGACTGGGAAGCCTTCGCCTCATACGCATTCAACAAGTCACATGCTGCCTGTTACTCGTGGGTGGCCTACCAAACGGCCTATCTGAAGGCCAACTACCCGGCGGAGTTCATGGCGGCCATCATGAGCCGACGCCGTGACCAGATTACGGAAATCACCAAACTCATGGACGAGTGCAAGCGTATGAAAATCGACACCCTGGGGCCTGACGTTAACGAGTCGTATGAAAAGTTCGGTGTGAACCATCATGGCCAGATTCGCTTCGGTCTGGGCGCCATCAAGGGTATGGGTGACTCTGCAGCCCAGGCCATTATCGCCGAGCGGGAGAAGAACGGTCCCTACAAGGATATCTTCGACTTCGCCCAGAGAGTCAGTTTCTCGTCGGTCAACAGAAAGGCTTTCGAAAGTCTCGCCCTGAGCGGTGGCTTCGACAGCTTTGGTATCCGTCGTGAGGATTACTTCGCCACCAACAACAAGGGGGAGATGTTCCTTGATACGTTGGTGCGCTATGGACAGACCTATCAGGCGGAGAAGAATCAGATGCAGAACTCGCTGTTTGGTGGCTTCGACGAGGTGGAGATCGCTACGCCGCCAGTGCCCAAGGCAGAGGGACGGTGGAGTGATATCGAACGGTTGAATAAGGAACGTGACCTGGTGGGTATCTACCTCTCGGCCCATCCGCTCGATGAGTATAAGATCATCCTTGACAACCTGTGTAATACCCGGTGTGTCGAATTGGCAGATGTGTCAAATCTTCGCGACCGTGAGGATATCATCATCGGTGGCATCGTGACAGGTGTCAGGACTGGCTTTACCAAGAACGGAAAGCCCTTCGGCATCGTGGTGATAGAGGATTTTGATGGTTCTGGAGAAGTGCCTTTGTTCGGTGAGGACTGGGGTAAATGGAGCGGCATGTTTACTGAGGGTGCCTCTGTTTACCTGATGGCTAAAGTGCAGGCCAGACCTTATAAAGAGAACGTGTTCGACTTGAAGATTCAGAACGTAGAGTACTTGCAGACGATCAAGGATAAGGCGTTAGACCGTATCACCATCTCTATGGTGACAGACTTGATTGACGAGCAGATCGTAGCAGACCTTAGCGAACTGATTTCTACTAATCCTGGCAAAACGAAACTGTTTTTCCAATTGCGCGACTCAAAGGGGGAAAGGCATGTGTTGCTTCGCAGTAAGAACGAAGGTGTTGATGTGCGCCATACGCTGATCGACTATATTGAGCAGCATGAGATGCTTGACTATAAGATTAATTGAGAATTGAAATGTTGGCACGACTTTTGCATAAATAAATAAGTATTAACCCGAAGGTTGGGATGAAAGAGAGAAGGACGGCGCAGCTTGATCTTTAATCTTCGATTTTCAATCTTCAATAAAAAAGTAAAACAATGGAAGTAACAATCACAAGTGAGAATTTTGCAAGTCTGAAGGCCGGTGAACTGCCTTTGGTAGTGGATTTCTGGGCCACATGGTGCGGTCCTTGCCGTATGCTGGCTCCTATTATCTCTGAATTGGCAGAGGAGTTCGAAGGCAAGTTGGTCGTAGGCAAGTGCGATGTGGAGGAAAATGAGGATCTGGCCGTTGAGTTCGGTATCCGTAACATCCCCACCATCCTGTTCATCAAACAGGGTGAAGTAGTGGATAAGATGATCGGTGCACAGTCGAAGGCCAATCTGGAAGCGAAATTCAAGAGTCTGCTTTAAGATGGCAAGTATCGACGAGGAAATCCGTCTGGACGAGGAAGAGAACAGACGGGAACTGGCATTTATCCGCACACAACTGCCGTCGGATATCAAGAAGTTCTATAGCGATAAGGACATCCTTTACATGATGGACCTTATCATGGACTATTATTACACCAGCGGCATTCTGGATACGGATGCAGAGGAGGTGGATATCGACATGGAAAAGGTGGCGGAGTATGTATGTAATCGTGCGAAGGAGGAGGGCTTCTGCTCTTCGTTTAACCCAGAGGAAGTATTCTTCATCGTACAGGCTGACCTGGACTTCCAGGAACAGAACGCATAGTTTCCTCAACAACGAATTACGCGAATTTCACGAATTGGCTGCGCGTTATCCGCAACAGATATAATTCGTGAAATTCGCGTAATTCGTTGTCTTTAAAATATCACAGTTCTGGTGCCGTCTGGATTTTCAGTGATTTGTACTTTGGTAGCGCCTTCGGGCAGAAGTTCTTCCATCATTTCCGGCCACTCGATAAAGCAAAGGGCATCGCTATAGAAATAGTCCTCATAGCCCATATCGTAGACTTCTTCTAGTTTCTTGATGCGATAGAAGTCGAAGTGGTAGATGGTACCTCCGGTTGAAATAAGGTATTCATTGACGATGGCGAAAGTCGGTGAGGTAACGACATCATCGACTCCCAGTTCCTCACAGATGGCCTTGATGAATGTGGTCTTTCCTGCCCCCATGCTGCCATAGAAGGCGAAGACATGTTCTGTGCCCATGGCGTTGATGAACTGCCTGGCTGCCTCACGGATGTGTTCTAAATCGTTAATCTTTATTTCCATTTCTATCGTTTTTTTCCTGTTAGTGTGATAAGGGGGATAATCATCTCCTCCATGGAGATACCACCATGCTGGAAGGTGTCACGGTAGTATGACACGTAATAGTTGTAGTTGTTTGGGTAGGCGAAGAACGAGTCGCCGGTGGCAAAGACGTAGCTGGTAGAAATGTTGGGCATGGGAAGCAGGGCCTTCTGTGGTTCCTTGATGATGAAGAGGCTCTTGTCATCGTATGCCAGGTTCTTACCCAACTTGTAGCGCAGGTTGGTGTTGGTGTTCCTGTCACCAACGATTTTCACCGGCTGTGTACAACGGATGCTGCCGTGGTCGGTAGTCACGATAACCTTGTAGTCTGTCTGAGCCAGCAGTTTGAAGAAGTCAGAAATGACAGAGTGCAGGAACCAAGAGCGGGTGATACTACGGTAGGCACTCTCGTTATTGGCCAGTTCTCTGACCATCCTGGACTCTGTGCGGGCGTGGCTGAGCATGTCGATGAAGTTGAAAACCGCAACGTTCAGCTGGTTCTTTTCCATTCCTCTCCACTGCTGAAGGAATTTCTCCGCGTCGGCAGAGTTGTTGATCTTGTGGTAGGAGAAGGTTTCTTTCCGCCTGTATCGCTCCAGCTGTGTCTTGATGAACGGTTCCTCGTTCAAGTTCTTGCCTTCCTCCTCGTCCTCATCTACCCACAGATCCGGGAACATCTGTGCAATTTTATTGGGCATCAGGCCGCTGAAAATGGCGTTACGGGCATACTGTGTGGCGGTGGGCAGGATGCTGCAGTAGAGGTCTTCGTCGATGTCGAACTGTTCACTGAGTTCCTGTGCAAGGATACGCCACTGGTCGTAGCGGAAGTTGTCGAGCACCACGAGAAACACCTTCTTGCCTTCATTCAGTAGAGGGAAAATCTTGGTCTTGAAAATCTCCGGGGAGAGTAGCGGACGGGCTGATGCGTCAGGGTGGTTGGGGGCGAGTGATGTCACCCAGTCGAGGTAGTGCTTCTTGATATACTTCGCAAACCCGTTGTTGGCGTCCTCTTTCTGCATCTTCAGCATCTCGGTCATGCTACTGTCGGTCGCACTGAGTTCCAACTCCCAGTGTACCAGCCGTTTGTATACGTCCACCCAGTCCTTCCAGTCCTGACAGTCAAGAATCTGCATGGCAATTTGCTGGAAGTTCTGCTGGTACTGACTCTGTGTGACCTCTGTCTCTATCTCACGGCGGTGGATGTTCTTCTTCAGTGCCAGAAGTATTTGGTTGGGGTTGACGGGCTTGATAAGGTAGTCGGCTATCTTCTGTCCGATAGCCTGCTCCATAAGGTGCTCCTCTTCACTCTTGGTGACCATGACCACAGGCAGCGACGGCTGGAGCTCCTTTATTTTCTGAAGCGTCTCGAGTCCGCTGAGGCCCGGCATCTGCTCGTCGAGCAGCACAAGGTCGAAGTTACGCTCACGGCACTGGTCTATGGCGTCGGTGCCGTTTGATACGGTCACGACCTCATAGCCTTTTTTCTCCAAAAACAACTGATGAGCCTTCAACTGCTCTATCTCGTCGTCCACCCACAATAATAATCCGTTTGTCATCTATGTTGTTATTTACCAGAAGTCATCTCCGAAGTCGAAGTCCTGAACCTTCGGCTGTGGCTTGTTCTGCGGGAACAGTTCGTCTTCCTCCTCTTCCTCTTCCGTTTCCTCACCGGCATCCGTCTCTGGGCCGCCAACATCCTCCGGGTCTGGCATCACGTAGCCCTCAGGCACCGACAGTAACTGCTCCTCACTGATCTCGAGCGGTATGAACGTATCCTCGTAGAACTGCTGATATTCGTCGTAACTGACGCGAGTGCCGAGGAAGGGTAGGTTGGTGTCGCTGACAATCAGGCTTCTGCAGCCCCTGACACGTTCTTTCATGGCGTCGTCGGCATACAGCTGCCGTGCGTACTGCAGGGCTTCGTCGTAGTTGAGGAATCCTCTGATGAGCATGCGGCGTAGGCCGTGATCCTCGTCAATCTGTATGTCGAAGTTTCTCACGAGGAAATTCGTAAAGTTATACCGGGCCATGTTGTATAGCAACTGGTTCTCGTTGACCGAGTCGGGCTCGTAGGCAAGGATAAAGAGGAAGTTCTGGTCGCGGCGGGTGTCGAGCGTATCCTGACGGGTAGAGTCTTGGGTGAGGGTGATATCCCGTCGTGACCATACGTCGCCGATGTCGAACTTTCCGCCATACAGCCCACGACCTTCGTTCACACCCTTGATGATCATACCTGCCATGCTGCTGACTTCGCTGTTGGGGAATCGCTCTATCACCTCTTTCATCCGACTGACACAACTGTCTCCGTCGCCATCGTTCAGAAGACTCAGACCTTCGATGAAGAGGAACTTGTCACGGTTCTCACCCAGAGGGAATCGTGTCTCAGACAGACGGGCATTGGCTCTCACCATGTCGTAGCGGTCGTTCTTGAAACTGTCGTAGGTGGCGGCGTAGAGCGAGTCCTCGATATGCTCTCCGAACCTGGCGTTCTCTTCATAATAGGGATCTGTAAGTAGGATGGTCCATTCACTCTCGGGGAATGATGCCTTCAGCCTGTCAATACAGGAGTCGGCCTTTGCCGTTCTCCCTTGCCGGGAGTAGAGCAGGAACAGGTGGTACCAGGCTTCGTCGAGGTGCTCGTAGTCGTCGTAGTTGTCTGTCAGTCGTATTAGGTGCCGTTCGCTGAGCGTGAGGTTCTCAAGCTTGTCCTTGAAGATGACGCCCGCATGGAACAGACCGTCTTTAATGATGTTGTGGCATCCCGCTTTCTGCTCATCGGTGAACGGTATCTGAGCCAGATAGTATTCACGGTTGTGCGGGTCGTTGGCAAGGGTGTCTTCGGTGGCGGCGTCAGGAGATGTAAGTAATGAGTCTGCCGTCAGGAAGTCGCTGGCGAGTGAGTCCATACGGGCAACGTCCTCAGGATTCTCGGGTAGACCACCCTTTTGATAAGCGGAGGTGGGGCTGTCGGAGTCTTCTGAGTTGTCGGAGTCTTCCGAGTTGTCCGTGTCATCATGGTCTTCGGGCTCCTGACTGCTCACCACCGTTAGGTTCATGCGCTGCCAGTTGTCTTTGTTCTCACGCCTTCCCCATTGTTGCTGGAAGGTGGTTTTTCCCTGGTTGACGGCCATGGGATTGTAGAAATACCACTGTCCGTTTCCCTGGGCAGCAGGGAGAGTAGGGGTTGTAGGATTGTTAGGGAGGTTAGGGTTGGCGCCCTGTTGTTTTTGCAGTTCCTGCTGCAACTCTTCGGCCTCTGCGTCAAGACGGGCCTCGAGTTCTTCTTTCTCTTTTTGCTTCAGGGCCTCTATCACACGGTCGATCGCTGCAAGGCGGTCTGCCTCGGGCATCTCCGATAGCTTCAGGAGCGAGTCCTGTAGGTGGACGGCCTCTGTGTAGGGGGCTAGCTCGTCGAGTATCTTTGACCGTGCCGACAGTTCCTCATAGTCACTTCTGTCCTGGTCAAGGAGTCCGATGGCCTCGCCATAGCAGCGCTGGGCGTCACCGTATCTCTCCATATCCCAGTACAGGTTGCCGAGGGTGAGCAGCAGCACACCTTTCTCTACACCGTTTCTGACCGACTCTTTATTGCCTTTCTCGTAGGCACCGATGGCTTGCATGGTATCCTTCTGAATGAGGTAGATGTTGCCGATGGCATAGTATACCTGGTCGAGGTATTCCTTGTTGTTGTCTGAGGCGGCCATGCGCTTCAGCCGGCTGATCATCTGCCGTCCGTTGCTCTCTGCCATCACTTCTGTCTGGGCGATGCGGGCATTGAACTCCATCTCGTAAGGTGGATGACATCCTACCACTTTCCGGAAGGCTTGGTATGCTTGTTCACGGTTCCCCAGCAGATTTTGGATCTGTCCCATCAGGAACCACTCTCTGGCTCGTTGTATGCTGCGACGCTCGTGGCTGATGACTTTCCGAAGATAGGGCACGGCCTTCTCGTAATCTCCTTCACGGATATAGTAGTTGGCGTAGGTGTAGTCCCAGTCCTTGACGGTCCGGTAGTCCATAGAGTCACGGCTCATCTTGCGTATAACGTCTTCTGCATCGTAGATCCAGCCGAGTTCGGTGTAGCACTTGGCCAGCCAGGCCCGGGCCAGTCCGCTTTGCATCGGCTGGGTCTGGTAGAGCCGTGTCATATATGAGAAGGTGGTTGCTGCCTCGTCGAAGGCTCCTTTCTGGAACTGCGCCTTTCCCAACAGCATCCAGGCTTTCCATAGGAACGGATTGTATTCCTTCCGGTTCAGCCACTCTCTGTCGCGGGCGGTCTTCCGTTTGCTGCTCTTCCATTCGGGCTTCGCCTTGATGCTGTGCAGACGGATGGCCTTCTCGCTCTTCTCGATAGCCCGGTCGTAGTTGCTCTTGCCCAACTCCTTACTCTGCTTGTTGCCCACCATATAGAGGGGGAGTGTCTCGGTGAAGTTGTCCTTGTTGCCTTTTTCCTTCTCCAGATTGCCGTCGATGAAGGCCTGAGAACCATTATAGTAGATGTTATAACGGGCTGTGAAGGCATGTAGCCAACGGTTCCGGGCTGTGTTCTTATGGGTGTTACAGGCGGTGAAGAAGGAGAGAAGGAGTAAGGAGAGAAGGAGTAAAGACACGGTCTTGGTGGCAGAGGATCCTTTCTTCTTCTCTTCCATCAGACAATGCAGCTTGCACGATTCGTCTTGGGCAGCCGTGCATGTAGAGCAATCGTGTCCCTGCTCGACAGTGTCCTTCCCCTTGTCGAACAGATTGGCTACTGCGGCTACTACGCCCAGCGCTACGATCATTCCTATGCAGACCAACGCGAAACTCATCCCTCCTGTTTTATCTCAAATCCAGCTTTGATCAGGTCGTTCCAAAAGTGCGGGTATGACTTCGTCACCACGTGGGGATTGTTGATCAGCAGTCCCGGCTGTTTCAGAGCGAATGGCGCAAAGGCGAGGGCCATACGGTGATCCTCGTAAGTGTCGATGCCCTCGTCTGTAGATGGCTCGCAACGCTCACCGTCCCAGAACAGCTCACTGTCATGGCGGCTTTTGATGACGTACCCCAGTTTCCTCACCTCTTTCTTCAGGGCTTCAATGCGGTCGGTCTCCTTGATCTTCAGCGTCGACAGTCCGGTGAAGTGGAAAGGTATGTCCTTGGCCAGACAGGTAACGACGAATGTCTGTGCCAGGTCGGGGGAGTTGACGAAATCGTATTCCAGCTTTGGTACGCAGTGTCCGCTGCGCTTCAGTGTGACCGTCTGTGGCACGCCTTCCTTCTTGGTCTCAAAAATGGTTTTTACACCGAGCAGACTGAAGATATAACGTGTCACGGAGTCGCCCTGCTTCGAACCGTTGGTCAGTCCTGTCAGCCTGATGGTTGCCTCTGGGTCGTCACTGATGGCCACCATCTCATGCCAGTAGCTGGCCGAACTCCAGTCGTTCTCGATAAAGTAACCCCTGTCCTTGTAGGGTTGTGGGTCAACGGTGATGGTGTCAACGGCCGTCCATTCGGCGCGGGCTCCGAACTCTCTCATCATCCAGAGTGTCAGGTCGATATACGGGCGGGAGATGATATCGCCTGTCAGACGGAGCGTGAGGCCTTTCTTCAGCATCGGACCGATCATCAGCAAGGCAGAGATATACTGTGAACTGATATTTCCGAGAATCTCCAACATGCCACCCTCCAGCGGCTTACCCGTGATGCGGAGGGGGGGAAAGCCAGCCTCTCCGGCATATTCGATCTCTGCGCCCAGTTTCAGGAGTGCGTCAACCAGCACTCCGATGGGACGGTGCCTCATCCGCTCCGTACCTGTCAGGATATGGGTGCCGCGCATCACACTCAGATAGGCGGTCATGAATCGCATGGCCGTTCCTGCTGCCTTGATATCGATTGTCTCCGGCATATAGCGGAGGGCGTTTATGATCACTTCGGTGTCGTCACAGTCACTAAGGTTCTGTGGCAGAGTCCTGCCACCGCTGAGGGCATAGATGATAAGAGCACGGTTGGAAATACTCTTCGAGGCTGGCAGTTCGATGATTGTGTCAAGGTGCTGCGGAGCCGTAAGTCTATATGATGTCATTATTTAAATCTTTTATTATCTTAAGAACGTGCAAATGTACACATTATTATTCGGATAAGCAAAAAACATCAGTAAAAAACGTTGTTTTTGGAAAAAAGTTCCTCTAAAATTTGGATATTCCGAAAAAACTGTGTACTTTTGCACCCGCATTCGACAAATGACAGGTCGGTGCCAAGCAAAAAGGATCGGGATTTAGCGCAGTTGGTAGCGCACACGTCTGGGGGGCGCGAGGTCGCTGGTTCGAGTCCAGTAATCCCGACAACAAAAAGAATGAAGGTGCTGAATTTCAGCACCTTCATTCTTTTCTAGCCCTATGGATTAATCATCTGGATTACGCTTGTAGTGGAACTCCTGGATATTCGGGTTCGTACCAAGGTCGCCTTCGATGACCGTTGTGTTGATCAACTTCTGGTTGTAGCTCTTACGCATGGGACCGATGCGCAGGAGGAAGTCGTTGAAGTTGGCGGTGGGGATGACGAGTCCGTAGAGTCCGAAACCGACGCGTGTGCCCTCTGTCTTGACATTGTTGTAGATGTAGGCGGTGCGGAAGAACGTGTGGTTGAAGATCTCCAGACGGTTGTACTTGTCGAATGCCTCTCTCCATTCCTTGCCGACCTTGGTGGAGTCGGCCGTGGTGAAGATGAAGCCGATGTTGTGTACGAAGTCATCGATCTGGTCACCACGGATACTGTCGTTCATCTCCATACACTGCATGATGTTGTCGTTCATCTCATCCCTCATCTCCTGGTCTGTTGGCTTGGTGAGGAAGGCGATGATCAGCAACACCACGACAATCGCTGCAAAGATGAGAAACTTGCCGAGGCAACTGTGTAGGAACATTTTTCCTAATGACTCATTGGTTCTGTAGTTTGAATTTGGTGTCTGGTTCATTGGGTTACTAAATTTGATTGTTATGTATTAAGTTCATGAATTCCTGCCGGGTCTTGGCCTGATTGAAGGCACCGCTGAAGTCGCTCGTGGTAGTGATGCTGTTCTGCTTCTCAATGCCACGCATCTGCATGCACATGTGCCGGGCTTCGATGACCACCATCACGCCGAGGGGCTTGAGGGTATCCTGGATACAGTCCTTGATCTGCTGGGTCATACGCTCCTGCACTTGCAGCCGATGGGCGAAGATGTCAACGACACGGGCAATCTTGGAGAGTCCGGTGATATATCCGTTGGGGATATAAGCCACGTGGGCCTTGCCGTAGAAGGGGAGCATGTGATGCTCGCAGAGGGAGAAGAAGTCGATGTCCTTCACGATGACCATCTGAGAGTAGTCCTCCTTGAAAAGGGCGTCGGTGAGCACCTTATGGGCATTCATCTCATAACCTCTGGTGAGCGTCTGCATGGCCTTGGCCACTCGCATGGGCGTCTTCAGAAGGCCCTCGCGCTCCGGGTCCTCACCCAGAAGCGTAAGAATCTCCTTGTAGTGCTTGGCAAGCGCGTCAAGCCCTTCGCGATAGGGTTGCATCTCTGTTTCCTGACTCATGGATAAAAAACGGTTATTTTCCCTTTCACGATCACTGCTGACATATAGCCCAGCTGCTTCACCTTGTTCAGTACCTCATGGGCCTCCTCATAAGTACGGTAGTTGCCTATACGGCACACCCATCTTGGGGAGTAGAAATGCACGTAGACTGGTTCGTATGGGAAGAGTGTCTTCATCTCCTCACCTGTCCGTTCTGCTCTCAGCCTGTCGTTGCGGGAATTGCCACCGGCAAACACCTGCACGCGGAAACCATTGGCCTTCTGACCTTTCATGACCTTTTTGTGAGGGTCGAGAGAGGTGGTGTCAGGGGTCATGTCATCGTTCGGCGTGGGTGTGGTGACGGTTTGCGACGGACTGACGCTACGGGAGGGGGCTGACGTGGTGGGCGTGTTCACCAACTGGTCGATGCTCTTGTCCTGTGTGATGGTCACCTTGCCTTCTCCCGCCTTGCTCTGCTGCAACTGCTCGGTGAAGGTAGTCTGTGCGCTGGCTGCCAGACAGCAGCCGGCACACAGTGTTAGGATAAGTGCAAGTCTTCTCACTTCTTCCAGGCGTCGATGATACCCTTGAAGTCGGCTGCCTTCAGAGAGGCACCGCCAATGAGACCGCCGTCGATATCGGGCTTTGCGAACAGCTCGGGGGCGTTCGAAGCCTTACAAGAACCGCCATAGAGGATGGTGGTGTCGTCGGCAACAGCCTGACCGTACTTTTCGGCGATGATGCTGCGGATGTAAGCGTGGATCTCCTCTGCCTGATCAGCGGTAGCGGTCAGACCGGTACCGATGGCCCAGATAGGCTCGTAGGCGATGACAATCTTGCGGAAGTCCTCCTCAGGCAGGTTGAACACACTGCCCTCGAGTTCGGCCTTCACCACCTCGTTCTGCTTGCCGGCCTCACGCTCTGCCTTGCTCTCACCGATGCAGAAGATCACCTTCAGGTCGTTCTTCTGTGCGAGCAGCACTTTCTCCTTCAGGATCTCGGGTGTCTCGTTATAGTACTCACGACGCTCGGAGTGGCCGAGGATCACGTACTGAGCACCAGTAGACTTCACCATCTCGGCTGATACCTCACCGGTGAAGGCTCCTTTCTCCTTGTCAGCGCAGTTCTCTGCACCCAGACCGATGATGTCCTGGTCGAGGAACTGTGCGATAGAAGCGAGGTGAATGAACGGTGTGCAGATGACCACACCACAATTGGGCTTGTCAGCCTTCAATGTCTCGTTGAGCTCCTTTGCAAGAGCGATACCATCCTGGAGATTCATGTTCATCTTCCAGTTTCCTGCTACAATTTTCTTTCTCATATTACTACTATTATTATTAATTGGGTTATTATCTGAATTTTCTGAATTTTCTGAGTGATCTGAGTTTTCTGAGTTCTCAGACTTTCTTTTCTTTTTCCGGATCCAGCGGGTCCAGGCCCAGAGGCGGTCGGCCAGGGTGAGGAGCACCAGCGGGAGCACGAACCACGTGAGTATCCAGAGAATCTTACTGGTGGCGCTGTCTGAGGGCTGCTTTCCCAGTTCACTGTCCTCGAGTGGTTTGGAGAGGGCCTCTTCCGGGGGTAGGGCGTTATGGCTCCACTTCCGGATGACGGTGCCGTCCTTCAGCAACAGCAGACCCGGGTTCGACCGTATGACGGTCTTCAGCGTGATGTCGTCGGTATTGCAGAACGGGTATTCCGCACCGGTCGTCTCCTGCCAACGGGTGATGGCTCGGCCTGTGCTGGCCGTCAGACAGTAGAAGGGGTAGCCGTAGTCCTGACTGTACTCATACACCTGGTTGATCTCGTCGAGTTGTGAGTCGTCGGCCTGTTCCAGATGTGGCGCAACGAGTAGGAAGGTGTACCCTTCGTCGTTGAGCACCTGCTCGGTGATGTCTTCCCCGTCGTCTGTCCGTTCAATGAAGAAGTCGGTGTAAGGGGAGTCCTCACCGTCCATCATCCGCTGCCAGCCCTCCCTGAGGTTCGCCCCGATATGATAGGGACGGAAGTCGAACTGGGGCAGGGTATAGAGACTCCGCAAGGCGATGACGAACAGGATGAATAGCGCCGAGTAGTTGACGACGATCCACTGGTTCGACTCGCTGATGAGTCTCGGCTGAAGGGTCGGGGCCTTCCACACGATGACGGCTGCAAAGAGCAGCACCACGTTCTTCCACAGTGTCTGCCAGTTGGTCAGCACCAGTGCGTCGCCAAAACAACCACAGTCGTGGATGGGGTCGGCCAGGGCCAGCCAGAGCGTGAGGGGTGTCATCACTGCCATCACCACAAGCACCACCTTTGAGACCAGCCTCCGTCGGATGGCGAAGAGCAGGCAGATGCCGAGAATGAACTCGAGGGCTGCCAGTAACACGGCTGCCGTGAGTGTCAGCAGGTCGGGAACGAACTGTGCCAGTCCAAGCGCTGTCAGGTAGTCGTGGATCTTGTACTGGGTGCCCAGCGGATCCACTGCCTTGACGAATCCCGAGAGGATGAACGTCGCGGCGAGCACCATCCGGCTGATGTTGACGGCTGTCTTTCTCACTCTGTCAATTTAATTACTCCAAAGACCGCATAGTTGATGATGTCCATATAATTGGCGTCGATGCCCTCTGAGACGAGCGTCTCACCACCGAGGTTCTCAATCTCCTTGATACGCTCGATCTTCGTCAGAATGAGGTCGGTGTACGAACTCACCCGCATCGAGCGCCATGCCTCGTCGTAGTCGTGGTTCTTCTTCTTCATCAGCTCCAGGGCTTCGTTGGCATAATGGTCGTAGAGTGCCATCGCCTCCGTGTTGTCCATGTCAACAGTGTCGGCGAATCCCTTGTTGAGCTGGATCAGACCCACGATGCCATAGTTGATCAGTGCGATGAACTCGGGCCGGATGCCTTCTCCCACCAGCGACTCTTTCTTGATCTCCAGCGAGCGGATGCGCTTCGCCTTGATGAAGAGCTGGTCGGTGAGGGCCGTCGGACGCAGGATGCGCCACGAGGCTTTGTAGTCGTGCAACTTCTTCTCGAACAGGGCTCTGCACTCTGCCAGAGCCTGCTCAAACTGGGCATTTGTCTTATCCATATTGGCCATATCGGCTGCAAAGGTAGTGCAAATCGAGCGAAAAACCAAATTTTATTTGGATTTTTCCACTTTTGACGCTTCACTTTCCAATTCTTTCTGCTTCTTTCGGATATAACGGATCTTCATGCCGAGGGCCTCATACTGGGTACGGATGGAGTCACGGCGCATCCGCGTCGTCGTCAGCAGCGTCAGTTCATCGGCTGTAGCCTTCAGTGCCGACTTGTCGGCTTCCACCTGTTTCTGCAGGGCCTCCAGCTCTGCGTTGACCTGTTGCAGCAGACTGTCCGTCAGCCACAGTTCTTCCTGGGCTCGCTTCAGCTCCGTTTCCTGATGCAGCTTCAGCTCAGCCTTGCGACGGTTAATCTCCTTTCGCGTTTTCGTCTCTCCGCATCCCACCAATAATAAGGTGGCCATCAGGATGAGACACGTTCTAATCACTAATTCCATATATCGTTTCATAGCCATGATTATCCCCAGATCCACTTGGATACTTTAGGAAACAACTTATAGAGAAAAAATACAACAAACCATGATATCAGGAAGGTCAGGAGAGCTGCAAACGGGATGACGGTGGGTATCGGTATGCCTGATTGGGATACAAACGAGACGGCAAGACCCACCATGAAATAGTGGAAAAGGTAGATACCATAACCGCATTTCGTCAGATTGGCCAGCAGGGCTTGAATCATAGGGGAGGAGATGCATATTTGCCTGATAATAAGCCATATGCCTACACTCATCATCGCCACGTTAATGGAACAGTATTGCATGAATAGTTCTGCCTGACTGGGCGATGAGAAACCTCTGTTGGCCATATAGACGAAGCCGTAGAAGGTGATGGCGTAACCGATAATCCATAAGACCGCACCCAACAGGATGGTGCCCCATTTATTGATTTTGATGCTTTCTTTCAGGCGATAGCCCAATAGTAAATAGCCATGGAAACCTGCGAAATAGTATAACAAATCAAAAGGATTCCACGCGCAACTGCCCAGGATATTATTCCCCATCAATTCACGAAGATAGGGAAGAAATAGTGTCAATACCCATAAAAGAAGGAAACAATTTTGTTGGTGCCTTGTGGAATGTTTGATCAATAAAGAGACAATAGGCATGTATAAATACAGTCCTAAGAGCATGTATATATACCACATGTGGATGGTATATGGCCCGAACTGTATCGGACTGAGTGCAATGAATTGGAGACTCGTCCATAAGGACTGTGACGGGTTGCTTCCTGCACCGATAAACATCATGGACAATGTGTCGCCATGGATACCTGTCAGACCGCAAACCCAGGGAAACAGATTATAGAGTACAGACCAGATAAGAAAGGGTATGAAAACCCTTAGGATTCGTTTGCGATAGAAGGTGGATGGGTCTTGGTTGATAGGAAGCAGCAACATGCCCGTGAGCATGACAAACAATGGTACACAGGGGCGTGAGAAGGTCTCAAAGACTATACTCCAGAAATTGTAGCCTGGATGCTCTCTTACCAGAGGTAAATTACCAAACGAATTGCTGCAATGGATACAAATCACCAGAAAGATGGCAATCAGTCTTATGATATCTGCCCAAACTAACCGCTTGGGAATGGCGTTGCTGTTGAGATTCGTTATCATTGGCATAATGGAGTCATAAGATGGCTGAAACTGGCTGCAAAGTTACATATATTTTTAGGAATAAAAAAGAAAAATCAGATGAAATCGATGATATGTGGGGAAAAAGTCGTAACTTTGCACCCTCAAAAAGAAAAAAGTGATGAAGCTTTATTCCGACGAAGAACTGGCAGAGATACTCGATCGGCCGATATTCCATCTGATCAGTGAGGCGGCAGAACGTCTCGGGGTGGAATGCTATGTCGTGGGAGGATATGTGAGGGACATCTTCCTCGAACGGCCGTCCAATGACATAGACGTGGTTGTCGTGGGAAGCGGCATCGCCGTAGCCGAGGAACTGAAGCGTATGGTGGGCAAAAAGGCTCATCTCTCGGTATTCCGCAACTTCGGTACGGCACAGGTGAAATTCCATCAGCAGGGTGTGGAATATGAAGTGGAATTCGTAGGAGCACGGAAGGAGAGCTACAGCCACGACTCAAGGAAGCCTGTCGTCGAGGACGGCACCTTGGAAGATGACCAGAACCGCCGTGACTTTACCATCAACGCGATGGCGGTCTGTCTGAATAAGAAGAGGTTCGGGGAACTGGTTGATCCCTTCAATGGTCTGGCCGACCTCGAAGACGGCATCATCGCCACTCCCTTGGAGCCTGGTGTCACTTTCAGCGACGACCCCTTGCGCATGATGCGCTGTATTCGCTTTGCCACACAACTGAACTTCCAGATCGAGGATGTGACCTTTGAGGCTCTGGAACGGATGGCCGATAGGATAAAGATTGTCAGTGGGGAACGCATCAAAGATGAACTGAACAAGATCATCCTCGCCCCACACCCCAGCGTCGGATTCGAATACCTGCAGCGTTGTGGCCTGTTGAACATCATCCTCCCGGAGTTGGCGGCGCTCGACATCGTGGAAACAAAGAACGGCCGGGCACACAAGAATAATTTCTATCACACCCTCGAAGTCCTGGAGAACGTAGTCAGTAGTCAGGATAACAACCTTTGGCTGCGTTGGGCAGCCATCCTCCACGATGTCGGCAAGACGAAGTCGAAGCGTTGGGACCCTGCCGTCGGCTGGACGTTTCACAACCATAATATCATCGGGGCCAAAATGGTGCCGGTCATCTTCCGAAGACTCATGCTGCCGATGGATGCGAAGATGAAGTATGTGCAGAAACTCGTTGACCTCCACATGCGACCCATCGCCATTGCCGATGACGAGGTAACAGACTCTGCCGTACGCCGGCTCATGAATGATGCCGGGGAGGACATCGATGACCTGATGACGCTCTGCGAGGCGGATATCACATCGAAGAACGAAGTGCGCAAGAAAATGTTCCTCGAGAACTTCCGCATGGTGCGTGAGAAACTGACCGACTTGAAGGAGAAAGACTATGTCAGACTCCTCCAGCCGGTGATAGACGGCAACGAGATTATGGAACTTTTCCACCTGAAACCCAGTCGGGAGGTGGGGGTGCTGAAACAGTATCTCAAGGATGCCGTCCTGGATAATAAAGTGGAAAACGAACGTGAGCCGTTAATGGCTCTTCTGATGGAAAAAGCCAAGTCAATGGGACTAATTAAGGGCGTTTAATAATTTTTAACGGGCTCCTTCTTTGTGGGTGTGAGAATTTTCAATAAATTTGCACACCTATAAGATATAAGAGATGACAGACGTCATATTATCGAGCTTTATTAGTCTGTTTGCTCTGTTTGGAAAGGTGGAGCAAGTAGACGAGTCGCGAGCAAGGGAAATGCTCGTGAGTTATTTGCGTAGACATTTCGGAATTCGTAACATCGATCTCTATCTCGACCTCTATAGCGACATGCGTATGGCGTACGAGATGACCGATGACTTGAACACACAGGATACGGTCAGCTCTATCTGCTCCACACTCCACGGACAGATACGCACTTCCGAGGAGGCCTTGCTGCTGCTCCGCCTGATGGAGTTCTGTGGCAGTGATGACACAAAGGCGGTGGACATGTTCAAGACCATGGCAAAGAAGTTCCAGATTCCTGATGAACAGTATGCTGACTTCACCGACTTCGTGGCCAACCGTGAGACAGAGCATGTCAGACTGCATCATTTCGAGGGATTCGACGGAACGATAAAGACACTTCTCGACCATACTACGGGACAACTCGTCTTCACCTATCTGGGCAATGACACCGTGCTGTTGAACGATGTGCCCGTGCTGCCAGGTTCTTATCAGGTGTGGCAGCAGAGCAGCGTACTGAAGAAGAACAATGGAAGACCCGTCTATTACTCGTCAATCATCAGCGCTTATGGCAAGGCCGACGAGAATACGCAGTCGGTGGAGTTCTGCGGCAACAATATCAACTTCCGGTTCCCCAACAGTGACAACGGCATGCACGACCTGAGCTTCTCCCTGAAGAACGGGGAACTCCTGGCCATCATGGGTGGATCGGGAACGGGTAAGACCACACTGCTCTCACTGCTTAACGGTAGCCTGAGACCTCAGCAGGGTTCCATCACCATCAACGGACACGACATCTCCGAACCTGGTGTAAAGGACCTGATAGGTTACGTGCCACAGGACGACCTGCTGATTGAGGAACTGACCGTCTATCAGAACCTGTGGTTTACGGCCAGACTGTGTTTCGAGGGGATGTCGGACGAGGATATCGACCGTCGGGTCATGAAGACACTGAAGGATCTGGGACTCGATGCCATCAAGGACCTGAAGGTAGGCTCAGCCATCAATAAATATATATCCGGCGGTCAGCGCAAACGACTGAATATCGCACTGGAGCTGATCCGTGAGCCGGCCGTCCTCTTCCTCGATGAACCGACATCAGGACTCTCCTCGGCTGACACGGAGAAGGTGATACTGCTCCTGAAGGAACAGACGCTGAAAGGCAAACTGATCGTGGTGAACATCCATCAGCCGTCGAGTGACGTCTACCAGCTGTTCGACCGTCTCTGGCTCCTCGACCGGGGCGGCTATCCTGTGTTCGACGGTAATCCCATCGATGCCATCACGTATTTCAAGGAGGCGGCCAACTATGCCGATGCAGAGACGAGCGCCTGTCCGACCTGCGGCAATGTGAATCCGGAGATTGTGCTCAATATCATCGACGAGAAGGCTATCAGCAGTACGGGAGAACCGTCTGATGAACGGAAGATGACACCACAGGATTGGCATGAGCTCTATCTCAAGAACCGTGGCGACTTACCGGAACCTGCTGTCACGGACGTGCCGCATTCTGATCAGAAGAAACCTAACCCGCTGAAGCAGTTCATCATATTCCTGCAACGTAATATCAAGACTAAGATCACCAATGTGCAGTATCTCTGCATCACACTGCTCGAGGCACCTGTACTCGCCTTGGTCTGTGCACTACTCACACGCTATGCACCGCCCGAAGGCTATACGGTGATGGACAATAAGAACCTGGTGAGCTATTTCTTCATGGCTGTCATCGTGGCCACTTTCACGGGTATGAGCGGCAGCGCAGAGGAGATCATCAAGGACCGTGCCCTGCTGAAACGGGAGAGCTTCCTGAATCTGTCATACGCCAGCTATATCTGGTCGAAGATTGTATATATGGCTGGGGTGTCACTGTTACAGACACTGCTGTTCATCGTCGTGGGTAATGCCATCATGGGACTGCACGGACTGTTCACCACCTGGTGGATCATTCTCTTTGTGACGGCCTTGCTGGCTAACCTCACGGGACTGCTGCTTTCGCAATGCCTGAACTCCGTGGTGGCCATCTATATCAGTATACCCATGCTGCTGATACCACAGATACTGCTCTGTGGACTGGTGGTCAGCTTTACGGACCTGACACCCAAGAGCACCACTGGTAATGTACCGCTGATAGGCGACATCATCCCCTCACGGTGGTCATACGAGGCACTGGCGGTGACATCGTTCACTGACAACCCCTATGAGGCTCAGTTCTTCGAGAACGACAAGGAGAAATACGAAACGCAGTTCTATAACATGGGATTCCTCTATGAACTGCAGTCACAGCTGGAGACGATGAAGAGCGAGCAGGATAAGGGGGAACAAGTAAAACCCCTGCACATGGAGGTGATCCGTAAAAACCTGCCCCGCATCACGGCGTATTGTGATATGCAGCCCTATCAGGGTGACTATGGCTATGAGTCGCTGAAGGCTTATATGACGGAGGCGGAGAACATCCTCTCGAAACGCAGTAATGAGCTCTCGCTGAAGATCAATGCTCAGGTGTCATCCTTCATCCGACAGAACGGTAAGGAGGCGCTCCTGGATCTGAAACGCAACCATTTCAACACCAAACTGGAGGACTGTGTCATCGGAGCTGACCAGCAGCGGATGGTCGAGGTGGTGGAGGACTGTATCGTACCTCGCACGGGACTGGTATTCCTGACACCGCAGAGCAAAGTGGGAAGGGCACCTTTCTACAGCAGTGAGAAGATTGTCGGACCCTGGCACATCAAGACGCTCTGGTTCAATATCTCCGTACTGCTCCTGATGAGCATCATCATGACCGTCCTCCTGTTGACGGATACGCCGGGGCGGTGGATTAGAAAGAACAGTCAATGATATGACATTATATAATTAACATTATTAATAACTTAAACTTCAAAAAAAACAATGAAAAAATTATCAGTATTTGCAATTGCAATTGCAGTGATCGCCTTAGCAGCATGTGGAGGCAAAAAGAGTGCAGGGGCCGTTGAGGAAGCCGACACCCTGAAGAGTTTCGAACAGCAGCAGATTGAAGCCAGCATCAAGATGCACTTCGACAGCATCGCTTCAGAAATTGGTAAACTCCAGCAGCTGCCTTTCATCAGCGAAGGTAAGGACGGTGTTCAGCTGACCAAGGAAGAGAAGCAGGTGAAGCCTGACTATCTGCTCGCTGCTGGCGTAGCCGACGAGGCTGCCACTCTGGCTGAGAAGTATCGTATCCTGAGTGCACTTAATGTCGACAAGAAGATCGCTTCTCTCTATGAGATGCCCGTTGAGGACTACGACAAGGCCATTACGAAACTCGCTGCCGATATCGACGATCCTTCCTTCAAGGTGATTGAGGATGCTGGTACACTCTATGAGACCTCTACAGCTCTCTACGACGCTATGGACCAGAACGGCCGCATCAACTACTTCTGGCAGCTCGCTTCTGCCGCTCTGGTGGAGCAGCTCTACGTCGCTAACCAGAACTCTGACAAGTTCCTCGGCGTGCTCAACGACGAGGCTGCAAGCAACCTCACCTTCCGCATCGTGCTCATCCTCGACGCTGTGAACCGTCTGAAACAGTACGACCCGGAGATCGCTCCTGTGGCTGCCGCACTCGCTCCGCTTGATGTGCTCAACGCAACATCTGTCGACGAACTGAAGGCTCAGCTGGCTGAGGCCAAGGACAAGATCGAGGCTGCCAGAAAGGCACTTGTGAAGTAAATATTTACTGACTTGTATAAGACATGCCCTCCACGATCCGTGGGGGGCGTGTTGTGTTTTAGAGGGGATATTACTGAAATAGTTCGAACAGCCAATAAACTTTGTTAAAATCGAAGAGAGGATATATATCTTTAGATATATTTTTAGTACCTTTGCACCTCGAAAACTGAAAGTAATACGGATGGTTTTCGCGTTTTAAGTGTTTAAACGTTTTAATATTGCAATATTTTAAGTATGAAAAAGAAGATGTTATTGTTTGCTGCCGCTACAATGCTGTTGGCTTCGTGTGGTGGTGGCGGCGGTCGCCCGACTTTTGGCGACAATGAGTACCCGGTCGTGACGGTCGGAACGTCAAGTACCCAGATGCAGACCACCTACCCTGCTACTATCAAGGGCGTGCAGGACGTGCAGATCAGTCCGAAGGTACAGGGATTCATTACTCAGATCAACGTGAAGGAAGGTCAGACGGTAAGTGCCGGACAGGTGCTCTTCGTCCTCGACAATGTGACCTATCAGTCGCAGGTGCGTCAGTCACAGGCTCAGGTGAACACGGCACAGGCTTCGTGCAACACGGCGAAGCTGTCGTTTGAGAATGCCCAGAAACTGTATGAGAACAAGGTGATCGGCGACTTCGAACTGCAGTCGGCCACCAACTCCTATGAGAGTGCGAAGGCTGCCCTGGCGCTTGCTGAGGCTGGACTGGCTTCTGCCAAGGAGATGCTGAGCTTCTGCTATGTGAAGAGCCCTGCCGCTGGCGTGGTGGGCACATTGCCTTATAAGAAAGGGGCGTTGGTGAACACCGCTTCGGTGCTGACCACCGTGTCGAACAACTCCTCGATGGAGGTCTATTTCTCACTGACGGAGAAGGATGCACTGAACATGACTCAGGCCTCGCTTGGCGAGATGCCTTCTGTCAAGCTTCAGTTGGCCGATGGTACGATTTACGGCCACGAGGGAAAAGTGTCGAAGATGAGTGGTGTGATTGATGCTGCCACGGGTTCCGTTCAGGTCATCGCCCTGTTCCCCAATCCTGACCGTATGCTCAAGAGCGGCGGGTCCGGCTCCATCATCATCCCGAAGAGCAACTCTTCGGCCATCGTCATCGCACAGAGTTGCGTGTCGGAGGTGCAGAACAAGAAGTTTGTCTACACGCTCGGCAAGGACAACAAGGTGAAGTACACTGAGATTAAGGTCGATCCGCAGAACGACGGCAACAACTACATCGTGACCGATGGTCTGAAGGTGGGTGACAAGTATGTGACCAATGGTATCACCAAACTGACTGACGGTATGGAGATTGTTCCCATCACACCGGAGAAGTACCAGCAGAAGATCGACGACCAGGCCAAGGCCATGTCCGCTGGTGACATCGTCGGCGCAATGAAAAAGTAAAATTGTAAATCGTAAATCAGTAAATCGTAAATCAGTAAATCGTAAATTATCATGACTTTTACGAATTTCATCAAACGCCCGGTGCTCTCGACGGTGATCTCTATCCTCATCGTCCTGCTGGGTGTCATCGGATTGGTTTCACTGCCCATTGAGCAGTATCCGAATATTGCGCCGCCTACCGTTGCGGTATGGACCAGCTATCCGGGTGCTGATGCAGAGACCGTGAAGAACTCCGTCATTACACCGCTTGAAGAGAGTATCAACGGTGTGGAGGGTATGGATTATATATCCTCTACGGCTGGTGCTGGCTCGGCTCAGATCAGTGTGCTGTTCCGCCAGGGAATGAATGCCGATATGTGTGCCGTCAACGTGCAGAACCGCGTGCAGCAGGCACAGGCGCTGCTGCCCGCAGAGGTCACACGAATTGGCGTGACGGTGACGAAGCGTCAGACCTCACAGGTGCTGATGTTCACATTGACCTCTGACGGCCGTTACGACGATGAGTTCCTGACGAACTATAACAATATTAACATCGTGCCTGCCATCAAGCGTATCCAGGGCGTGGGTGACGTGCAGAGCCCGGGTCTGAAGACTTACTCTATGCGTATCTGGCTGAAGCCCGACGTGATGAAGCAGTACAACCTGATGCCATCGGATATCAGCGCTGTGCTGGCAGAGCAGAACATCGAGGCCGCTCCGGGTTCGT
>CAMKSE010000022.1 GCA_946415365.1 uncultured Prevotellaceae bacterium
TGTTATTATCGCCGCCTTGGTTGTTATTATCGCCGCCTTGGTTGTTATTATCGCCGCCTTGGTTGTTATTATCGCCACCTTGGTTGTTATTATCACCGCCTTGGTTGTTATTATCACCGCCTTGGTTGTTATTATTATCGTTGTTGCCGTTGGCCTGAGAGTGACCACTAATGTATATACGTGTTATTTTGACAGGATGAGCTATTGACAAAACTCTGAGAATGTACCCTTGATCTTTTATAGTATTAATGTCATCATCAGTGAGTTGTATCTCCACGTTTGTAGTATTTTCATTAAGTGTAATTTCACCATTACCTAGTGCGATATTCCCCCATGATCCTGTCAATTTGACTCTCCAGTCATTATAGGTTCCCCATTCCCATTTAGTAACAACCGAAAGATCTACACCTATGTAATTGCGTGCTACAAGAAGTTCTTTTTCACTTTCTGAGAAGGTGTGTTCTAAAGCATTATTATTTGCTTTTTCCTCATTTCCAGTCCAAAGGTCCACCGATGTCTCACCAGTTCTTGTTGTAGAACGGGAGTTTGCTCCGCCTTTTGTCTCGTTCTTTCGGGCACTGGCTGGCGCCTTTCCTCTCTTCATGACCTTTGTGCCATCCCAAACATACTGAGGGGCATTGCCTGGGACGTCATTAATCGGAGCATAAATCTTGTTTGTTCCTTCCCTAGCGTAAGACTCCTCAAGGCTGTAGAGCTCAAAATCGAAGCCCATAAACGAGCGGTTCCAACCGTCGTTAAGAATATCTTCCGTATATTTATTTTGTTCTCTTGCCCAAGTGCGGATAGTTTCCCAGCCAACGAGAGCCCATTTGTCGTTGCGCTGAATGTTGCAGCCGCTATTGTGGTAGCCAAAGCACGAAGTATCGTCAATGTTAACCATCAGCGAAATCTGATCAGAGTGATGATGATTATTGTAGTCATTGGCTGTATAGCCCTTGTCAAGCACACCTTTCCACGACCTGAATCCATCATTGAAGTCGTTGATGTGCTGAGCGCCATGACCTACAGTCAGCAGGTTCATGTTGTCGCTGGTGTAAGTTGACGAGCCGTTAGCTGCTGTCGTCACCTCCTGATTTCCTGTCGTTGGTGGAGTTGTGTGACCTTTGTACACCTGCTGCACGAAGAAGTGACGCCAGCGGGGATCATTATTTGTCAGATTGGGGACGGCTTGGAAATAGGCTCTTACAAGTGCCTTCTGCTCATCTGTTAGAGGATCGGGAACCACCCACCCTCCGTAGGTCTTGCCAGGTGTTGCATCTGCCCACTCGTTGGCATTGGCATTAATAGCATCGCTAGTGTAAGGAACGTTTTCTCCAGGATTTCCGTAACGTGTGCCGCTGGAAGCGGAACCAAAGCCCCAGTCCTGATCTTCTGCGGGCTGGCCGAAACGGGCTACGAAGGCGTTCTCGTAATTCTGTAAGATATTAAACTCTGGGGTGGTCTCAACACCTGTCTCTATTTCCTGGCTACAGCTGGAAAAGAGACCACTGAGAGCGACGGCAACCAAGCCTGTCATCAAATACTTTTTCATCATACTAATCCTCAAAATAAGCTTATTCGGTAATATATTGCAATTATTCGGCAAAAATACTAAATTTTTCTATACGAACCAACAAAAACCTTAAACATTTAACAGAAATTCACTAAAAACCATTTCATTGCCACATTTTATATCATAGTAAAGAGGCGCCTGCTCACGCAGACGCCCCTTCTCAAATAATTTAGTTTTTTTAAGTATTTGATGTATATCTTATGGGTGTGTGGGCTCAAGTGCACCACCTTCGGTGACCCACTTGTTGAACCTACACACGGTATTGACATCTGAACGCTCGTTAGCAATACCAACCTCATCGGGGTCTACACCAATCTTGCATGCTGCAGCACCAGTATTTTCAAGTTCTATCCAAGTTCCAGTAGCTGTTGGTACATCCTTCTGAACCTTAATAATAACCCTCTTGTTAACGTCAGACTTGCTATTGACGATAATACCTGTCAACTGGATCTTCTGAGCAGCCAAACCACTCACACCCTTCAAACCTAAGTCTTCAGCGTGGGTGTTAATCATCGTGTCAGTAGACTTTCCAAACAGTCCGTGAACCTCAGTGCCGTGTACAGTCAGAGGCAGAGTACCACCAGCAGCCAGAACCATTACGTAAGCCTCACCGACATTCGGGCTGAAGTAAACATCGAACACAACATCGTTGAAGTCGAAGTCCTTACCATCCTCATTTGCACTCAAGTCCTCAGCCATTACGCGAAGGTCAGCTTTCTTGGGAGTTGTCTTAGCCTCGGTCAGCGTCACAATCCAGTCGCTGTAGTAACCATCGGCGCAACCACCAAGTTTCACCCACTTCTTATCAGCGCTATTTTGTACAGGCAGATAGCCATCAGCCAACAGGCCGGCAATGTCTACACCATTCAGGTCGTTGAACTCCCTCAAATGACCACAATACATATTCATATTTGAGCTGAGGTAACGATATTGCTTTCCACCATAAGAGTAATAAGTACCTGCATAGACTTCATCGCCGACCATCTGCTCGAAGTCGAATCCCATGAATGAGCGGTTCCAACCATCGTTGAGACAATTTGCTTTAGATCCAAGAGCGTCGATGATGGTCTGATAGCTTACCAAACCTGTGTATTCAGTGCGACGAACAGAACCATTGCTGTTATAGTAACCGAAAGATGCGGTTGTTGAGTTCTTCATATACATAATCTTGTCTGTATGGTGTTTTCCGCCAACATGCTCACCATTGTCAAGTACATCACCATTTGGACTGCAATCGCCGTGGTTGAAGTTATTAATATGATCAACGAAACTTCCATTAATGGCTGCTAAATGATCCATGTTATTAGAGGCATAGACCCAAGTATTACCATCAGCTGCCAAATACCTTTCAGGTGAATAAGGCTTGCCTGTATTGGGGTCTGTACCCGTCTTGGGATCCGTATAACCCTTATACACCTGCTGAATAAAATAGTTTGTCCATTGAGGATCTTGATAACGTGGGTTCCTTACTGTCTGGAAATACTCCTTCACGACAGCAATCTGCGCATCAGTCAATGGGGGAGGAACCAACAGTCCACCATATTCCTTGTCGGGGTCTGCCCACTCATTGGCATTAGCATTTTCAGTACGGGTGCCAGCAACATCGCTGAAACCCCAAGTGTGACCAGCAGCAGGCGTACCAAAAGTTTTCTGGAATGCAGCCTCGTAATCACTGTAGATTTTCTGAACTCCGACGGCAACCATCTCCTCCTGAGTCATGGGAGTGATTTCCTTCGAACAACTGGTGAAAGCAGCACAGAAAGCAATGGCTGCCATACCTGTCATCAAATACTTCTTCATAATTCTAAAATTTTTAATGTTATTAATTGGTTTTAAAAAAGATTCTAATTCGATTATTCCGAAATGTGGTTGCAAAGATACACCTTTTATTATTATATATACAAGTATTTTTAGTTAAATAAAGTTAAGTATGGTGCAAACATTTGCGATTTGATACATTTCGTATAGGAAAAGTACATATTTCGTAAAGTCAGAATAATATTTCTCAGCACTTTTCGCCAAAAGTCTTCGTACAACAATTCGTTGCGCGTTGCAGGGTTGCGGTTAAGATTACAATTAAGATTCTGATTGTCAGGATGAAGAGAAAACGAACTGCAACACTGCAACACCGCAACGAGGTTTTTGAAAAATCTATACATTTCGCATTATTTCTGAAGCTGAGCTAGGGGAACTCTGAGTTTATAGGCTTGAAAGTCGGAGTTTGCAGGCTTAAAACTTTGAGTTTACAGGCTTGAAAATCCTAGTTAACTTAGCCCAAAATCTGAACGTTTTAAAAGACTGTTAATCAATTAGATACAAAAACTACCGAAAACAACATCTATTTTGTGAAATATTTTTACATCAGAAATAAAAGTGGGCATCTGCTCTCGCAGACGCCCACCAAAGATGCAATTATGTATTTGATTTAAAATGAATGGACTTACTGGAATTTCGTCCTACCAATACGGGTGAGGGTGAAGTTACGGCCCTGAACCTGAATGGTGACTACGCCATTTTTAATACTATTATTCAATTTCTCAGCATTTGTTGCATCAAGCATTACCTCAACTACACCACTGGTCTTCTTTATCATGTTTCCCTGAGAGTCAACATCATAGTTCAGGAACCTGGTGTCGATAAAATATGGCTTACTACCATCAGCAAAGACAACTGTAATATATGAGTCATCTTGCAGGTTTTCACCATAGAACGTGATATAGTCACCTGCATAGAATGTCTGGAAAGCAAGAGGAATGTTCTCTACTCCCCAAGGTTTATATTCGCGAGAACCTGTCCACAGATTATCCTGAGAAACTGCAGGATATGTAATTCTGGTGATGACAACAGGAGGCGTTACTATAGGCCTGTAAGTAATATTGTTATAACGATAGTACTCTACGATAGTAACATCATCATCCGTCAAACCAGTTGACTGTACATTGTCTTTCCACCATTCTCCATTTTTCACATTATTTACATAGTTAGCAAACTTAGGATATGCCATTACCAACGGCTTTCTTTCTACAGTCCATTTCGTAGAGTGGTTAGGCACGAATAACTTTGCAGGAGCATCACCTTTTTTAGCTTCAAGTATAGCAACCTCTTTGGCTGTGTTGTAATTGACCACAATAGGAATATCTTTGGCTAAAATCTCCTGAGTGTCCTGCTTACCTGGGAACAGTTGAGAAGTTGTATATTCGCCCAAATTGACTGGTGACTTACCATTGACATAGCTACCAAAAGCTGTGGAGTTATCGTCACGCGTGTTAACCATTGTGGTAATACCTACTCCAAACTTTTCATGAACCTCCTGACCAATCACTGTCAGCGGAAGTGTGCCACCTGCTGCCTGAAGGGTAATCTTACAGGAGTAGGTAGCCTGGTCCAACGTTGAATAATTCTTAGTATCAGTTAACACCTTTCGGCCATCGGAATAAATGGTATAGTATTTCTTAACACCTGCTTCGTAATTCTTATAGACATCTACATCAAACACAACATCGTTGTAGTCAAGGTCCTCACGTGTGGAAACGCCTAGGTCTTCACAGAAGATACGTCCGCACTGTGGTTCAACAGGAATCTTATAGAGTTCTCCAAATGTTTCGATCTTCTCTCTTGAAGTGATGTTCTTTCCCTGAGCCTCGACAATACAAACAATCCAGTCAGAATAGTAACCATCAGCAAAATTACCAAGTTTTGCCCAAGTTTTATCAGCAGAATTATAAACCGGAAGATATCCCTTTCCTAATAATTCAAGCCTTTCTGCATCTGTCTCAACACCTTGCTTAATATCGCTTGTTGAGTACATGTTCATTTCAGCTTTAAGGTATTTCACCCGCGTACCATCGGAGGCAGTGTAATACTGATCTGTATACGCATTTGTTTGAGGAACAGACTCATAGTCAAAACCAACAAATCCACGACCAGTCACAGATGCCCCTAAATCTGATATACTAATATTATCATTATCGTTAGCAAATTTTGTAGCCCAAGCATCAATAGTTGCACCGCTGATGATAACATACTGATCGTCATGCTGAATACTACCATTGGATTCATACCATCCGAAACAGTCTGTCTTTGAATCTTCCATCAGCATGATTTCATCACTATGGTAAACAACATGATTATAATTTTCTGCTTCCCAGTCGCCTACACCCCTTTGGTCTGCCTCTGTCTGATTTTTAATTGGCCATCCTTCCTGATATGTTCTGCCATCCCAAACATTCTCGTTTGTGGAACAATGGGCATTGTTATAGTTGTTGATATGGTCATCATCAGAACCTGCCGTCAGTTTATCCATATGGGCACTGCCAGCCTCGATTCTAGTACCTCCATCAAAGCTATAGACCTCTTTACTATATTGGCTCTTGTCATCGCTTCCGTCATTCAAAGGAGTAGTACCACCCTTATATACGTCCTGTACAAAGAAATTTGTATAATCAACTGGCTCATTCTTTGGATTCTGATTATACTGGAAATACAGACGGACACGTTTCTTTTGTTCTGGAGTCAAGGGATCAGGAACGTTAGTATAAGTACGTCCCCACATATTTGCATTAGCATTATGCCCACGAGTACGTGCTCCACTAGTAGTAGATGATTGTGCCTTGACAACCGAATCAAGATAGACAATTTCAGCTGTGCTCAGGTCTGCTAACGTCAAGTCTGTCGTGAAGCCCCAGTTCTGATGGGGATCAATCTCTCCATAAACCTCCTTGAAGACTTCCTCAAAAGCCTTCGCCTTCTGCTCTGCTATGGGTACATAGTCAGTCTCTGTGTCTGCACAACTTGCTAAATAGATACCTGCAAACAGAGCTAATACTCCATTAATCAAATACTTCTTCATTGCAATAAAACTCATTAATAGATGTTACGTAACTAAAATGAAAATCGATTTGGGTGCAAAATTAATTAAAATATCGATAAGTTGTATCAATTTCATTGTTAAATTCTGTAAAACAGGTGTTAAAATGAGTCTTCTATCCAAATATTTTTGTAATTTTGCCCACATATTTATATTATATATACGAAAATAAAAGGTATGAAACAACTCAGATGGATACCGCTGCTTATTGTAGGCGTCGTGATTGTCATGAACTATTCATGCAAGGACTATGACCTTTACGATGAAGAAAAGGCTCAGGAAATCAACGACAGTGTGATGCCTATCGACTCCGTAGACAAGTATCACGACTGGATGCTGTATAATACGGCCACTGTAACGGTGAAAGCCAACGACTACGTAGGAGCCCAGTGGGTGAAGGTGTTGACTGCCGACCCCAGAGTGTCGATGGAAGCTGAGGTTGCCACACAGGCGCCCATCAGTGACGGAGGTACAGCCAATCTCAGCTTCTGCTATCCGAAGCGCATAGATTCTCTTTACGTGGCACTGATAGACAACGAGGGACTTTACACCGTTACCCGTTTCAAGCCAGGCAGCCAACAGGAGGTGGACTTCTCTGCTCCACTCTATCGCAAACAGCTGATTGGCTATATACCTCAGCCACAAGTGTTCGTGTTCTGCTATGAAGAGGAGATGCCTTACATCATAGATGCAGACAACGACTATAACGACATTGTGTTCTACCTGTCGTATGAAAGGACGGGAGACCGTGAATTACGCTTTCATGTGCAGTTAGCCGCCGTAGGCACAGACAAGCAAGTGGCTGCAGCCATACGCCTGAAGGACTTCAAGTATACTGACATTGAGAGCATCACCACCGTTGGCAACACATCGTTTAACAAGAATCCTCAGGGAGAAGAGGTTCCGAACCAGATTCTCACGGTTCACAAGAATAAGGAATTGCTCTTAGAGAGTATGAATGACAGGGATGCTGTCATCAACCTGTTTTGCGACGGACACTGGGCCACTGGCGTTCTGCGATCTTCTGATGAGGACTACGGCCGTATGGTGCGCAAGCGTTACAACGTGACCATAGGAAGCAGTGAAAGCGCTCAGACAATGGTGCCCAGAGAGGTGACCTATGTCGTGACCTTCAAGGAGGGTGTCAGCATCGAGAACCTTACCTTCGACCTTATCGACCCATTTATCATCAAGATGTTCCTTGGCGGTATCTACGAGGTACACCCATTCGCCTACCGCAAAGATAATGTACTGAAAGAGTTCAAGTATGACGAACTGATCCGCATACCTTGGTCTTTGACCATTCCTTACAAGAAGTTCCGCCATCCTTTAGAAGGCGTGAACATCGGCTTCAAGAAGAAGGATATCATGGGCTTCGGTGCTTATGGATTAAGAGGCCACTCGTTCGGAGAATGGTCAATGGATCAGAACCTGTCCCTTGACTGGTATCTGAACGAATACGCCACAGAGAACCAAGTCTACTAAACTGACGGATTATACTGCATTATTCGTCGGATAAAGTCCAACTGACGACCTTAGTTGATACGGCATTGGAAGCGTCGTACCATCTGAGGTTTGAATGCATGTCAGAAGCCCAACTGCTGAACTGCGGATAAGCCACTCCAATATTCACACCTTCCGCAGACCAGAACCAACGGCGATCCGCACTGCCATTGATAATCAAGTATAGTGGAGTCTCACCTGTCTCAAGGGTGCTTACAGTACCATTGGAGTCTGTGGTACGTAGTGAGAAGTTCAGATTATCTATACGGGCTTGGCTGTCGTTGAAGGTGATCTCCCCAAGTTTTGCAAACACACGGGTTATATCTGAAACATTGGCTGTCTTGTTCTGGGGTACACCAATGACACTGTGCACCTCATCGCCAAAGGGCCCACCATTATAGAGCACATTGGTCTTGATCGTATTACCCACGCACATCAGCTGTACATTAGAGACAAAGGTGCCGTCGCCACGGTCAACGGGTACTGATACGCGCAACACCACATCGTTATAATCATAGTCTACAAATGTACCATCGTGCGTCTCAAATGCATAATACACCGCATTGCTGACGGGAATGTCAGAGACTTCTTTCTGCAAATAGGATGTATTAAACGAGGGAGAGGTGCCGTAGGTACAAGTCTGTCGCGAATCATCGCCACAGCCATTGGCACTCACAGCCTCATTCCATACAAGCGCATCCTTATTGCCTACCAAAGCCCAACGGTAGTTGTTTTCATTGATAAGCCTACTCTCGTTGGCGTTCATCCAACCATGAAGCAGACGATTGTTGGGGGTAAGATGGTCAATATCATAACTCATGGGGAACGATGTTGGCAATACCAACTCCACATGATCGAGCAGATAGGTGTCTGCCACACCCTCTGTTGTGGTACATCCGCTGCAGTTGCCAACCTTCAGGATGGCATTGGCAGTGAAGTTGCTGCCCGTAGGACCCCATACGCCGAAATTGTCGATGCTGATGTCATCAGCCTCAAGGATAGCGGCATTACCCATATAGATGACACGGCCACCTTCACTGCTGCCATTCAGTACGAGTGACGGTGTATAGGTATAGCTCCCGTCATCCAGACGACTGCTGGCGTCAAGGGTTAACTGACTTGCTACATTCAGATAGGAGCCATTCAGCAAAGACAGCCCATCGCCAGTCATCTGACTTAGCCAGGCGCCACCAAGATTTATCAGCTGACCCTTGTCTCCGGCATCATTCAAAGTGCATGATACGGCGGTGGGCGTAGCGGTCTCACTGCCAAGAATTCCAGTGTTATACAGAGAAGAGCCCTTCAGTCGGACCTCCTTGACATTGATGGTTCCGGCATTAAAACAATAGGTGCCACTGCCAGTAGAATATTCCACAGTACCGTCGCCTGTAATCATACCACCAGGCTGGACGAATATCTGTCCCGTAGCACCCTCGCCGTATATTGACGCAGAGAGCGTAAGACCTTCAGGGATGACGATCTTACCACCACGACCCACAACGAGCACATTGCCTTTGGCAATACGCTGGTTGAAGGTGAGTGTCCAGGTGCCTGTCACATAGACGGACATGTTACCACGAATACCGAGTGACGGCAGATAGCCCGTGAACTCGTTGCTTAAGCTAAGGCGCAGACGGTCGCTGCCCTCTGGCTCACCATCAAGGGATGACACCTCCACAAACGAGCCTGAAGTGTAGTCTGTAAGGTCTGGCTGTTCCTGACGGGGTATATCCCAACGGTCATTTCCTTCAGCAGGAACAATGGTTCCCTCAGGGATGCGTCCGCTGAAGACCACCTCACTGCCTGAAGCCCTTGCGGGAAACGCCTTGCACACAGCATGACCGTCGCTGTCGTAGCAGGCGGCATAGAAGAGGAACTGATGAGCTGGACGGCACACCGTGATGGTCTTCGACTCTCCCGATTTGAGTTGTACCATACCGAGATAGGCCGCCTGACTGTCATAAAGGGCAGGCGTGGGGAGAATATATACCTTATATTGGGACGATGTGCCAAAGTCAACGGAGATCTTCACCGTCAGACCACTTGAGGTACTCCAGTCCTGAAGTGAGTCTATCTCCTTGCCACCCATCACAAGAGCCCTGAAGTTTTCTACAAATTCTTTCTCTGGAGATGTATCCGATTCTTTAGAACAAGAAACTGCTGTTAAACAAATCGCAACAGCAGCCAAAAACGTAATCCAGCTCTTCTTTTTCATAATACGCGGATGGCTTTATATTGTCGTGGACCAGACAGGGCTTGAACCTGTGACCTCCAGATTATGAGTTGCTCCGAAGGACATACTTTGTGATAGCCTGTGGTAGTCCGTCTCTATATATTTTTAATTTTTCTAATTTACTAATTCTCAATATGATATGCAGTGATTCTCTGTTGTGGAATACTTGAAGTTCCGTACAAGTTCCATGTCACTTTCTTATCACCTCAACTATGCTTTTCGAGGTCAAATCAAGGGGTCAAAGTTCCGTACAGGTTCCGGGTTTTGTCAATTTTGACGAATGACCACATTCTTATCGACTCCCAAGCAATAGCGATTTCTTGCGCAAAGGTATGAAAATAAAATTGATACGTGATTTTTTGTTTGCATAGTTTAACACTTTATGCATGATAGGGTGTGATTTTATGGGTAACTTTGCTGTAGTCTATGACATTCAAAAGAAGTAATATGGCAACAAGCAATAGAAACAAAATATCATCTACCCTCTTTGACGCTCGGGTCGGGGATTGCTATATCTCTATGTGTTTGGATAAAAGGCATCCCGAAATTGTTAAGGATTTTTCCTTTCCGCTGTGTGTGAAGTTCCATATCAGTGGCTCACGCTATTATTACAGTTTAGGTGAGAAGTGTACTGAAGATGAAATGATTAGGCTTTCCAAGGCCAAAGGGAACCGTGAAAAGCGGGTTGGAACAGAAACGACATTCGAGCGTAAGGTGCGACTACAAGAAGTGTTTGATAGCATGGTTAATGTGGTCACAACAGTAAACGAACGAGGTGTGCTTACGCTGGATCGTATAAAACTGGCACTGACAGGTCGTAGTGAATCAGCCTCTTTCCTTTCGGTATGGGAGGAGATTATCAGAGAGAAACGAAGTAGTGGCAAGGCAGGAACTGCTGAGAACTATGAGAATGCATACAGGTGCTTTACAAGTTTGACAGGCTTTACATACGCTGATGGTTTTGCTGTTGATTCCACCGTAATTAGCAAATGGATCGAAAGCATGACGGAGAAGAACATCAAGTCAACTACGCAGGGCATCCGACTCAGGGCATGCAGGGTGGTAGTAAACCGTTGTATTGGTGAAGGGTATATGCTGCCCAAAGCATATATGTTCGGTAAGACCCGTGACAAGATTAAGATACCTGCAGGATCATCCCGTAAGGAGTGGTTTCTCACAGTTGACCAGATGACAGAGATTTATCTGCATTGGAAGAGCCGTGATATAGATTTCCCCATATCCAACACTAGACGGAAGGATAATGTCAGTTATGCCGCAAAGAGCGAGAAGGCTATAGAACTCATTTATCAGTCGTTGGCCATGTTTCTCATGCAATATCTCTGTTGTGGGTGCAACCTGATAGACCTTGCCTTACTACGCTACAACCGCTACTATTTTGAAGCGGATTGTCGTGCTTTTAGGTTTATACGTCATAAAACAGAAGACGAAACCATCGATGGTGACGGCATGGAGGTAATCGTACCAATTACTGATCCAATGAGGGAAATCTTGGATTTCTATTCGCCAACAGCAAAGATGGATCAGCTGGTTTTCCCTTTCTTGATGGATGATGTCGGAGAGGAAGATGCCAATGCTGTGCGAAAGAGGATATGCCAAGAGAATAAGAATATCAGAGACCGCTTGAAGAAGCTGATGGATGCCATAGGCTGGTCGATGAACCTTACGGGAACATACGCCCGCCACTCATTTGCCACGAACCTTCATGCAGCTAAGGTTCCCATGGAATATATCTCTGATGCAATGGGGCATAGCCTTGGCAACAGAGGCCAGATAACCATCCGCTATATCTCGCCCTACACCATCGAGGAAAGAGCGATGTTCAATCGTTTGTTGCTGAATGTTGGCGATACAAGCAAAGACAGCATTGAAGAGTCACAGAATACTGTAAACAAAACGTCCATCACGCCAAGCAAGCAGGCTCTCTTCGAAAAGATGGATGCGTTCTCGGAAGACGATATTAAGGAAGCCCTGCTGATGCTGAAAAGGAAAGAAATGGAACGGTTCGAGAAAGAACTCTATGGTTGAAATGGGGCTTCAAAACACCCGATTTCGGTTAGATGCTCACATTGACAAACGGCTGACACACTCATGTAAATGGCTATTTTGAGCTGAACCACACTAAAAAGATTCATTTGTAATTAACATTTATAAACACATGAACATTCAGGATAATAGAGAAACGGCAAATAAGGCCGTAAGGGAATGGAAGAGCCACCATCAGCAGACGTATAACGACTTCAAACGTCAGGTTGCAGCCATAGGTAGTGGCGACCTATCGTTAATGGAGAGAACGATGGGGCTTCTTGATGATTGTATGCCTCAGAATGCAAGGGATTTCTTCGCGTACATATTTAAATATATAATGAACCCTGATTCGGTAGCAGATGACCAAGCAGCATTTTCCAATTATGACCAGTTGGCTGCTGAGTGTATCTTCCATCACGCAATGATCAAGGTGGATTCATCTACTGGCGAGATAGAGGAAACAAAGAGTCCAGACAGTGACTGCATCATCATCAGGACTGATGACCTCGGCGAGAGCTTCGAGTCTATGCCTTCATCAATGAAGTGTGTCATCAATGATTTGATCAATCAGATGGTAGCCTCTGGTATCGACACCCCATTAGCAGATCAAGACAGGATAGCCCTGCAGAACTTGGCCCTGCTTGTCACAAAGACGGTCTATGTCTATTCGCTCCTGTTTGTGCCCGAATATCTTGAACGACTTTACAAGCGTATTGTCGTTGAAGGTGAACCTCTCGCCTACTGCATCTACTTTTTCGTCACTTTCGACCACGGACTTCGACAGATGGCAGATGTATTCAGCAAGCAGATGGTAGGCGGTCAGAGTACCAGTTTTACAGCCGAAATGTTCAGGATGTGTCTGCGGACATTCATAGCGCATAGCCTATCCAATAGGACTGATACGAAGGAAGGCTGGCAACAGTTGGCCAACGAGACATCAAGCGATGACTGTTGGAAAGAAATCATGTTCACCTTGCGTTCATGTCAGTCTCATGGTGGCCAGCAGAAGGACAGCCGGACAATTGATGAATTGCTCATAGGCGATAAAGGCAGACTGAAAGCCCATATCAAAGATTACCTATCTGAGAATCCTGGCACATCCCGTTTGGCCTACCTGCTCTATGCCCTTCGCCAGTCAGGTCATATTGAGTCTTGCAACTATATCACCTTCCATCGGGCCTTACAGTCATTGTCACCTAAACCGCTTGGTGGCCCGGATGTACCACAGAAACGTTTCCATGAGCTGATGGCAGATCCCAAACTCTTAGGCTCTAAGGGAAAGAAATGGGAACAGGCAAAGGCAATAATTGACCGATGGACTGTCCTATTCGGCAAAAAAGACATATAAGAATACAAAAACGCAACTTAAAAGTTGCACATTTCAAAAATAAACATTAAATTTGCAGCGCATATGAAATTTGAACGTATCATAGAAGGCAAAGACCATCTTTGGGCAGTTAGAGACATGAACAAGCCCAATAACGAGTTGGCAGCACTATTCCAGAAGTGGAACGATGCCGAATACTTGTGGGATTTCTTTCTTGAAAACCAGAACGACCTTCAGGAGTTCTTCCATATAGAGAGAATCAGCGAGGCCGTTGAAGACACGATTGATGATGCAGAGCAGTTGGAAAGGCTGATTTTGGAGATACCCTACACGGAAAATCTTGATGAACTCTTCATTCCGCTCAGTTCCGCCGACATGACCATTCGGGAGTTGGCGAGGGAAAAGGCCAGGAACTGGAACCGCACAGGACACGCAAGCTGGCTTCGTGTCTATGCCATCCGACTTGAAAAGAATGTGTTCGTCATAACAGGTGGAGCCATCAAGCTCACAAGAACGATGCAGGATCGTAGTCATACCCAAGCGGAACTCGACAAGCTCAATCAGTGCCGACAGTTTCTTGCCAGCAATGGTGTATTCGATTCAGACAGTTTCATTTCAATGATAGAGGAGGATATTATATGAAGTCAAAAGCAGTACAGTTTTTGGAGGCGAACCAGTCAGGTGAGCGTTCCACGTTCGTTGACGATGCCAAGTGGCGGCAGGAAAATGCCTCTTGGCTGAGAAGATCCCGTCGTGTAGCCTATGCTATCATGGACTATATGCAGGACAATGGGCTTTCCCGTAACGATGTTGCCGAGAAACTGGGAGTCAGTCCTCAGTATGTGAGCAAGATTCTTTCCGGCAAGGTAAACTTCTCGTTCAAGACAATCTCTGAGATTGAAGAGGGTCTTGGCATAGAGGTATTTCAGGCAGCAGCGATGGAGGCATAAGGCTCGACGGCTAACAGAGCTTAAATAATGGTCGGTTGAATTAAGGAGTATTTCAACCGACCATTTGTTTGATGAACATTGTCTATCTTTGCCGTCGCAAACGGCGAAGATGCTCACGCTCGGCCAATCAAACGAGTTTGTTGGCACTCGCTAAATCGCATCTTTGCACCGCGATTCGGAAAACAGCCAATCGCAAGAATCAGGATAATAACAATTAAAATATCAAAGACATGACAACAACAAATGATTCATTGAAGCTCGCAGAGCTGCTGAAGACTCCCATCTGCAAGATGGACGGCGAGGAACTTGCATTCCTCATTACAAGTATTACATCAAACCAGCAGGCACAGATGCTGCTGACTCAGCCCAAACAGGAGGAGCATAATGTCTATGGCATAGCAGGTATCGCCCAGATATTCGGCTGCAGCATACCAACGGCCAGCCGTATCAAGAAGAGTGGCATCATCAATGACGCTATCACTCAAGTAGGCCGAAAGATTGTAGTCAATGCTGACAAGGCTCTTGAACTGGCCAGCAAACATAAGGGTAACATTAACGTAGCTTGATATGATGAAACAAGATTTTAAGAATGTCGCATATATGTCCGTGTTTGTGCTGATAGTTGGTGCAGGTTTCTACCTTTTTGATTTCTATGATAGTGCTTTCTTCACCTTACTTGTTGGATTAACTCTATTGGCTATTTATCATGCTGGGCTTTACAATCGTGGAATCATAGAGGATAACACCATAATAAGCCAGCAGGAAATCATAGAGCGGGATAAAGATCTGATTGACTTCCTGCATGGACACATTGGTTTCCTTGAAGACTATATCAAAGAGATAAAAGAGGAAAGTGACAAAGTGAAGAGCAGGAAGAGCAAACGATGAAAAACAGCCATCTTGTGGCACCTGTTTTTCTTGCTGGTAACTAACAATCTTCCACAAATGCAGTCAGCCCCATACGTCATTGTGACGAATGGGGCTGACAGGTTTACGTTATACAGCAACTTCTTACCTATAGACAGGTGTGGGGAAGGTGATGTTGCTGGGGATGTAGAAGTCATCGGAGAGGGTGCGGCCGTCTATTTGTTTGGTCAGGCGGTAGTGGCCGGGCGTGAGGTGGAGCAGGCCGATATGGCCATAGACGGTGGCGGAGCCGTGGGCGGCTACGGTGCTCAGGACGGAGGCGAAGCCGAAGTTCTTGGGGAAGGGAACTTGCTGCCAGTGGCCTTCAGTCTCGCGCTCGATGGTGTACTCCTGTCCGTAGTTCACATCGTAGTCGTTGGGATTGATAATCCTCGCCTGCACCACAGAGTCGCTTCGCGAGATGCTTTTGTTGATGATGACGAGGCGCAGGGTATCTGCACTGGTCACTGCCTCAGTGCTGCCTGTCGGCTGTTCTGCATCTGCCACCGTCTGCCGTGCCGTTGGGCGGCAAGAGGCGAATGCGAGGGCTGCAATCAGGAGGAAGAAAAGTTTTGCTTGGTTCATTCCGCCTCGGCCTCCTTGATTTTCGCTAACAGTTCCTCGCGTTTCGTATCGTTTGTGCCGTGGACGGCGTGGCGGACGATACCCTTTTTGTCGACGACGATGGTCAGCGGGAAGCCCTCATAGCCAATCCATGCCATCATGTCCTTGGCCTCGACGAGGTGCGTCCATGTGAAGTGGTGCTTGTCGGTGATGCGTTTGGCGGTCTCAGTATCGTGGTAGGTGGCCGAGAAGAACATTACGCCGGGCAATTGCTCCTTCCACTCGGAAAGGATGGGCATCTCTGCACGGCAAGGGCCACAGCCGGAGTACCAGAGGTTAATCACCATGACGCGCCCTTTCACGCTGTCGTTCGTCCATGTGCGCCCGTCCATGTCCTTTTCCGAGAACTGCGGGAACGGCTCACCCACCTTGGGCGAATACCACGTGCCGTCGGCCTTCACGCCAGCCTGTGTCAGCGTGGTCACCGTGGCCATCATATTCAGTCCGTTCAGGAACTGATTGGCGTTGTGAACTTGTTCGCGAGGGATAGCCTTGCGGATGAGTGACTTGGGCAGCGTGGCGTCAACATTGATGACGATGACGCTGTTGCCCTCCTTGTCCTTCAGCCGCGACATGGTTTTCTCGCCGTCGGGCAGCGTAGGCATTTCACGGAAGAAATAGCCGTTGGAAAGGAATTTCGGAATCACTGTGTCGATGCGCACTTCTTGTGCCCCAACCGTCAACGTGACAAGGGCGAGCAGTGCGGTGATGATTGTTTTCTTCATAACGAGTGCTTAATTTGTTCTTTTCAGTTTTACAACCTTATCTATACCGTCGGGACTGCGGAATTTGAATAGAGATTCCTCGTCTTTACGCTCCATCAGCATGTAAGTACAAATATCCTTTATAGAGATTCCATTTACTTCTATCAGGTAATCGCCTGTACGGATACCTTTCTTATAAGCTATTGACCCCTTACGAATGACGGCTTTGAGAACTCCGAGTGTGTCGCCTGCCTCTGAAGGGGTAAATGAGGCGCTGCCAGTCTCGCTATTACCGACCGTGATATCCTGTCCGTTATGAGGCATAAATACGAACTGCTTTTTGGGAGCGTCAATAATCAATGAGGCATGTTTCAATACTGCGCTCCCTACTAGCATAGTCGGGTGTGCCGTAGTGATGTATAGGTCGTTGACAGGTAGCTTGTCTATCTTTATCTTTGTGAAGTGAAGAAGTCTGCCTACAAGGGTATCTGTGGACAGACCGTATAATCCCCAACTCGTATTGATAGTAGTGTCCGTCTGTAATGTCAAGTCATCAAGCAGTTTTCTCTTCTTTGGATTTTTCTGAAACCAACGGTCCAGATCTTCTTGAGACAGGGCAAGCCATGTATTCAAGGCACCAGTGTCAAATACCATTTCTATCCATCCGAAAGGTGAATCGACATAAACCAACGGACAGTATGCCCGCTTCATTCTGTATTTGGCGGTAGGCTGTCCTTTTTCTTCCTCAGCAAAGAACTTCTTCCTATCGGTCACTATCAGCAGGCTGTCCTTTGTGTCCAACTTGAACGAGAGGCCCTTGCCGACCAGATTGAAACCAATGACACCGTCAAACCTATTGCATGTAAACTCACTCATCGCATCCTCCACTATCATCGGATAGTTTTCTATCTGGAGATTTCCCATCTTGATGGTTGGGAACTGATAGATGATTTGATTACGACTTCTCTTGTTGATATCATCAAACGTCAGACTGTCCGTTGTGAACTGTCTCATCCAGGCTTCTTTCTGTCCTTGCCATAATCCAAGCGGCGAACCTGTATCAAAAAGCAGGTTTCTGGTTTGCCCTTCTATCTCTACAGGCACAACGACTGCTCCATCTATCACCTTTATCTTAATGGTGTCTGCGAAATCTCTCTTCAAGAAACTGACAGGAGTCGTTGCGGTCTTTATGAGGTTTTGAGCCAACACGGAAGTTGTGGTGATAAGGGCGAGAAGAATGATGATGATGGTTTTCTTGTTCATGTTCTTTGATTTTTATTTCACCTCGTAGCCTTTCACGATAATCATCGGACAACCAGGAATTTTCTTCATTTTCCCCTTTACCTTGTGCCGGGCATAACTGCTCTTAAAGTTGGCGGGGAAAGAGAGGCTTCCATTGCCCTTCATGTCAACGCCGCTGATAGTGACGCAGTATTTCTTCTTGCCTTTCAGCACGACGGACTCCGCTGGGCTGACGTAGAGTTGTTTCCCATTGTCGGCAGGAGTAACACGTTTGTAGATAGGCTTGTTCATTACATTGACAAACTTCTTGTCCCTGACCTCGTAGCAGTTGAAACTCAACAGACATTCCTCGTACTCGCATTTGTCGATGGAAACCATGATGTCTGTCAACAGATAATCCTTCCTGTTCTTGAAGATTGGTCCCCATTCTATATCGCCTTTGCAGTTACCACGAAAACCTGCCGTGCTTGTCCTTATCCACGACTTGCCCGACAGTGTGTGCGGCTTGCCTTTCCGACCGACCACGACCTCGGCCAGTTCGACTACCTTGTCTTTCAGTGTCACGGTCAGTTCGTGCCCATCGGCGTAAGTTGCGTAGGGAATCGTTGTCGTCTGATAGGAAACGTGTGTGAATGTCAGATCATCCCTGCGCCCTGCGGGTATCGTCAGCGCGAAATGTCCCTGTGCATCGGAGATAACGCCCACGCTATCCTCTTCGATGCCAATGCTGACGTATTCTACTGTCTCGCCTCGCTCATTAACGACGTGACCTTTGACCTTCGTTTGCGCCTGCCCCGCCATTGCAGCGAGTGCGAACAGGATGGTGATGACGGCTTGCTTGTTCATATTCGTTTACTTCTTCAGTTTGCTTTTGCTCTCAAGATACTTGGTGAATGTCTCCCACTGCATGGCATTCTTCTTGATGTTGGCCTTCGTAAGCTCGTCGTTGATGAACTGTGCAGGGTAGCAGTCGTGCAGATAATAATGGCCTTGGTTGGGGTCTGAAATCAGGTCGTAGTGCAGGACAAGGTCGGTGAATATCCTGCTGTCCCAGTCGGCGACAAAGCTGCTGACCACAAACAGGGCATTGTCACCCAGGTAGAACTTGATTTCGTGGAAAGGCTCCAGACGTTTGTAGATGGGAATATCGGAATCCCGAAATTTAATCTCGCGTGTGCTCGCATTAAACCATTCGATGTCTTTCTCGGTGAAGAGCATGTTCTGTGCGTCACCGGCCGTGCGGGTTTCTGACGGGCTGATGCCACAGGCGTAGAGCGTGGCTTTTTCTACAGGATCGATGATCACAATGGGCTTTTCGGGCTCGTCACCGTCAAGACTACAGGCAGTCATCGTCATGCTGGCTATGGCTATCGCCATCATCCAAGCGAGGTGTTTGTAATGCTTCATATTGTTATTTGATAGTTTTTATATCGCCTTTTAATGTAATCAAAAAGGCTTTACGGCAATCCAAGTCTGCAAAGGTCTTTTTGATGACAGGTTTTCTTTTTAACTGCGTATGTCCAAAGACTTGATAGATTCCATTGAGAAAGGCAGATTTCTTTTTGTGCTCGTTCAAATCTGCCCACACACATGACCCCGCCTCTGCCTCACCTCTGCGCATTTTTGAAATTTCCATCAGCGCATCATCAATAAAAGCTCCGAATGTTTCCATGTTCTCCATCTTACCATTAAGCGCGTTACAAATGGACGTCGCATCAGTCGGAGTATCAGGAAAATATTTATTCCACCAAGGCCCTACAATACCAGCATGGGTGAAAAGGAAGGTCTTGTCATTCAATACAGCTTGTGAGGCAATGGAAAAGAGCGGCAAATGTTCAAGTAGTAGTTGGTGTATATATTCGGCATTGAGTGTATCCTTCCTGCCAAACTTATAGTATGTGTCAATATAATGGATTTCGTGATTGCCAATAAGCAGTGTTACCTTATCCATATTGGCTTGCTTGAAGGCTAATATCTCTTTGAAATTCGCCAACGCATCTTCTTGTGTAATATTCTCGTAAGCATAAGGGTCAAGATAGTCTCCAAGGAAAACGACAGGCAGATCAGGATACTTAACTATAGCCTCCTTCCAAAATGTGCGTCCATGCACATCTGGAATTACAAGTATCTGTGTTGACACGCTATTTACTTGCGCCCATCCCGCCATTGCGACGAGGGCGAATAGGATGGTGATGATGTTTTTCTTGTTCGTAATCATTTCGTTTTATTTGCTATTTCGTGCTGCGAAGTTACGGAAAAGGAAGGAAAAAGCCCTCGGCACAGGCAGAAAAGTGGGTGCCGAGGGTGAAAGTCTGAACAAATGTTCAGAGTTTTGGGCGATTTTGATAATAGAACGTAGCGGACTGGCAGATTCTGTTTCATCTTCTTATCTCTATTGGATAGTCCAAATTGAGTATCCACGTTTGGGGGCTGAGAGGGTGGCTTGGCCGTCATTGCCGATGGTGATGGTCTCTTTGGGATTAAGAAGATTAAACAGTGTTTGGCCTGACCAGTCGGTGAAGCCGTCGGGATTGACGTTGAGGGTGATGCTGAGGGTGTCGGTGTCGTGGTTATTGAGTACGATGATGGCACCATCTTTCTGGCCGTTTCCCTGACGACGGGCGACGTAGAGGTGTTTGTCTGATTCGGTCAGTACAGACAATGTGCCTCCAAGATACTGGCGGCGAATGTCGATTAACTGTCGGATGGCCTGTTGCAAGTCTGATGGTGCCGTGACTTCGAGCGATGGGTTCTCCACGTCGTGCTGGGTGACGGCATAGTAGTGGGGATAGAACACGCAGGGCGTTCCCTCGTGGGTGAGGATGTAGGCGTAGGCCATGGCGAAATCCTTCGTGAGCCATTTGTCGTGCTCCTTGCCCGTGTCGTGGTTATCGACGAAGGTCACCACGTTTCCGGCTGGCAGGGCAAAGCCGTCGCTATTGCGAATCATGCCCGCATGGGCCAGCTGCGACATGTCGAACTCGTCGCCCGACTTGTTGCACATATCGGTCAGCGTGAACTTCAGGGGGAAGTCAAAGGCATGGACGTCGGCACCCCCAGCGGCGACGCCGTCCACCCACTCCTTGATATACCGCCCGTCGGCAGCCCAATATTCACCGACGATAAACGGCTGCTGGCCGTCCTGCAACGGCAATCCATTTACCCAACGGCTGACGAACTCAGGCTGCAAGCCACGCACAAAGTCCAGACGGAAACCGTCAAAGCCTATCGTGCCTTTCAGCCATTTGCCCCAATCGCAGAGCCTCTGCTGCACTTCCTCGTTATAAGTGTCGAGGTCGTTGCCGAAGAACTTGGTGCGAGGACGCAGCACATCGTCGGTAAAATCAGTCAGCGAGTCTGTTGCCGTTGACGGATGGAAGTGCTGATAGTTCCATTCGTAGTTTGGCTCGCCCTCGCCTGTATGCTTCGGGAAGAAAAGATGCGTCCGTGTATAAGCCGTATCGTTCTTCCATTGGATGTCGCTCTCAGGGTACGGCTCGCCACGGCCCGCCTTAACGTATGCCGTCACGACGGGGTTAGCCTCGAAGTTCTCATCGCCACCATAGAGATGATTCAGCACCACGTCGGAATAGACCTTGATGCCCGCTTTGTGCATCGTGGCAATCATCTGCTCCAGTTCCGCACGACTGCCGTAGCGCGTCTCAATGGTTCCTTTCTGCTCATAGTTGCCGAGGTCATAATGGTCGTAGATGCCATAGCCGCTGTCATAGATGCCCCAGTTACCCTTTGCGGGAATGGGTGTCCACAGGCTGCTGATGCCTGCGGCCTTCAGTTCGGGTACCAACGAAGAAAGGTGATCCCACCATGTGCCGTTCTTTGCCTGATCGTCCACAGGTACATCCCAATAGAACGCCTGCATCATCACGTCGTCCAACGGCTGCAACGGCTCGTCCTTCTGCGTAGAGCAGGCCGCCAGTCCCAATAAAAGAAAAAGAGAAAAGGATTTATTCACTTTCATAAGCGTATGATTTTGGAGTTTGAAAAGGACTGCCGGCTCTGTGCGTCCAGCAGTCCTCTACTAAACTAATTTCTAACTAACCTAAGTATGAATCAAACTGCCGTAATGGTTGCTGTGTTGTTATTTGCATCGAGCACAATCTTATAGGTTCCGGCATTGATGTGGATATTCGGGCCGTCCTGCGTCAAGGCATTCAGGTCGCCACCGAGGTTAATCGTCCACGAGGCATCCCAGCGGAACTTGATGTCGCCGTCGCTGACGGTAATCGTGGTTGACCATGTGTCAGTGTCAGGGTCGTAGTCCATCACCTGGCCTTTGTCCCAGCCGCCAGCCGTAGCGTCGCCGATCACCTCCCAGCCAGTCTTTGCCAGCGAGGCCACCATCTTCTTCGTGTCAGCCGTAATCTTATAGTAGGCCCCCTCGGTAATGACGATGTTCGCACCGTCGCCAATCACGAAGTCGCCTTTTGTGCGGGTCTCGTTCCAACTGATGTCACCCACGATGCCAATCCACGAGCCACTGTCATAGAACTTGAATTCCGTACCCGCAGCGAAGTAGTAAGCCCCCGAATACTTGAAGTCGCGGGCCTCAGACACCACCTTGTATGCACTCTCAGCCTCAGGACTCCAACCCTGATAACTGCCCGGCAGGGTCATGAAGGCACTACTCATTTCGATGGTCGTCTCTTCCATCGCGTAGGTATAGCGTCCGGCATTGGTCAGGTCGAGCGTAATGATGTAGGCACTCTCCTCCGGCACCTTGATGTTATCGCCACTCGGAGCCAGTCCGTTCTCCGTCACACCGTCGCCACCGTAGTTAATCGTCCAGTCGCTGTTGGCGCGGAACTTAAACTCCTTGTCGGTCATTGAAGTAATCACCGTCCAGAGGCGCGTACCCTTGTCGTATTCCATCTTCGTATCGTCGCTCCAGCCGCCAGAGGTGGCATCGCCGATGACGCCCCATGTGTTGCAAGCCCACGACTGACTCAGTGTTCCGTCGGCCTCCATCTTCACCTCCACGAAGCCCTTGTCGTCGTCGGTTACTTCGCCCTGTGCCAGCACCTTCGTCACGTCCTTGCCGTCGAGGATGGCGTAGGTCGTGGCATCGTCAAACTGTACCCAGCCCTGATAGGCTCCGTCGCCGTCGGGATCACCAATCAGATAGGCCGTCGTATAGTCCCAGTTTGGATAGCCAACGGCCACGTAGGCGTATGGCCAGTCTATATCATCCACGTTCGGGTCGTAGGGCGTAGCCTTGAACGTCACGGTATTCGTAGCCTCGTTCTGATACACGTCGAAAGCCGTTGACCTCAGCGATACGGTGAAGTCGTAAGCCTGGCCGGGATAGGCACCGATGCTGGCCAGAATCTTGTTCATCTCAGCATTGGTAAATGAGAGTTTCGTGTCGCCAGTCTCACCGATGACGACGCTCTTCTGGTTACTGTTATTGGTCAGCGTCACAGCATAGTTGACCACTGCCCCATTGCCATAGTTGGCTTTCTCCCAAGTAATCTCAGGGAACTGTGCCGTGCTGTTGTCCTTAGTGATGGTGATGTCGGCAGGGCTGACAGCATTCAGCGTAGCCGCCTGTCGCAACTGTAGCACGGGTTCGGTGGTGTCCTCTGCGCACGAGGTTAAAAGACCACAGACTGCACAGAACACACCTATTTTCTTATATATGCTTTTGGTAATCATAATTTCTAATTCCTAATTTCTAATTTATCAATACCCTTCATTCTGTTTCAGATTCTCATTAGAGCCGATATCGTCGGAAGGAATGGGATAGACGGCATAGAAATTGCTGACAGCCTTACCTTCTGCCACGCCACCCTTCCAAGGCCAGACGTAGTCACCACCTGTGTACTTACCGAAGCGCACGAGGTCGGTACGACGCTGTGCCTCATAGAACATCTCGCGTCCACGTTCGTCAAGCATGAAGTTCAGGTTGAAGTCGCTATCAGAGACGGGTGCAGCCAGTTTGTCGGTATAGGCACGCTTGCGCAGGTCGTTCAGGTAGCCCAGTGCCTCGGCCTTGGTTGCACCCTGTCCACCACGAAGCACAGCCTCGGCTAAGTTCAGGTAAATCTCACCCAAGCGGAACAAGGGGAAGTCCGTCCATGCCTCCGAGGAAGCAGGTTTTGAACCATCCTTATAGACATTATAGAACTTGGTGACGGGGATGCCATTGTTCACGAAATTAGCCTCGTTGGTAATCTCGAAGCTGGTGGTGGCATCGGTACGAAGCATCTGCCGACGGCTGTCCTTGTCCATGTCGTTCTCACGGGTAAAGATGTTGTAGAGTGATGACTTGGCACGAACTCCCTGCCAGGCACCCTTGGCGTTGGTCTCTTCCTGGAATTCAGAACTGCCCCAGCACAGCAGGGCCGTCATACCTCCCCACGTCATGGTTTCCTCACCCTCGTAGCGGCAAGGCATAATCATCTCCTTCGAGTGGTCATTGTCTGCTTTGAACATGTCACCGTAGTTCTCTTCCAACTGATAGCCTGCGCCGATGACCTTCTTCGAGTAGGTGATGCAGTCGGTGTAGCGGTTCTCGCCCACGTAGGTCTCGGCATTCAGATAGAGACGGCTGAGCGCAGCCCACATACAAGCCTTGTTGACGTGACCATAACTGTCGCTCCACCCCACTACAGGATCAGCGAGGTCACTTTCACAGGCCAGCATTTCACTCTCGATATACTTGAACAGGTCTGCCGCCTGAATCTGCTGCGGACGGTCGCTGCCCACGGTGCTGTTCTCATCAACAAACGGCACGTTACGGTAGAGGTCAAGGGCATACTGGTACATCAAGGCACGCATGAAACGAGCCTCGGCACGATACTGCGTCACCCTTGCCTTCACTTGTTCAGAGCAGCCACGATCAGACAGTTTCCCGTCTGAAGCCTCACGCAAGAAAGCATTGCAAAGGTTAATCTGATAGAACAGACGATAGTAGGAGCCTTTCACCCACGGCGAGGATGCCGCCCAAGAGATATGATTGAAGTCGGGAATACCAGGGTCATTCCAACAGCAATGAGCCATATCGGAAGCCAACTCCTGCATGTTCCACAACACACGGATGAACGATGCCTGCGAACCGCCATCGATACCGACCACGTCCTGCTCGTCGTCACCGCCTTTGTTACCACCTATCACCAGTCCGGCATAAATCTTTGCCAGACTCTCCTCGTAGGCACTGATATCGCTTCCGAATACCACCTCGGAAACCAGGTCATCCTTATCAATGGGCACGGTGTCAAGGTCGCCCGTGCATGATGTCGTACCCAGCATTGTACCAACGAGGGCAACAGATAGGATATATTTGTATTTCATTGTTTTCATCTTTACTTGTTTGTTTTAGAAATTCAGGTTTACGCCAAACATAAATGAGCGGGGACGGGGATAGATCTCCTTGTCGATGCCCTCACCACTGATTTCAGGGTCGAGTCCGCTGTATTTTGTGATGACAAACGGATTCTGTACGGTGAAATAAACCCTTGCACTCTGCTTGTCGGTGAAGAGTTTCGGGAAGGTGTAGCCCAGCGTGATATTATCCATACGGAAGAACGAAGCATTCTGGATGTAGTAACTGCTACGGTACTGCCCCGCCTTGAAATCGTGGTCCCAAGCAGACTGTAGACGGTTCTTCAGGAAACCGCTTTGGTCGTACATCTGTGAGCCGTCCCATGCCTCACGGTTCGACTGCACATTATTATATACATAGTTGCCGAAACTGGCACGGACGGCAAACGACAAGTCCCAGTTCTTATACGACAGTTGGTTGCTCAGTCCCATATAGACGTCAGGGGCCGATTTCTTATATGCTATCAGGTCTTCCTCGTCAATCTTGTTGTCGCCGTTCTGGTCAACATAAGCGCCCTCGATGGGCTTGCCATTGGTATCATACATCTGCTCAAACACATAGAAGGAGTTATAGGGATTGTTCACGGCATTGATCTGAATCTTATAGCCAGTGGCACCGTCGATGTCCCCATGAATCACGCCCTTGTAGGACGGATCGTCGTTGAAGGTCAGTTTGGTAATTTCGTTCTTGTTGTAAGAGACATTATAACTAACGGTCCAGTGCCAGTCCTTTGTGTCAACAGGATGGGCAGCCAACGAAAGTTCGATACCCTTGTTCTCCAAGGTTCCAACATTTGTCAGCAGCTCGTTGCTGAAATTCGTACCAGCTGGAGCAGTTACGGTGTTCAGGAGGTTGTCAGTCTTGCGGTAGTAGTAATCCAATGTTCCCGTAATCTTGTTGTTCAGGAAACCGAAGTCCAGACCTACATTATAGGTTGTAGTTTCCTCCCATTTCAGATTCTCGTCATAGGCTTGCGGGGCTATCAGGCGATATTTTGTATTGCCGAAATAGTAGTTGGCACCAGCCTTGGAGTAGGAATAGCGAGCCATATAGGGATAATCGCCGTTGTTGAGGTTCTGCTGTCCTGTGATACCATAACCCAGACGGAGTTTCAAATCAGAAATAGCCTTCACATTCCTCAAGAAAGGCTCGTCGTTGATGCGCCATGCCAGAGCAACCGACGGGAATAGTCCCCAACGGTTTTCTTTGCTGAAGCGTGAAGAACCGTCATCACGCAGGGTAAAGGTAAAGAGGTAGCGGTCAAGCAATGTGTAGTTCAAGCGTCCGAAGAACGATACGAGATAGTTTTCGGTCTTGTTCTCTTCCATATCCTTGTAAAACTCAGCGCCTTTCTCTTTGGCGAACTTCTCTGAATAAGGGTATTTCGTCCAGTCGGACTTGTAGAAGTGCTGCCAGGAGTAGCCTGCCATCACGTCGATGTTGTGGACACCGAAAGTGTTGGCATAGTCTAGATAGAACTCCAACAATGTGTTACGTTTCAACTGCCAGTAACTGGTGTTTTCACCGAAGCCAGCCTTGTAGTTGCCAGCCGACCAAGTCATCGGTGAGTTGTCGGTAATAGTGACATCGCCCTCTCCTTTCGACACGTCGTAACCCAAATTCAGGTTGGCACGCAGTTCGGGCAGGAAGTGGAACTTGTAGTCGAACTGAGCATTGCCGATGCTGCGATAGACAGTTGACTTATCTGTCTTGCTGTCAAGCATCGATACAGGGTTCGTAAGACCTATGTCTATAGGCAATCCGTTCACGGGGTTGAGATACATGAAGTAGCCGTTGCCGTACTCCGAACCAGTCATATAGACGGGTTGCGTCGGGTCATATTGTGTTGCCAGATTAACTGCTCCCATATCCGGGAAGCGGTTGGTGGTGTAAATACCCTTCACGTTCAACTGGATATTCAGATGTTTGTCGAAAAGTTGTGGATTGAGGCTCAGGGCACCCGTCAGACGGTCCATTTTTGAGGTCTTGATGATACCGTTCTCATTGGTGTAGCCTACAGAGACGCGGTAGGGCATATTCTTCAGAGCACCTGATACGTTTATGTTATGGTCGGTACTGACTGCCGTACGATAGATTTCCTTCTGCCAGTCAGTGTTATTCGTTCCGATGGCGGCCACTTGCGGACTGCCTGCGCCAAACCTATTGTTGACAAACTGCTTGAAACTCTCTGCCGACATCACATCCACGTCGTTGGCACGGGTGCTGATCTTCACGTTTCCACTGTAACCCACCTTCACCTTGCCAGCCTGACCTTTCTTTGTAGTGATGATGATTACACCATTTGAGGCACGGCTACCATAGATGGCCGTGGCAGAGGCATCCTTCAGAATGGTAAACGTCTCGATGTCGTTCGGATGGACGGTAGCCAACGGGTTACGCATACCGCTGATGTCGCCATCGTCAACGGGCACTCCGTCAATCACGACCAGCGGATTGTTAGAGGCCGACATCGACGAACCGCCACGAATGCGGATAGTCGCGCCACCACCAGGGGCACCGCCGTCGGTAATCACACTGACACCAGCCGCCTGACCTACGAGCATATCCGTGGCCGAGGTGACGGCACCCTTCACCAGTTTGTCTGCACCGAGGGCAGTCACGCTACCCGTCAGGTCGTTCTTCTTCACACGACCATAGCCGATAACCACCACTTCCTCCAGCGCTTCCGTGTCATCCTCCATGCGGATGGTGACCGTGGGAGCAGCGAGAGCCGTAGCATCCTTGTAGCCCACATACGAGACGGTCAGTCGGTCGCCCTGATTCGCCTGTAACGTAAAGTTTCCGTCGAAGTCGGTCACCGTCCCACCCGTTCCGTTCACTCGGACGGTAGCACCGATGACGCCTTCTCCGGTAGCATCCACCACATGCCCCTTGACCGTAATCTGCTGGCCCAGGGCACTCGCTGAAAGAATCAAGCCGAACAGTGCGGCCAACATCCTCAGAGGCATTTTCAAATGTACCTGTTTCATCATACTTCGTTTTAAATTGTTAATTATATAATAAATAAAAAAAGGTGTCGCTCGAAAATGGCGTTTCCGCAGGTCAATGTCTATCTTTGTTTTGATGAAGCAGGTAAACATTTCTATTCCTTTGGCCAACGCCATGTGTAGGCTTGCTGACTCGCGTCTGTAAATGTGTGCCTGATGTCGCCCTTGCCTGACATCACGTCGGTACGCTGACTTAACTCTATAATAATAGACAGGAAGGGATTAAAAAAGCTAACCATTTTGAGAAAGAAAATAAAATAGCACATAAAAAAAAACAGGATTTGCCTTAAATGCAAGTCCTGTTTTGTGTAGTTGATGGTCTGTGTCTGCAACGGACAGGGGTGTTTTACATCTATACCGAACAGCAGATTTTTATAATCGGTTCTTTTCTGCATTACCGGCACCTGTACCCTTATACTTCGACGGGGTAACATTGAATCTGTAGCGCAAGGAGAGTTGGATGCAACGGGAATCGTTGTCCTCCATTTTACGAAACATCATCCTATTGCTGTAAAGCATGACATGATTGATACCGCCATTGAAAATATCGTTACCAGTCAGTTTAACATTCAGACGGTGCTGGAAGAAGTCTTTGCTGATACTGAGCGAGAGCATTGGATTGGTACTGTCAACATAGATGTTTGAACCTGTGTTGCCGTGGGTGTGCATATTGAAGTCGGCTTGTAACAGCCAGTCGTGAGGTAAAGCCAGGATGTTGCCCAGTTGCAGGGTCAGCATCGGATGGCAGAAACATTTCTCCTGACCATTAAACATGGACTTGAACCAGGGCTTCATCAACGACACGTTGTATTGCGGAGTCCATGTTATCCCGTTACCTAATTTGACATTCTTCTGTGAACCCAAAGTAATAGTAAGCCAGTCGGCATGATCGTAATTCAAGTAAGTCACGAAATTCACCTTTGAGTCATCTTCTAGACCGCCCGCCGTATAGAGAATTGGATCGACACAATGGGAGAAGTTGGTCATCAAATAGAGCCACTTCCACATCACCATCGCGTTTAGGTTGTGGTACTTAACGGGCTTCAGATAGGGATTACCCGTCTGCAGATTCAAGCGATTTTCGTAGGTAACATCGCTACTCAACTGCCAATATGAAGGGCGTGTTGTTCGCTTCGCATAACTGAAAGACAGTTGCAGATTCTTGACTGATGTAGAAACAGAAAGAGATGGGAACAGGTCGTCGTATGTACGGCATTGTTCATCACGACGCTGACCACTCACAAAGTACTCTGACTCCACATGTTCGTAACGCAGACCTGCCGACAACTGGAAGCGTCCCAGACGTTGGCGTAATTCCACGAAGGGAGCAATGTTGCTTTCGTGCTGTTCGTTATTGCTATTGGCAATGTATCCCTCTTGATTATCAAATCTGCTTTTCCATCGCGTATTGGTATATTCCTCACCTATCTCTATCTGTCCTTTCCACAGAGGATGGGTAACGAATAGTTTCTCAGCAAACAGTTTACTGCGTGTCTGACTCTCTGTATTCACATCGCGGTCTTCGTACTCAGTACTTAGTTCTTGCTGCTGATTACGACTCTGCTGTCTGCGTGAAGTGTAGTCGGCATTGAAGTCGATGCTGAGTTGCCCCACTTTGCCTGTGTAATAAAGATTAGCCTGATGGATGGGGCTGTTCTTATCGCGTCTGACGCTGCTGTTTTGCAAATGGTCGTATGCCACTCCATCGGCCAGCAGGTCATCATCATACTCACTGCGGGTCTTTACGTAGTCATACGTATTCTGGTAGAATCCACCGAAAGAGTGATTATTATTGATTTGGTAGTTGAAACCGAATCGTCCTTCGAGGAAAGGATTACGAACATGATTCTTCTGCTTATTGTTTATCACCCATAGTGTATCTGCAAAGATGGTCTGTTCGAACTCGCCCTGACTCTTTCTTCTGTTATATGCCCCAAAAAGGTTAGCGAAGAGTTCCAGACCACCCGTGCGATAGGTAAGGTTGATGCGCTCGTTATTGGCATAACCACGTCCACTGCGTGACCACGATGACAATTCCACACCCAATCCTTCGCCTGCCGCCCGTTTGGTGCGGATGATGATGACGGCATTCACCGATGCGTCATAGCGGGCACCAGGGTTTTGGATGACTTCTACATTGCGGATATTGTCAGACTGGATGTTTTTCAGTTCTTGCAGGTCGCGGAGTTTTCGACCGTTTACATAGATGAGCGGTGCGCCTTTACCTAAGATTTCGAAGCCCTCACCCCGTTTGGCAATCATCGGAACACGGGAAAGCACATCCTCGGCAGTCCCCATTCGTTCCATCACCGTTCCCTCCACATTCATGACCAAAGAATTGCCCTGTAACTGAACCTTAGGACGTTCGCCAGTCACAACGACGCCTTTGATGGTCATTGTTTCGGGCTTCATCTGAATGGTTCCCACTTGTTCATTGCTGCATAGACGATAGACGGTCTTGTAGCCGACGTATGAGATGCGGGCAAGGACGGTAGGCTGCTCGTAGGGGATGACGAAGACGCCAGCCTCGTTGCTCACGCCTCCACCGATGACGGTCGAGTCTGATGGATGAAGCAGGTAAACATTGGCGTAGGGCACGGGCTGGCGGTTCTCGTCGATGATGGTGCCTGTCAAGTGGCGTTCAGTCTTATGGGTACACTCCACATAGATTTCGCTCTCGCCACGCTTCACGACCCGGACGGGATAGAAGCCGACAATCTGCATGATAGCCTCTGTGACGGTCTTGTGCTTGATGCTGGTAGTCACGCGGAAGTCTTCCAGTTCGTCGTAAATGAAGTTGATGGTGTACGTCTGTTGCAGGTCGTTGAGTTCCATCAAAGCCTTCGACAGCGACACATTATCATATTGTCGGGTGATATTCTGTGCATTGCCAAGCATGGTAACGAGGCTGAAGACAATGGTGAGTACCAATCGTCCAGAAAGTGTAATCAGTCTTTTCATGGTCATTCGGCAATAATCGTACTGTCGTTCAACACCAAGTGAATGCGTTCAAACGTATTCAGCTGTTCCAACACTTTAGACGCTTCCTGTCGCTGATTCCACTGGAAGAACAGACGCAGTGTCTTAGCATCCTCGTTTCTCAACTCCACGCGCAAGCGGTAGTATTCGCCCATGTCGGTGAGAATCTTCTGGAGCGTGGCTTCGTCGTAACGGATAATCTTTGGTGCAATGGTGTCGGTTTTGACGGTATCGGCAGGTATCGTCGTAGATGCCTTGGCCGTCATGGGCTGTTCGGTCTGAACAGTCTCTGCCTTTTGGCTGTTGACCATCCGCACGATGTGGATAGCCGCAAAGGTGATACCCGACACAAACAAAACACCGAGGAATACGGCGGCAACCTTCATCCATCCGCGACGGGGCTTGCTGTCAGCGATATGCTGTCCGGCAAACCGCTGCCACTCGGCATCCACATTCACAGTGCTCTTTCTCGAGTTCTCCCAGATCATAGTTTGCTTCAACAGTGCCGTTGCCTCCATGAGTTCACGCACTTCGGGGTCTTTCAGCATCGTCTTCAATTCCTGCTCCGAGTAGTTCTCTGGATGTTCCTGCATGTCAAGCAGCATCTGAATCTTTTCGTTCTTTTCCATAGTCCTTATATTATTTTCTGTTGATACTCTCTGATTATTGTCATTGCTTTCGTCAGATGTTTGTAAACCATCACCTTGCTGATGCCCAGCTGGTTAGCTATCTCCTGATACTTCATGCCTTGCAGGTGGCGCATCTCGAATACCATCAACGTCTGTCCCGTCAGTTGTTTCTTTGCATAGGTAATGACCTGTTCATATTTACGCTCAACTGCCATTGGTGAGAAATCATCTTCTTCCTCCAAACTCCCTTGCTTCATCTCTGTCACATAAAGCTGTTCAAACTTTGCTCTCACATCCTTATGCTCCAGCAGATTCCTACATCTGTTTCTGACACTTGTCATCAAGTAGTTTTCAACGTTCCTCGGCATGATGTCCGTCTTTACCAGCGTGGCAAACACCTCGCTCACCACATCGCGCGATTCCTCGTCGTCGTAGAGCATCATCCTTGCCAACTGTATCATCTGATTATAGTGCTGGCGAAAAAGTATTTCTATCTCGTTTGTTTTCATCTACTATAATAGACAGGAAAAGGGGTGCAAAAGCTAACCCCCTTTAACAACTTTTTTTCAAATAATCCGCATAATCATCTATTTTAGATTATAATCTCAGTGCTGTACCATTTCGTTTTATTTTTTATTTCGTGCTGCGAAGTTACGAAAAAGGGAGGGAAAAGCCCTCGGCAAAGGCGGAAAAGTAAGGGGCCGGGGGTGAAAGTCTGAACAAATGTTCAGGGGTTTTGTAACATTTCGGGGGGTACGACTGAAAAATTCACATCATTCCGTCGGATTCCATCGGGGCAATCTGATATAAGGGCAGTGCCAGATTGATACTGACATCTGCCCTAACGAGAGAGAATTTATAGTCGGTTGCGCTCACTTTGTCCGGCGTGGCTACCCTTATAGCGGCTTCGTGTTGCATTGAATTTCCATGAGAGGTCGATGCCGACGCGTCGGGAGTCGTTATATTGTTTGAATTTTGTGCGGATATTGATGCCTCCGTAGGCTGTCATCTCTGTGTACTGCGTATGCAGAATGTCATTGCCAAGCAAGGCGACACTGAGGCTCTTGTCCTTCAGGAACTGCTTGCTGATACGGAAACCGAGACTGCCATAAGTTTTCCTTTGGTAGCAACCAGATTCTTGGTAGGGTGTGATGCTGCCCTTAATGTTAAGCAACCACGCATGGGGAAGTGTAAATGTGTTGTCAAACGTGAAGTCAGCGCATAGACCATTCCATTGGTACGGCATACCCATGCCTTTGGTATCCCAATTGTCAAAGCCCAGCGTGGCGGAGTAATTCATCTGCCAAATGCCAATCTTTGGTGAACAGTTCAGGTCGATGCCATAGCTGTACCACCAAGGAATATTGCGGTAGTCATCGATTATTACGCCAGGATGATTTACGTCGTCATAGGCACTCTGGAAGGAGGTGATGACGTTTTTTCTATACCCATAGTATAGTTCTGCATAGAGCCATTTCCATTGTGATGACCATGAGATGGTGTGACTGGTCTGGGGCTGTAGGTATGGGTTACCCGTATCGTATTCGTATCTACTGCGATAGTTCACGGCAGTAGTCAACCTCGAGTATGGCGGATTCCTTCGAGTGCAGTTATAGGCCAGCGTATGTGTCCACTTGTCTGTCTTATAAGTCAGCGAGGCACGAGGAATCAGCACATGATAGTCTGGACTCATCTCGTCGTTTCGCTGTCCATTTTGGTCGTAGCAATTGTGCTCGTTCTGCCAGCGGAGACCTGTGTTGAGGGAGAACTTGCCTAACTGGAGTCTATAGTTGGCAAAGAGCGACCAGATGGTTGTCTTCTGATGGACGCTGTTGTCGGCAGAAAAGCCGCTCTGGGTGAAGCCGCTCGTGCGGTCAACTGTGGATGCCTCCTCACCGAAGGTCAAATTCCCTTTTGGAACAGGAGCTGTGATAACCAACTTTTCTGCCAATAGTTCGTTTGCAGTATTCGTACGACTGCTGACATTTGGCTGTATATCTGACCTCGGAGAATTATATGTGCCGCCATCCATCTCGGACAGGTTGTGAGCATCGTAGTAGTCGGCATTAAAATCAATCTTCCATTTACCAACCTCACCAACATAGTAGGCATTGACGGCGTGGGTCATTCGGGGCTTTTCTAAGGTTGTCGTGACGCTATGACCACCGTCAACAAGTTTACCGTCCTGCCATACCTGATCGTCAGAGGTGCGCAGGGTCTTGAAGTCGCCGATGTAGTTGTTGGCGGTGTAGGTAAGTCCGAGGGAATGGTGTTCGTTGATTTCCCAGTTCCAGCCGAGGTCAGCAAAGAAGTACTTCACCCGTACGAGGCGTTCTGCAGACTTCTTATAGTCCCATGTGGACGAGGCTTGCAACTGGTCATTGGCCGTGTAGGTGATGAGTTGGTTGTTGTCCGTCAGGTAACCTCGGGCAAAGAAGTCCATGCCGTTTCGGGTGCGATAGTTCAAGGCTGCGTTGCCATTAGCATAGTATTCTTTGCCCTGGCGGTAGGCAGCGGAGAAGTTGCCGCTCCAGCCCTCGCCTGTCTTACGGACGGTCTTGAGTTTAATCACGGAGGTGACATCAGCGCCATATTCCGCACCGGGGTTTGTGATAATCTCTGCCGATAGAATCTCATCGGCACGAAGGCGGTCGAGTTCTTCTGCATTGCGCACTTTCTTGTTATTGATATAGATTTCAGGTTTGCCATGACCTGCTATTGTTCCGTCGCTCATCATCAGAGGCAGATGGGTGAGCATATCCGTGACAGAGCCGAACTGTTCTAATGGTGTCCCCTGCACAGTGACCTTTAATCCATTGTCTGTTGCAGTATATAAAAGCCTTTGGCCTTTAACAGTTACCCCTTTCAGCGTTTGTGTCTTTGGCTTCATCCGTATTGTGCCAAGTTCTGCGTTGACGCATTGCTTGTAAATTGTTTTGTAGCCGACGTAGGATATACGGGCGAGAACGTGATGTTGCTCGCATGGAATGACGAAGAGGCCGCTTTCATTCGAAACTCCACCAGTAATCAATGTGGAGTCCTGGGGCGAGAGCAGGGCGATGTTGGCGTAGGCTACGGGCTGGCCTAGCTCGTCGATGATGGTGCCCTTGTAGCGGTTGGCGGTTTTCTGCGGACACTCGACGGTGATTTCTGTGCTGTCGATGCTCATGCGGATAGGATAGAAGCCTATCATCTGACGGATGGCATCGGGCACGGACTTGCGATGAATAGAGGTGGTGATGTGGAAGTCCTCCAGTTCGTTGTAGAGGAAATTGATTTCGTAGTCTGTGGCCTCGGCATTCAGTTGGCGCAGGGCATCGCTGAGCGACACATTATTATATTCATGCGTGATGCGTTGGGCTGTTCTTGCTTGGGCAAGCGTCCCTATGGGTCGAGCGGCTGTTGTGACGGCGCACAGGAACAGCAGTATTGATATAACGTTTCTCATGGCCTACTCAACGATGATTTTGTTCTCGTCAAGCCTTACGCTCAGGCTTTCGAAACGGTTCAACTTATCAATGGCATGTCTGAGACCGTCCTCGCGTTTCCATACGAAGTGGAAGCGCAACTGGCGCGCGTCATCGTTCTGGAACGAGACCTTGACATGATAGTAGGCTGCGATTTCCGTCAGCATCTTTTCCAACGGCACGTTGTCGAATACGACGGGTTGCACGGTGGTCGCCGTGTCTGTCTTAACGGTGTCGGTAGGTAATGCAGTAGATGGCTTATATGACGCGGGCTGTTCGGTCTGAACAGTCTCTGCCTTTTGGCTGTTGACCATCCGCACGATGTGGATAGCCGCAAACGCCATGCCCGACACAAGGAGTACGCCGATGAACGAAGCGGCCATCTTTTGAAGTGAAGAGTGATGAGTGAAGAGCGTAAAACCTGCTCCTTCACCATCCTCTTCACCATAATGGTCTGCTGCAAATTTCTCCCATTCCCCTTCCACGTCAGGCTCTGCGGTCTTCAGTTCTTCGTTCTTAAAGGCTCGCTTGGCAAAGGCCATCTGCTCCACCAGTTCGCGCATCTGCGGGTCGTCGAGAGCCTGCTGAAACTGCTCGTCGGTAACTTGCTCTGGATGCTCCTGCAATTCCAAAAGCCGTTCTATTAGCTGTCGATCTGTCTTCATATTGCTTATTGTATTGATTTGAAATAGACTCTGATTTGTTCCAACGATTCCTTCAGGTGGCTATGGACGGTCATGCGACTGATGCCCAGCGTGTCGGCCACTTCCTGACAGGTCATTTCCCGCAGGAAGCGCAGACGGAAAATCTGTTGGCTCAGTGTCGGCAGATGCTCTTTCACGTACTGCATCAGTTCCGTCATGCGTAGCTGCTCGCTGTTGGTAATCGTCGGTTCAGTGGCCTCTTCAGACAGCAGTCGCAAGAACCGCTCGCGCACCTGTTTCCGCTCCATCACATTGCGGCACTGGTTGCGTACACCAGTCAGCAGATAGGCTTCGGCAGTGTCAGGGCGCAGCATAACGTCACTGGCCATCAGTCGCGAAAAGACCTCGCTCACCACGTCCTTGCTCTCGTCCTCGTCGTAGAGGATGGAAGCCGCCAGACGGTACATCCGCGTGTAGTGCGTCTTGAAGAGTGTTTCAATTTCTCGCTTTGTCATACATCTATAATACAGTTCAGAGCGGGAAAGTGTAAAGCAAAAGAGCCATTTTTTTCAAATCAATACAAAAATTGTTCTCCCGATAGTTTTCTTATGTATTTGCTGCGAAGTTACGGAAAAGGAATGAAAAAGCCCTCGGCAAAGGCGGAAAAGTGGGGATCGAGGGTGAAAGTCTGAACAAATGTTCAGGGTTTGGGGCGATTTTGTTTATTAGAGCTGGTGGTTGCGATGTTTTCTGACTCGTGGGTCGGCCGCGGCACGCTGGTAGTTGATCGCTCGTTTGTTTCGTGCTGCCTCTTGATATAGCAGTTCATTCATCCCTTTGATGCTTTCTGCTTCGCTGGCCCACTGCATGGCAATCTCTGCAGGCGGCTTGCTGCCCTCTGGCAACAGGCACACGCCTTGATAGCAGACGCCGACGAGCGACTGGCGTATGGCTGTCTGATACAATCGTCGCCATCCGTCGGCATCCACGTCAACAGGAAACTCCTGCGTCAGCCCTAATGACAGGCGCAGGAGTTTGTAGAATTGTTCATTCCAATTGATGCCTTTGGGCATAGTTGTCATTTCATCATGTTAGCATTCAAATTATTCCATCCAGTCGTCGTAGTCGGGTATTTCGTTGGGAGGCGTGCCACTTGCCTGAAGCAGGCATGTCCTATGTTGCAGCTCGACTACTCTCATTGAAGGTTTCTCGTATGCTCTCTTTTTCATTGCAGCGTCCTCCTTTCGTTATTTGATTACAATCTTTTTACCATTATTGATATAGATACCCTTGCTGCTGGGCTTGCCGCTCAGGCGCACACCGTCCAGCGTGTACCATGCCTCGCTGTCGAAGGTCACTTCGCCCGTCTTGGTGTCGAGCGTACCGATGGCGGTAGTCTCGCCGTTGGCTCCTACCAGTTTGACGGTGATGCTTTGTGGCAGTTCCTCTTCCGTAGCCGCTGCGCTGCGGGTCAGGGCACGGGCATTGCTGGGCTCGCTGCCAGCCCACATCAGGTAACACGATGTCGGGCGAATCTTCGCGCCGCTCTTCGCCCTCACGAAGTCGCCGGCCACGACAATTTGTCCGTCCACCTCCTTGTTATTCCCTGCGAAGCCATACACCTTGCCGATTTCCTCAGGGTTCTCGCTACCGCTCCAGTAACGCGGCTGGTAGGTGCCAATGAAGTTCCATTTGTTCCAGGAATATGACTCGTTGCTGCCGTCATACGGGGTCACCTTATTGCCGCCGTCGTAGCCCTCGGTGAAGATGGTGACGCCGTCGCCGCCATTATCGATGTACCAATACTGCGGTTCCTCGTCAGGTACGTAGAGGTACGGCGTGTTGGCCTTCATCGTGGTCGTTTCGGGATTGTCAGGCTCTCCCATCACGGCCACCCATTTGTTCGACACATTCACATCCAGACGGATGCCCTTGAACTCATAGAAATGACCTGTCAGACCGTCGCTGGAGCCACTCTTCTTGAAGGCGCTCTTCGTGAAGTTGAACGGCATCATCACCGTCACGGGCTTTCCATTGGTGAACGTGCGTTTGTAGCGCAGTAAGGGCACCAACAGTTGCGTCGTGATGTCGGGGATACCGAGGGGTTTGTCGTCGTACTCAATGTTGTAACTCTTCCCCCCGCTGTAGTCGTACGTCTCCACCAGGTCGCCATATGTCGGCGTGTAGTACTTGCCGCCGAAGACCATCATGTGGCCGTAGGTCTGCATGAAGCGGTGGTCGGTCGGGGTGCCGAAGTGGGCGAAGTTGGTGGGGGCATCGGTCGATTCCACGGCGGGCGAGCCCTGCTTCAGGAAGTGCGTGGCGACGAAGAAGCAGTTGGTCAGTTTGCCCTGGCCTTGATTGTTGGTGCGGTGGAAGAAGGTGCTGTTCATGTTGTTGTCATGTCCCCACAGCAGTTCGCGCTTGCTGCCGTTGTTGTCGTACTGGCCTTCGATGAAGAGGCAGTCGGTGAGCTCAACATACACGTACTCTGACAGGCAGCCGACAAAACCGCCGCAGCCGTAAGTCGTGCCGGAATAGTATGGGTTGTAGATGAGTCCGTCATAGACGCAGCCCGTGATTTGGCATTTTTGACCGTAGGTCGTGTAGTGTATGTAGCCCACGATGCCGCCGATTCCGACGTTCGAACTGAGGGTGTTGCTGTCGAAGGTGGTGCTGATTTGGGTGCTCACGTGGCAGTCGCGGATGGTGAGGTTGCCCTCGGAACTGCCCACCAGACCGCCCAAGTAGGAATTGGTGCCGCCCTCAATCAGTCCCGTCACGTGGAGGTTGCAGATGGTGGCGCCGTTGGTGTTCTGGAAGGGGGCGGTGTACATGGCATCGGCAGTGCGGTTGAACGTCAGCGTGTTGCCCTTGCCGTCGAACGTTCCTTTGAACGGATGCACCATGCCCGCCATAGTCGTCACGCTGATGTTGTCGGCGGCGAGTTCTATGGTCTTGCCGCTGAAGCCGTCGATGTTAGCATCATACTGTATGCGCTGGCAGAAGTAGTCCCACCCGTCGGCGTTCTTGATGGTATAGGTGTTGCTATTTTGTGTAAAGTTGGCGTTCGTTGGGAACGTGAACGTGCCGCCGAGGGTCACGTTCTCATTGGGCATGGCGAATGTGTAGGTGTTGTCGTGGTTATCGGTGATGCCGTTGTCGAGGCTCAGGCTTGTGTTGTCGCCCGTCACGGTCAGCGCCGTCAGGCTCTCGCCCATCTGCGGCGTGAAGGTGACGGTAACGTTTTCGCCCGCCATCGCTCCTCCCGTCTTGTTGATGCTCAACTGCTGCGGATAGTTGTTTGTGATGTAATATCCAGCTAACACACGGAAGTTCGAAGTTAGCACGTAGTTCGCACCGCCGATGGCGACGGTGGCGCGGACGGTGTAGTTGCCCTCGGTGTTAGGCGCGGTAGTAGTCCAATTGCTGGAACCTTGTGGCGTATATTCGAACGTACAGGTGGCACCGAGTTCCGTCGTGTTGTTGAAAGCACCCAACGTGGGGTCGAGCGATGCACTGACCCTGTCTACTGGGTGGGCCATACCATCGTTGGCGACGAGCGTCAGCGTGGCTTGATGGTTGGTGATGCACTGGTGGCTTTGCTCGTTGTTGGTGCAGGTGGCGGTCAGCACGTTGCCGCTGGTAGTGATGTTGAACGAGTGGCCGTGGTCGATTGCTGCCGCAGGCGTGTAGGTAACCTTGATATAGCTATTCTCCCTGAAGTTGAAAACCTGGTTGGTTGGCAGTGTGCCGTTTTGGCTGAAGGTGAATCTCAACGGATGGTCGGTATCCACGTCGATGCTGCCTGTAAAGGAGACGGTCACTTCCTCAGCCGTATCACTTGAGAAAAAATATTGGTTGCCCGAGGTGGTCAGGTTCGTCGTACCGTTGCCAACGGAAAACTTCATGCCGTCATTCTGGAAATCAAAGCCTGACAGTTTGACCTCGGTCACCGTTCCGTTGATATACGGGAACGTCACCGAAAGATGATGGTCAATGATATTAAAGAATAAGGACCATGAGTCATAATAGTAAAACGTGCCTCCGTCCGTCCATGTGAAGAGCATCGTTTCGCCGTCGCTACTGATGATTTCTGCCTGGTTGCCGGACTTGTTACAAGTTGTTCCTTTTCCGCCGTGCATGTACCATGTCACGTCGTCAGCCCACGCCGTCTGCGCCATCGTGAGCATCGCAGCGAGGGTGAGGATGAGATTGAATGATAGTTTAACTCTTGTTTTCATACTCTCATTTTGTTTCTTTTTTAATTGTTCTTGTATTATGGTTGCTTTATAATTCTCTCATCAAAGTCTGGTAGGGGGAGCACTATCGGTATGGGCATAAAGAAAGCGCAGACCCCGTCCCATTACCGTGAACAGGCCTGCGACAGCCTCTATTACCTAATGGAGTAGTCTGCGCTATAGAGCGCATACTCCTTCGATAATAGGTTTGCTCGTTTATCTCCTTGTTCGAGGTCGCAGTTCGTTCACGGAAAGTTGAGCAACAAAAAGATCTGCATCCCTTTCGAAATGCAGGTGCAAAGGTACGAACTTTCCATGAAAATTGGTCACGGAGGATGCTTTTTTTAGTCATTTTTACCGATTTAATCATATAATTGTGCATGAGAGGCGCCGGATTCCAGAAAAATGGGCTGCGACGGGGGCGGTGAAAGTGCAGATTCCTGCAATCCGTCCCCGCCGCGCCCGCTTCCTGCCCGGATTCCTGAAATCCGAGGTCGTTTTGGTCGCAAGACTCAAAATCTTCCTGAAATCCGAGATAGAATCTTCCAGTTTCATTGCCGATTCCTGAAATCCGAGCATACTTGGGTCGCTTTCGCTCAAAATCTTTCGAAAATCTGGAATAAAATCTTTCATTCTCGTTGCAGTTTGTTGGATTTTGAAATAGATTTTGTGTGATTTTGAGGCCATGGGCCGACTACTTGGGTCGCTTTCGCTCAAAATCTTTCGAAAATCTGGAATAAAATCTTTCAGTTCCATTATGTCGTTCAATTTTTAATCTGATTTTGAAATACATTTTGTGAGATTTTGAGCCTAGCGACCATTGCGACCTACAGCAGCTTAATCTTTTCAATGTCGCCATTGTCGTAACGCTGATACCATTCAGAGAAGAGACGGTCGGGGCCGAAGTTTATCAACATACCATAGGGCATGTGCGTCAGGTTCATGTAGTTCCACAGCTGGCGGCGGTGCTCCTTGTCGGCAAAGTTGACGGCCTTCAACTCAAGAATGATGTTGTCGTTGATGACGAGATCCATGCGGTAGGTCTGGTCGAGTTGCACGTTGTCCCAGAAGATGGGCAGGAACTTTTGCCGCTCCACCTTGTAGCCGTCGAGTTCGAGTAGGTACTTCAGCGCGGCCTCGTAGGCCGATTCGAGCAGTCCGGGGCGGTATTTGTTATACACCTTCATGGCCACGCCCGTGATGTCGCGGAAGAACTGGTATTTCCTGTTATGCTCTGTTATTGCATCCATTGTCTTTCTATTTTGGGGTCGCTTTCGCTCAAAATCTTTCGAAAATCTATAAGGAAATCTTTCATCTTCATTGCTGTCTGTTAGATTTTGAATAAGATTTTGTGGGATTTTGAGCTTGCGACCATAGAACTACAGTTCATTTTGAGCTATGCGACCATTGCGGACTATGCCTCCGGCTCCACGGGCGTCACGTCGGGTTCGGGCTGCGGCTCGGGCTCGGGTTCGGGGTCGTCCTCGCCCTTACCCTTGGGCAGGTAGTACTCGCGGGCGTAGCGCTCGAAGCCCTTCAGCTGGGTGTAGAGGGCGGTGAGGGCATCGCTGGGCATGAGGTCCAGCATGGCGATGATGGTGCGGTAGAGGTCGGCGATGGCCACGTCGGTCTGGCGGCGGGCGGTCTTCAGCTCACCCTTCACGAACTCGCCCTTCGTCTTGGCACGCTCGCCCAGCAGATAGCGCACCTGCGTGGCGGCCTGCGCGGCCTTGACGTACCACTGCCAGGCACCTATCTGGGTCAGGAACTCCTGCTTCGTCTGCAGGTTCTGGCCCATCTGCAGGATCTTGTCGGCCTCGGCGCCGTAGCCGTCGTTGACGCGGAACTTGAAGTCCTTGAACGTGCGCTGCACCACCAGCGCGTCCGTCTTCTGCGCCTCGCCGTCGGGTAGCGCGGCATAGCCGTCGTTGATGTAGCGGAAGGCGGTCATGTAGGCATCCTGCTGCTTGTCGGCGGCCTCCAGCTGCTTCACCACGGGGTCCACCTGCGACTTCTGCCACACGTCGTCCTCCTGCACGCGGGCCTGGTGTACGGCCTGAGCCTTCTGCAGGAACACCTGGTTCTCGGTCTCAAAGTTTCCGACGGCATCGTCAATCTGCTGTGTCGTGCCGTCGTGGTTGGCGTTGCTCAGCGCTGCCAGCCAGTTGGTAGGTAATGTCGGGTTCTCCATAATCCTTACTGTTTTTTTTGAAAGTTTGACATAAAGTGAATGGGTCACGAATGATTGATGTTATTCGATTTTCTTATCCGACACGATGCGGACGAGTTCATAACGATACTTGCCAGAATCCTGCGGAGGATTGGCGAGCGTAGTACGCTTCACTAACAGTTCGTACTCGTGACCACGCTCGTAGGTGAACCCCTCAATTGTATTGAAAGCAACGCAAATATAATATTCGTGGTCGATTCGAATCAACATCCCTTCTTCGAGCGTGGTGTCTGGCACGACGTTATACGTCCCCGTTTCTGCCGAGACGAAGATGGTCACTTGTTCTACGATGTCCTTGTTGTCATCGTCGCTGCTGCAAGAGGCGAGGGAGAAAGCAGCAAGCATCATAAATGCGATTCTCCAGAGTTTCATTGTTTTCATTTTGCTAAGAATTTTAATTTTTTGAACTATTTCGTGTGGCAAAGTTACGAAAAGCCCCACGATAAAGCCCCCGACAAGGCCGAAAAAGTGTCTGCCGAGGTGAAAGTCTGAACAAATGTTCAGGGGGTTTGTAACATTTCGGGGGTTATCCGTTAATTTGTTCATGATTGAAAACGGCTCTTTTCTTTTTGTGACCTTTGCGTGTGGCATCAAGCATGAAACTGTCGGCACGGCTGATACCTGTGCGCTGATCCTCGAACACCTGCCAGTCGTCGATTTCCTTGAAGAGTCTGCCGAGGTGATTGTGATAGTGGTCTGGATAAACCATCGTATAGACAAACCAAAGTTTGCCCCGACTGACTAATCGCGAATAATAGCTATAGTCATCTATACGACTATCATTTTCGTACTGTGGGCCAGAGAGGATGAAGTAATCGCTGCCGAGCTTGCAGTCTGTCGCATGAAGCACCTGTGCAAGCGAGTCCATCCCGCTTTTGAGCGACTGGCCATAGTTGCACAGGGCATAACATTCGAGCACAACAGTTGCCCACTCGTTATCATAACTGAATCGGACGTGGCCTGTGTATTCATCGAGCGAGTCGGGCTGTACGGCGAAAAACGACGGGTATCTAACCGTGAAGCCCAAATCAGGGTCTTGGTATGTCTGCATCTCAGCAGTATTCAAGCCTTGTTCAAACACGTCTCCATCTGTCCTTTCCGTGGTGAAAGGCCAGATGAAGTCGATGCTTGCCAGGATTACAAGGACTGCGATAAATAGCAGAGCGGTCTTCTTCATTTGTTTAGAGTCGTTTCATTTCGTCGTTGGCGGCTCCCTCGCCCTTATACTTGCTCTTCTTGGGGTTGAAGGTATAGGAAACGGTGAGCATCAGTCGGCGTGTGTCGGCGTCGGAGTCTTTGTAGAGGCCCACGTCCTTGACGTTCATCCACCAGCTTTGGTTGCGGGTGTGGAAGATGTCGTTGGCAGCAAGGGCTATCTGCAAGCGCTTCTGCATGAAGTAGCGGCGCACGGAGAGGTCGATGCCCCACTGTGAGCGCATTTCGTTGGTCATCGTGTGGCCGCGTGTCGAGCCTGTCACGTCAAAGGTCATCATCCAGTTCTTCGAGGGCGTGAAGATGTTCTTCAGCATATAGCGGAAGATGGGCTTGTTGTACTTCTCGCCGTAGAGCGTGAGCCACTGCTGGTCGAAGCCAACGGTGAAGTTGGGCTTCCAGAACTTGACCACGGGGGCGTAAGACAGGTAGGCGTTCAGCGTGTTGATGTCGGCCTGACGGGGACTGAACACGAGCAGGGGCTTTACGTCGGAATAGTGCTCCTTGGTATAGACGTAGGTGTCCGCCAGATGGCTATAGGTCAGTTCCAGCGTCAGGTCTTTCCAGCCGAACATGTAGTTCAGTTCGTCGGTCTTGCAATCGGCCAGCGTGGGATTACCACCCTCCACCTCGTAGGGACCGACATATAATAAGGAACTGCGCAACTGCTTGTAAGGTGGGCGGGTGATGGAGTGCGAATAGTCGAGCGACATGAAGGTGGTCTCGTTGAAGTTGTACGAGAGCGAGAGATTGGGCGACAGACTGTTGTCGGTGCGACTCACCTCATCGTCGCGGATGCCGTCGCGCTTGTAGTCGAACTTCACGTATTCGTAGCGCAAACCCAACTGGAGCGACAGGGCATTCCAGTCCTTCTGCCATGTGGCGAACGCTGCACAATCGGTCTGTCTACTCTCGTTCTCGGTCGATGGAATATAAGTGCCGACGGCAACGTTCTGCATCGTGTACTGCTGATGGTTGTAGGTATAACTGTCCTCTGTGCCGACGTTCAGTTTACCCGTGGCAAAGGGAAACTCGTAGTAAAGTTTGCCCGCCCAGAGGTCGGAGGTCATGCCCGTCTGTGAGGGAACAATCTCGCTGGTCGTGGGCGAAACGGTCTGCGTCAGGTTGTCGTCGGTGTACCAAGTGTGGATGTAGTTGCCGTCGAAGTGCAGGTGCGCCTCGTTCTCGAACGTGTTGTCATAGTAGGCCGACGCCAAATGCTTCTCCTGCTTTGAATCGATGTCGATGAGTTTGCCGATGCTCTGCTCCTTGATGCCCAGCACGTCGTCGTCCTCAGTGCCGCGGCTTTTGAAGTGAGTAGGCTGGTTGGTGTACTGGTAGTAGGCACCGAGCGACTGCCCGCCTCTGTTCCAGTTGAAGCCGCCCTTTGCGGTCGTGGCCTCAGACTTGTTGCGCTTCGTAGCCGTGTTTACAAGCTGGTTTTGCTGACCGTTGAAAAGGAAGTCGGTAGTGCTCACGTCATAGTTCTTGCGTCCGCCGTTGTTATACATCACTTGTCCGAACACCTGCCAGTTCGTCCAGTTGTAGCTCAGGTCGGCCATCGCCATTTCCTCCCAGATGCGCTTGGCAGACGTCTGCGAGGTCAGTTTTCCGCTCAGTCCCTTGATGAACGGCTGGCGCGTCTGTATCTTGATGACGGCCTTCACGTCCGAAGCGTATTCCGCGCCTGGCGAAGTGATAATCTGGATGTTCTTGATGTTCTCACTGCGGAGCATCTGCAGTTCCGACTCGTCGCGCACGGGGCGATTGTCAATGAACACTGCGGGCTTGCCCTTTCCGACGATGCTGATCTCGTCGCCGTCCATATTGATGAATGGCAGACGCGACAGTACATCATTGGCTGTGCCCAGATTGGCCAGTTCCGTGTTAGCCACCTGTGCAACGAGCGTATTGCCCTTCATCCTGACGATGTGGCGGTGTCCCGTCACGGAGATTTCGCTGAGCATCTTATCCCATGCCACGGAATCGTTCTCCGCTGTAGTCTCATTCTGTGCCTGTGTTATTGTGGTCATCAGGCAAACCATTGAAAATAGAATCAGTCTTTTCATTTTAATATGATGTTTTACTCATTATTGTATACACACAACAACGCAAATCGTTCAGCTTTTAACATTAGCGAGTGCAAAGGTACTGTCATTTATGCCTAACAAACGAATTATCTTCCTGACATTTGTCTGACATTTGCAGAACTGCCGATGAAACCAGCAAAATCTGTAACCGTCTGGACGTTTCTGATTTCTCATATTTCTTATTTTGATATTTTCAAACCGAGTTTGGCAGATGGTGTCCTGCCTTTATAAAAGACCTGTGCCTCTTCATTCTGATACGCAGGTTCGTTCTGTTCCTGCATCCAGTCCATGCCTCGAAATGTCTTTTTGTTCCAAGTTCTGTTATCCACCTCATCCAAAGTCATGTTGAGAGAGGGCACAAGATTGCATGATTCTGAGACTTGCGCTGTGGTTATCCATTCCACAACGACGAATACACCAGTCTGGGGGAATGGTATAGGACGAGTAAGGCTGATGCCATCCTTGCCGAGTTTCTGACCGGAAGGGAGTATAATGCCACCATCAATGAGGGACTCATCTTTTGGAGCACCAGTCTTGGCATCTGTCTGTCGAAGATCAAAGCGGAGAGTGGCATAGATGGGTGTCTTGATTTCCGTGAAGACCAGCCAATGGGTGGTATAATCGAGACTCGCTAAAATGGAGTGGATGTATGGCGTCTCTGTCCAAGTGCTGTCGTATGGAATAAACAAAGCCATCTCAAACCCATTGGCTCCTTTGTGCTTGGTCTGTGTCTTTGCTTTCATCAATCCCACTTCTGTGGTCTTTATTCGTTTGGGAATCCTTGCGCTAATGGCGACTTCATCAAGATTAATACTTTTCGGAACAAGAAAGATTGTTTGCGAGTCGACAGTTACTTTAGCGATGCTCTTACTCTCATAGCAGATATGTGAAAAACGTATCTGTTCTATTTCGCTTGGAATAGCAATCGCACCTTGCTCGTCCGTGTATCCACCAGAATCATTTCCGAAATATACACTCACAAACGGTACTGGCTCATTGGTGATGCTGTCCTTGACAATTACCGTCTGTGCCATTCCAAATGTCGCTACTAACAAAATTGTCAGCAGGAGCAGGAATCGTCTGTTGTGTATCTGTTGTTTCATTTTACAATGCTTTTTGTCATTCCGAGCCACAAAGTTACGGAAAGTCCCATGGAAAAGCCCCGACAAGACCGAAAAAATGCTGTCGGGGGTGAAAGTCTGAACAAATGTTCAGGGGTTTTGTGAATATTTGGAAGAGAAGGGTTACGAAACGGCGGTTATTGCCACAAAGGTTCGCTCTCCCATCCGCGAGGGAAGCCCATGGCGGTGACGTCGATGGACGGGTAAGCGGCGAGCAGGGCATCGACCTTAGCCTTCATGTCGTTGTTGGGCGAAATGATGTTGAGGAAATACTTGATGATGCAAAGGCTGAAATAGACTTTCCGCTGGTTGACAGGAATGGTAATCCAAGGGCGGGTCATGCGCCGCTGGGTCAGCACTTGCAATGCAAATGTGCGATTCCATACGCGAGCATGATGGCCGCAGTTGTTGCGGGCAACGGTGATGATGGTCATCCATGAGTTGAACACAGGGACGCCCAGCGAAAACTCCTGGGCTATCTTCTTGCGTATCTGGTTGCTCTTGATGTTGTTGTATATCCTGGTCAGTACGCCCAAAGGCAGAATCTCTGCCAACATCCATGCTGGAGGATATGGGTCGGAATAGGTGTTGCGGAAATGTTCTATGAAGTCCTCGCGCGATTTGGCGAGTTCGGCATCTATGAGTTGCTTCGTCTTGACAAAGGTGTTGGCATCATAGAAACAAGCCGGGTCGGTCATCCAGAAAGGATTGCCTGTCTCGCGGCTCGTGATGTTGACAATGGCACTGCGCACGGCAACCTCTATCTTTTCTATCTCGTTGAACATCAGCAATCGCAGATGCCTGTCGAAACGATACATGTCCAGAGCCTGATTGAACGCGGCTCCGGGCTTGAACACATGATTCTCCTTCGGTGTGGTCAGGAGGGGATAAAGGTATGCACTGAATCTGTAGTAGCCGATGTGGCGGAGGTAGTTCTCCGTCCGTGTGACGTTCTCGACGTGGAGACCGCGCGACTGTAGCAATGCCGTCAACTGGGCGGGCGATGTGTAGGTCTTTGAATAATGTGCCATAAGAAAATAAAACGACCCGCCGATTTAAGCATTGTGAAGAGGCTTGGCGGGTTCTCGTGGGTGCAAAGATAGTGCATTTTATTGAATCGACCAAACTTTTTGATGGGAAATCGTTTTTTGAGCGTCGATTTTGTTGCATTTTTGAAAGTTAGACATAAAGTGAATGGGTCACGAATTGTTATTTGAGTCACAAAGTTACAGCATTCTCTGCGAATACACCCCCGACAAGACCGAAAAAATGCTGCCGAGGTGAAAGTCTGAACAAATGTTCAGGGGTTTGTAACATTTCGGGGGGTATGGATTACTCAAATGAAAAATAGCAATAAACGCTTTGCGGTACCTTCTTCCCTTTCTTGAAGAACTCTTTGACGATGCGGTATTCCTGTCCTCGCTCGAAGTCGTATTTGTCTGAATCTACGTGGATAGTGAACAGGCGGGTGCTGTGTGGAGCGAGTTCGTAGCCAATATCGTTGAAGGCATAGACGGCTCCGTCTTTCCTTGGCTTGATGTGTAGTATCGTCCACACATCGTTTACCTGCTGCTCAATGGTGTATGCTTCGCCTGTCATACAAGTGCTATCCGTATTATTCATCATTTCCACGACAATAGAGTCTAATGGAAGTTTCAGTATCCTCCGTATAAGGGAGTCGGTTTGCGAGAGACTTTTGTCGGTGATGACGAGGCGCAGGGTATCTGCACTGGTTACGGCCTCAGTACTGTCCGTCGGCTGTACCACATCTGCCACCGCCTGCCGTGCCGATGGCTTGCAAGAGGCGAGGGAGAAAGCAGCAAGCATCATAAATACGATTCTCCAGAGTTTCTTCGTTTTCATTTTTTAGTTATGATTTGATTCTGTCTTCTATCCATTCTTTTACGTCATGCCCTAATGTATCCTCGGCGTATTTGAGTAGTTGTCCAGTAGAGGATATTTCACGTTCGGCCACACCTTGTATGAAGCCAAAGAACTTTTCTTCACCTACTTTCTGTGAAAGGTCATATAGCAGCAGAGCACCTTTATTATATAATGCATCGTAGGCTTCGGGAGAATCGCGGTCGACTTCGTAGATAGGGCAAGCATGACGGGCATTCTCACAACAGGCTTCCAGGTAGCAGTCAAAGATGTGCTTGCTGAAATGACACTTGATGTACCACAGCATACTGAATTCAGCAAAGCCCTCGTTGAGCCAGTCTTCCCAACTGAATGTCGGTGCCTTGTTCCACCAGAAATGCCCCATTTCATGGCCAATGGCGGTCTTAAAATTCTCGTTAAAGCGTCTCGCTGTATAAGCGATGAAATTCTTTCGGCTGATGCCGCCGCCGCGACTTGGCACAACGAGGAATTTAATGTAATTGTTGCTTGGATTAGTCTTGAACAGCTTCGTGTAGAATCGCAAGGCCTTATCGCAGGCGACAAGAGCAGAGTCGACATCAACATCGGCGAAGTCGGTATAGACCACCTCAAAGGTGCGCCCATTACTGGTCATCTTTTTCGATTTGAGATTTGGAGAGGCCACAATCTGAAGGTCAAAACCACCCCACGGCTGCAACATCTTCCATTCATTGCCGAGTCGCTCCACAATGCCAGAGCCACTGACCGTATAATTGTCGTTGATGGAAACGGATACGTTGGCCGTGAAGTCTCGGCTATCGCTATTAATGGGGAACCATGCCATATAGTAGCCCAGTTGCACCCAGTCTTTTTCCATAGAACTCATCCATGAGTCAAGGCTATCGAGATTGCAGGTGTATTCGAGAGTAATCTCGCATTTACCCTTGCTTTTGGGTGCAGAGAGATGCAGAGGAGCACCCTGTCGGATGTATTGGTTGGGAGATTTAGCTGTAGTGTCGAAGGTGTAAGCCAAATCTTTTTTCTTACAGCGGATATGGTTGATTACGGAATATCTCCAAAGCGTGAAGTCCATACTCTCCCTGCCTTTGAAATCAATCTGGGCTGTCGCTGTCACGTCCAGCGTTTTCTTCTCCACGTCAATATCCAGGTGGATATCGTATCGGTTTACGATTGGGGCGTTGAAATCTTCCACAACCGTTTTCCTTGGATAGGCAATCTCCTGTTTGTCCTCTGCCTCATGTTTGTAAGTACGCATTGAGTCCATGAAGGCCGTCCATCGTGCATCATTGTGAAGGATTCGGTAGTCTTCATCTGTTAGGAACGTTGTATAAGCAGCAGCGTATTGTCTGCCGAAGTGCTCCCTAAATAGATTGAGATAGTAAAATGTGCTATCAGTATTACCAGCCGCCAGTGCTTTATCCGCTGCTATCCAATAATCATTGGCTGTCTGGCCCTGCCCCGTCATTGCGACGAGGGCAAACAAGATGGTGATGATGGTTTGCTTGTTCATGTTCTTTGTTTGTTATGATTAGAAACTTGGTTCGGACGGGCCGCGCTGGTAGTTGATCCAGCCGTCGGGGGCTTTGACGTAATAGCCTTGGATGCGGAGGGTGGTGGCGTCGGCGTAGGCGAAGGTGAGGGCGCAGGAGTAGGCCATGTAGTCGCGCCCGGCATCGTCGTATGTGGCGGTCAGTTGCAGGCAGTTGCGCTTCTCGCCGCTGTTGCCCTCGGGACTCCAGTATCTCAGCTGCCACGTCCCTGTGAACGTGCCGCTCAGTTCCACGTCCTCCCAATCGGTGTGTTGCTCCTTGCCGTCGATGGTGACGGACTTGCGGGTTTGCCATTTGCGCATACCCGTCAGTATGCCGTCGGCCTGGAAGGTGAGGCGCTCGAAGTAACGCTGCGTGTCGCTGATGTTCTCGTAGTGCCATGTGCCGACCATGAGCGGCCCGTACTGCTCATTCAGCTGCACGGTCTTTTCGTGTGCCTCCGGGTCGGCATATCTTGGTTCGTCGCTGCCGCAAGAGGCGAATGCGAGGGCTACGATCAAGAGAAGGAGAAATTTTGCTTGTTTCATATTGCCTATTTTGATATTTTCAAACCGAGTTTGGCAGATGGTGTCCTGCCTTTATAAAAGACCTGTGCCTCTTCATTCTGATACGCAGGTTCGTTCTGTTCCTGCATCCAGTCCATGCCTCGAAATGTCTTTTTGTTCCAAGTTCTGTTATCCACCTCATCCAAAGTCATGTTGAGAGAGGGCACAAGATTGCATGATTCTGAGACTTGCGCTGTGGTTATCCATTCCACAACGACGAATACACCAGTCTGGGGGAATGGTATAGGACGAGTAAGGCTGATGCCATCCTTGCCGAGTTTCTGACCGGAAGGGAGTATAATGCCACCATCAATGAGGGACTCATCTTTTGGAGCACCAGTCTTGGCATCTGTCTGTCGAAGATCAAAGCGGAGAGTGGCATAGATGGGTGTCTTGATTTCCGTGAAGACCAGCCAATGGGTGGTATAATCGAGACTTGCCAATATAGAATGGATGTAAGGCGTTTCAGCCCAAGTGCTGTCGTATGGAATGAACAAAGCCATCTCAAATCCATTAGCTCCTTTGTGCTTGGTCTGCGTCTTCGCTTTCATCAATCCCACTTCTGTGGTCTTTGTTCGTTTGGGAATCCTTGCGCTAATGGCGACTTCATCAAGATTGATGCTCTTCGGAACAAGAATGATCGTTTGTGAGTCGGCTGTTATTTTAGAGATGCTCTTTGTCTCGTAGCAGATATGAGACAACCATATCTGTTCTGCTTCGTTTGGAATGGCAATCGCCCCTTTTTCGTCTGTGTAGCCACCAGTGTCATTCCCGAAATAGACACTCACAAACGGTACTGCTTCATGTGTAATGCTGTCCTTGACAATTATCGTCTGAGCCATTCCAAATGTCGCTGTCAATAACATTGTCAGCAGGAGCAGGAATCGTCTGTTGTGTATCTGTTGTTTCATTTTACTATGATTTTCGTCATTCCGAGCCACAAAGTTACGGAAAGTCCCATGGAAAAGCCCCGACAAGACCGAAAAAATGCTGTCGGGGGTGAAAGTCTGAACAAATGTTCAGGGGTTTTGTAACATTTCGGGGGGTACATCTGATAACCTTGGCTCATTGTTGTGAAATTTTAGAGTTTATAATATGCTGTGAGTAATAGTTCTCGTCCACGGATGCGATTGGTGGAGGTGCTGCTGGTGAGGTCGCTGGTGATGACGTATGAATAGGTGTCACGGTTCAGCAGATTGTTGAGCGAGAGAGTGAGATCAAGACGCTTTGACTTGTAACTGGCTTTGATGTCAGCCAAGAAGAAGTCTTTGTAGTTGCCACTGGTAATCTCGTTGCGGTAATACTCGCCTCGGAGGTCGATAGTGAACGGGCTGACAGGAATAACGATGGAGAGGTCTTGCTTCCAGCCGTCAATCTTCTGAGAATAATCCATTGACTGGATTTTTATACGGTTCTGATTGAACGTGAGACTATAGCGCAGATGCATGTCCTTCCAAAAAGAGAAGTCGAGACCTGTGCGGACGTTGAGCATCTGACTGTTGTAGTCGGTCATTATTCCGTTTTGAAGCATTGAGGCATCGCTGTTGAGATACAAGGCACGGAGGTTGACCACACCATTCCAAAGGTTGATGCCCTTGCTGGCTATCAGGTTGGCTTGCCATGAACGGGATTTGCTTTCCTGCTCTATGGCAGAGAGAATAATGTAGTCACCCACAAATCGACGTGTCGGCGTATAGGGCGAAGTGCTGAAAGTACGCGATACGGTCAAGATGGTGTGCAAGGCTTTCAGCGCATCGTTATAGTTGATGCCGCCACGTATGGCATGTGTATGGCTATGTTGATAACCCGCATAGCCTTGTTTGATATACTGGAAGTCCTGCAATACCAGTGACCGGTAGAAACGACTGGCATCCAAAGGCTCCACAGAGGCAGAACCTCCCAGTGAGAGGCGCAGGCGGGGCGTGACATACCACTTTACACTGAGGTCTGGTGAAAAGAGCATCTGGTGATGACCGTTGTCGTGGCTGTATTTCTCGTAAAGGTATTCCGTTGTGGGGCTGAGTTCCACATTGATGTCACGCGTCTTGTAGGTTATATTCGGCTGCATATAGATGCGGGCAAAAGAGAAACGGCTGTTATCTGCCAACTGTCCGATGGTAATTCCCGAACCTTGTTCGCCTACCCGTAGCCTTTCGGGAAGTCCTGTCAGATCAGACTCCAGACGATGCAAGGCAGCGTTCACACCCGCTTTCAGTGAGAGGCTGAAACGTCCGAGTTTGATGCCACCCATAGCGTAGGTGTCGGTGCTGTATCGCTGACTGCTGACGTGCTGGTAAAGGCTATCTACAGACAATGACTGCGGACGGCTGATAATGCGGTTATTGGAATAGAACGACACAAGGCGATTGCCGTACTTGCGGATGATATACAGATTGTCCTTGATATCGTATTCGGGCTTGCGGGCAAACTGGTTGTGGCTATTTGTTCCATTCTCGTTAAGCCACTGGCGGCTCCATGTGAAATCGCCCGATAGCGAGTTCTTCAGATATTGGTTGGTGCTGTTGCGCTCATACTTCACCAGTGCGTATAGTTCGTTATCCTTTTGCAGATAGTCCTTGCGGTTGTCGATGATGCGGTTGCCGTCTGGCCGAAAATACTCCGTGCGCCTTTCTCCCTCTGCCGTTTCGCGATTGTTGTTATAGATTATCTGTACGTTCATCTGCGACGACTCATTGAACCGTTTTAGTGTATTGAGCGTGACGGCATGGCTGCGATTGAACAGGGTACGGCTTTCGGCGAGGTTGGGTGTCGTAGGCGGTGACAGTTGGACATAGTCACTACGGCTTTCCAAATCGTCGAAATTGAAGAGACTCGTTGTTTCCTTGCTGATGTCCTGCCCCGTGTTGTTGGTCTTGTAGGTGAGCATGGTCTGGAAGTTGGACTTCAATCGCAATCCAAAGCCCTCGAATTTCCATAACCCTGTATGGCTGCTGATGCCTGCACCGCCGTTGAACGATGTCACCCAATGGCTCTTGGCCCCCTCCTTCATACGGATGTTCACTGCTGCCTCGTCGGTATAGGTGAAGTCCTCCAGCACGCGGATGGGCTGATGGTTTCTCATCACCTGCACGGAGCCTACATCCACCTGTGGCAGTGAATTGGTGGCTATGCCGTATTTGTCGCCCAGCATATCCAAACCCTCAATATAGAACTTGCTGATGGGCTTACCCTCATACTTGATCTGTCCGTTCTGCTTGTTCACCTCGAAACCAGGAATGCGGGAAAGCACGTCACCTATGTTGCGGTCGTTCTGGTCGGCAAAGGTCGCCACATTGTATGTCAGCGTGTCGCCATGCTCACGCACCTTGCAGGCTTTAACTGTCACCTCTTTCAGTGCAACGGCTTCCTCCTGCATCACAATCCGCAGAGGGCTTTTGCCAGACAGGTTACTGATGCGCTGCTTCTTGAAACCGAGCATCGAGACTTCCAAATAGCAGTCGGTAGTCGCCTCGATGGAGAACTGCCCTTTGGCATCGGTCTTGCCGAAACGAATCATTTTGTTCGTGCCATTGCTGCGAACTTGTAGGATGACACCCGTCAGAGGGTCACCGTTTGTGTCAGTGACCGTTCCCGTTATCCGCATCTGCGCCATTGCCAAGAGCGGAAAGAGACTGCATAATATAATAACAAGGCGTCGCTTCACCAGCTTATTCTAATTCTATATAAGGTTTAGCCTGAATGACTTTCTCTGTATAAGGAATTGTCCTCGGGCGATTCTTGTACCTCAGAAATTTCTCTCGCGTCATCTGGTAGAACTTTTCATCGCCCCAATTATAGAATGTAACAGGGTTGATGCTTTCGTTCTTGATGCTAATAGCAGTAAACTTGATGAAGTCATGGTCTGCCGTTGCTTTGAGAATCAAGCCAGGCAAACCTCCCAATTTCCATGGGCCAAGGCTGATTGGGATTTCTTCAGTAAACCATACCTCCCAAACACGGCCTCTGAACTTAGTCGTGGCTTTATGACATTCCATACCTAAGATCGTCATCACGGAATCTGCATGGATAGTCCACTCCTGTTTAGGGATATCCTCTTCATAGGTATTGTAGGCACTGGCATAAAAGCTATAGAGCGCCAACTTGCCCGTTGTCATATCCTGATAGAGCCATTCATTGCCAATAGTACTTGTCTTCAGTTTCTTAGAACGGGGCACATTCTTACCAGAAGAGTCGAAGAACTCCTGCAAGGCTATCTGCATCGTAGCCTCGCTGGTGTACATCAAACTGTCATCCCGATAACGATAATAACTGAAAAACTGGTTGGCTGTCTTTCCGACTCTCAGAATGTAGGAATCGTCATATTCCTCCTGCCATGAGTCATAACGGACTTCAAGGATAGCAGGTTCAATGACGTGAGTTTCCTGTGCATAGCCGTATGCCCATACAGACATTGCAATCAACAATAACTTTGTCCTTTTCATCTTCTTTGCATTTTACTATTTGGTGATGCAAAGGTAAGACAAAAAGAGCATAGCCACAAATGCCTATTACATTATCGCTAACAACGACAGGCTGATAATCAGTATGTTACAAAAACGACAAACCACGAAATAGGCTTATTTTGTAATCAGGTCATCGAATGACTCTACACCTGAATCGGCCTTGATTCGCGATTTGCGGACTCGGATGTTCGCCAATGTGTACTGCAGAATCTGCATCACCTCATCGTCCGTCTTGCCAATATGATAGAGGATGCACAAAAGCCGCGACGATGGATTAAGGTCAAGTTCAGACAGATATTGTGAATAGCTTTCGTCTATCAAATGGAAACTGTCAAGGAACTGGTTAATACCCTGGCGACCTATCTGACTGATATTACGATTCTGGAGTATTTGCGAGTAAATCATCAGCCCCTGACTGATATTCTCCAGATGCGCAATCTCCTCCTTGTAGTTGGCGATGTCTGTCTCACGGCGTTTTAACCGTCGCAACTGGTTGTCAATTTCATGGCTCAGCGTATCGCATTGTTCTGAAAGTGCAGGGTTTTCTACATCCTTCAGTTGATGGACTGAGGCATTCAGCGATGCAATCATCCTATTGGCTCGTCTGATTCTACGTATATGCCACCAAGCAAATGCCAATAAAAGCAATAGCACCCCAATGATGCCATACATCACGTATGTTTGTGTCTTCATGAAGCGATAGCGGGTGTTGCCTCCTTCGTATGTCAGGGTGACTTCTTTTTCATGCCGACTGTTTTCCTCGCGGTCAAATATGTATTCCATCGTGCGGAGTTTCCTACGAAGGCTGTCTGCCATCGTCTCATTTCCATCCCTCAAAGCCACATAATACATATTTGATAGAAGGGCATAGGTAGAGGATGATTCAAAGAATGTCTTGGAGTTACCAATTTCGATTACCGTTGGCCCACGTCTTTCCAGATACTCTTTCATGAAATCTGGATGATGATGATTATAGAGGTACTGGGCTACAGCGGTATAGCCGACTGGTGACTGCGTATTAATCTCGGGCAGATAGCGCATAATGACAGAGTCCGGTGCATGTCTGTCAATCAGAGCCTGAACGTATTCATGACATAAGGTGCCTTTGACCTTATGAGGTTTGCTCTCACTACAGATTTCAGCAATATGAAAGGCAGAGTCGGCCTTTCCCGTATTTCCTGTTTCTACAGCTTCATACATCAACGCTCGTGCCAATAGCAATGAATCGCCAACAGCAACAGCCTTCTGACGGAGTTTGCTGATATAATCCGAATGACCTAATCCGCAGAGTCTGTCGTAAACCTTTGCCATAGTTCTGTCAGCCCGACGATCGCCATACAGGTTGTTGATTGTATCTACTTGATGGAGAATACTTTCTGCCACAACAGTATCCCTATTGTATTCTTGCCAGAGTACAGCTTTGTAATACATGGCCTGCATCAGTCCGATGGTGTCACCATCGTTTTCGTATGCCCTGGCACATTCATCAATGATACTAATATAATCGGCATTGTTAAGTTTTTGGGTAACTCCTATTTTCACATCCAGCAATTTGTAATAGGCTTTATTATCATTGCTGTCGGCCCTGTTCAGGAACACTCTCGCCTGTGCTGGATAACTGTCTGCAAGGGTGTCTATTTCTTCCAATGATTTATGATAGGTACCTCCCTTACATCCGAAAAACAAGAGCAACACCAAAGCATAAAGAATCCTTTTCATAACTTCAATTGGCATGATAGCATGCGTGAAAGCCTGTGCCGCCTCCACGTAAGGCTGCGCACGCTGGTAGTCGGCATCGGTGATGCCCTCCACGCGGTTCTCGTACATAAAGAAATCGTCTATCTGTGCCATATTGCTCTTTGTTTTATTCAGTTATACTGCTAAACGTGACGGCCTTGCGGATGCGTGACAACTGTTGGGGAGTGACGCAGAGGAACGAGGCGATGGCATTCAGGGGGAGATGGCGGGCGATGCCTGGGCAGCGGCGGAGCAGCAACTCGTAGCGTTCGAGGGGCGTGGCGCGGTGGAGGTCGGTGTAGCGGGCACGGGCCTGACTGAGCAGGTGCTCGGCAACGAGGCAGCGCAGATCCATCGACTTCTTATCCTGACTGAACCGCTTCACCAGCTGTTCGCCGCTCACACGGATGATGCGGGTGGGCACCATCGCCTCGATCGTGGTCAGTGCTGGGCCACCGTCGAGACAGGCGGGATAGTCGCCCGCAAACTCGCCCTCGAACGAGAACCATGTGATGTGCTCCTTGTCGTCGCTGATGCCGTATGTCACGTACTTGAAGCACCCTTCGGTGACGAAGCCGAACCACCGTGCGGGGTCGCCCTCGCGCTCAAGCTGTTCGCCCTTGCGGTAAGTTACCTCCTTGCCCTCGCGCTCGCAAAACTCGCGCAGCGCCTTGATGTCAATGCTATTTTTCCCGAATTTCTGTTCCATAAGTTAAAAGCGTAATATATATTCATCTTCTTCCTTGAAAGCGTTGCAGCGTTCCATGTAGTCGCGCATTTCCTCAAAGTTATCTCCACGGAGATTATAGCTGAACAGCCGTACACGCTGGATGGCATTGATCAGCTTTTCGGGGTTGTCCTTTCGGGTGAGTTGGCGCAGTGCACTGAGATAGTCGGTGCGGAACACTGTGGGAATAATGACCTTCGACTGTCCGGCGGCTGTCAGTTCGGCATTCATCATGATGCGGGAGATGCGTCCGTTACCGTCAGAGAACGGGTGAACCTCGCTAATCATAAAGAGCATGAAGAGGGCACGGGCAAAGGGGTGACGCAAGGCGCTATAGACCTCGAAGCCTTTCTTCAGTGTTCCGCGAACCTGTTGGAAATCGACGAAATGGGTTTCGCCAGCGCGGTTGTTCTGTGTCTTGAACATGCCGGGATTGGCTTCTGGACGGGCAGACATCATCACGCGGTGACGATGCTGGAGGATGTCAAGCAGGTGGTCGGGCGAGGTGGGCGTGATGGCCATTTCCTTTCGGTTGGAAACGATGTAATATGTGCCCAGCACGTCGTGACTGTCGGCGTTGCGGGCAGGCATCGGGGTACGGGTCTCGATAATCTGTCGGGCATCCTCCACCTCGAACTCGGTGCCTTCGATATAATTGGAAAAATAACTTTCAAAGAAGGCGAAGTTGTTGTAGGCAGCATCCGTCTCATTCGGCTCAGGGAAATTCTCAAACTCACGCTCGTTGAGTGCGGCCATCAGAATGCTGAAGAGCTTCAGTCGCTGACTGTCGAACGGCTCTCCCAAGGCACGGGCTTCGGCAACCGAGGAAGTGAGAATCTTCGAGGGCTTTGTGGAAAGGATGGCCCCGATGATGGAGTCCAGTTTCTTGAACTCGTCGGCCATGTCGAGCTGTCCGGCTATCTCGCGGGCTGTGTCGCGCAACTTGTTCAGTTCGTCCTCACCATTGGTCTGCAAGACTTTATCCAGTTTCTCTTCGATAACGTCCTGTGGCAGACACTTGGAAACGCCATCGCGGCTATAGCCTGTCTGTAGGTTTTCAAGATAGGCCCTGGCACTGCAAGACATGTGCAGACCTCCCATGAAAGGATAATCGGCGGGAAGGGCTTTCCGGCCTTCAAGCAGATGGATGGTAATGCCTGGCAACGATACTTTCTTCGTGTAATTATAGGTGAGGTAGATGTGTCCGTCGTTAGTGGGGCGGCACTCGAAGGCACTACGATGACTCATGACGGCATCGGGGTAGAGTTCGCCAAGGATGAAGAAGAGATTTCTGCGGATGATATTCTCTGGGGTGTCGTTGAGATTGGTAGTGTATATCTTCGTGGCAATCTTGACGAGACGGCCTTCTTTCTTCATCTTCGTAATGAAGTTGTTGGTTGTCTTGTCGGAAGAAGCCATTACGACTTCGTGATTCAATAAAGCATTTTTTTCCATAAATTATTGCAATTATGGTGCAAAGGTAGCAAAACTTTCCAAAAGAACATTTATTTTATGGAAAATCTTCCAAATTCAAGGTATTATTTGTTATTTTTGGCATTGGATTGCTTATAAAAGCGAGTTTTCACGGGTACAACGGGCCAAACCGCTCGTTGATGGCTACATAAATGGCGGTGCATATTCTTTTTGATAAAATCATGGTCTTGAATAGTGAAAATTGAACTGAAGGCATGAACATTTGTTCAGACTTTCACTTCGATGCCTTCATTTTAGATTTGCAAAGGACTTATTGTTTTGTTGTTTTGTAACTTTGCTGTTTTTTGTAATCGGGAATAGTCCCGAATCAATTCAAATTTATTATTACTATGAAGAAAATTGTATTTTTTGCGTCAGTCCTGGCGGTGCTGGGGCTGACGGCGTGTGAGAAAGGGCTTGGTGATGACATCGGGGATGTCGGGAACGAGCAAGTGAAGAACTCTGTGCTACAGGTGCGGACACGTGGAGCATCGGGCGACGGAGCAACGGTGGCATACCCTGTTGCGGTGTATGTGTTCGAGGGGGACGAGTGCAAGACATCACAGACCATCGGCGACGAAGGGCAGACGCTGAACATCGCTCTGACGGAAGGGACGTATTCGGTGTATGCCGTGGGCGGTGTGTCGTCATCGGACTATGTTCTGCCTTCAGTGTCGGACGCTTTGACGTCATCGGCGATAGCACTACAAGAGGGAAAAGTACTGACCGATCTGATGACGGCTTCGGCTACGGTGACGCTGGTGGACGGCGGGACGAACACCGTCACGCTTGGCATGACGAGGAAGACGCTGCTGATTCAGGATGTGACCATCAAGAAGGTGCCCTCGGCGGCTACGGCTGTCACGGTGACGATTGCCCCGCTATGGCAGAGCCTGACCATCGGCGGGACGTACAACACGACGAACGGCAGCAGCACCATTGCGCTGACTCGCCAAGAGGACGGGAGGACGTGGAGGAACAGCGGCAGTACCTATCTGCTGCCACCAAGCAGTCAGCCCGCCAGCGTGAGTGTGAACATCACCGTGGGCGGCACGACGAAGACCTATACCTACAGCACAAGCAACGAACTGGAGGCGGGGTATAAGATTAATATTGACGGTACCTATACCGAGACCGTGGGCGTCAACCTGACGGGAACCATCACAGGCGCAACATGGCTTGGGGAAAGGACGATTAGCTTTACGTTCGACGAAAGCGGCAGTAGTACGTCGGGGAACGACAACAACGGTGGTGATAATGATGGTGATACGCAGAACTTCCCATCGGTTGGCGACACGTACCAAGGATGCTATGTGTTGGCCGTGACGGTGGAAGATGATGGACAGTCGGCTGAGGTGGTGCTGCTTTCGTCCAACGAACGGGCGGTGATGAGTGCCAGTGATGCAGAGTCGGCTCTTGCCAGTCTGGGTGTTGACGGTATCAGCGACTGGACGGTGCCAACCAAGGCGCAGATGGATGCCTTTGCAGCAGCACGGAACGACGTGACTCCTACACCTGCAGCCGGAATCTACCTCTATAAGAATAACAACGGGAATTATAATCAGTACAATCTGGCCACGGGTGCTACAGGTTCTGCCAATTATATCACAGGCATCAACCTCCGTCCCGTCGCCATCGTTTCAATCACTAAAGACTAAACCGCTATGAAGAAGTATTTGTTTATTGCATTCGCCCTGCTGGTAGCAGCGTGCGAGAAGCCTATCCTCGACGAAGAGGATGCAGTCACGAGAAAAGAGGCGAATGTCATCCTGCACATGACGCAGTATGAGCAGGAGGCGTTTGGCAATAATGGAAACCGTGTGGCTACCCGTGCCGCCACGGACATCACGGAACTATGCTCACGCCTGAACATCGCCATTTTCGATGATGATGGCACAAAGGTCAAGACCGTAGCGCAGAAAGAGGGCGACGCGTCGTTTGGCACTGTCGCCATGACGCTTGCTGCCGGGACGTACCAATTGGTGGTCATTGCCCACAACGGCGAAGGTTCGGCCACGATTACCTCGACGGAAAAGGTGACGTTCCCCAACAACAAAGTGACCGACACCTTCTATTACTATGGTGACCTGGTTGTGACCTCCGAGGTGCAGTCCTACGACCTCACGCTGACCCGTGCCGTCGCCATGTTCCGCATGGTGTTGACCGACGATGAAATCCCGTCCACGGTGACAAAGTTCAAGTTCTACTACACGGGCGGTTCTTCGACATTCTCGCCATCGGCTGGCTATGGCTGTGTAAACTCGAAGCAGACGGAAATCCGCACGGTTGCTGACGGTGTGACCACTTTCGACATCTTCACCCTGCCTCATACCGAGGAAGATGTATTGACGAAGCTCACCGTCACTGCCCTCGATGCCAACGACAACACTGTGAAGGAGCGCGTCTTCGAGAACGTTCCTGTCACCCGCAACCAGGTGACCCGCTACACTGGCAGTTTTTTCGGTAATGGCGGCAGCGGCCAGACCTCCGACAGCACCTTCCGCCTCACCGCCGATCCAGATTGGGACAGCGTGAACGGCTACACGTTCTGATCTCACTAAACTTCGAGAGTCGAGGCAACTGCGCCCCGGCTCTCGTTGTACTAATCAATTTGGGATTTGAACCTGAAATGCGTTTCTAAACATCAAATCAGCTTGTCTTTCCATATTTTTCAAGGCTGCGACCAATGACGGGAGCAGCCGACGGACTGTAAGGGAAAGAAATGCCCGACACCGCTACTCCGATTGATAACAGTGCCGGGCTGATGTTTCATAGTGTAGATTTTATATCTTGTAGTCTATCGTCTCTTTGAAAATGGCCTCCCTATTCTCACGAACCAAGAGGCCGCCTAACAATATGCACAAACTGATGTGCAGACAGAAAAGTTCAATCAATAGCCGTACATTACTGCGTCGTACACCTCGCAAGGCTGGCCGAACTCAGGAGTCAGAGAGAAATGTGGCTCTTGGCATGTGTCCCAATCGACGCTGCATCCACGAGGGAAAGTAGAAGCCATAAAGCCGTCAATCAGTTCGATTTCGAGGTCACTAAGCCCTGTCGGGTCATCGTTGGCGATGTAGGGTACTGCATAAGCAGGAATTTGATACGTGTCGCAATGTCTCATATTTGCTATCTGTTTGAGGGTTTAACTTTTTCCCTTTGGTTTGGAGCCTTTGCTCCTTGCCGTTCGGGAATTGATTTTACGATGCCCGCAAAAGGTAGCCGTGCGGCGCATGACAATCGGAAGGTGTGTTGCCAACTGCCGGAAATACGCTCATCATGAAATAATGAGGAAGATTTTCGCCTGCTGGCAATGAAAACCGAGGCCATCCGACGTCGGCTTCATACCTTTGCATCGTAAATTCATCTCCTGAACGCCAAGGAGCGGCTGGCAAGAACATCGGAACACCTTGCGGAGCAGCTTATGGCACGACGGAAAGGGCAAGCGGAACGATGACAGAACCGCCAGCAGAGCCTCTGCCAGCAGTCAGCGGATTTCTGTCACAGACTGAGTCATCGACCATCGGGAGTGCAGCCCGTGCGGAAATTTGCCGACTGTCTGACAATGGCTCGATGACCCTCACTTCCGTCCGTCCCTGAACGGAAGACGAAAGCGGTGTCAGTAGTGACGTTCGCACACCTGCGGACATGACTACCGACACGGCTTTCGGGGAACTCCAGTATTCCAGGGATAAAGGCACAGAACAGTATGACCATCGGAGATACCTATGTCCCGAAGCAGTGTCTGCGGCTCGTCCGCTGACTCTGAAATTGCCCTGTGTAATTTGGCTTCTCTTGGACGGAACCTTTGCCTGCTGCCAGCAAGCCGTAAGCCGTCAGTCAGTACCGACTGATCAGTTGCCCATGCAATACTTGTACTGCATAGGCAGCGTAAGGAGCGTGCTGACTGACAGCCTACGGCAGTGGCAGTGGGTAGTGGCTCCGTCCCACATTCTCCCAAGCCATCCGTAGCCCTCCCAATGATAAGGGCAAAGAACAATCGACCATCGGTGATACCTCTTTACGGGCGAAGCAGAATGGTTCGACCCGAAGGTTGCGACCCATAGGGAGCAACCGCAAGACACGGGAACGCCCTGCCCGACACCTGCCCGATGCCAGGCAGGGAAAGGACGGCATTACAGCCGTCCCCTCTCCACATACGAATAATACTGGCCGTCACAAACAATCACATGGTCGGAAAAATGGATTCTCATCAGCTGACATGCCTTCTTGATGCTATTGGTAAGGTCATCATCGCACTTGCTGGGGTGGATGCAGCCGCTGGGATGGTTGTGAACTGCCGCAATAATCGTGGCATTGGCGAGCACTGCCTGCTTCATGATAATCCTGATGTCAACGGAGGTCTCAGTGATGCCGCCTTGGCTGATGCGGACGGGCTTGATGAGTTTATAGTTCTGATTGCAGAGCAGTACCCAAAACTCCTCCGTCTTGAGGTCTTGCATCTTCGGTAGCATATAGCGGTAGATAGCCGTTGCCAAACTGAGGTCGGGAGGCATCGGACACCCTGCCATCTGCCTGCGCTTACCCAACTCCATAGCGGCCATCAGCTTGCAGATAGTCTGTGAGCCGACTCCTTCCACCTCGTTCAGTTCATAGAATTCTGCCTTGCTCAGCTTTGACAAGTCGCGGTCGAACTTGCAAAGTATATGGTTGGCAATCTCAACGGCATTGTACTGAGCCGTACCACTGCCAACGAGGAGCGAGATAAGCTCTGCATCGGTCAGCGAACCTGCGCCGTAGTTCTGAAGTTTGTAACTCGGGCGGTCTTCCTCTGCCCAATTCCTAACACTGAGTTTAACTGTAGTTGCATTCATATCTTAATACTGATTAATGATTTTTGCGGTAGCTTTTAGTCTTTGAGAGGAAAAGGGCACCTCTCACATTGGCACCTGCAGACTGTAGCATGTCGATAAAGGCGTTTGCGGTCTTTCCCGTGGTCACGATGTCATCAACCACAAGCACTTTCTTCCCTCTAAGGGCATTGTCGTTAAAGTGGATGCACTCCGATGCTCCATCAGCGATTTCGTGCACATGGTCAATGTGTGCTTTCCTACGTTTTCCCATAGGTTGTACCAAGTCGAAGCCGTTGATGGCACCTGTCAGTTCACAAAGTTCTCTCATAAACTGCTTATATCTGCGGTCGTTGGTGCGCTTGCAACTTGCAGGGATGCAGACGATAATCGTATCAGACAAGTCGTTGTGACGGATGGCACGAGCCATCTGACGTGCTGCCCATGACGTGGCATAGCTCTTGCCAGCCTTGAAGTCGAGCACCTTTCTTGTGGTGTCCTGCTGCTCGAAGGTTGCCCTGCGCATCTTGCGCTTGGGAATGTAGTCGAATAAAGCGTATTTGAGCATCTTGTATCTGAGTTTTAATTTTTTCCCTTTGGTTTGGAGCTTTTGCTCCTTGCCGTCTGCGGGACTTGTTTTTACGATGCTCAAAAAGGTGGCTGACTGACGAATGGCAATCGGAAGGTTCGGTGTGTTTTTACGGGAATACTCTTTCCAGAAGGGAAAGGAAGATTGTTGGAAAAACACTTTGAAAGCCGAGGCCATCCATCAGCAGCCAAGTACCTTTGCATCGGAAAATCTGGGCCACAGACAGCAAAGGCATTCAAAGACAAAAAGAAAAATCCCCACTACCTTCACAGGCAATGGGGAGTCTCAAAATTGGAACAGCTATCTGTCACAGACTACAGTTCCTGCATAATTGCATAAATTGAATATTGATGAATAATAGTACAAAGTATCTGAATAAGATCTTTCGACCTTTTTCCTTTACTTCTCATTAGCCTTTGAATTGACTATTCCTCCTTCACCCAGCGGCATTGGATTGAAGGGGTCGTAATTGGTGAACTTGCCACATTCTTCCTTGAAGTTCAAAAAGATGTCGCCACGATAGCCACCCTTGTTTTTCTCAACCTGCAGAATAGCAACGCCACGCATATCCCTGCCATATTCATCTTGATAAAAATGATAGAATTCTGGACGGTGAATGAGGAATATCTTGTCTGAGAAAAACTCTGTGATACCATCATCTGACAAATCGCTCAGTCTTGGACGGCAATTGTGCATATCTAAGTCCTTTGTCCCATTCTTCAGATTTGAAGTTATAATGATGGGAATGTCCAAATCACGAGCCAAGAGCTTGAAAGCCGGTATGGACTTCATGGTGTCAACAGTACTCCTACCATAAGCATTATCCGCATAGATGTATTGCAGGCAATCAATAAAGATAGCTTTCACGTGATCCTTCTCAACTGCTCTACGGCAAAGAACTTCCAATTTCTGCAAATCATATTCGTAGATGTCGGCAACTGTGAGAGAGCTCTCTATCAAAGGCAACAGTTTCTTGTCAAGTGCTTCCCATTGCTTTGGATTTAGGATGGCACAAGCCAGAGTATGCAGGGGAATATCGCACTGTGCGGCAATGAGCCGCTTGGAAACAACAGTTTCTTTCATCTCATACGTTGCGAACAGTACAGGGACATGATGATCGACAGCCATCTGTCTAGCCATACTTAGTGCAAGAGAGGTCTTGCCCATCATTGGTCGTCCGGCAATGACAATCAGGTCACCGCCTTGGAAACCGCCAGTATAATCATCCAGTTTCGTGAAACCAGATGGTACACCGGGAATCGTTTCTTTCTTACTGGCCTGATCAACAACTTGCTGCAAAGCTTCTTTTCCACAGCATCCTATTTTCTGAGGCTCTTTGGTCTCAATATCGAAAAGTTTCTCCAATTCCTCCTTCTTTTCTTTCATTCTTTTACCCATTGTATCTAATATTTTAAGTGAAACATTCTTGAAAAAGAAACCTCACGGCCTTCACAGGAGGCGAGGATTCAAATCGTATGAACTAAAAAAGATTGTTATCCTGAAAATCTTAGTACCTTAATACCAACCTATTACATCTTGACCATAGCCGACTGGCTACGACTGGCAATCTGGCTTATCTCTGCGCCGTAGCTCTGCTGGAGTGCGGCTCTCAGCACCACCTCCTTCTCAGCTCCACCAGTCAGGCGAAGGTATCTGATGCCCATTTCGGGCGAAATCTCCTTGTCTGGCAAGTCCACGCCATTCAACCGTGCCCATACCATGAAGTCGCCACTGCGGGTTTTCTTGATGCCGCTTTCGTTGAAATGCAGCGTCTCGTGCAGCCCTTCGTTCAGTGGACTTGGCTTCAAGGCCAGTTCGTCCCTTGACTCCATAATGCGGCTTTCCTCTATCAGCACATCGTCCGACTCGGATAGCACTCTGTCCACCTGATCCATTGACAACATCACCATTGGCACCGACTGACCGTTTCCGGCATCCCTGTCCCAGAGAAGCAGATGATACTTATTGGCCATTGATACAGCATCATCGCCAAGAGCCTCGTAGAAATCCTGCTGTTCCATCAGCACATGGTCATAACGGTATTTACTGAGGAAAGTATTGTATTCCTCCATGATGTCCTCCGTCTTCAGCAGTCGCTGCATCTCTACCGAATCATAGTGTTTCAGAGTGTGCAGCACATCTTCGCGTTGGGCATCTATCATATTGCCGGTACTGATGATATAGTCCTCAGCCATTGCCACGTTCCACATCTGACCTGTTACCAGATTCACTTGACTGCCACTATCTGTAAACAGGTTCACATCATGGCCAGAGAACTTGGCGAAGTTGATGTTGTTAATGGTGTCGATTCCGTCCTCTACCGAATGAACAGGATATTTCCCAAGATTCACGATGGCATCCTTGTTTTCGTTGCTATACCTCACATAGTCTATCGTCTGCTGAGCCAGGGAAAGACGATCAGCCTTGTAGTCCTCTTCCGAAGACCATCCGGCAATGTTGATTCCAAACTTCGGGTTTAGGGTCATCACCTCGATACTGTTAAGCTTCAAGGCCATTATGCCACTCTCATTGACATCCATCCAGCTGATAGCACCTTCGTCCATCAGCTTCGCGCTTGTCTGCCATCCCATGCGTTCAAACAACCTGTCCGCATCGTCACCAAACGCAAACCAGTTGTCGTCCTGCTGAAAGATGGCAATCGCCTCGCTGTCACCCTTCACCTGCTTTTCCCTGAACTGGCGTAAAGCACGGATGTCATCTGAAAACGTCTCGTCATAACCGACGGTACTCATTTCTTCCTGTCTCATGCCTATTATGGTAAAGGGAACTCCATAGTCTTGAAAATCACGCTACCTTCCTTATCGAGGAAGAACCACCGCTCGGCGCGGTAGTTCTGTTCATGGCCGTCATGAACCTCATAGTCGATCTTAACCTTCCAACCGCTCCAGTCACCCTTCTTGTCACAGTCGAAGAGCATCTGGCGCAAATCAGAATTGGCCCGCATCTGACGCTCAGCCAGACCGATGACATAGGTGTCATTCGGATCAAAGGCTGTCATGTTCTGTGTCCGGCTCATTATCTGGTCGGTCACCTTCTTCATCGTTCCCATCACGGCCTTCTTCTCCTCTGGTGTCAGATAGTTGGTTCCGAAAGTCGAATCAGGCTCTGAATAGCCCAGTATCTTCACGTCGCTACTCTCGCCAAGACTCTGGCGCAGGCTCAGTTCGGACAGTTTAACCATCTGCTGACTTTTGTCCGTGCAGGCTGTCATCGCAAGCAGGACAGCCACTGCCAATATCAGTTTCTTCATGTCTTTGTTATCCTTAAATCTTGATAATCTGGTTGTGTTCCTTGTTCAGCCCCAACCGCTTGTAATAAACCGTGCCGTCATCCTTGAACAGCTCCAGCACATTGTCCGTCTGCCCCTTTTCACAAATCTGCTTCACCTCTTCAGGAGTCACCACATGCCCTGAAATGTTCCGCCAGATATTGAAGTGACAGGAATGCTCAGGGTTCTTGTAGTTGCTGCAGTTATAGGCTCTCGGCCCGACATGGATATCACCTCCACAGACAGGGCACTTCGTAATCTTCGACTCCAGAGACACGCTACCTTGCTTGTTCAGCTGGAGCGTGGAAGAAAACAAATGACCATCGTTCGATGAAAAACCATCCAAGGTCAGGGCTTTCCCTGCAAGGAATGCCTCCACTTCCTCATCGGTAATCTTCCGGTTACAGATGATTCCCAAGATATAGAATGAGCAGCTTGCCTTATGCCCGACATGGTTTTCACAGGCAAAGCCCCTGCTTGTCTTTTTCACCCTGCCACCACAAATCGGGCAACATCCTTTCAAATAGTGTGATTCCAGTTCAACTTCCACCTTCCCATGCTCGATGGCGAATCTTGCCTGAAATGGCTGGCCACACTTGTTTTTCATTTCCATCACATCAGTTCTGCCACAGGTTAGGAGCTGACTGCAAATCTCCCTGGTTATTTCCACCCCATGTATCTGGCGGTGGATAACGAACTGGCAACGCCGACCCTCCTTGGTCGTGCCGTCGCAACAATATCCCAGGGCGGTTTCCATCACATTGCCGCCACATACGGGACACTTACCGATTACATTCTTGTTTGTCATTTCTGTCTTTCTATTTGTGCTTATTGTTAGATATTTCTGTCATTACAGGTACTGCCATTCATATATCAGCCCTTCAACAATTGCCTTGCCAGACATCACGGTAGCCCATCCGTCAGGATCAAGACCATACCATAGGTCATTCCACGAGAATGTGCGGATCTGCCATGCCAACAGCCATAGGTCAGTGTTGATGTCCTCCAATTTAGTGACAACCTCATTGGCCACATAGTACCTTTCTGCTGAGTTCAGCAGGTTCACTTTGTGCTTCTTGTTCACGGGATTGCCTTTCTCATCATAGTCAGATACATTGTAGCTGCCACTTGTCACCAACTGCTTCATGAACGGATACAGGCTTGCCATCTGCGTGGCTGCATCCGTCAACTCATCTGAAACCAGCATGGCAATGGCAGTACCTTTCAGATGGCCGGGCAAAGACTGTCTGACCAGATTCATGTTCTGCGGAATCTCCGTAGTCACAAGCTCTGCAGCCCGCTTAATCTGATAGAGGTTCTGCATGGCACCCTGTGCGTTTTGCAGATACTCCAGCATCTGGTCTTCCACCTTATGCATCCTTTCCATTGCAACCGTCACAGCCGCTTCAGCGGCAATGATCTTCTTCTGCGTCTTTTCCCTGTCACTGAAAATCTTCTCCAGCATCACACTCTGAGCAGCGACAGCACCAGTCAGTACGGGGTCAGTCTGCTGTGCAAAGCATCCACCAGAGAAAACCAGAAGGGAAAGTAAGCTTACCAATTCTCTTTTCATACATTTCAGCCTTTAGGGGTTAAACTTCATTCCAGTGGCTCTTTCCTCAGCCAACCTCTCATTCCGTTGGAACTTGTTTGGCAGAGCCATCGCTTCCATCGGCTTGTTCATCACCTGGTCGTTCCAGTCTTTGAAAGCCTTGGCGGGTTTCCACATATCGACTCTTGAACCCAGATCCATGAACGAAGCCAGATCCTTCATCGATGCGGTCTCAGGCTTCAGCAGATGCTCAGTACCACGAACCGTTACATGAATAGCATCCGTTGCATTGACGATGTTGAGGTGTACACCCTGTATCAAGCCTGCCATCCGCATACCATAGATACGCCCCGGAATGTCGTTGTCAAAGCAGTCAACGGCACGAGCCTCACTGTACTTTCGCATGATGCCCGTAATCTGTTGGTTAGAGAGAGCACCGCCAAGCGACACAAAAACGGAACTTTTTGTATCAAGCTTCAGGCGGTTGAACTGAAAGAATGCCATGATGTCGAAACCACTCTCAGCGAAATACACATTCTTCACGTCAAGCGGATTCTTGCTTTCTGTCATGTCAACAATCCATGCGCCCTGCGTAGAATTAGTACCTGCAGCCTTGCTCTTGAACTTGTTATAGCCTCGTATCTCATACCCCGCAACTTCACCAGTTTCCGGCAAGGTATAAGGGAATCCCAGATTGAAGTTTGTGAATTTTGTAGCATTCAAATCACGGACGCGGTTCAAGTAAGGGGCAAATGCCTCTACCGTTTCCTTCCTGATGCCACGCGGTTCAAAGTAGGTCATCACATGATGCATATTCTCCTTGGCAGGTGTCACCATCCATCGCTTGGGGTCGAACACCTGGTTATCGACATACCCCGCTTCCACAAGATACTTCCCGTCGCCATAGTCAGGTATCGGCTCATCGGCAAACTTGGCCATGACACGCCTGACGGTGTCCCACTTGTCCTTGCCTGTTATGGAGAAGCCATTGATATTCTCCTGAATAAAGTCAATGACATCGCCGCCTTTGGAACTGTTACGGTGGAAAAACGTCTGGTCAGCCTTGCTCTTAGGGTTTCGGATAACCACAGTATCAGTGTGACCACCTCTCCCGTCGGGCAAAGACATCTCGATGAATTTGCCAATGCCAGCCGATCGTACCAACCGATAGCCCAGTGAGTATGCAATATCATCCACACCTACCTTCTTCTTTAGATCATTGAATTTCAAACTTTCCATTGTTACCTGAAAACAAATCCTTTTGAAATAACACTAACCTATCTTGATAGCCCTCTCACGTTGTCTGGACATAGAGTTGATGTCATTGGCATAGCTGCTGTTCAGCGTGGTAGTCAACAGCCGTTGTTTTTCCTTGCCTTCAGGCAGGGAGAAATAGCGGATGCCAATCTCACGGGCAACAGGCTTCATTTCCAGTTCGGTACCATTGACAGATGCACGGGCAGCATACTCACCGTTCTTCTGCTTTACGATGGCGGCATTCTCGAACTTCGGGCTGACAGACTCTAACTGAGCATCTTTCATACCAAGGATAGGAGTCTCACCAAGCGCAATCTTCTGCTGATCAATCTTTTCCAATAGCATGTTAGAAGCCCTGTTCACATCAGAGAGAATACTCAGGATAATCTTCGGATTCTCGCGAAGGTTCTGAATCCAGCCCTGGATATAAGCTGTATTGTTGTCGAGAATACGTTTGTCGAAGCCAAGCGAATTACCAACGACGGCAGCAGTCATTTCAGCCACATATTCCTCATGACCATATTGCGAATCGCCGAACTGCTTACCCTTGATACGGTTCAGACGCTCAGGGGAACCAGTGGAGTGCGTGGCCTCATGGAGAAATGTCGAGTAGTATTCCATGCCATCCTTATAGACCTCCTCCGGCGTATTGCTGATGTTGAACTGAGCCTTCATAGGAATCACTATCCTGTCTTTTGAGGGAGAGTAGGATGCACCGGGAGCCAATTGGTCATACTGCACGGGGCAAACCCATTCCTGACGCTGAAGCATACGGTCGATGGCTGCATTGACATACATCCCCTTGTCATCCTTCATTTCAGGTGCCTTGAAACGCTGCTGAAGCTGTTCGTACTTCTGAGGATTTACTTCGGCAAGGTTCGTCTGGTCAACGTTAAACTCCTTATAGACACGGAGGATGGGCGTGGCATCCAGAGCCTTGCGTTCCTCACGGGTCATGGCATCGAGTGTTTCCTTGTCGATACGCTTGCCGTTCTGATCCTTATAGAGCAAGTCCCAGAAGATGACAGGCATGGACTCCGCACCCTTGTTGATACGGAGTCCCATGTTCTGTGCCTGCAGGAAGGTCATGTAGAGCGGCATCTTGTAGCCATGCATGGCCGTGTCGAGCTGGAGGAAGAAGGAATTACCCCCGTTCAAAGTGCCGCTGACGACATTCTGAGGCAGACCATAGCTGCCATAGCCGTCAATCCAGCCCTTCTTCCAGTGGCTTTCCTTCATTTCCTCCATACGGGCAATCATCATCTCGGCAAACTTCTCGATCGCAAGCTGCGTCTGCGGCTTGCTGTCACCTGCGTTATGATTATACTTCCTGTTCTGCATAGCCTGTTACTTTGTTGCCATCAGTTCAATGGCCTTTGCATCGGTCATCTCTACATACAGTTCCGCGTTAGCCTCGGTAGGCTCTTCGCCATGATCCTGGCACCACTGCTTGTAATCATCAGCATCATCGCCTTTCAGGAGAAAGTCAAGCCAGCCAATCTTACCATCCTGCTTCATCTGCACCAGTTCGTTGTAATTCATATTCTGTTCCATCTTGATTCCTATTAATGGTTATACATGTTCATGGTTCTCCTTATAGTTTCAGTCCCTGACTGACTTCCTGCTTCACCCCCATCTTCTCATTGATTTCGGGAGTGAGATACTTGGCGGCAAGCTGCTGACGGGTAGCCGTCTTGGTGTGGAAGAGCGAGTAGCCATCATCGAAACTCAGTTCCTTCTTAGCCGTAACGCCACGTTCTCCCATGTCGGCAGAGATACGCCATTTGTTGTCCGCGTCCTTGGAAACACGGATATCCTTGATCTCAGCTCCTTCAGGGAGCTTGTATTGCTCATAGTGGGATGCAAGATGCAGTCGCTGGCCCAGATTGTTCTCGACAAGCTGCTTGGGAGTGGTTACGCGGTCGAAGTAAGCATTCAGGTCGTGGTTGTTCAAGGGAGTGGACATCTTCTGCTCGCCAACCTGAGCATAAAGCATCCACTTGCCGAAATGCTGGCTCTGCTCATTACTCTCCTTATAGACGTTCATCTTGTCGATGACACGGCCATCAGACAGGATGTTAGCGGCTTTGTATTCCTCTGTGGGAATCTGCTTCATCAGCTTGGTAGGGTAGTAGTTCTGCATCAGCTGCTCAACGGAAAGTTCTTTCTTGCTATATGCAGCAATGTCCTCTGGAGTCATCTTCTGCGGATGAAGTTCCTTGCCGTCAATCTTGGCCGTGAAGAACCAGTCTTCAGGGGTTTTGTTCGACTGGTAGGCATGGGCATGCGTCACCTTGCCACCGTTGACAGTCACCATCTGAGGGTCACGGTGCTGCTTCTCGCCTTGATCCTTCTTCTCTGCTTTCTCTGCTGTCTGACTGACGGCCTTTTCAGTAGGATTCTGTTCCTTCTGCTTGGATTCGGCAGGAGAAATCTTCTCTGACACCTTTGCCTCCAGCTCATCCACAATGGCAATGCGTACACCGGCCCGGACGAGTTTGGGCAGATACGTGTCGAGTGCATGATGGGGAAAGGCAGCAAGACTCTCGCCTTTGGATTTGTCCTGCGGCTTGGTTAAGGTGATACCCAGAATCTCGGATGTCTTCTTGGCATCCTCATTCACGGTCTCATAGAAATCGCCTTTGCGGAAAAGCAGGACAGCATCAGGGTGCTTTTCCTTCAGCGATTTGTACTGGTCTGCCAGAGAAGGTGTCTTCTCACCCTTGCTGACAGATTCCGACATGGCCTTGACTTCCGTCTTAGCCTCCTTCTCAGATGCGGACTTTTTCACAGACTTGGCTTTCGTCTCAGTCTGTACAGACTCCTGCTGCGTCTCGTCTTTTACTTTTTTCTTTGCCATAATCAATTTTTATTGTTGTTGATAAAAGGTGAATCAAAACACTAAAAACTGGGTATATACTCACACTGACATTCAGCGGCATCCCCATCGATTATGCATGGAAACAAGACAGTGCCATAGCAACCTGTCACAAGAAACAGGGTGTGGGAACCCTGCCAATCCTGCAAGCAGGACTGGCAAGGGGATTTATAAAATGTATGGCAACATTGTATTCAGGCATATCTTTTCAGGGAAATGCGCCATTGCCTAAAAGGGCAATCAGGGAATACAATTTAAAGTCCCCACATTATGGCACCCGGATATCGGGCCTTGTGGTTGTAATATTAAAGCAACCCATTAATGGTGCAAATTGTTGTCTTCTATACTATATTATATATAGGTATAAAGCTTACAGCTTGACTCCAAAATCTTTCTTTTCTGCTTTCTTTGCAGACAGCTCAGCATCGTCTTTTCGTGAAAGTCCTTCCACGACCTTTTGGTATTCCCAACGGTTCTCCTCTGTCTGGACATAGCCCATGAAACCGTCATTGGCGAGGTCATACTTGATCTTCTTCTGACGATCCCATTCCTGCATATCCCCGTTTACAATCTTGTAGCCTTGGGGTTCACGAAGGTCAACCCCGACAGTAACAGGCTGGCCACCGACATTCAGTTCTATGGGCTTACCCTCCTGGGCAGCTTGTTTCTGGTTTGTACCCAGTTCAATATCATTGATCTTCTCCATCTCACGAAGTTTCTCAGCGATTCTGACGTGGGCAATACTTCTTGGAATGAGCGAAAGCGTCTCGTTGTCGAGCTGTATGAACTTCATCTTCTTGATGCCGTCCTCCTCGATTTCCTTGCGGATAACATCACCACGCTTGACGCGGTTCAGTTCACGAGTGGTAAGATTGAACTCGTTCGCAATCTCCTTACGGAGCGGATAAGTCTGGAGTTTGACATTCCCCTGGTCATCATGGGTGAGCTGAATCTTCATCGGCATTTCAATGGTCTTGCCATTCTCGGCTTTAATATGAGCCTTGATGATGGGCGACACCTTACCGTTGATGATCGGGTCAACTAAATTCTTAGGCATAGACAGGAATGCGCGTCGGTCAATGCCTATCTTCTCTAATTTGTCATAAGGAATTTCTTCCTCTAAAAAAGCCTTTCGGTTAGTCATTTTTGATAAAATAAATAATTAACTTTGCTGCAAAATTACAAACATTTATCAAAATAGGTATGCAAAAACGTATTTTTCTTGTGTTTTTAACACTACAGTTGGCCTATATCAATTCCTATGGGCAGTTTTTCACCATCTGTGCAGAATCAGGGCATAAGATGGAAGCAATGAATGAAGAGGCATTGTATGATACGACAAAGGTAGAAAACCTATTGTTTAAAGACACTATTCAAACCTCACAAGGGCCTGAGAGGGAAAAAGAACTGTTCCCTATGTCTCGCGGATGCGAAGTTTCGATTGAAAGGAATGTGCCCGTGTTTGTCAGTGTGAGCACATATCCGCTTTTCGACCTTATCCAGAAACGGACTACAGTATGCCTACCTCTGGATTACATGAAAGAGAACTCAGGTTACGGCTATCGGTCAGATCCTGTTTACAGGTGTCGCAAGTTCCATGACGGGATAGATCTGAGTTGTCGTTTTGAGAACGTCTATGCTATGTTGCCAGGAACTGTGAAGGAAGTCCATCGGGGGAACAGGGGCTATGGGAACTATGTAATACTGCAGCACGGCAGCCTCGAATGTCTCTATGGTCATTTAAGCATGATACTTGTCAATGAGCATGATGAAGTACAGGCAGGTGATGTGGTTGCCATATCAGGCAATACAGGGAAATCCACTGGGCCGCATCTGCATCTTAGGCTTAGGAAAGACGGGAAGAGCGTCGATCCAAAGCCGTTTATCACCTACCTTAACGACTACATAGGTGACTTGCAGGATAGGATAGCCTCGTTGAAATTTGGGGATAAGCCGGACAGGAAGCTCAATATCAGCAATCTGGCAGAGGTTCTTGAAGCGTATCATGTCAAATATCCAAGGATAGTGATTGCACAGGCTCTGTTGGAAACGGGCTACTTCACGTCAAGGGTATGCTGGGAGTGCAAGAATCTTTTCGGCCTGCGTCGCCCCAGTGATGGCAGTTATTACAGGTTCGACCATTGGGAAGAAAGTGTCAAAGCCTATCGTGACTACGTTCAATACAAGTATAAGGGAGGTGATTACCTCCAGTTCCTTGACCGGATCGGATATGCAGAAGACAAGACCTACACGATGAAGGTACGGCAGATAGCCAAAACACTGTAAGGACTATCTGAGACAATATATCAGCATCAGATGAACGGGGTAGAAGGCATAGAAAGCATATTTCCATGCCTTTCCCCTGATAAACCCTCGTTCTCCGTTATAGAGCCAGACAACGGCAAAAGCCATCATAATACCCATGATACCATATTCATACATCAAAGGAATGCCGAATAAAGTCTGGAGATCAGGCCTTCCACGGAACATATAGAAGATGAGTACCAGTCCATAGCCTCGCCAGGAATAATCGGTATCAGCAAAGGCAGTAGCAGTTCCTATCAAAGTGACAAAAGCCATCGTAGCCCATCTGTTCCTGCAATTCTCAATGATATGCATCCCCAAGATACCGGCAAGGAGCGTGAACAAGACGTTATGGCTCCCATCGTGGTTCAGCAGCATCCAAGGAACTTCCGACAATAGGGCAAAAACAAATAGATTAATCATGTACTTAGACTTGTCTCTTGTATGCACAAAACCTTCAGCCAACAAGAATGCGAATGTGGGAAATGCTATTCTGCCGACAGTACGCATCAATTCGTACAAGTATGGGTTCTCACAGCCATAATAGAAGGCCAGATGGTCTATTGTCATTGAGAGCATGGCAATCATTTTCAGCCAGCTCCCGCTAAGTTCCTTGCTCATTTTGTTATCCTTAAATCTAACTATTATCCTACAAAAATGGCTGTCAGATGTCCGACAGCCACTTATCTCTACAGAAGCTCAATGGTCTGTTCAAGTCGTCGCAAAAGGCTTTCCTGTTCATCCTTTGTGTATTTCAGCATCTGCTCATTCATATCTTTGATCAGTTTATCAGCAAGTGCATGAACATTGACATCAAACTCCTTTTGTTTGTTCGCGATATGTTTTTTGATATCCTCTTCCAGAAGCTGCAGCCTTGCCTTGACATGGCTTTCCATTGCCGGGTTCTTGTTGTATAGTGCCTCGTCCTCCGGGTCAAAGCTCTTTCCAAACAGGACATCAAGCGATACAGACTGTGAATAGAAAGCCAGGAGGGGAAGAAGTGAAGTGGAAGTCTCGCCACGTTCCATTC
>CAMKSE010000023.1 GCA_946415365.1 uncultured Prevotellaceae bacterium
TAACAGGTTTGACATTTAATGATGGTTGTTTGAAGTTTGCTTATTTTCTATTTCTTTTTGCCTTTGCCCTTAATCGATGAATCGTTTAAGAATGTCCGGGTAGCCGTCAATGCGGCGATCGCGTAGGAAGGGCCACCAGCGGCGCACCTGCTCGGAGTGGTCGAGGTCGAGGCTGACAATGATACTCTCTTCCTCGTCTGCAGAGGCCTCGTAGAGGATTTCACCTTGTGGTCCGGCCACGAAGGAGGTTCCCCAGAACTGGATGCCGTTCGTCATTTCCGATGGGTCGGGCTCAAAGCCCAAGCGGTTGACGGTAACGACGGGGAGTCCGTTGGCAACAGCATGGCCACGCTGTACCGTCTGCCAGGCTTGACGCTGACGCTGCTGTTCCTCTGCTGTGTCGCTCGATTCATAGCCGATAGCGGTGGGGTAGATGAGCAGTTCGGCCCCCTGTAGGGCCATCAGTCGGGCTGCCTCAGGATACCACTGATCCCAGCACACCATCACACCAAGACGACCAACGGATGTCTGGATGGGATGGAAGCCCAGGTCGCCGGGCGTGAAGTAGAACTTCTCGTAGTAGGCGGGGTCGTCTGGGATGTGCATCTTACGGTAGGTGCCTGCGATGGAGCCGTCGCATTCGAGCACCACGGCTGTGTTATGGTAGAGTCCTGTTGCTCGCTTCTCGAAGAGTGAGGTGACGATGACAACACCGAACTGCTTAGCCAGTTCGCCGAAGAACTTCGTCGAAGGACCAGGGATTGGCTCGGCGAGGTCGAAGTTCGAGACGTCTTCTGTCTGGCAGAAGTAAAGCGAGTTGTGCAGCTCCTGGAGCACGATGAGTTGTGCACCCCGTTTGGCGAGGTCGCTGATGCCTTCTGCGAGCCGCAGCAGATTGTCTTTGGTGTCAGCAGTATTGTGCTGCTGCAGGAATCCGATGTTCAGTTCTTTCATATCTTCATTTATCATTCATCATTTATCATTCAGGCCTTAGGCCGCAGGGAAATTGCATGGTGCAGCAGTGGAGCGAGCCGTGCTGGCGGATGACCGGGCGGCAGTCGATGCCGATAATCTCACGGTTGGGGAAGGCCTCGCCGATGCGTCTTAGTGCTTCGACGTCGAGGTCGGGCTGAGCGTAGGTCGGGCAAAGCACAGCACCGTTGGCAATGAGGAAGTTAGCGTAGGTAGCCGGCAGCCTATCGGCTCCGTCGTAGATGGGGTGGGGCATGGGTAGCTTCAGCAGACGGTAGGGCTTGCCCTCCAGCGTTCGGAAGGTCTTTAATTGCTCCTCCATCAGTCGCAGTTCCTCGTATTGTTCGTCATCAGGATCGTCACACCCTATATATAATAAGGTGTCGTCAGGACAGATGCGTACCAGCGTGTCGATATGTCCGTCAGTATCGTCGCCAGTCAGCTGACCATGGTCGATCCAGAGGATGCGCTCAGCGTGGAGGTCGTGTTTCAAGCGTTCCTCGATCTCCTTCTGCGTCATCGGCTCATTACGGTGTGGTGCCGTCAGACAACCCGTCGTGGTGAATACCGTGCCCTTGCCGTCGCTCTCGATACTTCCGCCTTCAAGCACAAAGTCGAGACAGTCAATATATTCGCCCTCCAGGGCTCCGCTGTCGTAAAGCTGGCGGTTCAGGGCGTTGTCGAGTTCGGCAGGGAACTTCTCGCCCCAGCCGTTGAAACGGAAGTCGAGCAGGCGAAGATGGCCCTTATCGTCAGTCAATGTGATGAAGCCGTGGTCGCGGGCCCAGGTGTCGTTTGAATTGAGAATGAGTTGTTGAGCATTCAGATGTGAGAGGTCTTTGCCCTCAGGAGCCACGATGAGCAGGTGCTCGCGCTTGGAGATCTCACGGGCCATCTCTTCGTAGGTGGCGGTGATCTCACTGAGCATTGGGGCCCAGTCAGTCTGGGCATGCGGCCAAGTCAGCTGTACGCCCCATTGCGGCTCCCATTCTGCAGGCAACCTCCACGTCTGAGTGTTTTTTTGTATGCTCAAAGTCAAAAATTTGCTGCAAAGGTACAAAAACTCTAAGAATAATTTGTATATTTGCACCAAAAATTAGTGTTGCCACTATGTTAGAGGTCAAGGATGCTACAATCGCTATCGGCGAGAGGACACTAGTAGAGGGGCTTTCGTTCATTGCCAAAGACGGAGCGCTGACCTGTCTGACGGGGTCGGAAGGCTCTGGCAAGACAACATTCATTCGTACGCTGATGGGCTTTCTGCCTGTCAAGGAGGGTTTTGTCAGTGTCGACGGTGAGCTGCTCACCGTCCGTTCATCCCACGTATTCCGCACGATGATGGTCTATCTGCCACAGCAGATCCAGTTGCTGACCCATCAGCTCACAGCTCCGAAGGCACCTGTCTGCAAGGCAGAGGAGTATGCTGTCTGGAATGCCGTGGTGCCGTCTGTAGAGCTGGAACGCGAACCAGAACCATTGTCACCCGAGGACATCTTTCTGTTGGCTGAGCGCACTATCAGGGAGGCTGTCGGCCGTCAGATCATCATCGCCGACGAGCCTGCTGCTCATCTCTCGCCAGAATTAACGCTTCGGATGATTACTCTTCTGCAGGAACAGACTGCCCAGGGGAAGACCGTACTGATTGCCAGCCGCAGACCGCAAATCGTGGCACAGGCCAGTCAAGTGATCGACTTAGACAAAACAGGGAAATGAATACAGGATTAATATTACACACCGTTCTTGGATTGCTCTTGCTGCTGATTCCCGCAGGGGCTCTCTATCTGTTGGAGCGCAAGGCTCTCAAGTCTTTTGGTATTGCCATCGTCCGCATGGTGTTGCAACTGCTGGTGCTCTGCCTCATGGTGAGGATTCTGATACGTGTCGACAATCTTTGGCTTTCCATCCTCTGGCTGTTGCTCATGGCCTTCTATGCCGCTTGGATCGTTGTCATCCGTTGTAGGAATCAAGAAGACAAGTCGCGTGATAGTACTCAGAATCATGGGGCTGTTCCCATAATACCCGTCAGCTTGGGTTTGTTCGTGGGTGTGCTGGTGGTTGGTTTGTGGCTGCTGGGGCTAGTGTTTCCCGTTAGGATTTCTAGTGCCCGTTGGTTTGTACCAGTGACGGCCCTCTTGCTGGGACATGCTACGACGATGATGATTCGTGGCTTGAACACATACGTCTCAGCCCTCAAGGCCGACAGAGAGCAGTATGAATTCCTGCGTGGCAACGGACAACCCCATCTGAGAGCCCTGATGCCCTTCCTGCGTCGCAGTCTCTTGGCCGTTATTTCGCCCACCGTCGCCAATCTCTCCGCCTTGGGCCTCTTTTCCATGCCCCTCTTGTTGGGCGGCATCTTCATCGGCGGTGTATCGCCCATCAATGCCTTCTTCATCATGCTTTGTATGACTGTCAGTTGCGTCGCCGTCTCCGTCCTCTCACTCGGCATCACAATCTTCCTGTCCGACAGAATCTTCTTCGACAAACTGGGAAAACTGATGTTGATGCTGGCGCTGATGGTGACGATGACGGCTTGCACAGGTCGCAAGGGTGGGGAGGCTGCTGAACAGGACGCTAACGGACTCTATGCTTCAGGAAATACAATGAGAACTGAGGCACCGGAAGCTGAAACGGCTAGTCGCAAGGCGAAGACGGTAGTGATGTACGAGATGCCGGCTAAGCTGGCAGACCGTCCTGAGCAGATTCTGAAGCGCAAGGGCTACACCACTTCGTATAACAGTCGGACGAAGACGCCCAACTGGGTGGCGTGGCATCTGACGAAGAGCCATACCTACGGCTCCAACCAGCGCAGTCAAGAGGTGTTTGCCGAGGATGAGAGCGTGAAGGCTCCTCGTGCCACTGACAATGACTACTACAACTCGCGTTACGACCGTGGCCATATGTGTCCTGCCGGTGATAATAAATGGGACAGACAGGCGATGACAGAGTCGTTTCTCTTCACGAACGTCTGTCCGCAGAATCACGGACTGAACAAATACGAGTGGAACGATCTGGAGATTCTCTGTCGCGACTGGGCTCGTAAGTACGGGGCTATCGATATCGTTTGCGGTCCGCTGTATTCGTCTGAAGGTGAGCGTTTTAGAGTAGGTGTAAACAGCGAACACCAGCAGAAGACCATCGGTAGAAACAAAGTGTGGGTGCCTGATGCCTTCTTCAAAGTGGTGCTCTGTCGTCAGGGGCATCCCAAGGCCATCGGATTCGTCTATCGTAACGAGGGTAAGAAACAGTCGATGGAAGAGGCTGTATGTTCCGTCGATGAGATTGAGACGATGACGGGCATCGATTTCTTCCCGGCGCTCGACGATACGACAGAGCGTAGGGTAGAGGCCAATGCCAGCCTCTTGGAGTGGTAAAAGAGTTAAAAAAAGATAAATCAGTATACTGCTCTCAACTCTCAACTCTCAACTCTCAACTAAAAATCGTACCTTTGCAGCGTGAAAATAAAAGAAGTGCTGAGCGCCCTTGAACGTTTCGCGCCTCTGCCCCTCCAGGAAAGCTGGGATAATGCTGGCCTGCAGGTTGGACTGACAGAGACGGAGGTTTCAGGGGCATTATTGTGTCTGGACGTCACGGAGAAGATCGTCGATGAGGCTATCCGGAAAGGCTGCAACCTGATTGTCAGCCACCATCCGCTGTTGTTCCGAGGGCTGAAGACAATCAGTGACCTGACAGACGTGCAGCGGACAGTGATGAAAGCCATCTGCAACGGCATTTGTGTCATCTCGATGCATACGAACATGGACAATGCCCAGGGTGGTGTGAACTTTAGAATCGCCCGAAAACTGGGTATGAAGGAGATCGCTTTCCTGTCTCCGAAGACCGTTGACGGCGTGGAGTCTGGGAGTGGTATCGTAGGAAATCTGCAGGATCCGATGGCTTCCGATGACTTTGTGCTGGCCGTGAAGAAAGCCTTCGGCGTGGAGTGCGCCATGTGTAACGAACTGCTGAGACGGCCTATCTCCAAGGTAGCTGTTTGCGGAGGGGCAGGGGACTTACTGCTCGACGAGGCTGTGAAGGCTGGTGCCGATGCCTTTATCACAGGCGAGATGCACTATCATCAGTACTTCGGCTACGAGCAGCAGATACAGATCTGCGTCATCGGGCACTACCAGAGTGAGCAGTTTACGACAGAGATCTTCGATGAGATCATCCGTGAGGCTTGTCCTGAGGTGAAGACAGAGATTGCGGAGACCTGCACGAATCCTATATTATATTTATGACGTAATAACGTGATAACGATATAACGTTATAACGAAAAAATGAAATAACGATATAACGAAATTAAAAAAGTAAAGAATTATGGCAAAGAAAGATCCGACAGATTTGTCAGTGGAAGAGAAGCTGAAGACCCTATACCAGCTTCAGAGCGCCCTCTCATCTATCGATGAGAAGCGAGCATTGCGAGGCGAGCTGCCTCTGGAGGTTCAGGACCTGGAAGATGAGATTGCAGGTCTGACAACACGTGTGGAGAAGATCAAGAATGAGATCGACGAGTTCCAGCGTGCCATCACTATGAAGAATGGTGAGATCAACGACGCCAAGGCCAGTGTGGAGCGCTATCAGGCTCAGCTGAATGAGGTGAAGAACAACCGTGAGTATGATACCCTGTCGAAGGAGATTGAGTTCCAGACCCTGGAGATTGAACTCTGCAACAAGAAGATCCGTGAGGCTAATGCCCGTATTGCTGAGAAGAAAGAGGAACTGACTGCTAATGAAGCACTTATCAAGGAGCGTGAGGGTGATCTGGAGGTGAAGAAAGGCGAGCTCGAGGAGATTGTGACTGAGACTCGTGCCGAGGAGGAGAAGCTGAAGGAGAAGGTGAAGGATCTGGAGTCAAAGATCGAGAACCGCCTGCTGACTTCGTTCAAGCGCATCCGTAAGAATGCCCGCAACGGTCTGGGAATCGTCTATGTACAGCGTGACGCCTGCGGTGGTTGCTTCAACAAGATCCCTCCCCAGCGCCAGCTCGATATCAAGATGCACAAGAAAATCATCGTCTGCGAGTACTGTGGCCGTATCATGATCGACCCAGAGTTGGCAGGCGTGAAGATCGACAAGATTACAGGTGAGGAGAAGAAGCCTCGTAAGCGCTCCATCCGGAAGTCATCAACCTCAAAGAAGGTTACCGACGCCGACGATATGGAATAACTCCGTGTCAGAGATTTTGGTAGTCAGGAACAGACTCAAGGAACTGGTAGCACTGGTGGTCGTAATCCATCTTACAACAGTAGTGCTGTAGTCCGTTGCTGACGACAAGATAATCCACTTTCAGCAGAAGATTGTAGGCAGATATTTGGTCGAAGGTCTTCTGCTGAAGTTGTATGGTAGGGGCTTTGTATTCGACAATCATCCGAGGACAGAGCTCCTTATTATATAATAATGTATCGCAGCGCAGTTTCTTCTCCCCGATGCGCAGTTCCACCTCGTTGGCAAGCAGTCCCTTGGGGTAGCCTTTCTGTTCCACCAAGTAGTGAGTGAAGTGCTGACGCACCCATTCCTCAGGTGTCAGCGCCACCCATTTTCGACGCAGGAAGTCGAAAATCTGACGTTTTTCACCCTTCTCTTGTATTTTTGTAGGGTATGGAGGTAGGTTTAATCGAAACATTTTTGTATCTTTGCAAGCGCAAAAGTACAAATAATATTCGAAATAACGCTATGGCTGAGGCAAAAAATGTAAGTTTCGACAGTATTATGGCCGATTTGAAGGCCCGACAATTCGCTCTCGTCTACTATCTGATGGGCGACGAATCCTACTATATCGATCAGATTGCCGATTATATTGCCGAGCATGTGCTGCAGCCTGAGGAGCGTGATTTCAACCAGACCGTATTGTTTGGCTCCGACGTGAATGCCTCGCAGATCGCCGATTATGCACGGCGTTATCCAATGATGTCGGAAAAGCAGGTTATTATCGTCAAAGAGGCTCAAAACGTGAAGAACACAGAGGCTCTGGAGCGTTATTTCAAGCAGCCGATGCCATCAACGATCCTCGTGATGTGCCATAAGAATGGTACCGTTGACGGCAGAAAAAGGGAGTACGTAAAGGCCATCAGGTCGGCTGGCGTGCTCTTCGAGAGCAAAAAACTGTCGGACAAGGAACTGCCGCTTTTCATCGAGCGCTATCTTTCTGCCCGTCAGGTGAGCATCGATCCGAAATCCACGCAGATGATAGCCGACAACATCGGCGCCGACCTCAGCCGCCTGACCAGTGAGCTGGACAAGGTGATCCTCTCGCTGCCGGAGCAGGATAGGAGAGTGACCCCTCAGGTGGTGGAAGACCAGATTGGAGTCAGCAAGGATTTCAACGGATTTGAGCTGCGGACAGCTATCGTGAACAAGAATGTGTTCAAGGCAAATCAGATAATCAAATATTTTGACGAAAATCCGAAGGCTGGAAGCATCTACTCTTTTCTCCCGTTGCTCTTCAATTTTTTCCAGAATCTGATGATCGCCTATTATTCGCCAAATCCGAAGAGTCAGGAAGCTGTCGCAGATTGGCTCGAATTGCGAAATCCGTGGGCTGCCAAAGATTATATGACTGGTATGAGAAACTACTCTGGAATGAAAGTGATGCAGATAATTTCTAAGATACGCGAAATAGATGCGAAAAGTAAGGGATTGGACAACCCCAACACCCCTCCAGGGGAGCTTATGAAGGAACTGATTTTTTACATTTTGCACTGATTTGACCCTTATTTTGCTTCTTTTTCACTCTAGAATTTCTAAAAACAGCACTTTTCGTGAGTGCTTTTTTTAGGCCTAAATGCCCATAAAATCAAGGGTTTCGCACGATTTCTACCCCTTCAAAACTCGCGTATTTTCAGAATCCTCTCCCGTTGTCCAGAATACGCGAGAAATGAAAAAAATCTCTCAAATCTCTCACCCAAAATTCGACATTCACTTTCTTTAAGATTTAAGAAATCATAATTACATACATAAATCAAGATAATTATACTACAGAATTTACATTTTACAAGTGAATATTTGGAAATAAAAACCAAATTCCAAATTCTAAAGAATAAATTTGTATATCAAAATATGTTGATTTCAAAAATCATATTCATAAATATACAGCAACTTGCATTGCTTGTTAAACATCAGAATATCAACATGTTACATATCTTTTAGCCGTAAATCGTTGTAATAATACCTATATTCCACTTTGCAAATCCTGTATATATGGGTTTTTACTATATATTTTACGTAAGTACCTCATTTATAGCCAGTATTTTCCATTTAAACGGCTCTATTTATTCTTTGTAAAGGTTTATTATTGTAAATTTGCGTTTGTAATTCTGAAGTCACTTTTTATAGATTTAAACGATCAGATTTTAAAATCTAAAAACGCAAATCAATAGTTTAAAAATCTAAATTCTTTTTCAGATTCTTGCATAATTCAAATTTTTGCTTTACCTTTGTAAACTGAAAACAAAACGGGCTTTTTTAGCCCTTAAACCACTTATTCAACGAAATGAAAGATCGAATTCGTCAAATTATGGAGTCGCAGCACATGACTCAACAGGTATTCGCGGACTTTATTGGTCTTGCTCCAGCCACCCTTAGTAGCATCTATAACGAGCGTACCCGTCCTACCCTGAGTGTGGTGGAAGCTATCAAAAAGAAAATTCCTAACATCAGTACCGATTGGTTGATGTTCGGATCTGGTGATATGTATATTACTGACGAAAGTGCTGCTCAACCCTCTGACGGCAGTGCCTTATCCTATGATAATGCTGGTCAGATGAACCACCCTATCCCCTCCTCCCCGATGCTCGATTTTGATCATCCTCAGTCATCGGATCCTCAAATGACCACTCCGACGCCTCATACTTTTAATAGTGTAAAAAGTACACGCCCGGAAATGTCGCAGATGGAAGTAAAAGTTATTGACAAACCACAACGGCGTGTCATTGAGATTCGGGTGTTCTACGACGATCAAACTTGGGACACGTTCATCCCCCAGAAGAAATAAGATTTTGTAGTTTCAAAATAATGTTGTATCTTTGCATCCAGAAATACAAAGGTACTTTTTTTTATGAAGAAATATTTGCTCGACCTCAGGGTCAAGTCGGTGGATAGGATTCACGAACGGTATGTCCTGCTGAAACTCACAGACGACCGTCCGCTTCCTGAAATGTTGCCTGGACAGTTTGTTGAGGTACGCGTAGACGGTTCCCCGAGTACATTCCTGCGTCGCCCCATTTCCATCAATTTTCTGGACCGTGAGCAGAATGAGTTATGGCTGTTGGTGGCCACTGTTGGCGACGGGACAAGAAAGCTGGCTGAGTTGAAGGCCGGCGATCTGTTGAACTGTCTTCTGCCCCTCGGCAACGGCTTTACCGCAGCCAAGTCTGGAGAGCGTGTATTGCTCATTGGTGGCGGTGTTGGTGTTGCTCCCCTGCTCTATATGGGTGCTGAGATGCAGCGACAGGGTATTGAACCCACCTTCCTGCTTGGAGCCCGTACTGCCAACGACCTGCTTCTTATTAGTATTTTTAATAGGTACGGGCGCGTATTTGTGACCACCGAGGACGGCAGCGAGGGCGAGAAAGGCTTTGTGACCAACCACAGCATCCTCCAGCAGGAGCAGTTTGACCGCATTTCCACCTGTGGTCCCACGCCGATGATGAAGGCTGTGGCCCGTTTGGCCAAGGAGAAGGGCATCGCCTGTGAGGTCTCGCTTGAGAACCTGATGGCCTGTGGCCTGGGCGCCTGCCTCTGTTGTGTGGAGAAGACCGTCGATGGTAATCTCTGTGTTTGTAAGGACGGACCCGTGTTTGATGTCCGAAAACTGCTTTGGACATAATTAATCATTAAGAATTAAGAGAGATGGCAAGTTTAAGTGTAAAGATAAAGGAACTCTCGCTGAAGAACCCCGTGATGACTGCCTCCGGCACCTTCGGCTACGGATTGGAGTTCGCCGACCTGATGCCGCTCGACGGTATTGGCGGGATTATTGTGAAGGGTACGACGCTCAAACCCCGTGAGGGCAACGATTATCCCCGCATGGCTGAGACGGCCAGTGGTATGCTCAATTGCGTGGGGCTGCAGAACAAGGGCGTAGACTACTTTTGTGAACACATCTATCCGCAGATCAAGGATATCGACACGAATATGATTGTCAACGTCAGCGGTTCGTCGCCCGAGGATTATGCCGAGTGTGCAGCCCGTATCGATGCATTGGAGAAGATTCCCGCTATTGAGCTGAATATCTCCTGTCCTAACGTGAAGGACGGCGGTATGGCCTTTGGTGTCACTTGTGCTGGGGCCTCGAGTGTGGTGAAGGCTGTCAGGAAGGCCTATCATAAGACGCTGATCGTAAAGCTCTCGCCGAATGTGACGGACATCACTGAGATAGCCCGTGCCGTTGAGGCTGAAGGTGCCGACAGTGTGTCGCTGATCAATACGCTGATGGGAATGGCCATCGATATCGAGCGCCGCAAGACGCTGCTGAGCATCAATACGGGCGGATTGAGCGGTCCAGCCGTGAAGCCTGTGGCCTTGCGCATGGTCTGGCAGGTGGCGAAGGCTGTCAAGATTCCCGTGATCGGACTTGGGGGCATCTCTTCTGCCAAGGATGCGATAGAGTTCCTGATGGCAGGTGCCACGGCGATAGAGATCGGCACGGCCAATTTCCTCGATCCCGCCATATCCATTAAGATCCGCGACGGCATTAACGATTGGCTCGACTCCCACGGTTGCCTGTCTGTACAGGAAATCATCGGGGTTGTTTAGACTACTGCATATCAGTTGATGGAGTATAAATTTGGGGGCTACCAATCGGTAGCCCCCAACCAACACAAAAACTAAACTAGACTTAACTAAAAGCATGTCGGATTTTCACAAACCCTAAATGCATCTGCAAATATACGTAAAGTTTCTGATAGAAACAAAATTTTTTTGCATTTTTTTGCAATATAATTGCTCTATTCTATAAAATAGCTGAGTTTCTCAGCAAATAATGGTCTAAAATTGTCATAGCCGCCATCGCTTCCACCACAGGCACGGCTCTTGGCAAAACGCATGGGTCGTGACGCCCACGGGCAGTGAATGTTGCGGGATTTCCTTCAAGGTCCGTCGTCTGCTGTTCCTGCAGTATTGTCGCTACAGGTTTGAATGCCACTCTGAAATAAATGTCCTGACCGTTGGAGATGCCGCCCTGAATACCACCGCTGTGGTTTGACGCGGTGGTGATGCCGCTGTCAGTGGAAACGAAGATGTCATTCTGCTCAGAGCCCCGGGCCGTGACGCCGCTGAAGCCCTCACCATATTCGAAGCCCTTCACGGCGTTGATGCTCAGCATGGCTGCTCCCAGTGCCGTGTGCAGTTTTCCGAATTCCGGCTCTCCAAGTCCTGCTGGACAGCCTTTGATGACGCAGGTGATGATGCCTCCGATGGTGTCACCCTCGGCCTTCATCCTCGTGATCAGTTCCTCCATCTCTGCAGCCTTCTCCGGATCGGGACAGCGCACAGCGTTCGTCTCTGTCAACGAGAGGTCGTAGCGATGGTAGTCGCGGTCCAGGGCGATGCTGCCCACCTGTGAGGTGTATGCCTGTATGCTGATGCCCTTCTGTCTCAGCACCAGTTTGGCCAATGCCCCGCCTACACAGCGGCTGATAGTGATGCGAGCTGATGAACGCCCGCCGCCACGATGGTCGCGAAAGCCATATTTTTCGTGATAGGTATAGTCGGCATGTGACGGACGGAACAGGCAGCGCATGTTCTCGTAGTCCTGTGAATGCTGGTTCTGGTTTCTGACGATGAACCCTATGGGACAGCCCGTTGACTTTCCCTCGAACACGCCGCTCAACAGCTCCACCTGGTCTGGCTCCTGCCGTGAGGTGGTGATGCGGCTCTGTCCAGGACGGCGGCGGTTCAGTTCGCTCTGTATGAACGCCACGTCGATGTCTATGCCCGGCGGCATGCCGTCCACTACGCCTCCAATCGCCTCACCGTGGCTCTCGCCGAAGGTCGTCAGCCTGAATATGGTTCCAAATGTATTCATTTGCATCCTCCACATCCGTCGCCACATCCGTCGCCGCATCCGTCGCCGCAGTTCCCGTTGTGGTTTCCGCAGCCACCGCAGCCGCCACAGCCGCCAGTCAGCATCTTGATCAGCTTGTTGATCTCCTCCTCGGTGGCCTCGCGGTTCTCTATCACCTGTCCCGTGAAGTTCAGTGCCTTGCCTGCCAGCGGGTGGTTGGTGTCGATGGTCACGCCGTCGTCCTCGATCTTCACCACCCTGGCCATGAACTGGTGGTCTTCCGTATCGTTCATGGTGATGACGGCTCCTGGGAAGATATGCTCATTGTCGAACTTTCCGTTGATGGTGAATATGTCGCGCCCCAGTTTGTGCATGCCTTCGGGAATATAGTCTCCGAAGGCCTCCGTGGGTTGCAGGGTGAAGTCGAACTCCGAGCCCTTCTCCTGACCGATGAGGTTCTTCTCAAAGGCGTCGAGGGCGATGCCGTAGCCCGTAATGAACTCAAAGGGCCGTTCTGTGCCCGTCTCTTCCTCCAGCATCTTTTCTCCGTTGCTCACCGTGTACAGCTGGTATGTCACTGAGAGGAATCTGTTCTGTGGTTTATCCATATACTATAAACTATAAACTCTAAACTATAAACTCTTCTTACACCTTATTATATATAATGCGCTGCAAAGATACGCATTTTCCCCGATATACGTGCCAGTTTAGCCCAAAAATATGAAAAAATCTATATTCCGACCATTATTTGATATGCATCAACAAAAGGGTTGTTATCGCACACAATTTTACGTAAACGCTTGCGTAGTCCAAAAAATCGCCGTACCTTTGCACCGTCAAAAGACATTAAAGGATAACATTATTAACAGTAGGAGCATCAGGATAACACAAAAGCTCCGAGTAAAGAAAAGAAAGGGTAAAAAGATGAAAAAGATGATTTTGACAATGGTAGCAATGCTGAGCATGACTACAGCATTTGCAGAAGGTGAGAATGTAGCCAGTGTAGAGAACATGGAGGCTTATGATTTGAATATCAATATGAACAAGCTCTCCAAGGCACTGAATCTGGCAGACGACCAGAAAGAGGCAGTGGCAGAGATTCACCACACGTTTGCTTCTGAGCTGAAGTTCGCCGCTGAGTACGGCAAGAACGACCGCAGGGCCTACATTGACCGTGCCATCGAGAACGACGTGAAGTGGATGCGCTATGTCCTCAACGAGGAACAGATGCACACTTACCTCATGCTGCTTAACATCACCATGAACAACCGTGGTCTGAACAAGTAAAAAGAGAAAAGAATAGTTTTTTAGTTATTATTAGTAGTTGGGGGCATTCCTTAGGGGATGCCTCTTTTTTTGCTGAAAATTTGTAAGTCTCGGAATTTTGTACTATCTTTGCAGCCATAAACCTAAATATATTAAGAGTATGAGAAATCTGAAAGCTATTCTTTTGGCGATGGTAGCCGTAGTGCTTGTAGGCTGCGGCACCCAGCACACCGTGCCCATCACAGGCCGTACACAGACGCTGATGGTTGAAGACGGTCAGGTGCTCGGCCTGGCAACCCAGCAGTATCAGGAGTTTATGAAGACGGCCAAGCTCTCCACCAATGCCGCCAACACGGCCATGGTGAAGCGGGTGGGGCAGAACCTCGCCAACGCCGTTACCTCTTACATGAATGCCAACGGACTGGGCTCCGAACTGGCCAACTTTAAATGGACGTTCAATCTGGTTCAGAACAAGGAAGCCAATGCCTGGTGCATGCCTGGCGGACTGATTGTGGTCTACGAGGGCATCCTCCCCATCACTCAGGACGAGTCGTCGCTCGCCATCGTCATGGGCCATGAGATAGCCCACGCTGTTGCCCGTCACTCAGCCGAGCAGATGAGCACGCAGATGAAGCAGCAGCAGGGACTCCAGATCGGCGCAGCCGTGGCCGGCATGCTTGGTATGGGCACCAACACCACGTCGCTCATCAGTGCCGTTGTGGCCAACGGCTTCAACTTCAAGAACCTGAGCTACTCCCGCAACCACGAGAGCGAGGCCGACCACATGGGTCTGATCTTCGCCGCTATGGCAGGCTACGACCCTCAGACGGCCGTCACCTTCTGGCAGCGCATGGCCGCCAGCAAGACCAACACCACCTCCGAGTTCCTGAGCGACCACCCCTCCGATGCCACCCGTATCAGTCAGATCCAGGGCTGGCTCCCCGAGGCCCAGAAGTATTACAGGAAGCCCGCTGCCACCACCACGACGAAGTCTGCCACCACCGCCAAGAAAGCCACCAAAACCAGCAACAGCGGCCAGGTGAAGACGCTGAAAATCTCGTCGAAGAAGAAATAACAAGAAGAAAACACTCCAATCATCGCAAAGAGGGCCGACGTGTGTCGACTCTCTTTTTTGGCGTTTATGTTTTTTTAACGCACATCATCATCATACTATGATCGTTTTTTCTTAATTTTGCATTGTGTTCTCTTGATTATGATTTAGGCACAATTACAGTTTTTGTAAACTTCGACCTCAAAAACTAAACGACCAAACCATTTTCCATTCAGGCTGCACTCATAGAATGCAGTATTGTCAAGTCGTTCAGATAGTAAATGGACCAACAGTATAAAATAAAAACGATGGAAATATGAAATATTTGTTTAAGTTGCACATTTTTATTGCGTTTGTCATTGTTTCAGGCGTTATCATGTCGTGTGAAAACAAGGGAGAAGTAAAAACGGAGAAAGATCTTAAGATCGACTCCCTGACTCTTCTGACAAATAAGCAATTAGAACAGATAGAGAACTTGGGTGGATTTATATCTTCCATCGCCGAAACGATGGACAGTATTAACACCCAAGAATTAGAAATGATAAAGAATGGCAATATCGAGAGGAAAGGATCCAGTAGGACGGCCATCCTAAACAATTTAAAGAGATATAAGGAAACCATTCAGAATCAGAAGGAGATGATTTCTCTTCTCGAAAAGAAACTATCCGCAAAGGACGACGAGATGTCAAAAAAGATGTTACAGATTGTGGAATTCTACAAGAAACAGCTTGAAACGAAAGATCTAACTATAGCGAAATTGCAAGCAGATATTGCAAGCAACAAAAGAAACATCAGTTTCTTACGTGAGGAAGTGGATAATCTTACAGCCGCGAATCAGGAGTTAGATAATACCATTAAAGAACAAGACGAGACTTTGTCGACTCAAACAAACATGATAAACAAAGCATACATAAAGATGGGATCAAAGAAGGAACTGAAAGCCGCTGGCTTGTTAAAGGGAGGTCTTTTTTCTAAGAAATCTTTGAATTCCTCCAATCTGAGAGAAGAACTCTTTCAAGAGGTGGATATGAGATCATGTAATGATTTGTTGATTAATTCTTCTAAGCCCCAAGTTCTGAGTCCTATGCCAGAATCTTCATATACATTTGTGAAGGATGACAAAGGGAGCTGCTATCTTCATATCATATCGCCTAATTCTTTTTGGAGTGTAAGCAGATTTTTGGTTATTCAGTTGTAAAGCGTCACTATATGAAAACAAAACTAAGATCCATTCTCGTTCTGTTTTTGTTGGCTGTCACCAGTCAAGTGGTTGGACAGCAAAAAAGCATAGTTGTTGGTTACGGAGAGACTTTTGAGACTATTGCCATCAAGTATGGAGTAACAATGACCGATTTGATGGCCGCAAATCCCGGAAAAGCAAATTGTTATGCCGGAATGAAGATAATTGTCCCGGAGGCCCATAACAGTCCCATAGGGCTGTCTGGTGTTTCTTCTGACCTTGTCAATCATTCCGATAGCCTGCTCATATTAGCAAAGGCTGTAAGGTCTGCCGGCAATTATAAGAAAGCTATCCGTCTTTACAATAAGGTTATTGACATGAATGTACGTAGAGCGTATGGCTATGCGGGTAGGGGGGAATGTTACTACGATCTCAATAAACTAACAAAGGCTAAATCAGATCTTACAACAGCCATCTACTCCGGAGAATTGGCACAAATCGAAAAGACCTGGTGTGAGAATGCACTTGGAGAAGTAGAAAAAGGCCTAAGTGAAAAACGTGAAAAAAGGAATAAGGTTTGGAGCAACATCGGATTGGCTGTAGCAAGCTTGGCAGCAATAGCGGTGACGACGTATGCAGTCTCAGAACAAAGCAAAGCACAAAATGCCAATAGTCAATCTTCTCCGAATTATGGCGGCACAGGTGCTTCTCATTTAAGCAGAGCCAATGCCATCACTAGAGAATCAGATGCCCGGATCAACCAGCAAATGAGGACGGCAACAGCTCAACTTAACCAGATGACTCGGCTCACAATCATTAAAGCTCAACAAGCTCAGGAACATATTGCAGAAGTTGGCAAAGAGCAACTGCAGTGGACTTTTGAATTCAACGAGAAGAATGGTAGATATCCAACAGAAGAAGAAAAGTTGTGGTGGCTATATAACAATCATCGCGATATATGGGAGCTACAAATGAGGGCAAAGGCTGAAGGGTATGGCAATTCAAGTCCAGATGTCAGTGAAACGGAAGAAGAGAACTTCACAAGTTCATATGATTATGAAGCTTCTTATAGAAGGTGGGAAGCCAGTGCCCAAAGCTGGTTTGGGAATTTGACTCAATTTGGTTATGATTATAAAGATAAGAATGATAATGTTAGAGGAAAAGCCGGCAGCAATATGTTGCATGGTGGTGCATACGTAGGAAATAAAGAAGGGTTAAGAAAAGCGCAGGAACAAATGAGGAAAGTACGGTTAGAGGCAGAGAGACATGGAATCCATATTGTTCAGTCGAAATGGGAAACTGCCACGGCCAATTTTTTAAAAAAGAGGTGATCCAACTGGCATAGATGAAGTTTGGCAGAATGCAGATGTCAATGTCTCCTGGGATTGGTTTACCGCAATTGTTGGCTGGATGAACTAAATCTTCTCCGAAGGCTGAAAATAAATGGATAATTATTGGGAAGATAACAAAATAATGCCTATCTTTGCAGCGTCAGAACATTAGTTTTGACAATCTCGGTGAGCAGCGTGAGCGACGGCGACTCCCGGCGGCAGCTCCACAGCCCCGGCACGATAGACATTCAATGAATATGCAAAACAAAAATAATCAGCAATATGAACAAAAAAACCAACACCATTAGAATGATTTCGGCACGAACGGCAAGGATGCTGGGCGGCGCAAGTGTGAGGCGGGCGGCCATGACACTGCTGCTCGCAGTATTAACAACAGCTACGGCATGGGCACAGTCGCTCGAGTTACATTGGCAAGACGAGATCTGGGGCTATACATACGCCGGAGGCGTCGCAAAGTTGGAACAATACCAAGGCTCTGATGCGGTCGTCACCACCCCAACAACGCTGAGCGGTTATCCTGTGAAGACAATCGGATATTCTTGTTTCATTCTTAACCAAACAATGACCAGCGCAATCGTTTCGGAGGGCGTGTTAGAGATTGAAGGAATATTTAATGAAGTTGTAGGGTCAGCAGGGGCATTCGTTGGTTGTAAACAATTGGTCAGTGTTAGTCTTCCGAGTACATTGGTGATACTTGGGGAGTATGTTTTCTACAACTGTCAAAGTCTATCCAGCATCACGCTGCCAGACAATCTAATCCGAATCAATGAAAAAACGTTTTATATGTGCACCAGCCTCGCCAGCGTCACCCTTCCGAGTTCGTTAACGAGCATCGGGCCAGGAGCGTTCGGACAGTGTTCTTCCTTGACAAACATCACAATCCCGAATAGTGTGACATTGATAGAACAGAACGCTTTTAGACATTGCGGCTTGACGGATGTTTGGTATCAGGGAACGAAGACGCAATGGAATAACGTGACGGTGGGAACAGACGCCTTTATAAAAAAGAACAATAGTACCCCCACCATCCACTACCGTTGCACGGCGACGTTCGACATGCAGGGCCACGGCACGACTCCGGCTGCACAGACCGTCTATTCGGGCGTGGCCAATGCGCTGACGGCTCCGGCGAGCGACCCGACGGCGCAGGGCTGGACGTTCGGCGGATGGTATCGCAACGCGGCCTGCACCGAGGCGTTCAACTTCGCGGCGGCACTGAGCGACAACGTGACCATCTACGCCAAGTGGACGCCGCGGACGGACAACGTGGTGACGTTCGACACGGGCGGCAAGGGCACGGTGATTGCCTCGCAGACGCTGACGACGGGGCAGACGGCGACGGAGCCCGACGTGCAGTTCTATCACGACGCGACGGAGGGCAAGGACATGGGCATCGAGGGCTGGTACACGGACGCGGGCTGCACCACGGCCTACGACTTCGCGACGGCGGTGGACCACAGCTTCACGCTCTACGCCAAGTGGGCCGAGGCGGGGCACTACTCGCTGACGGCCAACGCAGGCGGCACGGTGACCTTGACCGACGCGAAGGGTCGCACTCCTAACGGCGACGGACTCTTCATGCCCGGACAATATACGCTGACGGTGACTCCCGCGAGCGGGTATTCGTTCACGATGACGTATTCGCTGACGGTGCGTAACAGTGGCGGCACGACGGACCACAGCATCGGCGGCAGCAGCACGCTCTCGTTGCCGATAGACCTAACGACGAAGGACTTGGTCGTAAGCGTCACATTCAGCAAAATGAACACGTATCAGGTGTTCGTCAACGTGATGACGGACGGAGTGTTGGATGCTGGAACGTTCACGCTGAAGGACAGCAACAACCCCGCAAACTCATACACGGGCAACGGCGAGACGCTGGCGAAGGTGAACGACGGGTCGGAAGAGTTATGGAACACGGCCTACGACCTGACACTGACGGTTTCGCCGATCGACTTGCAGGGCTGCGCCATGACCATCGTGAACAACGACGTGACGACCTACGTCGATGCCAGTACGACGACCTACGAGTTCACGCCCAAGGGCAGCGTCACCATCAACCTGTACTACTTCCTTAAGAACATTGTAAACGCGACACTTGACGACCAGGGCAGCAACAGCTCGACGCTGACCAGAACGAACAACGGCCATTCGCACATGGTGAAGCTCAAAAATCGTAGACTGTGGAAGGATGGCGACTGGAACACGCTATGCCTGCCCTTCGCGCTGAAGAACCTCGAAGGCACGCCGCTTGCAGGGGCGACGGTGATGCAGCTGAACACGACGAGCAAGAAAGACAAAATATATCAAACCCGCTTCGACGAGGAGAGCGGCACGCTGAACCTCTACTTCTCGAAGGTGACAAGCGGCGGGCTTGAAGCCGGCGTGCCATACATCGTGAAGTGGGCCAAGGCCGACCGTTACGACGATGACGATCCTGAGACCCGCGACCTGAACAACCCCGTGTTCAATGGCGTGTTCATCACCGCCCCTGAGCCCGGCAGCGTGACGAGCCACGACGGCACGGTGAGCTTCTGCGGACGCTACGACTACGTGGAGTACACGACGGAGAACCGCAGCGTCCTGTACCTCGGCACGGCCAACAAGCTCTACTACCCCCAGCCCTCGGGCAGCACGAACCCCAGCATGGGCGCCTGCCGCGCGTACTTCACACTCAACGGCATCGCGGCGGGCGACTTGCCTGCTGCGGGCGCAAGGGAATTCGTGCTCAACTTCGACGAGGATCCGTCCTCGGAGCTGACCGGCATCGTGACCGTTCCCGCCGACGGTAGAGACTCCGGCTCGTCACGTTCCATCCGCACCGGCATCTACACCCTCGACGGTCGCCGCGTGGCCACAGACGCCTCAGGCTTTGACCTAAAGTCCCTGCGGCCCGGCCTCTACATCGTGAACGGCAAGAAGATCGTAATCAAGTAAGGAGCTTTGAATGGAAGGGCGCAAAGGTGATCCCAATGCCCCTTCTATTTATTGATAAATGCCTTGATACGGTCAGCTACGTTCTGCTTCAGGTTGTTGTAGAAGAAGCCGTAATCGTGCAGGTGATACGACTCAGGACCGAACAGGTCTGCGGCATCGGCAGGGATGGCGTAGAGCTCGGGCTTCGGCTTAGTCCGCGCGTTCAACCTGAACTTCGGCGAGGAGGGGGGAACGACGGGAATCTTTAGCGCTACGCTAAATGGAAAATCCAGAGCGAACTGACCCCTCGAGCCAATGTTTCACTGACCCCTGAAAATTTTCTTATTTTGACCCCCTAAAAGTCCTGGCCGGCGGGGTCATTATTAAATTGGTTTATTTGCTTTTACTACCCTTGATCTTTCGCACGCTCTCACCAGACAACTCAATCTGATGGGCAGCGTGTATGATTCTGTCAAGTATGGCATCTGCGACAGTCGGATCACCGATGGCATCGTACCAGCTTGACACGGGGAGTTGTGAGGTGAGTATCATGGATTTTCTTCCATGACGGTCTTCAATGATGTCGAGGAGTATCGGACGCTCCTTGGCATCCAGCGGTACCAGGAACAGGTCATCGAGAATAAGCAGCGGGCATCGCTCTATCTTCTTCAACTCGGCATCAACTGTCCCCTTGACTTTTGCCACCTTGAGTGCCCCCATCAGCTTTGACGCATTGGCATAGAAGGTGCGTATGCCGTTCTTACATGCCTCAAACCCCAGCGCTGTGGCAATGAAGCTCTTGCCGGTTCCCGACGGTCCCGTGACGAACAGGTTCTGTCCCTGGCGGATGAATTCAAGTGACGCAAGCCGCTCCATCTGGTTTCGGTCCAGGCCACGCCCGATGGCACAGTCTACCTGCTCAATGAAGGCATCATACCTGAAAGAGGCGTTCTTGATCAGCCGTTGGATGGCAGCCGCAGAGCGGTAGTCCCATTCCCTGGCCAGCAGCCATGAGAGGAAACCGTCCGGTGTCATGCTTTCTGCTATCGTGGACGTAAGGCTTTCTGAGAATGCAGCGGCCATGCCGTGCAGTTTCATGCGGTTCATCAGGTCAAGGGATATCGCATTGCGGTCCTTTTCCTGTACCACAGGTGCAGTCTTAGTGTTTATTTCCATTTCTGTTTGACTTTTTGTTTGACGTTGCAGGTTTCGTGTAGTAGTCACGTCCGCGTATATTCTTATGCTGCGGAAGCGTGCGAGAAGCCTCGTTGGAAGGACTGGTGTCTGCCGACGGCATGAAGTCGGCATCGTCTCCCTTTTCGAGGATGTCCAAAATGTCATTATAGCCGTAGCGCCGTGACTGCGTGGCGCAGGCACAGGCTGCTACGAGGCGCTCGATGCCGTATTTCTTCTCAAGTGACAGGATACCCCGGCATGAACGGAAGGCAAGAGGAGGGTACTTCTTCAGGCTGGCTACCTCTTTCAGGTAGAGCAGCAGGATGTTGTCAATCTGTGCGGCACGCCCGTAGATTTCCTCTATGTCCTTCTCGTAGCTGCCGTGACGGCCTGGCAGATGATGTGCCTCCTTCTGCGTGTATTCGTACGGGGTGTCATTACGCTGGTGCGCAGTGACGAGCTTCAGGCCATGGAAAATCTCCACGGTATCCGCATCGAAGACAAGGTCAACACGCTTCCCCACATACTCCTTAGGTACGCTGTAGTGGTGCTTGAAGAGCGTTACGTAGCTGTTGCGCATGACAGTGGCGCTCAGGCGCTGCTTCATCTGGTGCCGCCTCTCAGGAAGCGGGCGCAGGTAGCCTTTCTCGACCTGTTCGAAAAGCTCCCTGCGGGATTCTTTCCGGTTGGACATCTTCCTGCCGTTGAATACGTCCAGGGAATTACGGATGGCTGCATTAAGGGAGTCGAGGTCATGGAACACAAGGCCCTCGATGTCGGCATAGACAGACCTGTACATCAGCTTGACTGCATTCTCCACCAGTGCCTTGTCTTTGGGATGGCGCACACGTGCAGGATAGACGGCACACCCGTAGTGCTCGGCAAAGGCGGCAAACTCTTCGTTGATGACAGGCTCGTTGCGGTTGTTGCGTACAACGGCCGATTTCAGGTTGTCAGGGACTATGGCCAGCGGAGCACCGCCATAGAAGTGGAGCGCATTTTCACAGGCCTTGATCAGGTCGCCCTTCTGCTGCGACCAGACGGCTTCACAATACGTGTAGTGGCTGCAGGGCAGGATAGAAACGAAGACCTCCACTCCGCGGACTTCGCCTGTCTCCGCGTCAACCACTTCCAATTTGTCACCGGCAAAGTCGATGTACATCTGATCGCCTGCATAGTGCTCCACATGTCCGACGACACGGGTGCCGAGCATATACTGCCTGAGATACTTGCCGAAGCTTGCGTGTCGATAACCGTCCGGATGCTCCCGCTCGTATTCTTCATAGAGAGACTTCACGGTCACGCCCTTGCGTTTGAGGCGTGCCGCATAATCGGGCAACAGGGCTTCAAGCTCTGTCTCACGCCGTGAGGGCTTGCGTTCCCGTTCATTACTGCCGAACATCTCCTGAAGATGATGCTCGGACATCGACATCAATTGTTCCATGGACAGGCCGCTGTCCTGAAACATGTGCACGTAACGTCGCACTGTGTTGCGGGATATCTCAAAGGCACTACTGATACCCTTTATCCCCATTCCCGTCGCATAGCAGCGGAGAATGTCTTTAATCTTACTGATCATTTTGTTATTTACTTAATCGCCGACCAGGACGATACGCAAAAATACAAAAAAATCCTGCCAAATACAATTTTGGCAGGGGTCAGTTTTATTTTGACTCTGAGGGGTCAATCAAAAAATAGCCAATGGGTGAAACATTGGCTCGAGGGGTCAGTTCGCTCTGGATTTTCCACTAAACAAACAAGCCAGACTCTCCGAGCATTTTACGCTCGGGGAGCTCACAAAAACGAGTGTGAATAGTCTTGACAGGAATATCCCGAGTCATGAGGCGATCGAGAATCTGAAACGGCTGTGTCCGTGGCTGGAGGAGTTGCGATACACATACAATTCGCTCTACTGCCTGAAGCTGGGCGAGGACTATGAGACCTCGAAGAACGTGGAGCCGATTATCATCACGAGCGGCTACCGTTCGCCTGACGTGAACAGGGCCGTGGGAGGAGCATGTTCGAGCAATCATCTGACGGGCTGCGCCGTAGACATCCGTTGCGTGGGCGTGGAGCAGGCGATACGCTATGCGGCTATCCTGCTCGATGCGGCTGATGACCGCCAGGAGGACTTTGATGAACTGCTCATCGAGCGTAACAGAAAAGGCCGTTACTGGGTTCACTTCGCCGTCAGGCCGCCGAAAGAAGGGAACCGCAGAAAGGTGATAATTATCCAGTCGTGAGGCGCATAGAAACGAAAAGCCACATCCTTTCGGGTGTGGCTTTATTATGATGTTAATGAGACTACTCTTTAGAACGGAATCTTGTAGCCAATCCTCACTCTGTTTCTTGAAATTTGAAATCATTACTAACTTTTACAAGATCTGGTTTTTTGCGGAGGTCATCAAGAGTTTTTGCACCTTTCCATATGGCTTGGCGGTAAGTCCCGTCTGGCATCAGGTCTATCTGCACAATACCATCAGCGTTTTTCTTATTACTGACTGTCCGCTTGTAATTACGCAAATCAGGATTTAGCCACCATGCACCATCTGTGCCAGCTGGTACAAACGACTCTCCATTGAACTGAAGTACTTCGTAACGTCCCGTATATTGTAAACAACTTGTGTTGGCAAATTCCGAGCCTGTGTTGTGTGAATCCAATATGGGACAATACAATCTCTTCGAGAATCGATCATAGTGGATGCCAAAACGGTTTTCGTCAAGTTTGTCATATGGGAAACCGTCACTGGCTTCCACCAACTGGTCGTACCACATACAGCTCACAACGCTATCCTTTTGGCCTTCTATTGTAAATAGTTTAGCGGGTTGTAGACCATTTTCATCAAGTATGCAAGTCATTGCCTCATCAGAATACATAAGATGTCCGCATGAATAAATAAACAGAAAGACTGTTGTTCCTTCTGAAGTATCAATGGAATGAACTCGTTTAGGATAGATCTCTAGTTCTGGCTCATAGTGTTTTAGCGTATCCACAAGCGGCCCACCTGCTGCTCTGATATATCCAAGCAAAGCGTAGTTAATTGTATCTACCTCCATCCACACCTCTTCGTCTTCAGATCTTTTGGGCAGGTAAGCGGGAAGCATGGGTCCTTCTTCACTTTTCTGTTCCAGCAGTGTTTGTGTCTCTGTTGATAGATAGGAGAACATCTGGCTATAAGGGAAATCTATAAGCAAATAGTTATTGCCGCAACCTTCGATGTTTAGGATGAAACAGTCATCTAACAGTCCATAGCAATAATTTTCAAATCCACTCTCTGGGGAGAACTTCCATCCAGGTGAACCAGACCACGGGTCAGACATAATAGTACTATATTCTGGATAGTCTGTAAAGAAGTTTACAAAGTTGTCATGACTGATAATCTCCTTTATCTGATGTCCATCACTCTTATCAAAGGTATAGTAGAATTTATGCGAACTACAGCTAGCTCCACAGAAGAAGAGCTCCATGCCATATGTGACAAATGATTTTGTCTGCGCCTCTATTTTCAGTGTAATCCCAAATGTCCTCCATAAACTGTCTTGTAGCAATTGCTTATATTTTTCCATGTATAGGCTGAACAATCGATTTCCGTCATCAGTATACATTTCCTTTTTACTAAATGTCACAATGCCTTCATCAAAATGGACGTTACTCTCACAAGCATTATATAGTTCATTATTGATGAGAACCATTATCGAATCGACCAGAACTTGTGGACCATTAACTGGAACGTCAATGGTGAATGCAGCCCATTCGTATCTATTTTCCTCAGTGTTTCCACGTATAGTATCGGTCTGCTCCACGACCACTAAATCCTTGGAGTACTCCATCTTAGTACTCATACACCCCAGCAGTGCATACAACACTACTGGGGCTATCATAAAGAACAATAAACGATCAATTATCGCGCGACTCATAATCAGTGAAAGACTTACCTTTTTTCATATATTTGCTCTTTTCCTTTGGATTGGTTGGCACAACCAGGTCGCCTTCACGTTCCCATGTCTGAATGCCATCTTCTGCAATGCCCTCAATTGTGCCATCAATGACTTCTGCCAGAGTGATGAACAGGCCGTCAAATACATAACGGATGTCGCGTTTCCAACGTTTATCTTTTAAGGCATAGAGTTTATTGCTTTTCAATGCTACCTCATATATCTGCAGGAAATGATTTGCGGCATTCTTATACTTCATAAATGTCGGACTATTTTTGGCTGCATCGATATATTGGGATAACGTGTACCACTGAGCTTCATTAGCTTGGACCATCTTTTTAAAATGGGCCTCCTGTTCGATGACACGGGCACGATAATCTTCAAGCAATTGGATACGCTCCGCATTGGCTTCGTTAATTTTGCTTGTCACCTGACTCTTGGCATCATCAGAAAGGCTCCTATTTCTGTTACTGATGTGTTTTATTTCCTGCAACTTGTCGACCTTGGCAATAAATTTGCCATAGCTGGAAGTTGCACTGGCAACCTTTCTAGAGTTACTGACGTATTCCTGATATTTCTTCAATGTTGCACTTCCTTTGCCATCAACGTCCAGTCTGCCATGAACCACGAAAAATTCTTCGCTTAGGTTTTCCATTTTCAGTTTCATCCCTCCTTCATAAAACTCGAATCGCAGATTGCCGTGCAGGTGCAATGGCTCTGAACCTGCAGGGTGAATACCAACACCAGTATTCATCACGAAGGAGGTAACATATTCCGTCTCACCATCACCGATATTCTTAAGGTTTACCTTACTTTTATCAACGAGATTCATAGAACTCAACATGTTGATGGTCTTTTGAACAAGATCTTTCTTTTTCATGTCACTCTTGAAAATCGCCATGTATGTCTTTCCTTCACTACCGCCAGCTATACCGAAATCATTTCCCATAATTGTGGTAAAGTTGGTGTCTTCAGCACAGACGTTTATTGATTGTAGCAACAAAGCTACAGCAGATACGAATATTTTCTTCATTGGATCGAATAATTAGAAAGCATATTTTAAACCTACAAAGAACTCCAATCCGTCGCGTTTCCAATCCTGAGGTTCGAAAACACACTTTTCCATGTCCTTATTGGAATTGAGGAAAGAGAAGCCGTATTCTATACCACCGAAAATGCGGAGGGGGTACTTAATATTTGCCTGGAGCCGCAAACCTATGGGGCACCTCAGGTATAAACCTGTGAGGGTTTCTTTAGGGTCTTCATTGTCTTCGACTATAAATCCATATCCGTCTTTAGTACTACATAACCATCCTTCTGCTTGTAACATACCATATGCTTCAAGTTCACATCCTTTAAAAAATAGCAAACCAAGGCCTGGGCCAGTTCCTATCCCTGCGAAGTATGCGTCACCGATTCTGTCATCCTTTAAACCAGTAATCTCGTTTTTGGCATTTGTGCGCATTCCTAACCTGAGATCGATCTCATGATAATGGAACATCAACGGACCGCCCATGTTGATATTGATGTCAAAATCGTATCTTAATGAATATAGATTGTCACGCCACTGGAAGCCCAAAGACCGCCCTGTCCTCTTTACTGGCATAAGAACGGCCATATCTCCATTTTCAACAGAGCCTGTCTTTCCTGCTACAGTTCTAAGCGCACATTCCTCTTTGTCAGCTTTTAGAACACGTGCCTTTCCAATCTCTTTTGACTCGAATTGACCCTGACTATTGATTGATTGGCGGAAAATCCTTACCAAGTCCCAGCATGGCTTCACACCATTATCGGTTCCCAATGCTGCCTTGTATGGGGAACGGCTAATAATCTGTCCTCTTACAGCCAGTGCAGGAGCCTTCTTAGCTAAATCCCTGATAAGTCCACTATATTCATGGTCATTGGTGGTATAAAGTGAAGTATTCTCTTTTGCCACACCTGAAGCCACATAACTTACGTTGACATTAATACGATCGTACTTTTTCAGATCTTTCCAATTAGCGTTAACTTCATCCCAGGTGGATTGGTCGATGTCAACATGTAACACAATCCAGGCAGTTTTAAATTTTTCACCTGTTTGTGCTCCAAACGTGGTCTTTGTGCGTCTGTCAAAATCGTGAGTCAAAAGAATATAATTGCTTTCCAAAATAGGAAGAATATCTTCTTTTAGAATCAGTTCAGGTGAATAAGTACCAATGGCGGCCCTCTCCCTATCAGTCAGCTGGACATTTTCCCATGCACGTCTGCGTAACAGGTCTTCAGATAGTTTCCCTTTTTCTCGTTCGAAAAGCAAGTCCAGAACTTTCTTTCCTATCTGCATCTCGTTCATCTGACGCACAGTTCCTTCACTATCAAACTCATTGCCATTAAGTCTGACACTAATGTCAAATCTTGGAATTTTATTGCTGAAAGTTTTCGAACCCAATCCGGCTGAATAGAACACATTATTGTTGGAAGTAAGACCAACAATCATACTTTTTGAGTTGTAGAACCTGCTTTGTCCATTCATAGTTAAGGCTTGCACAGCCAAAACCATAATCATGATAATAGTTTTCGTTTTCATTTTATTGATTAAATTTGTTGTTTAATAAATGATTATGCTTCTACCAATTACATCTGTAGTTTCTGGATGAAGGCCCACCAAATATCGATCCAAAGATGGATCCTATGATAGATGCTACAGGACGATCATGGAAGTTCTGGAGACGTTGTTTTTCCAATTCTCTTTTGCTTTCAATCTGTTTCATTTGACGTTCGTGCCATCGTTGGCTTTCCTTCTCGAGTAATTCCCATTGCTTGTTATTTTGCTCTTTGAAGTGGGCTGACATTTCGTTGGTCAACTCTCGTACTTTATTCTGAATATTGCTACTTGGATAACTGATGGCGCAAAGTACATTGCGCACTTGGGCAGCTCCTTCTTGTGTAGGTGATGAGCTCCAAATTGCCCTCGCACGGTTAAGCAGTTTCAAGTTCACCTCCTCAATAGCCGATTCTCCATAGGAAGCGATAAGATCCTGAGCTAGCACATAGTCCTTACAGTTGGAGGGAATGGAAGCAAGTGTGTTCACGGCCTCATCGTGCTTGCCTGATTGTGCCAAGGCCTTGGCTTTGCTAATGATTGAAGCACTGGTGTTGTCGTAATAGTTTATAATTCCTTGACAACCTTTCTCCACTGCTGCCTGGATATTGGGATTGGTGGGTGAAATGCTTCGAATGGCATTCAAATATGCTTTCGACTTGTCATTACCCAATCCCTGGACATTCAATTCCGTCGACGAGAATAGTGTGCCGTTCATTCCATCTCCGATATATATATTAACACTCAATTTTGCGACTGTCTTTGAGGGGGCAGTAGCCGTTTGTTCAATGGTTATTGGAAGTAGGCGAGCTGTGATGATAAATCGGTTGTCAACGCCAGCTCCAGACAATCCGTTCTGGGTCGCAATCATCCGTAACTTTTCTTTAAGCAAGTTATCAACTTGTTGTCCATAGCTTTCTGGCAAATATGGAATGAGAGAAATCACCCCAGGCTGAAAGGGTTGCTGAGCAGATGTACTAGTTGTTGGCAGCAAACAACAAAGGATTGCACAAATAATAAACGTTCGAATTTTCATACTATCTTCCTCCCAAAATGACATATACTTTTCCTATACCTATAGGCGTAGTACTAATAGACAACCCGAACTGTGACAAGAATTGTCCGATAGGCTTAATAAAACCTTCAGCGTTGATACCTCGTTGCCGTCCGCCAAATTTCCCCTTGCCGTAGAGCGGAAAGCGTACCTGCTCATAGGCTAAACGTGAACGACTCTTTGCCAACTGAGTGAAATTGTCGTTGACAGCATGCTCGGCCAGCCAATAGTCAATAGCATCAGCCAATTCTCCTGTTTCTCCATTGAGTGTCACTTCCGACTCGAAATTCTTAGGACAATCACTGGCTATCTTGAAGATAATAGTTCCCTCGCGTCCTTTGCTGAGGGTATTTTGGAAATGTCGCATCAGTTGACTGGCAAAACTATCCATGAAGCCCGATACACTTTCGTCAACGAGTGCAGAAATGGGAGCGGTTGAAGCTGAGCTACGCCCGACATTGCCGATTATACTTTTTTGAGTGGCAGCATCAACACCCGTGACGCGAAATTCCAACTGTGTACGAGGCCCTACATTAAGATGGTTAAAAGCAATGTTTACCAAAATGTCTGCATTGGCCACGCGAAGCAGTTGATCCAGATTATCTTCTGTAATTTCTCCATCACTTTTTGATTGCATGACCATATCGAGAGCTGCCTCATTTTTTAATTCGTCAAGCGTGGCGCTGAGCATTTTCAGAGGAAAGCCTCGATCTGCCATAATTGCCCCCATTCGAGTCACAGCATTGAGGACATCATTGTTAAGCAGCGCCTTGCTATAGTCAACGTTACTACCATCTTTGGTGTATCCTTGTTGAATGCACCATGCTTTTTCAGGAACTACCATCACTACTGGCTTTTGAGCCGTTTGTGCCATGACTTCAAGTGAAACCATGGATACAAGTAAAATCAAGATTTTTTTCATAATCAGGCTATTTTAGTTTATAATTCATTAGTAAGATCGTAAGGACTAGTCCCACATGTCTCCCAGCCCCTGAATGATACCATCCTGTTCGAGTCGTTGACGCAACTGTTTCACTTTCAATTGAACGAATACGCATACCCGGCGGCCACCTTTTACCTTCACATTATTCTCGCCTGTTGGGTAGCGCGAATTACTATTGCTGACATAAAGCAGGAAATCTCCCTTTGTAAAGAAGTTGTCAAAGTAGTCTTTGTGATTTTGATAAGCCTTTGTCCCTTCAGGACATAGGGGGGGCACAGCTTCAGCATTGTGCCCGGTGGTGCTGCTGACACCATCTATGCCAATGAAGATGCAGCAAGCTACGGCATCTTGCATGGCTTGCTCAATAGCTTTATCAGCATTATTCGCTTCTCCCCAAACCTTTACAAATCGTGACTCGTCCTGAGCAACACGAATCTGTTGCACATTATAGGAATGTTGCATGTCGAAAGGATACTTTTTTGCAGTTGCCGTCAAGGAGACCGCAATAAAAACGGATAAAATAAAAATTTTTCTCATTTTTAGGATAGAATTAGGATGTTATGTAAATACAGTGTTCACCGTCTACTTATGTAAGATGGTGCAAAGATACATATTTTTTTTAATATTATATAAAAAAACAATAAAAAAAACGATTAGAAGTAAAATATCCCTATTTGGGCGTTGTTCAATAGGATATAGAATAGTCTGTCTTAGATTCTCATGCTCGAGAAATCGTAAGGGCCGTTATTGGGTTCACTTCGCCGTCAGGCCGCCGAAGGAAGGGAACAGGAGAAAGACCATGTTCATCCAGACGTGAAACGGATAGAAACAGAAAAGCCACATCCTTTCGGGTGTGGCTTTACTATGGTGACAGAATGTTGTTTAGAACGGAATCTTGTAACCAATGGTCAGCATGATGACGCTGTTCTTCTGGCTGTAGTCAGTGTGATCATCATCAATCAGATTGCTCAGGCCGAGGTTGTAGCGGGCGTCGATGACGAAATCAGAAATCTCGTAAGAGAGTCCGAGGGGAATAGAGAGGTCTAACGACTTCAGGCCGTCCTTCTCTGTGTTCTCATGCTCGTGGCCGTTCCTCGTATATTTCTCCTTTTTAGCGAGCAGGAATCCTGGCTGTACACCAGCCTTGACAGCGAGACCGGGGATGATGTAATAGTTGGCCAAGATGGGGATATTAAGGTAAGTTAATGTGGTGCTGTAATCCGTAGTGCGGTCATTATCCTTAATGCCAGTACCCTGCATGGAAACCAGAGCACCTGCTGTTACAGCAAACTGCGGAGCAATCATGTAACCAAACTCAGCTCCGGCAGCCAGGCCGAGCTTCATCTTACAGTCATCGGTATAATCACCTGTAATAGTGGCCAACGTTCCACCGACCATCGGCTTTACAAACATCTGTTGTGCAAATGCGCCCATGCTCATAAGCGACATTGCTGCAATAATGAATAATTTTTTCATACTTGTTAATTTAAAGGGTTAATAATACTAATATTTAAAGTGCAAACTTGTAGCCTACTGTCAGCTGAACCACGTTGTTTCTCAGGTCTTTATGACCAGAGACGCTCTCCTTGTTCACTTTCGACACACCGAGGTTGTAGCGCATGTCAATCACAATGGGGACGGTTGGAACCTGATAGGAGATACCCATGGGGATTGAGATGTCTAACTTGCTGCAGCTGTCCTTGAAATCGTCGCTGTTATCTTCCAGATCCACAGTAGCGCTGTATTTGCCGTTCACAACCTTCATGGTGCCCTTCTCCTTTGCGTTTAACAAGAATCCGAACTGCACACCAGCTTTTACGGCAAAGCCCTTGAAGAGATAGATGTTAGCAACAACGGGCAGGTTGAGATAGTCGATCTGGATCTTGGCATCTTTCAGTTCAAACTTATCATCGTCTATGGATGAGGAATAGTCTTCCCATCCGCTACCCTGCTGGGCATAGCTGACACCCGCGGCAAGGCTGAACTTCCGTGCTATCTGATACTCTGCTTCTGCACCAATGATGGCTCCGACAGTGGGGAAGTTGTCTATTTCAACAGTACCTGTAGCTAATTTCGGCATGTTCGACAGCCAAGAAGCGGTGGAACCAATTTTCGGTTGAATGCTGAATGTTCCTGGCTCAAACTGTGCATGTGCACTTATTGCGCCTATCATCATGGCTACAACCATTAATAATTTCTTCATACTTGTAATTTTTTTAGTTTAGTAATTAAACGATGGGACAAAGATAGTAAAAATGTTCTAAAGTTCCAAGCAAAATGCAAAAAAAGAAGTAATAAATGTCGAAAAAGCACATTTTTCAGATAATTTTTCGTAATTTTGTGCAGAAAATCAATACAAAAGATAACCATATGAAGAAATTATTATGTTCGTTCCTGGCCGTCGGCTGTCTGACCGTCGCCAGTGCCCAGACCAAAGAGGGTGGCATCTCACGTGAGATGCTGCGTGATATTCAGAAGGAGATGAAGGCGGAGCCCGTGAACCAGGCCCTCGTCAATGCCGTGGCCACTAACAGCATCGACGCCCTCACCGCCAACCGTCAGAATGCAGGGGCCCTCGACACGTGGTTCTCCGTAGAGACGAAGAAGCAGTCGATCACTGATCAGAAGTCATCCGGACGCTGCTGGATGTTCAGTGGCTTTAACGTGCTGCGCTCCAATTACACTCAGGCTCACGGCGACTCCATACAACTCGAGTTCTCGCAGGCCTACCTCTTCTTCTGGGATCAGCTGGAGAAGGCCAACCTGATGCTACAGGGCTGTGCCGATACGGGCAAGCAGCCTATCGACGATCCGCGCGTGCAGTTCTTCTTCAAGTCGCCCCTCGGCGATGGCGGCACCTTCTGCGGCGTGGCCGACCTTACGGAGAAGTACGGCCTCGTACCCGCCGAGCTGATGCCCGAGAGTTTCAGCAGCGACAACACTTCGCGCATGCGAGCCCTCATCTCGTCGAAACTGCGTGAGTATGGTCTTCAGCTACGCGATATGGCGCAGAAAGACCGTAAGCAGTCGAGCATCGACAAAGCCAAGACGCGTATGCTGAGTCAGATTTACAAGATGCTTACGCTGACTATCGGCGAACCGCTTCAGGAGTTTACCTATGCCTTCCGCGACAAGAGTGGCAAGGCCGTCGGCCCTGCCAGGAAGTACACGCCGCAGTCGTTCTATCAGGAGGTGGTGGGCGGCCCCATCAACGGCACTTTCATCATGGCGATGAACGATCCGCGCAGGCCTTACTACAAGACTTACGAGGTGGAATATGACCGTCACACCTACGACGGCCACAACTGGCGCTACGTGAACCTGCCGATGGACGATATCGAGCAGATGGCCATCGCCTCGCTGAAGGACGGCCGCAAGCTCTACAGCAGTTACGACGTGGGTAAATTCCTTGACCGTAAGCGCGGCTATGCCGACACCGAGAACTTTGACTACGCCTCGCTCTTCGGTACCACCTTCGGCATGGACAAGGCACAGCGCATTTCCACTTTCGACAGCGGTTCAACACATGCAATGACCCTTACCGCGGTTGATCTCGACGACAATGGCAAGGTGAAGAAATGGAAGGTAGAGAATTCATGGGGCGCCTCATGGGGGCAGCAGGGCTGTCTGATCATGACCGACCGCTGGTTCCGTGAGTTCATGTTCCGTCTCGTGGTCGATAAGAAGTACGTGCCTGAGAATATCCTGAAGGCCGCAGAGACCGAACCCGTCATGGTCATGCCCGAGGATCCGCTCTTCCTGCCAGACGAGTAGGGAATGAGTAGTTAAGAAGTTAGATAGTTAAGGTAGTTAAATTGTTAAGCCAAATGAAAATAATAAAGACCATTATGTCAATGACTATGGCATCAGCAGTGCTGTTGCAGTTTAGTGCCTGTGGGCAGAGTGAGCGTGAGAACCCGCTGTTAGTGGAGAGTACGTTACCGTTTGGTGCGCCTGATTTCAGCAAAATCCAGACCACCGACTATATGCCAGCCTTCGAGACGGCCATCCAGCAGACGCGTGAGAACATCCAGAAGATCGTGGACACCCCGGACTCGGCCACGTTCGAGAACACCATCCTGGCCTATGAGGAGAGCGGACGGCTGCTCGACCGTGTGGGCCGTGTGTTCTTTGCCCTCGTCGAGGCCGACAAGACGCCTGAGATTGGTGAGATAGAGAAGAAGGTGCAGCCGATGTTGACGGACTTGGAGAACGAGATTTCGTTCAACAAGCCCTTGTTTGAGCGCATCCGTCAGGTGTATGACCGTGAGCACGACTCGCTCAGCGGCGAAGACCAGAAGCTGCTGGAGGAGATTTATAAGAGTTTCGTGCGCAGGGGTGCCCTGTTGCCCGACGATAAGATGGAGCGCATGAAGGAGATTAACCTCCGCATCTCCGACCTCCAGACGAAGTGGGGCGACATTGTGCCCGACGCCACCAACGATGCTGTGGTGTGGGTAGACAAGAAGGAAGAACTGGCAGGACTGAGTGAGGCCGACATCGCCCAGTGTAAGAAAGATGCCGAGAGTCGTGGCGGAAAGGCGCCTTATGCCATCGTCATCGTGAACACCACCCAGCAGCCGCTGTTGTCAAGCCTCGACAACCGCGACCTGCGCAAACAGGTTTACGAGGCTTCCATACATCGTTCCGACGGTACCGGCAAGTACAACACGTTCTCCATCGTCTGTGAGATTGCCAAGCTGAGGGCTGAGCAGGCTGAGATTATGGGCTATCCCAACTACGCCTCGTATTCATTAGAGAAGGCAATGGCCAAGACGCCTGAGAATGTGTATGCCTTCCTGAAGAATCTGATAAAGGAGTATTCGCCGAAGGCCGATGCAGAGACGAAGGCCATCGAGGATTTCGCCCGCCAGACCGAGGGACAGGACTTCCAACTGCAGCCCTATGACCGCTTCTACTACTCAGCGAAGATGAAGAAACAGCTTTTGGATGTCTCCGACGACGAGGTGAAGCCGTATTTCAATGTTGACAGTGTGTTGATGAACGGTGTGTTCTATGCCGCCAACCGTGCGTATGGATTAACCTTCAAGGAGCGCAAGGATATTCCCCTCTATCATCCTGACATGAAGGCCTTCGAGGTGATCGACAAGGACGGTACGACAAAGGCCCTCTTCTATTGCGACTACTACCGCAGGCCCACGAAGCGCGGTGGTGCCTGGATGGACGGCTTCGCCAAGCAGAGCCGTCAGTGGAACCAGATACCTATTATATATAATGTATGTAATAGTGCCAAGGCTCCGGAAGGTCAGCCGTCGCTGCTGACGTGGGACGAGGTGACGACGATGTTCCATGAGTTCGGGCACGCCCTACACGGCATCCTCTCCGACTGTCAGTATAACACGTTGAGTGGCACTTCCGTGGCACGCGACTTCGTGGAGATGCCCTCGCAGTTCAATGAGTCGTTTGCTTCGATCCCGGAGGTGTTCGACCACTATGCCCGCCATTACCAGACGGGTGAGCCGATGCCTGCCGACCTAAAGGAGCGCATGCTGAAGAGCATCAACTTCCAGACGGCCTATGCCTTGGGTGAGAACCTCGCCGCCACCTGTGCCGATATGGCTTGGCACATGCTCGCCTCGAAGGATATTCCCACGCCAGACAAGGCCGCAGCGTTTGAGACAGAGGCCCTGAGACAGGTGGGACTGCTCAATCCCCAGATTCCGCCACGTTACTTCACCAGCTACTTCAACCATGTGTGGGGTGGGGGCTATGCTGCCGGCTACTATAGCTATCTCTGGACGGAGGTGCTGGCTGTGAACATTGCCGACGTCTTCGCCCAGCGTGGTGCCTTGAAGCCTGAGACGGGACAGGAGATGCGCGATAAGATCCTGAGTCGTGGTAATACGGGCGACCTGATGCAGATGTTCTCCGATTTCACGGGTATGAAGGAGCCTGATGCCTCCAGCCTGCTCAAGGCAAGGGGACTGTGAAGATTGAAAATTGAAGATTGAAGATTGAAAATTGAAGAATGAAGAGGGCTGTTGTCATAGGGGCGTCGTCGGGAATCGGAATGGAAGTGGCGAAGCTGCTGCTCCAGGATGGTTGGACGCTCGGCGTGGCTGCCCGAAGGGTGGAACTGTTGCAGACGATTGGGGCGGCGGAGGTCGCAGAGATTGACGTGACCGCTGAGGATGCCACAGCGCGACTGCGTGACCTGGTGGCGCGACTGGGCGGTATGGATCTTTTCTTCTATGCCTCAGGCATCGGCAAGCAGAACCGTGAACTGAGGGAGGACATCGAACTCGCCACGATGCAGACGAATGGTTTGGGTTTTACCCGAATGATTGGCGAGGCTTATCGCTATTTCGCAGAGCGGGGTGAGGGACATATCGCCGCCATCACCTCTATCGCTGGCACGAAGGGCTTGGGGCCTGCTCCATCGTATTCTGCCACGAAGGCTATGCAGAACGTTTATCTGCAGGCTCTCGAGCAGCAGGCCAATGCCCGTGGACTCCGCATCCGCTTTACTGATATCCGTCCGGGATTTGTCGACACAGCACTGCTCAATGGCGACTTTAAGTATCCCATGATGCTGCGTCCGGAGAACGTGGCGCGTGAGATCGTAAGCGCCATCAACAGCCATCAGCATATCCGTGTCATCGATTGGCGTTACCGTATGCTGACAGCCTTCTGGCGACGTATTCCAAGATTTATCTGGCGAAGATTTAAACTATAGAAAGAGAGGGGCGATCATCAATCGCCCCTCTGTTATTTCCGTCTGACTCTTAGTATCTCTACGATACGGCTCATTTGGTTGGGTATGCGTATCTGCTGGGGACATTTGGGAAGGCATTCCTCACAATCCTGGCAGGAGCGGGCCCACGTCTCTGCATCGGGCAGGGCCTTGCGGTAGCCCTCGATGAACTGCTGCTGACGCTCGGCGTAGTCGGCTGCAGTGGCAGCTGGCAGAGGCAGGATGTGGTCAGTGACAGCCTGGTTGTAATAGGCAAAGTTACCAGGGATGTTGACGCCATAGGGACAGGGCATGCAATATTCGCAGGTGGTGCAGGGAATGGTCGGGAAACCCGACATCTGGTCGGCGATGTCGGCCAGCAGGGCGTTCTCTGCTTCTGTGCAGATCTCGAGGGGTGAGAAGGTGCTGACGTTCTCTTCAAGATGCTCCATGCGGTTCATGCCACTCAGCGTGGTGAGGATGTTGGGGTGGGAGCCTACCCAGCGGAAGGCCCAGCGGGCTGTGCTGTCATCTGGGCGACGAGCCTTGAGCTGGTCAGTCAGTTCTTGTGCCATACGGCCGAAGGCGCCGCCACGAAGGGGTTCCATGACGACGTTCTGGATGCCGAGTTTCTCGCATTTGCCGTAGAGGTATTCAGCATCGGCATCCACACGCCGGCCACTACGCAATGAGGCATGGCGCCAGTCGAGGAAATTCATCTGGATCTGCACGAAGTCCCAGTGGTAGTCGTCGTGATGGTCAAGTAGCCAGTCGAAAGCGCTCACGTCACCGTGATAGGAGAATCCAAGGTGACGGATGCGGCCTGCCTCACGCTCCTTCATGAGGAATTCGAGCAGTCCGTTGTCGAGGAAACGTCCCTTAAGGCCATCCACTCCTCCACCGCCGATGCTGTGGAGCAGGTAGTAGTCAATATAATCAACGCGTAGCCGCTCAAACGACTGGCGGTACATCTTCACGGACTCGTGGAAGTCCCAGAGGTTTTGTCCTTGGTTCGACATCTTCGTGGCCACGTAGAACTTCTCTCTTGGATGACGGGCGAGGGCGTTGCCAGTGAGCACTTCCGACCTTCCGCGCATATACATCGGGGCGGTGTCGAAGTAGTTCACGCCGTGGGCGATGGCATAGTCCACAAGTTCGTTCACTTCGTCCTGGTCGTTTGGCAGGCGCATCATACCGAACCCCAGGAGTGAGATCTGTTCTCCTGAGCCGTGCTGTACGCGGTAGGTCATGCGGACATCGCTGGTCTCCTTGCTGTCCTGTGCGAATGCTCTAAGAGGCTCCATAGCCATGAGCGCCACGGCAGAGCCTGTGCCGATGCCGAGTCGTCTTAAGAACTCGCGCCGGCTGATGTTAGGCCTGTTTTTCTCATTCATCGTGTTGTTGGTTTGAGTGTTGCTATTTCTGTGGAAGGATGATGCGGTAGTTGCCGCTGAGATGCATGAAGGCAAAGAGGCGCAGCAGACCGTCATAATAGGCATCGAAGTAGCCGTCTTCGAAGGGTACGTGCTTGGCATTCCACAGTCCGTCTACGAACGCTTTGCTCTTGTCGTGGCTGCACATCATCGAGGCGGCAGCGGAGGTGGCCACAAGGCCGATGCTATGGCGCAGTTTGCGGAAGCCGCCGGCCTGCAAGATCTCATCGCCCTCAGGAAGGGTACCGTCTGTGCGGTACTGGTCGACGAAGGTATCAACACCCTGACTGTAGAGGAAGTTCTGGATAGTCTCACCATACTGACGCTGCCACTCGCCGTCGGCACAACTCCACTCATAGTCGAGGGTAATGTTCATAGGCACGCGCCAGGAGTCATAACGGAAGTTGTTGCTGCCGTTGCGGCGGGGTGCTCCCTGAGGACGCTGCTGCATGCCAGGGAAACGGGGCATCTGCATCTCAGAGCCGTCATACTGGCACATATCGGCGTTGAGACCGGTCTGAGGGTTGATGGCCTTGTGGAGGAACTCACGGCTCTTACGGGCACACTCGTTCCAGTAGTCTGAGCGGCCGTCGTTAGCCCAGCGTGCCCAAACCTCGTAGAAAGCGGGGATGTGATAGCTGGGATCAGTGTAGCGCTGTCCGAATCCGTCAGGGGTGAAGGTTATGAGCTGTGTCTCGGGGTCGATGAGGTACATCTTCTGCGGTCCTGTCTGCTGAGGACCGAAGCCAGGGAACCCAGCCGGACGAGGCTCCGGCTCGTATTCCTTGGGCTGTATGCAGTTGAGGATATGCTGGGCCTCGGCCAGGTAGTTGATGCCGGTATCGTTGCCCCAACGGTTGGAGGCAAAGATGAGGGCGGTGATGAAGTAGAGCTCACCATCGCTGGCGGCTCCCTGGGCATTACGGGTACCGTCAGTCTTGCAGCTCCATGCGAAGTAACCCTCGCGGATGCCGTCCTGATGCTGCATGTATTTCTTGCTCCAGCGCCACAGACGGTCGAAAATGTCTTTTTCACCGAATTGTACGGCAATCATCAGTCCGTAGGACATGCCCTCAGTACGGGCGTCGTGGTTCTTCACGTCGGAGACGTAGCCCATGGAGTCGCCGACCTCAAAATAGACCTTGTCTGGGCCGCGGAACACGGCATTGAACACTTCCTTGAGTTTTGCGTCAACGTCGGCCTGGCTGTAGCCCATCTCCACGAAGAGGTTACGGTACTGGCCTGTCTCGAAAGCACCTTTCGTCCAGGGGGTCAGTGCCGAGGCCTGGAACGTGAGCATCAAAAGTGATGCGAGCATGAATAATTTCTTCATTGTTTGTCTGGAATATGGATTGTTGATAATTGTTTGTCTGAGGGAACCTTGCGTATCTTCCAGCCGATGGCGGCGATGATGATACTCATCAGGGGTGAGAGCAGGTTAAAGAAGCAGTAGGGCAGGTAGGTGAGTGTTGGTACACCGAGTACGGTGGACTGTGTCATGCCGCAGGTGTTCCACGGTATCAGAACCGAGGTAACGGTGGCAGCATCCTCTGTCGTGCGACTCAGCAGGCGCGACTCATAGCCTTCTTTTTTGAACACTTCTTTATAGATATCGGCATTGAGTACGATGGATATGAACTGGTCGCCGGTGGTGATATTCAGGAATATGCCCGTGCCGACGGTCGACGACACCAGACTGACGCGGCTCCTGACGAAGCGCACGATTACGCCCGTGATACTCTCGATCATACGGCTGGCCACCATCGAGGCACCGAAGCACATGGCACAGATGATCAGCCAGATGGTGTTGAGCATACCCGCCATTCCACTGGTAGAGACGAGCTCGTTGAGTGAGGCATTGCCTGTCTCTACGGCCGTAGCTCCGTAGAAGGTAATGGCCAATCCCTTAATCAGACTGCCACTGGAGGAAATCTCAGTGAGGATGTGGGGCTGGAGGATCAAGGCCATGAAGCCGGCCATGATTGACGAGGCGAAGAGCACAATCAACGACGGCACGCGGCGGGCGATGAGCACTGCCGTCAGCAGCGGCACCAGCAATGTCCACAGGGAAATAGTGAACGTGTTGTAAAGACCCTCGGTATATTCGCCGACTTGTACTTCCGTTGCCGCATTACTCCCCAGACCGGCCATGAAGAAGATCGTGACGGTGATAAGGAAGGTGGGCACGGTGGTATATACCATATATTGAATATGTACGAAGAGATCGGTGCCTGTGGCCGAGGAGGCGAGGATGGTGGTGTCGCTGAGGGGTGACATCTTGTCGCCGAAATAGGCTCCGGAGATGATGGCTCCCGCCGTCCATGCCTCGGAAACGCCCAGTGCATGGCCGATGCCGAGCAGGGCCACACCAATGGTGGCGATAGTGGTCCAGGAACTGCCGGAGAGCACTGAAATCAGGGCACAGATAATACATGCTGATACGAGAAAGAACTGCGGCGACATGATCTGCACACCGTAGTAGATGAGTGTTGGCACGATGCCGCTGATCATCCACGAGCCGGCAAGCATACCCACACAGAGCAGGATGACAAGGGTGATGCTCACTTCTCCGAGGGTGGCCTTGATCTGCTTCTCGAAGGTACGCCAGGGTACTCGGTAGACCGACATAGAGATGCTGACGCACACGGCCATGCCCATCAGCAGCGCTATCTGACTGCCCCCACTGAGGGAATCGCTGCCGAAAAGTGTGATGGCAATGGATAGGAATCCAATGAGCACCACCACGGGAATGATGGCAACGACAGGGTGGGGAAGTGGCTTTTTATCCATATCGGCGACAAAGGTACAATTTTTTTCTTAATTCTATAGTCTTATTTCTTATTTTATTTGTAACTTTGCACCCAAATAAAATTATTGATGATGACAAAAGAGGAATTTCTGCAACTTCAGAAAAAATATGCCGTACAGATAGATGAAATCCGTCAGTCGGCTCATGCACTGCATCAGCGTGTTAACCAGACCTATGGCGACGATTTGCCCTATGGGTTTCATCTCGACATGGTGGCTGAGGGTATACAAACCTATGGCCATCTGGTGTGCGTCAGCGAGGATGATGTGCTGCCGATGTTCTTCGGTGGCTATTATCACGACAGCATAGAGGATGCACGTATGACGTACAACGACGTGATGCATGAGGCTCGGTTACGGATGACGGAGGAGCAGGCACTGATGGCTACGGAGATCGTTTATGCCCTGACCAACGATAAGGGTCGTACACGTGACGAGAGGGCGGGGGAGAATTATTATAAAGGTATTCGCGAGACGCCCTATGCACCGTTTATAAAACTCTGCGACCGTCTTGCCAACATCACCTATACTTGTTCTATTGATAGCGGCAAGGATGGTAACAGAATGAGGGAGATCTACAAGGGTGAGATGGCCCATTTCCTCTCTTCTATCAAGTCTGGGAGCGACGATCCTCGTCTGCAGATACCTTATGAGGTCATCATGACACTGGCGGAGATCCTGATTGAAGAGGTGGACCGTGACGAAATCCGCAAACAATGGGGTGAATTGTATAAAAAGTGAAATGGCAAATAGGTAAAAAGTAAGCAAAAACACAATTTTTCTTGCATTTTATTTGTTTGTTTCGCAAAAATAATGTACTTTTGCAGCCGAAAAGATAAAAACGATTAGATTATGTCAATGTTGAATGCTTACTTTTATGGCTATTACTTTTACTTTGCAAGCAATTGTGAAGCGGGAAGTTGCGTATAATTCAACTGATGACAGAGATGATAAAATACAAGGTCCCGCTTCACACAAGTGAAAGCGGGATTTGTTTTTAGAAACGAGGATAGGGAATATGAAGAGAATTGCCATTCAAGGACAGACCGGGTCGTTCCACGATATTGCGGCGCACCTGTATTTCGAGGGAGAACAGATCCAGTTGATTTGCTGCTCAACCTTCGAGGAAGTGTTTGCCAGTATCAAGCAGGATCCTACAGCCATCGGCATGCTCGCCATCGAGAACACGATTGCGGGAAGCCTGCTGCATAACTATGAGTTGCTGAGAGATTCAGGAACGACGGTGGTAGGTGAGCATAAACTGCATATCACGCACAGCATCTGCTGTCTGCCTGAAGACGACTGGGACACCATCACTGAGGTTCACTCGCATCCTGTGGCTCTGATGCAGTGCCGTCAGTTCCTGGCACAGCACCCTCAACTGAAGAACGTCGAGGCTGAGGATACGGCAGGATCGGCTAAGATGATTGCCGAGGGACAGAAGAAGGGATGGGCGGCCATCTGTCATGCGGAGGCTGCCAGACTCTATGGCCTGAAGGTGCTCGAGGATCATATCGAGGACAATAAACATAACTTCACCCGTTTTCTCGTGGTGTCAAATCCCAACAAGGCGGATATGTTGCGACCGCTGTTGGAGACCAACAAGTCGAGCATCGTCTTTTCACTGCCTCACGAGGAGGGGTCGTTAAGTCATGTCTTGGCTATCCTCTCGTTCTACAAGATCAACCTGACGAAAATCCAGTCGTTGCCGATTATCGGACATGAATGGGAATACCTGTTCTACGTCGACTTGATGTACAACGACCTTACCCGCTATCGTCAGTCGATAGATGCAATCATTCCTCTGACAAAAGACCTGAAGATTTTAGGAGAATATAAAGACGGCAAACAAACGAATTAATTATGATACAACCAGCAGACAGATTAAGTTTAGTGCAGGAATACTATTTCAGCAGGAAACTGAAGGAAGTAGCACAGTTGAATGCCGAGGGCAAGGACATTATCAGCCTTGCCATTGGAAGTCCTGATATGCCGCCTTCTCCACAGACCATCGGTAAGTTATGTGAGGTGGCTAAACTGTCCAATGCACACGGCTACCAGATAACGATGGGAATACCCGAGATGCGCGAGGCCATGGCCGGATTCTATAAGCGTTGGTACAACGTGGATCTCGACCCCAAGACGGAGATCCTGCCGCTCATTGGTTCGAAGGAAGGTATCCTGCACGTGACGCTGGCCTTTGTGAATCCTGGCGACGAGGTGCTGGTGCCCAATCCTGGCTATCCCACATACACCTCGCTCTCGAAGATCCTGGGTGCGAAGATAGTGAACTACAATCTGCGTGAGGATAATGGCTGGCAGCCTGATTTCGACGAACTGGAGAAGATGGATCTCTCGAAAGTAAAGCTGATGTGGACGAACTATCCTAACATGCCGACAGGTGGCAATGCCCGTATGGAAACTTACGAGCGACTGGTGGCATTCGCCAAGGAGCATAATATCGTAGTGGTGAATGACAATCCTTATTCGTTCATTCTCAACGAGCATCCCATGTCGCTGCTTCAGGTGCCTGGGGCCAAAGACTGCTGTATCGAGTTCAATTCGATGTCGAAGAGTCACAATATGCCGGGCTGGCGTGTGGGTTTGTGCGCCACGAATGCCCAGTTTGTCTCATGGATTCTGAAGATCAAGTCGAACATCGACTCTGGTACCTTCCGGGGCATCCAACTGGCTGCTGCTGAGGCTTATAAGAATGACGAGGCCTGGCATCGTGAGTTTAATATCGAGACCTACCGCCGTCGTCGCCAGTGGGCTGAGAAGATCATGGATGTCTTAGGCTGCACCTACGACAAAAGTCAGGTGGGTATGTTCCTCTGGGGGAAGATCCCCGAGAAGTACGCCGATGTCGAAGACCTGACGGAAAAGGTGCTGCACGAGGCCCGTGTCTTCATCACCCCCGGCTTCATCTTCGGATCCAACGGCAAACGCTACATCCGCATCTCCCTTTGCGCCAAAGAGGAAAAAATCCAACAAGCATTAGACAGAATAAGACATTTAAAGACAGAATAACAGATATGGAATTAGATTTAGCACCATTGAATTTACCGAGTGACAACGAACGTCCTTTCGTGATTGCAGGCCCTTGTTCTGCAGAGACCGAGGAACAAGTGATGACGACCGCCCGTGAATTGGCAATGAAAGGCTGCCACAACTTCCGTGCCGGTGTGTGGAAACCCCGTACAAAGCCTGGTGGCTTCGAGGGACACGGTGAACCCGCCCTCGTATGGCTCGCACAGGTGAAGAAGGAAACGAAGATGCTCGTCTCTACGGAGGTGGCTACCCCTGAGCACGTGGAACTGGCCATGAAATACGGCATAGATATCCTCTGGATAGGTGCACGTACCTCTGCCAACCCCTTTGCCGTGCAGGCTATTGCCGATGCACTGAAGGGAGCGGATGTGCCAGTGTTCGTGAAGAATCCCGTGAATCCTGATCTCGAACTCTGGATTGGTGCTCTGGAACGTCTGAACCAGGCTGGTGTGAAGCGTCTTGGTGCCATCCATCGTGGCTTCTCCAGTTATGAACAGAAGATCTACCGTAATGCTCCGATGTGGCAGATTCCCATCGAGCTGCGTCGCCGTATTCCCGCATTGCCTCTGATCAGTGACCCCTCACATATCGGAGGGCGTCGTGAATTGGTTGCGCCGCTCTGTCAGCAGGCCATGGACCTTGGTTTCGACGGCCTGATCATTGAGAGCCACTGTGATCCTGATAAGGCATGGAGCGATGCCAAGCAGCAGGTGACACCCGATGTGCTCGACTATATCCTCTCGTTGCTGGTCATTCGTGATGAGCACACCATGACGGAGGGTATCACCCAACTCCGTAAGCAGATCGACGAGCTCGACAACCAGCTGATGGACCTGCTGGCCAAGCGAATGAAAGTGTGCCGTGAGATTGGTCAGTATAAGAAAGAGCACAACATGACCGTCCTGCAGGCTAACCGCTACAATGAGATTCTCAACAAGCGCGGTGCACAGGGCTCCCTCTGTGGCATGGATCCTGAGTTCGTCGCTCACGTCTTCGAGAACATCCACGAAGAGTCCGTCCGCCAACAAATAGAGATTATTAATAAATAAATTGAAACTTTTCAGCTCTATGAGAATATTAGTCATGGGTGCAGGGAAGATGGGTAGCTTCTTCATCGACCTGCTGAGCTTCGATCATGAGGTGGCGGTCTTCGAGCGCGACCCCAAGCGCATGCGTTTCACCTATAACTGTCAGCGGTTCACCTCCTACGAGGATATTCAGGCGTTTAAACCAGAACTGCTGATCAATGCTGTCACACTGAAATACACCATTCCCGTGTTCAAGGAGGTGATACCCTACCTGCCCAAGGAGTGCATCATCAGCGACATCGCCAGTGTGAAGACGGACCTGAAGGAATTTTACGAGTCGGCAGGCATGCGCTATGTCTCCACCCACCCGATGTTCGGTCCGACATTTGCCAATCTCCAGCAGCTCTCTGAGGAGAACGCCATTATCATCAGCGAGGGCGACTACATGGGACGTATCTTCTTCAAGGATCTTTATCAGCGGTTGGGACTCAACATCTACGAGTACACGTTCGAGGAGCACGATAAGACGGTAGCCTACTCTCTGTCCATTCCTTTCGTCTCCACATTCGTGTTTGCTGCCGTGATGAAGCATCAGGATGCTCCTGGTACCACCTTCAAACGTCATATGAGGATTGCCAAGGGGGTGCTCAACGAGGATGACTACCTGCTGCAGGAAATCCTCTTCAACCCCTATACACACGACCAGGTCAGTCAGATCCGTACGGAGTTGAAGGAACTCTTGGAAATTATCGATACAAAGAATGCCGACGGCATGAAAGGTTATCTCACGAAGATCCGAAACAACGTGAAGCGTGACATCGAGATCAAATCCCCTAAATCCTAAACTCTAACCCCTAAACCCTGAACAAAATGAATAATGAGTACCGACTAAATCCGCATTGTGAGCAGATGATGCAGCAGTATCGTGAGATGCTGCCAGAATTGGAACGAGTGTCTCAGACGGCTTATGATCGTCTGCGCCGTGCCCTTCGCCAGCAAGGTATTTATATCACGGCCTTTGAAAGGAGGATAAAGACAGAGAAGTCGTTGGCTGGAAAACTGGAGTTGAAGGGTGCGAAATACAAGAGTATAGAGGATGTCACCGACTTGGTGGGACTGCGTGTCATCACCTTCTATACCGATGATGTCGACAAGGTCGCTGCCATCGCGAAGCGTACCTTCGAGATCGACTGGAAGGAAAGTGTGGACAAGCGCAAACTGCACCAGTTGGATAGTTTCGGTTACAACTCACTACACTATGTCTGTCGTCTTGAGGAGGGCGGTATTCGTTTCGAACTCCAGATGCGCACCGCCTTGCAGCATGTGTGGTCTACCATTGAACATGACACAGGCTATAAGGGTGAGGTGAAGATTCCTAAGGAATACCGTCGTCAGTTCAGCCGTCTGGCTGGAATGCTTGAACTTGTCGACGATGAGTTCAGTCGCCTGCGCACGGTCTTGGCAGACTATCGTCGTCAGGTGCAGGCTTTGGTGAAGACCGGACAACTCGATGATGTGCACCTGTCCAGTGACTCGTTCCGTAGCTATCTTGACCTGCGGCCTTTCGACCGGCTGAACCAGCGTATCGCCGCAGTGAATCAGGCTGAGATCTATCCAGCCTCGCTCATGACTTTCCTGCCGCTGCTCGAATTATTCGGATTTGAGACGCTTGGAAAAGTGCAGGAATTTATCGATGAGAACAGCGACGATGCCTACCAACTTGCACTCTCGCAGTTTGCTCTCACAGACCTCGATATCCTGTCGGAGAGCGTTGGCCTGCAGTATCTCTCTCTGGTGTATGTGCTGAAGCATGGCAAGGGGCGTGAGGGTCTGAAGTTCGTCTATGACACCATTAACGGAAAAGACGACACCAACGAGGCACTGGCCGATTTGATGTTTGCCCAGGCACAGACGATGCCATTCATGGTCAGGAGATAAACGACTTGCATGCGTATCGTCCGTGTCTGAAAACAGGTTATATTATCATATTGTCGCGTTTGTCGTAGTAGCCATTTGGGGTAGCACCTTTGTGTTCACCAAGTTGCTGCTACAGAGTGGTCTGACCCCTGCGCAGATCTTCACCCTGCGCTTCACCATCGCCTATGTCCTGCTTTTGTGCTATTCGCTCATCACTCAACACTCATCACTATTCGCTTCCTCCTGGCGCGATGAACTCCTGATGGTGGCGCTCGGCATCACAGGCGGCTCCGTCTATTTCCTGACGGAAAATGCCGCCATGCTCTATACCACCGCCACCAACACCTCACTCATCGTCTGCTCTTGCCCTCTCTTCGCTATGCTGCTCGTGGCCATCGTCTATCGCCACACGGAACGGATCACGAAGATGCAGGCCTTAGGCTCTGTCGTAGCCTGTCTGGGCATGGCCATCGTAGTGCTCAACGGGCATTTCGTGCTCCACCTCTCACCTCTCGGCGATCTGCTGGCTTTCGCTGCCTGCCTCTGCTGGGCTGTTTACTCCTTGTTAGCAAAACCCGCCACAGAACGCTATTCATCCATCTTCATCACCCGAAAAGTGTTCTTCTACGGCCTCCTCACCATCATACCTTATTATATCCTCAAACCCTCAGAAGCCAACATCTTTTCATTTTCAATTTTCAATTATCAATTATCAATTATATTAAATCTCCTCTTCCTGAGTGTCGTCGCCTCGATGCTCTGCTATCTCCTCTGGAACTGGGTCATCGGCAAACTCGGAGCAGTCGTTGCCACCAACTGGGTCTATTTCAATCCCATCACCACGATTATCTTTGCATGGTGGCTGCTCCATGAACAGATTACCGTTTGGTTTCTCCTTGGCTCCGCCCTCATCCTTCTTGGTATGTACCTCGCTGACAAAAGACAATAGACAAAAAAAACGGCTTTTTCTTTGTCCTTTCGATTATTTTGCCTATTTTTGCACCATCAAACCAATTAGACATTATAGTTATGGGTATTATTCTTTCACTCCTTCTTGGATGTTTGGCTGGCTTCTGCGCCGGCAAGTTGATGAAAGGTGGCGGCTACGGCCTCATCATGAATTGTATACTGGGTCTCTTCGGTGGTGTCCTCGGCGGTTGGCTGTTCGATCTGCTGGGCGTCTCATGGGGAGGTCTTCTGGGGCAGCTTGGCACAGCTATCATCGGTGCTGTCGTCATCCTCTGGATTGCCTCGCTGATCAAGAAGTAAGCAGTGGATCGGAATTTGGAGCTTCTCACGTTGGCCGTGTGCGAGATTGCACGGCAAGCGGGAGCGTATATCAGGGAGGAACGGAGTAAGTTCTCCCTGGAGAGTGTGGAGCGGAAACATGCCCACGACTATGTGTCGTATGTCGACAAAGGGTCGGAACGGCTGATTGTTGCTGCGCTGAAAGAGTTGTTGCCTGAGGCAGGCTTCATCACTGAAGAAGGCTTGGCCGGCCATGATACTGAACAGATGCTTTGGGTGGTCGATCCACTCGACGGCACGACGAACTTCATCCACCAGTATGCCCCATACGCTGTCAGCATCGCCCTGTTGCAGGGAAAGGAGATTCTCATAGGTGTGGTCTATGAGATCTGTGCCGACGAGTGCTTCTATGCCTGGAAGGGTGGGGGTGCACATCTGATGCATCATTCACCATGCATCATGCAACATCAATTGCACGTCAGCAGCCAGAAGATTCAGGATGCCCTGCTCTGTTTTCAATTGCCTTATAATAGCGATGCCTATAAGCCCACCGTCCAACGGCTCATCGACTCCTTCTATGGTCGGGTGGGGAGTATCCGCATGTGTGGTTCTGCAGCGATGGCCCTTTGCTATGTCGCTGCAGGACGTCTCGACGGCTATGCCGAGCAGTACATCGGCCAGTGGGATTTCATGGCTGGCAGTCTGATAGTACTGGAGGCTGGTGGCACCGTCACCGACTACGCCGGCTCCTCTGACTTCACTGAGGGTAACAGCGTCATTGCCACCAATGGCATCATCCAGAACAACCTTTTGGAAATCATCTGTAAATAGGTTCTTGGTATGAGAGGAGTATTTGTCATCTTGATGGCATGGTTGGCTGTTGGCGTTTATGCTCAAGACCAGGATGAGCTGATTGAGCACGACGGCAACAAATATATCATCCATGTGGAGCAGCTGGATCCCGACCCCGAGATGACACTGCTCGACGTACTCCACATCTGTCCGGAACTGATGTCGGACGATGGTAAGACACTCAATTCAGACTATTTGCTGAGTGTGGACGATATACCCCTGAGCATCGATTACGAGCCACTGCTCGTGGGCATCAAGGCCTGCGACCTCACCGAAGTGACCATTTGTACCTATGGAGCGGTGAACAACGCCATGGACGGCATCACGGGCACCATCGACCTGACGTTCCGTGAAGGCAAGGGGCTGACGGGAAAGCTGGCCCTGAGCGGCAGTACCTATGGCAACGGACAAGTGTATGCCGATATCGCCAGTGGTAGTGAGAACGTCACCGTACGTGCCTTTGCACAGACCAACCTGCAATATGGTCAGGCCACGGCGCTCTCAGGTAACAGCATTACCTCACGCAATGGAGTGGAGAATGCAATGCTCTTTGTGGATTGGCAGGCTACCGATCGTGACCTGCTGAAACTGAAGCTCTCTCAAGGCTATGGCGAGCATCAGGATAAAGTGCATGATACCGGGCAAAGCGAGGATAATAGTGAGTTCAACAGACAACGTTGGGGCGAGCTCGTCGCCACCTATGAGCGCACCCTCAACGAGCAGGAGGCGGGTCTCTACATCGAGGCGGGCATGAGCTATGCAAAAAACTCTTTCTTGGAGGTACAGACGGTGTTACCTTGGTGGATTGCCGAGTACAGTGTCCCTTTCCTCAATCAGTCGCTCTGGATGACTATTGGCTATGAGGGGGACTATACGAACCTCTGGTATGAGGGACTCCGTCGCGAGCAGAACCTCTACAACGACTTGTATGTGCAGTTCGACTATAAGAAAGGTCCGTGGGTCATCAGTCTTGGTGACCGTTTCCGTCACAACTCCTTCTGGGATAAGCACTACGATGAGGGCGATGGGCGTCTGTGGTCACATAACCGCAACGATCATGCCCTGCATGCTATCGTGGGATATCGCGCAGGACGACACTTTCTGCAGGGTGCTTTTAGCCGCACCTACTTCAATCCCCTCCCCAGCGACTTCCATGACTATCTTGGCGGCTCACAGGTCTATCACAATATAAACTATCAGACTAATCTCGCCTGGCGTTCCGAAGCCCGCTATACCTATCAGTCTGAGCGGATTGTCGCAACGGGTACCGTGACACACACATTACTGTCAGACCTGCCGTCACCTGACGAGTCACTATTTAGTGTGGGGGCAACAGCCACTTGGCATCAGGGTCCCATACGGCTCACGGCAGGTGCTAACCTCTACCACCTGCACATCGGCTACGATGAGGCTGTCAACAACACGTTCTACACCCTGAAGTTCGCTCCGACACTATTGTTGGGCAAGGGCTTCAGACTGTCGTCCGCATTGGTATACAACAGTAAAATAGAGGCTTACGACCAACATGCCCATCTTTACGCTTCAATAAAACTGAACAAGGACTTAGGGAAACGCTGTAATCTGTTTGCCGACTTCCACGACATCGCGGGACAGCTGACGGGAGAGTCGTATCTCCTGTTGCAGTCGTTCAATAACCGTGCGCTGACGATAGGACTTACTTTCTATCCATGGAACTGAAGCCTGCGTGGTTTCGTGAATTAATCCTAAATGCTTGGCGGTTTCGGAGAAAATGTGTACCTTTGCCCCCGCATAATAAAACGAGCGTAAATGGCTGCAGGAAAGTGGATAGGAGGATTCATTGGATGGATGGCCGGGGGACCGTTGGGAGCCTTGGCCGGCTATCTCTTAGGATCGTTGTTCGACACGATGCTCGACGGGGTGAACTCCCCGCAGAATTCCGGTACATGGGGTCAGGGTTCGGGACGCGAACAGCAACAGACATATCAGGACTTCAATGAGGCCTATCAGCGGGCCTATCGTCAACGGCAACAGCAGGGCCAGCGAAACAGTTTCCTGTTCTCGTTGCTGGTGCTCTCGTCGTATATCATCAAGGCCGATGGCAAGGCGATGCACTCAGAGATGGAACTGGTGCGTCAGATGCTGCGCCAGAACTTCGGACAAGATGCTGTCAGTCAGGGTAATGAGATCCTGAATAAACTCTTCGACGAGCAGAAGCGTGAGGGTTGGACGCAGTTTAAGCAGACCGTCCGCCAGTGTTGTGGACAGATCAATCAGCAGATGGACTATTCGCAGCGTCTGCAGTTGTTGAACTATCTGGTGATGGTGGCACAGGCCGACGGGCATGTACCCCAGAGTGAGATCACGGCGCTGAAGGAGTGTGCCCAGTGGTTGGGCATGTCGGCCTCGGAAGTTGATTCGATGTTGCATTTGCAAGGCGATACGCTCGAAGATGCCTATAAGGTGCTGGGTGTCAGTCCGAACGCTACCGACGATGAATTGAAGAAGGCTTACCGCAAACTGGCTCTCGAGCACCATCCTGACAAGGTGGCTGCCCTGGGCGAGGATGTCCGCAAGGCGGCTGAGAAGAAGTTCCAGGAGATCAACGCGGCAAAAGACCGGATATGGAAGGCAAGGGGATTGTAGTTCCAGAGGGGTGTCAGGAGGTGCTGTTGCATGCTTGTTGCGCACCATGTTCTTCGGCCATTGTCGAATGGTTGGTCCAGCACCAGATTCGTCCTGTTATTTTTTATTACAATCCAAACATTTTTCCCCTTGAGGAATACGAGATTCGCAAGAACGAAAGCAAGCGGCATGCAGAGAGTCTCGGTATCAAGTGGATTGACGGCGACTATGATCATGAGGCGTGGCTTGGTAGTGTCTGTGGACTGGAAGGGGAACCTGAAAGAGGGCTGCGCTGTCAACAGTGCTTTACACTTCGTCTGACGGAAGCAGCCAAGGTGGCTAAACGTCTTGGCATTTCATACTTCGCGACTACACTGGCCTCTTCGCGTTGGAAGAGTCTCGACCAAATCAACCGCGCTGGCCACCTTGCCGAACAAACCGTTAATGATGTCTCCTTTTGGGCTCAGAACTGGCGGAAAGCAGGCCTTCAGGAACGACGAAATCAGCTGCTGAAAGAATTTGACTTCTACAACCAACAATATTGCGGCTGCGAATTTTCGTTTAGACAAAAGAACATAAGTACAAAAGATTAAGCAGTAAAAAAATATGTTCTTATGTTCTTCTGTCTAAAACTGAAAATAATCTGTCGAAAGCTTGTCAGTCTCGTTTTTTTGTTGTAATTTTGCGCCCCGAATTAAAGTTTATAGTTTTTTATTGTTTATATAGCAAAGACTTATGTCCAACACTAACACTTACGTCGGTTCCAAAATCAAGGGACTCAGAGAGACGAAAAACCTCAGCATCGAGGAGGTAGCTGAGAGCACTGGTCTGTCAGTGGAACAGATCAACAGCATCGAGAACGACCAGAACCTGCCCTCGTTAGGGCCGCTGATCAAGATAGCCCGTGCACTGGGGGTGCGACTGGGAACTTTTATGGACGACAACGATGCCCTGGGCCCAGTGGTCTGTCGCGCTGAAGACCGTGAGAAGGACAGCAGCATCAGCTTTTCTAACGGTGCCACCGATGCCCGCAAGCACATGGAGTATCACCCGCTGGCACAGCAGAAGGCTGGCCGTCACATGGAACCGTTCATCATCGACATCAATCCCGAGGAGAATCAGGACTACAAGCTCTCGGCCCATGAGGGAGAGGAGTTCATCTATGTCATGGAGGGCGAAGTGGAAGTGGTATACGGTAAGGAGAAGTATTCGCTGAAGGAAGGCGACTCGATCTATTACGACTCGATTGTGAAGCACCATCTGCATGGTGCCCCCGGCAAGAGTGCCAAGATTCTCGCACTGATCTATATCCCGTTCTGATCATTGGACATTGAAGAATGAAGATGGAAACAAAGAACGTGAAATTAGACATGGCAGGCAGACCGCTGCCTGACAGAACCTATCCTGCAGAGACGGGCAGTGCCGGCTATCAGCTCTATGAGCGCACCCTCGGACAGTGGCTGGAGTACTGGGCAGAGACAACGCCCGATAAGGAATACATCGTGTATAGTGACCGTGACCTGCGCTTCACCTGGAGCAAGTTCAACGAGCGTGTCGACAACCTCGCCAAGGGCCTGATTGCCATTGGCGTCGAGAGGGGCTCGAACGTGGGCATCTGGGCTACGAACGTGCCCGACTGGCTGACGTTCCTCTATGCCACAGCCAAGATCGGTGCCGTATTAGTGACGGTGAATACCAACTACAAACAGAACGAGCTGGAGTACCTCTGCAAGGACTCCGACATGCATACTCTCTGTATCACCGACGGTACATGGGATTGTAACTATGTGGACATGACCTACACGATGCTGCCCGAGCTGAAGACCTGTGAGCGGGGACGTCTGAACAGCGAGCGCTTCCCTTACATGAAGAACGTAGTGTTCATCGGCATGGAGAAGTACCGTGGTATGTTCAATACCGCCGAACTGCTGCTCTTGGGACAGAACGTGGACGACGAGACTCTGCTGGAGATGAAGAGCAAGGTCACCTGTCACGATGTCTGCAACATGCAGTACACCTCCGGTACGACGGGCTTCCCGAAGGGGGTGATGCTCACGCACTATGGTATCGCCAACGACGGTTACTTCACCGGTGAGAACATGGGCTTCACGCAGGACGACAAGCTCTGCGTCTGTGTGCCGCTGTTCCACTGCTTCGGCGTGGTGCTTGCCACGATGAACTGCCTGACGCACGGATGTACCGAGGTGATGGTCGAGAAGTTCGACCCGCTCGTGGTGCTGGCATCCATCCATAAGGAGCGGTGTACGGCCGTCTATGGGGTGCCCACGATGTTTATCGCCGAACTGAACCACCCGATGTTCTCGATGTTCGACCTGACTTGTCTGCGCACCGGTATCATGGCGGGCTCGCTCTGTCCGGTGGAACTGATGAAGCAGGTCTCTGAGAAGATGTATATGACCATCACGAGTGTGTACGGACTGACGGAGTCATCGCCGGGCATGACGCAGACTTGTCTGAACGATACCTTCGAGCAGCGCTGCACGACCGTAGGCCGCGACTATCCGTTTGTCGATGTGAAGGTGCTCGATCCTGAGACTGGCGAGGAGTGTCCTGTCGGCGTACAGGGTGAGATGTGCTGTAAGGGCTTCAACGTCATGAAGGGCTACTATAAGAATCCCGAGGCCACGGCCGAGGTGATCGACAAGAACGGCTACCTCCATTCCGGTGACCTCGGTGTGAAGGACGAGCAGGGCTTCTATAAGATCACGGGCCGCATCAAGGACATGATCATTCGTGGTGGTGAGAATATCTATCCCCGTGAGATTGAGGAGTTCCTCTACCACATGCCCGGCATCCGCGATGTACAGGTGGCTGCCGTGCCCTCGAAGAAATACGGTGAGGCCGTCGGTGCCTTCATCATCCTCGAAGAGGGTGTGAAGATGGAGCCGGAGGACGTACAGGAGTTCTGCCGTGGCAAGATTGCCCGTTATAAGATCCCGAAGTACGTGTTCTTCATCGACGAGTTCCCGCTGACCGGCTCCGGCAAGATCCAGAAGTTCAAGCTGAAGGAGATGAGTCTCGCCCTCTGCGAGAAGCTTGGAATAGTAGTCGAATAGACATGGTAATTTTATAAAGGAAAAAGATGTTTGAGAATTTATCAGATAGGTTAGAGAGATCGTTTAAGATCCTCAAGGGTGAAGGCAAGATCACCGAGATCAATGTCGCCGAGACCCTAAAAGACGTGCGTCGCGCCCTGTTGGATGCCGACGTGAACTTCAAGGTGGCCAAGACCTTTACCGATACAGTGAAGCAGAAGGCCCTGGGCATGAACGTGCTCACTGCCGTGAAGCCCAGTCAGCTCATGGTGAAGATCGTCCACGACGAACTGGCGGAACTGATGGGTGGCAAGGCCTCGGAACTGAAGGTGGAGGGTAGGGCAGGGGCACCTGCCATCATCCTCATGTCTGGCCTCCAGGGTTCTGGTAAGACCACGTTCAGTGGCAAGCTCGCCAACCTGCTCAAGACCCGCAACCACAAAAAGCCTTTGCTCGTGGCCTGCGACGTGTACCGCCCTGCTGCCATCGAACAGCTGAAGGTGGTCGGACAGAGTGTCGGCGTGCCCGTCTATTCGGAGCCAGACAACAAGAATGTCGTTGAGATAGCCAACCATGCCATCCAGGAGGCGAAGTCCAAGGCCAACGATGTGGTCATCATCGATACTGCCGGTCGTCTGGCCGTCGATGAGGAGATGATGCAGGAGATAGAGACGCTGAAGCGTGCCGTCAATCCCAACGAGACCCTCTTCGTGGTGGATTCAATGACAGGTCAGGATGCCGTGAACACCGCCAAGGAGTTCAACGACCGTCTCGACTTCGACGGTGTGGTGCTCACAAAGCTCGACGGTGACACCCGTGGTGGTGCCGCCCTCTCCATCCGTACGGTGGTCACGAAACCCATCAAGTTCGTGGGTACTGGTGAGAAGATGGAGGCCATCGACGTATTCCATCCCGAACGTATGGCTGACCGTATTCTCGGCATGGGTGATATCGTCTCTCTCGTGGAACGTGCCCAGCAGCAGTACGATGAGGAGGAGGCCAAGCGTCTGGAGAAGAAGATCCGCAAGAACAAGTTCGACTTCGACGACTTCATGGGTCAGATCCAGCAGATCAAGAAGATGGGTAACATCAAGGACCTCGCCTCGATGATTCCCGGTGTGGGCAAGCAGCTCAAGGACCTCGACATCGACGACGATGCCTTTAAGGGCATTGAGGCCATCATCAACTCCATGACGCCTAAGGAGCGTCAGAATCCCGATATCATCAACCAGAGCCGTCGTCGTCGCATCGCTGCCGGTTCCGGCACGAAGCTCGAGGATGTGAACCGTCTGATGAAGCAGTTCGACCAGACGCGTAAGATGATGAAGATGGTGACAGGCATGAACTCCTCCCGTATGGCCCAGATGGCAAACGCCATGAAAGCCATGAAAGGTGGTAAACCCAAATTTTAGAGAATATGGAACTCATTGACGGAAAGGCAACGGCAGCCGCCATAAAGGCAGAGATAGCCGAAGAAGTGAGACAGATCATCGCCAGGGGCGGTAAGCAGCCTCATCTGGCTGCAGTGTTGGTTGGTCACGACGGCGGGTCGGAGACTTATGTAAAGAATAAGGTACTCGCGTGCGAGGCCTGTGGCTTCAAGTCAACGCTCATCCGCTTCGAGGATACCATCACCGAGGCGGAGCTCATGGCTTGTGTCGACAAACTGAATAAGGACGACGATGTCGATGGCTTCATCGTGCAGTTACCCTTGCCCAGGCATATCGACGAGCAGAAGATTATCGAGGCCATCGACTATCGAAAGGATGTCGACGGCTTCCACCCCATCAACGTGGGGCGCATGGCCATTGGCCTGCCCTGCTTCATCTCCGCTACACCGCTGGGAATCATCACTCTGCTGAAGCGCTATGGCATCGAGACCTCTGGCAGGAAGTGTGTCATCCTCGGACGTTCTAACATCGTCGGCAAGCCCATGGCTCAGTTGATGATGCAGAAGCAGTATGGCGACGCGACGGTCACGGTCTGCCACTCGCATTCCAAGTCGCTGAAGGAAGAGTGCCGTGCAGCCGACATCATCATCGCTGCCATCGGCCAGCCCGACTTCGTGACCGCCGATATGGTGAAGGAGGGGGCTGTCATTGTCGATGTGGGCACCACCCGGGTCCCGGACCCCTCCCGTAAGAGTGGCTTCCGCCTGAATGGTGACGTGAAGTTCGACGAGGTGGCTCCCCGTTGTTCCTTCATCACGCCTGTTCCCGGAGGCGTCGGTCCCATGACCATCTGCTCGCTGATGAAGAATACCCTCGCTGCCGGCAAACACGAGTATTATAAATGACCGCCGAGGAGTACTACCTGAAAGGTAATGAATACCGTAAGCAGAGCCTGTGGCACGAGGCCATCAACTGCTATATCGAGGCCATCAGACTCGACCCCGACAGCCCTGCTGTCGAGGCCAAGCGCATGCTCGACGACATCATGGCCTTCTACTGTAAGGACATGTATAACCCTTAAACACGTTAAATTTCTGTTTTTTTTTTGCAGGTTCAAGATTTATTCGTAACTTTGCACCCCAAATATCTGTTAGTAAAAAATAGTAAGTAGAATGTCTGACGAAAAGAAGATTTCCCTCAATGAATTAGAGGATTTGTTAGAGGAGAGCGAAAGCAACTCCACTTCGCGCATCAATTTTGCGACCATCTTCGCCACATTGGTGCTCAATTGGCAGTATTTCCTGTTCTCGCTCATCATCCTGGTCTGCGGAGCCCTGCTTTACCTCCGCTATACCGAGCCCACCTACAAGGTGTCGGCCCGACTGCTCATCAAGGGTGACGAGAGCCGCATGCGGCGCAACCCCTCCCAGATGCTGTCGAACATGATGGACCTGGGTATCATGAGCAACTCCTCCGGTATCGACAACGAGGTGGAGGTGCTGCAGTCGCGCGTCCTGCTGCGTGACGTGGTGAAGGAGCTGAAGCTCTACGCCGAGTACCGCACCAAGGGTCGTGTCAAGAAGTCTCTGGTCTATGGCAAGCAGCCCGTCATCGCCGAGTTGGATCCTGTCCACCTCGACAGCCTCGACAAGGTCTATATCGAGGGCGGTGCCTCTTCCAGCATGGACTTGGAGATCTATCGCAAGGACACCACCTATGTGGTGGAGGGAACCATCAAACAGTCGGGACTCCCCGAAGGTCCGAAGGAAGCGGTATTCTTCAAGAATCCGCATTCCCTGCCTGCAGCCTTTGACACGCCGCTGGGAACGCTCACCCTGACCAGCTCACCCCGTTTCAAGCTGAAGCCGGGCGAGACCTACTTTGTCAAGATTGTGCCGCCGATGGTCGTGGCTACCGAGTATCTGAAGGCAATGACCGTCTCGCCCACCTCCAAGCTGACTGATATCGCCGAGGTGACGCTGACCGACAAGAACATCCAGCGCGGTATGGACTTCCTCCGCCGTCTGGCCGAATGCTACAACCACCAGGCCAATGCCGACAAGAACGAGATAGCCCTGCGCACCGAGGAGTTCATCAACGAACGCATGGAGAAGATCAACCAGGAGCTGGGTACGACCGAGAGTCAGATTGAGAGTTTCAAGCGTCAGAACGCCGTGACTGGTCTCACCGTCGATGCGTCCCAGGCCGTGCAGATGTCTAACGAGTTCTCTGCACGCCTCTCCGAGGCCAACTCCCAGATTCAGATGCTCGACTATCTGCGTGAATACGTCAACAATCCGAAGAATAAGAATCAGATTATCCCCTCCAACGTCGGTCTGACCGACGGGGCCTCCACCGAGCTCATCGCCAGCTACAACAAGGCTGTGCAGGATCGTAACCGTCTGTTGACGGCTGCCAGTGAGTCGGCACCGCAGGTACAGACGCTCACCGAGACCATCGAGAGTCTGCAGTCGAGCATCCAGACCGCCCTGTTGCAGGCCCGCCGCTCTGCCGACATCAACCGTCAGGGCATCGCCACGGAGTTCGGCAAATACCAGGGCCGTATCTCCACCGCACCCATCCAGGAGCGTGTGCTCAACCAGATTGGCCGTCAGCAGGACGTGAAGTCGGGCGTGTATCTCCTGCTCCTGCAGAAGCGTGAGGAGAACAGCATCGCCCTGGCAGCCACTGCCGACAAGGGTAAGCTCATCGACGAGCCTCTCTATGAGGGTAAGGTGAGTCCGAAGAGTCTCATCATCCTCATCGGTGCCCTGTTCCTGGCCTTCGCCATCCCGTTTGCCGTCATCTTCATCCTCAACCTCTTCCGTTATAAGATTGAGGGTCGCGAGGATGTGGAACGTTACACCGACCTGCCCATCATTGCCGATGTGGCCGTGGCCAGTGACACCGTGAAGACCTCTGCCGGTATCGTGGTCCATGAGAACAAGAACACCCAGATGGACGAGATCTTCCGTTCTCTGCGTACGAACATCCAGTTCATGCTTCAGGGCGGCCAGAAGGTGATCCTCTTCACCTCCAGTACGTCGGGTGAGGGTAAGACCTTCTGCGCAGCCAACCTCGGCACGAGCTTCGCCCTGTTGGGCAAGAAGGTCGTTCTCTGTGGCTTGGACATCCGTAAGCCGGCCCTGGGCCGCCTCTTCGGCGTGTCCGACAAGAGTCTGGGTATCACGTCGCTGCTGACGAAGGACAAGGTCACCAAGGCCGACCTCGACCAACAGATTGTGAAGTCTGGTGCCAACGACAACCTCGACCTGCTGCTGGCCGGTCCCGTACCGCCCAACCCCACGGAGTTGCTGGCCCGCGACAACTTCCGTCAGGTGGTGGATCTGTTGAAGGAGCACTACGACTACGTCATCTTCGATACGGCTCCTGTCGGTCTCGTCACTGATACCCTCCAGATTGCCGCCCATGCCGATGTCAGCGTGCTAGTCTGCCGTGCCGACTACACGCCGAAGTCAGCCTTTGGTCTGCTCAATAACCTGTCTAAGGAGGGCAAGCTGCCCAATGCTTGTGTGGTGCTCAACGGTATCGACATGTCTCGCCGCAAGTACGGTTACTACTATGGTTACGGCGCCTACGGCAAGTATGGCCGTTACGGTTATGGCCGTTATGGTTACAGCAACTATGGTCAGTATGGCAACTACGGTCAGTACGGCCGCTATGCCGAGTCCCATTACAGCAACAAGGACGACGACAGTATTAAGAAATAGAAGATGCTGATTGCAGTTGATTTTGACGGTACGATCGTCGAGCATAGGTATCCTGAGATTGGTGAGGAGATACCCTTCGCCGTCCAGACCCTGCGCATGCTCATCGCCGAGCGCCACAAGATCATCCTCTGGAGTGTCCGCGAAGGCGAGCTGCTCGACGAGGCTGTCAACTGGTGCCGTGAGCGGGGCATAGAGTTCTACGCCGTCAACCGCGACTATCCAGAGGAGACCCTCACCAACAACGACCACTTCAGCCGCAAGCTGAAGGTCGATGTCTTTATCGACGACCGCAACCTCGGAGGTCTCCCCGACTGGGGCACCATCTACCGGATGATCCATGACAAGGTGCAGTGGTATCAGCTGCTCAACGAGGCCGCCACAGGTGAGAAGGACTACGGCACCCGTCGTCGTCACCACCGCCCCTGGTGGAAGCGGTTCTTGAATATATGAGAATAAAAATAAGATGATATGAAAAAGAATTTAGTATTTGTCGCACTCGCGGTCGCCCTGCTGTGCGCTTCATGTTCTGCCCCCAAGAACGTCGCTTACATTAAGAACAGCGACGAGGTGGACCTCTCCCAGTCAGCCTATCTCTATGATGCCCGCATCATGCCGAAGGACGTGCTGACCATCACCGTCAACACGGTGAACCCCGATGCAGCAGCCCCTTTCAATCTGTCTGTACCGACATCGTTCAACAACCAGACCCGCAGCACCTATTCGCAGCCCATCCTGCAGACCTATCTGGTCGACAACAACGGCGTTATCGAGTTCCCCGTGCTGGGCACCCTGAAGGTAGGTGGTCTCACCAAGTCTGAGTGTGAGAAGCTGATCCACGATAAGATCATGCCTTATCTCAATGCCAAGGAGAATCCCGTGGTGACGGTCCGTATGGCCAACTACAAGATCTCCGTCCTGGGTGAGGTGAACCGTCCGGGCATGTTCACGGTCAGCAACGAGAAGATCAACATCTTCGAGGCCCTGGCCCAGGCCGGCGACCTGACCATCTATGGTGTGCGCGACAATGTGAAGCTGATCCGTGAGAATGCGAAAGGCCGCAAGGAGATCCATACGGTTGTCCTGAACGATGCGAGCCTCATCAACTCGCCCTACTACTATCTCCAGCAGAACGACATTCTCTATGTGGAGCCCAACAAGGTGAAGGCCCGCAACTCCACTGTCGGTCAGACGACCACCCTGTGGTTCTCTGCCACCAGCATCCTGATTTCCATGGCCTCACTATTGTATAACATCTTGAAATAACTCCAATGGCAAACAATACCCAACAAGAACACGAGCACACTCATCATCATCACCATCATCATCGCGATGATTATGCAAGCCGTTTCAAGAGAAAGAGTCTTCAGTCCATCGAATTCCGTCGCAAGGCTGACAAGTGGTTGAAGATCGCCCTGCTTGTTTTGTCGGCAGTTATGATGTTAATAGTTGTTATAGCATACCTTTTCGGTTAAATTTTACCGTTTTTATTTGGTAGTTTCCACAAAAAGTGTTACTTTTGCCCTCGCAAAGTAACACTTTTTTTGTTTAACCCTAAATTAAAACAAGTATGAAAAATTCAATTCTGTTTGCAGGAATGATCCTGTTGGCTGCCAGTTGCAGCAGCGAGAGTGATGTTACAGTCAGCACCCCGGAGTCCGGCAAGGCGACGGTGAATGTACGTGTCGACAACTTTACAATTGAACAGGAGGAGTTCGCTTCGGTTCGAGGTGCCACGCGAGCCACTTCTGCCTTGGCTGAATACACTAACGTAAAAGCCATCACCCTGGCCTTCTATGCCGGTACCGAGGAGGTGTACAAGGCCACACAGCTTCGTGCTGATGCCACCACCTTCACCACGTTTGGTGAGTTCTCTACGCCCCTGAGCATCGGTAGCTATACGATGGTGGTGCTCGGCTACGGCAGCGACAGCGAGATTACCCTCACTAGTCCTACCGCTGCGGCTTATACGTCCGATAAGGGTCGTGAGACCTTTGTGGCGACTCAGACGGTGAACGTCACTTCAACGGCCGACCTCAATCTGACGGCCGAGCTGAGCCGTGTGGTGACGAGACTGAGGGTAAGATCTACTGACGACATGCCGACGAATGTGGCCAAGGTGACCATCCAGGTATCAGCAGGCGGCATCAGTTTCAACCCCACCACCGGTCTGGCCACGGTGAATACCGGTTTAACGAATGAGGTAGCGGCCACTTCAGGTTTTGGGAGAACGGCCTCCTTCAACACCTATTTCTTCCTCGCGTCTGATGAGCAGACGGTCAATGTCACCATCACGGTCTTCGATGCCAGTGACAACGTCCTTTTCAGCAAGGCTCTGACCAGTGTCCCGATGAAGCGTAACCGCTGTACCGAAGTGACCGGTAAGCTCTTCTCATCCTCCGCCACCGCTTCCGCCTTTACCGTCACCACCGACTGGCTCACCGACCACGTCGTAGAATTCTGATCTCACTTCGGTGACGATGCTGATCCGGAGATGTATCAAACTAAAGGGGAGCATACTCACACTCGAGTATTCTCCCCTTCTTCGTTGATGGCCGTCAGGTTGGCTTAATCGTTCTCGCCAGTGTCGTCGTCACCACCGCCGCCGGTGTTACTACCCGTGTTGCCGCCTGACTCCTGACCACTGCTCTTCAGCTACTTTTTTGGGGGGTTAGCAACCCAGCCTTTTTGCGCAATAACCTAAGGTTATTTGGTGATAACCTTGGGTTTTTGATATCACAGCAAATCTTACACCTGACAGTCTTACAGTTAGATTTTGCATGGTTGGTGTGGAGAGACAAGATGAGTTTAAGAAGAAAGAGAGAAATAGAATGAATAACTAATTTAAATTTTAAATAAAATTAACTTATTTAATAATGATAAGACTACTACCATTTTATATACTATCCCTTTTTTCCCCTTTACCCCATGTTAGGGTGCGTTTTCCAACTGTCAGACTGTCAGGTGTAAGAAAACGGCCATCTCACATCGGGGTCTGGACAATTTGTGACATGTTATGATTCGTTCTTGAATAATCTGAGCATGCTGTTGCGGTATTCGGTGGGGGTGACACCCAGGGCGAACTTGAAGGCGTGGTTGAAGGCGTCTGTGCTTCTGAAGCCGCATTCCTTAGCAATGGTGCTGATGTCCTCATGCGGCTGTTCTATGATGAGTCGTGCGCCGTACTCAGCCCGTCGGGAGTTGATATACGACATGGAATTCAAAGCATGGGTGTATCGTGCCATCATTCGGACAAACAACTCCTCGTCGATGCCGGAGAACTTGATCAGACTTTCGTGGTCGAAGTCTGGGTCGGTGAAGGGACGCTCGTTGGTCACTCGTGCGTCTATCTCCACGAACATCCGTTGTTCCTCTTCCAATGCCTTTACCTTGGTAGGCTTCTGTTCGGACTTATCCGTCTGTTCTGCCATGATGTTGCGGTATGCTTCCAAGGCATTGAGGATTCGGAGCAGTTTCTTGTTGCGCTGGCGTATCTTTTTGGTAAAATAGAGGATGGCGGCTCCCATCAGAATCAGAAGGAGAACGAATGACGACAAAGCGATGATGGTAATAGTTTGACGGTGTGCGTGTTTCTCCTCCATAATCAGGTTGTAAGCGTAGGACATTGAACCTTGAGAATTACGCAGACGCAGACTGTCGGCAATCTCATTGATCAGCTCAGAGTTGTGTTTGGAAACTTCCAATTCGTTCCTCATGGCATGCAGGAGGGCGCCCGTGCTTAAGACGTTGATCATCCTGTAATCGATGGTGTCACACTCGGCGCGCAAGAAATCGCGATAGCGGTGGATGACGTTCATCGCTTCTTCGTGGTGCTGGCTCACAATGAGGTAATCCAGCATTTCCATGTCTTCGACAGGGCTGTTGCCTTCCTGCTGTTGTCAGAGTTTGTAGCAATCGTTGGCCTTACGGCATAATTGGTATCCTCTGATGGTGTCATGGTGATAGTGTAGCCGCTTACCCATCATGAACTCGGCCATAGCGCGATAAGCGTCATCTTTGTTTTCGATGGCAGCATCACGCAGTTGGTCGATATAATACATCAGGCGGTGATCCAGTTGGAGGATGTCGTTAATGTCCATCAGACGCTTCAGCAGTTCCATTCGCTGTTGGCTGCTGTCAGCGATGGCCGGGTCTTCCAGCGCCTTCTCATAGAGCGACACCTGCTGTTTGAGTTGATAGGTGCTTATCTGTCCGGCGGATATCTCAGAGTCGGACATTTGGGGGCCACTACTGCCTGAGCAGCCTGTCATCAGGGCCACAATCAATAGAAATAATATGTATAAGGACTGTTGCATAGTTATATTATTGTTTAGTTTTCTTTATTCTTGCGTAATATTCTGCTGTGGCGGTGAAAAACACGTCGCCGCTGGAGTTGAGAGCTGTCTCCACGCTGTCCTGGACAACGCCAATGATGAAGCCTACGGCTACGGCCTGCATGGCGATGTCGTTGCCTATATTGAAGAATGAACAAGCCATGGGTATCAACAGCAGTGAACCTCCGGCAACACCCGATGCCCCACAGGCTGCCAGCGTGGCGATGATGCTCAGGAAGAGGGCCGATGTGAACGATACGTCAACGCCTACGGTATGTGCTACAGCCAGCGTCATCACCGTAATGGTGACAGCAGCACCGTCCATATTGATCGTTGCGCCGAGGGGAATGCTCACGGAATAGAAGTCCTCGTCGAGGCCCAGTTTCTTGCACAGGTTCATGTTGATAGGTATGTTGGCTGCCGACGAGCGGGTGAAGAAAGCTTGTAGTCCGCTCTCTTTCAGACAGGTGAACAGCAGGGGGTATGGATTGCGACGGAGCATGAGGAAGGAGATGAGCGGATTGAAGATGAGTGCATTGACCAGCATACAGCCTACGAGCAGCAGCACAAGGTGGCCGTAGGTGGTGAACACTTCCAATCCACTCTCCGATACCGACGAGAACACCAGTCCCAAGATGCCGAACGGGGCAAACTGAATCACCCACTTCACGACCTGCGTGATGACCTGCGAGAAATCCTGTACTACGTCAATGGTCTTCTGGCTGGCTTTCAACTTCAGGGCGATGCCAATCAAGATAGCCCAGAACAGAATACCGATATAGTTGGCCTGCGACATAGACAACATCGGGTTGGTCACCATATTGGTAAGAAGGTTGGAAAAGACATCGGTGAGCGCACCAGGGGCAGACCCTTCGACCACATCGCGTAGCTGCAGCGTCACGGGAAACAGAAAACTGCCTATTACAGCACACAGGGCAGCAATGAATGTGCTGAGCAGATATTGCGAGATGACTACCCGGAACCGGGGACCAAGACCGCCACCAGCCTTGGCGATACTCGCTGCCACAAGAACGGCCACCAAAATGGGGGCGATGGCCTTCAATGCGCTGACGAACACGATGCCCAGAATACCGATACCAGTCCACTGCGGTACGATGAGTCCGAGACAGGCTCCAATGATGAGACCAACGAGTATTCGGAGCACAAGGCTTGTCTGGCTCCACTTACTGAGAATGCTGATAAATGTCATCTTTGTCTCAATCATAAATAGAAACTCTCCACGATGAGTTCAGGTGCAAAGATAACACTTTTTATTTGAATTGTCTTTCCATTCACCTAAAAAGTAACAATTTCATCCCACTTTTTATCATTTTATAAACGAAATGTGGCAGAAAAGCGTCAAAAAGCTTGTTTGCTTTCAGATTTATTTGTAATTTTGCAGCCAATTTCAGAAATTAATGCATTAATTACAGGATAATATGGCAAAAATGAAAGGCGCCATTGTGGTTGATACTGAGCGTTGCAAGGGATGTCAGTTGTGCATTATTGCATGTCCTCAGAAGGTCATCGCATTGGCCAACAAAGTGAATCTGCACGGTTATCCATATGTGGAGGCTGTCAATGAGGAGGCCTGTGTGGGCTGCGCTTCATGTGGCATCGTCTGCCCAGATGGTTGTATCACCGTGTATCGTAAAAGAGTGGAGGACTAAGCAATGGCTGAAGAAAAGAGAGAAGTTGTATTGATGAAAGGCAATGAGGCAATCGCCCATGCTGCTATTCGTTGCGGATGCGACGGCTATTTCGGCTATCCTATTACTCCGCAGAGTGAAGTGATTGAGACACTGGCTGAACTGAAGCCTTGGGAGACCACAGGTATGCAGGTGGTGCAGGCAGAGAGTGAGTTGGCCTCAATTTATATGGTCTATGGTGCTGCCGGAGCCGGTAAGCGTGCCATGACCTCATCGAGTTCTCCTGGTATCGCCCTGATGCAGGAGGGTATTACTTATATGGCTGGTGCCGAGGTGCCGGGCGTGTTTGTGAATGTGCAGCGTGGCGGTCCTGGTCTGGGAACCATTCAGCCTTCGCAGGGTGACTATTTCCAGGCTACCCGTGGTGGTGGTAACGGCGACTATAAGGTGATCGTGCTGGCTCCCTCTTCTGTACAGGAGATGGCCGATTTCGTGGACCTAGCCTTTGAGCTGGCTTTCAAGTATCGCAATCCTGCCATGATCCTGAGCGACGGTGTGATCGGTCAGATGATGGAGAAGGTGGTGCTGCCGCCGTTCAAGCCCCGTCGTACTGATGAGGAGGTGATCAAGCAGTGTCCTTGGGCTTCTACCGGTAAGCCAAAGAATCGTGAGCGCGTGGTCATCACCTCTCTGGAACTGAAGCCGGAGATCATGGAGCAGCGTAACATCGCCCTCCAGGAGAAGTATTCTAAGATACAGGAGAACGAGGTACGTTATGAGCAGCAGCTGATGGACGATGCCGAGTATGCTATCGTTGCCTTCGGTTCAGCTGCCCGTATCGCTGAGAAGAGTGTCGAGATTGCCCGCGAGCAGGGCATTAAGGTCGGCTTGTTCCGTCCCATCACCCTGTTCCCGTTCCCCATCAAGGAGATTACAGCTTTGTCGAAGAAGGTGAAGGGCATCCTCGTGGCAGAGATCAATGCCGGACAGATGGTACAGGATGTTCGTCTGGCTGTGAATGGTGCTGTGCCCGTGGAGCAGTTCGGCCGTCTGGGAGGTATCGTTCCTGATCCCGAGGAAATCGTTGAAGCTCTTAAAGACAAAATAATAAAATAAGACATAAATAAAATTTTTAGACATAAGAACATAAAGGCTGCGCCATAAGAATTATGTACTTTTGTTCTTCTGTCAAAAAGAAAATAGTTCTTCTGTATATGGATAGAAATCAAATAGTTCAACCAGAGAACATCGTCTGCAAAAAGCCGACGCTGATGAACGACAACAATATGCACTACTGTCCGGGCTGTAGTCATGGTGTGGTGCATAAGTTGATTGCCGAGGTGATTGAGGAGATGGGCATGGAAGACAAGGCTGTGGGTGTGTCGCCCGTCGGCTGTGCCGTCTTCGCGTACAATTATATAGATATCGACTGGCAGGAGGCTGCCCATGGTCGTGCTCCCGCACTTGCTACGGGTATCAAGCGCTGCTGGCCCGATCGTCTGGTGTTCACCTATCAGGGTGATGGTGACTTGGCTTGTATCGGTACCTGTGAGACCATCCACGCCTTGAACCGTGGCGAGAACATCGTGATTATCTTCGTCAACAATGCCATCTATGGTATGACGGGTGGTCAGATGGCGCCTACCACGCTGATTGGTCAGAAGACCTCTACCTGTCCTTATGGCCGTGATCCTCAGTTGCACGGCTATCCCCTGAAGATGGCTGATATCGCCGCTGGTCTGGAGGGTACTTGCTATGTGACTCGTCAGAGTGTGGAGAGTGTCGCTTCAATCCTGAAAGCTAAGAAGGCTCTGCGCAAGGCTTTCGAGGCTTCGATGGCTGGTAAGGGAAGCTCACTCGTTGAGTTCGTCTCTACCTGTAACAGCGGTTGGAAGCTTTCTCCCGCCAAGGCTAACGAATGGATGAAGGAGAACATGTTCCCCTTCTATCCCAAAGGCGACCTCAAGGATACGACGAATAAATAGAAGTATTTAAAACAACGAATTAAAACGAATTACACGAATTGGACGAATTGATATTTAATTATACGAATTAAATTCGTGAAATTCGGAATATTTAAAAAGTTAAAAAGAATAATTTGTGAAATTCGCGTCATTCGTCTTAATTCGTTGTCTAAAATAGAAAGAAGTATGAAGAAGGAAATTATTATTTCAGGTTTCGGAGGTCAGGGTGTGCTCTCGATGGGTAAGATTCTGGCCTATAGTGGACTGATGGAGGATAAGGAGGTGACTTGGATGCCTGCCTACGGTCCTGAGCAGCGTGGTGGTACGGCCAACGTGACGGTCATCGTCAGCGACGAGCGCATTTCTTCACCCATCCTCAGCAAGTATGATATCGCCGTTGTGCTGAACCAGCCCTCTCTGGAGAAGTTCGAGCCGAAGATCAAGCCTGGTGGCATTCTGATTTATGATGGCTTTGGCATTATCAACAAGCCCACTCGCAAGGACATCACCATCTATGAGATCAACGCCATGGACAAGGCTGCCGAGATGAAAAACGGCAAGGTGTTCAACATGATCGTACTCGGCGGACTTCTGAAGGTGGCTCCTGTCGTTAGCGACAAGGGTGTGGAGAAAGCCTTGAAGAAGACGCTGCCTGAGCGGCATCACGATCTGATTCCTCTGAATATGGAGGCTCTGAAAGAAGGGGCTAAGATTATTGAAAAGATTGAAGATTGAAAGATTGAAAATTGAAATAGAAAGAGCGGAGCTTAAAGCCCCGCTCTTTCTATTTCATGCTGAGGGAGATGCGGTTGCGGCGACGGTCGACCTCGATGACTCGGACCTGGACGTGCTGATGGAGCTTCACCACGTCGAGTGGATGGGCAATGCGACGGTTGGTCATCTGGGAGATATGCACGAGTCCGTCCTGATGGACACCGATATCCACGAAAGCACCAAAGTTGGTGATGTTCGTGACGATGCCCGGCAACACCATACCCTCCACGAGGTCATCGATGGTCGAGACGTTCTTGTCGAACTCAAACTCCTCCAATTGTTCACGGGGATCGCGACCGGGTTTCTCCAGTTCCTTCATGATGTCGGTGAGGGTGGGGATGCCCACTTCAGCGGTGACATACTTCTTGATGTCGATGGCCTCTCGTTTCTCCTTATTATTAATAAGGTCTATGACGGAACAGGCATGGTCCCTGGCCATCTGTTCCACGATAGGATAGCTCTCCGGATGGACGGCTGAGTTGTCGAGTGGGTTCTTGGCGCCAGGGATGCGCAGGAAGCCTGCACACTGCTGATAGGCGGCCGGACCGAGGCGGGGAACCTTTTTCAGCTCTGCCCGTGAGGCGAAGGGACCGTGTTCCTTACGGTAGTCCACGATGTTCTTGGCGAGTGTGGGTCCGAGGCCGCTGACGTACATCAGCAGATGCTGAGAGGCGGTATTGAGATTGACGCCTACGGAGTTGACACAACTCTCTACCGTCTGGTCGAGGGAGTGTTTGAGTTTGGTCTGGTCTACGTCGTGTTGGTATTGTCCCACACCGATGCTCTTCGGGTCGATTTTCACCAGTTCTGCAAGGGGATCCATGAGCCGACGGCCAATGGAGACGGCTCCACGAACGGTGACATCTTCGTCGGGGAACTCATCGCGGGCAATCTTTGAGGCGGAATAGACGGAGGCGCCTGACTCCGAAACAACGAAGACCTGAGGGGTCGGGCTGGTGTGACTAGTATGACTAGTTTGACTAGGCTTACTAGGAGAGGGAGAGATATTATATTTTCCGGCAAGGGCGTCTTTGACGAAATGATCGGTCTCACGGCTGGCCGTTCCATTGCCGATGGAGATGGCCTCAATCTGATACTTCTTGATCATCTTCAGGATGGCGACGGCGGCTTCTGTGCGTTTGTTGACAGGCGGGTGGGGGAAGATGGCCTCGTGGTGGAGCAGGTTGCCCTGGGCATCGAGGCACACCACCTTACAGCCTGTACGGAACCCCGGGTCGATACCCATGACACGTTTCTGTCCGATGGGTGCTCCGAGGAGTAGTTGGCGGAGGTTCTCCGCGAAGACACGGATGGCCTCCTCGTCAGCCTTCTCCTTGCTGAGCGCGGCATATTCCGTCTCGATGGCGGGTTTGAGTAGACGTTTGTAGCCGTCGTCGATGGCCTCGGCTACCAGTTTTCCACAAGGGGTGTTACCATAGACGTAATGACGTTTCAGCCGTTCTACGGCTTCCTCATCGTTGGGGGAAATGGTGACGCGGAGGATACCCTCGTCCTCTCCCCGTCGCATGGCCAGCAAACGGTGGGATGAGCAGCGTTTCAGGGGCTCCGACCAATCGAAGTAATCGCTGTATTTTGCGGCTTCGTCTGTATCGGCTTTGGCCTTGATGACTTTCGATGAAATGACGGCCTGGCGGGTGAAGGCGTTGCGGAGCTGCTGACGGCTGCGCTCGTCCTCACTGACAGTCTCGGCGATGATGTCCTGGGCACCCTTGATAGTGTCTTGGACGCTGAGTTGACTGCTACTTGCAAAACGTTCTGCGGCGCGTTCCGGGTCTCGTTCACGCTGGGCGAGGAGGATGAGGGCGAGAGGCTCCAGACCTTGTTCCCTTGCCACTTGGGCGCGGGTGCGACGCTTGGGCTTGTAGGGGAGGTAGATGTCTTCCAGGATGTTGGCATCCCAGCACTCACCGATGCGCTTCTGGAGCTCAGGGGTCATCTTGCCGAGGTCGGTGATGGTCTTCGTGACCGTCTCCTTGCGCTTTGCCATCTCCTTCAGACGGTCGTAGCGGTCGCTGATGGCGGCTATCTGTACCTCGTCGAGACCTCCGGTACGTTCTTTCCTGTAGCGTGAGATGAAGGGAATGGTACAGCCCTCTTCGAGCAGGGCAAGTGTGTTGGCTACTGCGCGCTCCTGAAGATTGAGCGCGGTGGCAATCAGTTTGGCGAAGACGTTATTTTCCATACGTTAGGGGTAAAATCGTTAATTTGTGTGCAAAAGTAATAATAATCCGCGAGAAATGTGTAAATTTGCAGCCCGAAATGATGAAAGATTGAAAAATTGAAGAATAGGATTGTCATTACCGTCATGTTGCTGTTGGCATCGCTGTGCTCTGTCAGTGCACAGGACACGCCCAATGCCCGTCAGGCACGCCGCATCTTCAACAGTGCCTATCAGCAGGTGTTCGGAGAGCAGGGGGCCACGTTGCACTATGACGTGAACATCATCGGGATCTACAAGACCAACGGTACGATATGGTATAAGGGCAAGAAGAGCAAGTTCGTAGACGAGAAGATGAACTCCTGGAACGACGGCACGACGGTCTATACCATCAAGAAGAAGAAAAGGAAGAAGGAGGTGGAGATCCATAGTGCGAAAAACAACAAGTCGGATAAGTATTCCTCCAAGTTCAAGTTCGAGCCAGAGAACTTCAACTACAGCATTGCTGAGCACGAGGACGGGCTGATGCTGACGCTGAAGGCCAGGAAGGGTGCGAAGGGCATCAAGGAGGTCCATGCTCTGGTGGAGCGGAAGACCTATCATCCGATCAGTGTCCGCATCAAGATTGCCTTTATCTGGACGACCATCAAGATCTCTGACTTCCGTTCGGGTGGCATCACGGAAGATATGCTGCGCTTCCCGAGGGAACAGTTCAAGGACTACGAGTTCGTTGACAAACGCGAGAAATAGTATTGCATGATTTCAGTAGAAGGACTTAAGGTGGAGTTTGGCGTGAAGCCGTTGTTCGCTGATGCGGGTTTTGTCATCAACGACCGTGACCGTATTGCTCTTGTGGGCAAGAACGGTGCTGGTAAGTCGACCTTGCTGAAGATCCTCTGCGGCCAGCAGAAGCCGACAGCAGGCTCGGTGAGCATCCCCAATGACTGTCGGATCGGTTATCTGCCGCAGGTGATGATCCTGCAGGACAATACAACCGTGCGTGAGGAAGCCCAGAAAGCCTTTGCCGACATCACCCGTATGAAGGAACGGCTGGACCGGATGAATCAGGAACTGGCAGCGCGTACCGACTATGAGAGTGAGGGCTATCTGGCGCTGATCGAGAAATACACCACCGAGCACGAACGCTATCTGATGATGGGTGCGGAGAGTCGTGAGGCAGAACTGGAACGGACGCTCATCGGACTGGGCTTCCTGCGTACGGACTTCGAACGGCCCACCTCAGAGTTCTCCGGTGGCTGGCGCATGCGTATCGAACTGGCGAAGATCCTCTTGCAGCGACCAGACGTGCTGTTGCTCGACGAGCCTACGAACCACCTCGATATCGAGTCGATACAGTGGCTGGAGCAGTTCCTGGCACAGTCGGCGAGTGCCGTCGTGCTGGTGAGTCACGACCGTGCATTTATCAATAATGTGTCGAACCGAACCCTGGAGATCTCCTGCGGACGGGTCATCGACTACAAGGTGAAATACAACGAATACGTCGTTCTCCGCAAGGAACGGCGTGAGCAGCAGATAAGGGCCTACGAGAACCAGCAGAAGGAAGTGGCCGATATGAAGGACTTCATCGAGCGCTTCCGCTATAAGGCCACGAAGGCTGTGCAGGTGCAGCAGAAGATCAAACAGTTGGAGAAGATTGTACCCATCGAGATCGACGAGGTGGACAACTCAGCGATGCACCTGAAATTCCCCCCTTGTCTGCGCTCTGGTGACTATCCAGTCATCTGTGACGAGGTGAGGAAGGACTATGGTGCCCATACCGTTTTCGACCACGTGACACTGA
>CAMKSE010000024.1 GCA_946415365.1 uncultured Prevotellaceae bacterium
ATACGGTACTGTTCTCACCGATCAAATAACGGACACCATTAGCCTCAAATTCCTTACCGACCGCGCTAGTCTCGACGATATTCTGGAACCTTTTCCATCCTGCAGTATTCTGGTAGGCAGCCTTTCTGCCTGAAGGAACCAGCAGAGACGCATTATTATAAACGCTGGTGGGGAATACACCGTCATCAATGGCAAACGGATTCTCTATCCCAGAAGTGATTTGGGTGAGGCCATAACACTGGAAGAACGCATTTTTGCCTATGGATGTAACACTGCCAGGAATGGTGACCGAGGTCAGACCCTCGCATTTGCTGAAGGCACCTTCGCCGATAGTCTTAACACCGTTTGGAATGTCAACGGTCGTCAGGCCTGTGCAATAATAGAATGCCGCACCACCAATCGTAGTCACGCTGCTTGGAATGGTAACAGCCGTCATATCGACACAACCTTCAAAAGCACTTTGTGCAATGGAAGTAACGGTGTAGTTATTGCCATCATAATATACCTGACTTGGAATAGAAACGGCACCTGTATATTTTTCTGTTTTGGATATTACAGATACTGTATTGTTCTCACCAATCAGATACCGGACGCCATTAATCTCAAATTCCTTGCCGCCCCCATTGGCCTCAACAATATTCTGGAACTTGTTCCATCCTGCAGTAGACTGATAGGCAGACTTTTTGCCAAGAGGAACAACCAATGTGGCTGTGGAATAAAGGTCTTTGTCATAGCACTCAAATACAGATTCATCTATTGCAAATGGATCCTCTATTTCTGAAATAATGGTAGTCAGGCCACTGCAACCAGGGAAAGCAGACTCGGAGATGGATTCCACGCTGTTGCCGATGGTGACGGAGGTCAGACCGCTGCAACCAGAGAAAGCAGAACTCTCAATGGAAGTAACACTCCTAGGCAGAATAACAGATGTTAATGGATTACTAAAAAAACACATTGAAATTGTATTGTCCTTTGTATAATATGGAACATATATTCTTTCCTCCCAATCATAAGGATCTCTTTCTTCGGAGACATAATATGATTCTCCACCTTGTACTATCTTAACTTCTGACAAATCTAATATTTTAAGAATTGGCATATATTTCAACATTTTCACATCTGTTCCATTAATCTCTCCCGTTAGTTTTAGTTCCTCAATGGCATACTTTTCATATTCTGTGGTTAAATCAGGTAAAGTTCCAGCTGTCCCAACATGAATGATTCTTTTTTCTAGAACATCAGAACTCTCACCTGCCTCAATAATTTTCCAATGATTCCATCCTTTTGTTGTCATATAAAGTTGTTTGGCTCCATTAGGGACAATAAAAGTAGCAGAAGTTGGTATCCCAAAAACAGAATAGTCGAGAATAAAAGGATGTTGTATTTCTGATATTATTTTAGTTAATCCACTACAGTTAGTAAAAGCATCTTCACCTATGGAAATAACGCTGCTAGGAATCGTTAGAGAGGTCATATAGGAACATCCATAGAAGGCTTTTTTGCCGATTTTCATCACACTATTAGGAATAATCGTATTCATGCAGCCGAACAACAAAGTATTAGTATTTTTCTCTATGATAGCATTACAATTATTACGGCTATCATATACATTGTTCCCGTCTTCTACTTTCATAGAGGTTAGCCTATTGCAATAATAGAAAGCATCACGACCAATAGAATTAACACTTTGAGGGATTGTTATGGAAGTCAATCTTGAACAAAAGTAGAAAGCATCTTCACCTATTGTTGTTACACTATTTCCGATGGATATGGATGTGAGGCCATAGCAATCAAAGAAAGCATGACCGCCGATATATTTTACGCTATTTGGAATAGTCACTGTTGATAAGCCATTACAACCTGAAAAAGCGCCATATCCAATAGATATAACACTATTGGGAATCGTCACAGAAGCCAAACGACTATAACAATCCTGAAATGCATTATCTGCTATTCCTACTGTACCTGGGGCTATATTGATATTCGTATTATCCGGCATTGTTCCTTTGTATTTGTAAGCCACTTTACCTGCATATATTAATCCATCTGGCTGATTCTTGTACCATGCAGTATTAACTAATGACCAAATTCCGATGAATGTCAAAGTGCTAGGAAAAATGATGGATGATAGATTGCTACAATAATCGAAAGCAAAATTGCCTATAGAAGTCACGCCTTCAGGAATATTAATTGAAGTTAGGCCTGTGCAAGCCTCAAAAGCACCGTCGCAGATTTCTTCCACACTATTGGGTATTATCATAGATGTCATATTGGTACAGCCATCAAAAGCATAAGGGCCTATGGATGTCACAGTGTTAGGAATAAGTGTTTTTTGGCAGCCTACTATCAATTTATTTGTATTCGATTCAACAATTGCATTACAATCGTTACGACTATCATAAGTTTTATTACCACTTTCTACTTTTATTGATTCCAAATTGGGACAATGTTCAAAGGGATTGGAGCTAATAGAAGTCAAACCGGTACCAATAGTTACAGAGGTCAATTTACTACAACCATAGAAAGCCCAATCGGAGATTGATTTCACACTATTAGGAATTGTTAATGAAGTTAGAGCGCTACATTTCCAAAATGTATACATACCGATGGATGTCACATTGCCGGGTATTGTGATAGAAGCTAGACCACTACAACCATGAAAGGCCCATTCACCGATAGACTGTATACTATTGGGCATATTAATTGAGATGAGATTACTGCAATCTTTGAATGCACCACCTGCTATTCCTATAGTTCCTTCTAATAATGTGATTTTAGTATTAGAAGGCATTGCTCCTTTGTATTTATAGGCAAATTTACCTGCATACACTAAACCGTCAGGTTGACTATCATACCATTGTGTATCATCGAATGCATATTGACTGAGAGATATTACACTATTGGGTATAGTCACAGAAGTCAAGCCACTGCAACTTCTGAAAGCACAAACACCGATAGAAGTAACTTGAAATATTCTGTCTTCATATTTTACAGATTCTGGTATTACAATATTGCCAGAATATTCATTGGAATAGCTATCATAAGAATCGCCACGATAGCTGACAGCCAATTCGGTTTTGGCCTCATTATTCCAATTATAATAGATGGTGACACCATCTGTGTTAACAGCTTCTATGTCGTGAGCGAATGACTTTGCTCCGATCATGCTCATGAGCACAGCGAGAAGAAGCTGTAAAAAAGAATTTTTCATATTTCATATTGTTTACTGTTTATAATTAGTTTGAAAATTATAAAAACGTTTTACTCTGGCAGATCAAAGTAGTAAGTATAACTATCGCCGTTATAGGTGCAATGCGCACTTGCCATGATGGGCATGAGCATCAATAAGAATAATAGAATTATCTTGTTCATTGTTGTTATAGTTTTGATTTTACATTCACTCAATAGTTCGATAAATATTTAATAACTACGCCGTATTAGCGATACCATAAGACAAGAGTTCTTTTTTATTTAACTCTTACTATCTTTTTCACAAAACAATGAAAACGATCCCAATTGTTACTCTTGTAATCTTCTAAACCAAAATATTAATAGACAGGCCAGGGGTTGTCTTCTTCAGCGGGGATGTCCCCCTGCAGGGTGGGATTGTCTGGTGTCGGCGTCGGGCTTGGGGTCTTGCCGCCTTGATTAACAACGATATTTTTGAGGTTGTCTGGCAAATCCTTCTGGCAGGAGGTTATCAACACGACGGCTGCCAGGACAGTAAGTATGGTGAGTAGTTGCTTCATCGTCATATAGGTTTAGAATTCATAGATAATACCTGCATTGATACCAAAGCCTTCTCCCCAGGCCTTAATCTTATTGTCAACCTGCTTGATGACTTCAAAAACCTGATCACCACCAATAGAGAAGTCGTATTGAGGAGTGAGGTGTATCCATAGATGGTCTGTCACCTCATAACTGAGACGAATCGCAGCGAAAGCACCTATTGGGTTAGATTCCTTGAAGTAACTGCTGTTGTTAGAGATACCACTGATTTCCTTACCTGAAATCATGTTAAATGTGACACCAGCCTGAGGCGAAACCCTAAACCTCTTTTCGCCAAAACTGTAGCCTGCACGTACCCAAAACTTACTGCAAGAATAGTCATAGGCTTCTATCGGCGACGTAGCATCCGGCTGGGTGAAGGTTAGATTCTCAACCTTATCCAATCCCAAGACATAGCCTGCCTCCAAAAGGAATTTACGATAACTGGCACCAAGATGGACAGACGGTCCCATTACACTGATGGCATTGAAGCCCACACCTAAATAGACATGGAATTCAGAATCTGAAACATTAGAAACCGTAGTTTGGCTAACAGGCTGCAGATTCTGATGGGCACTTTTTTCTGATGCCTGACTGGAAGACATTTCCGACTGCTGACGGGGCTGTACTTGCTCTACTTCTTTCTTCTGATCAACAATTGTTTCTTTTGTATCACCTGCCAGACGGAGGATATAGACACGGTTGCTTTCCAGTCTCTCAATGTCGAAATCGCTAGTCTTGATGCTGACAGGCAAATGAGTGTGAGGATAGAGACGGAACATCTTGGTGCCCTGGGTCATATATATCCGCTTTTCTGTACCACGACTGTCTATATCACCAATAACATTACCTTCAACACGGTCAATAGCATCAACCACCTGCACTTTTACCAATGCACAAGTCACGCCATTCAGATCCTTACGCTGTTCGTTACTCGGGATTATCTCTGTGGACGAAAGAGCAAAACTCTGAATTTTCAGTTCCTGAGAAATAGCAGCAATGGGCAGCATAGCGAGGAAGAATGTGATGATATGATTCCTTGTATCCATGTCTATAACTTATGGGATAAATATATGGTCGATGCCAATGATATCCTTTTTCGGCAATGGCTTGGTTCCGATGCGGTCAGGCTGCCAAGTACGGACGTGGACGACGGGATGCTCATCGTTGTCATCCTTGAATTCCCATAACAGGAATACATAACCGTCATCTTGGTAATTGGATGATTTCCAGTTCTGATGGAGAGTCACGCCATAGAAATTACGCTTGGCAGAATGGCGCACCACCTGGATTGAGTCGAAAGTAACTTTGATGAACTTGTTGTTACGAAAAACACTTTTGAGGGATTCCAGATATTGTTTCTTGTTCTTTTTGTTATAAACGATCTCTGGCTTCAATGTCATAGAATGATCGCCCTGGGTGTATTTCCGCATAATAACCTTGCCTGTGATAATCAGCGCATCCTCACTGTAAACTTGTTCTAGCGAAGCTATGTCTTTCTCGTCGTAGTAACTGCGGAATGCCTCTACGAAATTTAGTATTTCCAAACGTCGGCGCGTATCAGTAACATCAACGCCCTTGTTGACAATATTGTGGAAGGCATTATTCGACAAAGCCATATGTACACCAGATATGACACCGTCACGAGTGAGGCAGATGGTCAGTTCTTTTTCTAATTCGCCTGTATAGCCATCGCCCATAGGACTTAATGTCACAGGGATGTTACGGATCTCATAGCCATTCACGTCTGTCAGGCATATTGACTCGTTTTCCGGATAATCGCACATAAAATGATAGCTGTCCCATAGGCGTTCGATAGACTCTTTGGCCTGTTGTGTCATCACAATCTGTTTCAACCGGAGCAGTCTGCCAGCTTTCGTTGCCTGAGAAATCTCTGACAATAGAGAAGACACGCGGACTTCCATCTTTTGTTTTAAGGCTTCGTCGCTGATGCCTCCCCGGATCTTGAGCGTATAGTCCTGAGCCATCGTCCATGTCGAACAGAGGAAGAGCAACATCATGCTTGTGTAAAAATGCTTCATATCGTATATCTTTTTTATTTGTATTTCTTGGGTGTTGACTTTTCTGTTGCATCAGCGAACAGGTCAGCGATATTATTAGTGGGAATGAACATATACAACTTTCCTTGATATGTCTGGGCTGTAGCCTCCAGTTGACTGATGGTCGCATGAAGGTGCAACAGATGGGCATATCCCTCGCTACGGTTATGCATGAGCAACATAACTGATGCCTGATTGTCATCGGCTCCCTCATATATATAATAAGGCGTACATCCTTCCGATTTGCAGAATCCCATCCACTGAGGCAGAGTGACACGAACGGTTTCCTTGTGGAATCCGGTGTAAAGTAACTTGACACTGAGTGTGACTTGGACTGAAGCATGGTCTGTTGTCATTATTATATTTGAGAGCGTCTCCTGAGGCTTTGAGGCGTTAAGCCGATGAGTAGTTGATGTCTTCGGTTTGCTAACAGGCTTATAGCGCTTCAGGTTTCGGCTAAAGTCCTGTTCCATTTCCCTCCTATTGGAATTGGCCAGCAGTTCATAGTCGATGGGGACAACAATGGAAAGGATCTCCTGAGCATTACGGCTCCATCTGACAACATACCATTTGTCGTCTTTGTTATCGATGGTACAATCATCGGATGGTCTAATCCTCTCCATGTCTTCCCATGAGCCCTTGAAAAATCTGATCTTCTGTTGCTGTAGGGTATTCTCGTTAATATGATACTTGTGGTCAAGCAGGGCATACTCTAAGTAGTCATAGATTGGTGAGGGGAGCAGGGTTCGCATTTCTGTGCTGAACAGGGGAAAGCCAATATGTTCGATCATGCCATCGGCAGACTTCCTGACAACCAAGCCTTTGCTATTTTGTTCACTCAACTTTAGGGCTTCGTAGGCTTTCTGCAGGTGTGAAGCCTTGAAAGTCTGAGCGTGCACAGTAACCGTGAACAGGAGAAGGACGACTGTCCAGACGAATCTTACGATGGTAAGTGATATTCTCATCGTCCTATTAATATTTTTTCTATACTGCCGTCAGACTTGAACCAAGTACCATATTCCAGATGGCCATTTACATAGTTACCTTCAACCTTTTCACCACTTTGGGCGATCCGGCCCTGATCATCAAGAGAGTCGATGCGGGTAGCTTTGCGGAAAATCATGGTGCCATAGCCGTGAGGTCTACCGTTGACTCTTTTTCCATGCCATACAGCCGTCTCGTCAGGTACTATTGGCTGCTTGATGGATTGCGATTTGCTCGTCTTATCAGTTTCCTTGTCTTCATTTTTGGCAGACTCCGGCTCTCGTATGACTTCGTCAATGGTATCCTCAACAACTGTTTTTGGCTGTTGGACTAGCTTTGATGGCCATAGGTATATGAAGAGCAAGGCAACAGCCGTAATGAAGACAGGCCAGAGAAGCCATGAAGGCTTTGATGGTTTGTGCTCATCTTTAGTCGGTTTTGGGGTAGCGGGAGCATGTTCATGAGTCTGCCCCAGACTATCTACGTGATTCGTCTGGGGCTTGTCGAAGGACAACACTATCACATCCATTGTCAACTCGTCACCTTGTTGAAGCACAACCTCATCGTCTTGCATCAGGCTCTGTCCGTTGACCTTTACTTTCTGCTCTCCTGTCAGGACTCTCAGGATGTGCTTGATCGTTCCGTCTTTGAGACGTATCACCCTCAGTTCCACTATACCGCTGGGAACACCAGGAACGGCATTGGATCCTTCGTTCAACTGATAGCGGGTGCTGCCTTTATAAAGTGATCCTACAGGGGCGGATGTGTTGTCGAAGGTGATGGCGAGCTGCTTCTGGCAGTTCGGACAGGTGATCTTCTTCACCTTCTCGTTCTTGGAGTTGCGTACTTCAAGCACGATACCGCAGGAGGGGCATTTGATGTGCAGCGTTTCCATCTCTCGAGATCTGTATTATACTGGAATCATATCTACATTTGCTGCCAAGTCATCCATTGCCGTCTGGTCATCTTGGAAGGGAACCACATCACCAGTGTGCAAGTCGATGACCTCACCTTCGTCTGCACTATTGTTGTGGTTGAGATCTGACATGGCGTAGTCACCCACACCATCCTTATCCACATCTATGACTGCCACCCGTTGACCGTTGATCTCTAACTCTTCTACAGTGACAGAACGTCCATCGGCCAAATCGACATCACCACGGCCAATGATACGAACATCAACGTCATCTGTACCATGGTCATCACGAACATCATCGTCACCTGTATTTCCTACAGTGGCTGTAGCACGTGCTTTTTCTTCTAAATCAATCTCTTTCTGATTGGGATCCACACGGACATCATCATCTGTAGGAGAGGTTTCTGCCATCTGATTGGTGTCAATATCGGCAGGGCTGACCTCTGGCTTCACCCGCTGGGCAAAGAGGTTCTTCTCTTCTGTAGACATAGCATTCCACTCTTCAACAGTGTAGGTGTTGTAGATGTTCCCATGCCAACGGAATACACCACCTGGGCCTAATTCTGCACGGGCAGCTTGGAAGGCATCACGGAAACTCTTGCTTCCTCCGACAGATGCCTCATGAAGAGGTTGTTCACTCGACTCGACGACAGATGCGTTGTCTGCTGCCAAACTCTGGGTAGCGTACATTGATCCTGCTCCCATCAAAATACCAGTCATCCCACCAATAGTTACTGGCTTCCAATTCTCTCTAACAATCTGTTTTGTATTCATAATCACAACGTTTTTAATTTGTTTACAAGTGCAAATTTCGTAATTATTTAGTCTTGTTCCAAATTTTAAGAGTCATAATCCACGAAATAGCGGGTTTAATGTATGAACTTTACGCGACAGTACGGACATTGACTGTTTTGGACCAAAAGATGGTAGGACTGGTTGCCTAAAAACCGGCCGCAATGGGGACATACATAATCTCGCTGAAACTGATAGATCAACTCTTGACGTTTCTGGGGGATCTTAGAGGAGTCTCTGTATGCCTTGACGAAGAAGATGATAGATACAAGGATGGCCACAGCATAAAGTGCCATATACCATACACTCCTTCCTCCTGTGGCGATACTCAGTGCAATGGCCACCATCGTAATCAATCCTGTAGCCGATCGGAGGGCATTGAACTTGCGCTCGGCTATCTGCAACTGGACGTTCTGGCGCTCATACTCATTCCAGACTTCCTGTAAAGGACGGATATCTGCCTCTGGGGGTACGATGGTGTCGACAGCTTCCCATGGCAAAGGGTATTGTTTTGTGCCCAGGGTTATCCGGTCTTTATGGGTGATGGTCTTCGACTCTACAGCCAGGCCATTGACATAAGTATAGTTATTGATGTCGAGGTTCTTTAAGCGGATGCTTCCCTGAGTAAAGTCCAAACGGCAATGCTGCTCACTGATGTCCTGTGGAACATTATTGCCGCACGTTCCAGACTTGTCTGCCCCACTCAACAGAAGTTGGCCAGAATCAGGTTCCCTACCTATTATTATATATGTATCGTTCATACTTTCGTGATAAGCATTAAATCCTTCATTTTACGCAGAGCTTCCTTAGAGATGTTCACCTGAAAGGCAAAATGGTCGTAGTCGGAGAGTACCAGCTGCTGTTTCAGGACATTGATCTGGTAAACATAGCGCATATTGATGATGAATCGCTTGCCGATACGCATAAACCGTTTGGCCTCATCGCCTATTTGGGCAGCAAGGGCACGTTCCATCTCACCTAGGTTCATACAGACAGCTGCCCGCAACTTGTTTACCATGATGATATCGGTATAGTTGCCGTCTGCCTCGAAATAAACGATTTTCGAGATATCTATCCGCAGCAACTCGTCACGCGAATTGAAGAATACCAGATTAGTTAAATTTGAGTTCATTCTTTGTAATAATTTAGGTTCTCACCCTCTCAGGCTCCTGAGTCAAATGCAAAGATAAAAAGAAAAACTGAATTAAGCAAATAAAAATTGAAGAAATTTAAAAAAAATGTTTTCACAAGACTTATGAAGCGAAAAAAGAAATATAAGAAGTCTTGAGGTACGAGCCACAAAGTTCTTTTTTAGATAGAATTGCTTCTATACCCCTCGCAGAAAAAAAACTGTATTCTGTATTCTGTATCCAAAAGACACGAAAAAGGATGAAACGCCGTTCGTCTTTTTGTGTCTTTTAAATACGAGTCAATACGGCATTGCGGATATACGCTTATACATCTCTCGCTCATGGTATTTTTCAAAACATTACACTTTTTCGTATAACCATCTTAGAATCAACCTTTTAGATCAAGTGTAGGTTGTTTTAAATCTTACACTACCATCACTCAAGGTAAAACAAGTTGTTTTACTGTTGTAGTAAGCGTCTTTTACAATGCCAGAAGGCATCTTAAAAACATCAAAACAAGTTGTTTTACTGAAATAACCGTCGCTTATTGAGAAATAAGGTAACCTTGTCAGCGCTTAACCATTCTTTATTGAAAAACACGCGGCCTCACAAAAAAGGATGAAAAACCATTCATCCATTTCGTCCATTTGATTACCAGTCTAAGGAATCTAGGATTTAAGGAATATTCAATTCTCCAATAAAGAATCGAATAGCATCCTTTAATGGAGAGATTTCATTTTTGACAATCCAAAGGATTTGTGCTGCGTCTACATCAAAATAGTGATGAGCAATGATGTCTCTCAAACCTTTCACATTTTTCCAAGGAATTGAAGGATATGTTGGCAGAAGCAAACCATTAGTGGTCTTATCCAAATTCTTCAGACTTTCACCTATGGCGATAAGAAGCATACAAGTAGCATCCAATAATACCATACCTGAAGACGAACAAAGGAAATCATCAATAGACTGAACATTTTTTGTTCGTTCCTCTAGTTTCTCTATTGCTGATAGGATATCCTCAAGGATGTCTAAAGCTATGCCTTTGTTCTCAGAAGATAAAGATTCCATCCTTCAAGATACGTTTTTTTAATCTGGGATTCAGATTCTGATGATTGCGGATAATGTCGACAGAAGAACCTGTTTCCTTCTCCAAAAACTCTTTTGCATCCATTAGAAGGAATGGATTAGGTGTTTCTGTATCAACGAACAAATCAATATCGCTATTTGCCGTCTGCTCACCACGTGCCGTCGATCCAAATAGGGACAAAGAGGTAATGCCATACTTGCCTTTAAGTATGTCCATATACTTCTTAAGCAGCTGTATACATTCGTCTTTGTTCATATTCCAAGCCTATTACACTTTGCAAAGGTAAGGATATTATTTCAAATAAGCAAGAAAAATGGAAACTTTTTGTATAACTGTATTCTGTATCCTAATATAAAAAAGAGGCCGCCACTGGGAATAAAGTCACTTGCTTTACGTTGTCTGTAAAATGTTTTTACTTGTCAAAGAAACGACATTGTTTTTGGCTTTACCTAGGAAACAATTGTCCGCAGGTTAGATATAATTTGTCGCCTAGGTTGGGCGCATATTTCATCTCTTTTCTTGATAATGCAAAGGTAAAGATTTTTCATGTATCCTGAAAATGTATTGTGATACAGAATACAGAATACAGTTTTTTAAACGTGCTCCTCTACACTTGTCAACCTTTCTATATGATTTTATATAATATACATATTATATAAAATATAATAATATTATAATTATCAATACTCCTACCCTACCCCCTCGCGAAAAAAAACTGTATTCTGTATTCTGTATCCAAAGTATGTTGTAGTAGATATCTGCTCACTGTGTTACAAATACTCTCCAACTACCATCTTTCTCTCCGCGCTCTACATATTTCTTCTGAATCAGCTGATCCAACAATTTCTGGATTGCAGTCACGCTGATGCCTGTCGCCTCCTTCATGTCAGCCAAAGTCAGCGTAGGCTCTGTACGCATAGCATTTAGAATCTTTGTATAGTTAGGTGTACGAAAAGCTATTCGTTCACCGTCATACCACCATACATTTTCATCTCTCTCACTCACAAACAGTACATCGTTATAGACCTCGGTGGCCACCAGCTCATTGAAGTACTTCAAAAACGGATGAATATCCTTGATATCCGCATGTGCTCCATCACTTGGTACTGGCCCAACTTCAATGTCTGTCTGATGGAGAGCTTCCAGATATTCGCTCTTTTTACGGCTACGTACCACAATCATCGGATAGTCGTGGCGTGTCAGGATGAAGTTTACCATCAATCGGGCTATGCGCCCATTCCCATCCTCAAAGGGGTGAATACGAATATATCTGTAGTGGAACAAAGCTGCCAGCTCCACAGGCGATAGTTTTCCTTCCTGCTCCACAGTATTGTACCAATCAACCAAATCTGTCATCAGTCCAGGAGTTTCCTCCGGTGAGGCATATTCGAAGCGATCTCCGTATCGTGTAATCACGCTATTGGGGCGTGTCTTGTACTGACCTGCATGAACAATATAACTCGTCTGCTGACCATCAGGAAGATCGCGATATACGGTGTAGTCCTCACGAAGTAGTGTCTTATGGAGTGTGCGGATGAAGTTCTGAGACAGTGGCATCTCTTTCACAGCCGCTTCCTCAGTCATCATCTTTAGACCCACGTTGCTGGCAGTCATTTCTTGCACGTCTCTCACATCTGCTTCCCCAATCACCTTACCAAACAAAAGCAGAATCTCAGTCTGCCCATAGGTCAACGTATTACCTTCGATGTGGTTGCTGTTGTAGTTGAAGTCCACAGTGAAGCGGCGGCTAAGCCTCTCCCTATTCTTCTCAGACAGCGGCAGTAAATCCTGCCATGCAGCCAAAGCTTTCTTAATATTCAGATACTTCATACATCAAATTATTTTCGCGACAATTATGCCGCAAAGATACAAAAAGTTTTCAAAATGGTTATAATATTACAACCTTTTTTGTAACATTTAACACACAATTATTGTCGAAAAAGCAAAAATTCGACTAAACACCTCTTTCAATTACCAATTTTTTTAGTACCTTTGCATCAGATTATCAACAATCAATAACGCACAATATGAAAAGACTGATTCTTATGACTATGGCTGCATTAGCCACGACTGCAGCGTCCGCACAGGGGCTGCAGTATCCCAAGGCCGCAAAAGACGGCACCGTTGACGAGTACTTCGGCACAAAAGTGGCCGATCCCTACCGCTGGCTGGAGAACGACACAAGCGCCCAGACAGCCGCATGGGTGGAGGCAGAGAACAAGGTGACCAACGCGTATCTGCAGAAGATTCCCTTCCGTGGGAAACTATTGAAGCGCTTGACAGAGCTGGCCAACTACGAGAAGATCTCGGCTCCCCGCAAACGTCACGGTAAGTGGTATTTTTCCAAGAACGACGGTTTGCAGAACCAGAGTGTGCTCTACGTGATGGACGAGTTGGGCGGCGAGCCTCGCGTGTTCCTCGACCCCAACAAGCTGAGCGATGACGGCACCGTGGCCCTGAAGGGCGTCTACTTCTCACACAACGGCAAGTATGCCGCCTACACCATCTCGCGAAGCGGCAGCGACTGGGAAGAGATCTTCGTCATCGACCTCAAGACGGGAGAACTGACCAGCGACCACATCGAATGGGCTAAGTTCACGGGTGCTGCCTGGAAGGGCGACGGGTTCTACTACAGTGCCTACGATGCTCCTGTGAAGGGCAAGGAGTTCTCGAACGTGAATTCTGGCCATAAGATCTACTATCACAAGATAGGAACGCCTCAGAGCGAGGACGTGTTGTTCTATCAGAATGCCGCCTATCCGATGCGATTCTACATCGTCAGCGTAAACGAGAAGGAGACGCTGATGTATCTCTTCGAGGAAGGTGCAGGTTCAGGCAACAATCTGTTCGTGCGCGACCTGCGTCAGCCTGAGTCGCAGTTCATCCAGATGACGTCGAACATGGACTATCAGTACAGCCCCGTCTACGACGAAGGTGACCGCCTCTGGCTCTATACCAACTACGGTGCTCCCAAGGGCCGCATCATGACTGCCGACATCCGTCAGCCTGGCGTTGACAACTGGCAGGAACTGATACCTGAGCAGGAGAATGTGCTCGGTGACGTTGGCGTGATTAACCGTCAGTTCTTCCTCACCTATCAGAAGGATGCTTCCGACCATGCCTATCTCTACGGCCTCGACGGCAAATTACGCCATGAAGTGCGGCTGCCGTCTGTGGGAAGTGTGGGCTTCACTGGCGACGAGAAGGAACCGGAGTGCTTCTACACCTTCACCTCGTTCACCATTCCAGGCACCATCTACCGCTACGACATGGAGAAGGACGAGAGTATACTGTACTCCTCACCTAAGGTGAAGTTCCGTCAGGACGACTACACCTCAGAGCAGGTGTTCTTCAAGAGTAAAGACGGTACACGCATACCCATGTTCCTGACCTATAAGAAAGGACTGAAGAAGAACGGCAAGAACCCAGTCTACCTATACGGCTACGGCGGATTCAACATCTCGTTAGGTCCGAGTTTCTCGGCTACCCGTATCCCGTTCCTGGAGAATGGAGGCATCTATGCACAGGTGACACTCCGAGGTGGCAGTGAGTATGGCGAGGAATGGCATCTGGCAGGTACGAAGATGCAGAAGCAGAACGTGTTCGACGACTTCATCGGTGCTGCCGAATGGCTCATCAGCGAAGGATATACGTGTAAGGACAAGCTGGCCATTGTCGGCGGTTCGAACGGAGGCCTGCTCGTGGGCGCCTGTATGACCCAGCGGCCCGATCTCTTCGGTGTTGCCATTCCTCAGGTGGGCGTGATGGACATGCTGCGCTACCATAAGTTCACCATCGGCTGGAACTGGGCCAGCGACTACGGCACCAGCGAGGACTCGAAGGAGATGTTTGAGTATCTGCGCGGCTATTCTCCGCTTCACAACCTGAAGCCCGGCACGGCCTATCCCGCCACCCTCGTCACCACAGCCGATCACGACGACCGTGTGGTACCTGCCCACTCGTTTAAGTTCGCAGCAACGTTGCAGGAGTGCCATCAGGGCAGCAACCCCGTACTCATCCGCATCGACACGAAAGCAGGCCACGGAGGCGGCAAACCTCTGGCGAAGGTATTGGAGGAGCAAGCCGACATCTACGGCTTCATCCTGTACAACATGGGAGTGAAATTCAAGTAAGAAAGAAATCCCCGCTCGGCCTGAGCGGGGATTTCTTTTTTTATTTGGCGTAAGCGACGCTTCGTGTTTCTCGGATTACGGTGATCTTCACCTGTCCGGGATAGGTCATCTCGTTCTGGATCTTCGTGGCGATATCCGAACTCAGGGCCTCGGCCTCGGCATCGTTCATCTTGTCTGCTCCGACGATGACACGCAGCTCTCGGCCTGCCTGAATGGCGTAGGTCTTGGTCACACCAGGATAGCTCATGGCGATGGCCTCAAGGTCGTTCAGACGCTTGATATAAGCCTCGACGATCTCACGACGGGCACCAGGACGTGCGCCGGAGATAGCGTCACACACCTGAACGATGGGGGCCAGCAGCGTCTGCATCTCCATCTCATCGTGGTGGGCACCAATGGCATTGCAGATATCGGGCTTCTCCTTGAACTGCTCGGCAATCTTAGCGCCATAGAGTGCGTGTGGCATCTCGCTCTCCTCATCGGGCACCTTACCGATATCGTGCAACAGTCCTGCACGCTTTGCCTTCTTCGGGTTCAGACCCAGCTCGGCAGCCATCACAGCACAGAGATTTGCTGTCTCACGGGCGTGCTGCAACAAGTTCTGACCATAAGAAGAACGATATTTCATCTTACCGATGATACGGATCAGCTCGGGGTGCAGACCATGAACGCCCAGGTCTATGGCTGTACGCTTACCCGTCTCGATGATCTCGTTATCGAGCTGCTTCTTCACTTTGGCCACGACCTCCTCAATGCGTGCGGGATGGATACGTCCGTCGCTCACCAGCTGGTGGAGCGCCAGACGGCACACCTCACGGCGCACAGGGTCAAAGCCTGAGATGACGATGGCCTCGGGGGTATCGTCGACGACAATCTCCACTCCTGCGGCAGCCTCCAAGGCACGGATGTTTCGTCCCTCACGGCCGATGATACGGCCCTTCACCTCGTCGTTCTCGATATGGAACACACTGACGGAGTTCTCGATAGCCGTTTCTGTGGCTACGCGCTGAATGGTCTGGATCACGATCTTACGGGCTTGCTGATTGGCATTCAGCTTGGCCTCGTCCATAATCTCGTTGATATAGCTGGCGGCGGCGGTCTTGGCTTCGTCCTTCATCGACTCCACCAGACGGGCCTTGGCATCAGCGGCACTGAGTCCAGACACTTCCTCGAGCATCTCACGCTCCTTCTGCTGCATCTTCTCCAGTTCCTCAGCCTTCACTGAGAGCAGACGCTTCTCATTCTCCAAGCGCTGCTGCTGGCCATCGAGCTCGCCCTTCTTACGGCCGAGTTCCTCCTGCTTCTGGTTCAGCGAGATCTCACGCTGCTTCAGACGGTTCTCGTTCTGCTGGAACTGCTGGTTACGCTGTTGCATCTCCTTCTCCAGTTCACTCTTCTTGTTCAGGAACTTCTCCTTCACCTCAAGCAGTTTCTTCTCTTTGATGACCTCAGCCTCCTTTTCGGCAGCGCCGATCATCTCCTGATATTTCCCCTTCAGTACGAAGCGGAAAAGCAGATATCCGCCGACACCACCCAGAACGAGTGCACCGGCAGCAATCAATAAAACAAAAATTAAATCCATAATATATTTATTAATAATGATACTCTCACTTCAGTGCTTCCTCAATCTCAGAAGTCAACTTAGCAAGAATACCATCATAAGGAGCCGTATCGTTCTTGCCGCGCTCCCTCTCATACATCAGCGCGATGTCGATCAGCGTCATCAGCGCGATGGTATGCTCACCCTTCTTCCCCTTATAAGCCTGCGAATAGGCATTATAACGGGCAGTGATGAGTTTGGCGGCCTTACGGTAGAGTTCCTCATCGGCGCGGTTCACCGTCACTTCGATATCTTCGTTGTAGACGTGCAACCGTATATGTAGTTTCTCATTGTTCACTTCTGCCATTGTATAGCAAGTTTACTGTTCGTTACTCAGGATGGCAATACACTTGTTGACCTGCCGTATCATCTTCGCGAGACGCTCCTTCGCCTCTTCCAGATTACCGTCAGAGATTTCAAGCATACGGGCCATCTTCAATGAGTTATAGTCGTTTTCCGCCTGAGCAACCTTAGCCTTCAGTTCGTCTATCTCATGTGCCTGCTCACTAAGCAGATCCTGCAGACGACCATTCTCCTTCTTCAGTTCCTGAAACTGGAGTATCATCTGCCGCACACGGGTCTCGAAATCGGTCAATGTCTTCTCGCTTGGATTCATTAACGTAACTATTTGGAGTACAAAGGTAAAGCAAAATTATTAAAATATCTGCTTTAAAGCCGACATTTTAATATTTTTTAATCATCACTCTTCTTCCTGGGCTCTTTCTTGGCGAGCATCACCACACGATACACGAAGTCGGTCACCCACTTCTGTGAGAAACCCAGACGACGGTTATATTCACGAACCGAGACTACCGTCTTCAGCACATCCGGCTCCTTGAAATCGTTCTTGTTGAAGATATCGTTCACCGTCTTCTCGGTCATTCCGTAGAGCACTTTCTTCATGAATCCCGGCAGACGAAGCTTGAACTTCATCAGGTTTCCGGTAAGCATCATGATGTCCTGCGTAAAGCCCTGGAATTGCAGCAGATAGGTCTGCGCATCCTGCACTTTCTTACAGCGGCGATGCAGGCTCTGGTCTATCTCCTTGAAGAAGGCATCATCCATCTGATACATCGACTTCAGCATGTTCTTGCAGCGGCTACGCTCACCTACGCCTAACTTATTATTCACCGTAGGCACCTTCAGTGTGGTCTTGAAGACACGCAGGTCGGGCAGTGCCGCCAGGTTTGAGATACCCAGGTCAGCTGCCAGCGATGCCTGAAAGTAGACGCGGATAAGGGTCATGAAATCTTCCATGCCGCCCACCTTCTGGTCGTCTTTCTTTCCAAAAATCTTATTCCAAAATCCCATAATTGTTTGCTAAATAATAAAAATCGCCTGCAAAGGTACGAAAAAAAGTGAATAGTTAATGGTGAATAGTGAAAAATTTGTATCTTTGCACCCAAAATTCTATTAAACGTATGAAAGGTATTGTATTAGCAGGAGGTTCAGGCACACGCCTGTACCCCATCACCAAAGGCATCAGCAAGCAGCTGATCCCCATCTTCGACAAACCCATGATCTACTACCCCATCTCCACGCTGATGCTCGCCGGCATCCGTGAGATCCTGATCATCTCCACACCTTACGACCTGCCCGGCTTCAAGCGACTGCTTGGCGACGGCTCCGACCTCGGTGTGCGCTTCGAATATGCGGAGCAGCCATCTCCCGACGGACTGGCACAGGCCTTCATCATCGGCGAGAAGTTCATCGGCGACGACTGTGTCTGTCTGGTGCTGGGTGACAACATTTTCTATGGTAGTGGTTTTACCGGTATGCTCAAGCAGGCTGTCATCAGCGCTGAGCAGAACAACCACGCCACCGTGTTCGGCTACTGGGTCAACGACCCCGAGCGCTATGGCGTAGCAGAGTTCGACAAGGACGGCAACTGTCTCAGCATCGAGGAGAAACCCGCAAAACCAAAGTCAAACTATGCGGTTGTAGGACTCTATTTCTATCCCAACAGTGTGGTGGAGATCGCCAAGAACATCAAGCCCTCTGCCCGTGGAGAACTGGAGATTACCACCGTCAACCAGAAGTACTTGGAACAAAAGAACCTGCTCGTGCAGACACTGCAGCGCGGTTTTGCCTGGCTCGACACCGGAACCCATGATTCCCTCTCCGAGGCCTCAACATTCATTGAGGTCATCGAGAAGCGTCAGGGCCTGAAGGTTGCTTGTCTGGAAGAGATTGCCTACAAGCGTGGATGGATCACCAAGGAGCGACTCATTGAGATTGCCAAGCCCATGGCCAAGAACGACTACGGTCAGTATCTCCTCCGCCGCGCCGAGGAATATATCCGATAAAGAAAACGTGTACCTCAAAACATATCCCCCGTTGGCAGCAACAGGGGATATGTTTTTATTTAGAGTATTCCTCCACGCAACGGCTGAGGGCAGCAGGATTACCCATGTCATACATGCGGCCCTGCAGCCGGACACCTATCATACCACTGCGCTTGCGAACGGCCTCGAGGGCAGAGGTGAGTTCTATCTCGCTGACGTGGTCACCTTCAATCTCACGCTGCATGATGTCCTCATGCAACTGGGCGAAGACCTCTGGAGTAAGGATATACTGACCGAAGACGCTGTAGTACTCTTTCTCACCATCTTTGTTTCGGACACCGAGGAAATCCTCTGCATAGCTGGCCTTGGGTTTCTCGACCATCGTACCGACATTGAGTATCGTGCGGCCCTTGTCTTCCCACACACCGTGCAAGATACCATAACGGCTCACCTCAGCCAGCGGAATAGGATGGATGCTGACCATCAGACAGTTGTACTGCTCATAGCCCTCCACCATCTGCAACGCACATGGCTTATTAGAGTCACTGCGATAAAGCGTATCACCGAGCAGCAACAACACGGGCTCGTTGCCCGCAAACTGAGCAGCCTGATAGACGGCATGACCGAAGCCTCGCTTCTCGCGCTGGTAAACGTAGTGCAGACGCTTGCCTATGTCGAGGATGTGATTCTCGTACTCCTGAGCCTCGGGATTGAGTTTCCGCAGGTGTTCATCTGACAACGGGTGCTCGAAGAAGTCGGCATACTGCTGACGCTCCTCTTCAGAACCAAGCACCAGACAAATCTCCTCGATGCCGCTCTGCACTAGTTCCTCTAACAAGATGAGGATGACAGGGCGCACCATCCCATCGGGACAGGGTATAGGAAAGAAGTCCTTCTTCAGTGCACGGGTGGCGGGATATAGTCGTGTGCCGAAGCCTGCCACTGGAATGATAGCACGACGCACGGTATGGACGGGCTTCAATGTGAGCGAGTATGCTTTCATGCCATGATCGTTGAGATAGGCCACAAGCTGCTGCTGAGCCTCCTCGCTGCGGGCAAGGAACTGCACGGAACCGTCGCCGTGGGAGCCTACGCCCTTGCCTCCCCATACCATCGGCTGGATGATGGGATCTTGCAGCACACTATGCAACTTAGGCGACCAGAGGGCGGGCGACATCGGAGCCACTTTCTCGTCGAAAAGTGCCTCCGCCTCGGTCATCAAACGTCCCAGTGACTCGGCATCACCCTCAGCCATGAATTTGATGGCGCGGTTGACGATCTCCAGATTCTGCTCTCCCAGGGCCTCATGCTCAGCCCGCTCCGCATCGCTATTGGGGAAGGGATAGGCTTTGTTAAGGTCAGAGAGGATACGGATGGTGTCTTTCTCGGCACAGAGGTCGGCGAAGACCCAGTAGAGGTGTTTCTTCACGTTCAGCGAACGCACCTCGATCTCATCACCGTCGAACGTCATGAGATTCGGTTTCACACCAAAGGCACAGGCCTGATCGAGACGTCCGCAGCGACTCGAGGTACGGAGTTCACCGACATAGGCGATGTTCATCTCGCCCAAGGTGTTCAGATTCAGATTATATAATAAATTGAACGCACGCGCAACAAGGACACAAATGGCGGCAGAGCTGGAGAGGCCACTCTTCATGGGAAGCGTCATCGAAGTGATGCGGATACGCACACCGCCAACCTTGTACCATTCCAGCATATAAGAGGCGACACCGGCACAATAGCTGAAGAAGGAGCCCGACTTGGCGATGCGCTTCAGTTCCATCTCGTCCATGCGACAAGAGAAGTCCTGCCACACATCATTGATTTCTGGAGCCTTGCTGTAAAGTTCAAAAATGCTTGATTTCTCGACTTCGGCATAGATACCCTGCTCGATACCTGTCACGATGGCCGCACCAGGTGCGATATTGGCATTCATCGTACGATAGTGACCTGCCCAGTCAGTATGTTCTCCAAAGAGGCACAAGCGCCCCGGTACAAATAGTTTTAGCATCTTTATAGATAGTTTTATAGTGCAAAGATAGTAAAAATATGGTAGATTATGGCCTTTTTGATGTTTTTTTGCAAAAAAATTTGGCAGTTTCAACAAAAATACCTACTTTTGCCCCAGATTATTAACAATTTAAAAGATTATTGCCTATAGAAACAAACTTTACTCAAATACAAATTTAAGAGTATATGAGTACGTTAGAAAGTATGACCGACGAAGAGTTGGCATTATCTTACATCAATGGCAATAACCGTGCATTCGATGAATTACTTTCGCGGAGTCAGGACAAAATCTTCAACTACATCATGTATGTAGTGAAGGATGAGGATTTGGCCAATGACCTGTTTCAGGAGACTTACCTGAAAGTGATCACCAAGATGCAAAATGGCAGATATACCGATACGGGGAAGTTCTTCTGGTGGCTGACACGAGTGGCTCACAACGTGATCATCGACTATTACCGTGCCCAGAAGAGCAGCCGCATCGTGGAGCCTACGAAGGACAACGACTTGTCGAACCTGAACAGCAACTTGGTCATGGATAGCAACCGCGAGAGCGAGATGGCCAATGCCCAGGTGCTGCGCGACGTGAAGAAACTGATGGAGGCACTGCCGGAACAGCAGCGCGAAGTGGTGTTCATGAGATACTACCAGGAACTATCATTCAAGGAAATAGCAGAAATCACGGGTGTGAGCATCAATACCTCACTCGGACGCATGCGCTATGCCCTCATCAATCTGAGGAAACTGACACACCAGCACGGTGTCAACCTAGTGTTGGAGTAAATCAGGAGTCTGGAGTCAGAGGCTCCTTAATGAACTAATGATCTGCTCGGGATTAGCGGCGTTGAACACATAACTGCCGCTTACCAGCACATTGACACCCGCCGCCACAAGACGTGGAGCCGTTTCACCCTGTACGCCGCCGTCGACCTCGATGAGCGTCGACAAACCTTTTTCCTCAATCATACGACGCAGGCGCTTCACCTTGTCGATGGTGTTCTCGATGAACTTCTGTCCGCCGAAACCCGGATTGACGCTCATGAGCAGCACCATCTCGACGTCGCCGAGGATATCCTCAAGCACAGAGACCGGTGTGGAAGGATTCAGCGTCACACCGGCTTTCATCCCGGCATTGTGAATCTCCTGCACGGTACGATGCAGATGCAGCGAAGCCTCATAATGCACGTTCATCATCATCGCGCCAAGCTTGGCGGTCTGCTGGATGTAACGCTCAGGCCGCTCTATCATGTAATGCACATCGAGGGGTTTCTTACAGGCCTTGGCCACTGCCTCAAGGACAGGGAAGCCAAAGGAGATATTGGGGACGAAGGAACCGTCCATCACATCGAGGTGAAGCCAGTCGGCATCACTGCGGTTGATCATGTCGATGTCGCGGTCGAGATGGAGGAAGTCGGCAGCGAGCAATGAAGGTGATACTATTGCCATAATCCTTGTCAGTTCAGGCACTGAGCCTGTTTATTGTTTTTTACGCGGTAGGTGTAAGCGAACTGCCGGATAATGTCGAGCGTCTGCTCGCGGGGTTTGAATGATTCGGGAGTAAAATGCTTCATAGGCAAAAACGTTTTGATGAATTGTTTTATACCTTAGAAACGCTAACACTTATCACTTTATTGTATATTTATCAAAATTTTTATTGCCATTGAGGAAGTCACGGGCCGACATCCGTTTCTTACCTGCCATCTGGAGCTCATCAATCTGAAGCAGGAAATCGCCTGTCGTGATATAGAGTACGCCTTTATACACGACAATCATACCAGGGCGCATACCAGGATTCTTCTCCGTCTTCGTGGTCTTGAAGATCTTCAGGTCGACAGTTTTACCGTCAGGTCCCAGCAACGTTGTCCACGCACCCGGATATGGGCTGAGCCCGCGTATGAAATCATAGATACGCTTAGAAGGACGACTCCAGTCGATCTCACAATTACTCTTGAAAAGCTTTGGGGCATCATAGAGACGCTTCACGTTTCCCATCAAGTCCTCCTGAGGGATGCTTTCTGGATAGCCGTCGGCGTCCATCAATAGCTGTATGGTCTCCAGACAGATTTCCGCGCCAAGATGCATCAGCCCGTCATACACATACTCGACATCAGCCGTATCAGGGATGTCGAAAGACTTCTGCATGATGACACGACCTGTGTCGATATCCTTGTCCAGAAAAAAAGTGGTGACACCCGTCTGCGTCTCACCATTGATGACGGCCCAGTTAATGGGGGCAGCACCGCGATACTGCGGCAACAGGGCAGCATGGACATTGAAGGTGCCATACTTCGGCATATCCCACACCACCTCTGGCAGCATCCTGAAAGCAACCACCACCTGCAGGTTTGCCTGATAACTGCGCAAAGCTTCAACAAACTCAGGATCTTTCATCTTCTCCGGCTGGAGTACTGGCAGATGATGTTCTAAGGCATATTTCTTCACTTCAGAGGGCTGCACCTCCGTCTGATGACGGCCAACCGCCTTATCGGGCTGTGTCACAACAGCCACCACATTAAAATGATTCTCCACCAGAGCCTTCAGCGTCTCCACAGCGAACTCCGGCGTCCCCATAAACACGATTCTTAAGTCCTCTTTTCGCATACGCTAAATGATAAATGATAAATGATGAATGATAAATTATTTTAGGCCATATTCTTTTTAGACGTCTTAATAGATGATACCAAAATACGGATAATAGAATCCAAATCCGTCTTCAGCGATGAATACAATTTTTCATCCATATAACCTGCCCTATTAAGTACAACAAGCCAATAAGATGTTTCTGTAGCCTCCTTTAGAGCTATACTTAACTTACTTATAAAATCAGCCTTACTCTGAGCCTGCACACCCTCATGAATATTTGCACCAATACTTGTTCCACTACGAAACATCTGCTTAGAAATAATGTATTCGTTCTTTACTTCCATAAGATATTTATAGCATTTTGTCATTCTAATAGCAAAATCGATGCTTTTATCTAAAAGGATATTATCTTGAGTCATACGCAATCACCATTATCATTTATCATTCATCATTTATCATTTAGGCCGCAGGCCGCTTAGTCTTCACTCATATCCGCCACCATCTTGCGATACATCGTGTAGATGCGCTGACGGGAGATATAGCCCTTCAGGTGACTTTCCGCATCCAGCACTGGGAGCCAGTTGGCCCCTGTCCGGTCGAAGGAGTGCATTACATCCGCCATCGGCGTGGCATCGCTGAGCAGGGCCTTGGGCTCCGTCATCAACTGTGAGGCCGTGAAATGGTGATACAGTTCGATTCGGAACAACACATTGCGGATCTTCATGATATCAATCTCTCCCATCAGCATCCCACCAGCATCAAGTACAGGGAGTACGGTAGAATGGCTGCGGCTGATCTTGTGAACAATCTGTCCCAGCTCCATATCAGGGGTCACAGAGAGATAATCCTTCTCAATCACCGAGTCGAGGTTCATCAGCGTCAGTACGGCGTGGTCGGTATGGTGCGTGATCAGTTTCCCCTGACGGGCCAGACGTGAGCCGTAGATACTATGAGGTTCAAAAATGATAATGGTCAGATAGGCGCACACACTGACGATCATCAGCGGCATGAACATCGAGTAGCCACCCGTCAGTTCCGCAATAAGGAAGACGCCCGTCAACGGAGCATGCATCACACCCGACATCACCCCAGCCATTCCCAACAGCGAGAAATTCTTCTCCGGGATATAGACACCTATCTGCTGGATATTCCAAAGTCGGGAGAAGAGAAAGCCCGTGAAGCAGCCTACGAACAACGAGGGCGCAAACGTACCGCCACAGCCCCCACCGCCGTTAGTCGCAGAAGTGGCTATCACCTTCGTCAGCAGCACCAAGGCGATATAAGGTATCAACATCGACCCTTGTCCTGAGAACAGAGAGTTGTTGAGTATCATATCCCAGTCGGCCTCCGTCTGACCATTCAACAACAGGTTGATGCTACTGTATCCCTCACCGTAGAGAGCGGGAAAGAGGAAGATGAGCAGACTCAGCACCGTACCTCCGATGGCGAGCCGGATATAGGGATGCTCCTTGAATTTCGCAAACACATTCTCGCAACTGCCCATCATCCGGATGAAATAGAGGGAGATGAGTCCGCAGGTGATGCCCAGAAGCACACAAGCCGGTATACGCTGCACGGACCACTCACTGTCGAGATGGAACGTGAAAAGTGCTGCGTCGCCGCTGAAGATATAGATGAAACAAGTGGCCGTCACACACGAGACGAGAATCGGCAGTAATGCCGACATCGTCATGTCGATCATCAGCACCTCAAGCGTAAATACCAGTCCGGCTATCGGAGCCTTGAAGATACCCGCAATGGCACCAGCCGCACCACAGCCCACAAGTGTCATCAGCATCTTACGGTCCATGCGGAACAGCTTGCCGAGGTTCGAGCCGATGGCGGAACCCGTCAGAACGATAGGAGCCTCGGCTCCCACAGAACCACCAAAGCCGATGGTGATGGCCGAGGCGATGACCGACGACCAGCAGTTATGAGATTTTAATCGGGACCTGTTCGACGAGATGGCATAGAGGATACGTGTAATGCCGTGTGAGATATTATCCTTGACGATATACCTGACGAAGAGTGATGTCAGGTAGATACCCACCACAGGATAAACCAGATAGAGCCAGTTGGCACCAGTGCGATTGAAGTGACTGGTCAGCACATACACAATCTGATTAATAATCCAGTGAAGTACAAAAGCGGCTACGGCAGCAAAGAAGCCGACAATCAGCGCGAGGATGATCATGAACATCTTCTCGCTGACATGCTCCACCCGCCACTCATGCAGCCGTTGAAGCCATAATGGTCGTCTATCTACAATCGCCGCCTCCACTATTCTCTAATCGTTTTACTTCCTGATAATCTCCACTTCCCCGTTCTCCCTCAGGCGGATGATGCTCGACGGGGTGTGTGGCTTGTGCTCCTGCCGACGGCTCCAGCATACGTAGTCCACAGCCTCAAGGATTCTCGGGTCTATGTCACAGTAGTTCTGTGCGGCCGGCTCTCCGCTGATATTGGCAGAGGTAGACACAATGGCCTTCTGAAAACGGTAGCAGAGTTCCTTCGAGAACGTCTCGTTAGTGATACGGATGCCCACACTGCCATCCTCGGCAATCAGGTTCTCTGCGAGGTTTACGGCACCATCGAGTATCAGGGTCGTCGGTTTCACATCACCATCTTTCAGGCTGTCGATGAGTTGCCACGCCACCTCAGGCACAGAGCGGAAATACCGCTGCATACGGGCATCAGAGTCCACAAGACAAATCAATGCCTTCGAGTCGTCACGCTGCTTGATCTCATACACCCGTTTCACGGCATCGGCGTTAGTGGCATCACAGCCTATACCCCACACGGTGTCAGTAGGATAGAGTATCACCCCACCCTTACGCATCGTCTCTACGGCATTCCTGATATCTTCTTCCCTATTCATTGCTCCAAAAGATAACGCTCAGCCAATATGGCAGCCTGACAACCAGAGCCGGCTGCGGAGATAGCCTGACGGAACACGGGATCAGCACAGTCGCCTGCCACGAACACACCAGGTATCTTGGTCTCAGGCGTACCGTTTATCTTCTTCAGATATCCCACCTCGTCTGTCTCCAGCCACTCCTTGAAAATATCTGTATTGGGCTTATGGCCTATGGCAAGGAAGAAGCCGTCGATGGCGATATCGACCAATGTCTCGTCAGCCTCACCCTTACGCTTCACCAGATGAGCACCCTCCACACCATTCTCTCCGAAGAGTCCCAGTGTGTTGTGCTCAAAGAGTATCTCAATATTCTCACGCTCCATCACCCGCTGCTGCATCACCTTCGAGGCACGCAGATAGGGCTTGCGGACAATCAGGTACACTTTCTTGGCCAATCCCGACAGATAGAGCGCATCCTCACAGGCTGTATCACCGCCACCCACAACTGCCACCGTCTTCTTACGATAGAAGAAGCCGTCGCATGTGGCACAGGCCGAGACACCCATTCCGTTGTACTTACGCTCATCATCGAGCCCGAGGTATTTGGCGGAGGCGCCCGTAGCAATGATCACGGTATCGGCAGCAATCTCCGTACCGTCACCGGCTGTACAAATATAAGGAGCCTTCGAGAAGTCCACCTTCACGATCTCGCCGTCGCGGATATCAGTGCCAAAACGCTCTGCCTGTTCGCGAAGGTCCATCATCATCTGGTTACCATCCACTCCCTGTGGATAGCCTGGGAAGTTCTCCACCTCTGTGGTCTGTGTCAGCTGACCGCCAGGCTGCATGCCGCAATACTCAACAGGACTGAGATTCGCCCTCGAGGCATAAATGGCAGCCGTATAGCCCGCAGGGCCACTGCCTATAATTAAACATTTAGTCTTTTCCATATTATTTCTTTTTTAAATACTTATTCTCTTATAAAGACATCAGAACGTCGGATTGATGGTAAAACGGATGCCGTGCTTCGCGGCCGTGGGCAGATAATTGTAGTTGATGCGGTGGACGTACTCAATCTGTATGAGACTGAAGATATTCTGCACACCAACGGCATACTCGAAATAGGGCCGACGGCTGTTCATGATGTAGCTGTTCGTGGGGAAGACCATCAGTCGTCTGCTCGACTGGTTCTCAAGCAGATAGGGATTGTTCTTATCCGAGAGCGTGCCCCAGAGGCCCTTGAACTCGAGGATCTCACGCCACTTAAGCTTGCGGAGCAGGGGGATGCGGTTGAAGATCTTACCACCCATCTCCCATGTGAACATCAGCGAGGCAAAACGGTCGTTGAGGAACTCGATATTGTTGATCATGTTGAACAGCTGCGGCACAACCACATACGAGAGGTTGGCCTGAGGCATCGGCAACAGAGGCCATGGCACCTGGTTCCACTGCATCCCGAGGCGCAGTCGTGTGTCAATCTTACCCCAGCTCATGGGCAGCCACGTGCGACGGAACCACTCGAACTCAGTATAGTTGTAGGCATACTCACCGCCAAGCAGTCCTTGGTATCCGATGGTGTGCTGCAACTGTGCGTACCACGCATCCTTATTTGTGGTACGGCGACGCTGCTTGGTGTTGATGAACTTCTCTTCAGGAGCGTAGCGGATACCGAAGGTCGACTCCGTGTATCGCATCTTATCGAGCGGCTCGGCTGTGGCGTCGACGGGCTGGAGAACGATGGACCCAATGGGATCGATGCGCTCGGTCTTCAGGTCGGCAGTAAAGCGCCAGTGCGTAGAGGTCTCGTATTCGTAGGCCAGCCGCTGGCTGTTATACATGAACATCTTGTCGATGTCGTGAACCTTGAACGAGGCGAACACATTGTCCTTGTCGTTGACGGCGTACTTGTCGCTTGGCAGGGCCACGTCGCGCTTCGAGGAGAAGATGATGTTGTTGACGGGGAACTCCTGTGGCAGATAATGCTTCGGCGTGATCGAATACGTCAACTCGACATTATAGTATTTCTCGTGCTTCTTTGTACCATAGGCAGCATAACCTTTGAAGAACAGATGAGGGTTAAGATTGGCTGTCGTCTGTCCTCCAAGACGGAAACGGAGTCCGTCATAGAAATTCTGCGAGATAGCGGTGTTGATAGGTCCCACGTCAAACTTGCTGGGTTTTTCGCGAGAGCCTGTCTCGAGATAGTTCTCTACGAGGGCCTTGAGCACAAAGATGACGTACTTGAAGCCTTTGAGCTGCTCTAGGTGAGTCAGGAAACCAGACATCCCCTGCTCACTCTTGGTAAACTCCACCTGACGGTGCTCCTGCCAGAAGGCCTCACTACGGTTGTCGGAGCCAGGCTCCACCTGCAGCGGGTTTTTCTTCTTAAAGCGTTTATCGTCTATCGGATCGAACGAGAAGTCAGTCTTACGGGTCGTACGCGTCACCACACCCTTCTGGATGAAGTCGGTGAGCATGAGCTCCACGACCATATCATCGATGGTGAGCAGCCACTCGCCGTTGTCCTGCATCGAGAACTCCTGCATACATTGCATCGACTCCACCCAGTTCACGTCGCTCGAACGGGGGATGTACAGCTCACAGCGCTTCACCTGATAATGATAGGTCGTGTCAGCAATGATGTATATCTGCCCACGGAAACCGAAGTCCTGCTGGTTATTAGGCAGGAAATCGAGCTGGATGCAGCGGTCGGCACCCACATAGACGGTGTCGGTGATGTAAAAGCGGTAGAACTGAATGGCATCGCGACCGATGGGCGAACTGAACTTATGGCGCATCAGCAGGATATAATCATCGTAGATATCAACGTCGGCGAACGTCTCGCGCATCACCGTCGTCAGGATCTCACCCGTCTGGAACAGATCGTTCACACCACTCGACTTCGTACCTTTCACGATCGTGCGCTCGGCCTTGGGGTCCTTACGCCAGAGTTGTTCGGTCACCATCTCGTCAACCGTCAGCGGCAGCACCATCTTATCGGTATACTGGCTGGTATCCACTTGCTCGCGCAACCACGGGTATCGCTTGAAGAAGCCTTTCTCCAGCGTCTCAGGCTTCAGGTCGTTCAGGCCGAGGGCTATCTTCTGATAGCTCTGGTAGCGATAGTAGTCGTGACGCTTCAGGTCGGCCTTCTTCTTGTTGGCTATCACCTTACGCATCAGCTCTACGGCAGGATTATCCTTGCGGCGGTAACGGGAGTTCTTCTTCGACTTGACGGTGACCTCGCTGAGGGTGCGATTGTCGGAGGCTAGACGAATCGTGATATGAGCCGGCGTCTGAGGATTCACATTGATCACCTGTTCACGATAGCCCACCGAACTGATAGTGAGTCGCCAACCATTGTGACGCTCTATGCGGAAACGGCCCTGACCGTCGGCAATGGCCGACACACGGTTTCCTTTGTACTGGATGGTCGCATAGGGCACGGGACCTCCATCCGATTCGTCGACGACCACGCCGGAAATCTGAGCCAACGCCAACAGAGGCGCCATCAACAGAACAAGAAGGAGGACCTTTCTCATACGCTTAGAACTCGCTTGTGAAATGGAACTTGATATGCTTGAAGTCCTCCTGCGCCATCGACAGCACATAGCCAGAGTCGGCCAGGAACACATCGCGACCCTCCTTGTCCTTCGCCATATACTGGTACTTGCGCTTCTTGAAGTTCTCCAACTCCTGATCATCGTCGCTCTCTATCCAACAGGCCTTGTACAGATGTACAGGCTCCCAGCGGCACTTTGCGTTATACTCGTTCTCCAGACGATATTGTATCACCTCAAACTGTAACTGGCCTACGGTGCCGATGATCTTGCGGTTGTTGAACTGGTTGACGAACAACTGTGCCACACCCTCGTCCATCAGCTGGTCGATGCCCTTCTGAAGCTGCTTCGACTTCATCGGGTCGTCATTCTCGATATACTTGAACAGTTCCGGCGAGAATGAAGGCAGGCCCCTGAAGTGCAACTGCTCACCCTCTGTCAGCGTGTCACCTATCTTGAAGATACCGCCCGTATCTGGCAGGCCTACGATATCCCCTGGCCACGCCTCATCGATGGTACTCTTGCGCTGGGCCATGAACTGTGTGGGCGAGGTGAAGCGCATCGTCTTCCCCTGACGCACATGGAGATATGGCTGGTTACGACGGAACTGACCGCTGCACACCTTACAGAAGGCGATACACGAGCGGTGGTTGGGATCGATATTCGCGGTAATCTTGAAGATGAAGCCAGTGAACTTGGGTTCCTCCGGCTGTACGTCGCGCTCTTCAGCCTTCGTCGGACGGGGCGATGGCGCAATCTCCACAAAGCAGTTCAACAGTTCCTGCACACCGAAGTTGTTCAGTGCCGAGCCGAAGAACACCGGAGCGACCTCTGCCGCACGATAGCTCTCAACGTCGAACTCAGGATAGACGCCATCCACCAGTTCCAGGTCCTCACGCAGTTTGGCGGCATTGTCCTCACCCACCCTGCTGTCGAGTTCCTCGCTGTCGATGTCTACCTCCACCTTGTCCGTCACACGCTGTTTGTCGGGGGTGAAGAGGTCGAGTTTCTGCTCGTAGATATTATACACGCCCTTGAACTTCGCACCCTGGTTGATGGGCCACGACAGCGGTCTCACCTTGATCTCCAGTTCCTGTTCCAGTTCGTCGAGCAGGTCGAAGGGATCACGTCCCTCACGGTCCATCTTGTTGATGAAGATGATGACGGGCGTCTTCCTCATACGGCAGACGGTCATCAGCTTTCTCGTCTGCGTCTCCACACCCTTCGCGCCGTCCACCACAATGATGGCAGAGTCAACGGCTGTCAGCGTACGGAAAGTATCCTCGGCGAAGTCCTGGTGACCAGGCGTGTCGAGGATGTTCACCTTATATTCTATGTCTGAGTCTTCGGGCTGGTAGTCGAACTCCATCACCGATGTCGACACCGAGATACCACGCTGCTTCTCTATGTCCATCCAGTCCGAAGTGGCGGTTTTCTTGATCTTATTGTTCTTCACGGCACCAGCCACCTGTATCTGTCCTCCGAACAGCAGGAATTTCTCCGTCAGCGTGGTCTTACCGGCATCCGGGTGCGAGATAATCGCAAATGTCCGCCTTCTGTCTATTTCTTGTTGCATCTTTCTGTTCTTTACGACAATTTGGTTTTATTTCTAACGACAACCAAAACAACTAAGACAACTTTTCTGAGCCTGTCTGACTCCGCAGACGGCAGTTACCGTCGTAGGCAAAGAGTTGTCTAAGTTGTCATCGTTGTCGTTATTAATCATCATTGTTGTGCCATTAAAACTCCTATACACTCGGCGAGACTTTCCTCCCAGTAGGGAATCTCGAGGCTGTAGGTCTGTTTGATTTTGGTTTTATCGAGCACCGAGTAGTGCGGACGGTTGGCGGGTGTAGGATACTCCTCTGTGTGGAGCGGACGCACATGACAGGTGGTGATGCCTGCAATACGGTGGATGGCCTTCGTGAAGTCATACCACGATATAACGCCCTCATTACTAAAGTGATAGATTCCCGGCTTCACGCCTTGGTTGATGGCTTCGAAGATAGCCACGGCGAGGTCACGGGCGTAGGTCGGCGTACCGATCTGGTCGAAGATCACGCCCAGTTCCGGCTTCTCATTACCCAGACGGATCATCGTCTTTACGAAGTTGTTGCCAAACGTAGAGTACAACCAGGCCGTGCGGATGATCATCGTGTTCTCACACCCCTTCATCACGCTCTCCTCACCTTCGAGTTTCGTCGAGCCGTAGACGCTGTTCGGACAGACGGGGTCCGTCTCCACATAGGGTTTGTACTTCGTTCCGTCGAACACATAATCCGTCGACACCTGTATCATCCAACCGCCACGGTCACCGACAGCCTTTGCCAGATACCCCGGGGCTGTAGCGTTGAGCAGTCGTGCCAGTTCCTCGTTGGCCTCGGCCTTGTCCACTGCGGTATAAGCAGCACAGTTCACGATGCCGTCAATCTCATTCTCACTGACGAACGCCTCGACAGCCTGCTGGTCGGTGATGTCCAACTCAGCCACGTCCGTATTAAAATAGGTATGCTGGGGATTCACCTTCTCCAGCAGCTGCATCTCGTTTCCCAATTGGCCATTACAGCCCGTAATCAATATCTTCATACAACAAATTATTACTTACGACAACTTAAACAACTTAGACAACTATTTTGATTTCGTCCCGCAGACGGCAGTTGCCGTCGTAGGCAAAAGTTGTCTGAGTTGTCAAAGTTGTCGTTATTATAATCATACTATTCAAATTTCAAGCCTTCTTCTTTGTCTTTCTTATAATAATCACTAAGCATGCCGATGAAGGTCGAAATCTCCTTCACGGCGTGGGCGGTATCAGGCGTGATATCCTTCTTCTGCAGACGCAACAACATCACACCGTAGAGCGAGTTAAAACACGTCTCGATCTCGTTTTCCTCCTTGTTGGCACCACGATTACGCAGTTCCACGATAAACGGCAGCACCTTATAGTACTCCGCATTGTAGAACGGGAACTTCGTCGAGGCCAGCAGCTGGTCGTGCAGATCCGTGAGCGTCTGCATCGTCACCTTGTTGATCTGCAGGTGTCCCTGTTCGCGACAGCCCTCCTGGTTCATCATCCTGATGAGGTTCCCGAACCAGTCAACCTCCTCTTCCTTCTGTTCCTCTGTATAATCGAAGCGTTCCACATACTCCCGTCTTATTCTCGACAGCGAGCAGTCGAACGCCCTTATCGTATCCTCCACCTGCCACATATACAGCAGGTATTCGGCAATATTCTTCTTCCTTAATTCCTGTGCTACAAACATTCGTCCCTTTAACTTCCCTATAACTTCCTTTTAACTTCCCTTTAACTTCCCTTAAATTAAAAGAACCTCAACAGGTTCGTGGTCGTTCCCAACAGCATCAGCACGCTACCCACAATCACCGCCACGCCGATAATCTGGTTGATGATGCGAATACCAGCCGTATCAAACTTCGTCCGGATTCTGTCCACCAGCCACGTCAGTCCCCACCACCACAGCAGAGCCCCTCCCACGATACTGGCAAAGCCCACCAGCATCTCAAAAGGATGGTCGGGCAGCACAAAGGCGAACTGCGCATACATGGCGAGGAAGAGGAAGATGATCAGCGGATTGGAGAACGTCACGAGGAAGGCCGTCCATGAGTTATACCACAGCGTACCCTTCTGTTGCCCTGACTGGTGCATCTTCCGCGTAGGATCGCTCTTATATGTGTACAGTCCGAAGCACAGCAGCATCACGCTACCGCATATCTGCAGATAGAAACGGTTCTGGTCGTTGTTGATCAAGTCCATCACGAACGACATACCGAAACCCGCGAAGCCGGCGTAGATGATGTCGCTGGCCGCAGCCCCGATGCCTGTGGCAAGCCCATACCAGCGTCCCTTGTTCAGCGTCCGTTGCACACAGAGTATGCCCACAGGCCCCATCGGAGCACTGGCAATCATCCCGATAAGGATTCCCTTAAAGATGAAATCCAATATATTAATAGGTATATGTATCGGCATATCGGGTGCAAAGGTACGAAAATATATCGAAACGAGCGACAGTTTCGGCATAAATCTTTTTGTTCCAAAGGAAATAATTGTCGGAAAAGGCTCCTCATTCAGAATGACATCAGCATTATTGGCCTGTTTTTGCAGATTTGTTAAAGAAATAGAAAAATACATTCTTTTACATGCACGTATGGAAGAAATGACGTATCTTTGCAAAAGGACATAAGAAGTAAAGAATTCGTAACTTTGTGGCCAAATAATTAATTATAGACATAAAACCATAATAATATGAACGAACAGAACGCAATGAAGCCGTATGTTATCGGCTTGGACTTGGGAGGAACGAACTCCGTTTTCGGCATCGTGGATGCCCGTGGTGAAATCAAGGCAACGACAGCCATTAAGACCGGCAACTACCCGACGGCCGAGGCCTATGTCGATGCCTGTATGGAAGCCCTGCCTGTGATCATCGACCAGGTGGGCGGCATCGAGAAGATCAAGGCAATGGGCATCGGCGCCCCCAACGGTAACTACTACAAGGGCACCGTGGAGTTCGCCGCCAACCTCTCCTGGGCAAAGGACGGTGTGGTGCCCCTGGCACAGATGTTCAGCGACAGACTGGGCGGCATCCCCGTGGCGCTGACCAACGACGCCAACGCCGCAGCTATCGGTGAGATGGTCTATGGCGTGGCCCGTGGCATGAAGAACTTCATCGTTATCACATTAGGAACGGGTGTGGGCTCTGGCATCGTGGTGAACGGCCAGCTGCTCTACGGCCACGACGGTTTCGCAGGCGAGCTGGGCCATGTAATCATGGTGCGCGGCAAGGAAGGCCGTTCCTGCGGTTGCGGACGTACAGGCTGCCTGGAGGCCTACTGCTCTGCTACGGGTGTGGCCCGCACGGCTCGTGAGCTGCTGTCGAAGACCGACCGTCCGAGTCTGCTGCGCGAGCTCGACCCCGAGAAGATCACATCGCTCGACGTCTCCATCGCCGCAGGCAAGGGCGACGAGATGGCCAAGGAGATCTACGAGTTCACGGGTAAGATGCTGGGTGAGGCCTGTGCCGACTTCGCAGCCTTCTCTTCCCCTGAGGCATTCATCTTCTTCGGCGGCATGGTGAAGGCCGGCGAGCTGATCATGAAGCCCATCCGCGAGGCTTACAACGCCAGCGTGATGAACATCTTCAAGGGCAAGGCCCAGTTCCTGGTGAGCGGTCTCGACGGTGCCAGCGCCGCTGTCCTCGGAGCCTCCGCCATCGGCTGGGAGATTCAGTAATCATCATCGACAAACAAATGAGAGGGTGTGTCAACAGGCACATCCTCTCATTCATATCATTGCAAGCAAATTGAGGAATTAGATGAAAAAACTAAAATTATAAATAAACCAATAAACGTATGAAACAAAGAATCTTTAGGAAATGGTGTTGGTTACTGTTGCTGATGGCATTCCTGCCTGAGTGCGGTATGGCGCAGACGGTTGAAAAACCATTCCTGTGTATCGAGAAGACCAACGGGGAAGTTGTCAAGTTGCCTATCACGGAAACATCACCCTATTTATGGTATGAGAGGAGTGCTAATGACAACGGCCAGATGGTGCGCTGGCTATGGGCTTATTCGTTTGGTGAATTCGTTTCTATCCCCTGTATCGAGGTCAAGAGGATGACCACGACGTTCGAGAGTGTTGATGCCGTTAAGGCTGTCAAGATGGACGGGAACGACTCTCCGTCAGAGGTGTACAATGTGAGTGGCATCCGTATAGGCAGTACAGCGGACATGAAAAGCCTGCCGAAGGGTGTCTATTTGGAGAAGAAAGGAAACAAAACCGCTAAATACCTGAACCGATGAGACGCATATTCCTTTTGTTCACGATGATTGTAGCAACCGCCGTGAGCGCGATGGCACAGGATGAATACGAAGGACAGCCAGTCACAGTCAACCTTGCTTCGGGTGAGAGCATCACCAGTGAATTGTCGCTTGGCAGTCTGGAACCGCGCCTTGTCAATGGCGAGATTGTCTGGATTGCGGCCGAGGGAAGCGACAGGCCTTATGAGATAAAGAACGTGACAAGCGTAGAGTTCCAGACGCCCGAGCAGAGCCTTACCGCTGCGCGAGAGGCGCTCGTCAAGTTTTATCAGGCGATGGACGGCGACCACTGGGCAAACAACACGAACTGGTGCAGCGACAAACCTCTGGACGAGTGGTTCGGCGTGAAGACATTTGGTTACCCCTATGTTTGGGAACTGAATCTGTTGAACAACAGTCTGAAGGGTGAACTGCCCGATAAAGGCGTGTTCTCGGGGATGGGACCAATCGCGTCAATTTTTCTGGGATCAGACGGGGAAGCTGGCAATCTGACGAAGAACCAGATATCGGGTACGATTCCTTCTGACTGGATTAGGAATTCCAATCTATTGCAGATTAGGGCATACAATAACCAGTTGACAGGCGAACTGCCGGAGGAACTATTTGAACTTCCCTACTTCTCCTATCTGGATATCTCCGAAAACCAGATGACCGGAAATATTCCCTCCGGTATTGTCAGGCTGATGAATGATAAGTCTGTGAACATCTGGGGCAATGACTTTAGTGGCACGGTGCCTGAGGCCATCGTCAACCACCCGAACTTTCATCTGATTTGGAACAGCATCATTCCACAGAGCGGACACCTCACCTTACCTGACATCCCGGGATACCGTCTGCCGGTAAGGGATCTGGATGGTAACACCTTCAACACGGCCGATGTCTACAAGAACAATACCTACACCCTCATCTTTAACTACTGGATGGCACGCGGTGACTTCATGGGCAAGCTGAAGAAAGCCTATGACTCCTACAAGAGCAAGGGTTTTGAGGTGCTGGGCATGGCTCCCGGTGACATCGATGAGATAAATGAGTTTATTCACACCAACAATGTCTCGTGGCTCAACCTCGACCCGAAGACCTTCACCGAATATTTTGGCTGGTATTATGCCTATGTGAACTTCATCAACCTGATTGACAAAGACGGGAACATCGTGTTCACCAGCATCATGGATGACGATGGCAAGGCGGAGGATCAGTGGGGGACGAGTACGCGCGACCAGAAAGTGTTCGACGTGCTGGCCGAGAAGTTCGGAAAGGCGGATTTCACACCCTACGCCTCCACGGACTTCTCGCGCGACGGTGAGGTGCTCACGCTCCAGAAGGCGAGCAAGGGCAATGGTGTGGACATCGTGTTCGTCGGCAACTGCTTCGTCGACAAAGACATGGAGCCTGGCGGCTTTTATGAGCAGAAGATGACACAGGCCATGGAGCAGTTCTTCTCCTATGAGCCATACACCTCACTGCGCGACCGCTTCAACGTATATGCCGTCAAGGCGGTGTCGCCAAACGCAGAGATGTTTGAGGGTTGCCAACAGGCGATTGCCAGCGATGCCGACGCGTTCAACTATGCGAAGAAGGTGAAGGACCTGATACCCGACCGTCCCCTGCGCGTGAACGTCATTTACAACACCCTCAACGGCGGACGCAGCTACACCACCATGTACGACGATCATTCCTATGTCGCCGTGATGCTAACCGGTGTCAATCGTGTCCTCAACCATGAGGGCGGCGGTCACGGCATAGGCAGGCTCTATGACGAATATGTCGAAAACAACGGAAGTACGGCCACCGACGAGGCCAAGGACTATTTCGAGAGGATGTGGAGCGACCACGGCCTCGGCGCCAACATCGACATTCATGCCGACGTGAAGGAGACGCGCTGGGCGCACTTCGCAGCCGACGGCCGCTATACCGGCGAGAAGCTGGGGGCATACGAGGGCGGCGGCGGTTTCCAGTTCGGTATCTACCGTCCTACGGAGAACAGCATGATGCGCTATAACGACATGCCGTTCAACGCTCCGTCGCGCGAGGCCATCTACAAGAACGTCATGAAGGAGAGCGAAGGCGCGGGCTGGAAGTATGACTATGAAACCTTCGTCAATTTTGACGCCAAGGGTCGCGAACAGTTCGTGTCAGAGCTGAATGCGGCTAAGTCGCGCGCCATGAAGACAGACGGGCAGTCACCCGCCACTGACAAGAAGCCCCAGACATTGCCGCCCGTCATAGTTCGTGGCACATGGCAGGATGCCTTGAAGAATCCGATAAAGATCAAATATCATGATTGAATAATCCTCAAGTAACAACATCGCAGTTGACCCAAATATTTAAAAATGAGCAGCCAATCACGGTTGCTCATTTTACATGATAGGGTCCCTTAAAAACTGTGATACTTTGATCTGTGTGAACGATGAAGGCGGCGAGGACGCTACCATACATCCTCAAGAAAAATGGTCGATTTTTAAAAACCTTACACTTTTGCTTATATCTGTTTGATATACAGGTTATTACATCGAATGTAGGTTCTTTAAAATCTTACACTACCTACACTAAGGTAAAACAACTTGTTTTACTTATATAAAGCCATGTTATTCGTTCGTTGAAGCCATGTTAACGGCAGTAAAACAACTTGTTTTACTTATGGCAATCCTATCGCTTCAATCTTTACAAAGATTTTACCTGCTTGTCGGGACCATATGGTACTCCATGAGGCGACGCTCGGCCAGCTCGGCATACTTGGTGCCGGGACGGCCGTAGTTGGCGTAGGGATAGATGGAGATGCCGCCACGAGGGGTGAAGAGCCCGACGACCTCAATGTACTTGGGGTCCATCAGGCGCACCAGATCTTTCATGATGGTATTCACGCAGTCCTCATGGAAATCGCCGTGGTTGCGGAAAGAGAAGAGATAGAGCTTCAGGCTCTTCGACTCCACCATGCGCTGGCCGGGGATATAGAGGATCTTGATCTCAGCAAAGTCGGGCTGGCCCGTAATGGGACAGAGCGACGTGAACTCCGGACAATTGAACTGCACCCAATAGTCGTTGTCGGGATGACGGTTCTCAAACGTCTCCAGCACCTCAGGAGCATAGTCCATCTTGTATTCGGTCTTACGGCCGAGGGCCTGAAGCCCTTCTCCTTCTCTCATCATAGTTCTTTCACCTTAAAAATATTATACGCAATGCCGTTGTCGTAGACATCCTCGTGGTCGTGTTTCTTCGTGAACTTCACCACACGGATGGTGAGGGGCAGGGCTATCACCTCGTAGAAGCTCTTCAGCAGCACCTGGGTGATGACCAGCGAGGGCATCTCCTCCCAGGGCAGCACGAAACTGAATGCCAGAGGGAAGAAGATGATAGAGTCGGTCAGCTCACCGAACACGGTGCTGAGGACGGCGCGGGCTGAGAAATTACGTCCAGCGGACGACACCTTCATGCGACTCATCACGTAGGCATTGATGAACGAGCCTGCCAGGAAGGCGATAAACGAAGCTGCCGCGATGCGGGGAGCCAGGCCGAAGATGGCGTGGAAAGCTTCGTTGCGGTCCCAGTAGGGGGCGCCGGGAATGAAGTCGGCAAGGGCACCCATGGCCACGAAGAAGAAGTTCATGGCGAAGCCGAGCCAGATGAGCAGGCGGGTGCGGCGGTAACCCCACACTTCGCAGACCACGTCGTTGATGATGTAACTGACGGGGAACACCAGCAGGCCGCCTGTGAAGTTGGCCGGTCCCCACGAAATTTGCTTTGTTTCCAATACGTTTGCCGTAATCAGGCAGACGCAGAACAGAATGCTGTAAAACATGAACAGCACACTGATACGTTGTTTACTGTCTTTCATTTGTTTGTTTTGTTTAAGGGGGTATTCATCGACCCCTGTGTTTTCTTAAAGGAGGTAGAACAGCCAGCACATATAGACCACGAAACTGCCTACAAGAACTGCAGCCTCCCGCCTGGATACGTAATACTTGGTGAAAGCGAAGAGCCAAAGGAAGCCTATGCTCACAAGCAGCACCATCAGGTCGACAATCGTGATACCCATGATGCGCAGGGGATGGACGAACGCCGTGAGACCCAGGATGAGCAGGATGTTGAACACGTTGGAACCAATGACGTTGCCTATGGCAAGTGCAGAACGCCCCTTGTAGGCAGCCACCACACTCGTGGCGAGTTCAGGCAGCGACGTGCCACCAGCCACGATGGTCAGGCCGATCACACTCTGACGCACACCGAAACGGTGAGCGACGTAGGTGGCTGCGTCGACGAACAGATTACTGCCGAAGATCAGACAGGCCAAGCCGAACACAATCCAGAAAAGGTTACGGCCCAGATGGGAATAGTCCTTTGGCAGCTCGGCATTATCCTCCAGTTCCTCTTCGGTAGGCATCAGCCCTTCCTTCTTGGCCTCATGGAAAGTATAGATCATGAATGCCATAAAGCCGAGCAGCAGAATGAGACCGTCGGAACGGCTTATCTCATTGCCCCAGAGGTGAGGTGAGTCCATATCGTCGAAACAGAGTACGAACAGCAGCAGGGAGGCAAAAACGGCAAAGGGGATATCCTTCTTGACAGTGGACTTGGCCACCACCATCGGAGCCACCAGCGCCGAACAGCCTACGATGAGCGTCGTGTTAAATATATTCGACCCGATGACATTACCTACAGACAGGTCTGCCGTACCCTTCAGGGCAGAGACAAGACTGACGAACAGTTCTGGTGCCGATGTGCCGGCAGCCACGATGGTCAGACCGATAATAATCTCCGGCACATGCATGCCGCGAGCCAGGGAGGAGGCTCCCTCCGTCAGACGGTCAGCACCCCAGATGACGAGTGCAGCACCAATAACAATGTAAAGAATATTCAACCAAGTCATACGCTCAAACTATTCTCTTCTCACGCTTCACAATTCTGTTTTCACTCTTCGTCCTCATCGTCCCAGTCGTCGCCAAAGAACGAATCATAGTCACCTTCCAGCGAAGGCCCTACAAAAGCGTCCATAGCACGCCGGTCTTTCTTGGTGGGACGGCCTGTACCACGGGCTCTGTTCACGAAGCCGCTGATGCGGTTCATCTCCAACAGCTCGTACTGGTCGGGCGTTGTCACATTCTCATAGATCTCAGGCAGGAGCTTCGCCCCTACCCTCTGCTCGATGGTCTTCAGAATACGGAACGAGTAGGTCACGGGAGGCTTACGGACACTTACCGTCTCACCGGCCTTCACCATGTGGGAGGGTTTCACGTTGACACCTCCGATGGTCACCCGCCCGTTCTTACAGGCGTCGGCAGCGATAGACCGCGTCTTGAAGATACGTGCGGCCCAAAGCCATTTGTCGATTCTTGCAACCTCAGACATTCTCCGACGCTCCTTTCTCTTCTGCTTGCTTCACCTCTTTTACCTTCTTGGCTTTCCCAAGTTTGTTGTACTGGTTCATCGTGATGTCGATACCTGCCAGCACAAAACTCTTGATAATCTCGGCGCAAAGGTCGATTCTGGGCTGGAGAGCCTTCAGCTCGTCTTCAGAATAGCGACCCAACACCCAGTCAACCTGCATACCTCGGGGAAAATCGTTGCCGATACCCATACGCAGACGGGCATAGTCCTGACCTATCAGCTGTTGGATATGTCCGAGACCGTTGTGCCCACCATTACTGCCTCCGGTCTTCAGGCGGAAATCACCCAGGGGCAGGGCCACATCGTCGCTGATGACGAGCAGCCGCGACTGGTCGATGTTCTCCTTGTTCAGCCAGTAGCGCACGGCATTGCCACTGAGGTTCATGAACGTAGAGGGTTTCAACAAGAAGACCTTACGGCCCTTCAGCGTGGTCTCAGCCACAAAGCCGTAGCGACGATCGTCAAAATGAATATTGGATGCCTTAGCAAAAGCATCCAATACCATAAACCCTGTATTGTGGCGGGTCAGTTCGTATTCGTCACCGACATTGCCCAAGCCAACAATCAAGTACTTGTCCATTCCCTCGCGCTTTGGAGATTACTCGGCAGCCTCTGCAGCGGCAGCAGAACGAGAAGCACGTGTAGCCTTCACGGAGCAGACAACCACCTGGGCGGGAGTAGCGATCTCAAGACCCTCGAAGTTCAGGTCAGCCACCTTGATGGCCTTACCCAGGGCGAGGTTCGTAACGTCGATCTCCAGAGCCTCGGGAATCTGCTTGTAGGGAGCGGTCACGTTCAGCTGGCGCACAGCCTGGCTCAGACGACCACCATCGCGGACACCCTGAGCGTGACCAGTCAGCTTCACAGGGATACCGATGGTGATAGGCTTTGTCTCATTGACCTCATAGAAGTCGATATGGAGCAGAGCGTCGGTCGTGGGATGGAACTGCAGCTCCTTCATCACGGCCTTGTAAGGTGCACCGTCGATGGTCAGGTTGACCACATATACATCGGGAGAATAAACTACCTTGCGGAGTTGGGTAGCGGGAATAGCAAATGAGAGAGCCTCGGGCAGACCGTTCTCACCCTTCTTCTCACCATAAAGATTACAGGGAACGAGTCCCTCCTTGCGCAGCTCCTTAGCTGCCTTCTTGCCTGTAGCGGTGCGCTTCTGACCGCTAACGCTGAATTCTTTCATAATTGTGTTACTCTAAATTAAGTTAAAATACTTCTTTGCCTAATTCACCATCACACGATAAAATCAATGTGCTTTGAGAAAAAGCGGTGCAAAGGTACACAATAATCTTCAAATGAAAAAATGAAAGAATGAAAAAATGAAAAAAAAGAGCTTTTTTTATGCTTTTTCTTGTGTAATCGGGGAAAAATGACTACCTTTGCATCAAGAATCAACAATAAAAACATCAAGTGAGATGATCAACAGAGAAATTATTAGAATTAAGATTGTTCAGTTAACCTATGCTTACTATCAAAACGGTAACAAGAACATCGACACGGCTGAAAAGGAACTTTTCTTCAGTCTGTCAAAAGCTTATGACCTCTACAACCACCTTCTGTCGCTGATAGTAGCGGTGACAAAGGAGGCTCAGCGCAGACTGGAAGTGGCACAGGCAAGGGCTAAGCGAGAGCACCTGGCAGAGCCCTCCCAGAAATTCGTATACAACCGCTTCGCCATCCAGCTGCAAGAGAACAAAGCCCTGAACGAATTCATAAACAACCAGAAGACCGTATGGGCCGACACACCCGTACCAGGACAGTTGTTCGAGGCTATCGAGGCCAGCCAGATCTATCAGGACTACATGGCGAGCAGCGAGGACAACTATGATGCCGACCGCGAACTGTGGCGCAAACTGTATAAGACCTTCATACAGGAAAATGCAGAACTCGACGCTGTGCTGGAAGACCAGAGCCTGTATTGGAACGACGACAAGGAGATTGTGGACACATTCGTGCTGAAGACCATCAAGCGCTTCAAGGAGCAGAACGGTGCCCGTGAGGAATTATTGCCAGAGTGGGACAGCGACGAGGAGAAGGACTTCGCCCGCAAGCTGTTCCGTGCTGCGATTCTTAACGACGTGGAGTACCAGCGTTATATGAACGAGGTGTCGCGCAACTGGGACCTCTCACGCCTGGCCTATATGGACATCGTCATCATGCAGATTGCCATAGCAGAGCTGATGACCTTCCCCAACATCCCCGTCAGCGTCACCATCAATGAATTCGTGGATATCGCCAAGCTCTATTCTACCCCGAGGAGCGGAGGTTACATCAATGGCATGCTCGACGCCATCGCCCGCAAACTCATCAAGACCAACCGTCTGATGAAACACATGGATCCACATCAGGCTAAGGGCCCGGAGTCTCAGGAGGGAGCCGAAGGTAACGAGCAGCCCAAGATGAGACACAGAAAGAGAATCACAAGGAAAGACAGCGGCGACAACGAGAAAGCCGATGAGACCAAATAACGATTATATAAATAAAATAAAATAGGTATTAAAATGACAAACATCTTACTCGCTGCTCAGTCAGCACAGGGAAGTGGTATGAGCATGATCATCATGATGGTCGCCATCTTTGCCATCATGTACTTCTTCATGATCAAGCCCCAACAGAAGAAACAGAAGGAGATTCAGAAGTTCCAGAACGAACTGACCGAAGGTACACAGGTTATCACAGGCGGCGGTATCTACGGCACCGTCAAGAGCATCGACCTGGCCAAGAACACCGTTGACGTGAAGATTGCCCGCGACGTAGTCATCACCGTCGACAAGTCTTCTGTCTTCAAGGATACTTCCAGTACACCCCAGCAGAAATAGTACCTCCCCAGTATGACCATCCGAAGCGTGTGGAAGTCTGTCAGGGAATTCTTGTTCACTAAGACGAGCAAGGAGATTCTGTTATTCCTCTTCTTTCTGGGTCTCTCTGGCGTGTTCTGGCTGTCGCTGACACTAAACGAGGTCTACGAGAAGGACTTCACCATACCCCTTTCGGTGGTGGAAGTTCCCAAAAACGCAGTCCTCACGTCGGAGGAGGTGGACACCGTTCGTGTGACCATCCGCGACAAGGGATTCATCCTGGTAGCCTACCAATACGGGGATGCTCTCGGCCGGCTGATGTTGCCGTTCCGAAACTACACGCATAACAACGGAACAGGCGTCATACCTGCATCGGAGATACAGAAGTATGTCTATCGGAATCTAGCCAGCAGTTCGAGGATTACGGCAGTAAAACCCGAGAAACTGGAGTTCTTCTACAGTTTCGGTTCAAAGAAACAGGTTCCCGTCAGGTGGAGCGGACGCGTCATCCCGGAGGAGCTGTATTTCATCTCAAGGGTTTCCTACGAACCAGACAGTATCACCATCTATGCTTCAGAAGATAAACTTGACAGCATCAACATGGTCTATACGGAACTGCTTAACTACGCCAACTTCCGCGACACGCTCACCGTCGACTGTAACCTCGCCAAGCTCAAGGGCGTGAAGACCGTTCCAGACCACATCCGCGTCAGGTTCTATACCGATGTGCTGACAGAGGAGCGCATCGATAACATTCCTATCGTCGGCATCAACATGCCTGAGGGAAAGGTGCTACGCACATTCCCGGCAAAGACATCCGTCAGTTTCGTGGCTGGAGTGAGCGTATACCGTAACCTGAAGCCCGAAGACTTTACCATCATAGCCGACTATCAGGAGCTCCGCAAGAACCCTTCGGAAAAGTGTCGCATCTACTTGAAGAAAGTGCCCAACGGCATCTCACGCGCCATGTTGGAAACGAATATGGTTGACTACCTAATAGAGTCACAGGAACAGGACCAGGGACAAGATCAGGAACAGAAACAATGAAGATAGGCATTACAGGAGGAATAGGCAGCGGCAAGAGTTATGTCTGCAACCTGCTACAGCAGCAGGGCTATGCCGTGTACGATTGCGACAGCGCTGCCAAGCGCCTCATCAACACCTCACAGGAGATACGACAAGAGCTTACCAATCTGATAGGTCCGAACACCTATCTGGATGACGGGCGACTGAACAAGGGAGCTGTGGCAGAGTTTCTACTCGCCTCAGAGAACAACGCTCACGCCATCGACCATATCGTGCACCCTGCCGTCTTCGAAGATTTCACCAAAAGCGGAATGGACTGGATGGAGAGTGCCATCATCTTCGAGTCAGGCATCTACCGTCTCGTGGACCGCGTCATCGTAGTCACGGCGCCTGAGGAAGTACGCATACAGAGAGTGATGCAGCGTGATGGCATCAGCCGGGAGAAGGTGAAAGAATGGATGAGCCGTCAGCTGCCACAGGACGTCGTAAGGCTGCTGGCGAATTATGAGATTGTCAACGACGGACAAACAGACTTAAACAAACAATTAAACATCATATTAGAACAATGCAACAGACTATTTTAGCCATTTCCGGTAAATCCGGACTGTACAAACTGATTTCCCGTGGGAAGAACAACCTGATTGTAGAGGCACTTGACGACACGCACCGCCGTATGCCTGCCTTCGCAACAGACCGCATCACGTCGCTGGCTGACATCGCCATGTTCACAGAAACTGATGACATCCCCTTGATGGACGTGTTTGAGAACCTCAAGGCCCTCGAGGAAGGGAAGAAAGCCTCCGTCGACCCGAAGAAGGCATCAAGCAAGGAGCTACAGGACTATTTCACAAAGGTTCTGCCCGAGTGGGACCGCGACCGTGTGCATGTCAGCGACATCAAGAAACTCGTCTCCTGGTATAATATACTGATTGAAGCCGGCATTACCGACTTCAAGGAAGAGATGCAGCCTACTGACGGTGACAATATCGACGACCGCAAGGCGCAGGAATAAGATGATTCTTAGAACTTCGCCATCTTAATGGCAACAACGGCGCACTCGTCGCCCTTGTTCCCCAGACGACCTCCGGCACGGTCCTTAGCCTGCTGGAGGTCGTTTGTTGTCAGCAGACCAAAAACTACGGGAATGTTGCTGGTTACATTAAGACGGGCGATACCCTCTGTAACTCCCTGACAGATATAATCGAAATGGGGAGTCTCACCACGGATGACACTACCAAGGATAATCACGGCATCATAGCCGTCGTTGAGTGTCATCTGATGGGCACCATAGATCAGTTCAAAAGAGCCGGGAACGGTCTTCACGTGGATGTTTTCCGGCAGGGCGCCATGCTTCTCAAGCGTAGAGACACAACCATCCAAAAGAGCACCGGTAATCTCGGGATTCCACTCGGCCACGACGACGCCGAAGATCATATTCGACGCGTCGGGAACCGATGTGATATCGTAGTCTGAGAGGTTCTTAGTTGCCATAGTCCTGTTTACTCACTGACGCGCTCAATGTATGCGTCGATGGTCTGATAGGCCATAGAGTTGAAGTACTTCTCCTTCACCTCCTGATAAAGCTTCAAGGCGTCAGCCTTCTTACCCTGACTCTCAAGGATCTCACCTGCCTGGATGAGGAAGGTGGGAGACAAAGAGTTGTTGTCGGCCTCAGCAGCAGCCTTCTTCAGAGTAGACACAGCCTTGTCGAGCTGGTTCTGATGGGCGTAGGCATTGCCAAGTGCACCAAGGGCTGCGGGAGAAATCATCTGATCGTCAGCACCATCGTAGTTCTCAAGGTACTTCACAGCCTCATCCCACTTGCCGAGCTGGGCATTGCAAAGGCCGGCATAGAGGTTTGCCAGGTTTCCGGCAGCCGTACTGCTGTAGTCGCTTGCCAATTTAGCAAAGCCCTTAAAGCCTGTGCTGTCACCTTCGAGGGCCTGCTTGAAGAGTCCCTGTGCGAAGTACTCCTGACCACGGGCGATAGCTGTTGAAGCCTTCTCCTCCCTAGGACCAGATACGTAGGTCTTGTAAAGAACAATACCAGCAATGATGACGATGAGCGCCACTACGGCACCAATAATAGCCTTCTTATATTTCAGGAAGAAGGCCTCACTCTTGTTCAGGGTATCCTCCATTGTAGGAGTTGCCTGAGGTTGTTTCTTTGTAGTTGCCATTATAATAATTGTATTAATTTTCGAAAATCGGCTGCAAAGTTACTAATTTTTCGTGAAACACCAAAATATTTCGGAAAATATTCATACCTTTGCACACCTATTCGTATCTTTGCACAATGATTTTAGAGAAACTGTCACTCATCAACTATAAGAACATACGGGAGGCCATGCTTGTCCTCTCGCCTAAGATCAACTGCATGATAGGACGTAACGGTGTAGGTAAGACCAACATCCTCGATGCCGTCTACTTTCTGTCGTTCTGCCACTCGGCTTCCAATCCCGTAGACTCCATGTTGATACGGCATGGAGAAGAATTCATGCTCATCGAAGGGACATATAAAGCTGACAGCGCTTCCTCATCTGATGATACCACCATCATCTCCTGTGGTCTGAAGAAAGGCACAAAGAAGCATTTCCAGCGTAACAAGAAGGAATACAGGCGTTTGTCGGAGCACATCGGCATGATACCGCTGGTGATGATATCCCCTTCTGACGCCATGCTGATCGAAGGGGGCAGCGAAGAACGCCGAAGACTGATGGATATGGTCATCTCACAGTATGACCGTGCCTATATGGAATCGGTAAACCGCTACAACAAAGCCTTGCAACAGCGCAACAGCATGCTGAAGCAGGAAGAGGAGCCAGACCCTGAAATCATGAGTCTGTGGGAAGAGCAGATGGCGATGGAGGGAGAACGCATCTATGAGCGCCGTAGAGTGTTCGTCAACGAACTGACGCCAATCTTCCAGCGTTACTACGAGTGTATCTCCGGAAACCGTGAGCAGGTGGCCATCGAATACGTATCGCATTGTCAGCGCGGACCTCTGTTGGATGTCATCCAACGTGACCGCCAGAAAGACAGAATCATGGGTTTTTCTCTGCACGGTACGCATCGAGACGATCTCGTATTCTCATTAAGCGGACACCCCATCAAGCGTGAAGGCAGTCAGGGACAGCACAAGACCTTCGCCATCGCATTGAAACTGGCACAATTTGACTTCCTGAAGCGCACCAACGGCGGAAACACCCCGCTACTGCTGCTCGACGACATCTTCGACAAGCTCGACTCAAGTCGGGTGGAACAGATTGTGAAACTGGTGGCTGGTGAGGAGTTCGGGCAGATATTCATCACAGATACCAACCGTGAACACCTCGACCAGATACTCGAGGCGACATCACACGACTATAAGATTTTTCAGGTTGAGGGAGGAGAGATAGATGTTTAAGAGAAGTAGCTTACTTATCCGTGATATCATCCTGAAGAACCTGCGGGAACAGGGACTGGAGACACCTCTGCTACAGAAGAGGCTCATCGACTCCTGGTCTGAGGTGATGGGACAACTTATAGCCAGCTACACAGACGACCTGTACATCCGCAACCAGACGCTGTTCGTCAAGCTCAAAAATCCTGCATTACGTTCTGAATTGTCCCTGCAACGGCAGGAAATTGTCAGACGGCTGAACAGTCATGTAGGCAGTCAGGTGATTGCCGATGTCCGTTTCCACTAAATCACCTCATCGACAGGTACATCCTGCTCATCGACAGGCACTTCCATGACTCTTTGGAAGTCGAAGCATACGCCAATCTTATAGATGTGTGGATGGGCCGCGAGGAAACGGTCGTAATACCCTTTTCCCCGCCCCAGTCTGCGGCCTACGGCATCAAAGGCCACCCCAGGCACCAAAGCTATCATTTGTTTCTCAGACGGTGATGTATACTTGCTGAAGCCGGAATAAAGCTCGCCCGCTGACTCACCTATGCCAAAGGCTCCATTCTTCAGTTCCGACTTTGATGAATAAACATGCCACTCCATCAAACCCTCCCCTATCACCGTTGGCAGGAGCACAGTCTTGCTGTCGGCCAGAAGGTCGTCGATAAGTTGGTGGGTATTCACTTCATCAGGCAGGGAGTAGTAAGCCAAGATGATACGGGCCTCGGCCAGTCTGGGCCTCAGACGGGCCAACACGGGAAGCGACAGTTCCTCCAACTGCTGCTGGGTGTACTGCTGCTTCCGCAGACGCATCTGCCGCCTTAACTCGTCCTTACGCATGCGCCATCAGAGCGTTGTGCAAACGGGTGGCGCGGTAATCGAAGGCACAGGCAACGGGACCGTCGGCCGAAACAGCGGGCTGCGGGAAGGCCTTACCCTCACGGAAGATGCGAAGGGTCTCAATGATGGCAGGATCATCCTGGTTGAGATACTCCGTCCAAGCCTGCTCGTTGAGAATGTTATAGATGATACGGCTGTTGACAAAGCGCTCCAACAACTTGTACGACTTCTGAATCATCAGGTTACGGCGCTTCAGACCGTTCTTTTCGGCAAAGGCCACAAACTTCTCCACCGTGTTCTGACTCTTCAGATACCGCTCCATATCACGCACATCGTCCATCTTGCTCAGACGGGTACGGTTCTCGTCGGTATAGTTGTATGCAAACTGCAGGATAAGTCCAGACATCGAGGCTTCCTTATAATACGACGTCATGCCGATGGTATCTTCAGGAACAAAGATATCAGGAGTGATACCGCCACCACCATAGACGATACGACCATTGGATGTGTGATACTCCGGTCCTGTATGACGAATGCTGTCCTGTGAGAAGAACTCTCCGTGCTGATAACGCTCCAGCCAATCGGTCTCGTATTTCTCACCATCGTTATATGGTTTCTGTATGCAACGTCCTGAGGGTGTGTAGTAACGGGCAATTGTCAGGCGGATCATAGAGTGGTCGGAGAACTCCATGGGCTTCTGCACCAATCCTTTTCCGAATGACCGTCTACCGACAATGGTTCCTCGATCGTTGTCCTGTATGGCGCCTGCGAGAATCTCTGAGGCAGAGGCAGATATCTCATCCACAAGAACCACCAGCGGCAGATGCTGATAGGAACCACGCCCGTCGGCACGATATTCCTGACGGGGATAACGGCGACCTTCTGTATACACTATGAGTTGTCCTTTCGACAGGAACTCGTTGGCAATATGTACCGCCGACTCCAGATAACCGCCAGTATTACTGCGCAGGTCGATGACAAGACTCGAGAAGCCCTTCTGCGATAACTGTGCCAATGCGATAAGCAGTTCGGGATAGGTATTCTCACCGAAGTTCTTAATCTTGATATATCCCGTCTCGTCATCGAGCATATAACTAGCTGTCACACTCTTTGTGGGTATCTCCCCACGGGTGACGGTGATATGGCGCACCTTATTCTCACCATAGCGGATGACACCAAGTTTCACCTTCGTGTCCTTCGGACCTTTCAGACGATGCATGGCCTCCTCATTCGTGACCTTTTTGCCTACAAAGACAGAGTCGTCGACCTCCACGATCTTATCACCAGCCAGCAATCCTGCACGTTCCGCAGGACCGTTACCAATCACGTTCTGCACACGGATGGTGTCCTGACGAATGGTAAACTCAATGCCGATACCGGAGAACGATCCGCGCAAGTCATCGTTGGCGATCTCTCCCTCACGGGCCGTAATATACACGGAATGGGGGTCCAGTTCACTAAGGATCTGGGGCATAGCCTTCTCGACGAGGTCGTTGACGTTGACAGTGTCAACATACTGGTCGTCGATAATATGCAACAGGTTGTTAAGTTTGTTACCGCTCGTATTGATAATGTTAAGTCTGTTTCCTGAAAAGTGGTTCGCATAGAACGTTCCTATCAGGATGCCTACTACGACACCCACCGCTATCCAAAGCGGCATAAAGCGGTTTGTCTTGTTCTTATTCATGGTTCTGATCTTTATTCTGTTCCATTTCCATCAAAATCACCTCAATGCCTGCGCGCTTCAACAGGTCGATACCGTCTGTAAGACGATAGTTCTCGCCATAGACCACACGGCGTATGCCAGCCTGAATGATCAACTTGGCGCACTCTATGCAGGGCGAGGCCGTGATATAGATAGTGGCTCCGTCGCTGTTGTTATTACTGCGGGCCAGTTTCGTAATGGCATTAGCCTCAGCATGCAGCACATAGGGCTTCGTGACGTTGTTGTCATCCTCGCACACATTCTCAAAACCACTCGGTGTACCGTTATAGCCGTCACTGATAATCATCTTATCCTTGACAACGAGAGCACCCACCTGCCTGCGTCGGCAATAGGAATTCTCTGCCCAGATACGAGCCATGCGCAGATAACGCTCATCGAGTTTCTTCTGTTTCTCGTTCATCACTTCTATCTTTTTCTGATGCCATTACGCTTCAGCAAGGCATCTATGGTTGGTTCACTACCCTTAAAACGTTTATACAGATCCATCGGGTTCTCCGTTCCACCCTTCGACAAGATACAGTCACGGAACCGCTGGGCCGTAGCATGGTTGAAGATTCCCTCTTTCTTGAATACTGCAAAAGCATCTGCGTCGAGCACCTCTGCCCATTTATAACTATAATAGCCTGCCGCATAACCTCCCGACATGATATGTGAAAACTGCACAGTCATACAGGTGTCAGGCAATTGCTCTGTCACCATCGCCTTTTCCCAGGCTTTCTTCTCAAACGGTATGATATCGTCCGTAAACTCTTCCTTCTGTGTATAATAGGCCATGTCGAGCAATCCGAAACTGACCTGCCGCATACAGGCGTACGCCACATTAAAATTACGACTGCGGACGATACGGTCAATCAGTTCGTCAGGCAAAGGTTCACCTGTCTTATAGTGGAAAGCAAAGGTACGAAGGAACTCCTTCTCGATGGCAAAGTTCTCCATGAACTGTGAGGGTAGCTCCACGAAGTCCCACCAGACGTTCGTTCCACTGAGGCTCTCAAAGCGGGTGTTGGCAAACATGCCGTGCAGCGAATGACCGAATTCATGGAGGAATGTTTCCACCTCTCCAAGTGTCAGCAGGGCTGGTTTCTCTTCCGTAGGCTTCGTCAGGTTCATTACCACACTCACATGAGGCCTTACATTCTTACAATTATCAGGGCCAAAAGGTTTCTTCGTATCAACGCGCTCCATCCACTGGCTCTGATATTCCGTCATCCAAGCCCCTCCCTGCTTACCTTTACGGGGATGGAAGTCGGCATAGAACACAGCGAGATACGATCCGTCCTTGTCAAACACCTCGTAGGCCTTCACGTCAGGATGATATACTGGTATGTCCTTGTTCTCCTTGAAGGTGATGCCATAAAGGCGGTTTGCCAATCCGAAGACACCGTCGATGACCTTCGACAGTTCAAAATACGGACGCAGCATCTCAGTGTCGATATTGTATTTCTGCAACTGCAGCTTATGGGAATAGAAGCCCAAATCCCAAGGCTCCAACTTGAAGTCCTTGCCCTCAGTCTTCTTGGCCAGTTTCTCTATAGCCGCGATCTCTTTCTTGGCAGTAGGCTTATAGGCAGCAATGAGTTCGTTGAGCAACTTATACACCACACGCACATGACCAGCCATACGGTGTTTCAAGACATAGTCGGCGTAGGTCTTATGACCCAGCAATTGTGCCATCTCACGACGCAGGTTGATAAGGCGCTTGCAGATCTCGAGGTTGTTCTCCGTATTATCGTGGATACACTCGGTGTTCTTTGCCATATACATCTGACGGCGCAGGTCACGCTGGGTACTATAAGTCATAAACGGTGAGTAGGAAGGGAAGTCGAGAGTGAACACCCAACCGTCTTTTTCCTGCTCCTTTGCCGTCAAGGCTGCTGCCTCACGAGCTGTATCGGGCAGTCCGTCGAGCTGTGCCTCATCGGTAATATGCAGGGTGAAAGCCTTGTTCTCTTTCAAGAGATTCTGCGAGAACTGCAAGCCAAGTATGGATGCCTCCTCGGTCAACTGGCGCAGGCGTTCCTTGCCCTCAGCATCGAGCAGGGCACCACTACGTACAAAACCATCATAGCAGTTGTCGAGCAACATCTTCTCCTCTGGTGTCAGTTTACGGTGATGGCGGTGGACGTACTTGATACGCTCAAACAGTTTCTCATTGAGGCGGATGTCGTTGGCATGCTTCGTGAGTATAGGACTCATCTTTTGTGCCAAAGCATCCATATCGTCGTTGGTCTCTGCTGAGAGGAGATTGAAGAACACCGTACTGGCACGCGACAGAAGGTCGTAGTATCCTTCGCCATCCTTCTCATCGTCCACGCTGATGATGGTATTGTCGAAAGTCGGTTTCTCCGGATTATTGATAATTTTCTCGATCTGCTCCTCATCACGGCGGATACCCTCCAGCATCGCCTCCTCATAGTCCTCAATACTGATACGGTCGAAAGGAGCCGTATCATGGGGAGTACCATAAGACTGGAAAAACGGATTCTGCCTCACTTTCTCTTCACTCATAAAAATACTGCTATTGATTTCTGGGATGCAAAAATACAAAAAAAGCTACAGATTCCACAGATTATCCCGTATATTTTAAAATATTTCACATCAGCAGCCGCTCCAACTGTGGTATTTCTATCCTGCCACGATGCAATTCAATGAATCCTTCGGCCTGAAGCTTGTTAAGAACGCGCGACACATTCAGCCGACTATCGTTCACTTCCTCCGCCAGTCTCTCCATCAGGATGTAGAAAGTCTTCGGACCGGCCGGATAGAGACAGTGTGAGGAAAGGAAGCGCACAATACGCTCCTGAAGCGTCTGAGGACTACGCCGCCACTGCCAGCGTATCAGCTTCTGAGTCTGAGTGGCAAAGTGATTCATCAGGTTCAGACGGAACACCAGAAAGTCCTCCGACAATCTCACCACTTCTTCTTTGTCAAGCGTCAGGAAATTCACATCAGTGAGAGCATAGAAGTTATGTGTATAGCGCTGGTAATAACCGAAGATGCCTTCCTGCTGCAGGATATATGGTGCCGACATCTGTTCCACGACCGTATAACGGTGCTCGTCGCCGAAGGTTTCAATGCGGAGCGTGCCATTGATCAGGAAATAGAGATTGTTACAGGCATCGCCCACACTGATGACCTGACGTCCTGCTGCCACCTTCTGGAATCCGAAGCGGGTGTGTCCAGCGACAATCTCAAGATCATCACGGCTCATACCCTGAAACAAAGGGAACTGAAGCAGTTTGTCATATATCTGCAGGACAGCCACTATTCCTCTATTTTATCCTGCAGGGAGGGTGAGAACCACACAGCAAGGCCGTCCTTACCGTCATCGTAAATCAGATAGACCATCAGTTCAGGATGGCGTTCAAGGAGTTTCTTGGCCCGCTCCAGACCCATCACCATGAACGATGTAGCGTATGCATCGGCTACGGCACATTCGTCAGCCAGCACCGTTGCCGACAGAAGGCTATGCTGTACGGGGGAACCGGTCTTGGGATCGATGGTATGGGCAAAGCGCTTGCCGTTCTTATAATAGAAGTTACGATAGTTACCGCTGGTAGCCATCGCCTTGTCTGTCACATTCAATATCGTCTGCAACTCATTGTTTACGTTCAGAGAATCCTCAGAGGGTTTCACCACTCCGACGCGCCAAGGCAGCCGCTGGGGATTGACACCACTCGTCACGACTTCGCCGCCAATTTCGACCATGAAGTTCTGAATACCCTGGCTTCTCAGATAGTGTGCCACCACATCCACGCCATAGCCTTTGGCAATGGCAGAGCAGTCGAGCATCATTCTGCGGTCTTGTTTAATGATCCTGTTGTCTTCAAGCCTGACTTTCTTGTATCCAACAATCTGCAGCAGACTATCCACCTGAAGCGGTGTGGGCCTCGTTTCATTCTTGAATCCGAATCCCCAGGCATTGACAAGTGGCGCAACTGTAATATCAAAGGCTCCGTCAGTCTCACGGGAAATCTCCATTGACTTGGTAAACACATCAAGGAACAATGTGTCAAGTACCACATCACGATTCTGGTTGACGGCCGTAATTACCGACTTCTTGTTGAAAGGCGACAGAGAAGAATCCACCTTCATCAGTTCCTCACGTATCTCCTTGCTCAGATCCTTATCGTGCTGATATACAATCTTATAGGCCGTACCAAAGATAAAGTCGGACGACTGCTGATAGGGCAGTGACTGTTGTTGTCTCACAATCAGCACCGTTCCTACTATCAATAGTATCAGAAACGGTATCTGCCACATCAGTTTTTTCTTCTGCCGCTCTTCCATATCAGATATCAATTATCACGTTAAACGTCGCGCCAAGATTTGTCTCGTATGTACCAAAGCCAGGCACATACCACACTTTTCCGAAGTCGCCTTCCTCAGAGTGTGCCAGACGCTGCTTGTATCTTACGCTCCAGCCAAGATGCAACGGGCCGAATATCTTCGCGTCGATACCCAACACGACCTCCGCCCAATGATACTTGCAAGCTGCATCCTTTACGCCGAAACTAGTGTCCCAGTGCCACACAGGATCAGGGAAAGGTGGTTTCGAGATATCCACCTTATACGATGTAAAACCATAGCGCAAGCCCAGATACAGACGGTTGGCACCATGTTTGTCCTTCAGCATATTACGATCGATACCAACTTTGAAATAGGGTGCAGAAGTACTATAGTAATTACGTGTCACCTCATCGTCATGAGAGGCTTTACCGACACCTGCCTCCACTATCGGGAACCACTCATCGTGGAGGTTCACCCTGAGAGCCGCCTCATACTGGCCATAGCTGGACAGACTCAGCATACCTGCGCCAACAAGGTCGAACGACACGGCAAAACCACGGAACAAGGGGATGGAGTCTTTCTGTATGGAGAAGAACTTCATCTGTGCCGAGGCTGCCGACGATACCGTCAGCAGCACAAGACTAATCGTCAGTCTTCGGATAAACGTAGAGATGCACGACTTGGTTGTCATTGGTCACTGAGGGGTTATTGATGACGATTGAGTCCAACAGGTTATGGGTACACCTGACAGCCGTCAGGTCATGGAAGAACATAGGGTTACAGTCCACCGACTCGAAGTGCGGATGGTCTTCTTTCTTTATCCACACCGTATCTGTCGTCTGCCAGCCGTCACCTTTAAAACGGAAAACAAACACATCCTCGGGGTGGGAGTAACTGATGGGCAGGGAGAAACTGCTGAATTTCGTACCTTTATTAAATACGGTATCGCTGCCTTCCAGACGGGTAGTCACCACTGTCAGCGTATCAAGAAGCGTCAGCGTCTCACCAGTACTGCTATAGAACTCGTACTTCGTCTCAACCAGACTGTTCACAGGACAGTCGATTGTCGAGCACGACATGAATACGCCTACCGCAGCTAAACTTAACAGCTTTCTACCCTTCCAACTAATCATCTGTATGCAGTAAAGCGTAAACTAAATAGTTTCTTCTATCTGATAGTCATTTCGCCCACTCGACGAACGGCTGATCAAGTCGCCAAGGAATCCCGTGAGGAACAACTGCGTACCGATGATCATCATCGTCAGGGCAATATAGAAATATGGAGAGTCGGTCACCAATCGCTGGGGGATGTGGTTAGCCAGACACCACAGCTTGTCTGCACCAATCACGAAGGCTGCGATGAAGCCGATGACAAACACGATCGTACCCAAGAAGCCGAACACATGCATCGGCTTCTTGCCAAACGTGCTCAGGAACCAGAGCGTCAGCAGGTCGAGATAACCATTCACAAAACGATTCAACCCCATGAACTTCGACGAGCCATACTTACGGGCCTGATGGTGAACCACCTTCTCACCGATTTTGTCGAAACCGGCGTTCTTAGCCAAATATGGGATATAGCGGTGCATCTCACCATACACCTCGATATTCTTCACCACCGCCTTGCGATAGGCCTTCAGACCACAATTGAAGTCGTGCAGGTTCTTGATGCCACTGATCTTTCGGGCAGTAGCATTGAACAGCTTCGTAGGCAGTGTCTTCGAGATCGGGTCGTAGCGTTTCTGCTTGTAGCCGCTCACCAGGTCATAGCCGTCTTCCTTGATCATACGGTACAACTCTGGTATCTCGTCGGGAGAATCCTGAAGGTCCGCATCCATCGTGATGACGACATCACCCTTGGCCTGTTCGAAACCACAATACAAAGCAGGGCTCTTGCCATAGTTCCTGCGGAATTTGATGCCCTTCACATGGTCCGACTTACCGGCCAGGTCACTGATCACCTCCCACGACTCATCGGTAGAGCCGTCATTCACGAAAATCACCTCATAACTGAAGCCGTGCTCCTGCATCACCCGCTCTATCCAGGCATACAGTTCAGGCAGCGACTCTGCCTCATTATAAAGAGGTATTACTACTGATATATCCATCAATAATTATAATTTTTACGATTCACGATTTACACTCCGTTGCATGACCAGTCCTATGGGAACACCCAGAACAAAGCCCGCCATCAGATTGAAAGTCAGGATGTTCAGCGCGTAGTCTATCGGGCGGGTATTTGCCATCGCCTCCAAGCTCTCCTCCATCATCTGCGTCATACCATATTGGCTTATCAGTTCCTTTCCCTCAGAAGAGCTCATCATCTTGGAGAAAGAACTAAGCAGATAACCGTTATCTAAATAAGCGAAATAAATGAAATGCACAACCGCCAGCAGAACTGCCCCATAGAAGAACACGAACACGGTGTATGCATAACTGCGCTTGAAGGATATAAGCCCCTCCCTACCCTCGTCGCGGAACCTACGCAGACGGTTTGCCACGAAGAAAGGTGTCATGATGGCAAGGCCCAAAGCCAGTATCTCCAATATCTGGTTAGCGATACCCAGTATATAACAGACAAAACTCGTCGTCCACAACAAGGCCAGATAGAAGCCGTCCTGCCGGGCGTATGCCTTAAGTTGTATGTATTCTGGTGCAGTCATTCTTTAACAATTAATGCTTTCAGCCTGCAAAATTACGCATTTTCCTGCACATATCGAGTCCTTTCACTCAAAAAATAGTTAAAATACGACATTTTCTTATTTCTTATTTCTTATTTCTTAATTAAATGTCGTACCTTTGCACCCGCTTTCAAGCAAAGTGTTCTTTAACAACGCATTTTAAAACGGGCAAGTCCTGTACGGCCAGCTCCCTTTGAATCCCCCAGGGTGGGAACGCAGCAAGGGTATTAGGTCGTAGCGGCGCGATGCAGATCGCTTGCCCACCCGCCTCTTTAGCTCAGTTGGCCAGAGCACGTGATTTGTAATCTCGGGGTCGTTGGTTCGAATCCGACAAGAGGCTCATAAACGAAAGAGGATAGACGACGCCTATCCTCTTTCGTATTTCTTTACAATCTTACTCTCGAAACACATTATCCTACAGGTCGCTTTTGTCGTTTCGTGCATAAAGGCGGGCAACAATGGCACCACTGATATTATGCCACACGCTGAAAATGGCACCTGGAATTGTGGCCATAGGATAGGCGGCAAAATGAAGCGTAGCAAGACTGGAGGCGAGCCCACTGTTTTGCATACCCACCTCAATACTGATGGCCTTACGCTTCGGAGCAGGAAGGCGAAGTAGACGACCGATGAGATAGCCAAGACCAAGACCGCAGAGATTGTGTAACACCACAACTGCCACGATGACGATACCACCGACCAGCAATTTATGAGCGTTGGCAGAGATGACTATCAGCACGATAAAAGCAATAGCCAGCGATGATACGGCGGGCAAATAAGCCGTAGCCTTCTCTGTGAATTTCGGCCAGAGCCATTTCACTGTGAGGCCTGCAACAATAGGCAATATGACCACCCAAAGGATACTCAGCAGCATGCCTGCCACATCTACATCAACGCTCTTACCCGCCAGCAACCACACTAACGAAGGCGTTACCACTGGTGCAAGCAATGTAGAGGTTGCAGTCATGCCGACACTCAACGCAAGATCGCCCTTAGCCAAATAGGTAATGACGTTGGACGCGGTGCCGCCCGGACAACAGCCTACAAGTATGACACCAACTGCCAGTGCCTCGTCAAGCGCAAACAGCCACGACAGCACAAGGGCCAACAGAGGCATAATAGTAAACTGAGCCAGACAGCCGATGAGAACATCTCTCGGACGACTCAGTACGATACGGAAGTCAGCAGGCTTGAGTGCCATTCCCATGCCAAACATGATAATTCCCAGCAAAGGATTGATTACAATAGGTTTTATTCCGCTGAATACACTAGGCAAAGTCAATGCCAGCAAAGCAGCTGCCAGCACCAACACACCCATATATTCCGATATATAGTGACAGATTTTCTTTAGCATAACGTCTATTGCCTATTAATGGTGCAAAGATACGATTATTATTTGTAACTTCAAAATAAAAGCTAGAGAAAGTTCTGTATCGGAATCATTACCAAAGTGTCCGATTATTAAAAACAAGAAAGCCCTGGGTCATTGCTGACTCAGGGCTTCACACTTGATTATAA
>CAMKSE010000025.1 GCA_946415365.1 uncultured Prevotellaceae bacterium
TCAGCTAATGAAGAGAAAAAGTGTCTAGTGAAATCAGGAAAAGTCATTAACCCTACCTTCTCAACCGTTCGGCTATACTCAAACAACCGTTTGCCTATACTCAAACGGTCGTTCGCCTATACTCAAATGCGAGAGCACCATTTTTGTAGGGTGTAGAGTGGGTGTAGAGTGGGTGCATACTTTTTGCGAAGTGTGCACCCTAAAATAACTCTGATAATCAGACGATTAACCTAAAAAGGTGTAGAGGGGCATAGTTCTTACTTGTTTTTGCGCTATATGTATGAGCTATTTTTCGTCAAGTGGGACTGGTCTTTGATTCTTTTGAAGATCAATCTGTCCCCATGATCTCTGAGTAACTCATACATCTAATTGGCAAAAGAGCCGCACCTTGGCAATATGTTTTTTGGGAAACACTTTCATAGAAATATATTACCCAAGTATCTACTGCCGTAGAATTGTATATACCAGAACACAAATATATACCATCGTTTCCGTTTGGTGTGTTACACGGAATATATAGATTATCATTAACCCATACACCATTATCTTTGATTGTTGGTTCATAACCTAAAAGATCCTGGAATGTAGAAGCAGAAGGAAGATCGTAGCCATTTGGACATTGTGAGTAACCTGTTCTAAAATAAACAGAATTACCAAAGACATCTGTCCTCTCACATAGTTGCATTGGAGTAGCAGGACTTGGCATTTTTGATGAAGAATAGAAACCATATCCATCAGCTACATACCATCCTTCAGGAACAGCAGGTGTTTCATTGATAGAAAAATCACTATACTTTGGTCCTGGGAACGGGAAAGGATTACCTGGGTTGTAACGCAGTCCATAGGTATCGAGATTGTTCGGTTCTGTACTTGTTGCTCCAAGATTTCTATCCATCCATTTTTGTCCATTTACTTCAATTGCATTTGGCTTATCCGTAGACCATATATGCCAAGACCAGACAATAGTACCCTCTACATCTGCCAAACTTATCACAGCATTTCCTTTTTTGAATTCATTCTTTTGGAAATAAATGAAGTCACCAGACAGTTCTACATCTGAAATATCTGTCGCACCATTCTCATTCCAAAGTAGGAATGCCTTTACTCCACTATATCCGCTGATGTTGAATTTATATTTGCCACTATCTGATACAACATAGCAATTAGCTGTTCCTTGTGCACTTAAATCGACTCCTTCACTATACGGAGTTGAGGAAGCAGAAATCTGTATATTACCTGTTACTTCATCAATTTTCACTACTCCCTCACTATATGCTGTGGAAGTAATGTCATACCCTCTCATTGTTACGCTGATAGAACTGATATAGCAATTGTTATCAGGAATCAGGTTAGTGGTAAATGGCATACCTTCCGCTAATGAAGAAACATTATTGGAAGAGGACACCCCAGACAAAGAGTAGGATACTGTATAAGTTTCTACAGGGAGAAAAGTAACCTGTTTCACATAGTCAGCAGGAATTGAAATAACAGTCCCGTCCATTTTTTCTACTTGCATCTTAAAGCTCTGAGCATTGAGACTGACTATTATTCCAATAAAGGAAATAATAATTAAAGAAAATCTTTTCATAGTTATTATTTATTAGTTATTTTAATACTTCTTGATTGTGTCTTTATTATTATAGGGCCATTTGATTTAGGCAAATCGAATTCTAAACGTCCATCATCACTTGAGGTCATTGTAGATAAAATAGTTCCGTTTATGTTATAGATGTTAACAATACTCTTTGATGGAAGTGAGCTAATGACAACATGCCCTGAGTTTACTTTGACGTCATTATTATTATATCGTAGTGTTATGATGCCTGAAGGGATTTCATTCACAAACTCAAAGTTTATTATATCGTCTAAAGGAACAGATATTGTGTTATGTACTGAAGTGACCGTCAGAAAGCCAGAGAGACATTCTATTTTGGGCTGATCTATGAGAGCAAAGCCCGTTTGCTGACCATTTTTCTGAGTTACTAAAAGGAATTCATTGCCTGCTTTCAATCCCAATGAACATAATGTCAGCATTATGCCCAGAATAAATCTTTTCTTTATCTTATTCATAATATGTAGCTTAACAGTGCTGTGCTTTAGGGCTTGTTTGTACTAAAATGCGCAGGCCATTTCTACGCATTCCCGGCTCACCACAAGCCCCTGCAATCGTCGAAACGCCTGCGCACTATGCGCCGACGCTCTTTTTGCAGGTTGGCTCTTTTGTCCGAGGTGGTGATTGGGAATGTAGAGCCTACTATGTCATTTGTTCCGAAGAACGCTGCAAAGGTACACAAAAAACTTCGATTTCGATGCCTCTGAATACTAAAATCACATAAAATGAGGCCATTTTTTCATTTTTCGGCCAAACGTGCGCGGAATGAAAGAAAAGTTGCTATTTAAAATCATGGAGACAAGTCTGATTCTTTAACATAGAGGGGTCAGGAACAATGTGCATTTGTAATCTGATTACAAAATCGCCCATGTCTGCCTCCCCACCATCCTTTACTGTTGTTCTGATGCCTTCCACAACTCGTTCTAATGCCTTGTACGACTCGTACCTGGCATCCTTTACTATAGTAAACACCTACCAGAACGACCGTAAACAGACATTCCTTTTAACATAAACAGGCATCTCCAACAAAAAGTCGGAGAATCGCCTGTCACGGAGAGGCGGTAACTTTTGTTATACATATAGAAAAAATCCTCTCTTTTATTTGCAAAATAAGAAATATTTTGTATCTTTGCAGCACCGAACATATAGTTGAACTTAAAAACAGAAATGCCTATGGGCTGAGATAAGTAAATTAAAGGACATAAGACAGAACGTCCACTTTTGATTCTTGCTATCCGATAATTGGGGAATTAGAAGATTCTATCAAGAACATAAGTAGATAGTTCACGCTGGAAGCGTGGGCATTTACTCGTTTAAGATAGAAAGGTTATCCCCAATACCTCGGAAGCGTAGACGAAGTTAATTGTCCACGTATTTTTAAATTATACTATTATCCAATTATTTAGCCCTACGCAACACGGTTAAGCGTATATTTTTTGAGACACCTTTTACTCTTTCTACTGCTACAAGCTGTTCCCTTATCAATAATGGCCGAGGAATATGCCGTTATCTTATGCTATCAGTCTGACAAGACTGTTACGTTTACTGTAGGTGAAGAACCAACTGCATACATTAATGATGCCGATGTCGTCATTCGTTCAAACAATGTAGAAGTCAGATACCCCATCAGTAATGGAGTTACTTTCAAAATTGTGAAACAAGAAAGTTCTAACGTTAAGGGGAGTAGAACATATAAAACGCAGTTCAACATAAATAATGGAATTCTTTGTTGCAGGGGGCTTCAAGCTGGTGAAACGATAAGTTTGTATTCTGTTAATGGAACAATGCTTAAGATTGCACAAGCGAATGAAAACGGCGAGTCTTCCATAGAATTGAATCATCATAAAAATACGATGATCATTGTTAAAACGAAAACCAAGAACTTCAAAATCATAACAAGATGAACAAGAAACTATTTTTTTTAATTGTCATGTTAGCCTTTTACTCCCAAGTCATGGCTCAGGGCTTTAGAGTCTATAAAGATGGAGTCGTGATAGGCACATATAATGTAGAAAAATTCGACAGCATTAGTTTTTTTCTTAAAACGGAGTATTCTGCAATTGATTTAGGGCTACCGAGCGGGACTCTTTGGGCAGACAGGAATGTTGGTGCACCAGAGATATGGGATGATGGATGGTATGTCTCTTGGGGTGAAACGAAAGAGAAAGCTGAGTTTGGCATGCCTACATACCAATTATGTGTTTTTAATGATTACGAAAACTTCTATTATACTAAATATACAGTACAGGATGGATTGACATCACTAAAACCAGAAGACGACGTTGCAACTGTTGAAATGGGAACAGAATGGTGCATACCGACCCAAAGCGATTGGGAAGAACTAATGACCTATTGCACATGGCAATGGGCAACTTCTCATCCAGGGGAAAAGGACGGCTACGCAATAATTGGTCCCAATGGTCATGGGTTATTCTTACCTGCAGCAGGACGAAAAGACGGATCTGATTACTCGTGGGGCAACAATATGGGCTGTTATTGGACCAAAGACAGGGGACCACTGTTGTCTGGAAAAGAAATATATGCATATGAATTATATTTTGGCAATGATTTCAAAACAATTACAAATACGAATAGGGATTGTGGCATTACTGTAAGAGGTATTATCAGAAAGTAATAATCTTAAAAGAATCAAACTCAAATGGTTCCTAACGAGGTTATTGGTTCCAGAGAAATATGAAGGCCTAGCATTTTCTGTTGGAAGGCCTCGTAACACTTTTTCCTTGGTTTTCGAAAAAGTGTTACGAGGCCTTGTAGCAAATGGGGGTCTGAGGTCATCTTTCATACTTGCGGGGAAAACACAAGATAGCACTTCCATCCTACAATGCACCAACAATGATTAAAAAAAATGCCATTTTTCTTGTACAATATGATATTATTTTTTATCTTTGCATCCAACTAATAGACTGGCAGATGAAGAAATATCTACAATGGCTTTGCACAATCCTTCTGCTCTGTGGCATAAACATCGGACATGCACAGGAGAAACTAGTGTTTACCCCGCAATGGACGGCTCAGGCGCAGTTCGTGGGTTTTTATGTGGCAAGTAGTATGGGGTATTATCAGGAAGCCGGACTTGACGTGGTAATCAGGCATCCCTCCGCCTCAAAACCAAGCATCGATTACCTGACGGAAGGCGAGAGCCAGTTCATCACGCTGAACCTGGTGACGGCCATGAACTTTATAGACAATGGCATACCATTGGTTAACGTCCTGCAGATGTCACAACAAAACAACCTGCTGATTGTCTCCCACACACCGCTGAATGGCAAGGAGAGCCTTCGGGGCAAGAAGGTAGGCCATTGGAAATCAGGTTTCAGCGAGTTGCCGATGGCGATGGATAAGAAGTTCGGGCTCGGCATCCAGTGGATACCATTCATCTCGAACATCAATCTCTATATCTCCGGAGCCATCGATGCGGCTCTGGCGATGAGCTATAACGAGTTTTTCCAATTGAAGATGGCCGGACAGCGCATCAAGAAGGATCAGCTGCTATATATGCGGGACATCGGCTACAACGTGCCTGAAGACGGAATCTATGTGACGGCCGACTTCTATCGCAAGCACAAGGATCTCGCAACGAAATTCGCCGAAGCCACCCGTAAAGGCTGGGAATGGGCTGTGGCTAATCCCGAAGAGGCGCTCGACATTGTGATGCTCACCATGCGGCAGAGCGGTACCCCTGGCAACATGATTGCGCAGGAGTGGATGATCAAAGAGATCCTGCGCCAGCTGGCCGACAAGGATACTGGCAAGCGCTCCTACAAGCTGGAGCCCAAAGCCGTGGAGCTGGCCAACCGTATCCTTCTGGAGAGCGGCTTTTTGAAAAAAGAAATCACCTATCACCAGATTACACAGCAATGATCAAGTCCAGACTGCACAATATATCCCATTCACTCCACGCCAGGCTCACGCTCTGGGTGATGCTCACCGTGTTCGTCGTCTTCTGCATCATCACCGTCATCATCACCAATGTCATCCGCGAGGCATTCCTCAACAGTTCCGAGGAGAATGCGAAAAGCCGTATCGAGATCGCCAACCAGCGCATCAACAGCATGCTCGTAGGCGTGGAGGTGGCTGTGGAGAACGTAATCCCCACGGTGATGGACAATCTCGACAACCCCGATGAATATTACGCCATCGTACGCCAGATCCTGGAACTGAACGCCCCCATCATCGGCTCTGCCGTCGCCTTCGAGCCCTATTATTATCCTCAGAAAGGCGAGCATTTCTCGCCCTACGCCTACCGCACCGTCAATGGTGCCATCGAGACCAAGCAGCTGGGATCGGCGGAATACGAATACCACTGTATGGACTGGTATCAGATACCCAAGCTGCTGAAAAAGAACTACTGGAGCGAGCCATATTACGACACGGGAGGCGGTGAGCAGATGATGACCACCTATTCCCATCCCCTGTACGACAAAAACGGCAGCCTCATAGCAGTCATCACGGCAGACGTGTCGCTCAACTGGCTCACGGAGTTGGTGGCAAAGAGCGACATCGAACTCAATGCCAGGCTTCTGGAGACGGAGATCGACTCTACCAACCTAGAGGTCGACGATACGTTCTTCTATACCCACGCCTATTCCTTCATCATCGGACGGGGCGCCACATACATCACCCACCCCAATAGCGAGCGCATCCTTAACGACACCTATTTCGTCTACTCGATGGAGACCAACGACTCGATCGATGCGCAGATTGGCTATGATATGGTCGACGGGCTGTCGGGTATGCGTGAGATAGACCGCGACGGCGTGAAGTTCCTCATCTGCTATGCCCCGATCGAGCGCACGGGATGGTCGATGGCTACGGTGATACCAGCCAAGATGATCTATGGCAGTTCGCGATGGATCACCTTCCTGGTGCTGGCCATCATAGTAGCCGGCCTGGTAATACTCTTCCTCATCTGCAACTCAGTGGTTAAGCGCATCACCCGTCCCCTGGTACGGTTTGCCGATTCGGCCGACGAAGTGGCGAAAGGTAATCTGGATGCAACGTTGCCCGACATCAAGACCAAGGACGAGATGGCCCGCCTGAGCCAGTCGTTCTCCCTCATGCAAGCCTCTCTGAAGCAGCAGATGGAGGAACTGCGGCAGTCGACGGCCTCCAAGGCAGCCATCGAGAGCGAACTCAAGGTTGCCAGCGACATCCAGATGTCAATGCTCCCGAAGATATTCCCCGCCTATCCCGACCGCGACGATATCGACATCTTCGGCCAGCTGACACCCGCCAAGGCCGTCGGTGGCGACCTCTTCGACTTCTTCATCCGCGACGAGAAGTTATTCTTCTGCATCGGTGACGTCTCAGGAAAGGGCGTGCCAGCCTCTCTGGTCATGGCAGTGACCCGCGCACAGTTCCGCACCGTCTCTGCCCACGAGTCGCAGCCGGACCGTATCATCACCCGTTTGAACGAGACGATGAGCGAGGGCAACGACTCCAACATGTTCGTCACCCTCTTCGTCGGCGTGCTTGACCTGCCGACGGGACGACTCCGCTATTCCAATGCCGGCCACGACGCGCCCCTTCTCATCGGATCCGGCATCGGCATGATGCCCTGTGACTCCAACCTCCCTGTCGGCGTGATGGGCGACTGGAAGTTCACGATGCAGGAGACGCAGGTTGATCCGGGCACAACCATCTTCCTCTATACCGACGGACTCACCGAGGCAGAGGACATCGACCATGGCCAGTTCACAGAAGAGCGTATCCTGAAGGTGGCCAGCCAGTCACAGCCAGCAAATCACACGCCCCATCAGCTGGTGGAGAACATGACCAATGCCGTGAGGGAGTTTGTCAACGGGGCCGAACAAAGTGACGACCTCACCATGCTGGCCATCCAATATACGAAGCATCAGCTCGACGTGCGCTACCAGCGCAGCATCACATTGACCAACGACGTCCAGCAAGTGCCGCAGTTGGCCGAATTCATGGATCATGTCTGTGAGGCGATGGGATTCGACGAGCTGACCACCATGCAGATGAACCTTGCCATCGAAGAGGCTGTGGTGAATGTGATGAGCTATGCCTATCCCGAGGGAACGACGGGTAGTGTCAATGTGGAGGTCCAGGCGAATGATGCCAGACTGAAGTTCGTCATCTCCGACAGCGGCAAGCATTTCGATCCCACAACTGTGGCGGCAGCCGATACGACACTCTCGGCAGAAGACCGATCCATTGGAGGCCTCGGCATCTTCCTGGTGCGACAGCTGATGGACAGTGTGAACTACGAGCGCATCGGCGGCTTCAACGTGCTCACGCTTCGCAAGAAGCTGTCATCGGCGCCGGCATAAAGCAAGGATGATTTATTTGGACAGGCTCTGAACGTATTTCACCGGTTCCCCTTCGCCCTTCAGTACCTCTGCAAAGGTCTGAGGGGTGATTTCTACTGGGCCCTTCATAAACTCGGGGATGTTATAGCTGCGTAGGAACTGGCGATGATAGTCGGGGTCCCTCTGTGGCAGCTCAAAGGGTTTCGAGAAGCGACCGTCCTTGTCGACATGGGCAAAGAAGGGCCGCGTGAAGGTGCCGTCGTCGCGCCTACTGCTCACCACGAGCCAGCGGCCGTTACTCGACCATGAGTGATAGCTCTCCGTATCAGGGCTGTTCACAGCCGTTATGGGCTGTGTCTCGCCTGTCTGCAGGTCCATCATCCAAAGGTCGGCATCGTGGTGCCAGATGTGGAAATAGCCGAACTTCGCCATGGTGAACACCAGCCAGCGTCCGTCGGGACTGATGCGAGGCAGCGTGGCGCTCTGATCCTGCGCATCGGCAGCGAACACCAGTTCGCGAGGGCCGAACTGCATGGTCTCAGGATCGAAGCTCTTCTTATAGATGTTGTATTTCAGCTCCTGATAACGGTTCACGAATTCCGCCGTCGCCGATCTGGCGTAGTTCTGGCGCTCGTAGTGGGCACTGCAGTAGTAGAGCGTCTTGCCGTCGGGCGCCCAGGCAGGGAACACCTCAAACTCTGTGGTGTCGTTTTCGAGGTTGGTGACCTCGTCTTTGTCGATGTCGTAGGCGATGATGTCGCTCGCCAGATCGTAGACCTCAATCTTGTTGGGATCGGTGGTGTGGAAGCTCTGGAGGGTCTTGTCGGTAGAGTAGACGATGAGCTTTAGCCACGGGTGCCAGGCGGGATAGACACCAGCTGAGAGGATGGAGTCGTTGCTCATGTTCACTTTCTTGATGTCGCCGTCGTAGGCAATGACGGTGCCACCCCATTTCTGACGGGCGTGGAACTGCATACGCTCAGGGTTATACTGCTGGTAGTGGTGGCAGTTGATGCACTGTCCTTCGACCTCGAAGCTACAGAGTTTGTTGTCGTAGATGACGCGCTCGTCATAGTTCTCAAGGCAGCGCTGACTGATGGTAAGAGCCTCATAGCTGACGAACGACGAGGGAATGAGGCGATAGCTCAGATAGGAGTCGATGCTGTCGGAGGAGACATGAATAGCAAAGGGCTTGTGGTGTGTCCATTGGTCGCCGTGTCTCACAAACACGTCGACATTGATATCGCCTGCCTGAGCCGTCAACTCACGCCACTGGCTCATGGATGGCTGCATCTTGTCCTCACATACCACCTCTACGCCGTCTCTCTGATAGCGAGCAATCATTCCATCGGCCTCTGCGTCGAGCTGGAAGGTCAGCGGGGCAATATTCTGAGGGATAGTCACGTCGATGACGTCAGGATAGACCTTTGGCAGTTCCTGACTCTCTGTATAGCTCTCAGGTATACCTGCACCGCATGCCGTCAACAGCACGCAGGCGCACATATATAGGATTGTCTTCATTTTCATATTATTCCTTTACTCCTTCTCTCCTTCCAATCAATACTCTGGTAAGTCTCTCATCAGGTAATAATCATAATAATAGGTGTCGTTGAAGCCCTTCATGCCCTCACGCACATAATCCGCCTCCATGTGGTTATAGTGCTGGGCTGCGTTCATGAAGTTATCGAACGACTGCTTGACGCTCTGGTCGATGGGCATCCGGTCGATCATCTCACGGTCCTCCAGCTTGCCATAGAGATAGGCCGCCTCCTGGATATAACGCGGAATACGGGCTTTGGGGTGCAGGTCGAGGTAGTTGCGGAAGTGATGCCAGAATTGGGTGATGTCCTTGGTCCATAGCGTTGCCAGCAACGCCTGCTCCTGGAAGAGCGCATCGTCCTTGCTGTTGCTCTCCACCAGACGGTTCATCAGGAAACGCTCCACGTAGCCATTGTCGCCAGAGAGGAAGTTGGTGTAGTGCATCATACGTGCCACCGGCTTCAGTTCATCCAGTTCACGGGCCTCGTCAACCCAGTTGCCATAGAAGGTGGTGTGCTTCAGCAGGTTGAGGAATTTGCGTGTCCTACCCTCTTCCTTGTTGAGAATGGCGCACTTGGCCAGCAGTTTCAGGTTCTCAGCACGCCATCCGAACTCCACGCCCATTTCCGTACTGAGCCGAGCACTATAGTTAATCATGCCATAGTGGTAGTAGATCATTGGCCCCACGCACATCATCAAGCGCATGCCGAAAGGTGCCTCATAGCGTTTCGAGCCGTTGGGATAAAGGAACATCTCATCGCCCTGACGGCCCAGACGGCTCAGTGCCAGGTTGCGCATCATCACAATGGCACGCGTGGGTTCATCCTTTTGCAGGCCAGCCTCTGTGACCACACCCTCCCAGTCGTTCTGCTCAATGCAGCGTTGCATCCGGAGCTCGTGGTGGAAATTCTCGTCCTTATACCAGTAGTTGACAACAGCCCAGGCCAGGGCGCCCAACACCAGCACCTGTGCGGCAATACATTTAAAGTGCTTGATGCCGTCGGGCCGCAACAAGACCATCAGCACAAAGAACAACGCCAGGCCATAGTAAGGCAGATAGTACGTGTGATATTCCTCTTGGAGGAAGTAGAGCGGCAGGGCGGCATAGTAGATATTGGCCAAGTTCGTTTCGTGGTAGGCGTAGTGATAGCACAACAGAGGCACCAGTGCTGCCCCAGCCAGTGCCAACAGCGAGCCTGCGACCTTCTGCCACAGGGGCTGGTCGAATCGCCAGATGTAGAGCCCCATCAGCAGTATGGCGGCAATGCCATAGATGCCCAGCAACGGATAACCCACCAAGGCTGTGACGGCGATGAACACCAGGCGCAGACCCCATCGCCGAGGCAGAGCACGAAACACCCACAACAGGGCCGCTACGGCGATAGTTCCGAGTGTACCCACAAACACGTGGCCCGGCAATTTCAGGAAGTATATCCAATAGCCCATATCGACAATGGTGAGCAGCAGCAGTCCCACAGGCACCAGTGCCAAAGGCATCCACTGATCCGTCAGCGCAAAGGCCTTCTTGACAAGCCACATCAGCAACAGCCAACAGGCGCAGAGCAACAGCGTGCCCAGCCAGGGATAATAGAAGAACTGCGTCAGCCAGGTGCCCGCCCACGACAGCAGTCCACCAGGCACCACCGTCTGTTCGTCAAAGAACAGCGACGTGTCGAGAAACAGGTTGCGTTCCTGCAGTTTCCACAGCAGGTCGCCCTCAAAGAAGAGCAGGGCGCCAGCCACAATGAGCAGCGCAACGAGCGATATGGATATAGGTAGATATTTCTTCATACCATGCAAAGTTACGACTATTTTCCGAGATGTAGGCGATTTTCTATGAAATTACACATTATTTAATAATAGAAAAAGGATTGTATGACTAATTCTTCGTACCTTTGCGCCGCAATTTCGAAAATAAACCATTTTTATACGTCAATGAAAAAGATTCTGATTACCCTATTGGTGGCGATGGCTGCGACGGCCACCCAAGCAGCAAAGCCCCGTTATGTCTTAACCGTCAGCGACGTCCGTAAGCAGACCGTCACAGGCTTCGGCGGTGCATGCTGCGACGGAGCCATGAAGCCCTTCGGAACTGACAACGCCTGTGTCAGCCGTCTCTACGGCGCCAAGTCGAAGATCGGGCTCAATATCCTGCGCATGGAAATCTCCCCCAGCTTCACAGGCGACAACTGGGGCGATTACGACTGGAACGGATCGCTCCCGTCGGCCAAGACCGTCAAGAATCGTGGCGGCATCGTCTTCGGTACACCATGGTCGCCCCCCGGTGATTACAAGACCAACGGCACGGCCCAAGGCGGCAACGCCCAGGACCAGGGCTACCAAAAAGGCAAGCTGCGTGAGGACTGCTACGACAAGTTCTTCCCATGGCTGAACACCTTCCTGGGCTGGATGAAGTCGAAAGGCGTTGAGGTCGATGCCGTGTCCATTCAGAACGAGCCCGACTGGTGGGTCAATTATTCAGGCTGTCTCTATGATCCTCAGGATCTGGTGAAGCTCGTCAAGAACTATGCCTGGATGCTCGACCGCGAGACCTATCCCAACGTCAAGCTTATCAGCGGCGAGCCTCTGGGCTTCACCCAAAACTATACCGACCCGCTGATGAAGGACGAGGAGTGCCGCAAGCAGATAGACATCGTGGCTGGCCATCTCTACGGTCATGCGCCGCTCGTCTATATGAAAGAAGCGGCCAAACTCCCTACCCAGTACGGAAAGGAGGTCTGGATGACGGAGCACTCCGTGACCGACAATACCGGCAAGCTCCCGACCTGGCACGAGAACCTAATCTTCGCCGAAGAGCTCAATGAGTGTATGCTGGCAGGCTGCACGGGCTATATCTACTGGTATCTGCGCGCTCACTGGGCCTTCTGTGGCACGGGCGAGACGCAGTATGGTGCAGACAACAAAAAAGACGAACTGTTGCCTCGCGCCTTCGTCATGTCACACTTCTCGAAGAATGTCACAGGCTCCACCCGTCTGACCACCTCACGCGACAAGACCGAAGGAGAAAGCGATGAGTATGAGTATTCCGCCTACATCAAAGGCGACTCGCTCATCGTCATGGCGATTGACACGACGGCCAATGCCCGTGACCTGCTCATCAAGCTGCCCTATCAAGTGAAGAGCGGTCAGCTATGGCTCTCGACAGGCAATGAGCCCGAAAAACTCTGTCAGAAGTCGGACGTTGCCATCGACGAGCCTACTAAGGAGATCCTCGTCGAGATGCCCGCCCGCAGTCTGAGCACCTATATCTTCATGATCGACCGTGGCAGCACGGCGATTCAAGAACTGACTCCTGCCTCCTGTCTCCCGTCTCCTGAATATTACGATCTTCACGGACGACGGCTTGACAAGCCTCGCGGATTATGCATAGAGAAAACCGCTGACGGTAGGACAAAAAAAATAATGATGGGGCGCTAACCCCATCATTATTTTTATAGACTATAAACTTAGATAGTTTACTTCACGATCATCTTCTTGCCTTCCTTCACGACGATGCCCTTATAGGCATTGTCCACGCGCTGGCCGGCGAGGTTATAGATAACAGCAGTAGAGTTCTTGCTGGCAGCAATGCCCTTGATAGCTGTTTCCTCGAACTGGTAAGGCTCCGTTCCTGCACTAATCTTCAGCCAGAAGTTCTTGCCACCAGTCTGGTCGATCAGAGACTCCGTACTGTCAGCAAGTCTCCAGACAACGTTCTTGATCGTGTAGTCGCAAGCCTCCTTGATTTCAGCCATGTTAAAGGCGATAGACTGCATGCCGTTGGCCTCATTAGGAACAACGAATGAAGCTGAGAAGTGCTGCTCCTCGGTCGTGAAGGTCACGTCGCCGATAGCCTGCCAGTGAAGGTATGCGCCTGCGTTGGCATGGCACTGTGTAGTGGTCTTTGCCTCCTTGGAAGCAACATAGTCGAATTCGATGACGGTCTCCTCGCCACTGCTCAGCGTGCGGTTAGCCATGATCCAGAACTGGTTGTCCCAGGTCTCACCTGTACCACCTACCTCTTCACGCTGTTGTTCCTGACCGTTGACAACATCCGAAAGGTCATCTCTCTCCACAGCGTTGACAACAACTACCGTCGGATTAGGATTGATCACGATAGGCTCGATCACGTTACCCTCGAGCATCTCAAAGGCCATGGCCTTGTAGTTATCGTCGAGGTAGATCTTCCAGATACCCTCGCCCGGGAGGTTCAGCTTGGCAAGGCTTGACTCTGTGTAGTCGAGCCACTCGTCAGGATCGTTCTTGATAGTGCCCGCAGGCTTCAGAGTAGCGCCCTTGAAGGCAGCGTCGTTACCGCGAACGGTAGAGATCATGATCTGAGAGACGTAGGCGTTCTTCTCGCCGATCGTAGCGACCCAGCAGCCGGCGTCAGCGTCTTCAGTAAACTGTACAGCGTTGTCGAAGTCATACTCCAGTCCGGCGTTAGGATTGCTGCCGGCTACGAAGTAACCCTCGTCGAGCTTCATGTGCTGCCAGGAGAGGTCGTCGAAATAGAAGTCGATAGCCTCCTTGTCGTTCTGGTTCAGCTGGAAGGCGATACCCCAAGTGCCGTTCATGTCGTCGGCAATGTTCATCGTACCGTCAAACTCCTGCCACTCCTCAGTGAAGTTAATGTCACCGATAGCGTGCCAGATAAGGTAGTTAGACGGCTGCTGATAGTGACACTGGGTAGCGACAGTCACGGCCTTCGAAGCCTTGTAGCGGAACTTGATCTTCAGGGCAGTACCGCTCTTCCACTCCTTCGGTGACTCAATCCAGAACTGGTTGTCCCAAGCAGAAGCGTCACCCTCAGTGGTAGCGGGCTTGCCGTGGACGACGAACACATGGTTGCCGTCAGCCTCAGTCTCGATCGTAGCGGGGAAGGGATCCCAGCCGCCGTCCTCATTCATGTTGACCTCGCGCTCCTTACCCCAGGCGCAGATCTTGTAGTTATTCTCCATGTCATTGTATTTGACATCGGCAAGACCCATCTCGGCCCATGACTTCTCAGCGTTACCGTTCTCGAGGTTCTCGATCCACTCCACGGGGCGAGCAGCCTTCTGGTTGTGAGAGACAGTCACCGACTTCCACTCGATGGTAGCAGTAGCCATACCGGGCTGAGCGACCAGGTTACAACTGGTACCGCCGATACCGGAATACTCCCACTCAACCTCCTGGAAATCTTCACTGGCAGGGATCGTGACCGAAGCAGGAGCCTGCTGGCCGTCTCCCCAGCCCCATCCCATGTTAACATTGATCGTGCAAGCCTCAGAAGCCTTCACCAATGCCTTCACGGTGTAACTGCCGTCAAGCTCAGTGGGAATGCCGTCAGCAATGAAATACTGATGCCATGCACCGCCGTCTACGGCAATCTTGTAGTACTCGACGCCCTGTTCTGTAGCCACGATAACGTCGCTCGTCTCCTCAGCACCATCTACAGCAACATACTTGTAGTTAGCACCAAAGTCGGTCATCACACCGTCGATCCACTCCGGCACATAACCCATCACATAGAATGGGAAACCTTTGTGGGTTGAGTAGTCGATTGAGTAATCTTGTACCCAATCAGCCTTTGCTCCCAGAAACACTGACAGCAAAGCAACAACTGTAAATAATTTCTTCATAAATAGAGTTAATTAATAAATAAAAAAATATGTTAATCTGTTACTATGTCGTTAAAACATATGTCTTCTTACTTCCCGCTGAGGGCATCGCAGAATGCCTTGTAAGTGGCCGTGCGCACCCAGTCCTTCTTACTGTCAAGAGCCCAAAGACCTACAGGATCGCTTGTGTCGACCATATTCGTCTTACAGAGACCGGCTTGCTTGTCATTCGGAATCTTGTTCATATACTGCTTAATGACGTAGCCGTAGAAGTTGGCGAGATTCTGGCGCTGAGCCTCTGTGATATCCTTGGCAGCCACATTGGCCCCTGAAGCATCCTGATACTTGATGTCGAAGTTCGACAGACGGATCAGTTTGCCCGTAGAAGCCAGGTTATCCAGCAGGGTATTCAGAGAAGCCTCGCTGGCGGCCTGCGTAGCAGCATCCTCACTATAGGTAAGATTCAACTTCGCATTGATACCGTCGATCTTGGCACCGTTTCCATCCCACACGCCGATCCAGTACTTGAGGCTCTCCAGTTTCTTGGCGTCCTCAAGGCCGGTCTCGCTGATAAAGAACTTCAGCTCAGCAGGGTTACCGCCATGCTTCTCGAAAGCCGAACTTGCCACCCTTGAAACAACAGGAGCATAGTTCTCGCTGCCAAGAATATCCTGCCAGAAGATCTGATCCTCAGAGTGCTTCAGGTCGAGCATCCCGTTATCAAGCTCTGCCTTACTGTCAATAGCCTCGTCGATGAGGTCGAACGTCTTGATACGGCCTTCGTTGATCTTCATCAGACCGTCGCACCAGGTGTTGAGCGCATAGTTGATGGTATCCCTCTTCTCCTGAGCCGTCTGAGGACGGTGGTTGTCTGGCTTGTGGATAACAGTCACCTTCTGGATATAGACAACAGAGTTCAGGTTACCCTCAATCATCAGATAGCCCTCTGTGGCTTCCTCTGCAGGTCTGCCCTCTACGACCACCTTTTGCCATTTGCCTTCCTTGATGGTGTACTTCTTATCGCTGCCCTTCTCCTGGATCCTATTGTCAGCAAACGTACAGATAATAGATTCGTCCTTTTCCACCTTGGCATAGAACGTGATGGTGTATTCGCCCAGCGGATCCACGTCGAAGCCTTCCACGATGTAGACCCTTGCCCTCTTAGGAATCTTCAGCGCATTCTGGCCGTCGTCATAGTTCTTTTCGATCGACGGCTTACCGCTCTTGGCTGTACCAGTAAACTCCTCCATCGTGGTGTAGTCAACCGTCTTATCCTCGATGGGATCCACGCTGACCTCAATAGGAGCCGTGAGCGTATTCAGCCACCCGTCGGCCTGATTGGCATTGGCCACGATAGGACTGCCGTGGACATTGGCATTGATTTCTTCCACATGGTCCAGAAGATCCATCATATCCAGGAAGTTCATCACACCTTTCTCGTTGACAATGGCGCCCGACATCAGCGTGGTTCCGAAAGCGACATTGTCGAAGTTGGTGATGGCTGCGGCATGCGACAGTTCCTGCTTATTGAAATCCGTGGCCTTCAGCGTTGCACCAAGTGCCATGTTGGGATACTTCTCTCTGTCGATGTACGACTTGACAGGGCCAAGATCCTTATAGGGCTCCACAAACGAAGGGTCAGGATCTGCCTTGAAATCATCTGTCACATTATAGTCGGCACAGGACACTGCAAATGCCCCTGCTGCCAACATCAAGAGACCGTTTCTAAAAATTCTGTTCATATCTTAGCCTCCTATTATTTTACGTATTTGGGTGTGAAGAATTCCTTCTTGTTCGCCTCACGTGTCTGAACAACGAGCGTATCGGCTGTAGAGACCTGAATGTCGCTGTTCTGGAAGTTGACATCGTAGGCCAGGCGGAGGATATCACGCTGTACGGGCACACCGTTGTTGCTGCCCCACTGGTAATCCTTATACTCGGGCAGCTCTGTACCCTTGGCGATGAACTCGCCGGAACCAGTGGCTGTGACGCCCTCGTCGTCGGTAGAGATCGTACAGGTATTGCCGTTGAAGGTCAGAATGAGGTTACAAGAGATTGAAGCGCCAGAGGTCTTGAACGATACAGGGAAGATCGCCTGCGTCATGTTCTTGGTAGTGATACCGCAAACCTCGTCGTTCTGGTTGACGGGATTCTCCTTGTAGCGCTCCCTGTCAGTATTGACAAGGTCCATATCCTTGCGGACGATCGTCTTGGTCTGGCCCTTTTCCGTCACCTTATCGACGCCGCGGCGGATGTATTTAGCCTGCCACGGGTTCATATACTTCACGCAGTAAAGCACATAGTCCATGGGCAGCGTCTCCCAGTCCTCCGTGTTCGTACGTGAGGGAGAGAGGCCTTCGCGGGGCGTGCCAGTGAGGATGCGGTCGATACCCGTTACATTGGTCATCACCAAAGGAATGACATAGTAATTCTCAGTCGATTTGGGGTCGCTGAAGAAGGCATCGGTGAACTGCACTTCCACATAGCCGCGGACATCCCCATTGTAAGGGATCTTATTGGAGGCCAGCGTATAGTGCGTAGACGGCAGGGCGTGAACGGGCTCTGCCGGGTTGCCACCTTCATCCACAAAATAGAGATTGTCACAAAGTGACGGATCGACAGCAATATCAACGACTGCGTCACGACCGCCATAGGCACCACCCATTGTCGACCATATCCGGCACTTGTGCTCGTTGTCGAGTGAGTTGTCGTAAATGTCGTTACCAAGTACGAGTGTACGTATCGGGTACTGATAGGCGAAATAGGCTGTTGTACCATTCTCATAGTCCGGGAACTCTTTGTCAGCATTATAGCATGACGTCCACGTGAGAGCAAAAGCTCCCAAGACTACTCCGTATATATATTTCTTAAGTTTCATATTCTATAAACTATAAACTATAAACTATAAACTATAAACTATAAACTAAATCACCATCCCTTGTTCTGCTTAAGGTTACTCCATTTGAGTACTTCTCCCTTGGGGATAGGGCCATAGCACTGATAAGAGTTGTCGAATTCACGCTTCTCTACCACAAGGAGTTTGTAGGTGAGCTCACCGGTCTCCTCATTGCGGTTGATCTCCACACCATTGACCGTCTCGTTGAGAGGCAGCAACCAGCGACGGAGGTCCCAGAAGCGCTTGTTCTCAAAGCACAACTCAATACGACGCTCGTTTCGGATAAGATTGGTCATCTTAGCCTGGTCGCCTGCGCACTCCTCAAGATACACATCACCCTCAGGAAGAGCAACACCAATCTCGTTCGTTGCCAGTCCTGCACGCTCACGGATGGCCTTGATCACATCGTAGGCGGTGAAGCCGATACCCGTCGGATCAGACTTCGGGCCCCAAGCATCGTTGGCTGCCTCGGCAAATGCCAGGAAAATCTCCGTGTAACGGATGCGCGGATAGATGTGCTGCTGCTCGATGAGAGAGCTCGACAACGGACTGACGTCGTCGCGGAGCAGCTTCTTCAGGTAATAGCCCGTACGCGTTGAACTCGAGCCGTAGCCGAGGTTGTCGTCATACTCAGGGTTACCCTTATCGTTAATCTTCGGATAATTACCTGTGATAATCTCAGTCTTTCTGAATGTCATGCCGTTATAGATCACATATTCATCAAGGCGTGGATCACGGTTAGCGTAAGGATTCTTGGCATTGTAACCAGACTGTGCATCCGAGATGGGACGGCCATTACGCATCGGGAAAGCATCGACGAGGTTCTGAGAAGGATTCACCCTTCCGTTACCATACAGCGTCGGCGGGAAGTTCTCTCTTTCCTGTTCTGCATTCTTATGACGGTCTTCACGCCAAAGAATCTCTGGCATTTCCGCTGCACTGGGTTCGAGCTTCGTCTTATTCTTGTACCAGATGTTACCATCCTTGTCAAAGCCCTCCAGGCCACCAATGCGCTTCAACACATTGGCACAAAGGGTAGCAGCCTCGGCAGAAGTCACACCACTCTGATCGCGGAAGGCCGGACTGGCAGCCAAAAGGGCTACCTGAGCCTTTACAGCCTCGGCAATCCTGGCAGAGACAAGACCTCTTGCCTTATCACCAAATACGAGGTTATAGCCCGAGAAGTTTGCACCCAAAGCTTTATACTTGGCAGGGATCTCACTCTCACTCTCGATGTCTTTATATACTTCCGGGAGCAGTGCCATCGCACTGTCGCAGTCAGCAAAACACTGCTTCACACACTCAGCGAACGTAGCGCGAGGCTGGTTGAAGTCGGAACTACCGTCCTCGGGTTCCGTCAGCAGGGGCACGCCGTAGAGTACGCCGTCATCTGCATAACCGCCATGAGCCTGAAGCAGATAATAATAGAAGATCGCACGCAGACCGAAGGCTTCACCCTTCAGGCGGTCTACGAACATCTGCTGCTTGGAAACGGCACTGGGTGCCCAAGAACTCTTGTCAACGATCTTGAAGAAGAGGTTGACATACTGGATACCGTCCTTACAATTGTCCCACTGTGACATCGGGTTGTTGTCCGAAGCCCACGTGCCGGTGGCCATATTCAGGAAATTGCTAGTCTTCAGGTTCGTGACAGCATCATCTGTAGCAACGTCCGTCAAACTCCACTGGCTCGCAACATTGGTAATATACGGAAGACGATCATAGCCATAAATCAGTATGCCGTGTGCATACGAAGACTCCAAGGCCAAATCTTCAAGTTGTCGATTGTTCTCATCTGCTGGTTCGAACATATCATCGCATGAGCAGAAGGCGAGGAGACCGATGAAATACAATATAATGTTTCTTGTCTTCATAATTTTCAATTTTCAATCTTCAATTTTCAATTAAAGAGTTACCTTAACACCGAGATTATAGAAACGAGTCTGAGGTGCATAGCCTACGTTTGTCTCCATCAACTTACGCTCCTTTGCAATCGTGAGGAGATCGTTTCCGTTCAGATAAATAGAGAGAGCCTTCACCCACTTGCCGTTGAACATCTCCTCAGGGAAGTCGTAGGTCAACTGTACCTTACGGAGGTTGAAGCGGTCTGTGCTGTAGAGCCAGAATGTAGAGGCTGCAGAGTTATTAGCCGAACTCTGTGTGGTCAGACGTGGATGCGTAGCCACATCGGCTGTCTCAGGCGTCCAACGGCCACGTGCGAACACCGAGTACTTGGCGTCACCACTCATATAGTAGTAACCGTTGTTCTTCATGCCCTTAGCACCAAACTGCCCGTTGCCAAGCACGAAGAGCGTCCAGTTCTTGTACTTCAGCGTCAGGTTCACGCCAAGGGTGAGAGGTGAACCGAATGTACCCCACTTACCAAGATCGATCTGGTCTTTCGAGTCAAGCACACCGTCACCGTTCACATCTTCGTACTTCAAGTCACCAGGCTGGATCGTACCACCGATCTTAGGCGTTGGCAGGCTTTTCTTCAGAGTGTACTTAGTAAAGCCGTCAGCGTTGGTTGTCACATCGAAATCGTCGAGCGTATAGAAGCCCAGGCAATTGTATCCCGAGATGGCATCAATCGCATTGCCCTCATGGATCAGCTCATTCTTTGAGTTGCGCCATGTTGCTGTAGGATCGACAATTTCATCGTACTTCTTCCACTCCGTCGTCAGATAAGTGCCTACGACACCCAGCTGTGCATGAACCTTACCAAACTGCTTCTGGGCAGTGATGCTAAAGTCAAGACCCTTGCGGTTCTGGATGTTGTTGTTAATGGCAGGCTTAAACGAACTTCCGGAAAGACCGCCCGACAAATAAGAAGGGAATGCGGTGGGATCCTGGATGATAAAGCCGTCCATATCCGTATTGAAGTAGGTCAGCTCTGCAGCAATCAACTTGTTGAAGAACGAGCCACGGAGCGTGAAAGATAGCTCCTTGCGATGAATGAAGTCCAGAGCAGGGTTGCTACCAGACTTGGAATAAGCACGTTCCGTTGTGACGCCCTCATTCCATCCGAAGCCACTTCCATCCGTAGCCCAGTTGGCTTCGTAGAGATAGAAGTAATTCTCCGTGTTGTTCGCACTCATATACACATCGATATCCTCGCTCAGATTGCTGTATGATGCACTGAGCAGCAGGTCGTCCACGAACGTGTCCTTCAGGAAATTCTCCTTGGCGAGGTTCCAGCCGAGCGTGAAAGAATGTGAGATGGCCTCGCGGTTACCTTCAGGAAGTCGGGCAGAATGCACACCTGCCAAAGAAATGTCAGCAAAGTAACGCCCTGCATAGTCGTAACTCGCCTGCAGTCCCAGGTTGGCATTGGCATAGCGGTGGTAATTACCCGAACCGCTGGCCGTTGTCGTATACATATTGGCCAAAAGCAGACCCGATACATGATGCTTCTCCGCAAACGTGTGGTCATAGTCGAAATGGCCGTTCCAGGTGATGGTCTGACGATAGGCACCGTTGGCCATCGTCATATTACCTGTCACCACCTCATCGTTCTGCTGCGTCAGGCCGACAATCTTGTCCTCTGCGTTATAGTTACTCCAGGTAGGAATAAACACAGCATACTTGTTATTATACGAAAGGTCATAGCTGGCCGCGTAGTCAATCGAGAACAGCGTCTTGAACGTCAGACCGTTCAGGAACCTGTTCATGTCATAGATGATACCGGCATCGAACTGGAACTGACGGCTCACCTTCTGCGTCTTACCGCCGAAGTAGCAGTCTGCGATGGCGTTATTCTGGGTGGCTTTGGTACCGCCGGGGAAATACTTGCCGTCGAGCAGGTTAAGACTCTTGCCCAGGATGGCCAGCGCCTTGGTGGCATTCGGGTCCACCATGTCGATATCAATCAGCGGAGCAGCGTTCTCTGGGAAGTTCGGGCGACCGTACTTACCGTTATACACCCGCTGTCCGTTCACCACCTCTATACCGGCAGCCTCCGTCCAGAAGTCGCCCTTATTCTTATGTTCATTATAGAAGGTAGCGCTCGCATTGGCAAAACCCTTGATCAGCTTGTTGATCACCAGGTCCACATTACCCCTTACAGAGAATCGGTCCGTATAGTTATCCTTGGCATTACCGAAATTCAGGAGGTCTTCACTCCTGTAGTAGTTGATGTTCGTGTAGAAGTGGGCACGCTGTCCGCCGCCCTCAATCTCCAACGTACCTTCACTACGGTTATACATCTTGCGGATATACTCGTCCGAGTAATAGTTCACGTTCGGATAGCGGTAAGGATTCAGCCCGGAAGCATGGTTATAGATGTCCTGCTGGCTGTACTTCGGCACATACTTGTTACCCATAGCCAGCGCGTCGTTGGCCAGAGCTTCGTTATAGAGTGTCATGTACTCTGCACTCCCCAGATACTCCGGGAACTCCTTGGCTACATGGAAACCTGTGTTGGCATTAGCCTTAACCTGAAGGCCGTTCACTCTGCCACGCTTGGTAGTAATCAGGATGGCACCCTTGGCACCCTTGGCACCATAGAGTACGACGGCCTGTGCACCCTTCAGGAAGGTCACCTGCTCGATCTCACTCGGCAGCACGTTGTTCGACGGACGCTTCACACCGTCGATGATAACGACCGGCATATTCGAGTTGTCGTTATTGTTCAGACGGTCATTGTCCATACCCCAAAGGTTGTTGCCGTTCCAGCCACCGACAAGTGCATACATGTCTTCAAGACTACCCATCGTGTAATCCTTCTTCGACAGCTCTTCCATGTCTACGTAGCTGATACCACCGAGCAGATGGTCGGCATCCATGTCGCGGAAAGCCACATGCACTTTTTTCTTCGCCACAATCGTATCGCCGTCTGCTTCCTCCGCGGTCTGTCCATACCCCGTCATCGGCACCACAGCCCCTATGGCCAAGAGAAATATATTTCTTACTATCTGTTTCATACAGTTATTCTGTTACTATGTCTTTAAATAGTTACTATGTCTTTACCATCCCGGGTTCTGTGCAAATCCCTCATAAAGATAGATATCCTTGTCAGGAAGCGGGAACCAGTAGTGCTTCGATTCCAGACGGCGGGTGATGAGCTCTTCCTTGTGGAAATTGCCGACACGGGCGTCCTTCGGATCATGGTCCTTAAACCATGTATCTGCTTCCAGGCGCTCAAACTCATGAGAGTATTTCACCGTGTAAGGAGGCTCTGTCAGCAGCAGCCAGCGCTGGAGGTCGCACCAGCGGAAGCCCTCGAACGACAGTTCCACAGCCCTTTCCCTTCGCACTTCATCCATAAAGAGTTTCGGGTTTTCAATGAACCGAGCCACAACATGCTCCATGGGATAGTCCGGTGAATTCACACGGTCACGCAGCGCATTGATGCAATCCACAGCCGACAGCGTCGAGCAATAGTCCCTGGCGTTCAGGTCTGCCTTATCGTTGGCGAAAGCGGCCCTTGCCTCAGCATACATCAGATAGATCTCAGCCAGTCGCATATAGGGCAGATAGCTCTGGAAGGCGTAGTCCCAGTCGTACCATTTGTCACCCTCGTTACACTGGTGAGGCACCAGCTTCTGGATGAAATAGCCCGTGCTGCTGCCGTCGGCCACACCACGCATGGCGCCGCCCGTATAAAGCGAACAATACTCATGCTTCTTCTGCGTAGAAGTCAAGGCGTCCGTACTCAGCACATAGTGGAAACCGTCGAACACGATGTCGTGGTAGAATCTCGGGTCGCGGTCCTTGTAGGGATGTTCCGGATCCCAGTGAGCCTCAGGGTTAATCTTGTACTCACCGTTCTCCACCAGATAGATAGGCTCTCCGTTCGACATACCGTACTGGTCGATCACGTTGGCCGTCGGGTGATGGATAATCTTATCATGAGCCACCAGACCTTCCACCTTCGGACCAAAGATCTTCGCGCAGTTCCAGTTGGCAGAGTTCGCGCCCGGATACACGCCGCGGAAGATGGCCTCCGTCGTACCCGGCATATTCCAGTTCTGCTTCACGGTATAGAAGATGTCAGAGTAGTTCGTCTCAGCATTCTCGTCACGCACGTGATTGTAAATGTCCGAATACTTATATTCTGCCAGCTTATACGTCACCTGGCCCTTAGTCACCATATCCAGAGCCTTACCAAAAGCTTCGGCGGCCTTCTTACAATAAGCCACATCGTAATCATACGTCTTGCCGTTCGAGCTGGCACCTAACAGCTGAGGTACACCACCCGTCTTGGCCTTCTCCATCTCCTTCATCAGCGGACTGCCTGCCCAGAGATAGCACTTGCCAAGATAGCAGAGAGCCATGAACTTGTTCACTCTCAGGTCGTTCTTTCCTGAAGTCTGCATACCGGCCAGCGTCTCGTCCCAACCCTGAGCGTCCAGAGGCAGCAGATTGTAGGCCCTTTCAAAGTCTTCGGCACAGCGGTCTGCGCACTCCTGGAAACTCAGTCGCGGCAGCTCGGGGATATTCGAAGCCTCAAAAGCCTGGTCGATATAGGGGAGACCACCAAAATAGCACATCAGTTCGAAGTGCCACCAGGCACGGAAGAAATACATCTGTCCGAGCAGCAGGTCGCGCTCCTCGTCAGTACCCACAAGGCTCTTGATATTCTCAATACCCATATTACACTTACGGATGCAGTACCATGAGTTGTCCCAAAGCGACTGCCTTCTTCCATTATAGTCGCCACCCTTCAGCCAGCACTGCGTGTTCGTGTACCAGTTACGATAGTTACCCAGGTCCACCTGGTGATCCATGTGCGCATAGCCCTCAGTATTATGCACAGCGTCATCACCGAAATTCCATGCGGTACAATAGTTGACTTTCTCTTTATCGGGAATCAAATTATAGATTTCCTCAATATATCCCTGGAAGTTGCGGTAATTCTTAAATGCCTCATCTTCAGCCACGATGGCCTCTGGATCCTTCTCGAGCCAGTCGGTGCAGGAAGTGAGCGCAGCACACCCCGCTATCAGGAGTAGTGCACCCCGCAAAAGCGATTTTATTCTATTACAATATCTCATGATAAATATATTGTTATTCTGTTACTATGTCTTTAAAAGATACGCTGTCCTAGATGTAAAGCTTAATTCCGAGGTTATAACGTCTTACCGTTGGGTAAGCACCGCCGCTACCACTCCATCCGTAGTTACTCTCACGGTCGTCAGGCATCTTCGTAATCAAGAGGAGGTTATTACCGTTCAGGTAGAGCTTCAGGCTTGAGAAACCAAGTTTCTTAATCCAGCCCTTGGTCCAGGTATAAGCCACCTCCACATTCTTCAGACGGAAATAAGAGCCGTCGAACAAGTACTGCGTTCCGTTATTATACGAAACCTGAGTGGCAAAGCGTGGTACCACCACTTCACCCGTGCCGTCAACAGGATTCCACCACTGACCGGTATCATACACCGTCAGAAGCTGATCTCCAAAAGAGGTAAGCGTTACGTCACGTGTCACGCCGATGACACCATACAGCTGGGCAAACATGCTGAAGCCCTTCCATTCCCAACCAATCGTGGCGTTGTACGTATGTTCCGGGTTGCCGGTGTAGCCATAAGGCGCCTGGTCGTTGGTCTCGTCCACCACGCCGTCACCGTTGAAGTCCACGATGTAATGGTCGCCGATCAGCACCTGATTGTCATCCTTCTCGCGCGCAGGTGTACTATATAATTCATCATATGTACCGATAAAGCCGTTGTCTATAAACGAGGTGTACTGTCCCTGGCTGTAGCCCTGAGCCTTGCGGTAACTTGGGATCAAAGCGGGGTCATCCTTCAGGATGATCTCGTTGTGGGCGTAGGTATAGTTGGCGTTCGTCCAGAACCTCATGCCGTTATTCAACACCTTGTTGAAGCGAAGCTCAATTTCGAAACCTGAGTTCTTCATCTTACCCTTGTTGATATCCGGCGTCGTAGCAGCACCAAAGTATGAAGGCACACTACGGTTGGCACCAGAGATAAAGATGTCGTAACGGTCATCACGGAACCAGTCGAAGCTACCGGCGAACATACCGCCGAGGAAAGCATAGTCGAAACCGAGGTTCATCTTCTTCACCGTGGCCCAACGCAGGTCAGGCATGGCAATACCCGACTCCTTATAGCCAACAAACGGGCTGTTAGATCCGTCAAGAGACATGGCAAAACCATTACCGTTATTTGTTACTGTCCATTCCGTCAGATAAGCGAAACGCTTACCAGCACTGTCATCACCGATTTCACCGATAGAACCGCGGATCTTGAACATATCAATAATCTTCTTCTCTTTCAGCGTCTTCATGAATTTCTCATCCGACACCATCCAGCCAAGAGCGCCGGAACAGAAGAAGGCGAACCGGTTATCCGGTGAGAACCTCTGTGAACCGTTGTAGGCACCGTTGAACTCGGCAAAATACCTGCTCTTGAAGTCATAGGTGGTACGGAATACCCAGTCCTCACGACGATTCTCGAGCTCGGCATTACCTGCATTGATTCTGCGTTTCCAGTTACCCATCAGAGACACGTTATGGTCACCCAGCTGACGCGCCCAGAACAACTGGAGCGACATTTCCGTGGCGCGGCTTGTATAGTTGACGCTACCTGATTGAGTCGACCAGTCGCGTTTCTCATAGTAATCGAAACCGGTCTTCGGATAAATCTCGTTCTCCCACACCAGCTGACCTTCCTCAGGCACGATGTAGGCCGTATTATTCACGTGGCCACCGCCGGCAGCACTGATACCGCGGTCACCCTCGTTGAACTGATTATCCCAAGAGATGGTACCGCGTGCGATAAGGCCCTTGGTGATGAAATCCAGATTCTGCTCAAGGGCAAAGTCAGTGAACACACGGGTGATCGTCTTCAGCTCATAACCCGACGTTGACACACTCATCGGAGAGTTCGACATGTTCGACGCGGCCAGTCTGGAAAAACCCCAGGCACCGTTGGCGAACTGCACAGGGTACACGTTTGGCGGCATACGATAGGCACCGGCCCAGTTCTGCTGCTGGAAGAACTCACCGTTATTACCATAATAATAACGTGGAGACTTCTGCTGGGCGTTCGAACCTGCCAGGTTCACCTTGAACTGCGTCGTCTTCGTAATCTGGAAGTCCAGATTCGAGCGTACATTCAGACGATTATAGGCATAACCACCCTCATAACCCTGGTTGTTATCCCAGATCTTGGTCATATCACCCTCGTTCTGGAAGTCGAACGCTACGAAATACTTCACGAACTTCGTACCACCGGAGAAGTTGATGTTTGTATTATAAGAGAAAGTATAATTCTTGAACATCTCCTCTTGCCAGTCAACGTTCGGATATCGTTCTGCCTGGCTGTAGTCGCCCAGATAGTTGCCTGCAGCGTCATAGTTTGGCTTAACCGTATAATCCTGGTCGCGGAAGAGATTGATGAAGGTCTGTGGACGATAATAGGCCCAAGAAGCGGCTCCACCTAAGGCAAGTTCATGCTCGATAGCCTGATTGCGGAGCATATAACCATCATAAGAGTCATACTTGCGTGGCAATTTCGACACAGCCTTCAACGTAGCGTTAAAGCCCACATCGATTCTTGCCTTACCTTCCACACCACGCTTAGTGGTAATCAGGATAACGCCGTTAGCACCTTCCACACCGTAAACGGCTGTAGCAGAAGCGTCCTTCAACACTGAGATGGTTGCCACTGATGTCACATCCACCGACTTAATCTCACGCTTTACACCATCCACAAGGATCAGCGGCTGGGCGTCCTGGTTCCAGGCTGCGGCACCACGGATATAGATACGTGGATCCTCTTCACCCGGTTGTCCGGTAGAAGCGATGGTGGCAACACCAGGCAGGTTACCAGTGAGGGCTGCACCCACACTACCGATACCTGCTGCCCGTTCCAGCACCTCACCCGTGGTCTGCGTGATAGCACCCACCACAGAGGCCTTTTTCTGCTGGCCGAAACCTACGACCACCACCTCTGAAAGCTGGGTATTGTCAGTCAGGGTCACGTTGAACGTGCGCTGTTTACCAACCTTTTGTTCCTTAGTGTTCATTCCCACATAAGAAACCACGATGGTTGATGACTCGGACGGAACACTCAGGGCGAAATTACCGTCGAAGTCCGTCACCGTACCTACCGACGTATTACCCTTAATCACAACGGAAGCACCTATTAGTGGCTCTCCGTTAGAGTCGACAACCGTTCCTTTAACGGCAATGCCCTGTGCCCACGCCGATGCGCAGACCAGCAGCATCAACGACAATGCCGACAAACGACATTGCCCTTTTGCCCATGGCAGAACGGTCCTCACAAAATTTGTTAATTGTTTCATCTAACTATTGATTTTGATTCGAATCCATTGTTTTGCGAGCGCAAAATTAATTAATATTATTTAAACTTCATTTATAATAGGTATCATTTTATTTGTAGACATGCGGAATGTTACAAATCGCAAAGTAATGGTTATAATTAAAAAAGAATCCCTTTAAACGGCTGGCCGTTTAAAGGGATAAAGCAAAGGGATTAATAATGATTAGTGGATGCGGAAGTTCCACTTAGAGTTGTCACTTGAGAAATCGTACTCGGCGAGGGTTGGTGTAGAGTCGCCTGCCGAGTAGAGGCAGTACGTGGTGTTAACACCCTCGATGCCAGGAATGGCCTTCGGCATGATACGGTAGGTACCATCGGTGAGCTGCTCGATACGCCAGAGCTGTTCGTCAGCACCGGTGTAGGCGGGAACGGTGGTCACCTCCTTGTCGGCAGTAGCAGCCAGAGCACGCTCAGTGCCCTCGATGGTAATCTTGAAGTACGGATTGCTGAGGTAGCCACCTGCTTCATCAACGGGAGTGATGGTCCAACGCTGGTGAGGACGGAACATAAAGTCGCCGATGCGGGCGGGGATATCACCCTCAGGCCAGGTACCACTCACCTCTTCCAATGTCTGGTTGGCAATGGGCTTGGCAGGCTCCTGCATCTGATTGCGGTTGAACCAGCCCTGACGCTGCTGCTGCATGCGTACGAAATCGACGGCGAGCTCGAGGGCATAACCACGACGCTCACTCAAAATCGCCAAGTTTCCACCCTTGAAGTTGTCTCCGGCCACAGGCCAACCATTTTTCCAAACCAATGGACGGACAGCAAGCGTAGAACGTCCGCTGAGTTCGAAGTCTGCCTCCCAGTGGAACGACATCACCTCAACACCCTCGTCAACGATGAAACGTCCGAAGTGTCCGGCACCGCAGGCGCGCTCTTCAGCGGCAATTACCATCTTACCGCCACCATGGAACATATCACGGCCCACATTATCAATGTACGGACCCTCAACGCTACGGGAACGGCCTACAACGATATTATAGGTAGAGTTGACACCATCGCAACAAGTACCATGGGTACCAAGCAGATAGTACCAGCCATCACGATACATGAGGTCGGAGGCCTCACAGTCGATGGCGATATCCTTTTCCTTATTACCTGCCTTGCGGAAGCCTGTTTTAGGATCGAGTTCGATGAGGCGGATGGTACCGAAATAGGTACCGTAGCTCACCCACAGACGGCCAGTGGTGGGATCGAGCAACAGACCTGGGTCGATGGCGTCCTGATCCTCCATACCATCGGAGAAACATACCTCGGTAGCCACAGACCACTTGAAATCTGGTGACTTCGGGTCAAGCGTCTTGTTCCACATGGTGAGGATTCTACCTGCATGGCCACCACCGAGGCCACCACCAGTGGCACCATAGATGCATAAGTAACGGTCACCTATCTTCAGTACGTCGGGGGCTGCACCGCCTCCGGGGCGGTCTGCGCCGCTATTCCAGCTCCAGCCGTCCTCGGAAATGAGACCTCCGCCACCAGTGCCAAAGGTGTAATACTTACCGTCGCACTCGGCCAGCGTCGAGGGGTCGTGAATATAGGGTGCGCCAATCTGCGCGTTTGCTGCTGTGGTCAATGTCAGTGCCACAAGAATGCTATATAGTCTTTTCATAATGCTTTATTGTGCTTTTATTGAATAGTTCTTTACAGGGTTACCTTTCTCATCGAGGAAGCGGACACAGAAGTCGCTCATGCCAGGACCGTTGATGACGGCACCACGCAAAATATTGCGACCCTTCTTGAGGGTAAGGCGCGACGACATGGCATCATCCTTCACCATACGACGGTCTCCAGAGAGCAGCAGAGCTTCCTCACCATTGAGCCACCACATGGAGGCAGAATTGGAGCCAACAGCCAAACGGACGTTCTCGATATCCTCATCGCAGTCAATAATCGTAACAGTCCAGAAGAGAACTCCATAGACCTGCTGCCCCCACTTCTCAGCGAATCGGAAGAGTTTCACATTGTAGTTCTCGCTGTCGAGGGCATGCCAGGTGAGTGTCTGCTTCACTGTCGTGACCTTAGGCTCGGTAGGCTCCTGTCCAAAGCCACGTCCAAAGCCGGGAGCCACTTCCACCTTCTTATAGGCGGCCTTTACCTTCTGACCGTCCTTTGGCACGATAGTCTGCTGATCTTTGAAGTACTCGGTAGCGAAGTTCTCACGCAGATAGCTGTCGGTGAAGACGGTGTTGCCACTGTTGGGTTTGTCGAGGGGCTCGAGGATGAGCCAGCGACGGATGAAACCGTCATCATCTGGCTGTGCAGAAGCGGTGGTGACAGGCGAGAAGTACTTGGGACGGTTCTTGAACTGTACCCAGTCTACGCTGACGCCAGCCTCACCCTCACTGGTAATCACCAGATCGCTGACGCCCTTCGGCATGTATGCCAGAGGAGCGGTCATGGTGAGCCACTGGTTGCTGAAGTCGCGACGGAACATAGCGGGAGCACCAGCAGGCGACTCAGGCTTGACTGTCATGTCGATCTTTGCCAGGATCTTTCCGTCGGCAGTCTCCTCGCGGACATAGAAGGTGGTATTCTCGGCAGCTTTAGCACTGATGAGAATATAAGCGTCGGTGAGACAGTTGAAGTCGATGTCGTTGTAACGGATCCAGCTACCCTTGTTGGGAAGGATAGCTTCGTAGCCACGGAAGGTGTTGACGGTATCAATGAGTTCTGTGATTACATCGCTACTAGCACTGCTATAACGGTCGATCTCGATCTTCTCCGTAGCCTGGTTGATACCTACGCCACGCATTGTGGGCTTCACCTCCTGAATAGTACCGTCAGCATTGAAGAACAATTTCTCTATGCAGACAGAACGGCGCTTGTCATCACGCGGAGAGAACCAGTTGCGGTGGTAGAACAGATACCACTGGCCCTTGTAGTTGATGATGCTGTGATGGTTGGTCCAGCATCCGTTGTCATGCTCAGCCATGATAAGTCCCTTATACTCGTATGGCCCCATCGGATTCTTACTCATGGCATATCCAAGAACCTCGGTATTTTCCCTCACGTACGGATAAGTAAGGTAATAGTTGCCATTGTACTCGAAAGCGAACGGACCTTCAGCCTGACGGTTGGGCAGGTCTTTCAGACAATTTACTCCCTTCATCTCAAACTCGCGCTCGCCCCACTTGACGGTTTCCGATGGAGTGTCGTCGGCAAGTTCTTTCATATTGTCTTTGAGTTTGGCACAACGACCAGCACCCCAAAAAATGTAAGCATTGCCGTCGGATGCCAAAAGCACACACGGGTCAATGCCGTTGATGCCCTTTATTGGCTCCGGTTCAGGAATGAACGGTCCCTCAGGACTGTCTGCGATGGCCACACCTACACCAAAGCCCCTGCCTTCAGAAGAACCGGCCGGGAAATAAAAATAGTACTTCCCGTTTCTCTCTACACAGTCGGGAGCCCACATCGAATAGGAGTTGGGACGCACCCAAGGCACTTTGTTCTGGGCGACAATCACACCGTGATCAGTCCAGTCGGTCAGGTTCTCTGAGGAGAAGACATGATAGTCCTCCATGCAGAACCAGTCCTGACGCTGTCCCTCGGGGGGCATGATGTCGTGCGAGGGGTAGAGGTACACCTTATTATTAAATACGCGGGCGGTGGGGTCAGCCGAGAACTGGTCGCGGATGACGGGGTTCTGTGCCGACATCAAAAGCGGCACACCCAAGAGTAATACAGTTAAGTTCTTTTTCATCTTATTATTATTAAGAATTTAAGTTTTTGAGTTGCAAATTTAATGAAAGTTTCGTTAAGTTCCAAATCATATTACCAAATGAAACCCATAATGTTATATATCATAAAGTTTCTGATACGAATTGTTAACCACGACATGTATTATTATGCAGAAAATTTCGTAACTTTGCGCCCGAAAATAATAGAGCAATGAAAAGAAACATGATTATCCTGAGAATAGCTATTCTCATCCTATTCATCTGCTTCACCACGGGCGTGCGTTCACAAGGGGTAAAACCGCTGCCAACCATCCACGTGGAAGGCAAGTGGCTTGTAGACAAACATGGAAACCACGTAGTGCTACACGGCGTGATGGACACACCGAATATGTACTTTAACGGCTGGCGCTGGGGAAATCCTTGGAATCCCAGCGACTATGCCGACTACAATCTCTCTGGCATGAAGAAGTGTCTGGCCTATTTCGAGAAGATCTTCACGGGGCTCGAGCAGGCGAAGTGCAACGTGTTCCGTCTGCATCTCGATCCCGCCTGGACCAACGATCCCGACAACAGCTACCTGTATGAGGGAGCCGAGGGGCAGGCTGCCGATGCCTCAGGCGAGGCCGACATCAGGAAGTTCAATCCCGCCCGGCTGAAAAGGACGCTGACATCGCTCTACCTGAAGCTGGCGGAGATGGCGATGGACCACGGCATGTATGTGGTGGTGCGTCCCCCAGGCGTCTGTCCGGGTAACCTGAAGGTGGGCGACTACTATCAGGAGTATCTGAAGACCGTGTGGGACATCTTCTCCCAAGAGGAGTTCGTCAGGGCTCATGCCGGGCAGATCAGCATCGAGCTGGCCAACGAGCCCGTGAACCTGAGAAACGCCCAGAACAAAGACGACTCCCGGGCCCTGCACGACTACTTCCAGCCCATCGTCGACAAGATCCGGGAGAACGGCTTCACGGGCATCATCTGGGCGCCCGGCACTGGATGGCAGTCGAACTATAAGAACTATAAGACGCACCCCATCGAGGGCGACAACATCGGCTATGCCGTCCACGACTACACAGGCTGGTATGGCTGCAGCGACGAAAGCGTAGACCGCGACAAGGACATTGAGAAAAGCAAGGAGAAAAAGATCAAGGAGTTCCACAGTTCCGTACCTGTGGTTGACTTCGCCCCTGTGATCATCACCGAGGTCGACTGGAGCCCGAGAAATCCTGGCGAAGGTCACTACGACGAGCACGGCAACTGGGTAGAGCCCAACTACGGCACATGGTCCACGGGCTCCACCTCGAAGTGGGGCGTATGCTATAAGGCCATGCTCGACCACTTCGGCAATATCTCGATGACCCTCTCAGGTACAGCCTGTCTCATCGACATCGACCAGCTGCTGAAAGACGGCTCAGTGGTGCCGGCTTTCGGCGGCGTGGAGGAAGCTTGCGGCAAGGCGTGCATGGACTGGTATGCGGAGTACTACCAGGTCAACTGGCCCCATGCCGACGATGAGACTGGAATCAGAGACGTGAAAAGCGAGGGAGAGAGAGAAAGAAAGCGTGAAGTGGTCTACGACCTATTGGGGCGCAAGGTCCCGGGTAATAAGCCAGGAATCTATGTGATTAACGGAAAAAAACAGATCATAAGATGAAAAGAAGAATTCAACTGATGCTGACTGCCTTGGCCGCCTTGACTGCCCAGGCACAGACTTCGACGGTTTGCAATGCTGACGGCACCGTCACCTTCCAGTACAAGAACGACCAGGCCCGTGAGGTGCTGGTCGATGTGCAGTTCGCAGGCCGCAACGCGATGACGCGCGATGCCGGGACAGGCCTGTGGACGGTAACCCTCGGCGTTCAGGGAGATCTGAAATCCCCGGTGGCGCCCGACATGTATCCCTACTGCTTCATCGTCGACGGTGTGAGCGTCATGGATCCCGAGAATCCACAGTATTTCCCCAATGAAGGCTTTAAGAACAGCCTGTTAGAGATTCCTGCCCAAGAAGGCAGTCTGGCGCACGACATCAAGAACGTACCCCACGGACAGATAGACTATATCCACTACTACTCCAAGAGTCTTGGTGCCACCAACCAGGCCGTGGTCTATCTGCCACCAAAGTACAAGGAGAACCCTGACAAGAAATACCCCGTGTTCTACTGTATCAGCGGTACAACCGATACCGAAGAGGTGTATTATAAGGTAGGTCGTGTGAACTATATCCTCGACAACCTCTTAGCTGAGGGCAAGGCCGAGGAGATGATTGTGGTGCTGCCCTACGGCAATCCCTACAAGCTGCTGCCGACACCGCAGACGGGTATGTTCGGGGCACCGGGATCGCGCTTCGGAAGCGATGTGTTCAGCCTCGACCTGAACAACGACCTGATGCCCTATATCGAGAGTCACTACCGTACCATCAACGATGCCGACCACCGTGCCATCGGCGGTTTCTCACGTGGTGGCAATCAGGCACTCTTCAACGGTCTGAGCCATCTGGATAAGTTCGCATACCTCTGCAGCTACAGCTCGTTCACCTCGACAGATATCCCCGGGGTCTACGACAACGCCCAGGATACGAACAGCAAAATCCGTCTGTTCTGGCTCGGTGTGGGCACGGATGATTTCCTCTATGGCAATGCCCGCGACTATATGGAGTTCCTCGACAAACACGGCATCCGTAGCGTGAAGGAATATACCCACGACAAGTTCGGCCACACCTGGATGAACGCCAAGTATTTCCTAAGCAAGACCCTGCCGCTGCTCTTCAACCCCACTGCCGCTGAGGAGGCAATGAAGAACGCACAGTCTGCCCTCGCCGCCACTGGCAAGGAACAGCAGTTCACAGCTGGTGTGATGGCCCGTCTCTTCCCCCGTCCCATTCTCTCACCAGAATACAAATACGACAGCGTGATCTTCCGCATGAAGGCCCCTGATGCCCAGGAGGTGAAGCTCGCCGGTGAGATCTTCGGCAAGCCCATCGCCATGCAACGCGACAGCGACGGTGTGTGGAGTGCGGAGGTTGACGAGCATATCTACGAGGTCTTCACCTATTACTTCCTCGTGGATGGTACCCCCGTGGCAGACCCGCAGAACATGTACCTCGCCCCCTCGAAAGGCTTCAAGCCCAGCATCTGCAACAATCCCGCAGCCACATTCAACTACGGCAATATGGCTGACAACATCGAGCACGGTGTGGTGAGCTACGACCTGAACAACCAAGTGGCACGTTATATTCCTGCTTATGGCGAACCGCAGTTCTGCATCCAGCTTATCCCCGGCAAGGATGACACCATCGAGAGTTGGTTCAAGATTGGTGGTGCCGACGTAATGGCTGACAAACTCATTGGTCAGAAAAAACTCCCGCCGTTCTGCATCATGACGGGCTGCGAGGGCAAAGGCTCCTGCTGTCAGGGCAAAGACCAGAAGTGCGACAAAAAAGTCTATACCCTCAAAGCCGACGATTATCCCAACTGGCCTGAGCGCCGTCATGCCCTTGAGTCTATTCTCGACTCCCTGATGCTACAGGCCGCTGTAAAAGGGGATATCAACATCAACCTGCCACTCTTCCAGACGAAATACACAGCCGATCCCTCACCCATCGTGGTGGGCGACCGTCTGTTCCTCTTCACTTCCCACGATGCCTCCCCTGAGGACATCCCCGACGTAAACGAGAAGAGTTCCGCAGGCTTCTTCATGTACGACTGGCTGCTGTGGTCTACCACCGACATGGTGAACTGGACAGAACACGGCGCCGTCGCCTCGCTGATGGACTTCTCCTGGCGTTCGCGTGAGAATGGCGGCTGGGCCATCCAGACGGTGGAGCGCAACGGCAAGTACTACCTCTATGCCCCACTCCACGGCCACGGCATTGGCGTACTGGTGGCAGAATCCCCCTACGGTCCTTTTAAGGATCCCCTCGGCAAGCCACTGGTATGGGACCAGAGCAACTGGTTCGACATCGACCCATCCGTCTATACCGACGATGACGGTCAGGCCTGGCTCTACTGGGGTAATCCGCACACATTCTATGCCCCTCTCGGCGAGGATATGATCTCGCTGAAGGGTGAGGTGACGAAACTGCCGCATATCAAACACTATCAGGAAGGACCGTGGTTCTATAAGAGGAGAGAAGGAGAGAAGGAGGGAAGTAGTAAGTATTATCTGGCTTATGCCAGCACCTGCTGTCCTGAGGCCCTCGGCTATGCCATGAGCGACTCTCCTACAGGTCCCTGGGAATGGAAGAACTACATCATGCGCCCCACCCTCCGCGACCGAGGCAACCACCCCGGCATCTGCGACTTCAAGGGCCACTCCTACATCTTCGGACAGAGCTACGACCTAATGCATCTCGACACGTTCACACACCACGAGCGCCGATCGGTCTCTGCTGCAGAAATAACCTACAACGAGGACGGCACCATCAACGAAGTACCCTACTGGCTGGACCAGGAGCCTCTGAAACAACTCTGCTGGCTCAATCCCTTTGAGCGGGTGGAAGCAGAGACAATGAACTGGGGCTACGGTCTGAAGAGTGCGAAGATGGGAATCCCCAACACGGGTGTCGTGGCGGACATGCCTTTCTCAACAGGCAAGAAGAACATGTATATCTACGACATCAATGATGGTGAGTTGATCCGTCTTCGTGGCGTGGACTTTGCGGGAGGCGCCAGCCGATTCCGCATCACCGCCGCTTCCACAGGCAGCTGTACCATTACTTTGCGTCTCGACAGTCAGGACGGCCCCGTCATTGGCACCGTTGTCATCTCCAAGACAGGCAACGTAGAGAAATATAAATCCTTCAGCACGAAGGTCAGCAACGCCTCGGGTGTCCACGACCTCTATCTCTGTTTCAGCGATACGACAGGCGACACCCATCTCGACTGGTGGCAGTTTAATTAGATCGATAGATAGTAGTTATGAAGATCATGAGATTATTGCTTTTGTGCCTAAGTGCACTGTTTATTGGCTGTAATACAGCCGTCGATATCGAACAACAAGTAGATGAGCTCTATGCGAAGATGCCCCAGGAAGAGCGCATTGCCCAGTTAAGGAGCATGTATATGGACGATTTGTTCAACGAACAGGGACAGCTCGACACAGCCAAGTGCCGCGAGCTGATACCATACGGCATCGGCCACTTCTCGCAGTTCTGCATGCAGCAGCCCCGCGACCCCAACGAGTTGCGCGATCGTGCCATAGCCATCCAGGACTGGCTCATCCACAACACCCCTAATGGCATCCCCGCCCTCCTGCACGAGGAAGTGCTCTCGGGTGTCAACACCAAGGGCTCCACCATCTATCCCCAGCAGATAGGTCAGGCCTGTTCGTTCAATCCCGAGCTGGCTGAGATGAAGACGCTCCAGACAAGTACGGCCTTGCGCAAAATGGGTGGCATACTGGCCCTTTCGCCGATGGTCGACGTGTGTCGCATCCCCTCATTCAACCGTCTGGAGGAGTCCTACGGTGAGGATGGCTATCTCTCTGCCGTCATGGGTGTCGCATTCGTGAAAGGGTTGCAACAGGGCGACCTGAAGAAAGGTGTGGGAGCCTGCTCGAAACACTACCTCGGCTACGGCGGTGGTGGTGATGCCAACGAGAAGGAACTGATGGAAGAGATCCTCCTGCCCCACGAGACGATGATCCGTCTGGCTGGCAGCAAGTGTGTCATGCCAGGTTATCATGATGTGCATGGCATCAGGTGTGTCGCTAACAGCGAGATCCTGCAGGACATCCTTCGCGACTACGTAGGCTTCGACGGTATGGTGGTGAGTGACTACACCGCCATCGACCAGCTGCCAGATCTGGAGAACGAGGTCACAAAAGCCGCTGCTGCCATCAATGGCGGCAACGACGTGGACTTCCCCTTCGGTGCCAACTACAAATACCTGCAGGAGGCCATCGACAAGGGACTGGTAAAGCCCGAGGTGCTCGAGCGTGCTGTCAAAAACGTCCTCCGCCAAAAGTTCCGTGCAGGACTCTTCGACAAGGATGCCTACCTCTATTCGAAGGAAGACATCAAGCTCGACACGCCCGAAGAGCGTCAGACGGCCTACGACATCGCCAAGCAGTCAGTAGTGCTCCTCGAAAACAACGGCATTCTGCCTTTGGATATCACAAAGCTCAAAGTTCAAAGTTCTTCGCAAAGCGAAGCGGCAAAGCCGAGCGCAAAGCTCAAAGTCCTCCTGACAGGACCTAACGCCAACTCCATCTGGGCCATGTGCGGTGACTACACCTATCCCGCCATGTCGTACTTTTGGAAGAAGAAGGAAGATGTTCCTGACCAGCCTCACATCGTGAAACTGCTTGAGGGTCTGACCGACCGCAAACCGGAGGGTATCAACCTGATGTATTCCCGTGGCTGTGACTGGACGGAAGAGATTGAGACCAAATACGGTGAACTGGGTGATGAGCGTGCCTGGGAGTATGATATCCTCCACCGTAAAGTGGACGCCGGAGAGAAGGCCGACAAAGCGGAAGCCCTCACGATGGCCAAAGAGGCCGACATTATTATCGCTGCCGTCGGCGAGAATGTGATGCTCTGTGGTGAGAACCGTGACCGCCTGACGCTCCGTCTGCCAGGAAAGCAGGAACAGTTTGTGGAGGAACTCATCAACACGGGCAAGCCTGTGGTATTGGTGATGTTCGGAGGCAGAGCACAGATCGTGTCTGGTCTTGCTGAGCGTTGTGCAGCCGTCATCCAAGCCTGGTACCCAGGTGAAGAAGGAGGTAACGCCGTAGCTGACATCCTCTATGGAAAGGTATCCCCATCGGCCAAGCTCTCCGTCAGTTACCCAAACACCGAGATCTATGAGCCCATCTGCTACAATTATTCCGCAGAACAGGATTCACGCATTCAATGGCCTTTCGGCTATGGCCTCACCTACACCACTTTTGAGTACAGCAACCTGAAGATGGATGACGAAGTGATGACAGACGACCAGTGCGTCAGTCTCTCCTTCGAGGTGAAGAACACAGGTAAAATGGCTGCCGACGAAATCGCACAGATATATGTCTCGCCGACAGAAGATAGTCAGAACATCCGTCCCATACAGTTGCAGGGCTTTGCCCGTGTGTCGCTCCAGCCTGATGAAACAAAGACCGTAAAAGTGAAACTCTACACTGAGCAGTTTGGCTTCTACAGTCATGAAGGCAAGCGCCAATGGAACATCCTTCCCGGCACGTTCATCGTAAAAGTGGGAGCATCATCGACTGATATCAGGTTACAAGATAAAGTCACCTTAGCTGGCGAGCCTGTCATCATGCCCCTGAGGGAGTTCTATTTCTCAGAGAGTACGGTAGAGTAAGTTTTAGTTTATATACATCATGAAAAGAAAAGTTCTTAAAATGAGCCTGTTGGCATGGGGATTATTATTCTCCATGACGGCAAAGGCACAGCTATCAACAAACCCCGACAAGTTCCTAGGTAACATCACAACAGGATGGAACAGCGACATGGACACCGATGGTTTCATCTTCGCCGACTACTGGAACCAGGTGACGCCTGAGAACGCTACAAAATGGGAGAGTGTGGAAGGAAACAGACACGGCACTTACAATTGGGGAGGTGCCGATAAAGCCTACAAGTATGCCAAGGAGCACGGATTCCCCTTCAAGTTCCACACCCTCGTATGGGGATCCCAGTATCCCAGTTGGATGAACAACCTCTCGACGGAAAAGCAATACGAAGCCATCGTGCAGTGGATGGATGAAGCCAAGAAGCACTATCCCAACCTGCAGATGATCGACGTGGTGAACGAGGCTGTCAGCGGTCATGCTCCTGCCCCCTATAAGGAAGCCCTCGGCGGCGACGGCAAGACGGGCTACGACTGGATCATCAAAGCCTTCGAGATGGCCCACGAGCGTTGGCCAGATGCCATCCTCATCTATAACGACTATAACACATATCAGTGGAATACCGATCAGTTTATCAATCTCGTCAAGACCATCCGTGATGCAGGCGCACCTGTCGACGCCTACGGTTGTCAGGCTCACGATCTGGGAGGGTGTAGTGCCAGCACGCTCAAGGCCTCGCTTAAAAAGATTCAGGATGCGCTGAAGATGCCGATGTATGTGACAGAATATGATATTGCCTCACAAAACGACAATGAACAGTTGCGCGACTATAAGGCACAGATTCCCCTGTTGTGGGAGGCAGACTATTGTGCTGGCGTCACTCTCTGGGGATGGATCTACGGTAAGACCTGGACTGATAACGGCAAGGGCTACTCGGGCATCATCAAGAATAAGAAGGAGCGTCCTGCCCTGGAGTGGCTGCGCGAATATATGCAGTCGGATGCCGCCAAGACAGCCAAGAGTCCGTTCCCTGGTATGGTAAAGGAAGCTTCGGTTTATGTGAAGGCTGGAGAAATCAGCGTCGGGAAGGGTACGTTAGTACCCATAACCATAGACGCAAGTCTGAAGACCAAGACCATCGAGAGTGTAGCCATCTACGTGAACGACGAGGAGATCATCCCCAGAACGGCAGAGACGAGAAGTGCCAATGGCGGGCAGACTTATCTGGCAGAATATACGCCAACGGGAAAGGGCGACTACACAATCAAGACAGTGGTGACGGCCACCGATGGTACGAAGTACGAACGCTACTCAGGCTTCACAGTCTATGGCCCGCGTGAACCTTACAACGGTGTCAAGCAGATTCCCGGCATCTTCGAGGCCGAGGACTTCGACTCTGGCGCAGAGGGATACACCTTCCACGACTCCGACAACATCAACGAGGGTGACGTGAAGAACTACCGCAAAGATGGCGAAGGCGTGGACTTCGTGAAAGGTAACGGTGGGACCGTCATCGGCTATACAGCCCAGGGTGAGTGGCTCGACTATACGGTGAACGTCAGCCAAGCTGGTGAGTACGAATACGAGGCTACGGTATCCTCTGGCAACGACGGTGCCGCCTTCAGTCTCTCGATGGTCAATGACAACGGCGTGACATTATTAGCTAAGGTCAAAGTGCCCAAGACTGGGGATAACGACTGGAGCAAGTACAAGACGGTGAAGGGTAAGCTGGACAAGCCGCTCGAGGCTGGTGAGCAGATCCTGCGTCTCACCATCGATGGTGCTTACGCCAACATCGACAAGATTGAGATCAAGAACACCGAGACGGGTATCAACGCCGTTACCATCGATGGCGAGCAAGATGCTGTCTACAACCTCGCTGGTCAGAAAGTGAACAGCCGTTATAAAGGTATCGTGATTCAGAACGGAAAGAAAATCATCAAATAAAGTAATCATCGCTCGGCTTTGCCGCTTTTACAAAGGCGACAGCCGACTAAAAGAAAGTTCAAAGTAACATGAAACGAACATTATTATCATCTATCATGCTGTGCATGGCCATGGTGGGCATGGCACAGCCTGCAGGCGGTTTCGGAGGATTCCAGGCGCCGCAAGTAAAACTCGAAACCTCGCAGGAGTGGAAAGACGTGAACTATGCCGGTGACGACCAGGCCTATCACACCTGTGACATCTACCTGCCCAAGAAGGAAGCAGAGAACTATCCCGTGGTGATCCACATCTACGGCAGTGCGTGGTTCAGCAACAGCAGCAAGGGTATGGCCGACCTCGGCACTATCGTGAAGAGCCTGTTGGAAGCCGGCTATGCTGTGGTATGTCCGAACCACCGTTCGAGTATGGACGCCAAGTGGCCTGCACAGATCCACGACATCCGTGCCGTCATCCGTTTCGTGCGTGGTGAGGCCAAGAAGTATAAGTTCGACACCTCGTTCATTGCCACTAGCGGCTTCTCATCCGGAGGCCATCTCGCCTCGATAGCTGCCACCACCAGTGGCACGAAGCAGACGAAGGTGGGCACCGTGGACATCGACCTTGAAGGCAATCTGGGTAACTATCTCCAGGAGAGCAGTGACGTGAATGCTGCCTGCGACTGGAGCGGTCCTGTGGATCTCACGGCGATGGACTGTGGTGAGGGTATGAAGATGGGCGACAACTCGCCTGAGGACGTGTTGCTGAATTCGAAGCTCGCTAAGGAGCCAGACAAGTATCTCAGCCTGAGTGCCACCAATTATGTCGATCCCAACGACCCGCCAGTGATCATCTTCCACGGTGATCAGGACAGAGTGGTGCCTAACTGTCAGGGCAAGATGTTCTTTGAACTGCTGAAGGCAGCTGGTGTGAAGACGGAGGCTACATTCCCAGCTGACGGCAGTCACGGCGGGCCTCAGATGTACACCGAGGAGAACCTGCAGAAGATGGTGCACTTCCTGGACTGTGTACGTCAGAAGGGTGCCTGCTGCAAGGATAAATGTTGCAAGGATAAATGTTGTAAAGAGGGTAAGTCGCGCATCATCGAGGACGGTGGAACGGGTGCCTACAAGGCCATCATGAAAGAAGAGGCCACCCTGCCCGAGCACACCGTATTCGTGCCGCAAGACCTTTCCGTCTTCGGTGGTGAGAAGCTGCTGCCCGTGCTCGTATGGGGTAACGGTGCCTGCGCCAACTCTCCCTGGGAACACATGAACTTCCTCAACGAGATTGCCTCGCAGGGGTATATCGTCCTCGCCACGGGTATCATCCCCATGACCGATGAGTGGTACAAGGGTCCGATGTCGCGTACAGAGCAACAGATTGAGAGCATCGACTGGATCATCAAGCAGAATGCAGATCCTGCCTCTCCCTATTATCAGAAGATCGACGTGAAGAACATCTGCCTCTCAGGTATGTCCTGCGGTGGCCTGCAGTCGCTCTTCAACTGTGCCGACAAACGCATCACCGCCCTGATGATCTGTAACAGCGGACTCTTCAACCAGCAGAACGCCAATCAGGCTGTAGGCGGCATGCCCATGCCCCCGAAGGAGAAACTGAAGGAGATCCATACACCTATTATGTATCTGTTAGGTGGTGAGACCGATATCGCTTACGGTAACGGCATGGACGACTTCCACCGTATCGACCACGTGCCAGCCTATGCAGCCAACTTCCCCGTGGGACATGGCGGCACCTACCGCGAGCCTCACGGCGGCGAGTTTACCGTAGTGGCTCTGGCGTGGCTGAACTGGCAGCTGAAAGGTGACCAGGAGGCTGCGAAGCTGTTTAAGAACGGAGAACTGAAGAACCGTAAGGACTGGACACTGGAAACGAACGGGAAGTGATTGTTTATAGTTTAAAGTTTATAGTTTATAGATGATTACATCAAGCGTTCATGGGTGGAGGTACTTGTGCGCAGCACTTTTCACTTTTCACTTTTCACTTCTCACTTCTGCCCAGCAGGTGACATCGCCGAATGGCAGACTCTCTGCTCAGGCGGAGGGCACGACATTGGTCATCAGCTACGAAGGGAAGAAGGCCCTACAACTGGAAGAACTTCCTTTCGCCAGTACCGATTTCTCTTTCGTTCATCATGTGAAGGAAGACTATCGCATGCTCACGGGCAAACGGCTCGCCTGTTCTAACGAGGCTAATGAATACGTAACAACGTTAGGAGAGGGCATCAAGATGGTGCTGCGGCTATATAACGACGGCATCGCCTTCCGCTACGACTATCCTGAGGCATGGACGGGCAGCGATCCTACCGTCTTCCGCATTCCAGAGGGAACACGCCGATGGATGGAGCAGTGGACGGACTCCTACGAGGGATTCTTCCCGCTGTCGACAACCTACAAGGTGGAACCCGTGCCGTCGTTCAGTGGCATCTCAAAGAGTGAGGAGGGTTATAACAACCGCTGGAGCTACCCTGCCCTGCTGGAACCTCAGGACGGACTGTTCGTACTCCTCTCCGAGGCCAATATCGAACATGGACAGAGTGCGTCGTGCCTTTATAACAATAAAGAACTCTTTAAGGTCGTGCCTGCAGACCGCACATTTGAATCCCCCGAGGGGGGATGGCCTAAGCAGGGGGATCGAGTAAATATTGTGAGAAACACCCCTTGGCGTGTGGCCATCATCGGCAGTCTCGCAGATGTGGTGGAGTCTACCCTCATCACGGATGTCAGCAACCCCTCCCAGATTGCAGACCCCAGTTGGATACAGCCTGGCGTGGTTTCCTGGGTCTATTGGGCATACAATCACGGCTCTAACGACTACAACATCATCAAGAAGTATGTCGATATGGCTGCGACACTCCGTCTGCCCTACGTGCTCATCGATGCCGAATGGGACCAGATGGACCAGCTGCCGTCCAACGAGAGCAAGACCATCGAGGACGCCATCGCCTACGCAAAGGAGCAGGGCGTCAAGCCTATGATCTGGTACAACTCCAGCGTTGGATGGGTCGACGGGGCACCTACCCCCAAATACCGTCTGAACAAGCCCGAGGATCGTGAGAAAGAGTTCGCCTGGTGCGAGAAGATGGGTGTGGCTGGCGTGAAGATCGACTTCTTCTCCGGCGACAACCAGATGAACATGGACTACTGCCTCGACCTCCTGGAGTCTGCTGCGCGCCACCATCTGCTTGTCAACTTCCACGGTGCGACAATCCCACGAGGATGGCAGCGCACCTGGCCAAACCTGATGAGTACTGAGGGTGTCTATGGCGCTGAGTGGTACAACAATGTGCCGACCTTCACCGATAAGGCAGCCTCGCACAACGCCACACTACCCTTCACCCGTAACGTCATCGGCCCGATGGACTATACCCCCTGCGCCTTCAGCGACTCGCAGCATCCCCACATCACCACCCATGCCCACGAACTCGCCCTCACCGTACTCTTCGAGAGCGGTCTGCAGCATCTGGCCGACAAGCCTGAGAGTTTCCTGGCACAGCCGCAGGAGGTGCAGGATTTCCTCAGCCATCTGCCCAGCGTCTGGGATGAGACACGTTTCGTAAGCGGCTATCCAGGTGAGAGTGTCGTCATTGCCCGTCGAAGTGGCAGCACCTGGTACATTGCTGGCATCAACGGCACAGATGAGGAGAAGGAGCTCGCCCTGCCGACAGAAGGTATTCTCTCACCTCTTACCTCTCACCACTCACCTCTAAAAATATCCGCTTTCCTCGATGCAGGAGAGCACCAGTGGCAGATACTCCCCTCTATTTCGCAGTTGTCTCCGACAGTCACCTGCAGACCACGAGGTGGTTTCGTCTATGTGGTGAGATAGTATTCAGGCACGGATTAACACGGTTTTTAGCAAAGACACGGCTTCCTATCCCAGTAGAAAGCCGTGTCCTTATTATTATATAAGGCCGTGTAATCCGTGCCAAAAAGCTCTTACTTGCTAAGTTTCTGCACGTATTTCACAGCTTCGCCGTCGCCTTTCAGCACATCAGCAAAAGCCTGCGGTTTGATGGTGACAGGACCACGCATGAACTCGGGAATATTGTAGCATTTCAAGAACTGACGATGGAAGTCAGGATCTGCACAAGGCAACTCAAAAGGTTTTGAGCCTTTTCCATTTTCGTCGATATGCGCAATAAAAGGACGGGTATAGTTTCCGTCGTCCCTGCGACTGCTGAACACCACCCAGCGGCCATTGCTGGACCAAGAGTGATAACTCTCCGTATCAGGTGAGTTAAGTTCGAAAGCCGGATGAGCCCTCTTGGCCATCAAATCGATCAGCCAGAGGTCTGCGTCATGGTGCCAGATATGGAACACACCGTATTTTGCCAATGTAAACATCAGGAAGCGGCCGTCAGGTGAGATGCGGGGCAGGGTGGCACTCATGCCCAAAGAGTCGGCATCAAACACCAGTTCTCGCGGACCGAACTGCATCGTGCCTGGATCGAAACTCTTGCGGTAGAGATTGTATTTGATACTATAAGTATTTTTAACAACCTCAAATCTCTGGCTTTGCACAGAGTCAGGATACTCGAAATGAGCACTACAGAAGTAGAGCATCTTACCGTCGGGTGCCCAGAAAGGATAACACTCAAATTCGTTGGGGTCGTTTTCGATGTTCGTCACCTCGTTCTTTACCGCGTCGTAGGCAATGAGGTCGCTCTCTGTATCATAGACCTCGATCTTGGTGGGACTGGTAAGGTGGAATATCTGTTCCGTCTTATTTGTGGAATAGACAATCAACGGCAGTGTAGGATGCCATGCAGGATAGACACCGGCAGAGAGGATTGAATCGTTGCGCATGTTGATCTTCCGGATCATCCCGTCATAGGCGATGACAGTACCACCCATATTATGACGGGCGTGGAACTGCATACGGTCAGGATTATACTGTTGGTAGTTGTGGCAGTTAATACACTGCCCTTTGCCACCTTCAGTACAAAGCATATTGTCATAGATCACGCTCTCGTCGTAGTTCTCCAGACTGCGCTGGTTGATCGTCAGCTCTTCATATAAGGTGTACGACGGATGAATCAGTCGGTAGCTGATATAGGGATCAATGGAGTCGGGTGAAACAAAGATGTTGAAGGGTTTGAAACGCGTCCACTGACCGTCGTTGCACGCGTAGGTCTCCACCTGTATGGCCTTCCCCTTGGCTGCGGCAGTAAGCTGCTTCCAGTCATCGATGTCGGGTTGTGCCTTGTCACCCCGGCAGATGATCTCCTCGTCACCGAAGGAATAACGGACTGCCATTTCCTCCGACGGATCATACATCTCGAAGGTCAGCGGTGCAATATTCACAGGAACAGTCACCTCCACATAGTCGGGATAGACATGTGGCATCTTGTCAGACTGTGTGAAGTCTGACGGGAGCTGCTGGTTACATGCTACAAATAGAGCGCAAGTAAATACTATGGCTGCCAATTTTTTATAATGGATCATTGTAATCATAAAGTTCAATGTTCAAAGTTCAATGTTCAAAATCTACTGCATATCCTGCAAGAAATAATAATAGAAGAAATACGTATTCCCAAAGAAGGGATGGAGGGCCGTACGTCCTACGATGGCTTGTTGCTTGTCGTATTTCTTACCCTCTCTGGCAAAGGCATTATAGTTATCCTTCACACCCTTGTCGATGGGCAACAGATCTGGATTGGGGCCATGACCGGTCTTTCCGAAGAGATAAGCCGCCTCCTGAAAGATGCGGGGAATCGGGCCATGAGGGAACAATTTTGTATAACCATTGAAACGGGCCCAGAACAATTGGGGATTTCTCTTCAAGAGTGCGGCAAGCACGGCCTGCTCTTGAATAGAGGGTTCTTTGGAGTCCTGATAGGCAAAGACGTTCAAAATATATTTCTCTACATTGCCTTCGTCAAGTCCTAAAGCATCTTTCATATGTGACATGTGGGAGACTGGTCCCATCTCTGGGTCTTGAGCTATCTGTCTCATATCGATGAGCAGTTTTTCAATGTGGTCACCCCAATCTTTGTAATACATCGTATGTCGAAGTAAGTTGATGGCCTTTTGAGCAGCCGAGAATTCGCGACTGAGGAAGGCACAACGAGCCAGATACTGAAGTTTTTCTACGCTCCAGCCAAACTCCACACCGTCCTCCATACACCGACGGTGACAGTCGTTCAACATACCGAGTTGATAGAAAATCGGCCTGCTGAAGACCAGGTTCAGCATATCGTAAGGGACTTTGGGGTCACCCTTCTTCCTACCAAAGGGGAAATCGAAGATTTCATCAATACGGCCTAACCGGGAAAGAGCCAGATTGTGCATGATGATGATGGAACGGGTGGGCTCTTCCTCCCCCTGTTTCAACCCTTCCTCAAGCACTCCTTCCCAATCTGTCTGCTCAATACAGTGCTGCATGACGAGCTCATGGTGGAAGTTCTCGTCTTTATACCACAAATGCCGAACACCTACAATGAGGACTATCGCCAACACGCCCTGAAGACTCCAAATGTATAAAGGCTTTTTTAATTTGCCGAGGGGAGATGTCTGGTAGAAGAGGGCCAGCAGCAGGAAAAATACTCCTAAAATATAATAAGGTATATAGAAGGCCGGATAATTCTTCAGAACGTTTGTAATCGGCAGCCCCGTTGTCCAAAGATCATTAAAATATGTCTGATAATAGATATAACGGTAACAGATCATCGGCACGGCGACGATGCAAAGGATGGCAACACCTGTCTGGATGGCACTCTGAGTGCGGTTGTTAGTGAGGCGCCAAGCCCAGATACCCATCAGCAGGACAGCTGCCAGCGCATAGATGCCAAAGAGCGGGTAGCCAATAGCAGCAGCCACAACGATGCCGACAATGCGGGCCCATAACTTCTGAGGCAGCGCACGGAATGCCCACAACATAGCCACGGCAACAGTTATGCCGATCGTAGGCACCATGAAATAGCCACGCAGTCTCATCAAGTAATGCCAATAGCCCAAACTCATATCAGCCACCAACAGGGCTGCCACTGGTGTCAGAGCCATGACCGTCCATTGGTCAGCAATGTGGAACGTGCGCTTGGTGAGCCACATCAACAACAGCCACCAGCCACAGAGCATCAGCACGCCTAACCAAGGGTGGTAGAAGAACTGGACGAAATAACAACTGACATAAGACAGGAAACCTCCTGGCACCACCATCTGCTCACGGAAAAAGTGAGGAGTGTCAAGAAATAGATTGTACTGCTGAACCTTCCACAGAAGATCAGACTCGAAACAGAGTAGCGCTACAGCGATGAGCAGCAAAGCTCCGATCCACGGCAAGAATGGTATGACTCTTTTCATCGAATGATTTATTTAATTGGATGCAAAGTTATATATTTTTCCTGAAACAATAGCATGAAAGGATAAAAACTTGTTATTAGGACATGAAAACACAAAAAATACTTTATCATTTGTTTCATTTATCCACGTTAAATGTAACCAAAAGGGCGATATTAACAAGCGAAAACATTATTTAACAAAAAAGAAAAGCCTAATTCAGAATAACACCTTATCTTTGCATCGTATTTCGCAAGAAAAAGAGATTTTTATCTTATAATTAACATTATTCATTAACTAACAAATTAAAATTTGCTTATGAAAAAGTTATTTACTTTAGTTGCAATGGCATTCATGGCCATTGGTGCAAATGCTCAGGGAGTCATCGCAGAGATTGACTGGACACAGGAGGCTGCATACTATGAGGGTGTGTGGTATTCTGATTTGGCAGAGGTTTCTGTTGACGGTGGTTTGGTTATCAATTGCACTCAGCCCAGCCCTGAGACAGCTAACTATTGGGAGCCTCAGGTTCCTATGATTGCCCACATTCCTGAGCTTGCTGAAGGTGGTCAGTATCAGGTTAAGTTTACCGTTAACGCTCCTGCAGCTGGCGAGATTCGTCTGGACTTCTGCAGCTGGACAGAGGGTGCAAAGACAACTCAAGATTGGGTTGGCACTGTTGAAGCAGGTGACAATGAGTTTACAGTTGACTTCCTCGATTATCCTGGCGCAACTACTGACGCTATGATTTTCTACCAGTGCGGTAAGATTCCTGGAAAGCATGTCATCAAGAATGTACAGGTGATTGACCTTGAAGAAGGTGGCGAGCCAGGTCCCGCTCTCCTTTCTGAGATCGACTGGACAAAGGAGGCTGCATACTATGAGGGTGTATGGTATTCTGA
>CAMKSE010000026.1 GCA_946415365.1 uncultured Prevotellaceae bacterium
GCTAGCGTTCATCCTGAGCCAGGATCAAACTCTCCATTGTATAAATTTTATGTCTGCGACAGAAAATTTATACGAGCTTCCGTCGTCGCTCGGCACAGCTCAAGTAAACTTGGCTCTGCACTCGCTCCTGGGAAACTTGTAAAATCTTCTATCAGCGTAATCTGTCTCAGAACGACTATCCAAATTCAAGAAATTGAAACGGTTCGTTTCCTAATTACCCAACATATAAATAAATATATGTCGCTTCTTGTACTACTTCTGTCTATGTAAATCTGTCAAAGAACTCCTTCTTAAAGTGCCTCCATCGCTGAAAGCGGGTGCAAAGGTACAAACTTTTTCCGAACCCACAAAACTTTTCCAAGGATTTTTTTGATTTTTGAGTGTAATATTTTCACTTCTTGACAAAAATCAAGACCGAAAATAAGCTACACCTTATTGTATATAATAGAGTTACAGTTTAAAGGTTTAATAACAATTAACGCCACACGATACAAGATTTCACAATATTCAGCGTTTATTTGAATAGACAGTCATAAATACATTAAGAATATGAAGAAAATTAAAATTTTGAGTATCGCAATGATGATGGTTACGGCTCTCTCCCTCACCTCCTGCAATAGCAGCGAGCCCGAATGGGCTGACTCGGAGGCTCACGAGAAGACGGAACAACTGCGGGAGCAATACACACCGTTCATCTTAGGCACGTGGCACTACGAGAAAGTCCTTGAAAAGAAACGGGCATTCGAGCAGCTGACGTTCAACGCAGACGGAACGCTCAGCGGACTGCGCAAATGGCAGACACGACAACTCGTAACCATTGACGGCAAGGAACAATACACCGACTGGGAGGATATACCTGACGAGAACGGCACTTTCATCGGTACATGGTCGCTTCAGTGGGAAAGAAACGTCAAGGGCGTGGGCGAGAACCGAATCATTCTATATGCTCAATGGGGCGACAAGAACAACCCCATCATTGCCTACAGCCACAATCCGCTCTTTGGTTATGCCGACACAACCACTTTACAATTCGCAGGCTATTGGCAGAACAGCGACGGCTGGACAAACTACGAGCGCGGCGAGGCTGAACCAAGTTTCTAGTATTCATCCATCAATAGTAGCAACGGGGCGTACTTAGGGAATTCAGCACACAAAGATCACTATTTTGAATAAATAATCTTACCTTTGTAACAAAAGGTGCTAAAATCTCGTTTGTACAAATAGAAGGACTCATCGATGAACAACTTCAGAGTGAAGATAACTTAATTTGTCAAACGTAAAATTTGAATTGTTATGAAGCATACATTATTCATAAAGGTAGCTCTTTACGCTGCTATCATGCTCACTTCAACTGGTGCGAATGCATCAAACAAAGACTTCAAGAAGTTGGCTAAGATTAATGGTGTGGAGCATGTCCACATTGGCAAGTTTCTGATTAACCTCGCTGCAAAGAATGGGGAAAACATCAACTTGGGTGAGAATATCATCGTCGGGGACAAGTCAGGCAACATACTTAAGAAGATAGACTCAATAGATGTTTATACCAGTGAAGAGAAAAATACTATAGAACAACTGAGTCAGCATGTCCGAAGTATTCTGGACGGGAACGGCTGGGAGTCGCTCATCAATATGACAGACGAGGACGGCGAAAAGGTAAAAATCTATCAGAACCAACATGGCAAGCACACCACCGTCATCATCTTTGCAGAAGAGGACGGCGAGGCTTCGCTGGTAGTCATTGACGGCAAACTTGATATGGCCCAATTGATGGAGCAAATGAGTAAAGAAAACTAAACCCCTGATGGACGCACAGGAGTTCAAGCAACGGTTCATGCCCCACTATAAGCTGCTCTACAGGGTTGCTTACCATCTGACAGGCAATGCACAGGATGCCGAAGACCTGCTACAGGATATGTACCTGAAACTATGGCAGAAGCGCGACGACCTGCCCAACGAGGCGATGAAGGAGGCTTATCTCGTGACCATGATGCGACGCCTGTTCATTGACCAGCGACGATTGAAACACATTGACGCCTCAGCAGAACTGAAGGAAGAACTCTCACCGCCAGACGAACGGAACCTAGACCATCAGATGGACACTAAAGACGAGGCCCAACAGATGGAAGGACTCATCAGCGAACTACCCGAAAGAGACGGAAAGATCATCCGGATGCACCTGATAGAAGACCGCTCCTACGAAGAGATAGAACAGGACACAAGACTCTCGCAAGGCAACATCCGCATCATAATGATGCGAACAAAACAGAAACTGAAACAACAATTCATAAAAATAACGAAGACATGGACGAACTGAATCTTGAAACATTGGAACGCATCCCCATTCCCGAAGGGCTGGAAGAACGACTTTCAGCGAAGATTGACGAATGGGAACTCGAGGAGAGACAGCAGAAGGCCCAGCGCCGTCGTCTGCTGCCCAGCACCGTGCGCTATACGGCTGTCGCTGCCAGTGTCGCCCTCGTCTTCGGTATTGGGTATCACTACATGCGACAGGAAGAATCAGTCAACCCTGCCGAATTGGACACCTATCACGACCCTGTGCTGGCACAACAGGAGGCCGAGCGCGCCCTGAACCTGCTGGCTGCCAACTTGAACAAGGGCATGGGACATCTGGAAAAGGCAAAAGCCCTGAGCGACAAGGCCGAGAACACATTAAACAAACAACTAAATGCATTGAAATAAAATGAAACAGAAAATGACAAGAGCACTGCTTTGCATATTGGTGGCAATGGCAAGCCTCACCGTCAACGCTCAAGTAAAAGCGTTCGAGAAATATGCTGACATGAAGAATGTGTCATACGTGTACATCTCCAAATATATGTTGGGAATGGCCAGCAAAACAGCAACGCCCTCAGTACCTGGTGTCGACATGAAAAGCCTGGCCAGCAAACTTACAGGCATACAGATTATCAGTTCAGAAGAAAAAACGGCACGTGAGAAATTAAAGATTGACGTTAAGCAAATCCTTGCACGCGATAAGTATGAAGTGCTGATGCAGATCAGGGAAGATGACAGCAAAGTGGATATCTACCACTGCGTAGGCAAGCAGCAGTCCGTTGTTGTCATGTTAATGGACGAGGATGACAGCGCAACAGTAATGATCTTCTCAGGCAACTTTACCTTGGACGATGTCATGAGAATGACGAAATAACTAATCTCAACACCCCCAAGACTAGCCACGAGTACAGACAGTCGAGTATTGTAGTGCCTGCAAAAAGGTAGAGAGCTTTGCAGAAAGGCAGAGAGAGCCTAGCAGAAAGGTAGAGAGATACTAAGTAAAGCTTGAATCTTGTCGGGATTCGTTAAAATCCTGGCAGGATTTATTAAAATCGCGACCGGATTTGATAAAATCGCGTCAGGATTATCTGTTTTTCAGATGTTTTGATTATCTTTGCACCTTAACAAGCAATTTTCATTACGTAATCAAACAATTTATCACTATGTACGCGAAATATATCAAGCAAGAAATTCCCGATTTGAACGGGACAGGACGGACGCAGGCCTACTACAAGATGGAGCTGACACCGAAGACCTTTGAGCAGTTTATAAGCCAGTGTGCCCGCGAAGGCAGGATGGAAGAAGCCCACATCTTAGGCGTCCTGAGATTAGTGAGTGAGAAGTTGGCTTTGTGTATGGCAGAAGGCTATTCCGTGAAGATCAATGGCATCGGCACCTTCCACGCAAAACTCGGCGTAAGGAGTGACATGCTGCAGGATGCCTTCGAAGAAGGTGAGCCTACGCATAATGCCAAAAGCATCACCGTGACTGGCGTGTCGTTCAGGGCCGACCCCGACCTCACAGATGCCACACGCCGGAAATGTGTGCTGGAGAAAGGAGGCGTAAGCCGAATTCGCAAGACGAAGTTTACGCTTGAAGAGCGCATTCAGAAAGCCCGCAAGTTCCTCGAAACTAATATGTTCATGAGGGTGCCCGACTATGTACGCCTGACAGGCCTTTCACGTACTTCTGCAACCAAAGAGCTGCGGCAATTGGCGCTCAATCCCTCATCAGGCATCACAAGCAGAGGAAGCCGGAGCCAGAAATACTACGTATTGAGGAAATGAGCATTTCTTAGTTAATTTCTGATAAAACGATGGTTATTGGCGGAAAAGTTAGTACCTTTGCACCTTATTAATAAAGAAGACGAAGAAAGAATGTCGACGATCTTACATATAGAGACCAGCACGAATGTGTGTTCTGTAGCAGTGTCGGAAGACTCACAGGTAATCTTCCAGCAAGACGACCACAGCGGGCTGGGGCATGCGGAAAAACTGGGAACGATGGTGGACGAGGCCCTCTCGTTTACCGACAACCACGCCATTCCTTTCGATGCCGTAGCAGTTAGTTGTGGCCCTGGCTCATATACAGGTCTGCGCATCGGAGTATCGATGGCAAAGGGCATCTGTTATGGCAGAGATCTGAAACTGATTGCCGTGCCAACACTCGAATTATTATGTGTGCCGGTACTGCTGCGTGAACTGGCTGAAGACGACGCTCTACTTTGTCCTATGCTCGACGCAAGGAGAATGGAGGTTTATGCGGGCATCTACACACGGGCATTGAAACCCGTCAGGGAGATTGGCGCCGACATCGTGACAGAGGAAACCTATAAGGAATATCTTGATGCGCACCCCGTGTATTTCTTCGGCAATGGTGCTCAGAAATGTATGGAGACCATCAATCACCCGAATGCCCACCTGATAGAAGGCATCGAACCGCAGGCAAAATGGATGCAGCCTCTAGCTGAACGCCGACTGTGGAACGGAGAGACAGAAGACGTTGCTTACTTCACGCCCTTTTATCTGAAGGACTTCGTAGCCAAGCGACCGAAAGACTTATTGAACATTGAACATTGAAGATGATATGAATATCAAAGGATTAGACTACAACACCCATCGTGAGAAACTCTTGATGCCTGAGTATGGCCGGGAGATTCAAAAGATGGTAGATTATGCCGTCAGCCTCACTGACAAGCAGGAGCGCCAGAACTGTGCCTGCGAGATTATCAGAATGATGGAGACAAAGGTACCCGACCTGCGCGAGAACGCAAACTACGAGCAGACACTCTGGGACCATCTTTACCTGATGAGCCACAAGCAGCTTGACATCGACTGGCCCTTCGACGTCAGCGAGGCCGAGAAAATCCACAACAAACCCAATGTCATCCCTTTGCCACAGGAGAGCATCCAGCTGCGCCACTATGGCAAGCTACTTGAGGAGCTTTTCGAAAAGCTCAAGGAGATGCCCGCAGGTGAGGAACGTGACTCGTTGGCCAACTACACGGCTAACCAGATGAAGCGCAACTTGCTGACCTGGGGACACGGTTCGATGAGTGACGAGAAAGTGGCTGACGATCTGGCACGATTGACGGATGGAGTCATCCAGCTAGACCTGACGAAGCTCAGGCTCGACAAGGTGACTGCCATTGAAGACCCCAAAACAAAGAAGAAAAAGAAATAGCACGCATCTATGGCATCATTTATCATTGAGGGAGGTCATCCGCTGAGCGGAACAATCAGTCCACAGGGCGCCAAAAACGAGGCTCTGCAGGTGATTTGCGCCTCGCTGCTGACAAGTGAGAAGGTGACTATCCACAATATCCCCAACATCCGCGACGTAAATAATCTGATCCAGTTACTTCGCGACATCGGCGTTAAGGTGGAAAAGACGGCAGATGCCTATACCTTTCAGGCCGACGAACTGAACCTCAGTTATCTGGAGAGCGACGAGTTCGTACAGAAATGTGCTGCCCTGCGTGGTAGTGTGCTGATGATCGGTCCGCTCTTAGCCCGGATGGGCAAGGCAGTCATTACCAAGCCTGGTGGTGACAAAATCGGGCGCAGACGTCTTGACACCCATTTCCTTGGTTTCCAGAAACTTGGAGCAAAGTTCAACCATGTGCCGAGGCGCGATGTCTACGAGATTACCGCTAAGCGCCTCAAGGGAACAGACATGCTGCTTGACGAGGCCTCTGTGACTGGTACCGCCAATATCGTGATGGCTGCCGTTTTTGCCAAAGGCACTACCACCATCTACAACGCTGCCTGCGAACCCTATCTGCAGCAACTCTGTCACCTGTTGAACAAAATGGGTGCTCACATCAGCGGCATCGCTTCGAATCTGCTGACTATCGTAGGCGTGAATGAGTTGCATGGAGCAGAACACAAGGTCCTGCCCGACATGATCGAGGTAGGCTCGTTCATTGGTATGGCTGCAATGTGTGGCGACGGCATAAGAATAAAGGATGTCTCTGTGAACAACCTCGGCATTATTCCTGACGCCTTCAGACGTTTGGGCGTGAAGATAAAGGTAGAGGGAGACGATCTGATCATTCCCCGCCAGCGGCATTATGAGGTACAGTCGTTCATCGACGGCACGATTATGACCCTCGCAGATGCACCTTGGCCAGGACTTACTCCCGACCTGCTGTCTGTACTGATAGTAGTGGCCACTCAAGCACGTGGATCTGTGCTCTTCCACCAGAAGATGTTCGAGAGCCGACTCTTTTTCGTTGACAAACTCATCGACATGGGGGCACAGATTATTCTATGTGATCCCCACAGGGCAGTGGTCGTAGGTCACGACCGTAAGGTCTGTCTGAGAGGTGGACGTATGTCGAGTCCGGACATCCGTGCCGGCATCGCGCTGCTGATTGCCGCTATGAGTGCCAATGGCTCGAGCCGCATAGAAAACATAGAACAGATAGACCGCGGCTACGAGAACATTGAGACTCGCCTCAATGCCCTTGGAGCCAAAATCATAAGAAGTGAAAAGTGATTAAGGAAGAAGAGGTTTACAAGATAGGCAGGCTGGGCAAAACCCACGGTGTGAGAGGCGACATCTCGTTTCTTTTTGACGATGACATCTTCGACCGTACCGATGCCGACTACCTCATCATAAAAGTCGACGGCATCCTGGTACCCTTCTTCATTGAGGAATACCGTTTCAAGAGCGACTCCAATGCCATCGTGAAGTTCGATGGTATCGACACGCAGGAACGGGCCCGTGAACTGACAGGCTGCGACGTCTATTTCCCAAGAGAGCTCGCCGATAGTGGCGATGGCAGTCTCTCATGGTCTGCCCTCGCAGGCTTCGACATCATCAATGCACAGAGTGGGAAGTCTGTAGGCAGGATTGCTTCTGTCGATGACAGCACACTCAACACACTCTTCGAACTAGAGGACGGCCGTCTGATTCCTGCCTCGGAAGAACTGATAACCAGTTTTGATAAAGACAACAGAACGATAACAATTGACTTGCCGGAAGGCATCTTAGAATTATGAAGAAACAAATTGCGATACTCGGTTCTACAGGATCCATTGGAACCCAGGCATTGGAGGTCATCAGAGAACACTCTGACCTTTATGAGGTATATTGTCTGACAGCCAACAATCAAGTGGAGTTGCTGGCTAAACAAGCCCATCAGTTCAGGCCTGCGGCTGTGGTCATCGCCAACGAACAACGTTATGACGAACTGAAACGGCTGATGAGTGACCTGCCTGATGTGAAGGTATATGCTGGTGCGAAAGCACTCGACGAAATAGTGGAAGCCGGTCCCATCAACATGGTACTCACTGCCATGGTGGGCTTCGCCGGTCTCTCCCCCACCATCCATGCCATAAAGGCTCGTAAGACCATCTGCCTGGCCAACAAGGAGACGCTCGTGGTAGCCGGACAGCTGATTTGCGACCTCGCCATCGGTTATCATGCGCCGATACTTCCCGTCGACAGCGAACACTCTGCTATCTTCCAGAGTCTTGTAGGCGAAGACAAAAACCGCATTGAGAAGATTCTGCTCACTGCCAGCGGTGGTCCATTCCGTCTGAAGTCTATGGAAGAGATTGCCCATGTAACAAAGGCCGATGCCTTGAAACACCCGACATGGAACATGGGTGCCAAGATTACAATCGACTCAGCCTCAATGATGAACAAGGGTTTCGAGGTGATTGAGGCGAAATGGCTCTTTGGTGTTGAGGCCAGTCAGATTCAAGTACTTGTCCATCCGCAGAGTGTTGTACACAGTGCTGTTCAGTTTGAGGACGGTAGTGTGAAGGCCCAGCTAGGTGTGCCTGATATGCGTCTGCCTATCCAATACGCCTTCTCCTACCCGAAGCGTCTGTCACTCTCCAGTGACCGCCTTGACCTATTCCAACATCCTTTGGAGTTCTTCGAGCCCGACCTGAAGAAATTCCGCTGTTTGGCCCTCGCCTTTGAGGCCATCGACCGTGGTGGAAACATGCCTTGCATCGTCAATGCAGCTAATGAGATTGTAAACCGTGGATTCCTGGAAGACCAGTGCGGTTTCCTCCAGATGGCCGACATCATAGAAGAGACCATGGGGCGCACAACCTTCCTCAAGACACCTTCATACGATGACCTCATCCACACAGATAAGGAGGCTCGCCGCATTGCCACAGAACTGATGACAAAAAGGTAAAAAAAGTAAAAAGGTAAAAAAGGTAAAAAGATTATGGATATTTTTCTGATAAGACTATTACAATTCATGCTGGCCATAGGCCTGCTGGTGCTGCTCCATGAGGGTGGCCACTTCTTTTTCGCCAAGCTCTTTGGCGTTCGTGTAGACAAATTCTACCTCTTTTTCGATCCCAGTATCTGGAAGTGGGATGGAAGTCTCTTTAAGTTCAAACCCAAAAATAGCGATACGCAGTATGGTGTGGGCTGGCTGCCTTTAGGTGGCTATTGTAAGATAGCCGGCATGATTGACGAGAGTTTCGACACCGAACAGATGAAACAGCCCGAACAGCCTTGGGAGTTCCGTGCGAAACCAGCCTGGCAGCGTCTGCTGATCATGATTGGCGGCGTACTCGTGAACTTCCTCCTCGCACTGTTCATCTATGCCATGATCCTCTTCCACTGGGGCGACACTTACATCCCAGTGAAGGAAATGACACTGGGTATGAAGTTCAACACCGAGGCCAAGGCCTTAGGTTTCAAGGACGGTGATATCCTCATTGGCACAGACCAAGGTGAATTCAAGGACTTCTCCGCTGACCTCTATCGTGACATCTCTGAGGCCAAGCGCGTCGACTTGATACGCGATGGGAAGAAGATGAGTCTCACCCTTCCCGGAGACCTTAACCTCTTAGGCATGCTCAAGGCAGAGCCCTCATTCGTACGTCCACTGATCCCCGCAGTGATCGATAGTGTGATGGCCGACAGCCCTGCTGCTGAGATAGGACTCCAAAAGAATGACAAGATTGTTGCCTTCAACGGTAAGACCATCGACTCTTATAACGAATTCACCGACCAGATAGGCATCCTCGATGACATAATGACCGGAGCCAAGACACAAGCTGACAGCCTGAAGATACGCACAGCCACCATCGTTGTCTCGAGAAGTGATGAGAGTGGAGTCATGCGTGAGGACACCCTTGCCGTTACCCTCACCCCCGACCTCAAGATTGGCTTCTATGTGAAGACATTAGCAGGCATCTATGAGCCCTACACCCGTGAGTATGGTTTCTTTGAAAGCATACCCGCAGGCATCAAATATGGCTGGAATGTGTTGGCGGGCTACGTGAACGACATGAAATATGTCTTTACAGCTGACGGAGCCAAATCACTTGGAGGCTTCGGAGCCATTGGCAGTCTCTTCCCCCCGATGTGGGACTGGTACATGTTCTGGAAGATGACCGCCTTCCTCTCCATCATCCTCGCCTTCATGAACATCCTGCCCATCCCGGCCCTCGATGGCGGACATGTGCTGTTCCTCATTTACGAGATGGTCACTCGTCGCAAACCCTCTGAGACCTTCATGATACGTGCTGAGTATGTCGGCTTCGGCATTCTGATACTCCTCATGGTCGTGGCGAACCTGAACGATATCCTACGATGGTTAGGATATATGTAAGGCTGAAGATGACCACATAGATCATCGCGGTCTGCAGTACCGAAGGATGAAGTGCCTCAATACTCGCTCCTGGCCAGGCAGCAATCTGTCCCAGAACGGTATTGAGACATTTCACTATATATAATAATAGGTACGCGAGGGAAGGGAATACAAGCACTACAGGCGACAGCCAAAGGATGAGCGTAGCAGCAGGGATGACGATCAGGTTTGTCAGTAGAAAGTAACAGGAAAACCTTCCGAAATAATAGGCTATCAGTGGGGCGACCCCTATCTGTGCTGCACACGACACGGCGACCATCGACCAGATCCAGCGCAGGGTTTGATGAGAGAGCAGATACGTCATGGAGAACACCCTCATCATCAGTGGCGTCAGGACAAGGATAGCAAACACCGCCATAAAAGACATCTGGAACCCCACGTCATAGAGCGACAGAGGATTGAGTACCAGCATCACGAGGGCCGTGAATGCCAGGGTATTGACTGTCATCTTCTCTCGATGCCCCAGCGACAACAGTGCATATACTGTGAGCATCGTGGCAGAACGAACGACGCTGGTGGACATCCCCACAAGAAACACGAATGCCCAGATACAGAGCACAATCAGCATCTGTGAGACCATGTGCCATCGTCGTCCGACGATCAATAACGATAACAACGTATAGATGATGCCCAGATGCAGGCCACTCAGCGCCAGGATATGCGAGGCACCCGTCACGGCATAAACATCCCGGAGTTCCTGTGTCAAGGCCGACTTATCGCCCAAGACCATGGCAGACACAACTGCCTGTGCATCCCTGTCAATTTGGTCAGTCCTAATACGGGCAAGGAGCCGACTGCGCAGCTTCAGGAAATACAACTTCGTGCGTTCCAGTCGTGAGAGGTTCAGCAACGACACTTGTGCCTTCCGCCATTTCCTACTACTGACAAAGGTGCTGCCTGTAAAGCCATGAACCTCCAGATAGCGGCGATAGTCGAAAGAGCCGATGTGCCAGTCACTGTTCTCCCGAATTTGCGATTGGATGTGCAGACCGTCACCAACCTGCAGACTGCGGCTCCACTCATCCTTATACAGATAGCACTTCAGCTTCCGGCCGCTGTTAGTCAGCATCACATCCACCGCCATCGTCTTTGGTTTCTCTAAAGGTTCGCTCAGCACAACGGCTTCAAACCGAACCTCCCCTTCCGGCCATACCGTCTGAAGTTGCACCTTCTGCCGCTGCATCAGCAAAGCCCCCAATACAACAAAGCTCAACGCAATCACCACCGACTGCACCTGAGCATGACGCCATAAGAACAAAGCAATAACTACAATGCCCATGAATACAGGTAGTATCGGTACTGACAACGGCAGATGATCCCCCATGACAATCCCCGCCATCAGACAGATGGCAAGTCGCAACAATGGAACACACGCTAAGGCATTGCTCTTCATATTCATCAGATTTAATGCTGCAAAGATAATAAAAAAAGGTAAAAGTAAAAAGTGAAAACAGAAAAATTTGCTGCCAAACAGGATTTTTTGTACCTTTGCAGTCGATATGGAAATGATTGTAATGCCCATGTGGGCGTGGATATTGTTCTATGTGCTGGTGATCGTGATGCTGATGATCGACCTGAAGTCGTTCGGCAAAAAAGGCCAGCACGAGGTGGGCGTCTCTGAGGCCCTGAAGATGACAACGGTGTGGATTGTCGTGTCACTGCTGTTCTGTGCAGGCATCTACTTCTTCTACCCTGGTGACTCGCATGAGAAAGCCTTGGAGTTCCTGGCAGGCTATCTGATTGAGAAGTCGCTGTCCATGGACAATCTCTTCGTGTTCCTCATGCTCTTTTCCTTCTTTGGTGTCCAACGCAAATACCAGCACGAGGTACTTTTCTGGGGCATCATCGGAGCCTTAGTCCTGCGCAGTTTCTTCATCTTCGCAGGCACAGCCGTGATTGCCCGCTTTGAGTGGGTATTAGGCCTTTTCGGACTTTTCCTCATCTATACCGGCATCAAGATGTTCTGGCACAAGGGGGACGAACACGTCGATCCCTCCAGGAATGTCTTCGTGAAAGTGTTCAAGCGTTTCTTCCCCGTCACCGACCAGATGCATGATGACAAGTTCTTCATCAAGGAGACCAGAAAACGAGGTGACAAGGAGACAGGAGAACGATGGTTGGCAACGCCTCTGTTCATTGCCCTGATCGTGATTGAGACCACCGACGTGGCCTTTGCCGTCGACTCGATCCCAGCAGTGTTCTCCGTATCAAGAGACCCGTTCATCGTGCTGACCTCAAATATCTTCGCCATTTTAGGACTTCGTGCACTCTACTTTGCCCTGGCCGCCATAGCCAAATACTTCACTTATCTGAAATACGGCCTTGGCATCATCCTCAGTTTCGTGGGTATCAAGATGCTGCTGGAGGTATTATGGGGCATCGAAGTGTCAACACCCCTCTCCCTGGCCTTTATTTTCGTAGTCCTGGCCCTCTCAATGCTCGCAGGCAGGAAAACTATAAACAATAAACAATAAACTATAAACAATAAACTATAAACTATAAACAACAAACTGTAAACAATAAACTCAATAATAATGGATACTAAAAGCTACACCAATGATGCCGTAAGGCTGCTGAAGGAACTGATTGCCATTCCTTCCGTCAGTAGGGACGAGACACTCGCAGCCGACAAACTCGCTTCTTATCTTGACCTCTGGCAACTGCCCTACGGACGTGAGGGCAACAACCTCTGGGTGGGTTGTCAGGACTGGGATAACAACCGCAAGACCGTCATGCTCAATGCCCACATCGACACCGTGAAACCTGTCAGCACCTGGTCACGCGATCCCTTCACCCCATCACAGGAGGGTGATCTGCTCTACGGTCTGGGAGCCAATGACTGTGGTGGTGGTCTGGTGTCACTGCTACAGGTCTACCGTATCATGCTCCATCAGCCCCGCAACTACAACATCCTCTGGGTGGCCTCTGCCGAAGAGGAGGTCTCTGGCGAAGATGGTTTCAGTCGTGTGCTGCCTCTGTTGCCACCCGTCGATGTGGCCATCATCGGAGAACCCACAGGCATGCAGCCAGCCATAGCCGAAAAAGGTCTGATGGTCATCGACGGCTATGCATACGGCAAGTCAGGCCATGCCGCCAGAAACGAGGGTGTTAACGCCATCTACGAGGCCCTTGACGATCTTGTATGGCTGCGTGACTACAGTTTCCGTAAGGTAAGTCCGCTTTTAGGCGCCACGAAGTTGACAGTGACCGTCATAGAGAGCGGCACCCAACACAACGTCGTCCCCGACCTGCTCCACTTCGTCATTGATGTGCGCACCAACGAGTTTTACCAGAATGAGTTTGTCTTTGAGTTCCTTCGCAAGAAGATGAAACACTGCAAGCTGCAGGCCCGTTCCTTCCGTCTCCACTCCTCCGGAATCGCGGAGGATCATCCTCTGGTCAGACGCTGTGTCGATCGTGGCATGAAACCCTTCGGTTCCCCCACACTGAGTGACCAGGCACTGATGCCATTCCCCTCGTTGAAACTGGGCCCGGGTGAGTCTTCCCGTTCCCATGCTGCTGATGAATTTATAAGGATTTCTGAGATTCTGCAGGCCATCGACACATACGTCAGCCTGCTGGAAGGCCTAACGCTGTAGCCACCCCTCGGGATTCAGTTTGGTGTTGCCCTTACGCAACTGGAATTGCATCATACCCTCTGGACCGACCCTTCCGATGGTCTGTCGGGCACTCACCTTCTGTCCGCTGCTCACAGTCACAGAGGCGAGGTCACAATACACGGACAGGTATGAGCCATGCTTGATGATGACCACCGTCGTACCGTAATACCCAAACACCGTACTGACCACACCATCGTAGATGCAGCGCACTGCCGCACCGGGTTGTCCCTTGATGTCAATGCCTTTCTTGTCGAGGGTGACATGACCCTTCACGTCTGTCACCGTATTCGTTCCAAAACGATGAACGATCTTATAACTCCCCGTGATAGGCATCGGCAGTCGGCCTCGGTTATTCTCGAAACTGCCACTGAGTCTCAGGTCCTCTGCAGGCACCGTGATTTTGGTCTCCACTGGCTTGCTGGCCTCGGCCATCTCCTTCTTGTGCGCCCTGGCAGCCTCTTCAGCTTTCCGTTCAGCCTCTCTTCGGGCGTTCTCTGCCTCTCTGGCAGCCCGCTCTGCCCTGGCCTTCTCTTCTGCATTCTTCTTGGCAGCGGCCCTGGCCTCTGCCTTAGCCTTCTCTTCCAGAGCCTTAGCCTCAGCGATGCGTCTGGCATTCTCTTTGGCAGCAGCCTCTGCGGCAGCCTTCTTCCTGGCCAGTTCCTCCGCCCGTTTCTTGGCAGCCTCAGCTTCTGCCTTACGCCTGGCCTCCGCCTCAGCCTTAGCCTTCGCACGGGCAATCTCCTCGGCAATCATCTTGTCGATACGGGCATTCAGATCGGCATCACGCTTTTTCTGTTGGTCTATGATGCCTTTGATGGCCTTCTGCTGTTTCTTCAGCGAACTGACCATGTTCTGCTGTTCCACCTGTTTGTTCTCCAGCGACCGTTTCTCCTGCTCGCCTCTGTATAGCAGGTCGTCCTTCAACCGCTTCGTGCTCTTCAGCTCATTAAAGGCCTCACTCACCTGTTTCTGCATCGACAGCACAGCCTCACCCTGTGCCTGCTGGTAGGAGGCATATTCCCTGACGAAGCGCAGTCTGCGGTACATCTGTGTGAAGTTTTTGGCACTGAAGACGAACATCAGGCGGTCCTGTATGTTCCTGTTGCGATGCATATACCGCATCGACTTCTCGAAACGTTTCTTGCGTTCTTTCAGTTCATTGCGGAGAGTAGTCAACTGGTTCTCCAACACATGTATATCCCCGTCGAGCCTGGTGATATCCTGCCGGATGGTGTCAATGGTCTTACGCTTATCGGCAATCTCATTATTGATGACCATCAAGTTCTGCAGCCTTTTCTTTACATCGCGCTCATTGGCCTTCAAGCGACGTTCCTGTTCCTGTATTTCTTTGCGCACCTGAGCCTGCTCGTTCTTCAGCGACTTGACGGTCACCTCGGGCTTTGCTGCCCTCTTGGTCTTATTGGTGGTCTTGCCGGTTTTAGCGGTTTTCCTGGTATTTCCTGTCTTAACGGTCTTGCCGGTCCTCTTAGCAGGTACACTACGCTGTTTTGTGGTGGTTGTCCGTTTCTGCACAACAGCCTTTTTGTGATGCTGCGCAGGGACAACTGCCACGAAACAAGCCAGGACCCAAAGGACAAGCAGTCTCTTCACTCCCTAAACTATAGACACTAAACTATAAACTCTAAACTATAAACTACAAATTAGAGCGACATAAACCGTCTTAGAATCTCGTCTACTGACACTTCACGGTATTTGTTTGAGATCTCCGTACGTGTCTCCCACTCCGTCTCAGCACCGATATAGCTCAGCGTCATACCGAGTTTAACCTCCTTCTCCTTTGTCGTCAGCGTAATGGCCGACTTCCTCGGAAAGAGACTCTTGTTGAGTTTCTCAAACTGGTCGTAGTCCCAGTTCAACTGTGAGTTGCCATTGAAGCGGTCCTTATACAGGATGTTTGCCATCTTTATGATGGCATCGTTTCTGCTGGCAAGCCAACTGTAGTCCATCTTCCCTTGCTCGAGACTGATGATCATATCGTCACCGCTATCCAGAAGGTTGTAGTCAGCGATGGAATCGGTCGCATGCTTCTCCACGGTCACGACGCTGGGACGGAACAGCTCGTTCCAGAACAGCGACTGCAAGGTGCTGAAGGTGATTCCACTGTTACGCAGGAAATCCACCGACATCCAGGGAGCCTTCAGGTACTGCTTGTTGATACGGTCCATGATGAGCACATAGTCCTTCGTCAACTCGATGCGACCAGCCTCCACAAATCCGAATGCCATCAGTTGAAGTCTGATGACGTCATCACGTTTCATCTTCAGGTTACCGGTGAGTGTAAGCTTCTGTTGACCTACCTCCACCGAGAACTTAACCTTTGAAGTGAGGAACTTTGTGGTCTGCGCACGGTCATTGACACGAGCGATAAAGTCGATTTTCGACTGCATCTCTGGCGTAATGGGTGCTTCTTCCTTAACCACCTTCTTGCGCGATCCGCATGCTGTAAACACTAACGGCAATGCCACTACGGCAACTTTCAAAAAACTGTTCAGTTTCATTCTTTTATGAGTTTAGATTTGATTTTTTCTGCATGTTCCTTAATGACGTCATTGCTTTCTGACTCTTCCAGATTCTGCAATGCCTGGTCGATATAGATTTTCGCCTCTGAGTAACGCCCCTCCATGAAGAGGATCCAGGCGTATGTGTCGAGGTAAGTCGCATTCTTGGGTTCGGCCTTGATGGTCTTGTAGCTCATCTCCTCCGCCTGCGTCAGTCTCTCCCCCCGTTCACTGAGGTAATAGGCATAGTTGTTCAGGCAACCGAAATTATCCCCTTTCCACACCAGACACGAGTCATAGGCTGCAAAAGCTGCCTCGGCCAGTCCTTTCTGATGGAGGATATCACCCATCACTGCGTAGAAGTCCGACACGATGGCCGGATCACTGTTATCGGTAATCACACCGATGCCGTTCTGGAAAGCCGACAGAGCGCCATCCAGACTGTCCCGTTTGTAGTAGGCGATGCCCTGATAATAATAGAAAAGCATCTCGTCGGGGGTGTACTGTCTGGCCTCCTGACAAAGGGCGATTACTTTGTCCATATCACCTGCCTCCCAGGCATAGGCCACCAACTGCATCCTGGCAGGAGCATAGTCTGGCGAGAGTGTCACGGCTTTCTCAAGCACATGGCTGATACTGTCTTTCGGCATCTTCTTTGCACTCATATACGATGCACAGAAAAGCGTCATATCAGCATCAGTCTGCGGTAGTTCAAGAATCTTTCCAAAGAGCGACATCACGCGGGTACTGTCTCCCTCATCAGCTTCTGAGGCAGCGATCTCCTGTCTCAGCAGTCTGATCTTCTCCTCTGTCGTGGTGTTGCGGTTCATGAGCACTCGTTCTGTCAGGGAGTCGGCAATGGCCGTCTTTCCCTCTGCCTGATAATAAGTGCGCAACGACAACAGCACCCGGTTGTTGTCCGGATCCTCCCGGAGCACCTGGTCATACACAGCCAGACCTTTCTTCGTCTGGTCGTTCATGATCAGCGCCTCTCCATACATCGCCTGACAATTCAGGTCGTTAGGATAATGTTTGGCCAGGGCAGCCATCTCTGCCACCGCTGCTTTCTTATTGCCCAGACGGTTGTAGATCGCACTCTTAGCCACCGACAACCTCTCACTCTTCCCGTCTATCTGCTCCAACTGCTCCAGCACACCGATGGCATTTTCATAGTCCTCCGTCTGCTGATACAACTGGAACAGCATCTCGAGCATGTCTTCCTGGCTCTTGTCCCGCTCATAGATATCCTTGATGACAGGTATGGCACTGGCATAGTCCTGCTGACTGATATAGGTATGCGCCAGTGTTTCCATAAAGGTCGTGTTGTCAGGATCCAGCTCTGCCGCCTTTTTGATACAAGCCATCGTACGTTCCGAGTCCTTGATGGCACCATAGTACTGAGCGAGATAATAATACACCTCCGGTGCCTGCGGGTTCAGTTCCTGACAATGTCTCAGCAGATCAAACGCCGCGTCGTGATTTCCCTTCTGCCGCTGCGTCATCGCCTCCAGGAAGAAACCGTCATACTCCCGGGTGCTGACAGAATCGCAGGATTGTGCGCTGACTTGTCCTATACAAGTCACCGCCATCATCATCATTGTCAAAACAACCCTCCGAGTCATCATCTGTAAACTATAAACCGTAAACTATAAACTATTTCACTCCCGTATGTCCATATCCTCCTTCACCGCGTTCCGTCTCATCGAGCACCTCAACGTCTTCAAACACGCCTTGCTCATGACGGGCGATCACCATCTGAGCGATACGCTCTCCATCGTTCACGGTAAAATCCTCCAAAGAGAGGTTGATGAGCAGCACGCCCACCTCACCACGATAGTCTGCATCGATGGTACCAGGGGAATTCAGCACGGTGATGCCCTTCTTAAGTGCCAGTCCGCTACGCGGTCTCACCTGAGCCTCATAACCCTCCGGCAGGGCTATATGCAGGCCTGTCGGAATGAGTCTGCGCTCCATCGGCTTCAGCACCACAGGCTCCTCCAGGTTTGCCCTCAGGTCCATGCCAGCACTCTGGGTGGTGGCATACTGTGGCAGTGGCTGGTGCCCCTTGTTCACGACTTTGATTCTAAGCATATCTCTTTAAATGTCAACTGTAAACCGTAAACTGTAAACTTTTAAATCCATTTCAACTTGCAAAGGTAATGTTTTTGTGTCACATTTCGAAAAATATAGGCAATATTTTTTCATTTTTTCGTTAATTTCTGCGAAATATGCAGAATCTGTGCATAAAATGATTATCTTTGCAGTCAATTATGATGAATTGGCAACAACTGATTTCCAACAAACGCCTGGGTCAGGAGCACCGTCACCCAGAGCGTCATGACGACCGGACAGAGTTCAAACGCGACTACGACCGTTTGATATTCTCAGCCCCCTTCCGTCGTCTTCAGAACAAGACCCAGGTCTTCCCGCTGCCCGGCAGTGTGTTTGTCCACAACCGCCTCACCCACTCCCTCGAAGTGGCCAGTGTCGGCATGTCGTTAGGCAACGACATTGTGCAGCAGCTCATCAGGCGTCATCCCGAACTCGCCAATGGTCTGTTCATGGAGATTGGTCAGATTGTAGCCTCAGCCTGTCTGGCCCACGACATGGGTAACCCGCCCTTTGGTCACAGCGGCGAGAAAGCCATCCAGTCATTCTTCACCGAGGGTACCGGCAGAAGTCTTGAGACCGAGGTGTCACCACAGTTCTGGAGCGACATCACCCACTTCGAGGGCAATGCCAACGCCTTCCGTCTGCTCACCCATCAGTTCCAGGGTCGCAGACCTGGTGGATTTGTCATGACTTATTCCACACTCGCCAGCATCGTCAAATACCCCTTCTCCTCCACTGCCGCAGGCAAGAAAGGGAAGTTCGGCTTCTTCGACAGCGAGCGTGGCTCGTTCGTCCAGATTGCCTGGGAGCTCGGCCTTATACGCAAGTCTGCCGAGAACGAACCCCTCCGTTATGCCCGTCATCCGCTGGTCTATCTGGTCGAGGCTGCCGATGATATCTGTTACGAGATTATGGACATCGAGGATGCCCACAAACTTAAAATAATTTCATACGAAGACACAGCCCGTCTCCTGCTCAGTTTCTTCGATGAAAACACCCGTCGTCTCATCCACCAACGTGTCATCGACGAGGGGGTCACCGACCCCAATGAGAAGGTGGTTTATCTGCGGGCCCGTGTCATCGGCCTGCTCGAGAGCGAGTGTGTCCGGGTGTTCTGCGACCATGAGGACGAGATCCTGTCTGGCACCTTCGAGGGCAGCCTCATCAGCCATATCAGTCCGATGGCCCAGGAGGCCTACCGCCAGTGCAGCCAACTGTCTGTCGAGCGCATCTACCGCAGCAAGCCAGTCCTCGATGTTGAACTCTCTGGCTACCAGATCATCCAGACACTCATGGAACAGTTCATCGAGGCGGCAGTCCATCCAGACCGTTTCTATTCCCGCCAACTGATCGGGCGAGTCAGCAGCCAGTACCACATCTCAGCCCCCGACCTCGAGACCCGTCTTATGGCCGTCATCGACTACATCAGTGGCATGACCGACGTCTATGCCCTTGATGAATATCAGAAAATCAGTGGCATCTCCCTCCCCGTTGTCTGATTTTTAATAAGCTTTTTTGTCGTGCACGAAGAACGTCTTCATCGTCATCCAGACGATACGGATGTCGAGCCATATCGACCAGTGCTCCATGTACCAGATGTCACGTTTCACACGTTCCTCCATCTCCCAGAGTTCCTTCGTCTCACCACGGAACCCCATCACCTGCGCCCAGCCCGTCACACCCGGCTTCACGAAGTGACGCACCATATACTTGTCTATCAGCTGTGAGTACTGCGCTGTATGGGCCAGCATATGGGGCCTCGGCCCTACGACCGACATATCCCCCTTCAGGATATTAAAGATCTGCGGCACCTCGTCGAGGTTGGTCTTCCGCATAAAATTACCAAACGGATACTTCCTGGGATCGTCCTTCGTCGCCTGCACCTTGTCCGAATCCTTATTCACGTGCATCGACCGGAACTTATAAAGGTAAAAATCCTTACCGTCCAGACCCGTCCGCTTCTGCTTGAAGAAGATCGGTCCAGGGCTCTGTATCTTGATCAGAATCCACACGATCGGGAACACCAGCAGTGTCGGAATCAGGAACACCAGCACCAGCAGCAGGTCGAAAGCCCGTTTCTCAGCCCTGTTCACAGAATTCTGCAGCGGATTCTCATAGGTCGTGTACACCTCCAGATCGTCCATCTGCTCACGTTTCAGGTTCAGCCCCAACGACTCCGCTGATATCGGCACATAGTAGAACCTCACCATCCGATGATCACATAGGTTCGACACCTTCTTCACCAGGGTCTTCTCCTTTCTCGACACACACAGGTACAGCTCGTCGCCCAGCTCCAGACTCTCCGGATCCTCCAGTCTCCTGACAAAATCCTCCATCGATCCGAGCCGTTTCTGTCCATCGTCCTTGACCAGTCCCTCGTCACCGTAATAGCCCAGAATCCTATAACCCAGTGTCAGGTCCGTCCGCAGCTTCTCATACACGGTCAGGAGCCCCTCGTCAGAGCCCACCAGTGTCACGCTCCTGGTATTACGTCCGGACTCCCGGTACATTTTGACAAACCACCGTTCTCCCAGTCGCTTCAGGGTCAGTAGCACGATGAACACACCGCCCACCTCCAACAGGGGCGTTGCCACATGGAACTTATACGGCAGCACCTTCAGTAAGAAATAGGCCACCACCACCTGCGTCACCACCAGACCCACGATCCGCTGCAGGATATCCCCCGCCCCTACCAGCCTGAAGTGGATGATAGTCGAGAAGCGCAGCTGTGCAATCATCAGCGAGATGTTACTCGCGAGGATGAAGATCTCAAGCCGTCCACTTCCCCACGTCGACACCCGCCAGTGCCAGTATGAGAAAGCCACGATCACGGCGTTCAGCACGAAGAAATCACCGAGTATCGCTATCCATTTAATGATTCTATTGGACTGATTATTATTCTTCACAATTCTTGTCTATCCATTCTCCAGTGAAATATCCTCAATTAGGACTGCAAAGATACGATTAAACGAGCAGAAGACCAAAAGAAAATTCATTTTTATTGCATTTTTCATCTTTTAATGTCCAGTCCGCCGCCCCTCTGAAAAAGGCAGAATATCTTACAAAGATAATAAATATATTCGATATAACACGCTGTTTTACAATGTTTAATATAAATAGGATACTTTTCCGCTTTTATTACAAATATTGTTAAAATATTTGCAAGTTAAATTATTTCTTCTTATCTTTGCACCGTGAAAGGATAAAAGATTTCGCTATGAGAAACAGTTAGCCTTTATCTATTACTATCCTTATTGTTAACTTTGAAAAAAGAGGGGCCCCTGTGAAGGTCCCCCTTTTTTCATTCCACTGGACCCCCTTATGGTCCCTTACACCCGTTTAGACGTCCAGAAATGATTAGATAGCTACAATACCAATCGGTGTTCGCCTTATCGCCTTAAGCCTTAGTCCTTTGACAGATAATAATGGGCATACCACTCTGCAAACTTCCTTAATCCCTCTCTCAGCGTAATCTTCGGTGTAAACCCGAAATCACGCTCCAGCGCACTAGTATCCGCATACGTTGTGGGTACATCACCCGGCTGCATAGGTACCAGTTCCTTATGCACATCAAAGTCATAGTCTGCGGGCAGAACCCCTGCACGAAGCAACTCCTCCTGTAGAATGTTCACAAAGTCCAGCAGATTCTCCGGCTGACCACCACCAATGTTATATACGGCATACGGAGGTACAGGCAGTCCATCCTCACCCATTTTCTTCTCCGGTGCCCCTTGCATCACACGAATAATACCCTCTACGATGTCATCTACATACGTAAAGTCCCTGCGGCAATGGCCATAATTATAAATCTGAATGGTCTTGCCAGCCAACAACTTATTCGTAAAACCGAAGTACGCCATATCAGGTCTACCAGCAGGCCCATATACCGTAAAAAACCGCAAACCCGTGCTCGGGATATTATACAACTTCGAATAACAATGGGCAAACAACTCATTACTTTTCTTCGTCGCAGCATACAAACTCACGGGATTATCCACCCTGTCATCTGTACTGAACGGGACTTTCTTATTTCCCCCATATACACTGCTCGACGACGCATAAACCAAATGCCCCACTGGATTGTGCCGACAAGCCTCCAAAATGTTATAGAATCCCATCATGTTACTCATGATATACGCATCGGGATTCTCTATCGAATACCTCACTCCCGCCTGCGCCGCAAGGTTTACAACAACATCAAACTGGTACTTCTCAAACAATCCATCAATCAACACCTTATCTGCGATATCCCCTTTCACAAACACCCATATATTCGTGCCATTTGTACTATTTGTGTTCAGTTCTTCTAATCGGTATTCTTTCAGGCTCACGTCATAGTAGTTATTCATATTATCGATTCCCAAAATGGTCGCGCCTTTTACGTCTTTAAACAATCTCTTCACCAGATTACTTCCAATGAATCCTGCTGCTCCTGTCACCAAAATTGTCTTTTTATTCAAATCTATCTTCTGCATAGTGTTCTTATGTTTTTCTGTCTAAAAATGTTCATATGTCTATTTCCCATATTTCTCCACTGCCTCGTAATATGTATCAAGGCTACCAATATCAAATCTTCCTGCACTCATAGGCCAAGCATGCATCACAGTATGTTCTACCATATAGTGCGCCAAATTACCCGGTGCATCCTTCCCACACCCATTCTCCACAGATTGTCTTACGAGTTCCAAATCTTTCTTCAGATAGATGTAGAACGGCGGTACAGCCCAATGGCTCTTGGGTACCTGCGGTTTCTCCTCCATCCTCAGCACCCTGTTATGACTATCAAGTTCCACAACACCCGTGCGCTGTAGTTTCTCTATCGACGGCTGTTCATGACACATGATGCAACTGGTATTCTTCTCCTTCGCAAAGTCCACAAACTCCCGAAAGCTAAAAAAAAGCAGATTATCCGCTGCAACGACTAACAAGTCATCATCTATAGAGAGTTTATCCATTGCAAACAGCATATCACACACTGCCCCTAACCGCGTTTCATTCGTCTCTGTGCCGTCATCCACAATGGTAATAGGCTTGCTATAATGCATATCCTTTTTCCATTCCTCGAAAATTCCTGCGAATTTATGATTAGTAATAATAATGTGTCCATCCACATCATCTATTTTATCTATATCATCCAGCATACGCCCAAGAATGGTGCTATTACCTATCTTAAGCAATGGCTTAGGATAGTTCTTCGTCAACTCCCCTAACCTCGTCGCATACCCCGCTGCAATTACTATATTCTTCATACGAACCTTGCTCCATCATCACTTTTACAGAAAAACACCTTAAAACTGTTCTTATACTGCGGGAACCGCTCAAGGTATTTCTCTGTGATTTCCTTTTCAATTGTTTCTTTCTTAACAGGGTCAACCAAAGCTATGCAAGCTCCTTTGAACCCAGCGCCACTAAAGCGGCCGCCATATACACCATCCGTTGTAAGCATGGCCTCATAGATAGCAATCAGTTCCGGGCTACCACATTCATAGTTATGAATCGAACTCTCACAACTAGCTTTCGAAAGACTACCCAGCCACTCCAAGTTACCAGTCTCCCAAGCCGTGATACCTTCACGAACACGTTTATGTTCCGTATAGAAATGTTCTGCTCTGCGTGCAAACCTCGGCGGCATTTCATCTCTATGTCTCCGATACATCGTTTCCGGCACATCCCTCAGGAATGTTTTATCATGCGTCTTCAGCGGCACATTCTCATACGCCTGCACAATCCATGCTGCAGTCTTGCACTCTGTCACTCGTAAATTATAATCCGATGACATCAAACTACGCGTCAGTCCGCTAAAAAATATCCCTAGCTCAAACTCTGGCATATTCTCTGCCTTAGGAATTAGGCGATATTCATTGCTCTCACAATCAAGCATCAGCAGGTGATCTTTCTTGCCCAGTGCTATACAAGCCTGATCCAGCAAACCATTATTCAGCCCAATATATTCCCGTTCCGCCTCGCTGGCTATCTTCATCACCTCAAACGGAGCAAGTGTTATGTTATTCGCCTTAGCAAACGCCATCACATAAGCAATAAGTACTGCAGCACTAGAAGACAGTCCTCCTACAGGCAGCGAACCTTTAATGGTTCCCGTGATTCCCGTCTGGAGTTTGAACCGCTTCTGCAGTGCGAACTTTGCCCCTCGGGCATAGTCACCCCAGTTTCCCTGTTTCACCAACGTCGGCGCCGCAATATCAAATTCCACATGCCCAGCGAATGTCTCACTGTCCAAACTTACCAGACTCTCCGTACTCTTATCTGTGATATTCGAGCAATCCGCGTTCGACAAATCAAACCACAAGTCCACGCCCTTATCTATAGCAAAACCTGTTACCAAACCTCTTTGGTGGTCAACATGAGCACCAAGTGGACATACCCTATATGGGGAATAAACGTGATACTTATACTTTTTCATTCTATTTCAGATTCGTCATTATGATTACTCCGATTATTGATTCAAAAGGATTTTGACAAGATCTTTCATACCTTCCGAGGCACCCTTTTGTATCTGTTGTACTCGTCCTCCTGCATTGACAGGATTGGGATCGATTAGGTACACGGGCGCGCCGGGGCGAGCATAATGGAGCAGTCCGGCAGCTGGATAGACCACCAGCGAAGTGCCGATGATGATCAGGATGTCAGCCCCCTGCACCTCCTCTGCGGCGATGGTGATGTTGGGTACGGCCTCACCGAAGAACACGATGAACGGACGAAGCAAAGAACCGTCGCCAGCCTTGGTGCCAGGCTCAATCTCACAGTTCTCAGGCGTCAGCGTCTGCTGGTAACGAGGATCGTCCACATCCCGACTGGAACAGACCTTCATCAGTTCTCCGTGGAGGTGGATCACCTTCGAGGAACCCGCCATCTCGTGGAGGTTGTCGACATTCTGAGTGACCACCGTCACGTCATACTGCTCCTCGAGCTTGGCCACCAGGCGATGGCCTTCATTGGGCTGCACGCCCCAGCACTTCTTGCGGAGCATGTTATAAAAATTGGTCACTAACGTAGGGTCTGCCAGCCAACCTTCATGGGTGGCAACTTTTTGTACGGGATAGTTCTCCCACAGGCCGTCAGCATCACGGAAAGTCTTCAGTCCACTCTCCACCGACATGCCGGCTCCGGTCAATACTACGATCTTTTTCATAAGCAATAGTCCTTAATTTTTTGCAAATATACGCTTTTTTTTCGACAAAAGAACAAAAGAAACAAAAAAAATATGTACTTATGTACTTATGTCTAAAAAAATTCTTACCTTTGCACCCGATTTTAAAGAATACACATTATTAATATAGAAAGAATGGACAAATTAAGTTACGCTTTGGGCCTGGGAATTGGCCAGCAACTGGCCCAGATGGGCGCCCATGATATCAGTGCCGAGGACTTCGCACAGGCCATCAAGGACGTGCTGGAGGGAAGGGAACTGAAGGTGAGTCACCGTGAGGCTCAGACCATCGTACAGACCTACTTCCAGGAGCAGGAGAAAAAGCTTCAGGCTCAGCGCGCTGAGCAGGGCAAGGCCCATAAGGAGGCCGGTGAGAAGTACCTGGCTGAGAACGCCAAGAAGGCAGAGGTCGTCACCCTGCCCAGTGGTCTGCAGTATCAGGTGCTGAAAGAGGGCAACGGCAAAAAGCCCACGGCGAAGGATACGGTGATGTGCCATTATGAGGGTACGCTGATCGACGGCACCGTGTTTGACTCGAGCTATCAGCGGGGTGAGCCTGCGACCTTCCCCTTGCAGCAGGTGATAGCCGGTTGGACAGAGGGTCTCCAGCTGATGCAGGAGGGGGCTAAGTACCGCTTCTTCATACCTTATCGTCTGGCTTATGGTGAGGGTGGCGCCGGGGCGTCGATCCCGCCGTTCGCCGCGCTCGTCTTCGACGTCGAACTGATACAGGTTGTTTAATGTCTAAGGAATATAGGAATTTAGGAATATAATTTAAAGTTTATAATTTATAGAATATGAAAAAGTTTACATTCGCTGCAGTTGCAGCAGTAGCTGCCATCATGATGTCATCATGTGGCAACGGCACTCCGAAGGCCAACCTGAAGAGTGACATCGACACAATGAGTTATGCTATCGGTATGGCTCAGACCCAGGGTCTGAAGGAATACCTCGTAGGAAGCCTGGACGTGGACACCACCTATATGGCTGAGTTCATCAAGGGTCTGAACGAGGGTGCCAATGCCGGTGACAACAAGAAGAAGGCTGCCTACTTCGCAGGTATCCAGATCGGTCAGCAGATCTCTAATCGTATGATGAAGGGCATCAACTACCAGGTGTTTGGTGATGACTCCACGAAGACCATCTCCATGAAGAACTTCATGGCAGGCTTCATCAGCGGTACCACTGGTAAGAAGGCGCTGATGAGCGTTGACTCTGCCCAGGTGCTGGCTGAGCGTCTGATGCGTAACATCAAAGCCAAGCAGATGGAGAAGACCTACGCCGCCAACCGTGAGGCCGGTGAGAAGTTCCTGGCCGAGAACGCCAAGAAGGACGGTGTGAAGACCCTGCCCAGCGGCGTGCAGTACAAGGTGATCAAGGAGGGTAACGGTCCGATCCCCACCGACAGCTCTACCGTGAAGGTGAACTACGAGGGTCGTCTGATCGACGGTACCGTGTTCGACTCCAGCTACACCCGTGGTGAGGCTGCCACCTTCCCCGCCAACCGCGTCATCAAGGGATGGACAGAGGCCCTCTGCCACATGCCCGCAGGTTCGGAGTGGGAGATCTACATCCCCCAGGAGCTGGCATACGGTGAGCGCGAGCAGGGTAAGGACATCAAGCCTTTCTCCGCCCTCATCTTCAAACTGGAGTTGCTCGAAGTAGATCCTAAGAAATAATGAAGAAAGCCCTTATCATAGCACTCGCCCTCGTGGCGGGTGCTTCGTTTTCTCCTGCCGAAGCAGGGAAGAAGAAGAAGCAGCAGGCGGCTCAGCCGGTCGTGGCAGAGCCTGTCGTGCTGTCGAACAGCTCCGACTCCGTGAGCTATGCCGGTGGTATGGCCATCACCAACGGTCTGCTGCCCTATCTGCAGCAACAGGGTGTGGACACGGCTTATATGGCCGACTTCCTACAGGGATTCAAGGAGATGATCAAGAGCGCCAACGACCCCCGGAAAGCAGCCTACGTGACGGGTATGGACATCGCCAAGCAGTTGTCTGAGCGCATGCTGCCCAACATCGTGCGTGACTTCACCGACACCCCAGACTCTATCGTCAGCGAGAAGCTCTTCCAGGGTTTCACAGCTGCTTTGGAGAACGACACAACCCTGTTCACCCAAGCCGATGCAGAGGCCTACTTCAGGACCAAGCAGAAGTATAACAACGAGGTGAAACAGGAGAAGCTCTATGGTGCCAACCGCAATGCCGGCCGACAGTTCCTGGCTGAGAACGCCCAGAAGGACGGTGTGATCACCCTGCCCAGCGGTCTGCAGTATAAGGTGCTGGTACAGGGCAACGGTGAGGTGCCGACTGCCAACGACCGGGTGCAGGTGAACTACGAAGGCCGTCTGATCGACGGAACGGTGTTCGACGCGTCTTCCAAGCATGGTGACAAACCGGCCGAGTTCACGCCCGGGCAGGTGATCAAAGGCTGGACAGAGGCGCTGACGATGATGCCTGTCGGTTCGAAGTGGCAACTCTACATCCCCTATGAGCTGGCCTACGGTGAACGGGGTGCAGGAGAGGACATCAAGCCCTACAGTGCACTGATCTTCGACGTGGAATTGGTCGATATCATCAAGAAATAAGAGAACAATGGAAAAAATAGACCTGTTAGACAAGAAGATTCTGAGCATTCTGTCCAAGAATGCCCGTATCCCCTTCAAGGATGTGGCTGCCGAGTGCAACGTGTCGCGTGCAGCCATCCATCAGCGTGTGCAACACCTCATCGATGCCGATGTCATCACGGGCAGCGGCTTCGACGTGAACCCGAAGAGTCTGGGCTACAGCACCTGTACCTACGTGGGCATCAACCTGGAGAAGGGTTCGATGTACAAGGACGTGGTGGAGCAGCTGAAGCACATCCCCGAGGTGGTGGAGTGTCATTTCACCACAGGCCCGTATACGATGCTTGTCAAGCTCTATGCCAGGGACAACGAACAGCTGATGGAGCTGTTGAACGGTAAGCTGCAGAGTGTGCATGGTGTCGTGGCGACGGAGACGCTCATCTCGCTGGAGCAGAGTCTGAAGCGCGAGATTCCGATTAGTCTAGAGGAATAGGTTATAGTCTAGAATGATGAGGAATGAGTTTGATCTGGAGGCGGGGATGGAGGCGGTGTATGGCCGTTTCCCGGAGGCACAGAGGAAACCGGTGATCGGCATCACCGGCAACTACGAAGACCTGACGTGCAAGTTAGGCAAAGGCTACTACCAGAAGGTGGTGGAGGCCGGTGGTGTGCCCGTGATTGTCCCCCCTGTCACAGACCCTCATGTCATCATCAACACCTTAGACCGCATCGACGCCCTCATCCTCAGTGGTGGTGGCGACTACAACCCCCTCTGGGCGGGTGAAGAACCTTCGCCGCTGCTGCATGGCATCAACGCTGAGCGTGACCAGGCAGAACTGATGATCACACGGCTGGCCTATAACCGTCAGATACCGATGCTGGGCATCTGCCGGGGTATCCAGACGCTGGCGATGGCCTTAGGCGGGAAAGTCTTCCAGGACATCAGCGACCGCGCTACAGAAAAGCATTCACAGGATGCTGACAGGTCGGAGCCAACCCATACCGTCACCATAGAGAAAGACTCCATCCTCTATCATCTTTATTCCCAACAGTCCACTCTTTACGTGAACTCTTTCCACCACCAGGCTGTCAGTGACACCGGGGCGAAGTTCCGTGTGACAGCCCGTTCTGCAGACGGTATCATCGAGGCCATGGAGAGTACGGAGTACAAGCCTGTGATGGGTGTGCAGTGGCATCCGGAGTGTCTTGAGAACGGCAACCCCCTGTTCCAGTGGCTGGTGGAGGAGGCACAGGCCTACCGTGAGGCCCACCAACTGCACAACCAGATCCTGACCCTTGACACCCACTGCGACACACCGATGCTGTTTCCACAGGGCATCCACTTCGACCAGCGGGACCCGAGAATACTCGTGGACCTGCATAAGATGACGGAGGGACGACTGGACGCCACGATCATGGTGGCCTACCTGCCCCAGCCTACCGAACAGCCTAAAGCCTATGCAGATGCTATCTTCGACCAGATAGAGGCTATCACGAAACAAAACAGCGACTATGTGCGTATCGCCCGTACTCCGGAAGAACTCTGGGCCAACAAACGGGCCGGCATCAAGAGCATCATGCTCGGCATCGAGAACGGTATTGCCCTCGACGGGCAACTGGAGAACCTGCAGCATTTCGCGGAGAGAGGCATCGTGTATATGACACTCTGCCACAATGGCGACAACGATATCTGCGACTCGGCCTCACGCAGTCAGAACACCTGGGGCGGTGTCAGTCCCTTTGGAGAACAGGTCATCCGGGAGATGAACCGTCTGGGTATCCTCGTGGACATGAGTCATGCCGGGGAGAAGAGTTTCTACGACACCCTCGACATCAGCAGCAAGCCCATCGTGTGCAGCCATTCCTCGGCCAGGGCCCTCTGCGACCACCCCCGTAACCTCACTGACGACCAGATGCGGGCCCTCGCTGCCAAGGATGGTGTGGCACAAACCACTATCTATCACGGGTTCCTGCGTCAGGATGGTGAGGCGTGTATCCTCGATGTCATGGAACACCTGGAACATGCCATCCAAGTGATGGGCATCGATCATGTGGGCCTGGGGACCGACTTTGACGGTGATGGTGGTGTGCGTGGTCTGGCTGATGCTTCGGAGCTGATGCTTTTCACGAAGCAGTTGCTTCGCAGGCGGTATAGTGAGGAGGATATTCAGAAAATCTGGGGAGGGAACTTCCTGAGGGTTTATGGTTTATAGTTGAGGGTTTATAGTTTAGAGATGATTACCAAGATACACCGCACCGTTCCACGAGGTTTATTATTTATTGTTTATTGTTTATTCATTAGCCTCGCGCTGTCATCCTGCAGTCTGCGGAAGCAGGCCGCCTCTAGCGATGTCGCTGTGCTCCAGCCCGTAGGTCCCGCCTTCTGTGCGGACAGTGCCTATGCGTTCTGTCAGAAGCAGTGCGAGTTCGGGCCCAGGACGATGAACAGCAAGGCCCATGACGACTGTGCACAATGGATCACCCAGCAGTTCGAGGGCTATGGTCTGACGGTCACTCCCCAGCATGCACTGCTCAAGGGCTACGACGGCACGATGCTGCGCTCTACGAATATCATTGCCAGCTACCAACCAGAACAGAAAGACCGTATTCTCATCTGTGCCCACTGGGACAGTCGTCCCTGGGCAGACAACGACCCTGACGAAGCGAACTGGAAGAAGCCTGTGATGGCGGCTAATGATGGGGCCTCAGGTGTGGCGGTCATGTTGGAATTGGCGCGGTTAATTAGTAAACCGTCAACTATAAACAAAAATATCGGGGTTGACTTTATTTGTTTCGATGCAGAGGACTGGGGAGTGCCACAGTGGGACGATGCACCGGATAGCAGTGACTCCTGGGCACTTGGCGCACAGTATTGGGCTGCCAACCCCCATGTGAAGGGTTATAAGGCGAAGTACGGCATCCTGCTCGACATGGTTGGTGGTGAGGGGGCTCAGTTCTACCAGGAACAGGGTTCCATGCGCTATGCACGCAGTGTTGTTGACCGTGTGTGGCGGGCCGCACAGACCGTGGGTTTCGGCAGCTACTTCCCCATGCGTGAGGGTGTCTTCATCACCGACGACCATCTCCCAGTGAACCGTGTGGCGAAGATCCCGTGCATCGACATCATCCCTTATTATCCAGACTGTCAGCAGAGTTCGTTTGGACCTACCTGGCATACCGTGAATGACGATATGGCACATATCGACCGCAACACCCTTCAGGCCGTCGGACAAACCTTAGTGCAGGTCTTATTCTCGGAGGAATAGCTGTAAACTAGATTTGGCCGGATTCGACCATCAGGATAACACGCTCGGTGAGGCGATCGACGCCCTGGGCATCGTACTCCTTCTTCAGCGAGGCCCCGAAGCCCCAGGCAAACACCTGCCAGAACCCGGCACGGAGGGGTCCCATGAAAGCCTTGATCATATCGTAGCCTGTCGAGTGGCACTCACGGTCTATCAATTTGATGAGCAGCTTTCCCTGCGAATACGTCAGTTTCTTCATCTTTGGCTTATAGGTGCGGAAGATATCATCCTCCACCCGTTTGATGTGTTCTTCCTTCGCCTTCTCGTTGGGCAACGTCTCCAAGTATTCCGTCGTCTCAATCAACATCTGTCTGGCTTCTTTCGCGATGGGCAGCACCTTCTTTACGTTCTTCACCAGACGCATGTAGCTCTCTGCCTGTCGCTTGTTCTTGAATGTCAGCTGGGGATAGACATAGACGTTGTTCATCTCCATATACTGGATACTGTCGCCCTCGTACAGCACCTTGCCCACTTTCACCGTCGGCACAAAGGTGGGTGAGTCCATCTCCGCCAACACCTGTTCAGCGGTCAGCCTCTGCTCTTGCGCCAGCATCTGCTGGCACAAGGTCATGGCCCATATGATGGTCACAATCCTACGCATACTGCCTGCAAAAATACTTCTATTATTCCACAAACAAGAAAGAATTCCTCTTTTTTAGCATTTTATTTGGAACTTTCAGAAAAATTGCCTACCTTTGACGACGTTAAACTTAAACACGAATGATTATGAAGACACGAATCGTATGTCTGTTATTGGGATTTGTACTGGGTGTGACGGCTCAGGAACAACGGCCGTGGGAACAATATCTGAACGAGGTGATGACAGCGGAAGATGCTGAGTCGGAAGCCTGGGAGCAGACGTATGAGCTGCTGTGTGAACTGGAGCAGCATCCCATGGACATCAACCGTGTGACAAGGGAACAACTGGAGGAACTGCCGTTTCTATCCGCACAACAGATAGAGGGCATCATGGAATACCTCTGGCGATACGGACGGATGGAATCGCTCAGTGAACTGACGATGATCCGTCAACTGGACTATGCCCAGCGACGACTGCTCACCTATTTTATATATATAGACGAGCGTGAGGCAGATAACGACAGACAGAAACCGCCCAAGGCGAAGGACGTCATGAAATACGGTCACCATGAACTGATCGCCTCAGGAAGCGTGGAGCCTTTCCGTCACTGGCTGAGGTACCAGTTCAGTTATGGTGACCAGGTGAAAGCCGGCATCGTGGGAGCCCAGGATGCAGGGGAGCCGTTCTTCAAAGGACAGAACCGATGGGGGTACGACTATTACTCCCTCTACCTGCAGTTGCGGAACGTGGGAAGGATCGAGTCACTGGTTGTAGGCCACTACAGAGTGTCGATGGGTATGGGACTGGTGATGAACAACAGTTTCAGTCTGGGAAAGGTGGCGATGCTCCAGAACCTGGGGCGGACCACGTACAGTGTCAGAGCACACTCCTCACGTTCTACAGGTGCATTGAGGGGACTGGCGACGACGGTGGATATGGGAAAAAGTCTGAGACTGACCGCCTTCGCATCGTATATGCCTGTCGACGCCACCTTGAACAAAGACGGCACGGCAGCCACCATTCTCAAGACCGACTACCATCGTACAGAGACAGAGATGAACAAGAAGCACAACCTGAACATCTTCAAGACCGGTGGAAGTCTGAGATACGACGATCACGGCATTCACCTTGGTGCGAACCTGTTGTACACACATCTCGACAGACCATTGAAGCCCAACACCTCGGTGCTCTACCGTCGGCACTCCCCCCAGGGCAGCGACTTCACGAACATGAGTCTCGACTATGGCTACGCCAGTCATCTACTGGCATTCAGTGGAGAGACTGCCATCGACCAGAAAGGTCATCTGGCCACCATCAACAGCGTAAGTCTGCAGATCAGTGACGTGGCCAGTGTGATGGCCCTGCAACGGTTCTATGCCTACGCTTATTCCTCCCTCGACGCACAGAGTTACAGTGACGGAGGAAAGGTACAGAACGAAAGTGGATTTTATCTCGGACTGACGTGGAAGCCTATCCCAGCCCTCCATCTGACAGCCTATACCGACTATGCGTGGTTTGCCTGGGCGAAGTATCGGGTGTCGCAGTCGTCGTATTCGTGGGATAACCTGATGCAGGGAACTCTACAGAAGAAGTCGTGGCTGTTCAGTGCCCGTTACAGGCTCCGACTGCGTCAACGAGACAATGCTGACAAGACCAACTTGGAAAACCGTTGGGAGCACAGGGCAAGGGTGACTGCAGACTATACGGTGAAACAAGGCTTTGGAGGTCGTCTGCAGGCAGACGGATACCAGTCGGAAGGCAACCTGGGATGGATGATCAGTGGGAGCCTGTCACTGACTCACAAATGGCTGAGATTGAATGGTGGTGCCGGTTATTTCCATACCGACAACTATGACAGTCGTCTGTACCTCTATGAGCTGGGACCGCTCTACACCTACTCGATGAAGCAGTTCTATGGGGAGGGCATCCGTTACTGGCTGATGGTCAGGGCCAACATCGCCAAAAGACTCCTATTGACCCTCAAAGGCAGTGCGACAAACCATCAAGCCAACCTTGACTTCCAAGTGAGAGTGAAGATATAGTTTACAGTTTATAGTTTATGGTTTACAGTTTATGTTCATCATATAAAAAATGCTAAATTTGTTCACTTTTTCCGCTTTATGGTTTCCATTTTATGGAAAAATTACTAACTTCGCCCACGATTATTATAAATGATAAGGATATGGCAAAGGAGAGAGCTAAGATGGATAATCCCTTCGTGACCACAGGTTACGCTGGTGCCGAATATTTCTGCGACAGGGAGAAAGAGACAAAGGATATTATCCGTTATCTGACCAACGGCAACAACGTTGCTTTAATTTCACCACGCAGATATGGCAAGAGTGATTTGTTGCGGCATTGCTTTGCACAAAAAACGATTGCCGACAATTACTATACGTTTATTGTTGACATCTATTCGACCAAAACAGTGGCTGAGATGGTAGGCAAATTGGGCAGTGCCATCCTTGAAACCTTAAAGCCAAAGGGGAAAAAAGCATGGGAGAAATTTCTGTCGATTCTCTCGTCCGTACGATCCGGCATTTCTTTTGATATGAACGGTCAGCCATCATGGACGATGAGTGTTGGAGACATCCATTCACCGACTGCTACACTAGATGAGATCTTCACTTATCTTCAGAATGCAGACCGTCCTTGTCTGGTGGTTATTGACGAGTTCCAACAAATCACCAAATATGGCGACCCGAATATAGAGGCCGAAATCCGCACTTGCGTTCAGTATTGCAGCAACGCGCATTTCGTGTTTTCAGGTTCCAGAAGACAATTGATGGGATCCATTTTCACCTCACCTGCAAGACCTTTCTACCAGAGTGTGACACTCTATCATCTGGACCGCCTGCCATTGGACAGATATTCGGAGTTCTGCGTCAGTCTCTTTCAGAAACGGAGAAAGTATTTGGATATTGCTGTTGTGAACCGTCTCTACAAGCAGTTCGATGGGGTTACTTATTATATGCAGCGAGTCATGAACGAACTTTTTAGCCAGACAGCGGTAAATGCGACGTGTGTCGAAAACGATGTCAGCAAGGCTGTAGATGAGATTATTGCGGTTTCATCTACCATCTATGAGGACTTGATGTATCAGTTGCCCGAAAAGCAAAGCCGTGTGTTGATTGCTGTTGCCAAAGACGGCAGTGCTCAGAATGTAACCAGTGGGAGTTTTACGAAACGGCATGGTCTGACTTCTCCTAATTCTGTCAAATCTGCCATCCCTGCATTGGTTGACAAAGGGCTGCTTACTCAGGATAAAGGGGTCTATAAGGTTTATGACCTCTTCTTCGCTATTTGGTTAGTGAAGAACTGCTAAATATATTCCTAAATTCTTGGACGAGCCAAGCGGCAAAGCCGAGCGCCTATATTCCTTAGACTTAAGAATATCCTTAGACAAGGCTGTGGTATAGGTCGAGGACCTGGGAGGCGAGGTCGTTGCCCTCGAAGCGACGGATATAGTCCTGGCTGCGACAGATTCGTTCCTCACGGCCCTCTGCACCTTTGAGGACCTGCAAGATAGCAGCTGCCATTGCCTCATCATCGTCAGGAGCCACATACAGACAGTCAGGACCGCCTGCCTCTTCCAGACAGGAGCCTGTGCAGGCCACCACGGGCAGACCACAACTGACGGCCTCGATGACTGGTATGCCAAAGCCCTCATAGACAGATGGATAGACGAAGGCCTCAGCCTGTGCATAAAGTGCAGGCAGATGGTCGTCGGGGACACCATGCAACAAGAACACCCTATGACTGAGGCCATGGGCAGAGATATATTCGAGCACCTCGTTGGTATAAGTCGTCTGACGTCCCACGATGACCAGTGCCAGGTCCTCGGGTAGTCCTGCCAGTGCCTTTACAGCCAGAAGTATGTTCTTGCGTCTTTCAATGGTTCCCACATTGAGAATGAAGCGTTTAGGGAGTCCATAGAGCATGCGGATGGATTCTTGACTGTTTATAGTTGACTGTTTATAGTTTACAGATGGAGAGTTAAAGCGGGGGGCACAGCTCTGGTAGATGACGGAGATGCGGTCTTCGTCGACATGACCATATGCCATGATGTCGCGCTTCGTGCACTCACTGACAGCGATGATATGGTCAGCCTCCCGGATGGTCTGACGGAACTTCCAGGTATAGATCTTCGTATCGATCCAGTTGTAGAACTCCGGGTGGCGCATGAAGATCAGGTCGTGGATGGTCACCACACTCTTGATGCCACTCTTGCGGATGCCCAGTGGCAGTTCACCAGAGAGGCCGTGGTACACCTGTACCCCATCCTTCTTCAGATCCTTCACAATGCCATGACTGCGCCAGATGGCCTTGTCGAAGGGCAGGTAGCAGTCCTTCGGATAGCAGAACATCAGGCCTGGAACAGAGACAATCTGTTCCCGCAGGTCGTCACGTCCCTTGTCGGGGGCATAGAGATGGAGGCGCAGGCCTTGGTTCAGACGGGCGATGTCGTTGACGAGGGTGCGTCCGTAACTGCCGAGACCTGTGGCATTGCGCACGATGCGCTTGGCGTCATAACCGATGATCATAGTTTTTTAGTTTATAGTTTACGGAAGACGAAACGGACCAGGACGAAGTTCGTGGGGACTGCGATGGCGAGTACGGCGAGAGGTGCCAGTTCGCGACTGAGACCAAGCCAGAGGAAGAAATTGAACAGCACGATGTGCAGACAGTAGTTCACGAAATGGGCTCCACCAAAGCCAATGCCATTCTTGGCAGTGGTCTTCTCCTTGAAGGTGAAGTGGGCCGTCATATAGTAATTGGCCAGGAAACTGAGCACATAGCCAATGGTATAGGCCACATTGACGTTGATCCAATGCTGGAGAATCCAGTAGATGGCATAGTGGATGGCTGCGGAAGTCGTTCCCACGATGCAGAACCGGATGAGTTCACCAAATGTCGCTTTTTTGTCCATACACAATAAACTGGCTGCAAAATTACTATTTTTTTTAGACATAAGAACTTTTTTTAAACAAAAGAACATAAGAACTTTTATTTTTTAGACAGAAGAACAGAAGCACATATTTTTTGTTCTTATGTTCTTCTGTCTAAAAAAATTAGTTATTATGTATTGTATCTCACGGAAATTGTTTACCTTTGCCTCGAAAATAAGGATTACATGAACGAGGCAAAGATATCAGTCGTCGTCAACACCTATAATGCCCGACAGCATTTGGCCAAGGTGTTGGAGTCTGTCAAGGACTTCGACGAGGTGGTGGTGTGCGATATGGAGAGTACCGACGATACGGTGGCGATCGCAGAGCAGTATGGCTGCAAGGTGGTGACCTTCCCCAAGGCCGACCACAAAAGTGCGGAACCTGCCCGGACGTTTGCCATCCAGTCGGCTGCAAACAAGTGGGTCTTGGTGGTTGATGCCGATGAGCTGGTGACGCCAGAACTGCGTGAGGTGCTCTATCAGAAGATCACCGAACCAGACTGTCCTGAAGGATTCTATATTCCCCGCCAGAACATGTTCATGAGCATGTTCGTTCGTGATTTCCACTACGACTACCAGTTGCGTTTCTTCATTCGCGAGGGAACGGAGTGGCCGCCATATGTCCATACCTTCCCTAAGGTACAAGGTCGTGTGGAACGCTTGAAGGCCGGTAAGGAGGCCCGTCTGCTGCATCTCATGGATGAGACGATGCATGAGTATATGGCCAAGATGAACGAATATACCGACAATGAGGTAGAGAAGAAGCGTGAGAAGGGCTATGGTCTCGGGGCCCTGTTGTGGCGTCCTTTCTGGCGGTTCTTCAAGAAATACGTGTTGGACGGTGGCTATCGCATGGGGACACGTGGGCTTATCCGTGCCATGATGGCAGGAGTGTATCAGTTTGTCTTAGTGGCCAAGATCATCGAGAAGCGTTATCGCGATTGACGAAAGTGCGGGGATCCTTATAGTTTTTATAAGGAAGATCGTAGTCCAGATAGTAAAAATTATGCTGGCGCTGGTTGTCGTGGGGAGGAATCACCATGTAGTCACCATATTTGTTCCTGAGATACGCATCGGCCTGTTCCACACCCATCACCGTATGTCCCTCGAACTCAACAGGCTGAGGCGTGCCCAACATGGTCTTGGGAATCACCCCCTGCACCCCGTCATCATAGTCGAGCACCAAGTCTGACTGGTTGTAGTCATAGGCCAGATAGGCGGCCCGCAGCTGACGGCGTGCCCACTCATGGGAGAAACACCGCTGAATCAGCAAGATGGGCCAAGAACTGGGTCCGTGGCCATGCTTATAGGGGTCGCGATGCAGGAAGTAGAGCAGTTTGTCGAGGGCCTTATAACGAGCCACTGCCACCTTCTGGGCGATCTTGGATTTGGAGATGCCATCGATCGGAAAGACGTCGATATAGATGCCGCCCACATAGTCGCTGTGCTCACGCTCAATCAGTGTGGTGCTGCCGTCGACGATTTTCCCGAAGCCCCCGGGATAGTTGGCATCGGTCTCGATGCACAGGGCCTCCAGGGGCTCTGGCAACCACTCACGGGCATGCATCATGAAACGGTCGTAGTCGGGACGGGGCATACAGATGTCCATGTCATCGTCCCAGGGGATAAACCCCTTGTGCCGGACAGCGCCCAGCATAGTACCAGCCCAACAGTAGTATCTGATGTCGTGCGCCTGACAGACACGGTCTACAGACAGGAGTATCTGTAGGATGTGCTGATGGAGTGTTTCTATATCGTATGAAGCCATAATTCCGTTGCAAAGATAGTTCTTTTTTCAGACATAAGAACAAAAGAAACAAAAAAACTTATGTCTTTATGTTCTTATGTCTAAAAAAAATAGTACTTTTGCAGCATGAAGATATTCCATATCGTGTCGAATAAGGAATGGGGCGGAGGCGAGCAATATGTCTACGACCTGAGTCAGCGACAGATGGCCGACGGCATCGATGTGACCATTTTCTGCAAACCCGTCGAAGCCATCATCCAGAAATATGTCGAGGCAGGGATGAAGGTGGTGCCGTTGGCTTTGGGAGGAGCCCTCGACGTGAAGAGTGCCTGGCAGATGGCCAAGGTGATCAGGAGTCAGGAGTCAGGCGACAGGAGTCTGATTTTGCACGCTCATAACTTCAAGGATGCTTTTACAGCTTGTTATGCCCGATGTCTGTCGAGCCAGAAGCAGGTGCGTGTGGTGATGTGCCGTCATCTCACGCGTAAGGGTAAGAACGGACTGCTCTACCGTTGGCTCTACCGTCATCTGGATCGTCTGATCTTCGATTCGGAACTGTCGAAGACGGTGTTTCTCAGTACCCATCCCACCATCGATACTGCCAAACTGGGGGTTATCCACACGAGTATTGTGGTGCCGGAAGGCTTTACGACCGTCGATATCAGGACCAAACACCACCTTCCCGCAGAAGATGTCATCGGCATGTTCCACGGACGTCTGGATCCTGAGAAGGGACTCGATACGTTGTTGGGGGCTATCGCCCTGCTCAGGGACAAGCCCTTCCGTTTGGTACTGGTGGGGCGTGGGAGTGAGGACTATACCGCCCATCTGAAGCAGGTGGTGCAGGAAAAGGGTATAGCCGAGAAGGTGGTGTTTACGGGGTTTGTACATCCCGTGTTGCCGTATGTGGCGGCTGCCGATTTCGGTATTCTGGTCTCTACGGTCCAGGAGGGGTGTCCGCTGTCACCTCAGGAATACATGTCACAGGGCCATCCGGTGGTTGTCACCAACAACGGTGGTCAGCGTGAGTATGTGGTACATGAGCAGAATGGTTTGTTGGTGCCTCCTGGCGATGTCCAGGCACTTGCAGAGGCGATGGGCCGTCTTGTGGAGGACACAGCCTTGCGTCAGCGCTTGGGACAGCAGGCAAAGGCTGACTTCGATGATCATCTGAACTACGCGCATTATTACGAGCAGATCAAAAGGGTTTATGGTTTATAGTTTATAGTTGAGAGTTTATAGTTTATAGTTGAGAGTTTATAGTTGATGAATAAGGTGATCTATTATCTCGTATCGGGTCTGTGGTATTTGCTCTCGCTGCTGCCATTCTGCATACATTATCTGTTCAGCGATCTGGTCTATCTCATCCTATACCGCATGATCGGCTACAGGGTGAAGGTGGTGCGCCAGAATCTCGCGACTTCGTTTCCGGAGAAGTCTGAGGCAGAGATCCGGGAGATAGAGCGGAAGTTCTACCACCGGTTGTGCGACTATTTCGTGGAGGCGGTGAAGATGAGGACGATGACCGAAAAGCAGATGCGAAGACACTTGGTATTCAAGGGTACGGAAGCCGTCAATGCGTGTGTTGAGGAGGGACAGTCGTGTGCCGTCTATCTGGGACATTCGTTTAATTGGGAGTGGATCACCTCACTGCCCCTGTGGGTGTCGGAGAAGGCCCAGTGCGGCCAGCTCTACCATGCCCTTGAGAACGAAGCCTTCGACAAGTTGTTCCTGCGTCTGCGTGAGCGATGGGGAGCAGAGTGTATCCCCCTGGTGGATATCCTGCGCAAGACCATCGAATACAAACGTAAGCAGCAGCCTACCGTGTTTGGTTATCTGGGCGACCAGGTGCCTCACTGGAACAATATCCACCACTGGTGTTGGTTCCTGAACCACGATACCCCCGTGATGACGGGTACGGAACGCATTGCCATCAAGAACCGTCAGGCCATCTTCTTCCTCGAGGTGACCCAGAAGAAACGAGGCTATTACGAGGCGAAGTTCAAGCTGATTACCCGTACACCTGAGCAGTTGAAGGAGTACGAGGCGACAGACATCTATCATCAGATGCTGGAGGCCGCCATCCGTCGGCAGCCGGAGCTCTGGCTTTGGAGCCATAACCGTTGGAAGCGCACCCGCGAGGAGTTCAATGAACGGTTCCAGGTTGTCGATGGTAAAGTTGTCCCAAGGGAAGGGAGTGAATAGTATAACAAAATTTAGAGTTATGATATTTGTAAAAGGATCAGGATGGATGTGCAACAACATCTTACAATACGGACATTTCTATGCTTGGGGAAGGGAGCACGGAAGGGAAACGATGTCGATGCGTTTTGCCTATAAGTTCCAGTATTTCCATATCTGCGATACGCCTAACCATAATTTCTGGCGTTACACCATCGCCAAATACGCCGCCAAATGGGGATTGATACCTACGTTGGAGTTTAATGAGGAGGGGGCCGACATCAAGGCACAGGAACAGGAGATGCTGAAACACAAGCACATTGCCGTCGTTGGCTGGGAAGCCCGTTGGTATGACCTATTCCTGAAATACAAGTCGGAGATTATCGACCTCTTTGCCTTCAAGCCGTCCGTGGTGAAAGCCTGTGAGCCTGTGTTGGCACAAGCGCCCAACGGTTCCTGTCGATTGGGAGTCCATATCCGTCGTGGGGACTATGCTACCTGGTATGACGGGAAATATTTCTTCACGGACGAGGTGTTTCTGAGGCTCATTAAAGCGTTTATGGCCCAGCATCCAAATACTACGGTCTTTATCTGTGGTAACGACGCTTCACTTGATAAACGACGCTACCAGAACGAGCTTGCCGGAACGAAGGTCATCTTCCCGAAGGGCAATGCGGCTGAGGATCTCTGTGTCCTGTCGGAGTGTGACTATCTGATAGGACCACCCAGCACGTTCTCACTGACGGCCTCGATGTATCACGACACGCCACTCTACTGGATCAAGGATGGTGAGGCACCGTTGACAGAATCGTCGTTCGGACACTTCGACGAACTATTCCAGCACATCCTATAGTTTTTAGACAGAATAACTATTAAAGACAGAGTAACAGAATAACTTTTAAAGACAGAAGGACATAAGAACATATTGATGGTTAATATGTTACTATGTCTAATTAGCGGAGCCAGTAGATGAGGCGTTTGTAGGCGTATTTCAGTTTCCAGCGGAGGCCCTCCATGGAACGAATCTGTCCCATGGAAGAGACGAAAGTGCCACTGAAGCTGCCCTGAGTGGCCAGACACGGCTCACACCACAGGAACTTTACGAGTCCCCGGCCATACAGATGCACGTAATAATGATCGACGGCAATGTCACATTTATTGGTCGTCACATCCTCCCAGATGGCCTTAGCAGCCTGTTGGCTGATAAAGAGTGCGCCATTGAAACGAACCCGTCCCTGAGGAGCCTCATAGAGCCACTGGTCTTTTCTGCGACGGGAACGAGGGATGAACTGTAGCGAGGAGTCTTCGTAGGAGATCAGGACGGGCTGCTCAGCGTAGTGAAGACGGTATTCCTTCATGGTCTTTTCGAAATCGTCCTGGAAGTGAGGGCGCATCACGATATCGTCCTCGAGTATCAAGGCCCCTTCCAGCTGATGATCCACGATATACTTGCATGACAACAGATGTTTCATAGCACAACTGGTGGCTCCAGACTTATTGTCCAACTCGCAACCAGCCTTGAAATAGGTCTGGACGACGTCATCGGTGAGTTCACTCTTGTCGTAGTCCTGTATATATTCCACCTCTCCCGGCCAGTCGTGCAACTGTTGTTGCATGTGTTGCAGCCGATCCGTCAGGTGCTTGGCGTGAATCACAAGTACGGTTGTCATAGTTTGTTTACAGTTTATAGTTTACAGTTTATAGTTTATAGTTTACGGTTTACAGTTTATGGTTTACGGTTTACAGTTTTGGGGGTCAGGCGGTCGTTGACCATCCGATCCATATACTGCTGGATGATGGCCTTCAATTCCCGTTCCATCTGTGGCTGTTGGGGAACCTTGCCCACTAGGTTGTGCTGCATGAGTGAGTCACTGAGGGCATAGACGGCTTTCGTCTGCTGGCCGTCGAACTGGATGACATGACCCTGTTTCACGTATTGGTAGATGCCATTCAGATAGTTTACGGCCCAGGTGTCCTCAGCCGGTGTATTGAGCACATCGATGCCAAAGGCAAAGTAGGGTTTCTGATAGTGCAGCATCCCCATGAGGGTGGGCAGGATGTCGATCTGCTGGGCTATCTTGTCCTGTATCTCCGGCTGGCGCTCCGCATTGCCTGGCTCATAGATGATAATCGGTGAGCAGAAACCACCGAGGTCCGTCTGATAGAACGCATGGTCAGAGAGGTTCGTGTGGTCGCTGGTGAGTACGAAGATGGTGTTGTTGAACCACGGCTCGTGACTGACCTTCTCGAAGAACTTGCCGATGGCCATATCCGTATAGCGTATGCACTTGTGGATGATGATACCCTCATCGGGATACCGGTCCTGGTATTGTTCCGGGATGGCGTAGGGGTGGTGGCTGCTGGCCGTGAAGACAGCCGTCATGAAGGGTTCCTTCATCTCCGACATCTTCGTGGCATAATATTGCAGGAAGGGCTCGTCCCAGATGGCCCACATGCCGTCGAAATCGTCATCACCCCCAAAGCGTTCGTCGGCATTGTAGTCCTCACGGCCATAGTATTCTTTGAAACCCGTGGTCCGTGAGAAGGCTTGGAACCCCATCGAGCCCCGTTGTGCACCGTGGAAGAAGGCCGTCTGATAGCCTTCTGCCCCAAGAAGGGAGGCCACACCACCCACCTGGTTCATCGAGGCAGGCGTCAGGAAGAAAGGTTCCACGAACATGGGGATGCTCGACAAGATGCTGGGCATGCCGTCGATGCTCTTACGACCATTGCAGTATGTATGGCTGAAGGTGACACTCTTCGCGATGAGGGAATCGACGCAAGGGGTATAGCCTTTGTAACGGCCATTCTCCAAGGTCTTATTGAGGGCGCCTATGTATTCGCAGCCAAAGCTCTCGACAATCAAAACGACGACGTTCTTTCTAGTAAAACTAGTTTGACTAGCCAGACTAGTTTGACCAGGCTGATGGATCGGGCTATAGACGGCCTCCAGTTCTTTCTCATCGGAGAAATACTCAGGCACCACGAACACATCCTTTCCGATGGTACGATAGATCGAGAAGGGGGTGTTCAGCACCAGGGCCGCCTCTGTGGGACGGTCTACATACTGGTTGGCGTTCGAGATGGTGATGGGTCTTACCGCTGTGGCAAAGCCGCCACGAATACCTGCCACCACAAACGGGGCCAAAGCCGCCAGTACCACAATCTGTGTCGGATACCACCGCCACCAGCATTGGCCGGCATTCGCCTTCCCCGGGTCTCTGTAGAGCTTCCAAATCACGTACACAAGAGCTACAAACAGGAGTACCAGATACCAGTGATTGACCATTTCGGTTCCAAAGACACCCAGGAGGTTGTTCTCATTCCGGAACTCGCTGAACACCGTGGTCGTTGTGCGTCGCATGGTGAAGCGGAAATAGACGCTGTCAGCCAGATTGGCGGCGAGAGCCACAGAGTTGACGATGACAAACACCCATTTGGCCAGCTTCCGCCAAGGGGTGAGCAGGAGCAACACGATATAGGGAATGTGCGTGACGAGTATAGCAGACGTGTCGAAGACCAGTCCGCCCCGCAGTATCTCTGTCAGGCTGGAAGACGACAGTCCCTGTTCAAAATAACTGTAGTTCACCAGCAGATAGACCAGCCTTGCCAGGAAGTACAACACATATGCGATGGCCAGATTGCACAAGAGTGCCACCAATGCCGACAAATAGCCTGTTTTCTTGAATGCGCCTTTAAAATTCATTTCACTTCATCTAATTTCTTCAAATTCTCTCCTGCCATCTGGAGGATGGCTTTTGCCGTGTTGGCCATGCGTTCGGCATCCGGCGAAGTCTTCACAACGATGCGCTCACTGGTAAGGTCATAGAGCATGAATCCAGTACTGTCGGTCATCGACAGACCGTTGTTGAACATGTGTATGGCAAACGGATACCGATAACTGCTGCTCGTCACATCGCGACTGAAAGTGAAGTCGTCGTGACGAAGGCCCATCTGGCCCAACAGCGTCGCAGCAAAGTCGCTCTGGTTGCAGAGCATCTCCAGTTTTCGAGGCTCCTTCACGGCACCACCCGTCCAGATCATCGGAATACGATTACGGTCGGGGTGCTGCTCATCGTATTCATTGAAGTCGCTGCTGTGATCAGGCATGAAGACGATCAGCAGATTGTCCCATTGTGCTGATTTACGCATCTTGTCGAGGAAGGTGCCGATGCACTGGTCGACGTAGCAGAAACCATTATACTGTTTCTCCTTGTACTTTTTCACGGGCACGTCCCATGGCTCGTGACTGCTCAGCGTGGAGTAGCCGATGAGGAATGGTTTGCCGTCGTTATGACGGAGGATCATCTCACCCAGGGTGTTGAAGGTGATCTCGTCGCACACACCCCATTTCGAGGTTGCCTGTTCCTCGGCACTATAGTCCTGTTTCCAGTGGAGACGCTCGAAGCCCGTGCTGATCAAATAGCCTTTCATCTTCGTGAAGTTGATGTCGCCTCCATACAGGTATTCCGTGTCATAGCCTTCTTTCCGCAGGGTCCGTGCGATGCTGGAGATATGCCCCACCTTGGTCGACATCTTCATCACCGACATGGTGGGGAACGACAGATAGCCACTCAGCGAACTGACGGTTCCACGGTCGGTGCGATAGCTGTTGCCGAAACAGTTGGTGAAGTCGATACCCTCCTCAGCCGCCTGGCAAAGGTTTGGCATCACATTCAGGAACATCTTCCCACAGCTCTCCAGCAGGATGACCACCACATTGGGGCGTTGGGTCGTCAGTAGGGTGTCACCCGCCTGAGTCCCGCTATCGTAGAGTCCCTCGGTGAGTTGTGCCATCTCCTCTGGACTGTAAAAGTTGTAGGAGGCGTTCTCATTGCCAGATTTCTCCAGGGATGCGACAAAACTGAACACAGGATTCACAGCCGAGTGGTTCAGGAACTGGTCCTGTGAGAAATACACCTGTCCTACGTTAGTGGTCGATTCGTCCAATCCACCCCTGATGCCAATGACGATGAGCGGAATGCAGATGAGGGCTGCCACTGTCCCGACGATGCGATGACGGGTGGGCTGGAAGTGTATCTTTGGTCTCGTATAGCCCAGGAAGATTAGTATCGCTAGTAGGACTAGTAGGACTAGTCTCACTAGGATATACCCCGTCGACACGCTGGCCATAGCCTCAGTAGGCGTCTCTAAATACTGCAGGCACGAGGCGTCGAGTTTGAAGTTCCAAAAGGGATAGAGGCTGGTGTCGGCGACGAAAGCCAGGGCGAAGGCCAGGGCGATGATGGCGAAATAGACGCGAAGTACGGTGCCAATCCAACGGCCGGTATGCCAGAGGCTGACAATAGTCAGCAAGAAGGGCAGAGCCAGGAAATAGAGGGCTGTTGAAAGATCGAGCGTCAGTCCGTGGGCGATCACCTGTCCCATATCGTCGATGGTCAGCGCATGCCCCTCCTGACAGCTGAGCATGAACACCACCTTGGCGACGACAAACACAAGCACCGTCCACAGATAGGTCCTCAACAGAAAGCTAACTCTGCATCTCATGTAGTTTCTTATAATAGCCGTCAATATTCAACAATTCCTCATGTGTACCCCGTTCCACGATGCATCCCTCGTGGAGCACACAGATCTCGTCAGCATTCTTGATGGTGCTCAGTCTGTGGGCAATGGCCACCGTCGTACGGGTCTTCATCAGTCGCTCCAGTGCATCCTGCACCAGTCGTTCACTCTCTGTATCGAGGGCAGAGGTTGCCTCGTCCAAGATCAGGATGGGCGGATTCTTGAGGATGGCCCGGGCAATGCTGACGCGCT
>CAMKSE010000027.1 GCA_946415365.1 uncultured Prevotellaceae bacterium
CGAGCACCTTCTTCACCAGCGGGTGGTCGGCATTGAGCACGAGGTTGAAGGAGTCTGGCATCTGTCCGTAGAAGCCCATACCGGCCTGGAACTTGCTCATGTCCTTCATACGGCGCATGTATTCATTCTGCGTGATGACCACAGGACGGGCCTCGCTGCCGAGGGCATCGACCTGCACCATGAACTCGGTCTTGTCGATCTTCGGCAACTGGGTGCGAAAGACGGCTGACAAATTGTCACTCTCTGACTCCGACAGCTCTGACTTCTTTTTGTCTTCCTTGACGATCAGACGGTCGATGATGTCAGAATCGACACGGGTGAAGCGGCTCTTCTCGAACTTCTGCTCCAGCGTCTGGATGGTCGGCACGTCGAGCTGGCCGTCGAGCAGCAGCACTGAGTAGCCCTTGTCCTGGGCGCCCTTGATGTAGGAGTACTGCTCCTCCTTGTCGGTGGCATAGAGGTAGACGAGCATGTCGTCCTTGTCCTTCTGGTTGGCCTCGATCAGCTTGCGGTACTCGTCGAAGGTGAAATACTTGCCTTCTGTATCCTTGAAGAGCGAGAAGTCCTTGGCACGGTCGTAGAAGTCGGACTCGGAGAGGATGCCGTAGTTGATGAAGAGCTTAAGGTCGTCCCATTTCTCCTCATACTCTTTGCGGTTCTCCTTGAAGATGGCGTTCAGACGGTCGGCTACTTTCTTGGTGATGTAAGTGGAGATTTTCTTTACCTCGCGGTCACTCTGCAGATAGCTGCGGCTGACGTTCAGGGGGATGTCGGGCGAGTCGATGACACCGTGGAGCAGCGTCAGGAACTCTGGTACGATGCCTTCCACCTGATCGGTTACGAATACCTGATTGCAGTAGAGCTGTATCTTGTTGCGCTGCAACTCGATGTTAGACTTGATCTTGGGGAAGTAGAGGATACCCGTGAGGTTGAAGGGATAGTCGACGTTGAGGTGAATCCAGAACAGGGGCTCGTCGCTCATGGGGTAGAGGGTGCGGTAGAACGACTTGTAGTCCTCGTCCTTCAATGTTGACGGGGTCTTCGTCCAGAGGGGTTCCACACTATTGATGATATTGTCCTCTGCGGTGTCGACCATTTTCTTCTCATCGCTCGACCATTCTTGCTTCTTACCGAAGGCGACGGGTACGGCCATGAACTTGCAGTACTTCTGAAGCAGGCCTTCGAGCTTGCTCTTTTCGAGGAATTCCTTCGAGTCGTCATCGATGTAGAGGATGATATCGGAACCGTGGTCGGCGCGCTCGGCATCGTCGATCTCGTAGGCGGGAGAGCCGTCGCACGACCATTTCACGGCCTTAGAACCTTCCTTATAGCTCTTGGTGATGATCTCCACTTTCTTCGACACCATGAACGAGGAGTAGAAGCCGAGGCCGAAGTGGCCGATGATATTGTTGGCATTGTCCTTGTACTTCTCGAGGAAGTCGGTGACGCCGGAGAAGGCAATCTGGTTGATGTACTTGTCGATTTCCTCTTCGGTCATGCCGATACCGTGGTCGGAGATGGTGATGGTGCCCTTGTCGGCATCGAAGTTGACGCGGACGGTCAGGTCGCCCAACTCGTCGTTGTACTCACCGCTGGCGGCGAGGGTCTTCATTTTCTGTGTGGCATCGACGGCATTGGATACCATCTCGCGGAGGAAAATCTCATGGTCGCTGTAGAGAAACTTTTTGATGACGGGGAAAATGTTCTCGGTTGTAACCCCGATGTTACCTTTTTGCATAACTGTATACTATAATTGATTATTTTTTTGCAATGTTCCTGCAAAAAGCGTGCCAGAGTAATGTTTTCTTTTGCAGGGCAAGCCCTGCATCCTCCATCAACCCCAACCCCTTCTTCGTAAGAAGGGGCTTCGAACCACTCCTTAAATTCCTCGCCAATCGTTGGCAAGGAACTTAACCAGGAAGTCGCAGAAACCGACGACTTCCTGACTGTTTTGGTATCGCGGGACACGCGATATCTTTTTTATCGGCTGGCGCACAGACACTTTGACGTGATTTTTCTTGGCTGGCATTAGATCCTGTTCTGCCTCAATGTGAGCCCCTTTCCAAGGGGCGGCGATAGCGGGGATGTAGGAAAAAGATGGCGAACCCCGAAGGGGCGAAAGCTTGAGAGCCATACCAAAACTTTGATGAAGGGCGGTTTCTGCCCGTAATCAATTACATCCTCTTGCCAACGATTGGCGAGAGGCTTGGAGAGTGGTTCGAGATCCTCCTTAGGACAAGGAGGATAAGGTGGTTGTGACCACGCAGGGCTTGCCTTGCAAAAAAGGTTGGGATTTTGGCAAATAAAAATCCCTCCGAGGGGGACTCGGAGGGACTATTTATAGGTTAAAGGGAAAGCGTATTACTTCTTTTTCTTGGTCTCACCTTCCTCAAGCTGAGCTTTCAGCTGAGCCAGAGCGTCGATGTCACCCAGCGTGGTGCTGGCGGCTACGTTCTCAATCTTCGGAGACTCGTCCTTCTTGGTTGCACGAACCTTCTTGGCAGCGGCCTTCTTCTCCTCGCGAGCGGGATCCTCGAAGGTGCGGCTGTGAGAGAGGATGATGCGCTTACTGTCCTTATTGAACTCAATCACCTTGAAAGGCAGAGTCTCACCGGCAACAGCCTGACTGCCGTCTTCCTTCACCAGGTGCTTCGGAGTAGCGAAGCCTTCAACGTTCTCCTCGAGAGATACCACTGCGCCCTTCTCGAGCAGCTCAGCGATCTTACCCTCGTGGATAGAACCGACGGCATACTTCTCCTCGAAAGCATCCCAAGGATTGTCCTCCAGCTGCTTGTGGCCGAGAGAGAGACGACGGTTCTCCTTGTCGATGTCGAGCACGATCACCTCGATGGGCTCGCCAACCTTGGTGAACTCTGAGGGGTGCTTCACCTTCTTGGTCCAAGAGAGGTCGCTGATGTGGATCAGTCCGTCGACACCTTCCTCGAGCTCTACGAACACACCGAAGTTAGTGAAGTTGCGAACCTTGGCGTTGTGCTTGCTGCCAACAGGATACTTGGCCTCGATAGCCTCCCAGGGATCCTCGCGGAGCTGCTTGATGCCCAGAGACATCTTGCGCTCGTCGCGGTCGAGGGTCAGGATGACTGCCTCTACCTCGTCGCCAACCTTCAGGAAGTCCTGAGCTGAACGGAGGTGCTGGCTCCAAGACATCTCGCTGACGTGGATGAGTCCCTCCACACCGGGCTGGATCTCAACGAATGCACCGTAGTCGGCGATGACAACCACCTTACCCTTCACGTGGTCACCCACCTTCAGGTTCTGATCCAGAGCATCCCAAGGATGCGGGCTGAGCTGCTTCAGACCGAGGGCGATGCGACGCTTCTCGTCGTCGAAGTCGAGGATAACGACGTTGATCTTCTGGTCGAGTTCCACCACCTTGTGGGGATCGTCGACGCGGCCCCAAGAGAGGTCGGTGATATGGATCAGTCCGTCGACACCACCAAGGTCTACGAACACACCGTAGTTGGTGATATTCTTGACAACACCCTCGAGGATCTGGCCCTTCTCGAGCTTGCCGATAATCTCCTTCTTCTGTGCCTCCAGCTCCTGCTCAATGAGGGCCTTGTGAGAGACAACCACGTTGCGGAACTCCTGGTTGATCTTGACAACCTTGAACTCCATCGTCTTGCCTACGAACTGGTCGTAGTCGCGTATGGGATGAACGTCGATCTGCGAGCCGGGGAGGAATGCCTCGATACCGAACACGTCGACAATCATACCGCCCTTCGTGCGGCACTTGATGAAGCCCTGGATGATAGCATCCTGCTCGAGAGCCTCGTTGACATCGTCCCAAGACTTGCTCAGGCGAGCCTTCTTGTGAGAGAGGATCAGCTGACCCTTCTTGTCCTCAGCGCTCTCAACATACACTTCCACCTTGTCACCAATCTTCAGGTCGGGGTTGTAGCGGAACTCAGAGGCGGGGATGATACCGTCGCTCTTGTAGCCGATGTTGACCACCACCTCCTTTTTGTCGACGGAGGTCACGGTTCCTTCCACCACCTGATGGTCGGCCACTTTGTTAAGGGTTTCGTCGTACGCCTTGTCAAGTTCCTCACGGCTGACACCGGCGGTCGTGCCATTCTCGAACTCGTCCCAGTTGAAGTCGTCGAGCGGCTTTACGTTCTTTGTTAATTCTGACATTTTTGATGCCCCCTTTCTCAGGGGGTAGGGGCCTGAACAGACGTTTATCAGACCATATTCTAAGTGGTTAATAATAATAGGAGTCAGCGCCTGTTCCGGCTCCCATTGCCCCTTCTGGGGCGCAAAGCGGCTGCAAAGGTACTTATTTTCTTTGAACTTTGAGCTTTGAGCTTTAAACTTTATGATTACTTTTATATATTATTAACAAAAAAAGAAGCGGCTCTCGTTAGAGTCCGCCTCTTTCTCTTATCTTTTCCTTATGAACTCCACACTTTGTCTTTATATCATATCATAAAACTCAAAGTTCAAAGCTCAAAGTTCAAAGTCTTACACGATTCCCTGTGCCATCATGGCATTGGCAACCTTCATGAAGCCAGCCACATTAGCGCCCTTCACATAGTTGATGTAACCATCAGCCTGAGTACCGTACTTCACGCAGTTCTCATGGATGTCGTTCATAATGCGCTTCAGATAGTCGTCAACCTCCTTAGAAGTCCAGCTCAGGCGCTCAGAGTTCTGTGACATCTCAAGACCAGATACTGACACACCACCGGCGTTAGAAGCCTTACCAGGAGCATAGAGGATCTTGGCATCCTGGAAGATCTTGATAGCCTCAGGCAGTGAAGGCATGTTGGCACCCTCGGCAACGGCAATCACACCATTGTCGATCAGGGCCTGAGCCTGCTCACCATTGATCTCGTTCTGAGTTGCGCAAGGCAGAGCGATGTCGGCCTTCTCGTGCCAAGGACGCTCACCTGCATGGTAAACAGCGTTGGGATACTCCTCAGCATACTCCTTGATACGTCCGCGCTCTACGTTCTTCAGCTCCTTCACATACTCAAGCTTCTCCTGAGTGATGCCATCGGGATCGTAGATGTAACCGTCAGAGTCAGAGAGGGTCATGGGGATAGCACCAAGCTGGATGCACTTCTCAGTAGCATACTGAGCCACGTTACCAGAACCGGAGATCAGCACCTTCTTACCCTTCAGTTCGATACCACGGGTAGCGAGCATAGAGGTCAGGAAATATACGCAACCGTAACCGGTAGCCTCAGGACGGATGAGTGATCCACCGAAGGAAAGACCCTTACCGGTGAGCACACCCTGGAACTGGTGAGTGAGCTTCTTGTACTGTCCGAAGAGATAGCCAACCTCGCGGCCACCAACACCGATGTCGCCAGCGGGAACGTCCTCATCGGGACCGATGACGCGATAGAGTTCATTCATGAAAGCTTGGCAGAAACGCATCACCTCAGCGTCGCTCTTGCCACGGGGAGAGAAGTCGGAACCACCCTTTGCACCACCCATAGGCAGTGTGGTCAGAGAATTCTTGAAGGTCTGCTCGAATGCAAGGAACTTCAGGATACCCAGATTCACGCTCTTATGATAACGAAGACCGCCTTTGTACGGGCCAATGGCGTTGTTGTGCTGGATGCGATAACCCATGTTGGTTTGAACCTTACCCTGGTCGTCAACCCAGGTGATGCGGAACTCACACACTCTGTCAGGGATGCACAGACGCTCGATCAGGTTGGCCTTCTCAAACTCAGGGTGCTTGTTGTACTCTTCTTCGATGGTGGGAAGAACTTGACTGACGGCCTGGATGTACTCCGGCTCGTTGGGGAAGCGCTGCTTCAGCTGCTCTACAACTTGTGCTGCATTCATAATCTTTTGTTTCTTTTTTGGTTGTTATAATGATAAAAATTCGTTTGCAGGTTGAATTCGGTTGCAAAATTACATCAAAAAATTGAAATAACAAACATTTTATCAATTTTTTCCTTGAATTACTATCTTTTTGCTACTTAATTGATATAAATCAAGGCAAACGGTCAGTTGGAGTGTCTCAAAGGGGATGCGTTGCTTCTTGAAAAATATAATCCGAGAAATTTTGTATTTAGTTCGATTTTTACTATCTTTGTCGCCTGAAACATCATATATAATATAAATAGGTATGAAGGACTTTAATTTCTACGCTCCGACGCGTGTGGTGTTCGGACGCGAGGCTGAGGAGAATCTCCCTCAGTTGATTCAGCAGTATGGTGGTGGACGGGTGCTTGTTCACTATGGTGGTGGTAGTGCCAAAAGGTCGGGGCTGCTCGACAAGGTGTTCGGGATGCTCACTGGAGCCGGTATCCAATATGTGGAGTTGGGTGGGGTAGTGCCTAACCCGTTGCTGTCAAAAGTGCGGGAGGGCATAGACCTCTGCCGGAAGGAAAACGTGAACTTCATCCTGGCCATAGGCGGTGGAAGCGTGATCGACTCGGCGAAGGCCATCGGCTACGGTGTGGGCTATTCTGGTGACGTATGGGATTTCTGGGATGGTAAGGCAGTGCCGCAGACGTGTCTGCCGATAGGTGTGATGCTGACTATTCCCGCCGCGGGAAGTGAGATGTCGTCGAGCTGTGTGATTACTAACGATGAGGGTATGTTGAAGCGTGGCGTGAACAGCGACCTCTGCCGCTGTAAGTTCGCCATCATGAATCCTGAGCGCACCTATACTTTGCCTCCATACCAGACGGCCGCAGGAGCTACCGATATTATGATGCACACGATGGAACGCTACTTCTCTAAATACGAGGACGCTCTGCTGACTGACGCTATTGCAGAGGCACTTCTCAGGACGGTAAAGGATGCTGTGCCTGAGGTGCTGAAGAATCCAGAGGACTACCGGCACCGTGCTGCCATCATGTGGGCCAGCTCGCTGTCGCATAACGATCTGACGGAGTGTGGAACGGAGAAGGACTTTGCCTGTCATAAACTAGAACACGAGCTGAGCGGACTCTTCGGCGTGACACATGGTGCAGGATTGGCTGCCATTTGGGGATCATGGGCGCGCTATGTGATGGATAAGCACCTGAACCGCTTCGTGCAGTTTGCCGTGAACGTGATGGGCGTAACGAACGACTTCACAGATCCTCGTGCCACAGCCCTGAAGGGAATCGAGGCCATCGAATGTTTCTTCCGAGCCATCGGTATGCCTGTGAGCATCCCAGAGTTGATAGGCCGTGAGGCTACCGACGAGGAGATCGACGAGATGGTGCGCAAGTGCAGTCGCGACGGTAAAATGAAGATCGGCGCGATGGAAGTGCTGATTCCCGTAGATATGCTGAAGATTTATCGTATGGCAAACAAGCATTAAGCTGACTGTGTAATAATGTGAAAATGTAAGCCCGTTGCGTAAAAAAGTGACGAATTATTTGTTTGTTACAAAAGAAATGCTTACTTTTGCAGCCGAAATCAAATAATTGAGTACAAAATGAAGAGTATGATTCTACTTAATGGCCTTATTATTATTCGACTGCAGGGTGTGGTCGGAAGTGATTAGGTGCTAGTAGATTTCATTAATAACTGAACATAGAAAATTGAAAATGATAACGAGCCTTTCTCACTTCCAAGTGTGAAAGGCTTTTTGTTTAAGACACAGTAATAGATTAACAAAATAAAAATGAACGACAGACTTTACATTTTCGACACGACGCTGAGAGACGGGGAACAGGTGCCTGGATGTCAGTTGAACACTGTTGAGAAGATTCAGGTGGCAAAAGCCTTAGAGCAGTTAGGCGTGGACGTGATCGAAGCAGGATTCCCTATTTCAAGTCCTGGTGACTTTAACTCCGTGATTGAGATTTCAAAAGCCGTTACGTGGCCCGTGATTTGTGCGCTGACACGTGCTGTGGAGAAGGATATCGATGTGGCCTTCGAAGCATTGAAATATGCCAAGCACAAGCGTATCCACACGGGTATCGGCACCAGCGACGAGCACATCCTGTATAAATTCAACTCCACCCGTGAGGAGATTCTCGAAAGGGCCGTAGCTGCCACGAAGTATGCCAAACGCTTCATCGACGACGTGGAGTTCTATTGCGAGGATGCTGGCCGTACGGATAACGAGTATCTGGCTCAGGTTGTAGAGGCTGTTATCAAGGCCGGTGCTACGGTAGTAAACATTCCTGACACCACGGGCTACTGTTTGCCGCAGGAATACGCAGAGAAAATCAAGTACCTGAAAGAACATGTCGACGGTATAGACCGTGCTATTATCTCCACCCACTGTCATAACGACCTTGGTATGGCTACGGCCAACAGTTTGAGTGGCGTGATGGCAGGAGCCCGTCAGGTGGAGGTGACCGTTAACGGTATCGGAGAGCGTGCCGGCAATACCTCTTTAGAAGAGATTGCCATGATCCTGAAGTGCCACAAGGGACTGGATATTGATACGAATATCAACACCACGAAAATTTATCCCACGAGCCGTATGGTGTCGAGTCTGATGAACATGCCTATTCAACCCAATAAGGCTATTGTGGGTCGTAATGCCTTTGCCCATTCCTCTGGCATCCATCAGGATGGTGTGTTGAAGAACGTGCATACCTATGAGATTATCGACCCGAAGGACGTTGGTATCGATGACAACAGTATCGTCCTCACCGCTCGTAGCGGCCGAGCTGCATTGAAGCACCGTCTCCATGTAAACGGTGTAGACCTTGACGAGCATAAGCTTGACAAAATCTATGAGAAGTTCCTCCTGTTAGCAGACCAGAAGAAGGAGGTTAATGATGCCGATGTGCTGATGCTTGCTGGGGCAGATATGGCAGATGCTCATGCCGTGAAACTCGACTTCCTGCAGGTAACCACCGGCAAGGGCGTGAAGAGTGTTGCTTCTATCGGTCTTGATATCAGCGGTCAGAAATTCGAGGCAGCAGCAAGCGGAAACGGTCCTGTAGATGCCGCCATCAAGGCCCTAAAGAAGATTATCATGAAACAGATGACGCTGAAGGAGTTCACCATCCAAGCCATCTCGAAAGGCTCTGACGACGTGGGTAAGGTTCACATGCAGGTGGAGTACAACGGCTCACTTTATTACGGCTTCGGCGCGAATACGGACATCGTGACGGCTTCCGTAGAGGCATATATTGACTGTATAAACAAATTTAAAAAGGAAGACGAATGAATACGTTATTTGACAAAATATGGGATAAGCACGTGGTGCAGCAGGTGGAAGATGGTCCCACACAGTTGTATATCGACCGTCTATACTGTCATGAGGTGACCTCGCCGCAGGCCTTCGAGGGTATGCGCGCCAGAGGACTGAAGTGCTTTCGTCCGGAGAAAATCTACTGTATGCCGGATCATAACACTCCTACTCACGATCAGGATAAACCCATCGAGGATCCCGTAAGTAAGAAACAGGTAGATATGCTGGCCAAGAATGCCTCCGATTTCGGACTGACACACTATGGCATGTTCTCGAAGGACAATGGTATCATCCACGTTGTGGGTCCTGAGAAAGGTCTCTCGTTGCCGGGAATGACTATTGTCTGTGGTGACTCACATACCTCCACCCACGGAGCAATGGGAGCCGTGGCCTTCGGTATCGGCACCTCAGAGGTGGAGATGGTAATGGCCTCACAGTGTATCCTGCAGCAGAAGCCGAAGTCGATGCGGATTTCCATCAACGGTAAGTTAGGAAAGGGAGTGACGGCAAAGGATGTGGCCCTCTACCTAATGGCCAAACTGACCACCAGCGGTGCTACAGGTTACTTTGTCGAGTATGCGGGTGATGTCATCAAAGCCTTGTCCATGGAAGGTCGCCTGACACTCTGTAACCTCTCCATAGAGATGGGTGCCAGAGGCGGATTCATAGCACCCGACGAGACCACATTTGAGTATATCAAAGGTCGAGAGTTTGCACCAAAGGGTGAGGAATGGGAGAAGGCTGTCAATAACTGGAGGACACTAAAGAGCGGTGATGATGCTGTTTTTGATAAGGAACTGATATTCAATGCTGAAGATATCGAACCGCGAATAACTTATGGAACTAATCCTGGTATGGGTATTGGCATTACTGAAGCGATACCAGTAAGGAGTCAGGAGTCAGGAGACAGGAGTCAGGAGAAAGCTCTCGATTATATGGGTTTCCAGCCTGGACAGAAACTTTTGGGTACGAAGGTGGACTATGTGTTCCTCGGTGCTTGTACCAATGGTCGTATTGAAGACTTCCGTGCCTTCGCTTCCATCGTGAAAGGTAAGAAGAAGGCACCAGATGTTGTAGCATGGCTCGTGCCCGGATCATGGGCCGTAGACCGTCAGATTCGTGAGGAGGGGCTCGACAAGGTGTTGGCAGATGCAGGCTTTGAGATCCGTCAGCCTGGGTGCTCTGCTTGTCTGGCTATGAATGATGATAAGATTCCCTCAGGGAAACTCAGCGTCTCTACCTCTAATCGCAACTTCGAGGGGCGTCAGGGACCCGGTGCCCGCACTATTCTGGCTTCGCCCCTCACTGCTGCAGCAGCTGCTGTTACTGGGGAGATAACAGATCCGAGAGAGTTGATGTAATTGTAGATTGAAAAATGAACATTGAAATGAAACAGAAATTCGATATCATCACAAGCACTTGTGTGCCACTGCCGTTAGAGAACGTGGACACCGACCAGATTATACCCGCCCGATTCCTAAAAGCCACAACTAGGGAGGAGAGTTTCTTTGGCGACAACCTGTTCCGTGACTGGCGCTACAACAGTGACGGCACACCCAACAAAGATTTCGTGCTCAACAATCCCCGTTATTCGGGCTGCATCCTTGTGGCAGGTAAAAACTTCGGCTCTGGATCGAGTCGTGAGCATGCCGCTTGGGCGATTGCTGGTTATGGTTTCCGAGTAGTTATCAGCTCGTTCTTTGCTGATATCCACAAAAACAATGAACTGAACAACTTCGTACTGCCCGTTCAGGTGAGCGAGCCGTTCCTCGCAGAACTATTCCAATCTATCCATAAAAATCCTGAGACGTTGGTGGAGGTGGATTTACCTAATCAGACGGTTACTAACAAAGCTACAGGCCATAGCGAGCATTTTGACATCAACGGCTACAAGAAACACTGCCTGATGAACGGCCTCGACGACATAGATTTCCTGGTGCAAAACAAAGAAAAGACAGAACTATGGGAACAGATGAACAAGTAGGACAATATAAGCGTCTGCAGCCGTTTGTGGAGATTATGGACTCTACGTTGCGCGACGGAGAACAGACAAGTGGTGTCAGTTTCCTGCCGCACGAGAAACTCATCATCGCCCGTATGCTCCTCAACGATCTGGACGTAGACCGTATCGAGGTGGCCTCAGCACGGGTGTCGGAAGGTGAAAAGGAGGCTGTGGGTATGATCTGCCGCTTTGCGGAGAAGATCGACAAACTCAGTCAGGTTGAGGTGCTTGGATTTATCGACGGCGGTCAGAGCATAGACTGGATCGACTCCTGCGGCTGTAAGACCGTCAACCTGTTGGCGAAGGGTTCGCTGCGGCATTGTCAGGAACAGTTGAAGAAAACCCCCGAGGAACATTTTGAAGACATTACCCAGACGGTGAAATACGCCCGTAGTAAGGGAATGTCAGTAAACCTCTATCTGGAAGACTGGTCAAACGGCATGAAGGACTCGCCCTTCTATGTATATGAGATGATGGATGCCCTATGCGATATTGGCATCCGCCGCTTCATGCTCCCCGATACACTTGGCATTATGAATCCCCTGCAGTGTATCGAGTATTTCCGTAAGATGATGAAGCGATACCCTGACACTCACTTCGACTTTCATGCACACAACGACTATGACCTGGCCGTATCGAATTCCCTCGCTGCCGTGCTTAGCGGTGCAAAGGGTCTCCATGTGACGGTGAACGGCTTGGGTGAACGTTGTGGTAATGCGCCTTTGTCGAGTGTGCAGGTGATCCTGAAGGATCAGTTCAATGCCAAGACGAATATCCGCGAGGACAAGCTCAACGACATTTCCCGTCTGGTGGAGAGTTATAGCGGCATCGCCGTAGCCCCCAATCAGCCTATCATCGGTGACAACGTGTTTACACAAGTGGCAGGCGTTCATGCCGATGGCGATAAGAAAAACGGCCTCTATCAGAATGAACTTGTACCAGAACGTTTTGGCCGTCGCAGGGAGTACGACCTGGGCAAGAACAGCGGTAAGGCGAACATCATCAAGAACCTTGAAGAACTTGGTCTGGAACTGACGCCAGAGCAGACCCGTCGCGTCACCCAGCGCATCACCGAACTTGGTGACAAGAAGGAACGCGTGACACAGGACGACCTGCCCTTCATCGTCAGTGATGTACTGAAACATGATGCTCCTGAGGATAAGGTGAAACTCGTCAGTTATGTGGTCTCTACGGCCTATGGCCTGAAGCCGGGTGCTAATATCAAGGTGCAGATCAACGGTCAGGAGTATGAGGCGAGTGCTACGGGCGACGGTCAGTATGATGCCTTCGTGAAGTCGCTGAGGTATATCTATAAAAAGTACCTGAACCGCACGTTCCCCATTCTGCAGAACTACGCTGTCACCATCCCCCCAGGCGGACGTACCGATGCCCTCGTACAGACGGTCATCACCTGGAACGACAATGGTAAGATTATACGTACCCGTGGTTTGGATGCCGACCAGACGGAGGCGGCGATTAAAGCTACTTTTAAGATGCTGAACATTTACGAAAACGAGCAAGTTGATATAGTTTAGAATTTAGAATTATAGTTTATGAAATTGAAGATTGCGATTCTTGAGGGCGACGGTATCGGCCCAGAGATCATGAAACAGGGTGTGGCAGTACTTGATGCAATTGCCAAGAAGTGCGGCCACCAGTTTGAATACGATCGTGCCATCTGTGGTGCTCATGCCATCGACGAGGTGGGTGATCCTTATCCCGACAGTACTCATGAAGTGTGCATGCGTGCTGATGCTGTGCTTTTTGCGGCCGTTGGTGACCTGAGATACGACAACGATCCTACGGCTAAGGTACGTCCAGAGACGGGTCTGCTGGCCATGCGTAAGAAACTGGGGCTTTTCGCCAATGTGCGCCCAGTCGCCACCTTCGACTGTCTGTTGCATAAGTCGCCGTTGAAAGACGAGCTGCTGCGTGGTGCCGACTTCGTAGTGATCCGTGAACTGACGGGTGGTATGTATTTCGGTGAGAAGTATCAGGACAACGACAAGGCTTACGACACTGACATCTACACCCGTCCTGAGATTGAGCGTATCTTGAAGGTGGCTTTCGAAATGGCTATGACACGTCGCAGACATCTGACGGTGGTGGATAAAGCCAACGTCTTGGCATCCTCACGTCTGTGGCGGCAGATTGCCCAAGAGATGGAATCGCAATATCCTGAGGTGAGGACCGATTACATGTTCATCGACAACGCTTCTATGCGTGTACTGACGGAACCTCGTTTCTTCGATGTGATCGTGACAGAGAACACCTTCGGCGACATCCTCACCGACGAGACCTCGTGCATCACTGGTTCGATGGGGCTGCAGCCCTCGTCGTCGCTGGGTGAGCATACGCCCTTGTTCGAGCCTGTTCACGGCTCTTGGCCACAGGCAGCAGGTCAGAACCTTGCCAACCCCTTGGCGCAGATACTCTCCGCTGCCATGCTCTTGGAGCACTTTGGACTGGAGAAGGAGGGTGCTCTCGTCCGTGATGCTGTAAACGCTTCACTCGATGCCAATGTCCGTACACCAGAGATTCAGGTTGAGGGCGGTGCGCATTACGGCACCAGTGAAGTAGGAGAGTGGATCGTGAATTACATTATTGAACATGGATAAAGAATAATGAAGATAGGTTTATTGTTTATTTTCTTATACTCATTCATTAGCTACGCAGGTGCGCAGACACGTCAGGAGTGGCGTGACTCCTTGGAGACGCTCAATGCGAACCTCAAGCAAGACCCCAACAACATCGACCTCCGTCTGCGAAAGGCAGAGGCCGATATCCAGTTGGAGCAATGGGACTATGCGCTGGCAGAGTATGGCCGTATCCTACGGGCTGACGAACAAAACCTAGCGGCCCTCTTCTTTCGGGCTTACGTGCACGAGAAACAGAAACACTACGATCTGGCAAAAGTAGACTACGACGCATTCCTGACTATTGAGCCCGTGCATCTTGAGGCACATCTCGGACTTGCTCATGTGTTGCAGAAGATGGGACGAAAACAGGATACCACCGACGAGCTGAATCGTATTGTTCAAATGTTTCCTAACAGTGCCGACGCTTATGCAGCCCGTGCTACCTTTGAGACGGAACAGCAGCAGTATGAGGTGGCTGTCTATGACTGGAGCGAGGCTGCACGCCTGAAACCAGACAACGTGGACTACACCATCTCTATGGTCGATGTGATGCTGCATCTTGGACGTCAGAAGGAAGCGCGTGAAGCCCTCGACGATCTTGTGGCCAGAGGTACTCCGCGTGGCCTTCTGAAAGAATGGTACGACCGCACAAGATAATAAAACAAGTGCTCAAATCGCCATGAAAAAATGTACAATACATATGTATTTTATTGATTATTTCTGAAAACATTTGGAAGGAAACAGAATTTATCGTATATTTGCAACATTAAATTTCACTGATAGTATAATGAAAAGGTATTTATTGATGGTCGCAGTCGCCATGATGGCTGCAGTAAGTGTGAAAGCCCAGCATAGGGAAGGTGACTATAGTATCCAGCCTAGGGTGGGTGTCACATTCTCGACATTAACGAACACCGACGACGCCAAGATGAAGCTCAACCTTACCTATGGCGCGGAGTACGAATATTACATTTCCGACCAATTCAGTCTGGCAGGAGGTTTACTGTTCACTAATCAGGGAACCAAATTCAGCGATAATAATAGCACTCTTAATAACTATTATTTCGCTGTACCCATTACGGCAAACTATTATGTATTGCCGGGACTGGCCTTAAAAGCTGGTTTACAGCCTGCCTTTAGAGTGAAGACCAATATGAAGGTGGATGGCCAGACGTATGATTTCGACAGAGTCATGGACTTCCTTTTCGATAATTCTGACGTCAAGATGAACAAGTTCGACCTGTCAATTCCCGTTGGCATGTCCTACGAGTATAACGGTGTTACCCTCGATGCTCGCTACAACTTTGGTCTCATTAAGTTGTTCTCCGGCGTTGACGATACTGTTCTCAACCAGGTTATCGCTATCACATTAGGTTACAAATTGTAAGAAATGCAAAAAAGCGGGATATATTCCACAAATCTCCCAATAGGAAGTCAACGATTCTATTGAACCGGAATATCGATGCTTTCTGATATCGCCAAGTTGGTATCTGTGACCTTAAGGGTGAGGATGCCGGGCTGACGAGCGCTGCGCACGATGACGACAAGTTGGCCATTGAAGAGCTTCATCGTTGGCGACTTGAAAGATTCGAGACTCGTGGCATCACCATTACAGACGGCCTCGAATGTGCCTGCGCCCATCACTTCGAACGTCAGTTGGTCAGCGGCATCAGGGATGAGGTTTCCGTCAGTATCGGTAAGAGAGACGGTGATGAAGGCGAGATCATCGCCAGAGGCGTTGAGAGTACACACAGACCCCATTTGTGCTGTCCAGACATCGAGTTTCAGGGCAGAGGGCTGGCCGGCGGTGCGGAGAGTTTGTTCGCCAGCCTGACGGCCTTCGGTGTCATATATAACGACTTTTAATTCTCCCGGCTCATACTTCACGTTGTTCCAGCGCAGACGGTAACGGTCGAGGCGCTCCTGCGGATTTTTTGTGATCTTGCCCTGGCTCTTTCCATTAAGGAAGAGTTCGGCGGTGGGGTAGTCGGTATAGCAGTACACGGGCGTTACCTTGCCGATGCGGTTTCCCTGATCTTTCTTCGACCGTCCCCAGTTCCAATGGGGCAGCAGATGGATGGTGTGTTCCTCTTTATTCCAACGAGAACGGTAAAGATAATAGCGGTCTTTAGACAGTCCGGCGAGGTCGCAGATGCCGAAGTAACTACTGCGCGAGGGCCAGTATTCATCGTAGGGCGTGGGTTCGCCAAGGTAATCGTAGCCCGTCCACACGAACTCTCCGATAACCCACGGCTTATCGTCCTGCCACACCCAGTCGTCGTCGGGTAGATTCGACCATGAGCAGTATTCCACGTCATAACTGGAACATTGACCGTCAGCCTTTTTAATGGCTGCAGGGTCGTAGGTGGGTGACCATGAGGCATACTGAGAATTGTCTGTGACTTCTACAGGAAATTTATATACCCCTCGGCTGCTCACCGTTGAGGCAGTCTCTGAGCCGAGGAGGAATCCCTGCGGCAGTTGTTCGATGTTGTTCTGGTATTTATGGACGCGGTAATTGAAGCCCGGCACATCCATCACTTGGGCAAAACCGCTCTTCAGTGCTTCTTCTGCTCGGTCCATGCCCTGAGTGACGGGACGGGAAGGGTCGAGGCTGTGGCAGAGATTCTGCAGCTTCTCCGACAACTCACGGCCACGTTCGCTATTTTGTTCAGGAATCTCGTTACCAATACTCCACATGACAATGGAGGGATGGTTGCGGTTAGCCAACACCAGGTTTTCAATGTCCTTCTGCCACCAGTCCTCGAAGAAACGGGCATAACCGTTCTTGCACTTGGGGTATATCCACATGTCAAAGCTCTCGGCCATCACCATCATACCGAGGGAATCGCAAAGGTCCATCTGCATTTGCGAAGGCATGTTGTGCGAGGTGCGGATGGCGTCGCAGCCCATGTCTTTCATGGTCTTTATCTGACGGATAAGGGCACTCTTATTGACTGCAGCACCCAGAGGACCAAGGTCATGATGTAGGCAGACGCCCTTGATTTTCCTTGTCACCCCGTTCAACTTGAAGCCGCCTTCCTTCGAACATTTAACAGTACGGATACCGAACTTTTGGGTTACCTCGTCGAGCAACGTGCCTTTTCGCATATATCTGATGTGGGCGGTATAGAGATAAGGTGTTTCGGGTGTCCAGAGTTTTGGGGTATCAATGGTAAAGACCATGTTTGCCTTGCCCAAATTATTGACTTCGGAGTTATGTTTGTGACCCACTAACTGACCATTGGCGTCGCGCAGTTCCACCTCAAAGGCCAAAAAATCATCGAGCATACTGCCTGTGCCTACGGTCACTTCCACAACAGCCTTGTCGCCGTTAAGTTCGGTAGTGCGGATGAAGGTCTTCCATGGGTCTATCCAATCATCACCTGTCGTAATAAGTTTCACAGGACGGTAGATGCCTGCACCCGGATACCAGCGCGAGCTCTCTTCCACGTTCTTCAGATGAACTTCCAACAGGTTTTCGCCGGCCTTCATGAATGGCGTGATATCCACGCGGAAGACATTGTAGCCATAGGCCCAATAGCCTGCTTTTTGTCCGTTGAGAAAGACCGTAGGCTCCGACATCGCACCATCGAACACAAGTTCGGCGTGCTTGCACTCTGTGGGAATCTGGATCACCCGTTTATAGTAGCCCTCACCGATCCAGGGCAGAGCGCCAGAGCGCCCGCTCTTCTCTGTGGCATCTTTTTCACCGTTCTGTTCGATGGCCACTTTCTGTAAGTCCCATTTCTTGTCGAAGGGTCCTGCGATGGCCCAGTCATGCGGCACAGTCACGCTTTCCCACGTCTGTCGGTCGTGAGAAAAATGCCAGTTGTCACTAAGCGTTATCTCCTTGCGTTGCTGTGCGAAAGAGCCTAAGGCAACGAACCACGCTATTGAAAGTAGTGATAGTTTCATATACAAAATTGGTTTTAGTTTGTCATTCTGTGTGCAAAATTACGAAAAAAGAATGAAAGTATCACAAAAAAAGCGTATATTTGCACCCATAATCACTAAAACTTTTAGATGTATGAAACGAGCAATAGTTTTTTCCCTGCTTACAGCCTTGATGCTGACGGTAAGTGCGCAGTCCTCAGAGGAACCTTTTTGGTTGGGGGCAGACATTAGTGGCACGACCGGAATGGAGGCCTATGGCATACAGTTGATGAACGCCCAGGGTGAACCTCGCGAGAATACGGCTCTGATGAAGGAACTTGGACTGAATGCCGTCAGACTGCGGGTGTGGGTGAATCCTAAATCCCATTTCTCCAGCAAGGAGGATGTGCTGGTAATGGCTAGACGTGCCAAGGAACATGGTATGGCTCTGATGATAGACTTCCACTACAGCGACTGGTGGGCCGATCCGGGCAAGCAGAACATTCCTGCTGCGTGGGTGGAGATGAACTACGAGGAGATGTGCAAGGCGTTGGCAGAGCATACTCGTGAGACATTGCAACTTCTAAAAGACCACGACATCAATGTACGCTGGGTACAGGTAGGCAACGAGACGACCAACGGTTTCCTCTGGCCGATGGGTAGGGCTGAGGACCATATGTCACAGTATGCCGGACTGACAAAGGCCGGCTGTGAGGCGGTAAAGGCGGTCTATCCTGACGCCAAGATCATTATCCACCTCGATGGTGGTTGCGATCCAAAGCGTTATAATTTCATCTTCGACGGACTACAGCAATACGATTGTCCCTGGGATATCATAGGCATTAGCGTCTATCCCTACTGGGACATTGAGGCGAAACTTGAGAGTTCTTGGCAGGGAACCATTCGTGACTTTACTGCTAACATCCGGGCTCTGTATAAGAAATATCATACCCCACTGATGGTGGTAGAGACTGGCGTGGAGTCCAATAAGCCCGAGGAGGGTAAGCAGATACTGGCAGAGATCATACGAGCCTCGAAGGAAGATTGTGAGGGTCATTGCCTGGGCGTGTTCTACTGGGCACCTGAGGCTGAGGGCCATTATCCGCTTGGGGCTTTCCAAGACCATAAACCTACAGTTATCATGGAGGCTTTTACAGAAGCCTCACAACAATAAAACAGAAATTATTTGTCGTTTTTGTTGGCTATTTAAGGGATTTACTGTAATTTTGCACCTAATTTAATTAGATTAAATACATAAGTTTATGCGACATCAGTTAAGAAGTGCTGTCTGCACCGAAGGCAGAAGAATGGCCGGTTCCCGTGCTTTGTGGGTGGCCACAGGTATGAAGCGTGAGCAGTTTGGCAAGCCGATTATTGCCGTTGTGAACTCTTTCACACAGTTCGTTCCGGGTCATACGCATCTGCATGAGATAGGTCAGATCGTCCGAAAGGAGATTGAGAAACTGGGCTGCTATGCGGCTGAGTTTAATACGATAGCTATCGACGATGGTATAGCTATGGGTCACGATGGTATGCTCTATTCGCTGCCCTCACGTGATATCATTGCTGACTCGGTGGAATATATGGTTAATGCCCATAAAGCCGACGCAATGATATGCATTTCAAACTGCGACAAAGTGACGCCGGGCATGCTGATGGCATCCATGCGACTGAATATCCCAACAGTGTTCTGCTCGGGTGGTCCAATGGAGGCTGGACGTTGGCGCGGCGAGAATGCTGACCTGATCACGGCGATGGTGAAGGGTGCCGATCCCTCCGTCTCTGACGAAGATATACAGGAACTTGAGAACTGTGCCTGTCCGGGCTGTGGTTCGTGTTCGGGTATGTTCACAGCTAACTCGATGAATTCTCTCACCGAGGCCATCGGTCTCTCGTTACCCGGTAATGGTACGATCCTCGCTACCCATACCAACCGTGTGGAACTCTTCAAAGCCGCAGCCCGTCAGGTGGTAAAGAACGCTTTCGCTTATTATGAGGACGGCGATGAGAGTGTGCTTCCACGTAGCATCGCCACCCGTAAAGCTTTCCTTAACGCTATGAGCCTCGACATAGCGATGGGTGGCAGTACCAATACCGTGCTTCATTTGTTGGCCGTAGCTCAGGAGGCTGGCACAGACTTTACAATGAAGGATATCGATGCCTTGAGCCGTAAGGTGCCCTGCCTCTGCAAGCTCGCACCAAACACCCAGAAATACTCTGTCCAAGAATGCAACCGTGCTGGAGGAATCCTTGGTATCCTTAACGAACTGGATAAGGGCGGTCTCATCGACGGCTCTGCCAAACGCGTAGATGGTATGACGCTCGCTGAGGCAATGAAGAAATATAGTATTTCTGGTGATTCAGAATTCTCCGAGAATAAGATATACTTTTCCGCCCCCGGCAACCGATTCTCCACTAAGATGGGCTCTCAGAGCGAACTCTATCTATCGCTTGATTCCGACCGCGCCAACGGTTGTATCCGTGACCTTGAACATGCCTACACAAAGGACGGTGGACTGGCTGTGCTCTTTGGCAATATCGCCCAGGATGGCTGTGTGGTGAAGACTGCTGGTGTCGATGAGAGCCTTTGGCACTTCGAGGGTCCTGCCGTCGTCTTTGACTCCCAGGAAGACGCCTGTGAGGGCATCCTCGGTGGGAAGGTGAAGAGTGGCGACTGTGTGGTCATCACCCACGAGGGTCCGAAGGGTGGTCCCGGCATGCAGGAGATGCTTTATCCTACATCATATATCAAGTCGATGCATCTTGGCAAAAAATGTGCCCTGATTACCGATGGTCGTTTCTCTGGAGGTACGAGTGGCCTTTCCATTGGACATATCTCTCCCGAGGCTGCCAATGGTGGTAATATCGGTAAGATAAAGGATGGCGACATCATCGTAATCGATATCCCCTCACGCAGCATCAACGTGAAACTCAGCGACGAAGAACTCGCAGCCCGTCCGCAGCAGCCCCTAAGGCGTAATAGAGTCGTATCCAAGGCATTAAAGGCCTATGCCCAGAGTGTTTCCTCTGCCGACAAGGGGGGTATAAGGATTTTGACAGATTAATAATTAAAGACTGAATAACATATAAGAATAATATGTAGTCAGATAATATCTTATTATGTCTAAAAGATAATTAGTATGCTAAAAGATAGAATTACAGGATCGAAGGCGCTGATGCGGGCGCTGAAGGCCGAGGGTGTGAAGACCATCTTCGGTTACCCTGGCGGCAGCATCATGCCCGTCTATGATGCGCTCTTCGACTACACTCGAGGTGAGAAAAAATGTTTCGACCACATACTTGTACGTCATGAACAGGGTGCCACTCATGCTGCCGAGGGTTATGCTCGTGTCTCAGGTGAGGTGGGAGTGGCGCTGGTGACCAGCGGACCTGGTGTGACAAACACGTTGACGGGTATAGCCGATGCTATGCTCGATTCTACGCCCATCGTCGTCATTGCCGGACAGGTGGCCATCTCTACCCTCGGTACAGATGCATTCCAGGAGGTGGATCTCGTGGGTGTGGCACAGCCTATCTCGAAGTGGTCTTACCAGATACGTCATGCCGAGGATGTTGCCTGGGCTGTCAGCAGGGCTTTTTATATTGCCCGTACCGGTCGTCCTGGTCCTGTGGTACTCGACTTTCCGAAGAACGCTCAGTTAGAGGAGATTGACTGGGAACCGATGAAAGTGAACTTTGTACGCTCCTATGTTCCTTATCCAAAACTTGATGCCGAGACCGTGCGTCAGGCAGCAGAACTTATTAACAATGCGAAGAAGCCGTTGGCACTCGTGGGGCAAGGTGTCGAACTGGGTAACGCTCAGAGTGAACTTGTCAAGTTCCTCGAGAAGGCAGACATCCCCGCAGGACGAACAATGCTCGGACTCTCGGCCCTGCCCTCTAATCATCCGTTGAATGTAGGTATGCTCGGAATGCACGGCAACTACGCTGTCAATTTGAAAGAACAAGAATGTGACGTACTTATCGCCATCGGCATGCGTTTCAGCGACCGAGTGACAGGTAACCTGAAAACCTACGCTAAACAGGCGAAAATTATTCACCTCGACATAGACCGTAGTGAGATTGACAAAAACGTGAAGACCGATGTGGCGGTGGTAGCCGACTGTAAGGAGTCATTACCCGCTATCACGGCATTGATCAATAAAAACGACCACAAGGAGTGGCGCGACTCTTTCCGTCATCTCGACGAGATGGAACGCACGAAAGTCATCGAGCCTGCCATCCATCCCAAGGATGGTCCGCTGCTGATGGGAGAGGTGGTCAATGCGGTTGCCGAACAGAGTCCAGATGATACCGTACTCGTGACGGATGTAGGTCAGAATCAGTTGTTTGCCACTCGTTACTTCAAGTATCACCATAATCGTAGCATCTGTACCAGTGGTGGTTTGGGTACCATGGGCTACGGCATGCCTGCTGCTATAGGAGCCACTTTCGCAGCCCCCAAACGTACGGTGTGTTGTTTCATGGGCGACGGAGGTTTCCAGATGTGTATCGAGGAACTCGGAACTATTATGGAACAACAGGCACCTGTGAAAATGATTGTGATGAATAACCACTATCTCGGTAACGTTCGCCAGTGGCAGGATATGTTCTGGCTGCGTCGCAAATCATTCACGAAGATGCTTAATCCCAATTATGAACTCATAGCTCAGGGATATGGTATTCCATATGCTGCCGTTACAGACCGTAAGGACCTTTCAGCCGCTGTCAACAAGATGCTCTCTACCGACGGACCGTTCATTTTGGAGTGTGCTATCCTTGAAGACGACAACGTATTGCCGATGACGCCTCCTGGAATGGATATAGACAAAATGATGCTGGAGATATAGTGAATTATGAAATGTGATTAGTAAATAGTTATGGAAGAAAAGAAACAACTATACACACTGTTGGTGTATTCTGAGAACGTAGCCGGTATATTGAACCAGATTACCGCCGTTTTCACGCGCCGTCAGGTGAATATCGAGAGTCTAAACGTGTCTGCTTCTAGTATTCCTGGAGTCCACAAGTACACCATTACCGCTTGGAGCGACGAGGATCAGATACAGAAGATTGTGCGTCAGATAGAGAAGAAGATAGATGTGGTGAAAGCCAACTACTTCACCGACGACCAGCTGTTCATCCGTGAGTCAGGGCTCTACAAACTCGCTACGCCGATGGTTCTGGATAATCCAGAGATCTCGCGTACCATACGCCGTTTTGGTGCCAGCATCATCGAAGTGAACCCCACCTATACCATCGTCATGAAGCATGGCATCACAGAGGACATCATCTCATTGTTCCGTGCTCTCGACACTTTCGGCTGTGTGTTGCAGTACACACGCTCAGGCCGTATCGCCGTTACCCGTGGTATGGTGGAGCAGGTGAGTGAGTTCCTTGAGCAGCGAGAGAACGATGAGTTTTAAGTTAAGGTTAAATATTTACAGATGATTACATTTCTCATCATTCTTTCCTTTTTCCTTTTTATTCCCGCCTCCGCGCAGCAGCGCTATGTAGGCGGTGACGTTTCTGTTTTGCTGAAATACGAGGAACAGCATGCCACATATTTGGACAAAGACGGTGGTAATATCTCCGACTTGTTGGTCTATCTAAAAGAGCAGGGTTGGAACACGATGCGCGTGCGTATTTTTTCTGACCCCTCGAAGGATGCCGACAAGAATGTGTGTCAGGATCTGGAGTATGTGAAGCATCTTGGCAAACGTATCAAAGATGCCGGACTGTTTTTTATGATTGATTTCCATTATAGCGACACCTGGGCTGACCCGGGACAGCAAACGGCACCTTTCATGTGGGCTACCTATAGTTGGTATCCGGATGAGACATTCTATAGGTACACCAAAGAAACCCTTGAGGCGCTTGTTGAGGCAGGGGCTTCGCCCGATTTGATTCAGACGGGCAACGAGATATCCTTTGGCCTGCATTGGGGATTCAAGGACTCCACAGGACAGTACCACGACTACGGACAGTTCAGCGGTAAGCTGGATGCAAACAGTGCCTGGACAGCCTATAAGGATACCAATTGGGACAACTTCGCCAAGTATCTGAAAGCCGCCGGCAAGGCCTGTCGTGAGGTATGTCCAGATGCGAAGATCATCATCCACACGGAGCAATGTGCCAACAACCCCACACTAGATGTGGCTTTTTTCAAGCGCATCGCCGAGAACGGCATTGACTACGACATCATAGGCACTTCATACTATCCTTATTTCAAAGGGCCGCTCTCCAATCTCGACAAGGGACTCTCACAACTCGAGAGCAACTTCCCCGACAAGCAGATACAACTTGTGGAAACGGGCTATCCCTCGAAGTGGGAAGTGGGAGGTTCCTCCTATGATTACACAAAGACATATCCCTATAGTCACGAAGGACAGCGTCAATACACCGCAGACCTCATTACCATGCTCAAGAAACATCCGCAGGTGAACGGTCTTTCGTGGTGGTACGCCGAGGCTAACGCCAAAGGTTGTACGGGTAGTCTCTCCTCAGGCTGGTACAACGCCTCGCTCTTCGACAACGAGACGGGTCGTGCCCTGCCGGCACTCTATGAGATGAAGGCCTTCCTCGACGGCGCCTCTGCCATCTGTAGCGTTAAGCCCGCAGGCGGCAACAACGACTTGTGGTACACCATGCAGGGCTATCGTCTCAGTTGTACGCCCGTACGCCCGGGGATTTACATCAAAAACGGAATCAAGACATGGATAAAATAGGATCTTACGAATTCATAGCCGAGCCCTTCCATTGCGACTTCTCGCAGCGGCTCTTTATGGGGCATCTCGGCAATCATATGCTTAACGCCGCAGACTACCACTCCTCGGCGCGTGGTTTTGGCATGAAATACCTCATGACTATCAATCGCTCGTGGGTACTCTCACGACTGGCCATCGAGTTGGATGAGATGCCACAGCAATATACCAAGTTTCGGGTGGAGACCTGGGTGGAGTCGGCCATGCGCTACTTCACTTCGCGTAACTTCTGCGTCGTCGACGATGATGGTAAGGTGTATGGCTACGGCCGTAGCATCTGGGCGATGATCGATACGGAGAGCCGTCAGCCGACTGACATTTTCTCTATCGACAATGGTGCCATCAACAACTGGATTGTGAAGGATAAGGAATGTCCTATCGATAAGGGCGGACGAGTGAAGATGACTGACGAGGCCCAGCTCGTACGCACCATTGATACCTATTATAATGATGTAGACATCAACGGTCATATCAACTCCGTGAAGTATATCGAGCATGTGCTCGACCTCTGGCCCCTCGAGTGGTACCGCCATCACCGCATTCGCCGCTTCGAGATAGCCTATGTGGCAGAGGCCCATGCAGGCGACAGCCTCTCCTTTTACAAAGAGTCCGTAGAAGACCTCTCATACAACGTTCGCATTGTCAAGACCTCTCCCGACAGTCCTGACCACGTTGAGGTGTGTCGCAGCAAGGTCGTTTTCATCACTGAGAAATAAAAAAATAATTATCATTATGAATACAAAATTGTTTATTTTACTCCTTAATCTGCTCTTCTGTTGTGTCGTAGTCAATGCACAAAACGACCAGAAGAGCGACCTCCACAAGCGTGCCGAGGCCGTAGACCCGGTACATAACATCGCTAATGCTCGTTCAATGTTTATTCACGCCTTCAACGACTACTATAACAAGGGTCAGATTATGCTCGGCGTGGAGTGTGCCGTTAAGGCAACGGCTCTCTATTACAGGGAGAACTACTACAAGGAAGCCTTCGACCTCTTGCGTCGTGCTGATGAGGTCATCAACGCCGCCAGTGCCAGCGGCAGCGAGAAAGCTGCCATGCATTACCCCGTTACTAAGGAGCGTCTGCAGATGTACATCAAACTTAGGAAGAGTGATAGCGCCAAGGACCAGCTCACCATCCTTGAGGGGCTCGCATCACAATCGGGACAGGAGAGTGTGAAGAACGATCTCCTCTACACCAAGGCCATCTACTATTACACTTTCGGCATGAACGCCCAGGGCAACGCCGTGTTCAAGGAGATGGCCGACAAACTCACCGCCAAGAAAGACTACGACAAGGTCGACGAGGTGTATAAAACGCTTATAGCCAATGGTCGCCGTAGCAACAATGCCAACATGGTGGCACAGTCATACAGCAACTACCTCGCCTGGAAAGACTCCACCAATGCCATGAAGCATGCAGACGAGATAAAAGCCCTTAAGCAGCAAATTGCTGACAACGAGGCTTCCATCTCTGAGAAAGACAGTTCACTCACCACACGTCAGCTGATCATCATCGGACTCTGCATCCTTGCCGCAGCCCTTGCCGCAGCCCTTGCCGTGGGAGCATTCGTATTGTTGCGCTACATACTCCTCACACGTAAGCAGAAGAAGACCATCCGTCTGGCCAATGAGAGTAACGCCCTAAAGGCCAAGTTCATCAGTAATATCTCAGCTCAACTTGACCCCACATTAAGGAACCTCGACAGTAGCATTCCAGAGGTGAAGGCCTTGATGGATTTTTCACAACACATACAGACGCTTTCCCAACTAGAGAACAGCACAGATTCCATCGAACTGGAAGACACCCAGATGCCGCCGTTCTGCGAGGGTCTGATGGACCAGATCCGAGATAAGGTGAAGTCTGGTGTCACGCTGTCAGTCAACGCTCCTAACATGAGTGCCAGTATCCATCGCGACTACGTCTCCCACATCTTGCTTCACCTGCTCAACAACGCAGCCATCTACACTCCTGAGGGAGGAACTATCAGTCTCGATTTCAAGAAACGCGGCCCACACGCCTACCAGTTCCTGGTTTCCGACACAGGTGAAGGCATCCCCGAGGAGAAGCGTGAGGACATCTTCAAGCCCTTCCTCGAGATCCGTGACCTCACCACCGGCGATGGCCTTGGTCTGCCTATCTGTAAGCAGATGGCACTGAAGATGAACGGCGACCTTGACCTCGATCCCAAGTTCACCCGAGGCACCCGCTTCATGCTCGACCTCCATACCTGACAAACATGTATATCGCGGTAGCAGGGAATATAGGCAGCGGAAAGTCCACACTGACCCAGTTGCTCGCCCGCCACTACGGGTGGAAGCCACGTTACGAGTCAGTCGACAACAATCCCTATCTTGAAGATTACTACCGCGATATACACCGTTGGTCGTTCAATCTCGAAATTTACTTCCTCAAGGAGCGCTTCCGCGACCTGCTGGCCATCCATCAAGCTGCCCATACCATTATTCAGGATCGTTCCATTTACGAGGGTGTTTACGTCTTCATGGCCAACAATAAGGCCATGGGTAACCTTTCCGACCGTGACTTCGAGACTTATATGGAGTTGTTCCACCAGATGACGTCCATCGTACGCCCTCCTGACCTCATGATATACCTCCGTGCCTCCGTACCCCACCTTGTGGGCAATATACAGATGCGTGGTCGCGACTACGAACAGACCATGAATCTTGAGTATCTGGAGAACCTGAACCAGCGTTATGACGACTTCATCTACCACAAGTACCCGGGTCGCGTGATGACCGTAGAGAAAGACGACCTTGACTTCCTCAATCGTCCCCACGACCTCGCCCACATCATTGACCGCATCGACCAGACCCTCTTCGGTCTCTTCCCCGAATATCCAGAAACCCCTAAAACAATATAACTTATGCACATCGCAGTAGCAGGAAACATCGGCAGTGGCAAGACCACCCTCACCAAATTGCTCTCCCACCGATACGGTTGGACGCCACGTTTCGAACCCGTTGACAATAATCCCTATCTGGCCGACTTCTACGCTGATATGCCCCGTTGGTCATTTAACCTCCAGATCTACTTTCTCAACAAGCGTTTCAAGGAAGTGGTGGAAATCTCCAAATCCCAGGATACCATTATACAGGATCGCACAATCTTTGAGGATGCTCGCATCTTCGCACCCAACCTCCACGACCAGGGCATGATGTCAGACCGCGACTTCGATAACTATTCCGACCTCTTCGACCTCATGATATCGCTCGTCAAGTTGCCCGACCTCATGATCTACATCCGCTCTTCCATTCCAACCCTTGTGGCACAGATCCAAAAGCGTGGCCGCGATTATGAGCAGACCATGCGTCTCGACTACCTGCAGGGTCTGGAAAAGCGCTACGAAGATTGGATAGCCACTTATCGTGGTCCGCTCATTATCGTTGATGGCGACACCTGCAAGTTTGGTGATAATCCCGAACACCTCAAACAGGTTACCGACATGATCGATGCCAAGCTCTACGGTCTATTCCCTATGGAGTAAGATTATTTCTCTAACCAAGGGCTGAAGAAATCGATAATACCGGCCACCTTGTGGCTGGGATATTGAGTGTGACAGGTGATACCGCTGATAGAGTCGCCGGTGTTATAGCGCACGAAATAGGTATTCTGCGTTGCCTCCTCGTCCTCGGTGAAGTAGTCATACATTTTACTTTTAAGATTTACGGAATTCGCTCTCTCTTGCAGCTTCTGCAAAATGTCGTTACCGACACTCAGGGTCTTGTCGATGCCCCGTTCCGCGTCATGAAGGGTCATTGTAGCCTCCTCCTCGCCGCGCTTTAGTGTAAACTCCATGTCACGCCCTTTGTTGTTCTTGCTGGTGAACTTGAAATAGTCAATCGCCAATACACCCTTTTGATGATTGCGCCATTTCTGGAAATAATCTGAAAGAGCACGACGCATCTCTCGGTAGTTGTCAGGCCAAGCCATGTAACCACCTGAGCTGACGCTACGTTTTGAGTCGTATTTATAGTACAGACTCCACGAATCGCCGTCGGTAATCCGCCCCTTGGGTTTATAATTCTCTTTGTACTTGTCCGTCTTGTAGGTTTCCATAATGGCCAGCAGTTCATCAAAGATGACGGAGTCGCTGAGGTAGAACTCCTTCTCGCCAGAAGAACCCTCGTCGATGACGACATTGATTCTTCCGTCTTTCGTGTAACTGACGTCATACTTCTCGCCATGCATTGACATGCTGTTATGGTGGTCAAAGCTGAAATAGGTAAGGTGGTCTTTTTTCATTTCGTTGTTGTTTAGCTGGGGCGACACGCATGAAACAGCCAGTCCCAGTAATCCGGTAAATATAAGAGATCTATTCATATAGGGCATAAATAACATGTTTTGGTAGCTGGAGAAGGGGTGGTTATTGCTTGCTGCTTGAACTCAGTGGGGATCCCCGCATTATAGTCTCATGCCGACAAAGGCTCGGGCACGCCATTTGTTCTGATTCACCGTCAAGTCATTGTCGATGAAAGAATTGCTCATCGTAAGGGTGGCTCCTGCGAAGTAACGAGGCGAAAAGTTATAGATAACGGCGGCTCGTTCGTTAAAGATCATACTGAAACTCAAGCATTTGGCATCCTTACGCTCACCATTTACGGTCATGTAGTTATTATTGTAGATGACGAAGGTTGGGAGCATGGACAAGTGGATGAGCCACTTGCCAAGTACACAGTTGTAGCCGTAGCCGCCACCGATACCGAAGAGCCCGATGTGGATATAAAGGTCGTTGGCTTTAGGTGTTTTCTCTTTGAATTCGTCGGTGGTCTCGATGCTACCGCCTTGATAGCTGATACCTGCGAGCCATGAGCCAGCAGAACGGCGTTGGAGGTAACTCTGGGTAAAGGCGGCTGGATAGGAGAAGCGACGGTGGTTGAAGACGTAGTAGCCGGCGAGGTTGGCCATCTTCATTTTAACGTCTCCAGCCTCCAGATGTCCAATGGCATTACCTCCTTTTATATCACCAGCTAGCGTCGTGGATCGATGGTAGCTGGCATCTAGGCTTAGATGGCTGCTATAGTAAGCGAGGTTGAACTCATAGTCTTTATAGACGCCTTTTATCTTGGCAGGGTTGATGGACAAGGCTGCCGAGATTCCTCTGTACGAGGCTCCAATGCTCATGGTGGTCTTGATGTTAGTGTTCAGATCGGCTTTGGAATTGACTCCGTCCTTGTCGCCCTTTACGTGGAAATTGTCGCCCGACTGGTTCAACCTTACCTTCAGCGTCAGGCGTGCATCAGGCCTTACGACATAGTTTGTGTCGTAAGATGTCTTATAGTATCTGGCTGTGAGTGCACTGTCAATCCTCGCCTTCACCAGTTGATGGTGGCTCTGAGCATCGGTATCATTTGAAATGATAATAAGAATAGCTACAAATAACCAATAATATACGAATTTCATTCTTCAGTGGTTTCGCGTTATGCGAAGTTTCCATTTATTTTGCTAATTCGATGGCCATCTGCTGCTGGAGCTCGCGGGCTTTCTGGGCAGCAACCTCAGCGAAATCCTCACCATTGGAGGCGTAGATGATGCCACGGGAAGAGTTCACGAGCAGTCCGCAGTCCTTCGTCATGCCATAGCGGCACACTTCCTGCAGCGAGCCTCCTTGGGCTCCAACGCCGGGAACGAGGAAGAAGTGGTCTGGGGCGACCTTGCGGATGTCCTCGAACATACGTCCCTGCGTGGCGCCAACAACGTACATCATGTTATCGGCATTTCCCCACTGCTGGCTCTGTCTCAGAACTTTCTCAAACAGACGTTCACCATTGGCGTCTTCCGTCAGCTGGAAATCGTGAGAGCCTTTGTTTGAAGTCAGAGCGAGGAGGATGACCCATTTACCGTCGTAGCCCAGGAAGGGCATGACGCTGTCTTCACCCATGTAAGGGGCAACGGTGAGGGCATCGACGTCGTTCTGCTCGAAGAATGTCTTGGCATACATTTTTGACGTGTTGCCTATGTCACCACGCTTGGCATCGGCGATGATGAAGTGTTTGGGGTACTCCTCTTTCAGATACTCTACGGTGGCCTCGAAAGCTAGCAGACCGTCAACGCCGTAGGCCTCATAGAAGGCTAGATTGGGCTTATAGGCGACACAGTAGGGTGCTGTGGCATCAATGATGAGGGCGTTGAACTCGCAGAGGGCGCGGAACACGTAGTCCTCGCCGTCCTTGGCTTTAGCCTCATCGATGATGCACTGTGGGATTTTGTCGATATCCGTATCGAGACCAACGCAGAGAAAACTCTGCTTCTCCTTAATCTGCTCTATCAGTTCTTTGCGTGTCATATTATTTGTTTTTTAGATAACGATAAGACAGGTAAAAAAGGACTACAAGCGCCCACCAAAGGATGAGGACACCGAAACCAACCCAGAGGTTATCTAGTTCTCTGCTTATCCATCCACATGGGATAATTCCCAACGCTCCCATGAAGTTCATGATGAAATGTTCTTTATTGAACCCCTCTTTCATGGGTGCCCAGAACTTTTTCAATTTATCGCTCATATTACAGCTCTGTTTCTTTCATGCGTTCAGCGTTTTCAGCTACAGTCAGTGCATCGATCATGGCTTGAATGTCACCTCCGAGGAAGCCCTGTAAGTCATGGGTGGTGTAGCCGATGCGGTGGTCGGTGACGCGGCCCTGGGGGAAATTGTAGGTGCGGATCTTAGCACTTCGGTCGCCCGTCGAGACAAGACTCTTTCGGCGCGAGGCGATGTCATCCATATACTTTTGGTGCTCCTTGTCGTAGATAAAGGTGTATAGACGCGAGAGGGCACGCTCCTTGTTCTTCGGTTGGTCGCGCGTCTCGGTACACTCGATAAGTATCTCCTCGGTCTCGCCAGTGTTGGGATTTTTCCACATATAACGCAGGCGTACACCGGACTCCACCTTGTTTACATTCTGACCACCAGCACCGCTGGAGCGGAAAGTGTCCCATTTGATCTCACCTTCGTTCACGTGCACCTCAAACTTGTCAGCCTCGGGCAGCACGGCCACTGTGGCAGCAGAGGTGTGCATACGTCCTTGAGTCTCTGTGGCGGGCACTCGCTGCACGCGGTGAACACCAGACTCGTATTTCAGCGTGCCATAGACATCGGCTCCTGATACGGCGAAGTCGATTTCCTTGAAACCGCCCACAGCTCCCTCGGAGACACTGGTGATTGAGAGCTGCCAGCCCTTCGACTCGCAATAGCTCTTGTACATCTTGAACAGGTCGCCAGCGAAGAGACAAGCCTCGTCGCCACCAGTACCGGCACGAATCTCCATCTGTACGTTCTTCGCATCCTCTGGGTCTTTGGGAATCAGTGCTATCTTGATTTCCTCTTCAAGTTTTGGTTGAAGCTCCTCATTGGCTGCAAGTTCCTCGCGGGCCATCTCCTTCATCTCAGGATCGGTCTCGTTGGCAAGGATGTCCTTGGCCTCCTTGATGCCGTTCAGACAGTTGATGTAACGCTTACGGGCATCCATGATGTCACCTAGGTCTTTGTATTCCTTAGTCAGTTTTACAAAACGGTTTTGATCGGCTATCACGTCGGGGTCTGTAATCAGTGTAGACACCTCCTCGAAGCGTGCCTCCAAGCCGTCGAGTTTCTGCAATATACTGTTATTGTCCATGTTTTCTGTTGTTAATAATCAAATGTGCCGAACTCGGATTGGATGGTCAGACTCTTGGATCCTTCTTCGATATGACCTACAACCTGAGCGTCGATGTTAAATGTTCTGGCTATGTTTATAACCTGCTCGGCAATCTCGGGACGGATGTAAATCTCCATGCGATGCCCCATGTTGAACACCTGGTACATCTCGCGCCAATCGGTGCCGGAACACTCGTGGATAGCGCGGAAGAGTGGGGGCACGGGGAACATGTTGTCCTTGATCACCCGGCAATTGTCATTCACAAAGTGCAACACCTTTGTCTGAGCGCCGCCAGTACAGTGAACCATTCCATGGATCTCAGGACGCAGCTCGTCGAGCAACTTCTTAATGACTGGGGCATAAGTGCGCGTAGGCGACAGTACAAGCTGTCCTGCATCGACAGGAGAGCCTTCTACTGTGTCAGTAAGGTGGTATCTGCCACTGTAAACAAGCTCGTCAGGCACAGTGTGGTCGTAGCTCTCAGGATAGTTCTCTGCGAGGTATTTGGCGAAGACGTCATGGCGTGCGGAGGTGAGGCCGTTTGAGCCCATACCTCCATTGTAACGCTTCTCGTAGGTAGCCTGTCCTGTAGAGGAGAGGCCCACGATGACATCGCCAGGACGGATGTTCGCATTGTCGATGACGTCAGCGCGACGCATGCGGCAGGTAACGGTGGAGTCGACAATGATAGTGCGCACGAGGTCGCCAACGTCGGCCGTCTCACCACCTGTGGGCCAGATGCCAATACCCATCTCACGGAGTTCTGCCAGCAGCTCGTCGGTGCCGTTGATGATGGCTGATATCACCTCACCTGGGATGAGCATCTTGTTGCGGCCAATGGTGCTGGAAACAAGAATGTTGTCCACGGCTCCTACACAGAGCAGGTCGTCAGTGTTCATTACGATGGCGTCTTGGGCGATGCCCTTCCAAACAGAAAGGTCACCGGTCTCTTTCCAGTACATGTAGGCGAGTGCCGACTTCGTGCCGGCGCCGTCAGCGTGCATAATGTTACAATACTCGGGGTCGCCGCCCAGAATGTCAGGGATGATCTTGCAGAAAGCCTGTGGGAAGATCCCCTTGTCAATGTTCTTTATCGCGTTGTGTACGTCTTCCTTGGCGGCACTCACGCCACGCATCATATATCTGTTGTCCATCTCATTCTTTATTTGTTTCTATGTTCTCTTATTTTTCGTGCCAGAATTCCCAACTGACAAATGCTTGAAGTAACAGCATTTCAAGGCCGTTCTTGACGTCGGCACCATGTTCAGCACCCTTGCGCATGAAGAGCGTCTGGTCAGGGTTGTAGATAAGGTCGTAGCAGATGGTGTGGGAATCCATCGCCTCGTAGGGCAGGTCAGGACACTCTTCGGTATGGGGATACATGCCTAAAGGTGTGCAGTTTACGATAACATTGTACTCCTTGATTACTTCCGGCGTGATGCTCTTGTACTGTATGGTGTCAGGCCGTTCGTAGCGGCTCACCAGAACTGGCTCAATGTTCAGTGACTTCAAACCATAGCAGATGGCCTTCGATGCACCTCCAGTGCCGAGTACGAGCGCCTTATGGTGCCATTTCTTGTCAATCATCGGCTCAATGCTCTGTGTGAAGCCGATGACATCGCTGTTGTAGCCCTTCAGGATAGTCTTGTTGCCCTGGTGGGTCACGCGGATAACGTTCACGGCTCCTATGGCTCTGGCCTCTGGCGTGATGTTGTCGAGGAAAGGCATGACTTTCTCCTTGTAAGGAATGGTTACGTTCAGTCCCCGCAGGTCGGGGTGACTGTCAATGACCTCCGGCAGGATGTCTATGCTCGGAATCTCGAAGTTCTCGTACTTGGCATTGATGTTCTCATCGGCAAACTTCTGGTTGAAGTAGCTGATGGAAAAGGAGTGCCCCAAAGGGTAGCCAATTAAACCGTACCTGTCCATAATTGTGTTATTTTGTTGCAAAATACATCGTGCAGATGCCGAAGGTGAGGCGCTGGAAGCTGGCCTCCCTGAATCCAGCTTTTTTAAGTATCTCCACCATACGTTCGCCTTGTGGGAAGGCCTCGATGGTTTTCGTCAAGTAGCTGTACGCGCTATTGTCCTTAGAGATGAGCCGTCCGTAGACGGGCAGTACCGTATGGGCATACACGTGGAACAGCTGCTTCATCGGGAATGCTACGGGTGTAGTCAGTTCGACGATACTCAGGTGTCCACCTTCTTTCAGCACGCGGCACATCTCGATGAGTCCCTTGTCGAGGTCAGCAAAGTTTCGTATGCCGAAGGCAGCCGTTACAGCGTCGAAGGTGGCATCGGGGTAGGAGAGTGCTGTACAGTCCTCACGCTCGAAAGATATGATGCTGTCGAGACCTTTTTCCCTGACCTTCTGCCGTCCTACCTCCATCATTCCCTCGCTGATATCAGCTCCCACGAGTCTTGTGGGTCGTAGCATCTCTGCTGCGAGGATGGCGAAGTCGCCGGTGCCTGTGGCGATGTCGAGCAGTGTCTGAGGCTTGTGTGGCTCCAGTTGGCAAATGGCCTTCCGTCGCCAGCCTTTGTCAATATTCCACGACAGACGGTGGTTCAGCTTGTCGTAGGAGGGGGCGATGTTGTCGAACATCTGCTCCACCTGCTGCGCCTTGCCTTCCTCAGCCCCGTAGGGTTTTATAGCCTCCTGCTCGTAGTTCATAGCTAGTTGTACTAGTTTTACTAGTCGGACTAGTTTACTAGTTATTTGCTCTTAAAGGCGTTCAGCCAGCTGCTGACGTTCTGCTCGATACGTGCGGCGATGTCTCCTTCGGTGTCCTCACGCTCGAAGCGCTCACCGACGATGTGCTCGTAGAGTTCGATATAACGGTCGCTGACGCTATTTGCATACTCGTCGGTAATCTCAGGCATCACCTGTCCAGGCTCGTTCATGAAGTTGTGCTCGATGAGCCACTGGCGCACGAACTCTTTCGAGAGCTGACGTTGGGGCTCGCCCTTGGCCAGCTTCTCCTCGTAGCCCTCGGCATAGAAATAACGGCTGGAGTCGGGGGTATGGATTTCGTCGATGAGATACACCTTACCGTCGCGTTTGCCGAATTCGTACTTCGTGTCGACGAGGATAAGTCCGCGCTTAGCTGCGATGTCTTGTCCGCGCTTGAAAATCTTACGGGTGTAGTCCTCCATCACGGCATAGTCCTCTGCCGATACCAGCCCTTGGGCGATGATTTCCTCACGGGAGATATTCATGTCGTGCCCCTCGTCGGCCTTCGTAGTCGGAGTGATGATGGGTTCAGGGAAACGCTCGTTCTCCTTCATACCGTCGGGTAGCTTCACACCGCAGAGCTCACGACAGCCGTTCTTGTACTCACGCCAGGCAGAACCAGTGAGGATGCTGCGGATGATCATCTCCACACGGAAGCCTTCGCACTTCAGACCGACGGTCACCATCGGGTCAGGTGTAGCGAGCTTCCAGTTCGGACAGATGTCCGTCGTGGCGTCGAGGAACTTGGCAGCAATCTGGTTCAGCACCTGTCCCTTGTAGGGAATGCCCTTAGGCAGCACTACGTCGAACGCGGAGATGCGGTCAGTGGCTACCATCACCATCAGGTTGTCGTTGATGTTGTACACGTCACGGACCTTCCCGTGATAAACGCTCTTCTGTCCCTCAAACTGGAACTCAGTCTTTGTTAATGCTTTCATATCTTTGTAACTATTCACTTTTCACTTCCTTATCGTAATTCTCGTAGGCGTTGACAATGCGGGTGACGAGTTTGTGGCGGACGATGTCCGAACGGTCGAGGTTTACCACGCCTATTCCTTCCACATTATTTAATATATGTAGGGCCTCGATGAGACCGCTCTTCTGGGAGTGTGGCAGGTCTATCTGAGTCATATCGCCCGTGATGATCATCTTCGTGTTCCAGCCCATGCGAGTGAGGAACATGCGGATCTGTGCGGTTGTGGTATTCTGTGCCTCGTCAAGGATAACTACAGCGTCGGAAAGTGTGCGTCCGCGCATAAAGGCCAGTGGCGCAATCTGTATCACGTGCTTCTCCATCATGTCCTGCAACTTCACCTGTGGCAGCATGTCCTCCAGCGCGTCGTAAAGCGGCTGCAGGTATGGGTCTATCTTTTCTTTCATGTCGCCAGGCAGGAATCCAAGTTTCTCTCCCGCCTCCACAGCGGGACGCGAGAGGATGATCTTCTTCGCCGTTTTCTCCTTCAAGGCCTTCACGGCCAGTGCTATGGAGAGATAGGTTTTTCCCGTGCCTGCAGGTCCTACGGCAAACACCATGTCGTTCTGATGGTAGGCCTCTATCAGCCGTTGCTGGTTCTTCGTGCGGGCCTTGATAGGACGTCCGGACATGGTGTAGACCACTACGTCGTCAGGCACTTCGTCGCTCTTGCGGTGTCCCTTTACGAAGTCGAGGATATCCTCGTCCTTGATGGCATTGAAGCGCAGCACGTGCTGGCGCATCCCTTCCACCGCCTCTTCGAACGAAGCCATCTGTTCCTCATCGCCCAGCACCCGTATGACGTTGTCGCGGGCCACTATCCGCAGCTTGGGATATAGTGAACGCAACATCTGAAGATGTACGTTGCTCACCCCATAGAAAGTCAAGGGATCAATATCCTCCAGTACGATATGCTTCTCTGTCAATGCTTTCTAACTTATTTTGCGTGCAAAATTACAAAAAAAGCCACAGATTACATAGAATTCACCAAAAATTTTGTTATCTTTGCGCCCAAATTGGTGTTTTTTCTAATGAAACTGACAAAAAAAGGATATCTGTTAGGTTTTCTGGCGGTGGTACTGCTGCTTGCTTGCGTACGATGGATCTGGCCAGAGGTGGCCGTCGCCCGTACGCCATCAGCCACTTCTGCCTCAGTCTCTTCGCATAGCGAAGACCATTCTTTTGTAAACCATAAACAGACCGTACATAAGATCCGTTCTGTGTCCAGTTATGCCGAAGCCTTTCCCGATACCAACGGCTTGCAGCTGACGGCTGCCAACCGCTGGGGAGTGACACCAGTCATGAACCGTGAAGATGCTGAGTCGCGTAAGCGTGAACTGGTATATGTAGGAGCGAATCCATATTTTCATGTAGACCCGCTCTACTCGAGTATTCCCTATCTCGTGCCGAGGGCTGCCGTACTGCTTCAAGATATTGGACAGGCGTTCTTCGACAGTCTCTATGTGAAAGGCGTTCCTCTTCATAAGGTAATCGTTACCAGCGTATTACGTTCTCAGGAAGATGTGGTTAAGCTTCGTCGTCGTAACGGGAATGCCACAGAGAATTCCTGTCATCTCTACGGCACTACTTTTGACATTTGTTACAACCGCTACAAGACGGTAGAGAACCCCGATGGTCCACCTCGACGAGAGGTTCGCAATGATACGTTGAAATGGGTACTCTCCGAGGTACTGCGTGATATGCGAGAACAGGGGCGTTGCTACATCAAATATGAAGTAAAGCAAGGCTGTTTTCATATGACAGTTAGGTGATATAATTATTTGAATAATAAATATTTAAAAATAAACAATAAATATTAACTTAAAAACTAAAAAATTATGAAATTAGACGGAAGAAGAGAAAGTTCCAATGTGGAAGACCGCAGAGGAATTAGTGGAAAAGCAGTGGCCGGTGGTGGTATCGGTGCAATCATCATCGCAGCATTGTTCGCCTGGATGAGCGGAGGCAACCCTCTTGAGGCTGGATTGCAGGCTGCCCAACAGCAGATGTCGGTTCCAACGGAGACTGTCGGTGAGGAGAACTTCACCGAGGAAGAGCAGGCTCTGGCCAGCGACTGCAAGAAGATTCTCGCCTCTACGGAGGATGTGTGGGGGCCTGTGTTTGAGAAGATGGGCGGCACCTATACCTCTCCGACGCTCGTGTTGTTCACCAATCAGGTGAACTCTGCCTGTGGTAACGCTACTGCTGCCGTAGGGCCCTTCTATTGCTCAGGTGACCAAAAACTCTACATCGACCTTTCGTTCTTCACCCAGATGAAACGTCAGTTGGGGGTTGAGGGTAACACTTTCGCTTATGCTTACGTTATTGCCCACGAGATCGGACATCATGTGGAATATCTGACAGGTACACTCTCTAAGGCACATCAGGCAATGAATTCAAGTGATAAAGTCTCCGCCAACAAGATCAGCGTACGTCTGGAACTGCTGGCCGACTACTATGCCGGCGTATGGGCACACTATGAGGATGCTATGAATCATTCTATGGAGTACGGCGACCTTGAGAAAGGACTCGAACTGGCTAAGGCCATCGGTGATGACTGGCTGCAGAAGAAGGCTCAGGGCCGTGCTACACCCGAGTCGTTCACCCACGGTACCAGTGACCAGCGTAAGCGTTGGTTGAAAAAGGGCTACGATACGGGCGACATGCGCACCTCAACCTTCGACGTACAGAATTACAACGATTTGTAGTCAGAGCAGAAAAGTCATATTGGCAATAATAGTGAAGGGTGGCAGAAATAATCTGTCACCTTTCTGTGTTATAAAAAAATCATCTATTTCTTTGGTCGTTTAAAGGTTTTTTAATAATTTTGCAGCCGAAATAAATAGTAAAAAACATAAACTAAATTAAGATTATGTGTGGAATTGTAGGATATATTGGCAAACAGGATGCTTTTCCTATCCTGATTAAAGGTCTTCGTAGGTTGGAATATCGCGGTTACGATAGTGCCGGAGTGGCTCTGCTGAACAATGACGGTGATTTGAATGTGTATAAGACAAAGGGTAAGGTGGATAACCTGACGGAGTATTGTGCCGACAAGGACGTGAACGGAACGGTTGGCATAGCCCATACGCGTTGGGCCACACACGGAGAACCTTCATCGAGGAACGCCCACCCGCACTATTCTTCATCGAAGAACCTGGCCATCATCCACAACGGTATCATTGAGAACTACGCCGATCTGAAGCATAAATTAGTAGCAAAGGGTGTTACCTTTGTAAGCGATACCGACACCGAGGTGCTTGTGCAACTGATTGAATACATCATGGTAAAAAAACATCTCGACCTGTTGGAAGCTGTTCAGGTGGCTCTTTATCAGGTTATCGGTGCCTATGCCATTGCTGTGCTCGACAAGAACGACCCTGATCAGATTATTGCAGCCCGTAAGCAGAGTCCGCTGGTGGTGGGTATCGGTGAGGATGAGTTCTTCCTCGGCTCTGACGCAAGTCCAATTGTGGAGTATACGAATAAGGTTGTGTACTTGGAGGATGGTAATATCGCAGTAATACGTCGCGGTCAGGATCTCCACGTGTTCAGTATCCTCGGCGAGGAACAGGAGCTGAAGGTGAAGAAGGTGGATATCGACCTCGGACAGATTGAGAAGGGTGGTTATCCCCACTTCATGCTGAAGGAAATCTTTGAGCAGCCTGAGTGTCTGAAGAACTGCATGAGAGGTCGAGTGAATGTTGAAGCAGACCACGTAACACTTTCTGCATTAATCGATTACCGTCGTCAGTTGCTTAACGCAAAGAGGGTGGTGATTGTGGCCTGCGGTACTTCTTGGCACGCAGGACTGATTGGCAAACAAATGATAGAGACTCTCTGTCGTATTCCCGTTGAGGTGGAGTATGCCAGCGAATTCAGATACAGGAATCCCGTCGTGACAAAGGACGACGTGGTGATTGCCATTTCTCAGAGTGGTGAGACTGCCGATACGTTGGCAGCAGTACAGTTGGCAAAGGAAAAGGGAGCATTTATCTATGGCATATGTAACGCTATCGGTTCCTCGATACCAAGAGCTACTGATACAGGTACCTATATCCATGTGGGTCCTGAGATCGGTGTGGCCTCTACGAAGGCGTTTACTGGTCAGGTGACAGTGCTTACGATGTTTGCTCTTGCACTGGCTGAGGCGAAGGGTACCGTTGACCGCCAGGAATACCTGAAGATTGTCAAGGGCCTGAGTGAGATCCCTGTGAAGATCCGTGAGGTGCTACAGACGAACGACAAGGTGGCCGATCTTGCACGTACTTTCACTTATGCACATAACTTCCTGTATCTTGGTCGAGGTTTCTCTTATCCCGTAGCTTTGGAAGGTGCCCTGAAATTAAAGGAAATCTCATATATCCACGCTGAGGGATATCCTGCAGCCGAGATGAAACACGGTCCGATTGCACTGATTGACTCGGATATGCCTGTGGTGGTCATCGCCACGCACAACGCCATGTATGAGAAGGTGCTGTCGAACATCCAGGAGATCAAGGCGCGTCAGGGTAAGGTCATCGCTCTCGTCTCGAAAGGCGATGACACCATAGCGAAAATTGCCGATGAGGTGATTGAGCTGCCCGACGTTCTGGAATGCCTTGAGCCCCTGGTGGCCACAATACCTCTGCAGTTGTTGGCATACCATGTGGCCGTGTGCAAAGGCAAGAACGTAGACCAGCCGAGAAATCTCGCAAAGTCGGTGACAGTAGAGTAAAGATAAAAAAATCAGCCAAATATTTGGAGAATTCGTTTTATTTACCTATATTTGCACTCAAAATAACTAATTCACTCTGACTAACCATGGATGCAGTAGAGAGTTTAGAGTCAAAAATTAACCGAAGCGATTATAAGATATTAATCGTCGACGATGTGGTCAGCAACGTGTTGCTGCTCAAGATATTGTTGACTAATGAACAGTTCCAGGTTTGCACAGCCAACAACGGTACAACCTGTATTGAGGTTGCCAAGACGGAACATCCAGATCTTATTCTGCTCGACGTGATGATGCCTGATATTAATGGTTTCGACACGGCGGTGGTGCTGAAGAAGGATGCGACGACCAGGGATATCCCCATCATCTTCCTTACGGCCCTGAACACCCCGCAGGATCTGGTGCGAGGTTTCCAGGTGGGAGCCAACGACTTCTTGACAAAGCCCTTCAACAAGGAGGAGCTCGTGATGCGTGTGATGCAACAGATCTCACTTGTGGCAGCTAAGCGTATCATTGAGAAACAGAACTCCGAACTGCGTGCCACGCTGAATAACCGCGACAAGATGTACTCAGTGATAGCCCACGACCTGCGCTCACCTATGGCCAGTATCCGAATGGTGCTTAACCTTGTGGTGGCATCGGCATCGCCTGAGACAGTAGGTGAGGAACTTTACACGCTGCTCGACCAGGCTAACCGTGAGTCGGAGGAAGTACATGATCTGCTGGATAACTTGCTGAAATGGACGAAGAGTCAGACGGGCAGGCTGACGGTGGTGAAACAGGAACTGAACCTCAACGACATCATCCCTGGTGTAGTGGAGATATTCGATATTATCGCACAGACGAAGCGTATAAAATTGGACTATCAGCCATTGGACGGCGACGTGAAGGTTATTGCCGACAACGATATGTTAAAGACCATCGTGCGCAACTTCCTGTCCAACGCCATCAAATTCTCACCCGAAGACTCCACCATAGAAATCATCTTGAAGGAAGAAGGCGATTTTGCGAAGGTGAGCGTATGCGACCATGGTGTGGGTATTGCTGCTGACCGTTTGGGATCCATCTTCCACAAAGGAGAGACCACCTATGGTACAGACGGTGAGGAAGGCTCCGGACTTGGACTGCAACTCTGTCAGGACTTCGCTCGTAAGAACGACGGCGATTGCACCGTAGAGTCGATAGAAGGGCAGGGGAGTACGTTCAGTGTTCTTATACCACTAAAGAAATAATGCCTACACCTATTTATATTATAGAGGAACGGAAACTTCGCCGCAACCTGACGCTTATCGCCGGTGTTGCGGCGAAAGCAGATATAGAGATTATCCTCGCCTTCAAGGCCTTCGCACTATGGAAGACCTTTCCCATCTTCCGTGAGTATATAAACGCTACGACGGCCAGTTCGCTGGCTGAGGCAAGACTGGCATATGACAGGTTCGGTGCTCCAGCACACACCTATTCGCCAGCATATACCGACGATGAGTTTGATGAGATCGTAGCCTGCTCATCGCACCTGACGTTTAACTCCCTGTCGCAGTATGAGCGTTTTCATGAGCGCGCAAAGGATTGTTCGCTGGGACTGCGTGTTAATCCTGAGTATTCGGAGGTGGGCACGCTACTGTATAATCCCTGTGCTCCTGGGACACGCTTCGGCGTTTCTGCCGATAAGCTGCCAGAAACCTTGCCTGACGATATCAGAGGCTTTCACTGTCACTGTCACTGTGAGAGTGGGGCTGATGTGTTCGAACGTACACTGAAACATATCGAGGAGAAGTTTTCGCGCTGGTTCCCACAGTTGGAATGGATCAATTTCGGAGGCGGACACCTTATGACGCGTAAGGACTACGACGTTGACCTGCTTGTACGTCTGATGCAGGACTTCCGCAGCCGCTATCCTTGGTTGAAGGTGATACTGGAGCCTGGTAGTGCCTTTGCCTGGCAGACGGGCCCGCTGGTGTCACACGTAGTGGACATCGTAGAGGACAAGGGAATCCGTACAGCCATTCTCGACGTGAGTTTCACCTGTCACATGCCCGACTGCCTGGAAATGCCGTACTTCCCCGACGTCCGCAACGCCACACACATCCCAGAATGTAATCATAAAGTTCAAAGCTCAAAGTTCAAAGTTCAAAGTTACCGTCTTGGGGGCAACAGTTGTCTGAGTGGCGACTATATGGGATATTGGCGCTTCGATCATGAATTGCAGATAGGCGAGGAAGTTATTTTTGAGGACATGATCCATTATACTACCGTCAAGACGAACATGTTCAACGGTGTGCGTCATCCCTCCATCGGCATGCTCCATGAGGATGGTAAACTGGAAATTCTTCGTGAATTTGGCTACGCAGACTACGAAAACAGGATGGATTAGAAGTTTTTTTGAAAAAAAACAGCGAAAAAGTTTGCCAGTTCCAAAAAAAGCATTACCTTTGCACCCGCTATCGAGAGAGATAGCCGAGAGAAAGCGGAATTATCGCGTAAGCCGAGAGTAAAATATCTTTTTTTTGCTGAGGTGAAGCCGAAAATACCGACACTCGAAAAAAGGCGGAAATAGCTCAGTTGGTAGAGCACAACCTTGCCAAGGTTGGGGTCGCGGGTC
>CAMKSE010000028.1 GCA_946415365.1 uncultured Prevotellaceae bacterium
TGCTGAAGCCGGGCGACACCTTCATGGGTCTGAACCTCGATCACGGTGGTCACCTTTCCCATGGTTCGCATGTCAATACCTCTGGTATCATCTACAACCCCATCGGCTACAACCTGAACAAGGAGACGGGCCGTGTGGACTACGACGAGATGGAGCAGCTAGCCCTGGAACACAAGCCCAAGCTGATTATCGGCGGCGGCTCGGCCTATAGCCGTGAATGGGACTACAAGCGTATGCGTGAGATTGCCGACAAGGTGGGTGCCCTGCTGATGATTGATATGGCTCACCCCGCTGGACTGATTGCAGCCGGTCTGCTGGAGAATCCTGTGAAATATGCTCACATCGTGACTTCTACGACCCACAAGACCCTTCGTGGTCCGCGTGGTGGTATCATCCTGATGGGTAAGGACTTCGACAACCCCTGGGGTTACACCACTCCGAAAGGTGTCGTGAAGAAGATGTCTACACTGCTTAACTCTGCCGTCTTCCCTGGTCAGCAGGGTGGTCCGCTGGAGCACGTCATCGCTGCCAAGGCCGTTGCATTCGGAGAGGCTCTCCAACCTGAGTTCAAGGAGTGGGCCAAGCAGGTTCAGAAGAACGCCAAGGTGCTGGCTGAGGAACTTGTCAAGCGTGGATTCGGCATCGTCAGCGGTGGTACAGACAACCACTCTATGCTCGTAGACTTGCGCTCGAAGTATCCCGACCTGACTGGTAAGGTGGCAGAGAACGCCCTGGTTGCAGCAGACATCACCGTCAACAAGAACATGGTGCCGTTCGACAGCCGCAGCGCCTTCCAGACCAGTGGTATCCGTCTTGGTACTCCTGCCATCACTACCCGTGGTGCCAAGGAAGATCTGATGGTGCAGATTGCTGCCTGGATTGAGGAAGTGCTCAACGATCCTGAAAACGAGCAGGTGATTGCTTCCGTCCGTCAGCGAGTCAACGAGAAGATGAAGGACTATCCGCTTTTCGCCTATTAAATGCAAAAGAGGCTGCAGTCGCAGCCTCTTTTTTTATACCATTACTTCTAATATCTATTCTTTATATTCACAACGGTATTCATAGTTGCCACCATTGTAGGAGTAATACCATACCACAGTAAAGCCAAACTTACTTGCCTTACCTCCCAAATTATCAAACGTTACTTTCTTGCTCTCTCCTGGACCAAGGACGCCAGATCTGGAATTATACTCCATTGTACTGTAATACTTCAAGTCGCAATAGATATCACACCTCGTCAACTGTATCGAGCGATTGCTCTCGTTATTGAGGGTACAACTCAAAGACGTGATGGTCTTCGCGCCATTAATAACATCATAATATGGCTGCCACTCAACACTGAAATGTTCGCTGAGGTCTTGTGGACTCTGAACCGTCACGACAACTGTATCGGTATGTTTCCCATTTGCAGATGATACAGTAATGATAGCCTCACCAGCTCCAACACCAGTAATAGTGCCATCACCATCCACAGCAACAACCCTCTCATTTGACGAAGACCATTTGACAGCCTCATCCTCATAATTATACAGGCTCAGCGTATACGAATCACCCTGTATGATACTTACACTTGTATCCAATAGATAGATGTTCCTATACTGAGTAATTGTTATGGTCTCGCTATGCAAATACATATATGTCGTTCTGCTGGGCACTTTTTCTGTTAACGGCTCCACGATGACATGCTGCGTGACAGCTAACAATTCAGTATAAAATTCCAATTCGCCAAGTTTTGCCCAGGAATCCTCTGGTGCGAAAATGTCAAACGAAGTCATATTGGTCTGAGCATTGACGGAAATATTGCCTCCTCGCTCGTCAATCGTATAGTCATCATTTATCAAGTTGAAATACTCTTTAACGACATACTCCTGATCAATACGAATCTTAACGGGTTCACCTATGATTTCACTGTCAATAGTAAGGAAAGCTGTTCTTGCTGCACCAGAGTCATTCTTATCAACACTTACCTCAATCGTTGACGTGGAAAGACCTCTTGTACGTTTAACTTGGAATTTAAGCCAGGTGGCACTACTGCTTACCTCGTAGTCGTTCACGTTATGTTCAAACGGAATCTCAAAGGATTTGCCATCAGTACCTACGGTATAAAATTTCTCTGATATACGAATCACATTGTTCTGCTTCTGTTTCACAGTAAATGTGCGGGAGATGCCTTCAGCGAGGACATCCGTCAATGTCACGACAGCCGTACGCTCATCAAAACTATCGTTCTCATCAACCGTCACAGTCATCTGCGACTTGGAGGCATCGATAGACACTTGACACCAAGCAGCATCAGAAATGGCACGATAGTTTGTCAGATCTTCATTGCGGAATGTGGTGGTGTGATCTAGGGCACCAGCCTCCTCATCACACTCAAAAGTCAGATCCTTAATAATCAGTTCCTTCAGACGGCTGCTATATTCATCTTTGCTGCATGAAACAAATCCTGCTGAAACCAATATGGCAAGCAGACATATTCCTAACCCTTTGACTATTTTCATCTTACTAATACAAATATATAGAAATCGACTGCAAAGTTACAAACTTTTTGGTGAAATAACACGATTCCTTCAATTATTTTATATTTTTTCAGAAGACACCATTTATTTTAATGTAGCGTTAAAATGGTTTAAAGCCTGACGGAACAAGTGATGACGTGTGTTTCCACCATATATGCTGTGATTGCGGTTCGTATATACCAATTGCCTGAAATCCTTGTCTGCCTGTACCAGGGCCTCAACATACTCTGCTGTATTACGATAGTGTACATTATCGTCGGCAAGTCCGTGACAGAGCAACAGCTCACCATGCAGTTGAGGAGCCCTGCTGATTGGATTTACCTCGTCATAACCCTGCCTGTTCTCCTGTGGGGTACGCATATAACGCTCTGTGTAGATAGAGTCATAATAGCGCCAACAGGTAGGAGGAGCTATGGCCACACCGGCACGGAACACAGGACGCCCCTCTGACATTGACATCAGTGTATTCCAACCACCATATGACCATCCCCAGATGCCGATACGATCCTTGTCGACATAGGCCTGCTTCCCTAGCCACAGAGCCGTCTCCACTTGATCACGAGCTTCCAGTTCACCCAGTCGCAGATAGGTACACTTCTCAAACTCTGCACCACGGCCACCAGTACCACGATTATCCACACAGACACAGATATAACCCTGCTGAGCAAGATATTGTTCCAAAATTGCACCATTGCCACTCATGCCTATTCCCCAACGGTTAGACACCTGTTGATTACCCGGACCTCCATACTGATACATAATGACAGGATATTTCTTGGCAGGATTAAAGTCCGAAGGCTTCACAATCCAGCCATTCAACAGCACACCTTCCGACGTGGTAAAGGAAAAGAGTTCCTTCGTTCCAAGGTCATAGGACGCGAGTTTCTCCATCAGTTCCCTATTGTCAATCAATGTCTGCAACACCTTGCCAGTGTTCTGGCACAAAGTGTATTGCAAGGGATGATTAAGGTCACTCCAAATATTGATGAAGTACTTATAGTTTGTACTGAATATGGCATCATTCACACCAGCTTTCTGCGACAAGATTTCCATCTTTCCATTGGCGTGAGCCACCATCACCTGCTGGTCGGTAGGACCGTTGGGATTGGCAGCAAAGTAGGTATCGCCTGTCTGTTCATCATAGCCATAGACGTGCTCAACCACAAACTTGTCTTTCACTATCTGACGCACCAGCTGGCCATTCAGGGTGTACAGATACAGGTGATTATATCCGTCACGCTCACTAGGCAGGAGGATATGTTTATCTGTCAGCTGTACTTCCTCGAAAGTCTCTTCCTTGATATACTTATCCACCTTGTCCTCTATTGCCAGTTGACAAACTGTAGAAAGAGGGTTTGCCATATAGATGCGAAGAAGGTCCTGATGACGATTCAGGGTGAAGATGGCAATCTTCGTCGGATCACTTGTGGCTTTGATACGTGGAATATAGCCGTCGGCATCCAAAGGTAAGTCGATGCGACGGGTTTGATGCGACTTGATGTCAAAACTATGTACGCTGACTTTCGAGTTTACCTGTCCTGGAACAGGATATTTATAGGTATATTCACCTGGATATTCCGCATACTGCTGATGCTCAGGATACAAGCCCTTATACATAGTCAGTGAGTATTGCCTCACCTCACTCTCATCATAGCGTATCCATATGATTTGCTTCGAATCTGCCGAGAACACCATCGATGAGTTGGTGGAGAACTCCTCCTCATAAACCCAGTCGGGAATGCCGTTTAGAACCTCATTAAACTTCCCGTCAGTGGTCACCTGACTCTCTGCATTGTCATAGAGCAGTTTCACCAAATGGATATTATTATCCCTGACAAAGGCTATCAGGTTACCATCGGGTGAAAAAACAGGTGTCTGCTGAGGGCCTCCGTCACTCAGAGGTTCCAGTTTGTTGTTCCGGATATCATAGATATAGTAGGTGGCAGTGAACGATCGGCGATAGACAGGCCTTGTTCCTGTCTGTATCAATATCCGGCGTCCGTCAGGACTCATTATGTAGTTGTCCACTCTGGTCACCTGACCTCCCCTGGCTGTGGCGGCATCGAAAATGACACTCTCTTGCTTTCCCGTACGGAACGAATAAGTCACTATCTGTTTTCCGTCAGCACTGATCTGGGTATACGTCTCACCATCGGCCATCGGACGAACGGCTGTCATTGTCTTCTGGGAAAACTTACCTTGGGTAATGGCTTTCAAGTCCAGTTGCTCACCAGTTGCCATTGATGAACTGGCAAGGCATATTGCAACTGAAAGAATAAAATCTCTTAGTCTGATCATATTTGTGTTTCTGATGTTTAGTAGAATTCTGAGTACTCGTTGTTCCGCAACAACTGGTCAACGGTAATATTCTTATTGCGTTTCATATAGCGGTCAGCCATACGGGTATACTTTGTGGTAAAAACATCCTCTCCCATGGCCTCGTCAACTACCCACTGTATCTTACCTATGTGTACGTCTCGCTCCTCTTGAGTCAGTTCTCTTTCAAGTGGCATCGGATAAAGGCTCAGAAGATAGAATCCTATACAGTCTGGCACGATATACCGGCGATTCATCATCCTTAGCTGCTCCTCGGAATAACCATACTCTGGTTTCTTGTAGAGGGAATAGTCAGTACCTAAATATTTGTCGAGACAGATACCTATAGTATTATTACCAACAATTACACTCTGGTCCAACGAGCCAATCTGAGCGTATATCTCTGGCATCTCCATATTGGGAATATGTTTCCGAAGGTAACGGAAAGCTCGTGTCAGCTGCTCATTGATATCATCCATACTGGCATACTGCTGTTGCGTCTCAGCGATGAGAGCCTGCAGAATAGTGTCCTGATAGAAGTGGAGGAATGTCTTGTTTATCTCGGGTTCATTGACCTTCCCAATGCGCAGGACGTCCTCAATCAAAGTCCTCGTCTGCATTGGGAACACTGTGTTCATCTGTTGGAGAGCAGAGAAGTCGCCCGTAGTAAGATAAAGGCTCTGGATACGGTCATAGCGGTCAACAGCAACCGTCTCGTCCCCTTCATCGGACATCTTCAGTTGCCATTCACAGCCCATACAACTGAGCATTATTACAAACAACAGATAATATATCTTACGCACAGCGAATTATTACAATCTTTATCTATTTGTTAAAAGACCGTGCAAATTTACTAAAAAATATTTGTTTAACCAAATTTTAACCTAATTATTTTAAAAAAAAGGAGCAGAAATGCACACTTTTGTTTATTTGTGTAAAAATCGAATGCTTTTTCACTGTTTTTGATTACTTTTGTAAGCGACTAAAACTAATTGTATGATAAGACGTTTCATTCCCATTGCCCTGATGGTTCTATCCTCAGCAGCATTCGCACAACAGACCATTACTGTCTGTGTCAGCAACCCTTCAATGACAGCCCGCACTGATGAGCCTGTCGTCATCAGTCTCGCTCCTTTTGGTGATATCTGTTCTGCCCTCATCACAGCCGAAGGACAGGAGATACCCTGTCAACTCGACGACCTTGATCAGAACGACACCTACGATGAACTATGTTTCCTGACTGATCTTAAAGGAAAAGAGACAAAGAAATATGAAGTCAAACTCTTCAATGATGGAGAGCCACGTCCCTACCCTGCCCGTGTCTTTGCCGAGATGCTCATCCGCAACGACAAGGTGAAGGAAAAGAACAAGCATAACAATTTCATCGAGTCGATTACAGCCCGCGGTGACTGTGCCAATTCCTACAATATTCAGCATCATCATGGTGTAGACTTTGAGAGTGAATTAAACGGCATACGAATCTATTTCGACAAACGCCAAACCCTCGACCTCTATGGAAAGTTCCAAAAACGTCTGGAGCTCGAGGCCACACAGTTCTATACGCAACCAGACCAGAAGACAGAAGGGTATGGCGACGACGTGCTCTGGGTGGGCAACACTTTCGGACTGGGCGCTTTCCGTGGCTGGGATGGCAAAGAACCCACAATGATTGATCCTGTCCGCTCTCGAACCCAGCGCATCATCTCCTACGGTCCCCTCCGTACCATTGTAGAACTCTTCGATCGAGGTTGGCAAGGGGTAAATATGACCGTCCGATATACACAATACGGAGGTCATCGCGATACAGATGTCGACGTGTTCTTTAACAAGGATGTCTCAGACCGTCTGTTCTCAACGGGCATCATCAATGTGAAAGGTTCAGAGGAGTTCAGCGACAAACAGGGCCTACGTGCCTGCTGGGGCACCGACTGGCCCTCAAGTGACACTATCAATTGGAAGCGTGAGACTGTCGGCCTCGGCATCTGCATACCTATGAAATACGTCAGGAGCGAGGAGGTAGCAAACAAAGACAACTACGCGTTCGTTGTAGGCACAGACAACAATCACCTATCATACAAGGTCATCTATTGTTCTGACAACGAGACGTTTGGATATCATTCCTCAAAGGAATGGTTTGAGTTCTTACAAGAATGGAAAAAAGATGTCTTAAAGCCTATTGAGGTAAAGTACTGAACGTTTTCCGTCCCTTCACATAATACTGCCAGAGCAAAGAAAAGTCCTTTCGCTCTGGTATTGTTTTGATTACACGACTGGCCTGGATGCACCTACGGTCTGCCTCAAAATCTTTTCGCCAACGCTTGAAGGCTCGTCTTGCCCTGTATATGGCCTTAAAATCACCCATATTCCGTTTTAATATCAGCATCTCCCAAGCAGCAAGGTAGTCAAGGAACCAACGCCAACGCATAACGGATTTCAATTCCTCGTCAGGCAGGCACTTGTAAAGCATTGTCAAGTTATTGCGGAAGTTAAGGAACGTCTTCATCGGATTTCCCTTTGGCAGGGTTCCTCCACCTACGTGATAGACCTGAGATTCTGGCAGACATACAATCCGACGCCCCTTTATACGCAGTCTCCAACAAAGATCTATCTCCTCATTATGGGCAAAGAAGCGTCCGTCGAGTCCGTTCACATCCCAATAGTCCTTACTCCGTATCATCAGAGCAGCACCTGTAGCCCATAGACAATCTGTCTGATAGTCATACTGGCCGTTGTCTTCCTCTACAGTCTCGAAAATACGGCCACGACAGAACGGATAGCCGTATTTGTCAATGAACCCTCCACTCGCACCTGCATACTCGAAACTGTCTCTATCAAAGATAGATAGCAACTTTGGCTGACAGGCCGCCACATCAGAATGACTATCCATCATTTCTATCAGAGGTGTCAGCCAGTGATGCGTCACCTCAATATCGGAGTTCAGCAGCAGATAGTATTCCGCATCAATCTGCTTCAAGGCCTTATTATAGCCCTCGGCAAACCCCCAGTTCTTCTCCAAGAGAATCAGCTTCACCTCAGGGAAGTGTTGCCTAAGCAATTCAACCGATCCGTCTGTAGAGGCATTATCAGCCACATAGACCGTTGCCTCGTCCCTCGAATACTGCAGCACTGAGGGCAGGTATTGACTAAGCATTGCCTGTCCATTCCAGTTCAGAATTACTATTGCAACCTTCTCCATTCTCACGCGTACCTTAATAATATATATTACAAACTATAAACTACATACTCTCAAAGCCTGCTTATCTGGCGTCAAATCCCCAAGTCTGACCTTCACTAACTTATTGTCGAGAGAGGGATCTGCTTCATGAGCAGGCAGTTCCACACGAATATAGTTTCTGGTAAACCCATGCATGGCCTTACCCCTCGGAGCCTTCTCGAAAAGCACTTCTGCCTCCTGACCGATATACTGCTGATAGAAAGCCTGTGTCTTCTCGTCAGAAAGTTGCAACAGTCTCTTCGAACGCTGTTTTTTATCCTTGTCACTTACAATATATGGAATACTCAGAGCCGATGTTCCTGGTCGCTCAGAATAAGGGAAAACATGCAATTGCGTCACATCCAACCCATTGAGGAAATCATACGTCTCCTCAAAACACTCAGGTGTTTCTCCACGACACCCCACCATCACATCCACTCCGATAAATGCGTCAGGCATCAGTTCCTTGATACGATGTATCTTGTCAGCAAACAACTGCGCATCGTAATGACGGTGCATCAGTTTCAGTACCGTATCACTTCCGCTCTGCAGTGGAATATGGAAATGTGGCATAAACGCACGACTTTCTGCACAGAATACAATTAGTTCATCTGAAAGCAAATCTGGCTCCAATGAACTAATCCTATATCGGCTGATTCCCTCCACAGTATCGAGCGCTTTCACCAAATCAACGAAACTCTCACCCGTGGTCTTTCCGAAGTCGCCAATATTCACACCTGTCAACACGATTTCCTTACCTCCCTCACTTGCTGCATCCTCAGCTTGAGCCACTAACGAGGCGATGGTCGGATTTCTGCTGAATCCCCTAGCATACGGAATGGTACAATATGTGCAGAAATAGTCGCAGCCGTCCTGTACTTTCAAGAAATACCTTGTCCTGTTGCCTCGAGAACAACTCGGTGCAAAGCTCCTGATGTCCTTCGTCTTCTGTCGCAGGATCATGGGGACAGGTTCATGACTCTGCCCCATCCAAGCCTCGGAAAGAAACTGCACCAACTTGGCCTTCTCGTCAGAACCTAATACCAGATCGACTCCTTCTATCCGTGCCACCTCATCAGCCTCTAACTGAGCATAGCATCCCGTTACCACAACAAAGGCTCCTGGATGATTCCTTACCATACGGTGTATAGCCTGACGGCACTTATGGTCAGCGACCTCTGTCACAGAACAGGTGTTGATCAGGCAGATGTCCGCCCGCTCTCCCCTCTGGGCCGTACGCACGCCCAACTCTTGAAGCATCTTCCCGAAGGTCGATGTCTCAGAAAAGTTCAACTTACAACCAAGTGTGTAGTAAGCTGCCGTTTTGCCTTGAAATGCGGATGTATCTATCATATCTGTTATCGGGCACAAAGGTACATCTTTTTTCTCTATTTTCACCAAATTTTTGCATTTTTCCATTAAAGGGCAAAAATACACCAATTTTTAACATTTCATATCTGCCTGATTATCAGCACTTTGCTAAAAAGTTACAAAAAAGACCAAAAAAAAATCGAAAAAAATGATACGCCGTATTAAAAATATGCGTAACTTTGCAGCGTTTTAATAAACAAATGATTGTTTTACAGATTTAAAAAGCATTAGAAAAATGAAGAAATTAGTATTTATGTTCGTAGCAGTTGCTGCTATCTCTTTCGCTTCTTGTGGTAACAAGGCTCAGGCTCCTGTTGAGGAGGTTGTTGATTCTATCGCAGAGGTTGCTGATAGCGTTGTTGACAGCCTGGTTGATTCTACAGCCGCTGCTGTTGACTCTGTTGCTGCTGCCGTTGCTGAGTAATCAGACGAACAACTGAGAGAAAAGAGGCCGTTAGACGGGAGTCTAGCGGCCTTTCTTTTTGTGTACCCTTTCATATATTTCTGCTTGAGCGTCGGCCTGTTGTCGTATACAAAAAAAATCCCGAGGGCGAAACCCTCGGGACGCTGTTGTAATAATAAATAATGATGCCTTACAGCAGTGATTAAATATTAATTGTTTGATTTAAAATTTGCATGGAGTTATGCCTCTGCGGGAGCATCCTCAGCGGCAACCTCAGCCTCTGCAGCCTCAACTTCCTCTGCAGCCTCCTCGGCCTCAGCCTCAGCAGCGGCAGCAGCCTTAGCGTCAGCAGCAGCACGAATAGCAGCCTCAGCATCGGCGGCAGCCTTCAACTCAGCAGCGTTCTCAGCAACGACCTTCACGGGGATGACCACCGTCACCTCCTTGTGGAAGTGTACGAGAGCCTCATAATCACCCAGTTTCTTCGCATCCTTCATGGTGACGATCTTACGATCGACATCCTTGCCAAGCTTCACGAGTTCGTCGGCAACCTGAGCGGCACCTACAGATCCGTAGAGCTGACCCGTAGCACTCACCTTAGCAGCAATCTCAAGAGCCACGCCCTCAAGCTGTGCGGCCTTAGCCTCAGCGGCAGCCTTCAGAGCAGCAATCTTGTGAGCCTGCTGCTTCAAGTTCTCTGCGAGGATCTTCTTAGCTGAAGGACTGGCAATCACGCCCTTTCCCTGAGGAATTAGATAGTTACGGCCATAACCCGACTTCACGTTCACGATATCGTTCTTGAATCCCAGACCGATAATGTCTTCTTTCAGAATAATTTCCATAATCTTGCGTCCTCCTTAATTACTTCATCATATCAGTTACATAAGGCAGCAGCGCAATCTGGCGGGCACGCTTTACGGCCTGAGCCACGCGACGCTGATACTTCAGAGACGTTCCAGTAATGCGGCGGGGAAGAATCTTACCCTGCTCGTTGAGGAACTTCTTCAGGAACTCGGGATCCTTGTAGTCGATGTACTTGATGCCGCTCTTCTTGAAACGACAGTACTTCTTCCTCTTCGTGTCGATAGAGGGAGCGTTCAAATAACGGATTTCACTTTGCTCTGCCATAGTTTAAGCCTCCTCTTCTTTTTTACCAAGTTTGTTACGACGCTTCACTGCATACTCAATAGCATACTTGTCAAGCTTTACTGTCTGGAAACGGATGACCTTCTCATCACGACGGAAGGCGGTGTCCAGAATTTTGACCACTTGTGGCTCAGCCTTGAACTCTATCAGGCAGTAAAAGCCTGTAGACTTCTTCTCGATAGCATAAGCCATCTTCTTCAATCCCCAGGCCTCTTCGCTGACGATCTCTGCACCATTGTCGGTGAGGACCTTCTTGAACTTTGCGGCCGTTTCCTTCATCTGTTCATCAGACAAAACGGGAGTTAAAATGAAAACGGTTTCGTATTGATACATACTTTAAATAAATAATAATTAATAATGTGCTTCGAAAAGCGGGTGCAAAGGTACGAATTTTAGTTGAGAGTTTAGAGTTGAGGCCCGACAATTAACTCAAACCTTAACATTCTTTAGTACTTTTCGGCAGATTTTGTAAGTTTTATGTGTATGATGACACCTAAAAGTATGATTATCAGTCCTGTGAGCAGAACAAGATTACTAGACGTCCAGCCCACAATCTTACTGACAATCAAAAGGAGTGCGCCGGCCACAACCAGCGCAATCCCCAAATTCTTTCTTAACAGCCTCATGACTGTAAACTATACCCCCCTACTCTTCTTCTGGCGTGATGAGCTTATAGCCCTTGCCATGAATGTTGATGATCTCAATCTGATCGTCTGCCTTCAAATGCTTACGCAACTTGGTGATATAGACGTCCATTGAGCGGGCATTGAAATAGTTGTCGTCGATCCAGATGGTCTTCAGGGCGAAGTCACGCTGCAGAATCTCATTAGAGTGAGAGCAGAGCAATGCCAACAGTTCGTTCTCCTTAGTAGTCAGCTTTGTCTGCTTGTCGCCAATTGAGAGCAGCTGCTTCTGGGTATCGAAAGTAAAGCGACCGATATGGTAGACGGTAGACTCCTTCGACTTCTTTCCCTTGGTACGGCGCATGATGGCCTCGATACGAAGCACGAGTTCCTCCATAGAGAAAGGTTTTGTAATATAGTCGTCAGCACCAATCTTGAAGCCCTCGAGAATATCGTCCTTCAGTGTCTTGGCGGTCAGGAAGATGATGGGTACGTCGGGACTGGCGGCACGGATTTCCTGAGCCAGTGTGAAACCATCCTTCTTAGGCATCATCACATCGAGCACGCAGATGTCGAATTTTGTCTTGAGGAAGGCCTTGAAGCCAGCCTCACCGTCGGCACATAGTTCTGCCACATAGCCTTTGGCCTGTAAATACTCACGGAGCAGCATTCCGAGGTTCTCATCGTCCTCGCAAAGCAAGATTTTCATTTTGTCGTCCATAATTGTTTTTATTTAAAATGTTAATACTATGTTGTTTCCTTCAAAACAGGCAATGAGATGGTGAAAGTTGTTCCCTTTCCAAGTTCGCTTTCGCACTTGATATCACCCTCGTGGAGGTTGATGATCTTCTTGACATAGGCAAGGCCGAGGCCGAAGCCCTTGACGTCGTGGACGTTACCGGTATGAACACGGTAAAACTTCTCGAAGATCTTCTTCACATTCTCCTTCTTGATGCCCAGACCCGTGTCTCGGATACTGAAACAGAGACGGTCCTTATCGTTCCAAGTGCGGATAAAAAGGTCGAGCGGCTGATCCGGCTTGCGATACTTCACTGCATTATCCATCAGGTTGGTAATGGCATTCTGGAAGTGCACTTCGTCAACGTAGATGGCCGATTCGACAGCCTCAATCTCCGTATAGATATGTCCACCCGTATGCTCTACTCGCAGCGAGAACGTCGAGGCGATATTCTCCAACAATTCGTTCAGGTCGAGTTCCTTCTTCTTGAACGACACCGACTGCTTGTCGAACATCGACATCTGCAACACCTTCTCCACAAGGAACCTCAGACGCTTTGACTCGTCATTGACCACTCCGCCAAGATGTTTCAGCATCGACGGCGTCTTGGGTACAGCTTCGTCGTTAAGCATCTGTGCGGCCAGTGAAATGCTGGAAATGGGGGTTTTCAGCTCGTGCGTCATATTGTTGATGAAGTCATTCTTGATCTCCGTATAGCGCTTCTGGCGGAAGATAATGAAGATTGTGAAAATGAACGTGATGAGCAACACCACGGTAAAGACGACTGCAGGAATCATGAACCGCACACTGGAGAAGATGTAGGAGCTCATGTTGGGGAAGTGGATCTTCACCACACCCATCTTTGGAGAGGGGTCGTTGCGGAAAAGCTCTTTCTGGTAGGTGTATTCCTCACCCTCATCAGTATAGTCCGGACAACGATACACTTCACGGCCGTCAGCCGTCTCCACACGAAAATGGTACGGGATATTGATGCCATTGTTCAGCAGTTCCGTACGGATGTCCTGATCGAGCAACTTGAAATTTATGCGCTCTTTCAACGGCTTGTCACTGGCAGTATAAAGAATGTTATATACCACCTCGTCGAGCAGAGCCTTCTGATAGACATAACGGTTACGAACAATCTCCTGTAGCGACTTCGAGGCCTCAGAGATAGAGTTCTTGTCCGTCCGGAGTATCATGGCCTTGGGAACGTTGGCTGGCTTAATAGCAAAAGTCTTAAGTTCAAATGAACTATACACCGTCCCATCATCAGCAGCCACAGCAAACTGATGACTCTGACGGATAGTTCCATCAAGACCGTCCACCGTAACAGAGTCCTGTCTGAAGGCCTTACGCTCCGTCTGCTTGACATCCTTCTCCAGATAGCGGAGCGTCTCGTTCATCTCAAGGTTACGTGATGCCTGATAAAGACTGCGGTTCACAGACTCGTCGAACTGCTCCTTCTTCATCTTAGCCATTTCCTCGATATAGGAGATCTGGAGGAAGAGGAGTCCCACGAACGAGAATCCCATGATAGTCGCTATGATCCAAATCGTACTTTTCTTCATTATTCTTTCTGAATTCCGGTTGCAAAGATAGTCAAATTCTTAAAAACAGATAGTCACAATGTTAATTATTATTGTATGATTTTACATTATTAACAATAATTATTATTTCTAGTTGCAATATTTCAATTATAACAAAATGCTGCCATTTTGAAATTTGGTTCTTCGCTCTATTATTACTATCTTTGCAGACGTAATTAATAAATGAATATATGAAGATAAATGGAAAGAGCCTATTATTGGCTCTGTGTTTATATTTACCTATAGGTATATATGCGGGATCGGGAGATGTTAATGGTGACAAAAAGTTGACATACGTAGATGTTGAGGCCATCATAAGCTATATTATGGGAAACAACCCCGAAAACTTCGACGCAGAGGCTGCAAATGTCAATGATGACGATGCAATCAACATCGCCGATGTCGTGGCTTTGATGAATAAGATTAAAGTCACCATTTCGATGAACGGACAGACGCAGAAAGGCAACAACTCCAATGGTCATCTCACTACCCATGGCTATATCACAGACTTTAAACCAGCAGAATTACCCCCACACGATTTGAGCCCACTTTTCTGTGTACTCCACTTGACGATAGACGTCCCTCAAGGTGATTACAAGGCCATCATTCTTCAGACAGACAACAAACTCACAACGGAAGCAACGCTTAGTCTGACCACCGGTGAACTGACACCTACAACAACCTCAGCTGTCCAAGCCTTAACATTGAAAAACGTTCAACTGTCAGAGGGACAAAATACCCTGGAAGCCTACCTCTCCATCTTGCCGTGCGACCTTTCAACATCTCAGCTTTCAATCAAGGTCTACGATGCAGAAGGCAATCTCTATAACGTTTCAGGTAATTTCGGTGGAAAGACCTTTGAGGCCGGCACCACGTATCATCTCACAGGCTCCGTCTCCTCGTCGGCTATAGCCGAGAGTACAGGACTACCCGTAGTCTTGGTCAACACACCCGGCAGAGTCAACATCACCAGTAAGGATAATTGGCTTGAAAAATCCACGTTGACCATCATCAACACCGACGGTAAGGTCATCAACTCCCCAGGCAAGGTAAAAGGACGAGGCAACAACACATGGGCCTTGCCGAAAAAGCCCTATGCCATCAAATTCTCAAAGAAACAGGGTCCTTTCGGCTTCCCAGCAAACAAAGACTGGATACTTCTCGCCGAATATTACGACCGTACACTGTTACGTACAACTTTCATGAGTGCTGTTTCCAAAGCCGCCGGCATCGAATTCAGCATCAATTACCAGCACGTCAACCTATACCTCAATGGGCAGTTTATGGGTGTATACGTGCTTACCGACAAAATAGAGGAATCCAACAACAGAGTCAAAGTAGAAAAAGACGGATTCATCATCGAGGATGACACCTATTACAAACATGAGAAAGTCTACTTCACCAGTTCGCTTCTAAAGCAGACCAATGGAGAAGCGGACGGTTTCAGTTTCAAGTATCCTGATGATGACGGGGATATCACAACTGGCGACGATAATTATAATTTCATCAAGAATTATATTTACCAGATGGAGAGTGCTCTGAATCAACTGACAAGTAATCCCGACAACACCAATTACCAGGATTATGTCGATGTGACGAGCTTCGCCAAATTCCATGTGGCCTGTGCCGCATTTGTGCTGCTCGACCCAAATCGCTTCTATGTATTACCCTCCCGTTCTTCCAAACTGAAGATGATGCCAATGTGGGACGCAGAATGGAGTCTTGGACTTCGTCACAAGTCCTGGGGAAAAACTTACCCAATGTACAACGATACCTCCTGGGATCGGTACTTCTATTTCAAATACCTGATGAAATCTCCTGCTTTTGTGGCAGCCGTCAAGGAAGAGTGGGCCAAGTTTAAAGCTAAGAAGCAACAGATTCTAGACGAAGTCAATACTGTTCGTCAGCAAATCAGTACTGCTCAAGCTGATAACTTCAAAATGTGGTCTGACAACCGCCAATGGCTCAGCTTTAGTTTCGACACATGGGAAGAGGAAGTCAATAATATCCTTCAGTTCTTCGACGAACGTATGAAGTGGCTTGACGATCATTATGCTTCAATGAAGTAGCCTTCCACTTCTTAGCCTGAATAATTCATAAGGACATAAAAAAAGAAGCGTTTTTCTTTGTGTAATAGTCCAGAAAAAAATCTATGTAACATAAGCGATTATATTATTTGGATATAAAAGTAATATATTATTTTTGATTAGTGCTTACTTTAACTCATAATAATCTATAAAAAACAATTTGGGGCACCCCATAATAGGAATTCAGCCCCGAGGCATGACCTCGGGGCTGAAACATATTGAGAGGGTGAAGGGATTAATCCTCTTCCTTCAACTCTTCCTCGTGCTGCTTGATGAGAGCTTGCTGGATGTCGTTCGGCACGAGCTCATAGCTCGAGAACTTCGTTGTGAACGATGCGCGGCCACCCGTCAGTGAGCTCAGGGCAATCGAGTAGCTGGCCAACTCTTTCAGAGGAATCTTTGCAGACAGCTTCTGATAGCCAGCCTCAGAGTCCATACCCATGATGATGGCACGACGCCCCTGGAGGTCAGACATCACATCACCCATGTAGTCGCCAGGCACGAGCACCTCGAGGTCGTAGATTGGCTCAAGTACCTTCGGGCCGGCCTCCTTGAAGGCTGCCGAGAAGGCGTTACGGGCTGCGAGCATAAATGAAAGTTCGTTGGAGTCAACGGGATGCATCTTACCATCGTAGACGATGACGCGCACGTCACGGGCATAAGAACCAGTCAACGGGCCCTGCTCCATACGTTCCATGATACCCTTGAGGATGGCTGGCATGAAGCGGAGGTCGATGGCACCACCCACGACACTGTTGATGAAGACAAGCTTGCCGCCCCACTCCAGGTCGATCTCTTCCTTACCCTTGATGTTCATCTTGAACTCCTGACCGTTGATCTTGAACGATGTGGGATCAGGCATACCCTCTGTGTAGGGCTCCAGTATGAGGTGTACCTCACCGAACTGACCTGCACCACCCGACTGCTTCTTGTGACGGTAGTCGGCACGGGCCATCTTCGTGATAGTCTCACGAAACGGAATCTTCGGCTCGATATACTCAATCTGAATCTTCTCGTTGTTCTCCATACGCCACTTCAGAGTGCGCAGATGGAACTCGCCCTGTCCGTGAACGATAATCTGACGGAGCTCCTTAGACTGCTCAACCACCCATGTAGGATCCTCCTGGCGCATCTTGGCCAGGGCAGCCATCATCTTCTCAGTCTCAGCCTCGTTGACAGCCTTGATGGCACGAGAGAACTTTGAGTTAGGATATTTAATGAAGTCGAACTTGTTATCGACATCCTTGGCGTTCAGTGTATTGCCAGTCTTGACATCCTTCAGTTTCACAGTACAGCCGATATCACCAGCATTGAGCTGGTCAACCTGGATACGGTTGGCTCCTGCACAAGCATAGAGGGTACCGATACGCTCCTTAGAACCACGGTCAGCATTGTTCAGGTCGTCACCGCTCTTGACGGTACCGCTCATCACCTTGAAGTAACTTACTTCTCCGATATGGGGCTCAACACCTGTCTTGAAGAAATAGAGTGATGTTGGAGCACTGGCGTCAGCCGGAACATCCTGACCAGCTACGTTCTTAACGACAGGCATCTCACTGACGAAGGGGACCACGTTGCCGAGGAACTCCATCAGACGACGGACACCCATATCACGACCTGCACAGACGCAGAAAACAGGGAAGATAGAACGGGTGACAAGACCCTTGCGGATACCCTCACGCATCTCGTCCTCGCTGAGGTCTTCTGTCTCGAAGAACTTCTCCATCAGCGTGTCGTCGCCAGCAGCGGCTGCTTCTACGAGGGCAGCCTTCATCTCCTTGGCCTTGTCGAGCTGATCAGCAGGAATATCCTCGATGATAGGAGCACCACCTTCGGGCTTCCAAGAGTACTTCTTCATCAGCAGCACATCGATGACGCTGTTGAAGCCAGCACCTGTAGCAATAGGATACTGCACGGGAACGCAATTCGGGCCATAGACATCCTTCAACTGATTCAGGATCTGGTCGAAGTCACAGTTGTCGCGATCCAGCTGGTTCACCAGGAAGATGACGGGCTTCTTCAGTTTCTCTGTATTACGGAAAGCGTTCATCGTACCCACCTCAGGACCATACTGGCCATTGATGAGCAGCACAGCCTGGTCGGTAACGTTCAGGGCGGTGATGGCACCTCCCACGAAGTCGTCAGAACCCGGGCAGTCAATGATGTTCAGCTTCTTGTTGTTCCACTCCACATGGAAAACAGTTGAGAACACCGAATAGCCATACTCCTGTTCCACAGGGAAGTAGTCGCTCATGGTGTTCTTACTCTCTACAGTGCCGCGGCGCTTGATGATGCCGGCCTCGTAGACCATTGCTTCGGCAAGAGTGGTCTTGCCGCTTCCCGCACTGCCAAGCAGCGCGATGTTCTTGATTTCGTTTGTCTGATAAATCTTCATATCATTTAGGTTTTAGATGAATGTTTCATTTAAGCGGGCACTAAGGTAGACATTTTTCGAGAAATAGCCAAGAAAATCTTGGAAATATTAAACTAAATTAGTATTTTTGCCCCCAAAATGGCAGGTATATACATTCATATTCCGTTTTGCAGGAGTCGTTGCACCTATTGCGGCTTCTATTCCACCACAGGCCTCGACCTGCGGCAACCGTATGTGGATGCTGTGTGCAGGGAGCTGTCAATCAGAGGAACAGAAGCCAGTACTATCTATCTCGGCGGAGGAACACCCAGTCAGTTGACAATTCAGCAGTTGAGACAGATTTTTGAAGCCCTATATATATATAATAAGGTGGAAAAATATACGGAGGTGACCATTGAGGTTAATCCCGATGACATAACTGAGGAGTTCGCTAAGGCATTATCAACACTGCCAGTAAACCGCATCAGTATGGGTATCCAAACCTTCGACGATCAACGGCTGCGTTTTCTGAGACGCAGGCATACTTCCGACCAGGCCGTCAACGCCGTCAAGACACTCCGTCATGCAGGTTTCCAGAATATCAGTATCGACCTGATGTACGGCTTCCCTGATGAGACACTCGACGAATGGATGTCTGACCTTAGCCAGGCCATAGCTCTCAATGTAGAGCACATCTCCACATATTGTCTGATGATTGAGGAAGACACCCCACTCTACCAACAATTCCAACAAGGCCACATCGTCGAGCCCAACGAGGAATTGGAGCGACAGATGTACGAGGTGTTGATTGACCAACTACAGACCGCCGGCTACGAGCACTATGAGATCTCAAACTTTGCCAGGACAGGCTACCGCTCCCGCCATAACTCAAGTTATTGGACAGGGATCCCTTACATCGGCATCGGAGCCGCGGCCCATTCCTATGACCTCAAGAGCCGGTCATGGAACGTTGCCAACATCTACCAATATATAGAAGGCATGGAACGCGGAGAAAGAATCTATGAAGAGGAACTGCTCGACGACGACACACGTTATAATGACACCATTACCGTCGCACTAAGAACCAAAGAAGGAATCAACCTCAGCCAGCTAACAAAGGAATACCACGATTACCTCATAAAAAACGCCCGCCGCTATATAGACGACGGACTCCTGGAACTAAAAGATGTTGGGGACTCCTCATCACATACCCCACATCTTCGTCTGACACGTCGCGGACTTTTCGTCAGCGACATGGTGATGAGCGACCTGATGATGGTCTAAATCTCATCGTTGGCTGTGGTGGAATCTTCAACAGCTACGGACTCTTCAGCCATATCACGGGTACCTACGACGCTGGAGTCTACAACTTCTTCATCAAATGTCACCTCATGATAGTTTGTCGGTACTGGCCCATAGCAAGCCATAAAGATGAAGGGCGTAGCCCCAAAACCAAGCCAAACCAGACCTTTTGTGCAGATCCAACGCATCATCTGAATCAATTTCCGTTTCATAAATCGTTCGTTTTCTCTTTCAGGGTACAAAGATACGAATAAACAAGTAAACAACCAAATATTTTGGAGATTTTTTCGATTCACTGCTGGCAGACCGCAGCATACTTTCGTGAATAATTAATTCATAAATCGCTGTTAATATCTCTACATATTCATAGGCAAGAATAGGCAAGAAGGTCGTCAAACTATGCCCCTCTACACCTTTTTGAACTAATCAACTGATTATCAGAGCTATTATCGGGTGCACACTTCGCAAAAAGTCTGCACCCACTCTACACCCACTCTACACCCATGCCAAAATGGGGCTCTCGCATTTGAGTATAGGCAAACGACCGTTTGAGTATAGGCAAACGGTCGTTTGGGTATAGGCGAACGGTTGCGAGGATAGGGTTAACTCCCTGCTAGGATAGGAATTTGCCCCTATAAAGGATGCATTCTTACCTTGTAAGGGATGCCTTACACGACCCGAAGAAGGCATCAGAACAACAATAAAGACACCTATTATGCTTTGAATCAGATGCTGTCCTGCAGGGACAGACGACGTAGGGCAAAGATGAAGTAGGCGATGAGGAGAGGATAGCCTATATAATATAAGGTGGTGATGCTGAAGATGACGTAATCGACGGCACAAACGGCTATCAGACCGCCCAAATAAAGGACGGCACTGCCTAATGGAAGGTGTTTCGAGACGTCTTCAACAGTGGCGATGGCTACGATGATAATCGCCCAGACTAACGACACGAACAATCCTAAGTGGAGCGGTAGTCCAAAGGGATTCAGCGACGGATGGTAATAGAAATGACGCCACGACTCCGGACCAAATATCTGGATGGAACTGTAGAGCACAGCCGAGGAGGCCACCAGCAGACAGAGTGTTGTCGGATAGAAAGAAGGGATATCATTGAAATGTACAATCTTCGCCCCTCTCCGCATCAACCGACGCACACCATAGGCAGCCACAATAACTACACAGAACGCCATGAACACCAGCAAATGGACATCGGAGAAAAGATCTATAAACTGACTGATAGGATCATCGGGAGAGACCCTTGCCAATAACTCGTTCTCATGAATCCAGCCAAACGTCAACTGATCCCGTGCCACCTTTACCCAGACAGAGTCAATGGTGTCAGAAGGAACCGTCATAATATCTGCCACTACAATACGCTCGTTCTTCCTGAGCGTGATAGAATCCTTTTGCTTCTCCTGTCCGATGGACTCTATCTCTATTGACACCACCTCAGGCACAGCCATTGCCTCTGGCTGTTGGGCAACGACCACCAGGGAGTCGCCCGTCACAATGAAGTTGTAGTTCTGGGAGTAATGGTGGGTTGTATAGAAGGAAATAGAGTCAAGTTGCTGCTCTGTCAGGTTCCATGCATCAGGTGTGATAGGACCACGGTTATAACACGAAGTAGTGAGAAAAGAAAAATGGAAAGTGAAAAGTGATAGGAGCAATGCTCTTATCAAACGTCTACAAATTGGACTATGATTTCCCATACTTTTCACTCTTTATTTCTCACTTTTATACACGTTCATCTGACAGTGATGGCAGTCGAACTCAAGACGGAAGCGACGACCGTCGCCTAAGACGAGAGATAGCGGTTCTTTCCACGAAGGACGATGGCCGCCGTGCTTTACGCAATATCCTAAAGAGTAGCGTATGCAGTGCCTGCACTGCATGATCGGACCTTTTCCACCTTTCAGCTCATAGGCAGACAATTCCTGGGCGCCATAGAACTGCCGGGAGAGATGGTTGGAGATATTATATAAATAGGTATGGGGATATGAAGGGATATCACTGGGCGACGGCTCTTTTGTCATATCCCGGGATGTAACAAGGGAACCGCCCCTCTGCGACACCAGCTTCTCCACAAGAGAGCGGCGCATCTCAGAGAGCACGCTGTTGGTAATGAAATAGTTGAAATCGCCGGGGATATCTACAGCGGAACAGGTATAGATGGTATCGCCAAGTTTAGACAACTGACGAATCATATTCTCATGAGGAGGTTTCTGGGCCTGAACATGTTCTACGCTGAAATGAATCGTGAGGGAAGGAATCTGGAGACAGGAGTCAGGAGTTACGGAGAGCGTGAAACCATCGTCGACAGCGCGGATGGAGATACGAATGGAGATCTTACGCTCAGCACTTGGTTTCGACAATAGTCGCTCAAACTCCTGATCATTGTTACGATACAGACGTATACCTGGACGGAGACCCTGCGGCATACGCCAGGGCCAGATGCGGTTCCCCTGAACACGGTTGGCACGAAAACCCACTAACTGACGGTCTTCGTTGACGAAACAAAGACCGTCGCCATTGGCAAAGGTAGAAAGACCTGACACATTGAAAGAGTCAGCCCGCAGTTCTTTTACTGTTCCGACAAACTCTCCCATTGCCTTCGGCGTATCAAACGAGGCTATGTCTGGCTGACGGCCATGAAGGAAATAGGTGGTATAACCACGGTTGAATGTCTTGCGAAGATCGGGTGTAAACGAATATTGACACGTCCCTTGCGAACCGCGGCAGTACTTGTCTGGATAGCGGCTGATGATACCGTTGAGCCGCTCACTATAGGCAGCAGTGACATTCTTCACATAACCGACATCCTTCAGCCGTCCCTCAATCTTAAACGATGTGGCTCCGGCCTCAATCAATTCAAGCAGATGATCGCTCTGGTTCATATCCTTCAGCGAGAGAAGATAACGGTCATGTTCCACCTCCCCGCCTTCTGCATCAACGAGTGAGAATTTCATACGGCAGAACTGTGCACACTCGCCCCTGTTGGCACTCCGTCCGAAACAATGCTGCGAGGCATAGCAGAGACCGGAGTAACTGACGCACAACGCTCCATGAACAAACACCTCCAACTCGATATCGGGAACAGCCTTGTGAATCTCTGCGATCTCTTCAACGGAGAGCTCACGGGCAAGCACCACTCTCGAAAAGCCCAAATCCCGCAACCAGCGTACCTTCTCTACAGAACGATTGTCGGTCTGCGTCGAAGCATGAATCACAGGAAAAGGTCCATGATTCATCATTTTCAGAATGGACATGTCCTGAACGAGGATGGCACTGACGCCTGCCTTTTGCAGTTCCAGCAAGAGACGGCTGACATCGTCGAGTTCGTCATCATAGAGAATGGTATTGAGCGTCACATAGACCTTGACACCAAACGGACGTGCATACTCACACAATTGCCGTATATCCTCAACACTGTTGCCCGCAGCAGAACGTGCTCCGAAACGCGGAGCACCTATATATACGGCATCGGCCCCATGATCGACGGCCGCAATGCCACACTCCAGGTTCTTTGCCGGGGCCAGCAGTTCAAGTGATATCATCAATATTATACGGTGTCTCCTGATAGACGTAATAATTCACCCAGTTCGTATAGAACAGGTTTGCATGAGAACGCCATGTCACCATCGGCGGATTGTTTGGATTATCATTCTTGTAATAATGCTGCGGAGGTGCCACATCCTTACGGATATCCTTGTCGCGTTTGTATTCATTGTCGAGCGTGTTCGGCGCATATTCAAAATGTCCGGTAATGAAGAACTCGCGGCCGCCACGGGCCATCACGATACTCACACCACATTCATCCGAATCAGCGATAAGCGTCAGTTCAGGATTGGCAAGGATATCCTCCCGACGGATCTCCGTATGACGACTGTGAGGCATCATAAACTCATCGTCGAAGCCACGGAAGATGGGTAGTCTCGGATCGAGAGGTTTCTGTGGGAAGATCCCGAACATCTTCATCGGCAATGGGTATTTGGGTATACCGTAGTGAAAATAGAGACCTGCCTGTGCTGCCCAACATATATATAAGGTACTGGTGACGTGGGTCTTGGCCCATTGGAAGATATCGGTGATCTCATCCCAGTAACTCACTTCCTCAAACTCCAACTGTTCCACAGGAGCACCGGTGACGATCATACCGTCGTATTTCTCGTTACGCATCTCCGCAAAGTCACGGTAGAACATCATCATGTGCTCTATCGGCGTATTCTTAGGCGTATGGCTCTTCAGTTTCATGAAACTGATGTCCAACTGCAACGGTGTGTTCGACAGCAGACGGATCAGGTCTGTCTCTGTGGTAATCTTCAGCGGCATCAGGTTGAGGATGGCAATCCTCAGCGGACGGATATCCTGCGAATGGGCACGGGTATCATCCATCACAAAGATGTTCTCATGCTTCAGCAGGTCTATGGCCGGCAACTTATCGGGTAATCTTAATGGCATCTGTATATTTATTTGACAATTTACAATTTGACGGTTATCACACAACACGACACATTGTCCAGTCCTCCAGCTTCGACTGCCGCTCTGCAAAGAGCGTCTGCATCGGCATTCTCGCCCAACAACTCACAGAGCCGCTGATCCGGAACCATATCCGTCAGCCCATCGCTACAGAGTAGGTATACATCACCACTGTGAACATCATTGGTTATCTGAACCATATCGATATAGGAGGAATGACAGCCACCGCCAATACAGTTGGTAATCACATTTGAGCGTTTGTCTGATCCTGTCATGTTGCTAAGGGAGTGATCGGTCGTCAACTGCAACAACCGACCGTCATGATAATGGTACAGTCGGCTGTCACCACAGTTCATCGAGTAGAACTCGCCATTGTAGTAGGCCATGCCCACCAGCGTCGTACCCATACCCTTGAACTGCTCATCTGCACGGCCTTTCGAGGCAATATAGTTGTTCACTGAGTCAAGCCATCCGACAATAGCCTCGTTGAAGTCACTTATACTGAGGCATGAAGGGATGTCATAGAAGAAATATTGCAGATTCCTCAGCGTGTCGCTGCTGGCCACATCACCTCTGTTGTGGCCTCCCATACCATCGGCGACAGCTGACAGGAAACGGTCTTCACGGCTTAACACTAACATTGTTTTGTAACTATCTTCACGGATAAACTTGTTACCCACCAATACCATGTCTTCGTTCTGCCTTCTCACACAGCCAGTCCAGCTGGCTGCAGAAATTTCCAATTCAATCATTTCTCCTTATCTGATTATTACTTGCAGATTGACATTGGCAATCGTTAGGATATCCCCGTTGTTCAATGTCATGTCCACATCCGGCTGCATCTGCCGTTGGTTCAGTCTGGTACCATTCGACGAATGCTTGTCAGTGACACACCATCCCGTGCCGGGATTATACTTCAACTGTGCATGGACGCCGGACACATACGCCTGTTTCTCAAAGAATTGCGTATAAGGTCCTTTCCTACGACCGATGATGGCTCCGTTCATCGCTACGATCCTGATATTCAGACTGTCGTTGGCCAGGGTCAGCACCGGCATACTCTCGGGAGATCCCGGACGGGAGACACTCTGTCTGATAGAGCCATAAGTAGTGAAACCGGAGACTGAAGCACCTACAGCCACTGACTGCTGATCCTGTCTGTCTGGCGAAATCATCAGACCACCACAATAGGTACAGCGCCGGCCAATCCCTACCCTTCCACACTGATTGCAATACAACAAGACCTGACCACACTGATCGCAGTAGTGGGAGTCGTTATCTATTTCTTCTTTGCAAGTAGGACAAATAATCATTTCTCTATATATCTTCTGGTAAAATCAACTGATACGTTTCCTTCGTCACCTGGTCGGCAGGCATCTGCGACACCCTGACAGAAAGTTTCTGTATCGTTACGTCGAGCAGGTTACGCATCTCACGGGCATTGCCCCACGACTCGTCCTTGACAAGCACCATCTTATAGATGGTATCCAGCAGCTTGAACTCTGCTGTCTGTGAGAGTGTATACTGGTCCTTCTGTGCCATCTGCTTGTAGATGGACAGCAGTTCGTCTTCATTATAGTCATCGATATGGAGCTTGTGGGTAAATCGGCTCGCCAGACCCGGGTTCGTCTGGAGGAACACCTCCATCTTGTCCTTATAACCGGCAGCAATCACCACAAACTTACCTCGGTCATCCTCCATACGCTTCATAAGTGTGTCGATGGCTTCCTTGCCATACTGGTCGCCCTCACTAAGTGTGTAGGCCTCATCGATGAACAGGATGCCACCCATGGCCTTATCGCACATGTTGTTGACAATCTTCGGAGTCTCACCCATGTATTTTCCTACCAACGTGGCACGGCTCACCTCCAAGACACGGGAAGTAGGCAGGATATCCATGGCCTGCAGAATCTCACCCATCTTCCTGGAGAGAGAGGTCTTACCAGTTCCCGGGTTACCGGTAAGCACAAAATTCATGGCCATCTGCTGGACCTTTCCTGCACCCATGGCTGCACGCTGTTTCATGAACATACTCTGTACGGCCAGACGACGGATGGAGTTCTTGACAGAGCGCATGCCAATAAACTCGTCGAGCTCGTTGAGAACCTCGTCGAGCGGACGGGCTTTCTCGTTCTGTGCCTGAGGCAGGTCTTCCGTAGTAAGAGCGTACATGTCACTCTCTTGGAAGCTGGGATCGTTCATCAGCTTCACCAGACGCTGGCTCTGACGTTCTACGGCCTCATTGAACACCTTACGGGCCTCACGGGCATTACCGAAGTTCTTGTCACGACGCAGATAGAGTTGTTCGAACTGACGATGGATGGCTGCACGCGTGTCATCACTGACAGTGAACTTCTTGTCTTCTGCCAGATGGAGGAATATCTCCGTCAGCTCGTCAGGCGTATAGTCGTCGAAGTGAATGGTCTGCGTGAAGCGGCTCTTCAGACCGGGGTTCGTTTCTATGAAGTCGTGCATCTGCTCCGTATATCCGGCAACGATACACACGAACTTTCCGCGGTCGTCCTCCAGGCGTTTCAACAGGGTATCGATAGCCTCAGAACCGAAGGAGTCATTGTCACCTGACTTCAGTGTATAGGCCTCATCAATAAAGAGCACGCCTCCCAAAGCCTGGTCCACCAGTTGGTTTGTCTTGATGGCCGTCTGTCCGGAGAAACCTGCCACCAGTTTCGAGCGGTCGGCCTCCACCAGCTGTCCCTTGCTCACAATGCCCAGCGTCCTGAAGATATCCGCCATGATACGGGCTACAGTGGTCTTTCCCGTTCCGGGATTACCCGTAAAGACATAGTGCTTGCCCTGGAACGTATTGGTCTCTCCGCGTTTGATCTGCAGATTCAGGAAAGCGGTCAGATTGGTCACCTCCTTCTTCACCGCACTCAGTCCCACCAGACCGTCGAGCTTGGCCAGACAATCTGAGACGTCAACAGACTTAGGAGCCTCGTAAGGAATGTCTTCCTCCTTGATGGTCATCAGCTCCTCGTTGCTCATCAGGGCAATGCTTGCTCCCTGCAAACGCTGGGCCTGCTTCTTGCAGATCTGATCGAAGAGCGAACGCATGGTACGACCGTTGGCAAAGTCCTTGTCACGGGAATTATACATCTCCGTAATCATCTTCCTGGCCAATGCCTCAGCATCTGACGAGAAGAGATACTTCTTCTCCTTTGCAAAGACGAGCATGATCTCAAACAACTGGTCGGGCGTGTAGTCCTTGATATCGAGGAAATAGTTGAAACGGCTCCTGAAACCGGGGTTGATGCGGAACAGGTTCTCCATCTCCATTCGATATCCGGCAGCGATGACGATAAACTGTCCGCGGTCATCCTCCATACGTTTCATCAGTTTCTCCAGAGCCTGAGCACCCAGGTTGTCACGTTCTCCCGAAGCATTCAACGGTGCGAGGGTATAAGCCTCATCGACGAAGAGGATACCACCCTTGGCCTTGTCACAGAGGCGGTCCACCACCTTCGGTGTCTCACCCTGATACTGACTGACCATCTTGGACCGGTCCACCTCAACCACATGTCCGCTGTCGAGATAACCCACTGCAGCAAGTATCTCACCCAGTTTTCTGGCTATCGTAGTCTTTCCCGTTCCGGGATTGCCCGTCAGTATGATGTGCATCGACATCTTCTCATGCTCTCCCAATCCACGTTCTGCACGCTGCAGACTGTTCTGCACCGAGTAGGCCATCTCCCTGACGGCACGCTTCACCTCGTCCATTCCAATATACTTGTCGAGGTCCTTCAGTATATCGTCGACCGACCGTTCCTCCGGCACATAGCCCTGTATGTCAGCCTTCTCTACCTGATTGGCATCAGCTCCACGGCTGATGAAGTGGGTGAAGATGTCCTCGGCAGTATTATTGGCCAAATGGCCGTTTCCAAACTTATCGTCCTTGATCTTGACCTGATATTTGAAGAAATGTGAGAGTTGGTTCTCTGCCTCCTGGGAGAATTTCGTGATGCCGTATTTCGACCGCAGGTTCATTTTACAGATATCCGTCAGTTCGTGATACCCTGGAGTCGGGAGACGGAACGTGTATTTGAATCGGTTGACGACCGCTGGGTTACTCTCAAGGAAGTCCTCCAGACCTTTCGTCAGACCAGAGATAACCACGATGGGATTATCTTCCCATTTATCCATCTCCACAAACAACTTGTCGAGCGGGTTTACCTGATTGGAGTATTTGTCAGGCAGGAGTTTCTGCACATTGTCAAAGAACAGTATGCCGCCCCGGGCCTTCCTGATGTTATCGTCCCACTTGTCCACAAACCTCTGATAGTCCACTGCATCGACCATCGTCAGTTTCGGTTTCTCAATGATCTTGTGCTGATAGAAATAGTCACGAAGGATCTCCGCAAGCATGGTCTTTCCTGTTCCCGTCTCACCAATGACGATAGCATTGACGGATATCCTGACCTTTGAGATATCCTTTCGGGACTGGAGATAAGTATAGGTGTTGACAATCGTCTTCAGCTGCTGCTTAACCTCGTCAAGACCTACCATTCTGTCCAGCAGATCCTGAGTTGCCAGCGGCTGTCCACACCACTTACAGAACTTCGCTACGCTCCGGTTTTCCTTATGACAATTCTCGCAAACCATTATTCCACGTCTTTTTCTAATTGCCTTATAACCTCCGTAGGAGATTTCATCTTGTTGACGTCAGGATTGCTGACATTCAACAGACTTGAGCTGAAGATGATGAAGTTGAGTACAAATATCAGGGCCAATAAACTCCACAACACATAATGGAGCACACTCTCACCACTGATGGAACGCACCTGATCCGTAACATCGTTCAGCATTCCAAACTTAGAACCATTAAATTTATATGATTTCGTCTTGAACGTATAGTACAACGGTTCAATTAGTGTTGACTTAACATCGTTGTCAAGCACTTCTGAGATCAGTTTGCTGTCAGCTTTCTCGTCACCCCTGAAGTCCGTCAGATGACAAACCAGCATATATGCAAGGGTTATGAGAATGATAGCCACATTGAACAGACTCGGATGAGACTGTCCGAAATACCTTAAAATAATAATAGGTATAAAGGAGGAAAGAGCGCCCAGGAATCCCCAGAAACACGAGAACAGGAAGTCGTATCCACGGAAATAGGCTCTTGTACCTACAATGATTGCCGTCATGCCTCCCAACGGCAGACCTATACAAAGGAATGTATGTCCAAGCAAATAGGAACGGTCCTTGACGCCGATGAAGAGAATGAGCAGGATCCATATGCCACACAATGAGTAGAACACCGTTCTCCAGATATTCTCCCTGCGCTTGGCCGTCTGCCAGTTGTCACGCACATTCTTGATTCGGCTCGTGGTTTCCTCACAAGCATTGACAAAGCGCTTGTAATACGAATTCGTATTGTCCAACTGTCCCAATGCCATCACCCAATCCTTCAAAGTACGTTCGTAAGCATAATTCTCAGAGAAGTCAGCATTCGGATCCTCATGGTAGAATACAGACATCCACTGCGAGAATGAACCTTCCCGGATTTCCGAACGGATTTGTGCATGATTCTGTACATTCACGTCACGTCCGTTGTCATATATCGTACCATCAGGCATCTGATAGACTGGCGTTACTCCAAGAATCCTACAGAAACGGTAGACTGCCGTATGATAGTCATAGAGACCCAGACGGTCACGATTTTCATCGCTGTTCATATCAAAACAGCGGTGATACTCATTGAGGATCTCTGACCAGCCATGCAGCTGGGCATAGTATTTGAAGCGACCGTCTTTGTCGATAAAGTCACTCATCTCCTCCTCGAACGCCTTGTCACTGAGCACTTCCGCATTGATCAGCCGTTCGCGTAACATTTCTCCGATCTGCATGGGTGTGAACGCATTCCTCAGGTCATAGGCTGCATCGCGATCGAGATTGTAAAGCACTTTATATGCCAACGCTTTTGAATACGGCTGTCCCTTAGTAAGTATGCGCAGACCCTCACAGGCCATCCTGTCCTCATGGCTGTACATCCACGACAGAAGACGCCCGTCGGTAAGACTTTGCCAGTCATCTTCAGTAAGCTGCTCCCAGCCGAAAGACCTGATGATTTCTTTGAGTGTTGATGAAGGATGTCTTGCCAATAACGGAATCTCCGGATCGATCTCATACGTCATGCGCATAATCGCCACCTGCACGTCATTCCCCGTAACATCGGTGAAATAGGAGCGCAGACGGTCCACATTACATTTGGTGTGCGACTCCAGGTAAAGGAACAGGCTGTCGTTCGGATTGGTAAGCAGCATACCGTATTCCTTCCGGTAACTCAGCAACGAGATGGCCAGACTATGGACATCGTCACACAGATTCCCCTTCACATCCTTATAGGGGAAAGTGGGCTCCATGGCATAGACGGCTGCCATCAAACCGGCGTGCTGGTCCACAGGATAACGGTTGACGATGATGTCCCTCACTATCGTGCTCAGCTTCTGGTTGCCGCATGACTCCAGCCATGAGCCGATGCGTCCGTTATAAAGATAGCCGATTGCCAGCTTCTCATTATCAAGCAGCAGTGGTATCAGCTCATGGATATTGTCTGCAACCAGATTGCGGTCTGGATCCACAATGAAACTCTTGTACTTCAGGAACGGCGACGACAAGTCCACCTTCGGCGACCCGCCGAGGAACCACTCCTCCACTTCGTCATATCCCCAACGGCTTGTAGGATTCACCACCGTCAGGCCCTGGATGATCATCTTGACACGTTCCGGCAGTTCGTTGATATGGGGAATACGGCCCTCGTTCTTTTGGCGCATCATCACACGCTCATTCGAACTCATTGGCGACTCTCCAAGCCACAAGGTCATGAGCGTGATACCCAGCGAATAGAAATCGGCGGCGGGAGAAACCTCCACCACTCCGTCGATCACATCGGCATACATCTCCGGAGCTGCATAGATGGGAGTACGGGCCTGGGATGTCTTATGCGCCTTGCCGTCCTGATCCAACAAGGACGATATGCCAAAGTCTCCCAGTACCAGTTCCGTATGTTCCTTGTCACGGAAGAAGAAGTTGCTTGGCTTCACATCCTTGTGCAGGATATTGCACTGATGACAATAAGCCAGTGCGGCAGCTCCCTGCAGCGCGATGCGCCGGAACTTGTCGATATCACCGTTAAGCCGGTACTTCGACAACGTACCGCCTCCCAGATATTCCATCAGTTCGTAAAAACGGTGCTTGCCCTCCACGTACGTCTTTCCATAGTCGAACACTTTGACGACCATCTCAAAGCCAAACGTGTAGATGATCTGGAGTATCTTCTTGTTGACATCAAAGTTGGGATAATATATCTTCAGCACATAGTTCTCGCCGTTATTCTCGACCAGGAACACCTGTGCCTCACCGGAATTGTCGCTAAGGATACTCACATTCCTATAGCTGATACCTTTCAGGACAAAAGAATCCTCAGCAACCTGTCCGCTATCCGCCGTTATACCACCTGTCCGTGCCGTGCTTTCCACTGACTGCGATAACGAGACAGACTGGGTCAACGGGGTGTCAGGCCGGAGTGTCTGATCTTTTTGATCCGTATTGTCTGGGGTCAGAGTTCTTTCCGTAGTCATTTTATTGATCGTCTTTTATTTCCTTTTTAACATCTTTGCCAAGAATGAGCCATTTGCCACCCATCTGCGGCTTGGCACAACCACAGGGACTGGAGTGCAGGGCATGTTTGTAATTGCACTCCCAAGCCAGTCTGATGCCCTGTGGACGGCATGCCATGGCATAGTTTCTCGCCTGAGCAGGCTTCGGCTGGGGCTTCTGAGCCATCTTTTCAAGTATGGCTGCTATCTTCGTGAGGCACTCCCTCTTCCTGGCATCATACTCTTCCTTGCTCAGCCGCTTACTGTCCAATGCGGGGATCACAGGCTCCGCTATCCCACGGTCCTGGGCCAGCAGGGTGAGCACTCGCTCACGTAGCTGGATATTACGCTGGTCTTTGAGCAGTTCACGCTCGGATGTATATGGAACCGATTGTTCCAACTGCTGTGTCTCAACAGCCAGTCGCTGCATCTCCTTGAATTCCGGCAGCTCATGAACCTGCTGCATCAGCTCTCGTGCCTCGTCAGTCAGTGGCGAACCGCACTGCTTACAGAATGAGAAGTCATTCAGTGTATGGCATACAGGACAGACGATTCCTCCTTTCGGGCTGCCACACTCCGGACAGAAAGCCTCATTGCCTGACAGTCTGGCACCACAGAAAGAGCAGACGTCATTTTTCACATATCTGCGGCATGACTCACAGAAGTCTGCACCCGGATCAAGGTCCGCCCCACAGTTCGGACAGGAGGTCCTGCCGATAGGATGGCCACAGGATGCGCAGAAGGCTGCTTCGGGGTCATTGACAGTACCACAGTTAGGGCACTTCACCCCAGCTGCGGCATTCATCTGCATCTGCTGTTCAGAGACCATATCACCATCAGGACTAAAACGCTGTCGTTGGCGTTGCATAGCCTGTTCTTCATTAATTGGATTCTGCGGGTTAAGCGTAATATCTTCGATCATAAATTAGTTTAATCTAAAAGTTAGGTGCAAAGTTAATAAAAAAATGCAAACAAACAAAAAAAACCGCCGTAAATTTATATTTACGACGGCATTTTTATACATTCTAAGGTAAAATTACCACAATTGCAGGCGTTCTGACTTTGGAATGAACATCTTATCGCCTTCTTTCACACCGAAAGCGTCATACCATGCATCGATGTGCGGAAGGGCTCCGTTCACACGCCAGCGACCGAGTGAATGGGGATCGCTCTTAGTACGGTTACGGATTTCCTCTTCGGTGATATTGCCTGCCCATACACCGGCATATGCATGGAAGAAACGCTGGTCGGCTGTCAGTCCGTCCTTCTCCTTCAGGGGACTGTATTTCGTGGCGTTCTTATAGGCTGTCCACGCCACCTGCAGACCACCGTGGTCGGCCAGGTTCTCACCGAGTGTCAGACGACCGTTGGCCTTCAGACCCGGCAACACCTCGATAGCACCAAAGAAGTCGGCGTATCTATCAGTACGTTCTGTAAAGTTCTTTCCATCTTCTTCCTTCCACCAGTCGTGCATGTTTCCATCCTTGTCGAAGCGACGGCCCTGGTCATCGAAGCCGTGGGTCATCTCATGGCCGATCACCACACCAATGGCACCATAGTTGAAGGCATCGTCAGCATTCATGTCGAAGAACGGATATTGCAGGATACCTGCGGGGAAACAGATCTCATTGGTCGTCGGGTTGTAGTAGGCATTCACCGTCTGGGGAGTCATGTGCCAGTCGTCACGGTCAACAGGTTTCCCTACCCTGTGCTCAATGTTCCAGGCATTCCAGAACCTGTCGCACTCCTGCATATTTTCGTAATAAGATTTTGCCGGGTCAATCTGCAGTTTGGAGAGATCTGTCCACTTGTCGGGATAGCCCACCTTCACATAGAACGTGTTCAGCTTCAGCAGGGCGTTCACCTTCGTCGAATCGTCCATCCACTCCTGAGCGGCGATACGCTCGCCAAGGGCTATCTGCAAGTTCTTCACGAGGGTGATCATACGCTGCTTGGCTGCCTCAGGGAAGTACTTCTCTGCATAGATCCGTCCCAAGGCCTCACCCATCACACGCTCCACCTGACTGGTGCTGCGCTTCCAGAGCGGGTGGTTCTCCTTACGGCCTGAGAAAATACGGCCGTTGAAGTCGAAGTTCTCTGCCACAGTGGCGTCACTCAGATAGTTGGCCGCATCTGAGATGAAGCCCCACTCCATCACGTCGCGGTACTCGGCGGGCTTGATGCCGGCCACCAGCTTATTGGCTCCCTCGAGGAAAGCTGGCTGACCAACCACCATCTCCTGCAGGAACTTCGTATCGATGCCCTGGGCGTTCATCACCTTCACCAGCGGCAGGTTGGGATACTTCGTCTCAAACTCCTGAAGCGTCATCTTGTTATAGTTGGCCTCAGGGTCACGGAGTTCAGTACGCGACTTCGACACCATCGCCAGAGCCGTCTCCACCTTCATGATGTTCTGCATCTTTTTCGTGGCAGCACTTTTACTGAAGCCAAAGAGCTGGAACATCTTGACTACGTGCTTCTTAAAAGCCTCACGGATATCGGCAGTGGCCTTGTCGTTGTCGAGATAATACTCCTTCTGACGCATAGACAGGCCACCCTGATACACGTTCAGGATATTCTCCGTAGCGTTCTTCTCATCGGCTCCGAAGCCACAGAAGAAGAACTCCTGCTCACCATAGGGAGCCTGTTCCAACTGGATATCCAGCAACTGCTGGTTGGTCTTGGCGGCCTCCAGACGCTTGATCAGGGGCATCAGCGGAGCCACGCCCTCCTGGTTCCTGCGCACGGAGTCCATAGCCAGTTTGTACAGATCGCTGAGCTTCTGCTCCAGCGTACCCTTCTCATAAGTATTGCTCTGCAACTCCTTCAGAATACCGTTGATGCGCTTGTCGTTGTCTTCCTGCAGACGGTCGAAGCTACCATACCGTGAATAAGCTGCCGGCAGGGGATTATTCTTCATCCATCCCCCACAGGCATACTCATAGAAATCATCGCCGGCTCGCACGGAGGTGTCGAAGTCAGCCTTGTTAAGACCTGAGCCCAGTCCGTCCTGAGCCATTGTCATCATTGAGATGGAAGCCATTGCCATCATTGTTACAAATCTTTTCATATCTTATTTTCTTATTTGCGGCTGCAAAGATACGATTAAGTGAGCAAAATACCAAATATTTACGTATATTTTCATTTCACCTTCGAGGAATCGTTGGGGAAATTTCCACCTTCAAATAATATCCATCAAAATAAGACCCCGATGAAAATATTTCGCTAGCTAGTTTACATGTTTAATATTATCTTCAAAGAGGATGAACTAAAAGAAGATTCAGTAGTAAAGGAATCCTTGACAACTGCAAGAGATGGCAAAAGATACAAAATTAAAATGTTTAATCTTGATGTCATCACTTCTGTAGGCTACAGAATAAAATCAAAAAGATGCAACAAGTTCCATTTTGAAACTAGTTCGTACACAATATTCCAGACCCCTCTGTGTGTATTCGGCAAAATTACAAAAAGTATCGAAACCTTGATCACACGGTGTCAGACATTGCGTGTACTCTATCCCTGACATAAACGAGAAACCTCTTAGTTATTTCTTTTCGATATTTCGTAAGCTAACTTTAAGAATTCTCGTTTTGCAAATCTTCCATCAGCTCGCTTCCATCAAGTTCGTCAGTTTTGTAAACCTTAAAATCGCAGTGAGCATATAGACCTGTAAGATGATGATTTGTCAGCACCATTATTTGCTTTTTTATTTCTAAACTTGACTTTGTATCTTTTGTAAAGATTCGGAGTTTTATTTTTCGATTATGGAATACTCCCTTTCGTTCATGAATGGCCATATCGAAGAACTCGGAAAAATAGTCGTGGTCATTTTTAGCCAAGGAATGGCCAAATATGTAGACTTCATCAGCATCAGATAATTCTTCTATCAGGTTGTTGCTCTTATATCTTTCGTTGACACTTTTATAGAAATCAAAGTAGTTTTCATCTAATTGTCTAGCATCACCTGCACCCAAAATGATATCATTGTCTCGTAAGGAGCCATGAACATAATGAATGTCCGCATCAAAACCAAGTAAGAATTGTCTAGCCAAAAGATGCAAATTGGTATAATTGAAAGAGAAAATAGAGAGACTCTCTTTCTTTTCCAACATTTGGAGTAAGATGTGAGGCACAGAAGCCCGCCTTGTTCCATGTATATCTCTCATCCTTTCAACAAAATTATCTTGTTCTTGCAGAAGATAGTCTGTCAGTGAGGACACAAGTGTATTGAAATAATCTTTATCCTTCTCAATAAAAGAGCTATCACCTTTATGAATATTATTCTCTATATTGTTGGAAGAGGCATAGATAGCAAGCAGTTCCTCAAGGTCAAACCATGACTTTGCCTTGTCATAGTTGTTGTTTAAGAAATATGGAAGTGAGGACTCGGCATATTTCTCTTTGTCGGCAAATGGCCAAAACTTACTACCTGCAAAATCATGGTAAGACGTTTTCATCTTTAAAGAAAGGTCAAATCCATTTCCAACCACGAGAACCGTTTTCGGAGTATAATTTTGGAATGGATTCTGTATAGAAGCAGAATTCATTATTGAGCCATAGTCAGGGATGGAAATATGGGGAATATCATTCATATTTGTAGGATTTAATCAATTCTATATCACATCGCCAATATTGCCCTCAGATTCGTATCCGTAAACGTTCGCCATATCATCAGTTTGATGGGCTTATAGTCATCGAACATCTGCTTGACAAACTTGATCTCAAACACCAAACGGTAGTCATTCTCGTCTGCTGTCTCAACAAATTCGTGCTTGGTTCCTACACGAGCCACCTCTATCTGATACAGGTCGCGTATGCCTTTGCCTTTGGTGTAAGGCATGAAGTAATAAAGTTTATTGAGCTTCACTGTCGAAGGGAACTTCTTACCAGTGAAGTAAGCCTTAGCTCGCTGATGGGTATAAGGTTCGATATACTTGTCAGGCACAAGACTTACCAATACATTCTTCGAATCGTCAAGGTCGCTATTATCAATGTTCTTCTTTCGGGCAAAAGGATTGCTGATGATATTAACATCTTTGGGGTATTGCTCATGCATGTCGAACATATCAATCTCGAAGAGTTGTGGCGGCAGCATACTGTGTCCGGCCTTGTCTGCCTCTTCATACTGGCTCTCTTCAGGATGCAGGGCATCAATCTCGTTAAACAGACGTATCAAAGAACGTCCAATTGCAAACGCAAGGTTCACAGGAACAGCATTGCCTATCTGTTTGTACTGGTCAGCCATATTTCCCTCAAATTCCCAATAGTCAGGGAAGGTCTGAATACGAGCATATTCACGAACCGTTAAAGGACGTGTCTCTGTAGGATGACAACGCTCCGTCTGTTTCTGAGCCGGTGCACAAGTCAGCGTCAACGACGGCTCATCCATTGACAAACGGCGAGCCATACCAGTCTTTCCACCTCCAAGATAGAAGCTGCCACCCATGTATTCCTTTTGTTCCTCAACGGGCAGGTCACGCCAGTCACCACCCTCTGGTACCATTGCCATCACACGGGCTTTCTTGGCAGGATAAGTCTGGCCTTCAGATTCAGGTACATCATTGTCGAATAGTTCACCGCTGAAGAAGGCATCACGGAGCGTCATCACGCGACGATATGGATCAGGCCACTTGAAACGGAATCCCTGTTCGTAAATGTCGTTGCGAATAGCTACAAGAATCAGACGCTCACGCTTCTGTGGAACCTGATACATGATGGCTTTCAGCACACGAGGTTCAGCCAACGTATAGCCCAGTTCCTTGATGGCATTACGAATGACATCCAGCGTCCTGCCATCTTCATGCGACAGCAGACCTTTCACATTTTCACCCATGAACACCTTGGGCTGTATCTCCTTCACAGCGCGAGCCAGTTCAAAGAACAGCGTTCCGCGAGTATCGTTCAAACCACCTTTCTTGCCAGCGTATGAGAAAGCCTGACAGGGGAAACCACCTGAAAGGAAGTCCACTTTACCACGAAGCGGAGTGAAATCCACCTGATGAATATCGCCTTCCAGCACATTCCACTCTGGGTGATTCTTGCGAAGTGTCTGGCAAGCCATAGCATCCATCTCGTTCAGTAGTACATGACGGAAACCGGCCAAGTGCATACCAAGTGCCAAGCCTCCAGCACCAGCAAATAGTTCTACTGAAGTATAGTCTCGAAGAGGTGCCACATGGAATTCGTCATCCCAGTTAGTGTCAAGCATCATCCTGACGGGTTCAACGTCAGTCAGTTCCTCCATGTAGAAGCCTTCCTTGCCCCTTTCGTTCTTGTGATATGGATATAAGCCGCTCTCACCCCACTTCTGCGCAGTAGCAAGTGAGGTTCCTGTTAGATCGGCTAAGTTTGTTGCAGATAAGAATGTCGGCATTTTTTATAGACCTCCTCTGTCTCTTATTTCCTTGGCAATCTCCTTTACCTTTTTCGTAATAAGCTGACTACCATCAATATTGTCTTCTTCCACGACCTCACCAAACGCTTTGGCAAGTCTGTGGTAGAACATCTTGTCTCCAGTCAAATGCTCCCAGAATTCAGAACCACAATATACGGGATATGTGGTGGCAATTGTCTTGTAGTTGGCTGACAATTTCTTGGGTGAGCCATAAAGGACTCCCACCACCAAGTCGTCATCTGAAATATGGAGTTTGTTTGTACGGGCTATCCCCTTGAACTGCTTGAAGTGAGCAAGTATTGTGTCAACATCATCGTGATTGATAGTCTGTGGTCCTGCCTTACATTGGCAGTATTTCTTCCTGCCGTCGAATGCATCTTCAAACTCAATATCAATTCCAGGGATTGCAGAGCCGCTACTAACGATAGCTTGTATTTCCGTAATGAAAGATTGAAGGCTCGTTCCAAAGGTTGTGTTTATACTTGTACCAAGTACCCTTGGATATACCAAAGCCTTAGCCAAAGATTCTGGCTCAGTATTACCACAGAGGAAAGCTGCCAAGTAGTTTATCAAAAAGGGATTTACATTGAAATCTTTCAACTGCAACTCATTTAGATTCTTCAAGTGAGCAGGTATGATAATCTCGCGGAAAAAATCTTTTCCGCTATCAATGATTTGCTGTTTCTGTTCTTTGGTCATGTTCTTAAATCTTTATGTCATTTATAATTTTGGCCACAAATTTACGATTTTTTTGCGAGAAAAATATTAAGTCACACAGAAAAAATACATATTTTAATAGATGCAGCAGCAGAACGTGTAAACATAATAAGATTTCCGTGGTTATTGCAGGAACCTGTCAAAACCTTCTTTCAGATATGCGTTTTGCTCGCTCCTATGCTCATGATCCTCAAATCTGTCAGCATTGATATAGGAAGTAAGTCCTTGCAGGGCTATTTCAGGAATTTCATTGTCGAATGTGGCACTTGCTATTATGTATGTTTTGACTCTCTGATGACTAACTCCCCTTTTCTCATAGACATATCTATATGCAACATCGTCGATGTACTCCTTTATTTCAAGTGCTCCACAAAAGGTTTCCTCTAACGTCAGTAATGTTGCACAGAATGTTATATTCTCTGTGTAAGATGGTAATTTGTCAATCTTTCCATCCTTCCAGTCAAAATAACAACATAAAATTTTTCCTAAGTCAACACCAAGTTCGATAATATCTTTCACGAGTGATGACGTTTGCTGCTTTTTCAGTTCTTCGATTGTTTCCCGTTTCTTTAGTTTGCCTGAATCAAGTGCATCCTTTAACTCATCACGTCTTAATTCTATTTCGAGAATACTGCTAATAGGTAGTTTTTTCAATTTACAGTCCAAAAACATGATGCATTGTTCGTCATAGATTATCCAGTCGGATGTCTTATTCTGCCCCTTTTTATAAGTTAACTCTTTGATGAAGCCGAACTTTCCTTGTCGTGAAAAGTATTCAAGTTGCTCGCCGACATAGTCTTCAAATCTGGTTGCAAGTTCACCGTTTAACTCTACGTTGGCCTTCGATTTTAAGTCCAAATGAAACTGTAGGCCTTCGACACCAGCATTCAGAATATAGGTGGGTACTGTACTATAAAGCAAATTGCCGTCCTTTAGGATAGGATATCGCACGTGGATGGCATCATTATGGCATAAGAACATCTTTCGGGAGAAATCTACAGAGATGTTTTCTTTAACATACCCTATGTCCTTACACAACAAGGAGAGAACCGTTCTTGCCTCATCAGCCGTAAATCGACTTCCATCTGCAACAATAGAACGTTCTAGTTCTTTGTCAACATAACAGAACTTTTTAGAAAAGACAAAGTAATACAAAGTCACTAACTTGAAATACTTTTCGCTGGTTACACCCAACTTTGATTGCATCAGTTCTGTCAAACATGGGCTTGAATATAAGTAATGATACTTGTAAATTCTATTGGCAAAAAAGTCTGGGTGCTGCATCTTAAACTGATTCAGCATATAGGCTTTCAACCATATTAGAATATCTTCGTCTTTGTCGTATCTTGCCTTTTTGTATGCATCGTGTACTAGAGGGATTATTCCACGTCTGATTCTGAATTGTTTGAGCGACTTATCCGACCGCAGTGTTGATGAGTACCTCAGCAAAGCAGCTATCATAAAGTCTATCAAGTAGGCGGGGATGGGGCACTCTGTGTGGTTTTCAATAGTGGAAAAATGAGGTCTCTCTAATTCGTAATTTTTAAATGATTCGTTCAGATATTGACGAATGACATATAAACTATCCCACACATTCAGTTGAGATAGTTTGTTCAGTACTGGCTTTAGTTGTCTGTAAAAATTCGATTCTTCCATTGATGACAAATACTTTTGTTGTAACAAAGGTACACCTTTTTTCTGAGAGAAATAAGAATTCTCACAAAATTACACATATTTTAATAGATTGTGTCTTTAATTGGCGAGAAGACAAAAAGGCGCGTCGGCGCGGCAGTGAGTCATTTCGTTTTCACATTTTTGCATCTTTAGATTGGCATTTAACCTTATTTTTAATATAATCCTACTATCTTGTTATTGAATTGTCGAAGAAAGGCTGAGTAAATATGAAAAAGTGCTAAAACATCAACGTTTTTATAGCTGAAGACTGCTCAAGATCAGATTTTATGCGTATATTTGCCACTGGTAAATTGATATAATATGGCTAAATTTATAATCGACCCTGCGGGAGGTCTCTCACAATCTCGCACACCGGGAACCATGGTGAAGTTGGCAGGACGGACGGCAATTCTGCCCAATGAAGATGTGCCCATCGTGATGCAGAGGCTAACAGTGGGGCAGATAAACGCAATCCCGAAGGACAGATTCTCTGTATCGCTGATAGAGGTTCCGACAAGAATGGCAATATCCGGGTCTGGCCATAAGGGACGCGGAGGCATGGCAATGAGAGGTATGCAGCGAATGAAAGACATGTCTCGCAAGGGTGGCGGCATAACGGGCTATGTGCGGAAGCCAACTAACGAAATCAAGGTCGAGGCAGACGGGACGAAGCAGTACTACGCAATGGTCACCTTGGCAAAACAAATGGTAGAAAACGCTGGTGACCTGTATTATATTAATCGCAAGCTCAGGCGTAATTCTGATGTCGCCATAGCAAGTAGCGGCATATTCCTCACGCCAATTGACGAGGGTAAACTGTCGGACTGTATCAAGAAAATCATCCTCGATGTTTTCGGTGACGGCGACAAAGGAAAGATTTGCGACAGAGAAATAAAACTGGTTGAGTTTTGCCTGATGATGCATTACTATTTCTTACGAACCTCAAATCCGCAACCTATAGGGTTTAGTGGGATTTTGCTTGCAAAGCGACAAAA
>CAMKSE010000029.1 GCA_946415365.1 uncultured Prevotellaceae bacterium
ATGTCGGAATGCTCTACACCGACACCTATAAATGGAAAAACGGCAAACTGACAAAAATCGCCAGCAAAAAGGATTCACTATTTTAGTGCGTCCACGCTGTTAAGTTCTAAACTATATATAAATTGGAATAAACAATGAAGATGTTAAGATTATGGATGATGGCCGCCATCTTTACGTTCAGTTGGATGAGCGTGGGCGCCCAGACGAAACAGGGAGAATTCTTCTCGTCGAGTTGGATAGGTGCAGGCATGTCAACCTTTGCGGGTGACATTGAGGATGCCAAGAGCCGATTCGGATTCGCCATCAACAGCGAGATAGGCTACAACGTGACCGACTGGTTTGCTCCGTCCATTGGCCTGACCAACACCTATCAAGGCGTGGGCTACTCAGTTATTGACAAAAGCCTGTATATGGATATCCTCAGCGTGCCGCTGTTAATGAATTTCAGCGCAGGCCCCGTCACGTTGAAGGCCGGCATCCAGCCCGACTTCATTCTGAGCGCACGGATGAATGGTATCAGTTATACCGATCAACTCAAAACGGTGAGCCTCTCGGCCCCGCTGGCACTCAACTGGAACTTTATGACCGACAGTGACGGCGACCTCTGGTTCTTGGAATTGCGCTACCACCTCGGCCTGACGAAAATGAACAAGGACGTGATGTTCACAAACGGCTGGCGCACGCCCGGCAGCATCCGCAACAGCGTCGTGATGTTGACTGTAGGCTACAAATGTAATCTCTAAATACAGGCAATCCTTACCAAGGCAATGCGCCGATGTTTAATAAGATGCTCACACTCGGCCCATTGAGATTGATTAATACCCTCTGACGGTCCAGGGCAGGAAGCCCTGCCGTTTGAGTGTTTCGATGAGTCCCTGACTCATGGCGTCATTGTCCTTTCGCGTATAGCGGATGTCGGTGAAGACCTGAGCCAGGGTCTCTTTTTTGTTGATGCGTACAAACTCCAGATTCTCAGGACGGTGCTCCTTGTCCTCGTAGTATTTGTCGATGTCCATGCCCATATAGTCGTTGTACGTCTCCTCGTGCACGAAACTCTCCATCGGCAGACGGTCGCTCATGGGAGGCTCTTCATCAGGCCATCCTACGGTCAGTGTCGCTACGGGGAACGTCAATTTGGGTAATTCTAGCAGGTCGATGATAGCCTGTGGCTGATATACCGTCGTCCCCAAGTAGCAATAGCCCAATCCTTCTTCGTCCATCAGGTTACACAGCGTCTGCGTGTACAACAGTGCATCTGTTGCCGCATTGATGAACGACAGGAAATTGTCGTAGCCCGGCTCTGCGTTCCTGCATCGTGCCCACGTCGACGTGCGGTTGAAGTCTGCACAGATGGTCAGCACCACTGGAGCCTGCGTCACCATCGGCTGGTTGAAGTGTGCCGGAGCCAACTTCTCCTTCATCTCTGCCGAACGTGTCACCACCACGCTATAAAGCTGTAGATTGCCCATCGTCTGTGTTCTGCCGGCCTCAGTCATGAGGCGGTTCAGGAGCTCTGCGCCCACTTCTTTGTCACTATATTGGCGAATGCTGCGCCTGGTCATTAAGTTCTTCATATTACAAATCCTTTTATGTTTCGCCTGCAAGGGCAGGACCTTCAGCGAGTACTGATCCTTAACACAGGGGCGATTTTGTTACACGGCTGAGGGAGAGAGACTATCAATCCTTCAGTCGTTTGCTTTGCCTTCAGTTTGCCGAAGCCTAAGAGCCAGACAGCAGAGATGGACTTACGGAAATCCTTGTTGCCCTTGGCGAGCGACTTGATAACGAGTTTGCCGTCGGCAGGCCAGCCCATCGCTGTGACATAGAGATATTTCTTGGTTTGGTTGAAGCGGATGTCGCGATAGTCCATGCCGTTGTATTGTCCTTCATTGAATCCCTGCGCATTAATCTCAATCGTCTTCTCTGCTACAGGTCCCTCGCCGAACTTCACCCAGGGACGAGTGCCGAAGATGCTCTCACCATTGGGAGTCATCCAGGCTTCCAACTCGTCGAGAAACTGGGATGCCTTCTCGTCGTAGGTGCCGTCAGCCCGCAAGGGGATATTAAGCAACAGATTGCCGTTCTTTGAGACAATATCCACCAACTGCTTCACCAGATTCTCTGCGGTGCGATAGCCTTTGTTATAGACCTTGGTATTATAGTGCCAGTCACCGATACAGTTACAAGTCTGCCATGGATCGGACATGATGGCATTGGGAGCACCACGCTCGACGTCCCAAGTCAAGGCTTTCTTCTGTTCGTCGTTCAATATTTTGCCGAACACCACACCTCTGGGATTCTTATTATAAAGATGGGTGGCAATCTTCAGGCCGCAGTCGCTCAACGGATAGAAGGGCAGTACTGTTACATCGAAGTAGATGAGGTCAGGATTGTAGCGATTGATGGCATCAAGGGTACGATCATAGAAGTTGGTGACGAACTCCTGAGACGGCGGACAGGCACCATTCTCCCAACCCCACTGCCAATGGATGCGTCCGTTAGCCCATGAACGGTCACTCATCGGATGGTTCTGCTGGTAGAGCATCTGCGGGTCATAACCTTCCCACCACTTGCCCTTGCCGTCTTCCTTCGTGAGCCTGCCGTCGTAATAGACACCCGCTTTCGGACCGTTCACATCATAGCGCTGGGCTGGCTCGTACCACAACCAGGCATGATCGGCATGGAACGAGATACCTAAAGGAAGACCTGCTTTCTTGGCTGCCTTTGCCCATCCGTCAAGAATGTCCTTATGCGGCCCGATATTCTTCGAGTTCCATGGCTGATACTGTGAATCCCACAGGTCATAGTTGTCGTGGTGGTTGCCAAGTACGAAGAAGTATTGGGCACCGCATCGCTTATAACGCTCTACAAGTGCATCGGGATCCCATTTCTCTGCCTTGAAGAGGGGCAGGATATCCTTAAAGCCGAACTCCGAAGGATGTCCGTAGTGCTCTAAGTGATATTTGTACTGGTCGGTGCCTTCAATATACATACCACGAGCCATCCAGTCGCCTGATCCCTCCACACACTGAGGTCCCCAGTGTGCCCAAATGCCGAACTTAGCGTCGCGGAACCACTCAGGCGTCTGGTGCGTCTCTAACGACTGCCATGTAGGTTGATACTTGCCTGTCTGCATCTTCTCATGCTGTTCAGATACAGGAACCTGATACGTCTGTGCCGATGCTACAGTCATACTGCAGCATACAGCCATTGCTAAAAGACACTTTTTCATACAACTATCTGTTTGGACCCCGGTGAGACATTATTGTGAGGCGAAAATCTTCTGGAGGCGGGTTTGGAGCGCCTTGCCACGAAGGGCACGGTCGACGATCTTGCCCTGGGGGTCGATGAGGATGTTGTCGGGGATACCGTCAACCTTATAGACAGGGGCTGCGGCACACTCCCACCCCTTCAGGTCGGAAATCTGCAGCCACGGCATCTTGAGCTGACCGATGGCTTTAACCCAGGCTTCCTTCTTATTGTCAAAGGAAACGCCTACCACTTCAAAACCCTTGTCGTGGTACTTGTTGTAGGCCTCCACCACGTTGGGCATCTCAGCACGGCAGGGACCGCACCACGAGGCCCAGAAATCGACAAGCACCCAATGGCCCTCGCCCACAAGCTCGCTGATCTTGTGCAGCTTGCCGTCAGGGTCGGCCATCTCCAGGTCGGTGAACTGCTGGCCGATGAAAGCGGTCTTCGGATCGTCCTTCGGCTTCATCAGCTTTTCCGTTTCGTCTCTCGTCTTCTTCAGATAGGGATGGCCGGCATAGACGACCTGCTGCTTCACCAGCTCGTCGTAGGCCTCAAAGCCATTTTCCAGGAAGTAATAGCCTGAGAAGGCCACAGGTATCAGCGAATTGCGTTCCTCGTCGAAGACCTTGATGGCAAAGGCTATCAGACTGTCGATCATCTTGTTCATCTCGTCGATGATTTCATCCTTCTGTGCCATCATCTCTTCCTCGGACTTCTGGGAATACTTCGCATTAAAAGCCCTTCGGGGGAGATCCTGTTCTACTTCAAGCTTCGCCAAGCGCTCGTTCAATGGGGAGCCTTTCAGGGTACTGTCGTTGACATTGATGATGACCGGCGTACCGTCGTTGAAGAAATTTGTCGTCCAATCCACGTTTTCAGCCTTTACGGACATGAGGGCATCCTTATCGGCAGCACCGCTGAATGAGAACTGGCCATTGGCTACAACCATGCTGTCGACGGCCTTGGCTGTCAGCTGGTCCAGCAGATAGATTTTCTTACCATCGTCAGCGTAGGTGCCACTAACGGAATACTTCACCTGCTGTGCCATCGAAGGGATGGCGCCAGCTACCACAAATGCCAATAATAATAGTTTCTTCATTTCAACTGCTCCTTTAACTCATTGATTTTTCGACGTTGTTCTATGATTTCATTAAAGAGGGAATCAGAATTCTCATCTTCGTCTGTCATGCTCCTTTCTATCTGCTCCCTTTCTTTCCGATACGCCTCAACCTCTTCATCGGCGATGTCCATCATGTGCTTACACAGGGCGTACAGATGCTTCATATCCTTCAGTATCCTGTTGCTTAACAGGGCGTAGTCAGTATAATCGAAATCGAGCGCGCTCTTGACGGTGTGGAAAGGATTATCCCGGGTGATCCCATTGACAAGCGAGTCGCAGACCTGCGTCTTGTAGGTTCGGCGGATCTGATAGAACTTGGCCACATTTTCGGTGAAGAGCACGTTGCCCACGGTGTTGATGGTCTCGATGCTCGACGAGAAGATGCGCTCCGTGGTCTCTGTGTAGTCATCACTTAACGGTATAGACGCCAGTCTGAACCTCAGCGTGTTGTACTGGGTGGTGTCTTCCGCTATCTGTAGCTGGACATCCATGGACTGACGAATCAGCGAGTCGGCCTTTTCTATCGACTTCAGCGAGTTGTACATGTCGTAGGTCACCATCATCACAATCTCGCGCTTTGACTTCTGTTTCGCATGGTAATCGATGATGGCAGCAGTACCGAACGTGAGTGCGATGGATACGCTGGTGGCGAAGAGTGACAGCAAGAACTGCTTCAACGAAGCCATTCCGCTACCAGCCTTCAAGGTTTTCGGGGTGTGTAATTTAATGTTCATACCGGATTGTTTATCTACTTGGCTGCAAAGATACAAAAAGGGCGAAGCCGCATAAAATAATATCCATAAACTCTTGCTATTTCTATATAAATATTGTGCATTTAATATTTTTTATGCACAAATATACGTTATTTCTGAAAATATTTCGTATCTTTGCACCCGAAATTAACAACCATACATTAATATCTTTTTCAATATGAAAACAAACTTATTAAAAATTGTAGGCTTAGCTATCATTGCTATTGCTTATTCGTCATGCTCAAAAACTGACTTCATAGACGAGCAGAATGAGGCTATCGCCAGTCAGCAGAGAGATGATTATGTCGCTAACTTCATCAAGAAGTATGGTCCGGTTGATCCTAACAAGTCATGGGACATGGCTTCGATGCAGCCTGATTACAGTTTTACGCCTGCGGCAGACGCTGCACCTGCCACTACTCGTGGTACCCGTTCTGTTAATGTAACAAAAGGAACTGGTTTTAAAGTGGAGCAGAATGTCTTGGCTTGGTGTTTTAACAACATTCCTGCAGGTAAGGACAATACGAATAAGGGTAAATCCTTCTACGTAACGGTTCCTGAGAATTCATTTACAATTGTCCCCATCTTCCAGGGTACTGCAAGCTACTATTGGGAGTTGTGGATGCATGTAGAAGGCGTTGGTGAAATTCAGGTTTGGAAAAAGGGTGATAACCTTGGCTACAGGACTGCTGCGGGTGGCGCATTGTCATCCCCTGGTACGTCTAACGCCGGCATTGCCAAGGCTGCCTATGAGGTGGAAGCTCCTACCTATACTTTCAGCGGACTGCCCCAAGGTGCGAGCATGTACTACTACCTGAAGAGTTGGAATTCCGTGAGCGCTTATAACAATGATGCGGATAAGACACATTACAATAAGCTGACTTCTCTGAACCAGATGATGATTTCGTTGAATGCTACGGCAGGTGGCTGCCCGGTGCCTGCAGATGTGCCTGCTGGTTATAACGTCACTATCATCGGTTGCGAGGATAATGACAAAACCAATAGTGACCATGACTTTGAGGATCTGGTATTCCTGTCTTACGGTCTTCCTCCCTCAGTGGATCCTGAAGAGTATTATTCGTATATCACCAAGCGCTATATGCTGGAAGATCTCGGATCGACAGACGACTTTGACTTCAACGACATCGTGGTGGATGTGACGCAGGAGAGTAAGACTACCATTACCTACAAGCTTGTGAATGGTGTAAAAACAAAAGATAATGAAACGACTGTAGTGAATAGGCAGTGGGCTGAGGTCCGTGCAGCCGGCGGTACCCTGGACTTCACCATTAGCATCGGTTCTTCATCGTGGAACAAGAAAGCGCGTCTGTCTCCGGTTGAGACTATGAGGAATACTGGCTGGGAGGGTGCAACGATCAACTATGACGCCGTGCTCGATCGGTTCGATATCACGAATAAGGACTGGAAACCTGCGGAGAACAACATCACTGTCGTTGTGGACGGTAGAGGTCGTAACCTGGGTGTTCAGACCATTACGTTCCCGAAGGAAGGTACAATCCCCATGATCATCGCTGTGGATAAAACAGAAAAATGGATGGTTGAACGGCAGAGCGTTCCCGATAGTTGGATTCAAAATTAATCCTCCATTGATATAGTAAGAAGACACTTCACTATCATAAGGGGACGGTTCGAATCGTCCCCCTTTCTATTTTTGCAATATTTTATGGATATTATGGCGCCAATTCGGGAAAAAAGTGTACCTTTGCAGCCGAATTATAGACTTTAACGTTATGTTACGTATTGCAGTACAATCTAAAGGACGGCTTTTCGACGACACGATGAACCTGTTGTCGGAGGCTGATATCAAAGTGAGCGCCTCGAAAAGGACGCTGCTGGTACAGTCGTCAAACTTCCCGCTGGAGGTGCTCTACCTCCGCGATGATGATATTCCGCAGAGTGTGGCCTCTGGTGTGGCCGACATCGGCGTGGTGGGTGAGAACGAGTTCGTGGAACGCGGCGAGGATGCCGACATCGTGTCGAGACTCGGCTTCTCGAAGTGCCGCCTGTCGCTGGCCATCCCCAAGGAGATAGACTATCAGGGCGTGGAGTGGTTCCAGGGCAAGAAGATTGCCACGAGCTACCCTGCTATCCTGAAGCAGTTTCTCGACAAACACGGCATCAAGGCTGAGATTCACGTGATTACGGGTTCGGTGGAAATCAGCCCGGGTATCGGTCTGGCCGATGGCATCTTCGACATCGTCTCTTCCGGTTCAACACTCGTGAGCAACAACCTGCGCGAGGTGGAAGTGGTGATGCAGAGCGAGGCCCTGCTCATCGGTAACAAGCAGCTCTCGGAAGAGAAGCGCCAGATATTGGAGCAGATGCTCTTCCGCTTCAAGGCCGTAAAAGATGCCGAGGATAAGAAATATGTACGTATGAACGCCCCGAAGGCCCGTCTACAAGAGATAATTGACGTGCTGCCGGGCCTGAAGAGTCCGACCATCATCCCGTTGGCCGACGAGGCGTGGTGCTCCGTACACACGGTGCTCGACCAGAAACAGTTCTGGGAGATTATCGGCAAGCTGAAGGAGATGGGGGCGCAGGGAATATTGGTTACACCAATTGAAAAAATGATTCTTTAAAGGTAAAAAGGTAAAAAAGTAAAAAGGTAAAAAGGTGAATATAATCAGGTATCCGGAGAAGAAGGATTGGTTGAAGATTGTGGAGCGGCCTCGGCTCGACGTGTCGCAGTTAAACGAGACGGTGGCCTCCGTGCTGGCTGATGTCAGGAAACGCGGCGACGATGCCGTGAAGGGCTATGAACTGAAGTTCGACCATGTGGACCTGCCTACACTCGCCGTGTCAGAACAGGAGATGGAAGAGGCGGAGCGGCTGGTCGGTGCTGAACTGAAGGCTGCCATCCAGCTGGCCCACTATAACATCCAGGTATTCCATGAGGCCCAGCAGTTCAAGACCAGGAAGGTGGAGACACAGCCGGGCGTCACCTGCTGGCAGAAGAGTATCGCCATCGAGAAAGTAGGCCTCTACATCCCGGGCGGTACTGCCCCACTCTTCTCTACCGTACTGATGCTCGCCACGCCGGCGAAGATTGCCGGCTGTAGTGAGATCGTACTCTGTACGCCGCCTGACCGTCGCGGAAAGGTGAATCCCGCCATCCTCGTGGCTGCCCGTATCGCCGGCGTGAGCAAGATCTTCAAGGCCGGCGGTGTACAGGCTATCGGTGCGATGGCCTACGGCACAGAGTCCGTGCCCAAGGTGTATAAGATCTTCGGACCCGGCAACCAATACGTGATGGCCGCCAAACAACAGGTGAGCCTGCACGACGTGGCCATCGACATGCCAGCAGGACCTTCGGAGGTCTGTGTGATTGCCGACGAGAAGGCCAACGTGGAGTTTGTCGCTGCCGACCTGCTGTCGCAGGCAGAACACGGCATCGACTCACAGGTGCTGCTCATCACCACCTCAGAACAGGTAATCCTCGACGTACAGGCTGAGGTGAACCGACAGCTAGAACTCCTGCCGCGTAAGGAGATTGCCACGAAAGCGCTGGAGAACAGTACGCTGGTGCTCGTGAAGGATAAGCAGGAGGCCATCAGCCTCTCTAACGCCTATGCACCGGAACACCTGATTATCCAGACATCCGACTACGAGAAACTCGCCAAGCAGGTGGTCAACGCCGGCAGCGTGTTCCTTGGAGCCTATGCCTGTGAGAGTGCGGGTGACTATGCCAGCGGCACCAACCACACGCTGCCCACTCACGGCTATGCCACCGCCTACAACGGTGTGAACCTCGACAGCTACTGCCGTAAGGTCACCTTCCAGCATCTGACAGCAGAAGGTATACAGAGCATCGGTCACGCCGTGGAACTGATGGCCGAGGCTGAGCAGTTGGATGCGCATAAGAATGCGATGAGCGTGAGATTGAAGAGTTTGTAGTTTAGAGTTTAAAGTTTAGAGTTTATAGATGATTAGTTTAGAGCGGTTGTGTAGGAAGAACATTTGGGATTTGGCACCATATTCTTCAGCCCGAAATGAGTATGCCGGAAGAGAGGCAAGGGTGTTCCTCGATGCGAACGAGAACCCGTATAACCAACCCTTCAACCGCTATCCGGATCCCCTGCAGTTGGAGCTGAAAGCGGCTCTGTCGAAGGTGAAGGGCGTACCAAGTGAGAACATCTTCCTCGGCAACGGCAGCGACGAGGCCATCGACCTGCCCTACCGCTGCTTCTGCAATCCCGGCAAGGACAATGTGGTGGCCATTGAGCCTACCTACGGTATGTATAAGGTCTGCGCCGACATCAACGACGTGGAGTACCGGCCGGTGCTCTTGGACGACAAATTCCAGATGACCGCCGGCCGTCTGCTGTCTGCTACCGATGCGCATACTAAGATCATCTGGCTCTGCTCACCCAACAACCCCACGGGCAACTGTCTGAAACGCGACGAGATCATCAAGGTGATTGAGCAGTTCGAGGGAATCGTCATCGTCGACGAGGCCTACAGCGACTTCGCCAGTCAGCCTACACTCCGTACAGAACTGTCAAAATATCCGAACCTCATCGTGCTCAACACAATGTCGAAGGCGTGGGGCTGTGCAGCCATCCGACTCGGTATGGCCTTCGCCTCAAAGGAGATTATCGGTCTGTTCAACAAGGTGAAGTACCCCTATAACGTCAACCAGCTTACCCAGCAGCAGGCCCTCGAGGCCCTGAAAGACCCGTTTGAGGTGGACAGTTGGGTGAAGATTCTGCTTCAGGAGCGTTCACGGATGATCGAAGCCTTCAAGTTGCTGCCCATCTGCGAGATGGTCTATCCTACCGATGCGAACTTCTTCCTCGCCAAGATGACAGACGCCACGAAGATTTACAATTATCTGGTGGATCGCGGAATCATCGTGCGCAACCGTCATCGGGTGCAACTCTGCCTGAACTGTCTGCGCATCACCATTGGCACAAAAACAGAGAACAGCAAACTCATCGCTGCTCTCCGTCAATATAGTTGATGGTTTATAGTTTATAGTTTAAAGTTTATAGTTTATAGTATACAAGAATCCCCTTCCGCGTTGGAAGGGGATTCTTGTTACTTCACTTTCTTGGCTTTCTTCTCTGCTTTCAACTGGGCTTTCTGAGCCTTCTCCTGAGCCTTACGAGCCTTCTCCTGAGCCTCTGGGGTTCCCTCGCGAGCAGCCTTGTCAGATGCCTCCTGAGCCTTCTTCATGGCCTTCTCAGCGTCCTTCTTGGCATCCTCAGCATCCTTGATGGCCTTCTGGCGCTTCTTGGCTTCCTTCTCAGCCTTCTTGGCCTTCTTGGCAGCCTTCTCCTGATCCTTCTGAGCCTTACGGGCCTGCTTCTCAGCCTTCTTCTGGGCTTTCAGCACAGCAGGATCAACCTGAGCGGTAACAACATCCTGTGCCATTACCATGTTCGGCAGAAGCATACTTGCTACGACTGCCATTACGATCGTCAATAAAATCTTTTTCATAAGCTATTCCAGTATTTGATGTTAGAAAATGTAAACTAATCCAAAGGATGCACAGAACTGGTCGTTGTCCTTGAACTGGTATTTACCCTCGGCAAAGGCGCCAAAATGAGGCGTGAAGTTCAACTGAAGGCCGAGACCAGCATTACCGAAAGCATTGTCACGCGACTTCTCCGGCACATTGACATGAACATTGTAGACCTCGTCATTATAGTCCTTGCCATCCTCCTTTGTGTTAATGTAGCCTACTCCGGCAAGGGGATAGATCTTGAACTTTTCGGAGACGTGGATGAGCAGATGAAGATTGAAGAATGCGTCGTAGGCCTGCCAGTTGTCCTTCTTCGTCCATAAGTCACCTCCGATCTCAGCCCGGAGCATGCGCAATATGTTGAACTGAACCCTGATGCCGGGAGCGAAGCTCTTGGTCTTGAAACTATATGAGGCATTGGCACCGACGGAGAAGTCGCCGGCCTGCTGTGCGTTTGCACTTATTGTAGCCATCATGAGGGCTACAACTATCATCATCAGTTTTCTCATAATCGGATATCATTAAATATTGGTCTTTTTCAAACAACAAGCCCGCCTCCTCACGGACGCGGGCTCGCTGCGGTGCGTACGAGATTCGAACTCGTGACCTCCTGCGTGACAGGCAGGCATTCTAACCTACTGAACTAACGCACCAGTCAATCTAAAACTTTTCGCGCTATGAATGAAAAAAAAGAGGCGGTGCGTACGAGATTCGAACTCGTGACCTCCTGCGTGACAGGCAGGCATTCTAACCTACTGAACTAACGCACCAAAGACCACTGCTTTCTGTTTAGCGGGTGCAAAGGTATGAATAAATTCTGAATTGGCAAAACATTTTCGGACTTTTTTTGCCTGTCAGATAAAAAAACATTCAAAAGAGCAGCTGTACGAGCCAGGCGTCATGGTACTCGTCGCCGTCACACAGCCATTGGGGCATGCGGGCAGCTGTGACATAGCCGGCCTTCTGGAAGAGGCTGAGCGAGGCCTCGTTATGCACGTCGATATAGGCATAGAGCTGGTGCAGGTGAAGCACGCGATGGGCATAGTCACGCAGGGCATGGAGCGTGGCGGTGGCATAGCCCTGACGGCGGCAGGCTTGGATGATGATGATTCCAACCTCAGCGCGGCGATTGGCGGGGTCGAAATTAACGATGTCGGCAATGCCTACGGTCTGACCCTGCTCGTCGTCAATCATCATGCGGACTTGACGGTCGGTATAGATGTCGGCCGTGGCATGGGCCACGTAGTCGTGAAGCAGATAACGGGAATAGGGAACATTGGAGGTGCCGACGTTCCAGAGCGTGGTATCGTTCTCGATACGGTAGAGCAAATCGAGGTCTTCGGGCTCAATAGCGCGCAAACTGATGGTCATAGGTGGAGTTTTTTGCGGAGAATGTCAATGATGGCTATGAAGGCACGGAAGTAGATGGCCATCTTCACGGGCAGCGCATAGAAAAAACTCAGATGACTATAGTGCTTGCGGAAGAAGATGAGCATCGCCTGATAGAAATTGTGAACGTAGCGGTAGTCGGACTTATAGGTTGACTTACCCTTATAGTGGACGATGGAGAAAGGCAAGTACCAGTTCTGCCAACCGCCCTTGAGCAGACGGTAAGAAAGGTCGATGTCCTCACCATACATGAAGAAGTCCTCATCGAGCAGTCCCACCTGATCGATGGCCTTGCGGCGCAACATGCAGAAGGCTCCGCTGATAACATCGATGCGTCCTGGCTCATCCCAGGGCAGATGGCTCATGTAGTAGCGTTTCGTGAAGCCGAGCATCTTCAGAGCGGAGACCCAGGGTGTGGGCAGCGCACGGCGCGATTCGGGAGCAAGGGTGCCGTCGGCATTGTGCATCATGACCCCTGCCCCACCTGCCTCAGGATGGGCATCCATGAACTGGAGTACGCCAGACAGGGTTTCTTCGGCCACAATGGTGTCGGGGTTGAGCAGAAGGACATAGTCCGACTGCGACTGGCGGATGGCGAGATTGTTGGCTCTGGAGAAGCCAAGGTTTTCCTGATTCACGATGAGGTGTACCCAAGGATAGTCGCGGCGAACCACCTCGACACTATCGTCGGACGAGAGGTTGTCAACCACCCATACCTCGCCCTCAATGTCTTTGAGGGCCTTTTGTACGCTCTGGAGACATTGCTCCAGGTAGGAACGCACGTTATAACTGACGATGACGATGGAGAGTTTCATGCTTCGGTCTCGTCTATACACCTGCCCATGGTCGGCCATACAAAAGGCAGACAGAGCGCCTGAATGATGGCCATGTAACCGAAAGTGGTGTTCATGTAACTATAATATAAAAATGTATTGCAGAGCATCGGCACCTCGAGGATTGCTAACCTGAGAAGCCCCCACTTCTGCAGCGCCGGCGCCTTGCGGGTGACAAGCTCTTCGTGGATCTTGCGGAAGCGAAAGAGCCTGAGGGCGAGGAACACGCCAGCGAGGGAGACGAGCTCCATGATGGCGGTGCTGATGAATTCCGACTGTTTGTCGTCGGCCAGCGCTCCGGGGAGGAGTGTATCTGTCTCATAGAGAACGACGGCCAGCAGGGCGAGCACCAGGAGGGTGACGGTCACGGCCATGAGGATTCGTTGGGTTTGTTTCATATCTTTTGCTTATTTTTCTTCGAATAGTGTACGGTTCATGATGGAACGGCCAAGGGTTACCTCGTCGGTGTATTCCAGTTCATTACCTACGGCGACGCCACGTGCAATGACACTCACCTTCACGCCCGTGGGCGCCAGCTTGCGATAGAGGTAGAAATTGGTGGTGTCGCCCTCCATCGTGGGACTGAGGGCAAGGATCACCTCATTCACGCCGCCCGCCTTGACACGTTCTATCAAAGAATCTATCTCAAGGTCGGAGGGTCCGATGCCATCCATGGGTGAGATGATGCCTCCAAGCACGTGGTAGAGGCCTCGGTACTGCTGGGTGTTCTCGATGGCCATCACGTCCTGTATATTCTCCACTACGCACACGGTCGATGCGTCGCGGCTCGGGTCGGAACAGATGGGACAGACGTCGCTGTCGCTGATGTTGTGGCAGACGCTGCAGTATCTGACTTCGTGCTTCAGTCGGCTAACGGCCTCAGCGAACTTATCCACGTCGGCATCATCCTGACGCAGCATCCACAGCACGAGTCGCAAGGCGGTCTTCCGTCCGATGCCCGGCAAGCGGGAGAATTCTGAGACTGCTTTCTCCAGCAATTGGGATGGATATTGTTGTTGTAGCATCTTTGAACTTTTATTCTTTGAGCTTTTATCTTTGAGTTTGATGATTACTAACCACCTATTTCCGACAGTTCCAGCCAGCGCATGGACTTCTCGTCGAGTTCGTCTTTCAGGAGAGGCAGGCGCTTGCTCTTCTCGGTGAGCTCGTCGACAGAGAGCGTGCCGCTGCAAAGGGCCTCTTCAAGCTGACGCTTTTCGGCTTCGAGGGCGGCAATGTCGCGCTCCAGCTGCTCAAACTCCATCTTCTCCTTATAGTTGAACTTCCGGCGGGATTGAGTAGGCTGACTAGGCTTACTAGTATTACTAGTTTGACTAGTCTGACTAGTTTTACTAGGCTTACTAGTCTGGCTAGGCTGACTGTCCTTTAGGCTTTGCCACTGACGATATTGAGTGTAGTTTCCGGGGAAGTCGCGTATCTCACCGTCGCCACTAAACACGAGCAGGTGATCGACCACCTTATCCATGAAATAGCGGTCGTGGCTGATGACAATCACACAGCCGGGAAAATCCTGAAGGTATTCCTCCAGAATCTGCAGGGTGACGATGTCGAGGTCGTTGGTCGGCTCATCAAGCACGAGAAAGTTGGGATTCTTCATTAGCACGGTGCAAAGGTATAGCTTGCGCCGCTCTCCGCCACTGAGTTTGTAGACATAGTTGTGCTGCTGCTCGGGGGTGAAGAGGAAATGCTGCAGGAACTGTGAGGCTGTAAGATGACGGCCGCCGCCCATATCGATATACTCGGCGATATCCCTCACCACGTCGATGACCTTCTGCTGTTCGTCAAACTGAAGGCCTTCTTGTGAGAAATAACCGAATCGTACTGTGTCGCCAATGTCGAAACGTCCGCTATCCGGCGGCACCAGACCGAGGAGCATGCGGATGAAAGTGGACTTTCCGGTACCGTTGTTTCCCACAATGCCCATCTTCTCAAAACGAGAGAAGTTGTAATAGAAGTCTCTCAGAATCACCTTATCGTCGAAGGCCTTGGAAACATATTGGCACTCGAAGATTTTCGAGCCTATGTAGACGTTTCGTGACTTCAAGCGAATCTGTCGCTCTTCTATACGCTGTTTGGCGATACGTTCCAACTCGTAAAAAGCCTCCTCACGGTAGCGGGCCTTATGGCCCCGGGCCTGAGGCATACGACGCATCCACTCCAACTCGGTACGGTAGAGGTTGTTGGCACGGGCAATCTCCGCACGGAGATTGTCGATGCGCTCCTGACGCTTCTCGAGGTAGTAACTATAGTTGCCGCGGTAAGTATAGATGGTCTGGTCGTCGAGTTCCAGGATAACGGAGCAGACACGGTCGAGGAAGAAGCGGTCGTGGGTGACCATAAGCAGCGTCTTGTTACCCCGGTTCAGATAGCCCTCAAGCCACTCGATCATCTCAAGGTCGAGATGATTGGTAGGTTCGTCGAGGATCAACAGATCGGGTTCGGTAATAAGCACGTTGGCCAAAGCTACACGCTTCTGCTGACCGCCGGAGAGCTGTCCCATCGGCTGCGAGAGGTCACGGACTTTCAGTTTGGTAAGAATCTGCTTGGCTTTCAAGACCTTCTCGTCTTCCTCCTGATGACTGACTTCGTCGAATTCCGTCACTACTCGACCATTCAGATCCTCGCTGCTCCGCCGTTTGAAACACGCGTCGAGCACACTCTCCTCAGGGTCGAAAGCCGGCGACTGCTCAAGCATACCCACCCGCAGGTCGCGGCGGAAGATAATCTCGCCAGTATCGTAGCCCTCAATACCTGAGAGGATAGAGAGAAGTGTAGACTTACCGGTGCCGTTCTTCGCAATCAGACCCACTTTTTGCCCTTCGGCAATGGAAAAACTGATATTGCGGAACAATACCAAAGAGCCGAATGACTTCGTCAGCTGTTGTACGTCGAGATATGGAGTATCCTTCGCCATGTTTTTTTATCAACAACGAATTTTACGAATTGCAGCGCTCAGAAATAATTCGTTTAATTCGTTGTTTTATTCATTTATTTCTTTGTTTATTTGTTCAATATAGCCCAGCACCTCATCACGACCCTGTCGCTTCTCTGCAGAGGTGACGAAGATTGGCGGCAACTCCTCCCAGGTTTCAAGGAGTCTTTTCTTATACGCTTCGACATTAGCGGCGACCTTACCTGCAGACAATTTGTCGGCTTTCGTGAAGACGATGGCAAAGGGGACAGACGAGAGTCCCAGCCACTCGATGAACTCAAGGTCGATTTTCTGCGCCTCGATACGGATGTCGACAAGCACAAACACATTCACCAGCTGTTCGCGCTGCAGGATATAGCCACGTATCATCTGATCCAGACGGTCGACTTCCTTTTTGGAACGCTTGGCATAGCCATAACCAGGCAGGTCGACGAGATACCACTCATTATTAATTATAAAGTGGTTGATGAGTAAGGTCTTGCCCGGAGTAGATGACGTCTTCGCCAGGCGCTTGTTGTTGGTAAGCATATTGATGAGGCTCGACTTGCCAACATTCGACCTCCCAATAAACGCATATTCGGGCTTGTTGTCTGCCGGACACATCGACACCATTGGCGCACTCAGGCTGAATTCCGCTTTCTTAATATCCATAATCGTGTTAATTTGGGTGCAAAATTACAAAATTATTTTGAAAGTCTTGGTGATTTCAGAAATAATCCGTAACTTTGCAGCGTTTTTCAGAATTGTGCTTACGTCCGTAAAGCACTTTCCTAATCTCAAATTCAAATTCCAAATCAGAATTTACACCTTATTATATTTATGTATACAAAAGAAGAATTAGAATCCATGGAGATACCCGAACTGATGGGTATTGCCAAGAAACTGGGCGTAGAAGTATCACAGAATAGTGAACTTTCTGACGTCATCTATGCCATTATCGACAAGGCTGCCGAAAGTGCGGCATCGGAACAGAGCGGAGAGACGACAAAGAGAAAACGCACACGCATAACTAAAAAGGATACAAACAAAGTATATACTGTAAAAGGCAAGGAAGGCGAGAACCTCGACTCCAAGAGCAACCGCAAGAAAGGCCGTGAGATGCCCTCACTCTTCAGCGACGCTCCCCTGCCCCAGCCCGAGGAGGAGGATGTGAAGGAGACGGCTGAAGAGCCTGTTCCTGAGACGCCAGTAGAAGAGGCTCCTAAGCGTCGCGGCCGTAAGACAAAGGCCGAGAAGGCTGCCGAAGAGGCTGCAAAGGCTGAACAGGAGGCTGCTGCACAAGAGGTGACGGAGGTTCCGGAGGTACCAGAGGCAGCGATGATAGATGACATCGTACCCGAGGCAGCCGACTTTATCCCAGAGGGTGACGTAGACACCGCCGACGCCGTGAAGATGCTTCAGGAGAAAATGGCCAGCCGCCAAGAAGACAACGAAGAGGTTGCGGCTGACGAAGACGAAGTGTGGAGTGGAGATCCTGGCGACGGCACCGACTTCATCACCGTTGTGGACATACCCATCGAGGACAATGGCGCTATTCCCACGCTCGACATCTTCGACCGTCCTACGGCTAACCAGATAACGAGTTCAGAACCTACTGTTTACGCTCCTAAGGAGACAACTGCTGAGAGATACGACTTCAGCGACATCATCACCGCCAACGGCGTGCTGGAGAGCCTTACTGACGGATACGGATTCCTGCGCAGTTCGGACTACAACTACCTCTCCTCGCCCGATGACGTTTACGTGTCACCGCAGCAGATCAAGAAGTACAGCCTGAAGACTGGTGACGTCGTGGAGTGCACGGTACGTCCGCCCCATGAGAACGAGAAATACTTTGCTATGTGCAACGTAAAGTCCATCAACGGCCGCGAACCCTCAGAGGTACGCGACAGAGTAGCCTTCGAGCACCTGACACCACTATTCCCCGATGAGAAGTTTACGCTCTGTGGCGACCGTGCCACCACTAACCCCAGTGTGCGTATTGTTGATCTCTTCTCGCCTATCGGCAAAGGCCAGCGTGCATTGATCGTAGCACAGCCTAAGACCGGTAAGACCGTACTTATGAAGGATATCGCCAACGCCATCGCCGCCAATCACCCCGAGGCATATATCATGATGCTGCTCATCGACGAGCGTCCGGAGGAAGTTACCGATATGGCCCGCACCGTAAATGCAGAGGTCATCGCATCAACATTCGACGAGCCTGCTGACCGTCATGTGAAGATTGCCGGTATCGTACTGGAGAAAGCCAAGCGTATGGTGGAATGCGGACACGACGTGGTGATCTTCCTCGACTCCATTACCCGACTGGCCCGTGCCTACAACACAGTAGCCCCAGCATCAGGAAAGGTGCTTACCGGTGGTGTAGACTCCAACGCTCTGCAGAAGCCCAAGCGTTTCTTCGGTGCCGCACGAAACATTGAGGGAGGCGGTTCGCTGACCATCATAGCAACGGCACTCGTAGACACCGGTTCGAAGATGGATGAGGTGATCTTTGAGGAATTCAAGGGTACTGGTAACTCTGAGATACAGCTCAACCGTTCACTCTCGAACAAGCGTATCTTCCCCGCCATCGACCTGGTACTCTCGTCTACCCGCCGCGACGATCTGCTGCACGACGAGACAACCCTCAACCGCATGTGGGTCATGAGGAAGTTTATTGCCGAGATGAACCCCGTGGAGGCCATGAATGCCATCCGCGAGCGACTGGTAACAACCCGCGACAACGAGGAGTTCCTCATGTCGATGAACGGATAAGAAAAACTAAGATATCAAGAACAGATAGGCCAGGCGGTCTATCTGTTCTTGTTTTTTACAAACCAGTTGTGCGAGAATTGGTAGACTATTAATGCACCTATCACCAGCAGAAGAGCTGTGAGAAGTGCATATTGGCTATGTTCGTTAAAGAAACAGAAACCCAAACCTAAACCTATCGCTATGCCACTCTCCCATCCGAGGATGAACGTGCTTTGTGATGTGCCACGCTGACAATGACGGCTTAGTTTGATAAAGAATAGCAGGAAACGAGAACCGATCAGTCCCATTCCAAGTCCGATGAACGCAGGAGCCGCATAACCGACTATAGGCAGGCTGTTGCGAGTGATTATCAGAAGCAATGCCGCACCAAAAAGTATCAGGCCAGAGACCACCTCGCTTTTAATCTCCGCATCGCGGAACATGAACCGCCAGCATAGGATCGCGCCAATGAATCCCGCAAAGATCATGGCATAAAACTCAAGCGACAACGTGAGCGAAAGTACCAATCCGAAGGCCAATGTGATAAGCCAAAGATTCAACATCAAAGGGAAGCCGTGAGGTAAGAAAAAACGGTCGAGACTGACTACGGTGACGTCATCGTCAGGAGTACGGAAAGGGAACTTCATCAGCAGCACCAACACCATACTGACTACTGCACAAGCCGCAGCAGCAAGGAAAACGGTGCCGTAGTCGAAAAAACGAAGCAACAGCAGTCCCGCGACTGGTCCCAAAGAGAGCGCAAAACGTCCGAACCATGCCGAAGCATAATTGGCCTCCGTGCGCTGGAAACTCTCACAAGTATCTATGATAAGTGTACTACAAAGCACCATCTGCGACAGCCCGAAGACAGCCCCCATGATAAAGCGCAATAACAGCAACAGCGAGAAGTCGGCAAACTGATAGTGCTGTGTGTCGAGATAATACAATACCAGCAGCAATGCAGCCATAAACGCCATAGCGTGTACGCATACCAGATTACGTCGGAAGCGTTGTACCAGATAACTCACAAAACCTCCAAGCACAAACAGTCCCAAACCAAACACTCCCATCACAAGTCCTGTCTCAAAGCCTGAAAGATTCTGCTCCTCGGCCAACCACCGCGGCAACGTGGGCAGCAACATACAGACCGACATTGACAACAGCAACTCGGAGAATGCTAAGAGCCAGAATTCATATTGCCACAGACGGATGTGTACGGATGTGTTCTGAGCATTCATAAAATAAAAGTTTGAGACAAACGTTCGTATGAAAGACCCACATAGTCGGGAATCTGAAGATCAGAAAACGGCGATATCGCTTCGGACGGGTTCGTCGTCGATAGTCCGACAACCACCATTCCTGCCGCTCTTCCTGAACGGAGACCATTGAAACTATCCTCGAAAACTATGCACTCATCAGCCTGAGCACCAAGTACTTGTGCAGCCTTAAGATAGCAATCAGGGTCTGGTTTACTGCGAACAAAATCCTCAGAAGTAAGTATGGCGTCGAAGAGCGACTTAAAGCCAGGCTGGTATCCGTAAACACTCTCCATCTTGGGAATATTCGAACTCGTAACGACTGCCGTACGGACACCATTGGCACGGAGGTCGCTGATGAACTCCTGAAAGCCTGTAATAAAATCATAGTGCATCTGCGCCTCATAATCATTGAGACGGCGGGTGATATTGTCGCGCTCCGACAACAACGCCCCACTGAACCAACGGTCGTATATCTGTGTAAGCGTCTGACCTTTGATCTCGTGTTCCAACCTAGGATGCTCGGGATGATACTGTCGGCAGATACTTCCCCAAAACACCGAATATTGCGGCTCTGTATCAAAAACAACGCCGTCGAGGTCGAAAAGTGCAGCCTTAAAACTCTTTAGTCTCACAATAAACAGTAAACTATAAACATGATTTTGGCTGCAAAATTAATGTTTTTCCCTGAGAAATTTGCTCTTTTCCAAAATTAAGTGTAATTTTGCACTTGAATTCATGATTTATGAGAATGTATCACACTAAATTTCATTTCTTAGCGGTAGCTTTGTTGCTCTGTGCCTGTACGGATAATGACGACGCCGTCACTTTCGAGACAATAACCACTAACAAGACCGTTAATCTCTCTAATGACTCTGTGCCTCCGACATGTAACGTGAACATCTGTTTGGAACAGGCTACGGAAAAGAGCGGTCGCGCCGGGGAAATCATCAACTCAACTGTCACCCGCAGACTGTTCAACCGTGATGACGACAAGATACAGGAAGCCGCAGAAGCCTTTGCAGACGAGTACACGACAAACTACGTCAAGAATTTATTGCCGCTCTACAACCAAGACAGGAACGACTCTACCAAACGGGCGTGGTATCATTATCACTACATCATCAACTCCAGGACACAAAAAGGTAACGAGGGCACGCTGGTGTATATAGCAGACATCAACTACCAAGAGGGTGGAACACAAGCCATGAACCATCAGATTGTCTGGAACTTTGAGGAGAAAACCGGACGGCAAATACAGATTAAGGATATCTTTATAGATGGGTTTGAGGCCCAATTGAAGCCCATACTCCTTAATGCCCTGAAGGAGAATACCGGTCTGACAACAATGAGTGCCCTCAAAGAAAAGGGTTACCTCCGTTCAACCAATATCTACGTCCCAGAGAACTTTATTCTCGGCGATGAGACAATTACATTCGTTTATAATCCCGACGAGATTGCCCCCAACTCATTAGGTTCCATCGAACTGACCATCAGTTATACTGAAATAGAGCATCTCTTGGTATTATCTTTTAAACACTGATTCTCATGACAGCAGATAGCATACAGACCTACTTCCCAAGTCTCAGCGACCTGCAGAAAGAGCAGTTTGAGGCCCTCTACAGCCTATATGTTGACTGGAACGTGAAGATAAACGTCATCTCCCGAAAGGATATTGACAATCTCTACGAACACCACGTACTCCACTCCCTTGCCATAGCCAAAGCCATCAGTTTCCGTCCTGATACACGTATCCTCGACTTTGGCACAGGCGGAGGTTTTCCGGGTATACCGCTCGCGATATTATTTCCAGACTGCGAGTTCAAACTTATTGACGGCACAGGTAAGAAGATCCGTGTAGCACAGGAAGTGAGCCAGGCTATAAATCTCCAGAACTGCCATCCAGAGCACCTGAGAGGCGAAGACGAGAAAGGACAATATGATTTCGTGGTCAGCCGAGCTGTCATGCCCCTCCCCGACTTGGTGAAGATTGTACGGAAAAACATCACACGCGAACAGAAGAACTCACTACCCAACGGTTTATTATGCCTCAAGGGCGGTGACCTTCAAGCCGAGACAAAGCCATTCCGCAACATTGTGGACATCACCGACATTAGCTCATTCTTCCACGAAGAGTGGTTCAAACATAAATACATCATCTACCTACCCCTTTAAACCATGTTTACAATAAAAACATTCCCCTTTAACCTGCTTCAGGAGAACACATACGTGGTAAGTGACGAGACCCACGAATGCGTCATTATCGACTGCGGTGCCTACTACGAAGAAGAGCGGAAAGCAATCACCGACTATATTACTGGAAACGGATTGCGTCCAACACATCTTCTCGCCACTCACGGACACTGGGACCATAACCTCGGCATCGACACCATATTCAACGCCTTCGGGCTACAGGTGGAAGCCGCAGCCGAAGACGAGTTTCTCATCACAGACATCCCCCATAACTTTCAAAGCATCATAGGTGCTCCCCTACGAAGGAAATTCCCCGCAGTAGGGCGCTTCTTCGACAAAGACGAGGTGATAAGGTTTGGCAACCACGAACTACAGGTGCTAAAAACCCCTGGTCATTCTCCTGGCAGCGTCGTTTTTTATTGTGCCCAAGAACATATCGCCTTCACTGGTGACACACTGTTCCGGATGAGTGTCGGTCGTACAGATTTCGAAGGCGGCAGTTACGAAGCCCTGATGAACAGCCTGAATCAGATACTGGCAAATCTGCCAGTCGAGACCATTGTGTTACCAGGTCACGGGCCCCAATCGACCATTGGCGAAGAGCTGAGGTTCAATCCCTATTTGCAGTAACTTCTCTAAAGAAAGTGCCACGTGACCCATTGTTTGACGAAGGTTTATTTCAACACATGGATGTAGGAATAAACCTTCTTCATCAGGTTTTGAAACAATCATCATATCTATGCCAAAAGGTCCTTTATACCGGTTTTTATAAAGATGCCCCAACTCGCTGCAAATCATCTCTTGAATATCACGCAACAAATCAACTGATACATAACGGTTTATATAGTTCTCTTTAGACCTTTCTTGCATAAGAATATTACCCTTATATGCACCGTTTTGGGTGACGAAGATTGATAGTCCCAGATAACGAACTTGTCCCTCTCCATCACTCTCAAACTCCATACCAAAGTCCTTCACTTTCTGATAAAAAGGATTCACAACGACACTCCCCTGACGTTCAATCACATTACGTATCCATCGTTGTTGACTCTCGTTCATAGAACCGTCAACAAAACGAACACCACGCCCGCTGCTACTCCAAGGGGCTTTTACCACAATACGTCCATACTGATGAAGCCACTCCACCACCTCGTCCAGACTATCGACCTCTATTGAGAAGCCAACCGTTCCCAAGCACTGTAATGAATCCAACAACGATACAGCATATTTGCGATGCGACAATTCACGAATTCCAGCTATAACCTTCTCTTCAGGTACAGCTTCCACTCCATGGCGAAGCAAGAAACGTCGAAGAGCCAGATCCCAGCCCCACGGGCGCACCTCGGTGACGTCAAGCCTGCTCAGCTCTGTTTTATCGACGAACTTTCTCTCTCCTCCGAGTTGTCCATACGCATCCTGTGCTGTCCTCACATCATCAACAAGAATCAAGTCGTCCTCCTCTGCCCAAAGAGCAGGTAGCCAACCCAGTTGCTGCCGTAACAGTCTGGCAGCACGAGGAGCGGTGAAATTGCTCAGATTTGCGGCTAGGGCAAGGTCGTGCTCAGGATTAAATATATGTAGTATCATCCGTTTTTGCCACAAAGGTAACTATTTTTTCTCTTTTTTTGCCTTTTTATTTGGTAATATCGTTTATTTTGATTATTTTTGCACCTAAAAGAAACAAACATTACACATTATGCCAACAAAAATTCTTAGCGTCGACGATGAAAACGACCTCGAATTGCTCTTAACGCAATACTTCAGAAGAAAAATCCGTAAGGGAGAATATGAATTTTCCTTTGCTCATAACGGACTTGAAGCTTTGACGATGCTTCTCAAAAACAAAGACTACGACATCATCCTCTCAGACATCAACATGCCGGAAATGGACGGTCTGACCCTGCTCACGAAGATCAATGAGATGCAGAACCCAGCCCTCAAGTGTATCATGGTCTCGGCATACGGCGACATGGGTAACATCCGTCAAGCCATGAACAACGGAGCCTTCGACTTTGCCACCAAACCCATCGACCTTGACGACCTTAGCCTGACCATAGAGAAAGCCATAGAGCAGATCCGCTATATCAAGACCATGCAGCAGGAGCACAGCCAGCTTGAGTCTATTAAGGGAGATCTTGCCATAGCCCGGGAGATACAACAGGCCATCCTACCCCGCATCTTCCCCCCCTTCCCCGAGAATGCCGAACAGCTCGACATAGCAGCCCTTATGAACGCCGCAAAGGATGTGGGAGGCGACTTTTACGACTTCTTCCGCATTGACGACCAGCGTATTGGGTTTGTCGTTGCCGACGTGAGCGGAAAGGGAGTCCCAGCAGCCATTTTTATGGCTGTCAGCCGAACCCTCATCAGGGCAACAGGCGTCAGAGGCGTCAGTCCCGCCGAATGCATCTCCTACTCTAACGAACTGCTAGCTCAGGAATCCGCAAATTCCATGTTCGTAACGGCCTTCTACGGCATTTACAACCTCACGACAGGCCAGGTGACATATACAAATGCAGGCCACAACCCTCCCTATCTGATGAAAGCAGACGGTACCATCTTGCAACTCCCCTTTTCAAGCGACCTTGTGGTTGGAGCCATTGACGACTTCAAGTACTCTGAAGAGACCCTTCAGCTCGAACATGGCGACACCCTTCTGCTCTATACCGACGGCGTGACAGAAGCCATAAACTCCGGCGACGAGGAGTTCGGAGAACAGAGACTGCAGGCTGTGCTTGCCCAGCTGACCAGCAACAGCAGTCAGGATATTATCGAGCGAATCAAGGCCTGCGTATCCGACTTTGCCGGTGAGGCAGAACAGAGCGACGACATCACCCTATTAGCCATCAAACGACTCTGAGCGTGAACAGAAGATATCTCATCGCAGGAGGACTGGGCGCCCTGCTGATAGCTTCTACAGCAGTCGGTCTGGTTGGGTGGCAGGCCGAACATCGCCGCGTCAAAGCCCTGGAATCTCTGGTGGGAGAACTCCAGCGCAAAGAGAAGCGCTCCGCCGTAGACCGCAGCATCAGCGCCCAGATGGAGGAGATTGCCTTTGAGCAGATGATCATCTCCGACGAACAGCGTGAAAAAGCCCTTCAGCAGACGCGAGTAGCCAATGAGATGCGTGAACGTTCAGAGATCGAGCGTCAGAACGCCCTGATGGCTGAGCGTAATGCCGTTGCATCTGAGAAGAAAGCCCTCGAAGCATCAGCCCTCGCAGAGAGCCAGCGGCAGATAGCCGAGCACCAGCGCATACAGGCAGAGCTCGCCAAGAGCATTGCCGACACGCTGAGCTATGTCGCCCTCGCACGTTCCTTGGGTTCACTGTCATCAATCCAGGCGCAGGTGGGAAATACAGAGCTGGCCGACCTGTTGGCCTACTCATCCTACCTCTTTGTCAACCGCTATCACGGTGACGTCTACTACCCCGCCATCTTCCAGTCACTCATGACCTCAAGCCAGAGTATGCGCTCATGGCCTAAACACAACGGTTCGCTCATGGCATTGGCCTATCTGTCGAAGAACGACAGCCGCATGGTCACCGCCAGCACCTATGGTGAGATCATGGTTCACGAAAAGGTAGGCGACAACCTGCAGAGCCTGACGCTCCTGAGCGACAATACCCTCGACTTCCGCGACCTATACCTCGAAGATGAAGTCGTCTATGCCATCAGCCGCAGTGGCCATCTGGTCATCATTGATAAGGGGGAGATAAAAATACTGCCGCTCCCAGACCTCGACTTCCCCATGAAGATTACCGATATGGACAGCGACAATCTCCTCTTGGTGGGTGATCACGGTATGGCCCTGTATGAAAAACAGCGGAAAATGGTAGTCAACACCCGTGAGCTCCCCTTCAAAGTGACCACAGTATCCCGCTATGACTATCGCCCCCTGCTCTTCGACGACCAAGGGCGCCAGCATCTGGTCAAAGGATTCTATGAGTTAGAGACCGCCGACGTACCCTTCAAGGGGCGGGTGACCGCTTTCGCCAGTTCCAAGAACACCCGTCAGCGTGCATACGGCATGAGCGACGGAACGATCTATCTGTATAATGAACGCACTGGCAAAATCACCAAGCTCGAAGGCCATCTCTCACGCATCTCGCGTCTCAAGTTCAACGGGCCGAGTCTATACTCCGCCAGCTACGACAACTCCGTAAGGCTGTGGAACACCAGCAGCGAGAAGATCGATCCCATGACGCTGATATCCACCAACTCATGGATGATGGACTTCACATTCGACAACTCAAAGCAGTTTGCCTGGATGGGCGATTATAACGGCAACCTCTCCGAAGTCCTCCTTTCCGTACCCGAAATGGTAGAGAGGATCAGCAGGAAGCTCAAGCGCGACTTTACCCGCGAAGAGTGGAATTACTACATTGGCAGCAATGTGCCTTACGAATCGTTTAAGAAATGAGAGGTATGATGATCATGAAGCGTATATACTCAGATAGCCCGAAAGCGACGTGGTTGGTGAAAGTACTCCTGGTGCTGTTCACTGTTCACGCCTCACCCCTCACGATTCACTCCCAGGGCCTCCCGTTCCTCAGGAATTACTCGGCAAGCGACTATCACGCCCATAGCCGCAACTTTGACGTGGAGATAGGGGAAGACGGATTCGTCTTCTTTGCCAACTTCGAGGGTCTGATGTATTACGACCGCGCTGAATGGCACATCATCCACACCCCTGGCGTCACGCGTGTCACAGTGGTCTTCGCCGACAAGAACCATGTCCTCTGGGCAGGCGGCTACAACTATTTCGGCCGAATCCAGCGGAAGGCGAATGGTGAGCTCTACCTCCAGCGGGTCGGAGCCCAGGGGCTCTTCCTTGGCGAGGTGCTGGAGATCTATGAGAATCGAAGCGGAGAGCTCAACTTCGCTGTCAACGACGGCAATATATATAAGGTGGAGGGCGACAAGGTCTCCATCAAGGATAAAAAGAGTGACACCTCTCACAGTATCGGTCTGTCGGACGTGATCAATGTCGAGGCCCTCGAGAGTGGTAACGAGATAACGGTTCTCGACGACATCACCCAGACAGAACCGCTCGAAAACGGTCTGAAGGCCGTCGTCAGAAAAGGGCGCGGGCTGGCCGTCACCGATGAACAAGGCCATGAGCTCTATACCGTCACTGAGGCAAACGGACTCTGCACAAACAATGTGACCTATGTGGCCTACGACGGGCACGGGCAGCTATGGGGAGCCACTGACTACGGTGTGTTTTCGCTCGCCATTCCATCAGCCTACTCCCGATTCACACGCAACGAAGGCCTCTCCGGAGAGGCCATGTCAATCGAAGTCTTCCAGGGGCGTAAATACATCGGCACCAACCACGGCCTGTTCCGTCAGGATGGCAGAGCCTTCTCAAAGGTATCGGGTGTCAACTACGCCTGCTGGGACCTTGCAGCAAACAGCCAGGGACTTCTGGCAGCAACTGCCAACGGCATCTACCGTATCTACCCCGACGGCAATACAACACAGCTCACAAACATCAGTGCGATGACCCTTCTGGACGAAGGCTCGCAGTTCTATAGCGGAGAGATGGACGGACTCTATCTGATCCAGGCAGCCGACAACAGCCGGAAAAAGCTCTGTAACCTCGAGAAAGTCAGCAAGATCTTAAAAGACAACGAAGGCACCCTCTGGATTCAGAACCTCTATGGAGAAGTGTGGTATAAGCCTTCTGCGGCGAAGGAGTTCGCTCCCTACCACAAAGGACAGGCTACTGATGCCGCCGCCACCATCGTACCCTTGGCAGGAAAAGTAGAGACTGTCAGTGCCGAGGCATCCAAGCCCTTCCCCTACCCCCTGTTCTCCTTCCTCGGCGACGACGGCATCAGCTGGCTGACAAACAATGAGAGCAAACAGCTCTACAGATGGAAAGACGGGAGTCAACTCGACGACCGCCTCTCTCAGCTCATCCGCCCCCTCGAGAATATGCCTGTCCGAGCCATGCTCACTGAGAAGGATGTAATCTGGCTCGGAAGCGACGATGGCTTCACGGTGATTGACACCAGTGTAGAAGACCCGGCCCTCGCCACCAACCCCCAACTGCTGATACGCTCTATCACCCTGGGCAGCGACAGCATCCTGTGGAGTGGCTACGGTAAACCACCCGCCACACGCCTGTCATTAGGAAGCAATGACCGTAACCTGCGCTTCACATACTCCATCGACTATGCCCCCATGGTCGGAACTACCCTCTATCGCTATCAGCTGAACGACGGCGGCTGGAGTGCCTGGGCCGACGATATGGATGCAGAGTTCATCAACCTGCCTCACGGTTCTTACTCATTTCAGGTACAGGCACGCGATGCCTTTGGAAGGCTGACAGACATCACTACCGTCAGCTTCCGTATTGCATATCCCGTCTACCTGCGCTGGTATATGATCATCTTCTATCTCGTCTTGGCAGCCATCCTCATCTACATCCTCTTCCAGATTCGTCTGCGCAAGTTGGAGAAAGACAAGATGCGACTCGAGAAAGTGGTACACGACCGTACCGCAGAGGTAGTCAAGCAGAAAGACGAAATCGAAGAGAAGTCAAAGAGTCTGGAGAAAGCCCTCGACGACCTGAATACAGCCCAACACGAACTCATCCGTCAGGAGAAGATGGCCACTGTGGGTAAACTGACGCAGGGACTGATCGACCGTATTCTGAACCCGCTGAACTACATCAACAACTTCGCCAAACTCTCTGAAGGACTCGTGAAAGATATCGAAGCCAACATTGAGGACGACAAGGACAAGATGGACTCAGAGAACTACGAGGACACCATCGACGTACTGGGAATGCTTCAGGGCAACTTGCAGAAAGTAGGCGAACATGGTCAGAACACCACACGCACCCTGAAGGCGATGGAGGAAATGCTGAAAGACCGCAGCGGGGGCATCGTACCGATGAACCTCATAGCCGTCGTCAGACAAGACGAACAGATGCTGCATGAGTATTACAAGAACGAGATTGCAGAATATGGCATCCAGGTTCATCTCGACTGTCCGGAAGAAGAACTGACGATCAACGGCAATGCAGAACAGTTAAGCAAGACTATCATGAGTCTGCTTGGCAACGCTGTCTATGCCATTGTAAAGAAAGCACAACGTGAGAAGGACTACACGCCGGCCATCAACATCAGTGTCACACCAGCCTCAGATAACTCAGATAATGTTCAGGTATCCATCCGCGATAACGGTATTGGAATTGAAGACACGATTATCAATAAGATATTCGATCCTTTCTTCACGACGAAGACTACTGGTGAGGCAGCTGGTGTGGGACTGTATCTGAGCCGCGAGATTTTGCAGAATCACGGTAGTGACATCTTGGTCAAGTCGGTCAAAAATGAATATAGCGAGTTTACCTTTACATTACCCATCAATAAAGCATAGCACTATGGAACAGATTGAACAATTAAGGGAGCAACTCAAGAAACAGGAGAAACTGGCATCGCTGGGTATTCTCAGCGCCGGTATTGCCCATGAAATACAGAATCCGCTGAACTTTGTCATCAACTTCAGCAAGATGTCGAATAAACTTCTCAAGGATTTAGAGGAGATTGTTGCAGACAATGAGGACAAAATGACTGAAGAAGACCGAGAGGATCTTGACGACATCGTTGCCGACCTGAAGGAGAACCTGTCGAAGATTGCGGAGCATGGTGAGCGTGCTATCAGTATCATCCAAGGCATCCTACTTGTCTCGCGCGGCAAGGAAGGTGAATTGCTTCCAACAGATGTCTGTAAACTCGTCAAGGAGTATGTGTGGCTCTCCTATCATGCTATGCGTGCTAACAATAAGGGGTTCAATCTCACCATCCATGAACAGTATGCGGAAGGCATTCCACAGACGATGGTCATTCCACAGGATCTGAGCCGCGCTGTGCTGAACGTGATGAACAATGCCTGCTATGCCGTTTGGAAAAAAGCTCAGACAGGTAATGGCTGTTATCAGCCCGAAATCTGTGTCAAGGTGGAAGCGCAAAAAGGACAGATTGTCATCACGCTGAAGGACAATGGTGAAGGTATGAGTGAGGAAACTAAGAAGCGACTCTTTGAGAACTTCTACACCACCAAGCCCGTCGGTCAAGGAACAGGTCTTGGAATGTCTATTACCCGCGACATCATCGAGAATAAACACGGCGGAAAACTTACCTTCGACTCCAAGGAAGGAGAAGGGACTACATTTACATTTACCATACCAATCAAAAAGTGATTTCATATCACAAAGATTGATCATTAATACGAATGGTTACTCCAGACTCAAAAACCGCGATATTCATCAAATGGCTGGTGGATTCTTTTGAGAAATGTCCTCAAAAGATTGCTGTCATTGATGACGCCGGTAAACGGAAAACCACTTACGAAGAGTTGTATGTGATGGCATGTAGGGTGGTTGGCTATACGAGAAAGCAACAACTGCCTCCCCACTCTTTTATCGGAATCTGTCTACCTACGAGTATGGAGTATATTGCTGCAGAAATTGGCATTTGGTTGGCGGGGCATGCTATCGTACCGATGGGAGACCAGTTTCCAGAATCCCGTATCAAGCAGATTATGGAGCATTCTGATTCTCCATTGTTGATTGATGAGAAGGTGATGAGTGAGATTGCATCTACAGAACCTGTTGAGCCTTCTACACTTCCGGAAGAAGATGATATCAACTCCATGTTTTACACATCGGGTAGTACGGGTAAACCCAAGGGGGTTCTGCATTCTTTCCGTTCATTTGGCATTCCTCTTTTCCCCGACAAGATGTTCAAGGATTTGGACGTTTCGATCATGGCGGTCACGGCTCCAATGTTTTTTGTGGCCTGTAAGTTGATCTATGATTTTGTGACACGAGGCAAGACCGTAAATATTGTGCCTCCTGCTGTGAGAATGGACATCCGTAAGCTTGAAGATTTTCTGGCACAGCAGGAAATCGAGTTTGTATTTATACCCCCTTCGGTATTACCATATTTCAATAACAAATCACAAACTTTAAAAGTGGTGTTCACGGCTTCTGAGCGAGTGTCGGGTGTAGGTCCGAAGGGCTATAAACTGGTCAATTACTGTGGTCAGACAGAAACAGCTGGCATCGGTGCAACATTCATGGTTGACAAGCCCTACGACAACACGCCCATTGGCATTCCTGTAGAACCTTATGTATATAGTGTGCAAGATCAGGACGGCAATGAGGTGCCTTTTGGAGAAGAAGGAGAACTATGCTATCGTGGAGACCTGACGCCTGGCTACTATAAGGATCCTGAGCGTACGGCACAACTCTATCGTGGCGGATGGCTACACACGGGTGACATCGTGCGTGCACGTCCTGACGGGAACCTGATCTATGTAAACCGTAAGGACTGGATGATGAAAATCAACGGTCAGCGTGTAGAACCAAGTGAAGTGGAGACCGTTTTCAAGAAACTTCCGGGAATCGACAATGCCATCGTTAAGGGCTTTACGGCAGGGAATAAACGTCAGTATCTTGTCGGCTACTACATCTCCAAGAGTGGTGTGGGAGAAAAAGAAATCACCGACTATTTGTCATCGAAGCTGCCAGCCTATATGGTGCCTGTCTATTTCGTGAAGATGGATAGTTTCCCGCTGAACATGAACGGGAAGACCGACCGGAACAGCTTACAGTCGCCTGCCGTGGAAGATGACACTATCGCCAGGGAAGCATACGAGGCGCCGCAGAATGAGGTGGAGGCAAAGCTTTGTCAGGCATTCGAACGTTCGCTGGGACATAGTCAGATAGGCGTTAACGAAGATTTCTTCATGTTGGGTGGCGACAGCATCCGTGTGATGAAACTGCAGACACTCTGTTCAGAATTTTCATTGACGGCCAGAATCATCTATACGAACCGAACACCTCGTAAGATAGCCGAAGCCATTGGAAAAGAAACCGAGGTTAGTTTTGAACGGCAGAATGATTATCCACTGAGCCAAGCACAGTTGGGTATCTTTGCCGCATGTATGGCACGACAGGGAGAGGTGGCCTATAATAATGGTGTATTGTTACAACTGGGCAACGGCGTAGATTTGTCTCGTTTAGCTAAAGCCTGCGAGACGATGGTCGAAACACATCCGTTTGTAAAGACCCGTCTGTTCATTGACAGCAAGGGGAATCCCCGTCAACGTCGCAACGACGATGAGCCTTATCAGCAAGATATCGAGATCATGAGCGATACCGACTTTGAACAGTTGCGTCCTCAACTGATGCAGCCGTTCTATCTGTTGGCAGACCGTTTGTTCCGCATTCGTCTGTTCAGCACGCCATCTGCTGACTATCTCTTCATGGACTTCCACCACATCATATTCGATGGTTATTCTTTTGAGGTACTCATTGACGATCTGAACAATGCTTATAACGGTCAGTCTTTAGAGTCAGAGGAATGGAGTGGTTTTGAAGTTGCACAGGAGGAAGAGATTATACGACAATCTGATGCTTATCAGCAGGCCGCTATATGGAATAAAGAACATTTCGGTAAACTCGACGTAGTCTCTCTACCAGAAGGCGGCCGACGTGATGAGCATGTTGATTTCGCTGAGGAAGACTTATTGCTGGACATAAGTCTTCAGAAGTTGGAAGAAGCCTGCAGTCAAATGGGGGTTACTCCCAATGTATTGACAACCACCGTTTTTGGGTATCTGTTGGGTATCTATTCCCATGCTCAGGAGTCTCTCTTTGCTACTATATACAATGGTCGTAAGGACATCAGGACCACACGTACTGTCGGTATGCTGGTGAAGACTCTGCCTGTGCATGTGTTTTGGCAACAGCAGCATACCGTTCGTGATTTGCTTCAGACTGCCAGGCAGCAGTTGTTGGGCAGTATGAGTAATGACCTTTATTCTTTCCGCGAATTGAATGCGCTGAACAGTTGTGTCAACAGCCACGTGCTGTTTGCCTGGCAGGGCGACCTGATATCATCAGATACCATTGGCGGTCAACCGTATCGTAAGATGCCCATTATGAAGAATGCTACTGGCGAGATGCTGGTCATGCAAGTGTTCTGTCAGGAGGATAGACTTAAACTCATCACAGAATATCAAACCAACCTCTATTCTCAGTTATTCATTGCTCGCATGATGCAGTGTTATCATCAGTTGCTTCACGATTTCACTGAAGCTGCCGTCGATGACAAACCCCTGTCTGTTCTACCCTTGATTCCTGCTAATGAACAAGCAACCCTTATTTCACTGGGTACGGGAGAGCGCATGGACTATGATACCACTCAGACCTTCACGAGTCTGTTTGAGAAACAGGCTGCACAAACGCCTGAAGCTACAGCTATTGTCGACAAGGATACATCAATTACATATGCGGAATTGGATCGTCAGTCAAACATCCTGGCAGCCGTTCTGCGCAATGCTCAGGTTACTACTGATACCTTTGTCGGACTGATGCTCCCTCGTCGCATCTGCTTTATGACTGCTGTTCTGGCTGTCTTTAAGGCAGGAGGAGCCTATATTCCATTAGACTACAATTATCCTTACAGCCGTTTGAAGCATATGCTTGATGATTCTCAGGCCAATATTCTGATTACGACAAGGAAGATACTGGAGAATAAAAGAAACGAAAGAGCATTCAACGTCAAGACAATTATTCTTATTGACGATATCGACTTCTCTGTCAATTACACTCCCATTAATAACAGTCTGCCTTCTTCATTGGCCTATATGATTTACACCTCTGGTTCAACAGGACTCCCCAAAGGTGTTATGGTTGAACACAGAGGCCTGCTCAATTTCCTTCAATGGTTACTGAAGATAGAACAATTAAAGGTTGGCGAGCAGGCTGCTGTCCATACGAACTTCAGTTTTGACGGTTCCGTCTTCGACCTCTTTCCGCCACTCATGTGTGGTGCCACCCTCCATATCCTACCGACTTCGCTACAACAGGACCTTAAAGGCATATACCATTATCTGGTAGAAAATAAAATTACTGGCATGCTGTTGACTACCCAGCTGGGTATGGCCATGCAGATGCAGAATGACCTGCCACTCCGTTTCCTGATGATGGGTGGCGAGAAGCTCACCAGTTTCAAGCCCTCCGCCTTGCAGCTCTTCAACTGCTATGGCCCCACCGAGTTCACCGTTTGTTCATCCTATTTCCTGATAGACCAGAGTCGCAGCTATGACAACATCCCTATCGGTCGTCCTGCGCCAAACACCATCTCCGCAGTAGTCGATACGGCTGGTCGTTTGGTGCCACGCGGTGTAGCTGGCGAGCTCTGTCTGTTAGGATGTCAGTTATCACGAGGTTACTGGCAGCAACCCGAACTGACGGCCAGGAAATTCCTTCCCAGTCCGTTCATGCCAGGCCACCTCATGTATCGTACGGGGGATTTGGTTCGTTGGAACGAAGAAGACCAGCTGGAGTACCTGGGGCGTATCGACAGTCAGGCTAAGCTGCGTGGCTTCCGCATAGAGTTGGGTGAGATAGAGAACAGAATTCGTGAATATCCTCTCGTCACCGATGCCGCCGTAGTGATTCAAAACAGCGGCAAAGCACAATATCTGGTGGGGTTCTATTGCGCAGATGATGCCATACCGCCCGATATGTTACGCCAGACGTTGGCGGAACATTTGCCCGACTACATGATACCACAACTGTTCATACATCTCGACAGTTTGCCAATGACACCAAACGGCAAGGTCGACCGAAAAGCGCTCTCTGCTTTTAAGACTGCCGCCACAGGCCGTTTGGCGATGGTGGCAGCCCGTAACCGCCGTGAGCAGTTTATCCTCGACCTGGCACACGACCTGCTCGGAACCAATAAATTCGGCGTTACTGATGACCTGACAATGTTGGGGCTCAACTCGTTGACAGCTATCAGCCTGGTGGCAATGGCCAGTTCAAAAGCCGTCGAATTAAAGGTTAACGATGTGCTCCGCCTGAAGACCGTCGAGAAGATAGCAGCCCATAAGCCTGCCATTGGCGATTGGGTACAGGGCTATGATGCCCGCAAGCCCGTTGCGCTGGTCATCCAGGGACTGACCTCCTACCGTCTGCTCCTGCCTTTGATCTCTGCCTTGTCCCGGCATTATTCAGTATTTGTCATCGAACCCCTTCAGGAGCATTTCGACAAGCTCTTTCGAGGCAAGACCAAAGCCGACATTGTAGCCGCCTATAGCGAACTGATTAAGGAGAGCCTGCCTGCCGACGCTCAAGTCAGTGCCTTTGTCGGACACAGCTATGGCGGAGAGTTCAGTCTTCGCTGCGCCGTTAAATGGCAGTCAGAGACAGGCCAGTCGCCAAGGGTCATCCTGTTCGACACCTATATCAATGCCCTCAATGTGTTGAAGAAGATGCGCCACATGCAGGAATATGTCGAGCCTATAGAAGACGGTACCCCCATGCCATATTATAGTGGCCCTGTAGACTACTTCCAAGCCACCCGGATCTCGTTCAAGGATCTGAAAGAAGACAACGAGAAGTCTTGGAAGCTGTTGTTGCCACACATGACGCTCCACCCTGTGCCCACCAGCCACTTCAAACTGTTGGAAAAACAGAATATGAACTATTGCATGTCACAAATTTTTCAATTTTAAATTTTCAATTTTCAATTTTAATGATGAGAATCCATATCGCAGTCATCGCTCTCCTGTTCTTCATCGCCGTGCCGGCATCAGCCCAGGACGTCTACGCCCAGGCCGAGAATGCCTATAACATAGGCCGTCTTGACTCAGCACTCGTCTTACTGAAGAACCACGAAAACACATTCCATGGCACTGACCGTCAGAAAGCCTGGCGGCTCATGTCACTTTGCTATCTCGCACTCGACCAGATAGAGCAGTCCGAAAAGTATGCAGGCTTTTTGTTGAAGGAGAACAAGCATTACTATGGTTCACTTCAAGACCCCATACGCTTTGTCGATATGATCAAGAAACTGAGAGAAGGAAGCCAAACCACCATTAATACGGCATCTGGTCAGGAAGAGTTGATTGAGGAGGCTCCTGTCCCTGTCACCATTATCACGCGTGAGATGATCGACATGCTCAGCAATAACAAGAGTATAGGCCACATTCTGGCTACGTATGTTCCAGGTATGAGCGAAGTCTGTTCTTATGCATTCGCCAATGTCGCTGTCCATGGTGTATATACAAACGGACAGGAGAAAATCCTCGTGATGGAGAACGGTCACCGTTTGAACGCACGCTCTACCAATAACGGTAAGCTCGACTATGCCGTCAGTACCGAGAAGATCGATCATATTGAGGTATTGCGCGGTCCCGCCTCTTCGTTGTATGGCAATGTCGCTCTGACCGCCGTAGTGAACATCATCACCAGAAAGGGCAGCGAGATCGCCGGCGTCAAGGCAAAATACGGCCTCGGTTCTAATGCCACCCACCGTGCCGACCTCACTGCAGGTGCCACGCTCTTGGGAGCCGACGTCATGGCTTGGGCCTCTTTCTACACCTCAGGCGGAAAACGCATCGTCATTCCCCGCGCTACCGGCTACTCACAGACCCCCCACGACGGCTATGCCTACGTTGGCCGCTATGAAGGGCGCCCCTCCTACGACCTCGGCGTTAACCTTCAGCTCAACGACTTCACCCTCATGTTCAGTCGCAAGTATGGTAAAATGGTTCCCCAGTATTCATGGTATGCTGAGACCTACTCTTACGACAGCTTTCGTCAGTTCTGCGGAGTCACCCCCGGCTATTCCGTCGACGAGACCCATCTCGAGTTAGCTTATAACCGCGCTTTCGGCCAGTCTGCCATCAATCTCTCCGCTTATGCCGACTGGTATAAGTTCCAGGATTATCAGGCAGTTTCCGATTCCATGATTACTTATGAATTTAAACCCGATGGCAGCGGAACACCAGTGATCGATGAAGACGGGAAGCCTGTCACACGTCTATACCATGGTGTATATCAGGACGATAACTGGGAAGAATACACCCTCGGTGCAATAGCAAAGATCTCTACCGCCTACAAATTCGGTCCCTCCCATGGCAACGTGCTTGCCGGAGCCCAGTTTGAATACTATCGCATCCCCATCAACGAGTTTTTCTTCGGCGAAGACTACAGCCGCGTCATCATCGCCACCACACCCGAGTCCCCCAATCAGCTCAATGTAGGATCGGAAAGAAGCATCTCCGCCTTTCTTCAGGCCAAGCACTACTTCACCCCCCGGTTCATCCTCAATGCCGGCCTGCGCTACGACCGTAAGTTCCGTCGCAACGACATGAGCGTCTCGGCTTTGTCGCCACGAGTCGCCTTTATCTGTCTTCCGTCGAGGTCGTTCAGTCTCAAAGCCTCTTATTCGCGATCGTTTGTCGATGCGCCTTATTTTTACCGTCAGAACACCCAGAACACTTATCGTGGAAGTGAAAACCTGATGCCGGAATATATGGATGCCATACAACTTGACTTCTTAGGCACCCTCTCCCCCCGTTTCTCCTACGACGTCAATCTCTTCTATAACAGTCTGACAGACCTCATCTGCAACAACCAGACCACCGATCTCAATGCCCCGAAATACGTCAATGCCGGTAATCTGAAGATGGCAGGAGTTGAGATCGAGCTCATCTACAAGACCGCAGCCTTCCGTTCCCGTTTCAATGCCACTTTGCAAAGGGCCCTCAGTGCCCAGCAATATTATTATAATGACGATCACATCTATAGTGTGCCCTGGTACATTGCCAACCTCACTTGCGAACAACGCCTGCTCAGCAAAAACAACCACTCACTATGGCTGTCAGGCAATTTTCGTTATACCTCTCGTACGCTCAACAAGGCCAACTCACGCATCAAGGGCAGTAGAGACTTCTATCTCAATGGCACTGCATTGTTAGACCTGCGACTGAAATACGCCTACAACAACACCCTCCAGTTGTCGCTCGACTGCGATAACCTATTCAATACCATTTACCAGATTGGTGGCACCTCCTATATCCCCTATCAATATCCAGGTCGGATACTGATGGCAACGGTATCGTTCAAACTATAGGCTGTCGACCCATTTTTGCCCCTTTCGGGAACGATTGGTCTTAATTTATATTCAGATATAGAAAAAAAAAGCCTTTTTTGGAAGATTTTGCTATTTAGACTTTGCAAATTGCAGGAAAATATGTAACTTTGCACACGTTTTTTAAACAAGCCAGAGCAGATGGAAGCTTTTTTCAGGACCCACAGATACCTCGTTGAGCACGTCAACGCACCTGTCCGTCGCACTTTGATGGACGAGATCGACTGGAATGACCGCATGATTGGCATCAAGGGCACTCGTGGAGTCGGCAAAACCACTTTCCTCCTGCAGTATGCCAAAGACCATTTCGATATACTCGACAAGCAATGTCTGTATATCAACATGAACAACTTCTACTTTCAGGGCCTCGGCATAGCCGACTTCGCCGGCAGTTTCTACCGTCGAGGCGGCCGTGTGCTCCTCATCGACCAGGTCTTCAAGCAGCCTCTCTGGTCCAGTGAGCTCCGCCGGTGTTACGACCTCTATCCTAACCTCAAGATAGTCTTCACTGGTTCCAGCGTCATGCGACTAAAAGACGAGAACCCCGAGCTCAACGGCATTGTCAAGTCCTACAACCTCCGCGGCTTCTCCTTTCGTGAATTCGTCAACCTCCTCACTGGCAACAACTTCCATCCCTACACTCTAGAAGAGATCCTCCGTGATCACCAGCGTATCGTCAAACAGATACTCCCCAAGGTCTCCCCCAACCGTTACTTTCAGGACTACATCCACCACGGCTTCTATCCTTTCTTTCAAGAGCACCGCAACTACTCCGAGAATCTCCTCAAGACCATGAACATGATGACTGAGGTGGACATCCTGCTCATCAAGCAGATAGAACTTAAGTATCTCACGAAAATCAAGAAGCTCTTCTACCAGATAGCCGAGGCAGGTCCCCGAAAGACGCCCAATGTCAGCAAGCTCGCTCAAGACATAGAAACCAGCCGCGCTACAGTGATGAACTATATCAAGTACCTCACCGACGCCCGTCTGTTGAATCTCATCTACCCTGTAGGTCAGGACTTTCCCAAGAAGCCTGCAAAAATCATGCTTCACAACTCAAACCTGATGTACGCTATCTATCCTATCAGCGTCGACAAGCAGGATGCGATGGAGACATTCTTCGTGAACTCGCTGTGGAAAGACCATAAAGTAAACACTGGTGGCCGCGACCATAGTTTCCTTGTCGACGAGAAACTGAAGTTCCGCATTATCGATGCTAAGACACCCGGAAAGATGCGACTGGCACCCGACGTCATTTACGCACGTTATAACACAGAAATTGGTATTGGCAATCAGATTCCGCTGTGGCTATTAGGATTCCTCTATTAATAGTTGAAAAGCAAATTATAAAAGCAAAAGGAAATAATATAATTAAACAAACACTTATTTAGTAATTCATTTAATTTCTAAACAAATGGCTAAAGAAAAGAAATTTATCACCTGTGATGGTAATGAGGCTGCGGCTCACGTGAGTTACATGTTCTCTGAGGTAGCTGCTATCTACCCCATCACCCCGTCTTCGCCTATGGCGGAGCATGTTGACGAGTGGGCTGCCCGTGGTCGTAAGAACCTCTGGGGCCAGACCGTCAGTGTACAGGAAATGCAGTCAGAGGCTGGTGCAGCTGGTGCTGTCCACGGTTCTCTGCAGGCTGGTGCTTTGACCACCACCTTTACTGCTTCTCAGGGTCTGCTCCTGATGATTCCTAACATGTACAAGATCGCCGGTGAGCTGATTCCCTGCGTGTTCGACGTTTCTGCCCGTACGCTGGCCAGCCACTCTCTGTGTATCTTCGGTGACCACCAAGACGTGATGGCTTGCCGTCAGACTGGTTTCGCTATGCTCTGCGAGGGCTCTGTACAGGAGGTGATGGATATGACCGCCGCTGCTCACCTGGCTTCTCTCGAGACCTGCGTACCTTTCGTTAACTTCTTCGACGGTTTCCGCACCTCTCACGAGTATCACAAGATTGAGCTGCTCGACCAGGAGGATG
>CAMKSE010000030.1 GCA_946415365.1 uncultured Prevotellaceae bacterium
AGATCGTGTGCCAGAAGCTCGAGAACGGTCCCGTCGGCTTCGAGAACCCCTGGAAGTAAGCGGTTAAGGATAACTAAAACACTTACAATAAATTGCCCCCGGCCTGAAAGCTGGGGGCAATCTCGTTTTAGGGACAAGCCCACCGACTTAGTCGTTCTCGCCAGTGTCGTCGTCACTCTTGGTGAACGTCTTGCTGGCCACCTCGCTGGTCTGGCCGCCCATGATGGCGATAGCCTTCACGACACTCGTGTCGCTCAGGGTGAACGCTGCGCTGTAGAGCGTGCTCTCAGCCGTAGGCGTTGAGCCGTCGGTGGTGTAGCGGATCTCAGCCCCCTGCTCAGCCTGGATGCTCACCGAGGTGGTCTCGGCAAACGGGGTCGTGCCGGTGATCTGAGGCGCCATCACAGTCTGTGTCTGACTGTCGTTCTCGCCCGTGCCGCCCTCAGAAGAGCCGTTACCGTTCGAACCTGAGTTCTCGCCACTGCCCTCGTCATCAGACTGTGCAACTTCCCAAGCCGAGAGCGGGGTACGCAGGGTGTACGACTTCTTCTTGCCGCCGATGACCTTGTAGAAGGTCTCCACCAGATAGGCGAACTGCAGCGAGCACTGTTCCTTGAACTTCTTCGAGGTGATCTCCTCGCCCTGAACATTCTCAGGGATGAAGATGAAGTTCACGCCCTCTACCAAGTTGTTCACACCCTTGCGCAGTGCTTCCTCGATAGAGGCAGCACCACCTGTAACGGAAGTGACTGTGGGACGGAATGTTCCAAGGCCGTCGAGCTTGACGGGCTGTCCCTGTGACATCATCTCCTTGAGACACTTCACGATGGCAGCCATCACCAGTTGCATCAGCTCGTAGCTCACCAGCGTACCGCCGTGATCGGCCACGTGCTTGGCGAAGCCTTTCGTCGACAAGGTTTCCTTACTCTCGGCCTCAGGGTAGTAGCGGCCGAACATGTCTGAATCCGGAACGATGTTCTTTCTCAGATTCACCAAAAAAGCAATGTTTTCTTTTGCCATAACTTTAAAAAGGTATTAAATTATTAAGATCCCGTTGCGACCATCTACATCGGCTGGCCGCTTACCGCTTATTTTTTGTTTTGATAGTGCAAAGATACGCATTTTTTTTGAAATATGCAAGCTTTTTTATAGTGTATATCCCCTTATTGCCACTTGCTGTAACTTATTGTAACTTAATGCGTTTTTTCTTGACGTAATATTTGGTAATCTCATTATTTTTTTGTAATTTTGCAGTATGGAAAAGACAATCAAAACATACGGTCGGATGGAGTTGGCTCAGATGTATTTCCCAGCCATTGCTCCCCGCTCTGCCTGGAGGCGAATGAAGGATTTGCTTCAAGAAAATGCCTCGACGGCAGAGCTTGCATCCATGTCGCGGCGTGTCTTCATGCCCGCCGAGGTATCGCTCATCTTTAATACTTTTGGAAAACCTTGAAAATTCCTTACATTACATCTTTTTCATTTACCTCCTTTCCCGAGTCCACCCCGGGCTTTTGGGTAGTCCGCCCAAGCCTCCCTCCCTGTCCGCCCAGGGCAGACTCTGAAAAAGGGGTAATACAGATGATTAGCCAAAAGTAATTTTTCTAAACATTATGTCGCTTTCTTTTGACATAGTGTCCCTGGCTGGTGCGTTCTATCAACTGATGGCGACTGATAATGTTGCCAAGATATCGTTGAGCCGTTTTGAGAGGTATGCCGACAGATTTGGCTGTCAGTTCAAACTCCTTGGTGGTAAACTCATCTCCCAGTGCCAGATAAAGTTGCTGTTCACGAGGTTTCATGGGTTGGATGGTCAGCGAAGCATCATCACTGGGTCGCAGCAGAGAGTTATAGACGAAAGCCGTGTGCGCCACCAGGCAGTCGATGATGGTCATGGCCGTCTGGAAGTCATCATCAGTACAGGCGAAGGCTTGCTGTTGTGTGTCTGCAAGATGTCCATATTCAAAGTTGCGTAGGGTGGTCAGTATCATCATGATGCGGAAGGCAACGAGGGCGATACGTACGATGAAGGCTGCAAATTCTTCGCCATAGAGTCCTATTTGCTCGGGAAGCAGCGGTCTGAAATGTTCGTCGAAAGCGTGCTCTTGTTCCTCGGTCAACACTATCTGTATTCGGCTGCTGCCGCGTGATGCCAGCTGGTCGTACATCACCTTGATGCTCTGTCCGATCTCGAAATATCGGTCGGCTGTAGGCTTCTTTTCCTTGAAGGGACTGCGCCACTCCAGATTTCCTTTGGTGCAGTAGAATAGGTTGCGCGATGATGTGCCGTTTTCGTTCTGCTTTGGGGAGAGCAGTTCTGGAATCTGCTTAGGTGTACAGGTGATAAGCATGCCCAGTTGTGGCTCGTCGATGACGATATGCTGTTTGTCCTTTGCGCGGGTACTGTCGATGCTTTCATGGTGGAAAGCCTTGCGGAATGCATCGCTGAACTGTCCCCACTCCTGTGTAAGTGCCTGTGAGAGTGTGTCGGCTTCGGTAGAGAATACGAGTCCTCGCCCGCCAAAGTTGTAGAGGTCTTGCTTGAAGGCCGCCGCTGACGAGTCGGCAGATATGAAGATGCGACGATATACCGGCTCTTCCGGCTCCTGACCGGCAGTCTCGGCATTCTTGCCACGCTGTTGCTTACGGGCTTCCCAAGCGGCATGCTCCTCCTTGTATTCAGCCATCAGGGCGTAGTACTGTTTACGTAAATCCTCGTCGATAGGCATGAGAATTTGGCGAATATCATCGATCGCTCCTTTGTGACCGATACCTGCCTGTCCGAGAATAAAGAGGTAAAAAGGTGTATAGACCCGCTTACCGCCGTAGATGCCATAGACGTTGGGCTCTGCTATGGCCAGGCAGTCGATGCTTGTCAGCAATTGCTTATCCTGTTCCTCAGCCGAATCATTCTCACTTACTATTCTTTGCAGAGTAACCGGCAACTTGCTCCTGTCCAGATCCTGGCTGAAAGTCCGACTGAACGAAAACCTCAAAACCTCAGTTTCCTCACCGCTCTGAGGTATTTTTGTCTGAGTGCCAGCAGTAGGCGTATTATTCTTGTTAAGATTTTGATTATTAATATTTTGACTACTTCCTGTAAGTTCCTTCTGCTGTAGATTCTCATTTGCCTCACAGCCGTGAGGTTTTTGAGGATTTGAGGTAAACTCGGCTGATGGATAACTGCGAGAGAGGGCCGACAAGTCAACTCCAGCCTGCTTCGCCATGTTGTAGAACGTAGCGATTGTAGTGCGTCCGTCATGTTTCGACAGACACTCCTGCCATTTCTTCTCACAGTCAGCCTGACGATACTTCGTGCTCTGGGCACAAAGGGTGTGGTAGATGTCGTGCCCACTGGCACCCAAGCCATGAGCCAGTGCGAAACCCAATTGCAGGTAGTCATCGTACGACTCCGCAATGTTAGCACCACGCCCTATGAGTTCGTCGCATACAGCCTGTGCCTTGGCCAGTTCCCCATCGGGGGGAACACTGGCTGAGGGGTTTACAACTGGAGCACTTACGATTTTGGTCTCATTCTTAGTCTCACTGTTGGCGTTATTCTCCTGAGAAGCCCACGCCAGAGGGTCAAATACTTTATTATTCATAGTCTTATACATTTTTAAATGAAAAATTCATATTGGTCAGCACGCAGATATGCATCTGGATCGTAGCTGATGAAGCATGCATGAGAGAGATTGGCTACCGACGAGTCCACCTGTTTGTCGCCCAATCCGTAGGTCTGGATCAGATAGTTTCGGATTGCATTGAACCAGATCTTATAGTCGTACTGTTTCAAATCCACCTCGACAAACCATTTAAGTCCGTGCCCTCTGGGCGAGGTGAACATCAGGAGGGTCTTTTCTCCGAAGAAGGGGTCTTGAATCAGCAGTTGCTTCATCTCTTTTGGAGAAATCTTACGCACCATCTTTTCAGAGTCGTCGTCCAAATGATCGAGGTCGATACATACCATGTTAGAGACCTCCAGAAGTGAATTGTCATCGCAATAATAGAAGGTGCCGCCGGGGGTAACGTAGTCGAAATTCATACCCTTGAACTGCCGTTGTCCCTCTTCACCGGTAATGCATCTCAGCCTGTTCGTCCTTGATACGAGATCAAAATTGCGGTCGGGGTCGTGTCCGAACTGCAGATACTTCATGGTGACATACATCCACACCCAGAACAGGCTCACCACTTTCAGTGGAGCCTTGTTCCAAACGGGAGCTTTAAAAAAAGATATTCTAATTTCCATATTTTTTATTTCCCTCGCTAATATGAGGGTTCCTCATGAGGTATCATTTTCTCTATCTCTACCTTTCACAGAATCGGGAATCGGAAGGTAGAGAAAACGACATAATAGAAATGTGATTATCCATTAAAGAAAACTGCGAAAGTCCTTTGTTACAAGTACTTTCGCAGAAATATAAATAATCGAAAAAAATATTGTTAAGGTAGAGAAAAAGGTAGAGAACTCAACATCTATCTTCTCTTAGTACTTTTTCTTGGATGAATTCAACTCTTTGACATATGCTTTTTCAGTCAGTTGCTTATAATGAGCATCTTGATACTCTTCTTCCTTATCAGTAGAATACTGTTGAAGCACCTCTCCAATGGGTGAAGTCAACAACTTTACAAGCCAATCCAACTTTTTCACGATATCTTGCTGAGGGCTTTCAGTAGTGCTCTTTAGCGAATCAGCACTGATGGGTACATGTCTGACCTTTCTTTTGCCTTGAGTCTGAATTACAAAGTGTGAGGCGACAATATTCCAAAAGTTTTCCTTTGATGGGTATGTTAGAGAATTCTTTAACTGCCGGAAGAAATATACCAACTCTTTCTTAGCTGCTTTCCACACAAGTTGTTCATCCTCTTTAAGCAACTTACCCGTAAAGAGCTTTTCGACTATTCTTCTAACCTTTGCCTTATCCTTATCCTTGGCATTCACAAAATCACTAAATAGAGAATCGCAGAATAAAGCCATCCTTTTTTCAGCTATTTTCGAATCTTCATTAAGAAGACTATCACAGGTAAAAGTAGATTTCGTGAAAGTATTAGTTTTATTCTTTACAAGTCTTTTTCCATTTGTCTTTGCTTTAGGAGATGACTTCTTCGATATATTATCAGCATCTATAGGTTTTATCTGGAAGAGTAAATCTGTACTCCATCCAGCGACTGAAGCATAGAAAGTTGGTACGTCATATATGTCTATCGGGTTGATAGCGTCTTTGTAACGATGTTGCATCTCCATATAGCAATGACACAAAGAGGCAACAATGAATCGTAAAATAACCGCATATTCCTTTTCTGCCCGCTGATTCATGAAGTCTGCACATTCTTGAACGAGAGTATTTGCATTTACAGGAAACAGCTGTTCCCTGTCAACAGCATCGTGTACCAATGTGATAATAGTTTCACGTGTCATCTTCCAATAATATGAAGTCAATTCACCATTGTCATCGTTTGACAATTTGGAAGATATATCATGAAGATAATGGATTATCTCATTATTTACGATTCTGCAATAATATCTTATCCGACTACTAAACATCAACTCAGGCTTAAAACTGACGACATATGAAATGTCTGCAGGCATCTCATCTTCATCAACTGTCATCAAACGTTCGCGGTAGATGCTATCTGAGAGTGCATTGTCCTTACGCCATGGCTGTCGGCTTCCGTGAAGAATATCATGTATAGTTTCAAATATCATATTACCCAAGAAAAGGATTTTATAAGAACCATAGGCTACGGTTGTCACAGTAAGCAGTTGGATTGTCGAAATGTGGCATAATCTCAGCCATCATTTCAGGGTATTTGATAGTGACTGGCAACCCTTGTTGCTTCACAGATTTCCAATAGATACGACTGAACTGATAAACTTGTTCTATCAGTTGTCGAACCACATTGCCGTCAATGTCACCTTGGCGATTGGGGCAAATGATAGTGAGTTTTACAGGAAATGGGAAACCATCTGTAGGTTTGAAATTATTGTCGTCATAACGTGTATTACTACATAATAGGAAACGCTGTCCTTCACGCACGTGTCCAAGGTTAACGTAGCGTCCACTAATGGGCATTAGGCTGTCATAACTTATATTCTTAATGGAGTATCGGCTCTCCGCATCGAAGAGAACTACATCTTCTGACTCCGTCTTGTTGATGGTAATAACATAAACAGGAATATCAAGTTCGAGACTGTTAAGCATCTTTTCAATCAACACAAATTCGTATCTCAGACTCAGTTTCTTATAGTAGTGAATAATGAGACGGCTCGGCTTGTCGTTAACAGAAGTATAAGAGATTATCGCATCCTTTATAGCGCCTACCAGTTCTCTGAGCTCTGACTTTTGGAAGTAATTATATTTGTTGAATACACCTTTGTTATCAAACAAGAAGGCAGCTCCAAGATATTGGTTTTGTTCACTTTTGAATGCCCCGATACCGATTATCAGTTCCCGCTGTTCTGCCTCGTCAAGCAGCCAAGGAGCCCCACCTAACTTTGCACAAATAGCAACACTCATGTTCTGTAGAGTATAGACAAAGTTCTTATATTGACTTCTACAGTCTTTATCTATTGTCTCTCTCATTTTTACGACATCAATGCACTGGGTTGGTATGCCAAGCTTGAGAAAAGATTCTTTTACCTTATAGTAACATTTTCTTGATTCACGGTCATCTGCGTATTTGTTGATAGGCGACAAATAGATTCCAACGTACTTCACATCCATATTGCGATTTATATAGCAGTCACGTTGTAGTGCAGCCTTAACTTCTGGCACGGGATTATGGGGGTCAGAGAAAATAATTTGAAAATCTTCACCTGCATAGTCCACATTTGCCCCTATGTAAGAGCTTAGTTGTTTACTCCATTTCGACTGTCCATAGTTACCCATTTTAAAATACCTGAAGATGTTTTCTGCCTCATTTCTGTCATCTTCGTGAAATATGGTTATAAGCTTCACCTCCTTATATGGACACATTACAGCAGGACCATTGTTAATGCCAACCTGTGGACGTACATTTTTCATTCCATTCCCAAAAGTCAACAATCGCTTGTGGACATCAGCAATGTCAACCTGCAATTCATTGATTTTAGTAAATTCTGTTGCTAACTCGGGGAATATTTGTCTCAACTCGTCGCTATTCAGGTATTTCTCTTTAAAGTTAGTAATCTTTCTTAGATACTTGACATATTTACTTTCCCTTATTGTATAACTTTCTTCAGAGTTGTCAATTCCTAACAGATGCTTCATTTGGCCTGTAAGTATGGGGCGTGTTGTTGAACGATCGTAAGTGATGTTCAATTCATGCATTCTTGACAGTTCCAAAATACGTCGTATGATGTGGCCATCTTTCTCAACTCTTATCATCACCTTATGAACCATATCAATATCAAGGGGACTGTTGGGGGTAAAAGGGTCATCGGAGGTTAATTGGTTCAACGTTACATTCAACATCGACGCTGGACGATCGCTGGCGATGAGCAGATAAGGCCGATGATTAAATGTGTCGAAACGAACTTTTAGAGTAAACCGGTCTATCTGCCAAATTTTAACATCCTTTCCTTTGAACTTAACTTTTATAGGTGGCTGTTCCGACTGTACCCACACTTGCAAATCACGGGTAATACCCGATTGTGTAAAAATCAGATTATCATATTTTGCAAGATGTATTTTCAAACGATTATTATAATATCGCTTCACGAAGTTCTCGTTGGCTTCGTCATTAAAATCAATTACTATTGGTTTAAATCCTTCCTTCGGAAAGGGCGAAAAATAGATATTCCCACTTTCACCCTGTTCTGAATCCTTAATAAAGTCTTTAATTTCCTTAGGAAATACAGACTTATGTTTCATCATTTCACTTTTCTTCTGCGCGTCGCTAATGGCAGAGAAGTAGCATGTTACTCCCTCTGAGGGATAACGGAAAGCCAAAGTATTTAAAAATAAAGATTCTGTCATAAATGTTTTATAGCAAAAATTATGCCAAACGCCTCAGTTATAAGAAAATGCCATTAAATGCCAAAACTCCCTATCGTTTAAGATGGAATTTGTTCAGAATTGTCAGTTTTTGTTAATCTTTTGCAGTTTTTTTGTTCATGCTGGCATTATTATGCAACATTTTAGTATCTTTGCATGCAAGTACTGCCGATATGCCGTAAACGGTGTAAGCTAAGGCTGATTCTCTGAGTGCAGGGTGGCGGTATGATTTTCGTTGGTTAATTATAGCGTTAGTGCTATATTCGGTAATGTCCCTGAACCTTGCAACTTCAACAGACAATTACGAGACGAATAAGTACCAACGTCTACGCGATAGCGTGGACTGGACTTATCTTCGTAATTGGGTTTTGCAAGGACCTTGGGACATTGATGAGCGCCTTTCCGCGCTTTTTTATGTCCTGAGGTCCTATGTTAAGAACCCAATATTATCCGAATAGATAGTCCTTTCGCTCCTGAAACTATAGCGTAGATATGGCAGACATACCTATTTCCTCCCATTTCTTCACTAACAGGGATGGGAACACATTGATGAAAGAGTTTGAGGGCATTCTGTTGAATAACCCTCAAGTGAAGAATCTTGATGCCGTTGTGGGCTTTCTTCGAGCATCAGGCTATTTTTCCTTACGCCCATTTCTTGACGGTATCAATAAAGTGCGCATCCTGATTGGTATCGATGTTGACAAGTATATCGCCCGCGCCCATCAAAAGGGTGAACTCTTCTTTGGCGCAGAAGAGGAAGTGAAGGAAGAATGCCTAAGGTTGTTGAAAGAGGACATCGAACAGTCTCACTATACCAAGAAGGTTGAGGATGGTATGCTCCAGATGGTTCAGGACTTGATTGACGGCAAACTGGAACTTCGCGCCCATCCCTCCAAGAAGATTCATGCCAAAATCTACATCCTCTATCCCGATAATTACAACCAGCATTGCTTTGGCGCTGCCATTACCGGCAGTAGCAATCTGAGTGGCAACGGCCTGGGTATCACAGAAGAAAGACAATACGAGTTCAACGTCAAACTGACGCAGTACGACGATGTGCAGTTTGCCAAAAACGAGTTTGAACTGTTGTGGGAAGAGGCCAAGAATGTACCCATTAACGCAGAAGACTATCAGGCCACACTCGATAAGACTTACTTGAAAGGCGACGTCACCCCCTACGAGCTATACATTAAGATGCTGATGGAATACTTCAGCGACCGTGTATTGGCCATCGACCAAGACGACCCCTTCGATATGCCTGAGGGCTATAGCAAGTTTGACTATCAGGCAGATGCCGTAGTAGAGGGCTATCAAAAGTTGATACGCTATGACGGTTTCTTCCTCGCAGATGTGGTGGGTCTCGGCAAGACGGTCATTGCCACGATGATTGCCAAGAAGTTCCTGATTGAGAATGGCCCAGAACACACGAAGATTCTGGTGGTCTATCCACCTGCCGTAGAACAGAACTGGAAGACCACCTTCAAGGATTTTGGCCTCGAAAAATATGCCTGTTTTGTGAGTAACGGCAGTCTGAGCAAGGTGCTTGACGATAGCAACTATGACGTTTGGAATGCCGACGAATACGACTTGGTGCTGGTCGATGAGGCTCACAAGTTCCGTAACCATACTACTGGTGCTTTCCAACAACTACAGGAAATATGTAAGATGCCTCGTGTGGAAACGGGCTATATTCCTGGTTACAAGAAGAAGGTAATGCTGATTTCAGCAACGCCTATGAACAATACACCTGCTGATATCTACTACCAGATACTGATGTTCCAAGATCCACGTCATTGCACCATTGACGGCGTTCCCAACCTGACGGCCTTCTTCTCTCCACTTGTGGTAGAGTTCCGTAAGTTCCGCAAACAGGAGAATTTCGACCTGAAGGAGTTTAAGAAGTTGGCTGAGAAAGTGCGCGACAGGGTAATCAAACCTCTGACCGTTCGCCGCACAAGAACAGATATCGAGAACATCGCCCGCTATAACAAGGACGTCAACGGATTCCCCAAGGTGGATAAGCCCATCAAGAAAGAATACGAGTTGAACGACCATCTGGCCAACCTCTTTGAGAAGGCTATGCATGTGCTCGACAAAGAACTGACCTACGCCCGCTATCAGGCCATCGCCTATTTGAAGCCCGATGCTGCACCAGGTCTCTACGACAATGCGGAGGTTATCAGCCGCAGTTTGGCAGGCATCCGCAAGAACGGCTTGGTGAAGCGCCTGGAAAGTAGCTTCTATGCCTTCTGTAAATCCCTGAAAGCCTTCCGTCAGGCCAACGAAAACATGATTGACATGTGGGAGAACGACAAGATATTCATCGCTCCCGACTTGGATATCAATGCGCTGATTGAGGCTGGCTACAGCGAGGAAGAGATAGAACAGAAGATGAACGAGAAGGCTGAGGTGAACCCCAAGAATGCCTCCTTCCAGCGAAAAGACTTCGACGAGCAATACATCGAGCAGCTGAGACACGATCAAGCGCTGCTCGACGATATGTGGTTAGAGTGGGAATATATCGATGACGATGACGACTCGAAGTTTGCCAAGTTCGAAGACCTGTTGAAGCATGAACTGTTCAAGAAAGAGCGCAACCCAGAAGGAAAGATTGTGGTGTTCTCAGAATCTGTAGATACAGTAGAATACCTGCAACGTCGCATCAATCGCCAAGACGTATTGGTGATTTCTTCCCAGAACCGTAGTCAATTGTTCAAAACCATCCGCGAGAATTTCGATGCCAACTGGAAACAGCGGAAAGACGAGTATAACATCATCCTCACTACAGATGTGTTGGCCGAGGGTGTCAACCTACATCGCTCAAACATCATCATCAACTACGACACGCCTTGGAACGCTACCCGTCTGATGCAGCGCATAGGCCGTGTGAATCGTATCGGCTCTAAGGCTGGCATCATCTACAACTATGTGTTTTACCCGTCGCGACAAGGTAACAAGGAAATCAAACTCAACCAGATTGCGCTGAGTAAGATTCAGACCTTCCATACTACGTTTGGCGAGGACAATCAGATTTATTCGACAGAAGAGATTATCGATCGCGACCTTGACAAGCTCTTCAAGGAAAGCATCAAGCGCGAACAGGAAGACCGCAACCTTGAACTGCCGTTCTATGAAGAACTGCGAGCACTCTATCAGCAGAACCGCAAGGAGTATAAGCGCATCGAAAGATTGTCATTACGCAGCCGAACAGGTCGTGAGCCTCGTGAATTGGATGGCGTTACCCTTTCTGGCGATTCATTGGTATTCCTCAAAACCAATTTCCGCAAACTGTTTTATCTGGTAAACGACCAGCAGACACGGGAACTTTCTGTGCTCGATGCACTCAACTACTTCAAGGCGAAACCTGAAGAAAAGGCCGTGCCTCGTATCCCACAGCATCATGAGCATGTTGACAAAGCCCTAAAAGAATTCAACAAAACCAAGGAGCAGGAACTGCACGAAGAAGAGTCGAACCAAAACCAACGCAGCAATCTTGGTGCTCAGGTCACTACGGCTGTCAGCCTGCTTAACAGTATGCTGCCGCACATTGATGATGGCGATACCCGCTTGAAGATTATCCAGCTGAAGGAATTGGCAGAGCGAGGCACCATTACTTATATCGCTAAGCGTCTGCAACGTATTCAGAAGGACTTGCAGCGTCAAGGTGGCAGCAAGGCAAAACTGACCTTTGAGGATGCATTAAAACAAGTCCTCGAAATGGCCAACAAGTACAACACCTATTACCGCGAGAGCCAGCATGCAGAGGAGGAATCTGCTGCTGTCATCATATTATCAGAGAGTTTTCAAAATAACTAAGCCCTATGGATTATAAAAGCGTCATCGAATCAAGATACAATCGCCAGAACTGGCAGTTGCTGTTGCACGACATTTTTGGTAACAAGATAAAGTTTTGGAATACGCCATCAACGATTCCAACCAGTAGTCAGTTTGCCAAGCAGGCACTATGGCTGGGAACTATCACATTAAGCGACAACCAGACTATCAGCATCTACGAAGTGGAACTCTCTGATAACGTTGATATAGAACGTAACCGCAGAGGCATCCGCGATATGTTGCTAACCGACTGGCGCAACAACGGCAATGCAGGCGCCTTCATGTTCTGCTATCGTAAGAACGAGAGTGTGCTTCGATTCTCGTATGTCAGCGAGGCCTGGACGTTTGCCGATGATGGCAGTTATCAGAAAGAGTCAACTGATGCCAAACGATTTACCTATCTGCTGGGTGAAGGTCATCGCAGCCGCACCGCCATTCAGCAGTTCGAGAAACTGCGTGACAGTAGTCTCACTTTGAAGGACTTGACCAAAGCATTCTCTGTGGATGCGGTCAGCGATATGTTCTTTGATGGCTACAAGAAGCAGTACGAAGACATCATCCAATACATCACGGGCAAGCGGATGGTGAAGGTGGCCAACAAGTGGGAGGAACAGATCAAGAACGATCCCTGCGAGGAAATCATGCAGGAGTTTGCCCACTTCCAGAATCCCGAAAAGGCAGTCCGTGACTATGTGAAGAAACTGATGGGCCGCCTTGTGTTCCTTCAGTTCCTACAGAAGAAAGGTTGGCTGGGCGTGCCTGCTGGTGCTGAATGGGGAACGGGTGATGCTGAGTTCATTCAAACCCTCTTTGCCCAATGCCAGGATAAAGACCACTTCATCGACAACGTGCTGGAATCACTCTTCAACGACCTCAATAGCGAAAACGAGAAACAACTTCCTCAGTATCGCACGCCTTATTTGAACGGAGGATTGTTTGAGCGCGATGCCACAGACGAAACCGAATTCCCTCTGCCAGCCAAATACATGCAGAGTCTGCTCGATTTCTTTGCCTCCTATAACTTCACTATCGACGAAAACGATCCTGATGATGCAGAAGTAGGTGTTGACCCAGAGATGCTGGGTCGTATCTTTGAGAACCTGCTGGAGGACAACAAAGACAAGGGAGCCTTTTATACACCCAAAGAAATCGTCAGCTATATGTGTCGCGAAAGCCTCATTGCCTATCTCCAGACAGGTATAGAGGACGAAGCCACCAAGGAAGCCATCCGTCAGTTCGTAACTACTTACGATGTTGCGACTCTTGGCGCTAACGATAGATTTCGTCAACAGGTAGATGAAGCCTTGAAGAACGTCAAGATATGCGACCCAGCTATTGGTTCAGGAGCTTTCCCAATGGGCCTGCTGAAAGAACTCTTCCAATGCCGCACAGCCCTTGAAGGTATCAGCCAACACCAAGCCGCAGAAATCAAAAAGCACATCATCCAGCAAAATATCTACGGTGTAGATATCGAGCGTGGTGCAGTTGACATCGCCCGCCTCCGCTTTTGGCTCTCACTCATTGTTGACGAGGAAACACCACAAGCCTTGCCCAACCTTGACTTCAAAATTATGCAGGGCAATTCGTTACTTGAGCAATATAAAGGTGTTGATTTGTCCAATATAACAGAGTTAAAGCAAGACAAGGTCGGAACTTATCAAACCACTATGTTTGACGATATGCTTGATGTGCTGCGTCTCGACTTGCGAAAGAAACTTGACGAATACTACAGCTGCACAGACCACAAGCGCAAAGCAATCCTGAAGCAAGGCATTATAAATAATGTAAAGCAGCAAATCAAAGAACAAAGCATCAATGTTGACTTTGGTGACCTCAATCTCTCCGGCAACAACCAATTCATGCTTTGGCATACTTGGTTCTATGATGTATTCTCCCAAGGAGGCTTTGATATTGTGATTGCAAATCCGCCGTATGTAGATGCAAAAAAACTCAAAGGTATAGCACCAGATCTAAAACAGTTCAAGGTATTTAATGGAACGGCTGATTTATATACTTATTTCTATGAACTGGCCATAAATATGCTAACTCCCAATGGTATTATGACGTTTATAACGTCAAATAAATGGATTAGAAGTGAATATGGTCGAAATTTGAGGAAGATGTTCCTTGAGAATAAAATACTTCAACTTATTGATTTTGGTCGAAATCGTCTATTTGGAGCAACTGTAGATTCCAATATTATTAGTGTGAAGAAAAATTCTAAGGGGGGACAACCTTCATTGTATTATTTTGATGAGAACACCGAAGGAGGCTCACTCTTGGAAATGATAAAACATGGTAAAGTAAAGAATGTAGACTTATCAGAAGACGCTTGGTTGTTAAAAGCCGGTGAAAACGATAAGATGAAATCAAAGATTGAGTCGCACGGAATTCCTTTGAAGGATCTTGGAGTAACTATATTTAGGGGAATTCTTACAGGCTATAATAAAGCTTTTCACATAGATAAAGCAACGAAAGAAGAACTTATAAGGTTAGACTCAAGAAGTGCAGAAATTATAAAACCTCTTATTTGTGGCGGGGATACAAACAAATTTTATTGTAGCCCTACAGAATCATATTTGATTGCTACATTTCCATCTCGCAACTACAAAATTGATGACTTCCCCGCTATTAAGAAACATCTTTTGTCCTATGGTGTTGAACGGTTAGAGCAGACGGGGAAGAAGCACGTTGTCAATGGTGAAATTGTTAAATCAAGAAAGAAAACTCATAACAAGTGGTATGAAACACAAGATAGTATAAGTTATTGGAATGATTTTACAAAGGCCAAGATTATATGGCAGGCCATTTCAAAAAGAATTGCGTTTGCATATGATTCAGAAGGCGTTTACAATTGTGATGTTACAACATTCTTCATGACAGGAAACAATCTAAAGTACATACTTGCAATTCTCAATTCTAAACTATTTGAATATGCTTTGTTAAAGATTTATTTGGAAGGAGATACTTTTAAATCTAAAAACGCAATTATTCAGAACTTTCCTATTCCACCAATAAATAAAACAACAGATAGGCTTGTAGGATTAGTTGATAGCATAATTTCGGCAAAGCAGATTTCCCCTTCAGCTGACATCTCTGCTTTGGAATCCGAAATCGACCGCATTGTCTATCAGCTCTACGGTCTGACAGAAGAAGAAATCAAAATTGTTGAACAATCATAATCACGCACAATATGACGAAACTTGAAAAACTATACAGCATCATAGAGAACTCTCGCGAAGTGGGAGTGAAGCTGAGCAAGGATGTTCTTCAGCAAGTGGAGGAACTGGAGGAGGGTATCATCAAGGAAGAGATATTGCCTGCCTTGGGCAATGATATTGCACCACGCTTGGAACCTATCAAACGTGACTTGGTGCTCGTAGTGGAGTATCATCCTGGTGAGCCTATTAGTGTGGCATTAAGTCGTAAGACAAAGATTAGTGAGATTATGGGTGCCAAGACGCTGACACCTCGCAGTAGTACGCCCGTAAAGAGCGAAGAGGAACCAACGGAGGTAAAACCACATGAACCAACAAAACACATAGAAAACACCACGAAAGGTATGCGCGTCACCTTCCCTGACGGCACCGTCATCTGGCATCGTCAGGCTATCGACACCTTCATTGATGCTCTGCGTAAGATCGGTTTGGAGCGCATCCCTGCCGTAGGCATCCAGCATGGTAATGGTTATAACCTCGTCAGCAAAGACAAGCGTCCCACAATGCCTGGTCGCATCTGGCAACATGAGTGCGATGGCTGGTATATCTATTCCAACATCAGCAACTCGCAAAAAGCAGAAGACCTGCAACGTATTTCCGACCATTATCGTCTGGGACTAAAGATAGAAGAGGGGAAGCCAGAGTAAAGGTGTCACAGGTACCTGAGTCATAGCAGCCGTCATACCCAAGTACCTGTCCCAGCGACTACACTGGAACTGGAGGATGGTACAACCATTGAGACCATCTATCTGGAGTGCATTCGTGAATATCAAGAGAAGTATTTCAGCATGAAACCAAATGACTGGCGGCATCTTGTAGGTAACTATGTGAGAGGAGTAACAAAGAGACCAGAATTAAAAGAAGACACCTTATTCTATTACAAGGTAAGCTAATGTCACATCAGTCAGGACAATTTCTGACTGTCACAATGTGTCCTGACCCTCTCGTGACACGTCTCTAACAAAAGAACCGATGTTATATTGTTGATGCGGCCTAGAAAAGAAATAAGCGTTCTGGAAATGAATCCAGAACGCCTAGTTTATTGTCTTATGAACAGAAGTTAAGTCACTATACTCGTACGCCAAAAATATTGTGGAGAACATAGGATATAAAGGATACAATATCAAAATCTTCTTCCTGCTTATTCTGACTATCCTCATTAGCACACCCTTTGACTCGGACTTCAAGATTGTGCCCTTGCGTATTCTCTGAGGGAAGTGCGTTTGCATTGGTGGTGAACACGAATGAAAAAACTACTGCTGCAACTGTGCTCATGAGCATCTTCTTTGCATTGAAATTCTTTGTTGTCATAATTGTAATTATTTAAATGTTTATACTTTTGTTATTTCTGGTGCAAAGATACTAACAATTATAATCCCTTTCCAACTATTTTTGTGTCTTTCTTCTCGTTTTGTTACGACAACCACTTGAAATTGTGACAAAGTTAGGGGGGGAGGCCGAAATTTGTCGCAATAAGCGGCTTACCAGTCGTCAAGCGAGCGCAATTTCTCCAACAGTAAAGCTGTCCTGACCCTGGTGTGTCATAATCGAATACCAATAGAGGTATTCACGAACCAGTCGTTCAGATATCCTCTGGTGCTGTTGTGATGATAGCGGATGTTGTTGAACTGTCCGAAGGCATTGAAGAAATAGCGGCCAAAGTTGTAGGTTAGCGACACACGGCCATCAAAGCCTATGCTGACGCCGCTGTTGAAGGTCTTGTCGCCCATGGGAGTGACACGCAAATTGTTGTAGAACCACTCGTCCCATTCTTCGTTGGTCGTAGTGGGGTCCCAGAAGTAGGGATCTTCCATCAGCTTCTCCACGTTGGTGGCATAGGCGTAGGCCTTGAGCTTGTTGACGAAAGTCAGCATGGGCATAGCCAGGACGTTGATGAGCAGTCCGCGGACGGGCACCCAGTTGTAGGCATAGCCCACGCCTGCGCTGGCCTGCCACAGCTTTACCTTGCCCAGCCCCTCCATCAGAAAGATGATGTCGCCGTTGCGGTCAGAGGAATAGTCGATGCACGTGTAGTTATACATCAGTCCAGCCATCAGCGAACCGGCCGAGCGCTTCTGGATGACCCTCTGTTTGTAGGCGGCGGCATAGGAGAACTTCTTGCCATTGAACATATAGTATCCGTCGGCAATAATGGTTTCCACGCGGATGGGGTCTGTCAGCTGCACTTCGTACCAGGTGTCCTTGTCTTTCTCGGCAATCAGGTCGCTATTCAGGTTGAGGTTCGGGTTATGGTTTTCAAACGAGTGGATGCGCACGTTGATGCCGTAGGCGCCGCCCGTGGCTCCGAGAGTGATATTGCTGCCCTTGTCGCCGCCCAAGTTCATCGAGTAGCCCAGACCGAAGCCCCTGTAACCGGCCCACAGACCTATGGAGTGGGAAGGGGTGGTCTTCAGATAGGGCTTGACGCTATAATCCTGCCCGGCCATACTTCCCTCGTTATCCATACTCACGATGGTCTGTTTTACATTGCTTCTCACGATAATCTGCCACGGTTGCTCGGGCACATCGATATAGCGACGGTCAACACCCTTGACCACCATGGAGTCCCGCATAGTCTTCACTTTCTTAGCGAGAGACGCCAAGCCTTCCTGTGCCGTCGCCTGACCGCAGAAGCCGATGCCAATGACCAACATGATGTATTTTAATGTCTTCACTTGCTGGCTGCTTTTCATTATTCCAACACCTATCTCCTGATTCTCCGACGGGTTCTTGACGGACTACTATTTGAGCCACCGCTACCATTAGAGTCGTCATTGGAATCGACGTTCGAGTTGCCGCTGGAGTTGTCGTCAGGATTCCCGTTGCCTGAATTCCCTTCGTCAGAATCGCCGTCGGCAGGTTCCTCTGGAGGTGGCGGTGGTGGCGGAATGTTGACGACGACATTGACTTTGTCGGTGTATTTGCTGTTGGCGGTAGACATGACGGTGATGACGGCCTTACCGTTAGCGACGGCTGTCACTGTTCCCGTGCTGCTGACAGTGGCCACAGCCGTATTCGATGACGACCACTTGACAGCCGCTGCCTTACTGTTCGTCAGCGTGAGAGCCTGCGTCTGACCGTCCTCTGTCAGCGTGATGTCGCTCTCGCTGATATACAGCGTACGGCTCTGTGTCACAGGAACCAGAACCGACTGGTTGGCTGCAGCATAGAGGAACTTCACGTTGCCCGTGCGCTGGGCCGTCTTGGCGGTAAAGGGCGATACGACGATCTGCTGCGTCCAGTAGCCGTCGCCGACACCTGTCTTCCCACCGACCTTCAGCCAGTCAGCCTGCGACCTCACATCGACACTTACATTGGCCGCCACGCTGACACCAAGGGTGCCGCCCAGTTCGTCGACCTCGAGCGGCGTCGCATCGACATTGAAGTTCGTATTGAAAGGCTGCGTGATGGTGATGCCCGAAGAAACGCCCGCCCTGCTGTTGCTGACGGTGACAACGGCGCTGCGGTCGCTCCCGCTCGTATTCTCGCTGACTTGGAGCATGACGACGGAAGTCTTCGCACCCCGGGTGCGGCTCGCTCCGACCAGGGAGATCCAGTTGCAGCCGGATGGTATCTTCACGTCGTAACTCACATTGCTTTCCACATTGGCCGTCACAGTGCCTCCCTTCATCGGCACCTGAAATTCTGTCTTGTCGATCTTGAACACAGTGGCGAACGGTTGGTGGATATAGATGCCGACAGACACATCGGCGCTCCTGTTGGCAATGGTGACGACCGCCTCACGATCCTGATAGCTCGTATTCTCCTTCACACGCAGCACGACGGCCGACGTGGTGGTGCCCCTGGACTTCGACCTGGCTCCGGCGGGCAGGGTAATCCAGTCGCAGCCGGAGGGGATGATGACATCGTAGCTGATGTTGCTCTCCATATTGACCGTAACGGTGCCGCCGTCCATATCGACATCGAAGGCGGTCTTGTCGGCCTTGAAGACGGTGGTAAACGGCTGGGTGATGGTGATGCTGGTTGAGACGCCGGCGCTGCTGTTGCTAATGGTGATGACAGCCCTGCGGTCGCTCCCGCTCGTATTCTCGCTGACGCGTAGCATGACGACTGACGACTTGGTCGCACGGCTGCGCGCCGTGTTGACCCGCGTAATCCAGCTACAGCCAGAAGGGATGCTGACATCGTAATCAACATTGCTCTCCACATTGACCGTCACCGTGCCTCCCTCCATCGGCACCTCGAATTCATTCTTGTCGACCTTGAACTCAGTGGCAAACGGCTGATGGATATAGATGGCGATAGAGACACCGGCATCCTTGTTGGCGATGGTGACGACAGCCTCACGATCCTTGTAGCTAAGGTTCTCCTTCACACGGAACACGACAGCCGACGTCGTGGTGCCTCTGGACTTCGACTTGGCCCTGGCCTTGCTCCTGGCGGCAGTAGGCATGGTAATCCAGTCGCAGCCGGAGGGGATGCTGACATCGTAGCTGATATTGCTCTCCATGTTGACCGTGATGGTGCCGCCGGCCATATCCACATCGAAGGCAGTCTTGTCGGCCTTGAAGACGGTGGTGAAAGGTTGGTGGATGGATATCTTAATCTCGGCGCCGGCATCTTTATTGCCGATGGTGACGACAGCATCGCGATCCTTATAGCCTGGATTTTCCTTGACCCTCAGTACGATGGCCTCCGTAGTGGCAGCCCTGCTCTTCTTGCTCTTTCTCGCCTTCTCGCTATTCATCCTCGACTTAGAGGTAGCCGGAAGGGTGATCCAGTCGCATTCGTCCGGAATCATAACATCGTAGCTGATATTCGTCTGGAGGTTCACAGTGACGGTACCGCCCTCCATCGCCACGTCGAAGGTGGTATTGTCGACGGTGAACACGGTGGTAAACGGCTGGCGGATGGTGATGGGAACAGAGACGCCGGCATCCTTATTGCTGATGGTGACAATGACATCCCGGTCGTGATAGCTCTTGTTCTCCTTCACATCCAACGTAACGACAGACGACTTCACGCCCCTCGTGCGGGATGATGACGGAAGCGTCACCCAGTCGCAGTCGGCGGGAATGCTCACATCATAGCTTACATTGCTCTCCATATTGACCGTGACAGTACCGCCCTCCATCGGAACCTCGAACGTTTTCTTGTCGGCATTGAACACAGCTGTGAACGGCTGATGGACAGTCAGTGGCGTGGCGATATTTGCATTCTCGTTGACGAGAGTGATAATGGCATCGCGGGCGTCGTAGCCAGTATTCTCCTTCACGGTGAACACGATTTCCGTGGCCTCCGTCTTAAAGTCTGGATCCTTCTTCTTGATACTCGGGGTTATCCAATCGCAGCCTTCAGGAAGCTTCACCTCATAACTGACATTGCTCTCCACGTTGACCGTGAAGGTGCCGCCATCCATCGGAATCTCAAAGTCTGTGGAATCGACTGTGAACACGGTATCAAACGACTGTGAGACAGAGACACTTCCCGAGAGGCCCTCATCGGTGTTGACCACCTTGACAATGGCACTGCGATTATAATAACTCTTGTTCGCATTGACCAGAAGTGTGAACGACGACTCTTCAAGCCCACGGGACTTCGCTTCATCGCTTGCCAGCGACAACCAGTCGCAGTCGCCGGGTATGACCACCTCGTAGTTGACATTGCTCTCCAGATTAACGGTAACGCTACCGCCCTCCATCGGCACCTGGAAGTCGGTCTCACCAATAAAGAGTCCGGTATTGCGCTTCTGAGACACGCTGAACGAACGCTTAGTAGCATCATTCTTGTCGGCAATAGTAATAACAGCCGTACGAGGGTCGTAGGTGTCATTAGCAGTCACACTGACCATCATCTTGCGGCTTGGCGCATCGATGCTGACCTTACACCATTCCTCGCTACTCTCACACTCATAGGCCGAAAGGTCCTCATGCCGGAAGACCAGTTCCTGTGATGACGCACCATTGTCGAACTGCAGGTCTTCGAGTATCAATTCACGCAGCCTACTCTGGTAGCCCTCCTCTGAGCAGGATGAGAGCGCTACGCTCATGGACAATACATATATGATAAATGATAATCCTATCAGAAACCTTCTATATCTAAGCATACGATTCACTATTACACTATTTTCATTATTTCAGGTCTTTCTCAATATAGGTAAACGTTGTGTTCCCTATGGTGAAGCTACGACCATGATAGAGCCACTCTTTCTTGCCGACAGCCATAGGCTTGTCGCCAATCATCACGCCCTCCTCAATGGCCTCCAGGCGCAGACTGTCACTATACTTCCTTATCTCGGCATGGACGGGTGCCACAGTACCATTGATATCCCACGACAACTGGATGCTGCAGTCGACCGACTTGCCAATGGTGATGACGCAGTCGGGATTAGCCCGTAACCACTTGTAAAGGGCGATATCCATTTCCTTGACGGCTCCTTCGATGTGGAGGAAATAACGCTCCGAACTGGGCGTGATACGGGCGATGCACACGGCGATAGCCACAGAATAGGCGATAAATCCCACCAGAAGCGTCTGACGATAGTCGATAAATGAATTATAATAGATAAAGGCCCACATAAACATGGAGAGGACTGCAATGATAAGGGCCATCAGGAAGAACGACTTTCGTATGGGCGTACACGTCTTCACTGTGACACACAGCATGATTACGCAACTGAGGAGTGCCCAGGGGATCCAGTCGATGAGGAACGTATTGCTGTCCATGTGAAGAACTATGAAAATGACACAGCCCAGAAGACAGCTGATGATGCCAACCACAGAGGCTATAAAGGCACGGAGGAGGATCTCGGCAATCCGGTACAGCCACTTGCGACGACGGACGGTAAGCATGGAAAGGAACAGGGTAAGCAGGAATCCCAAGACCTGGCCGAAGCCCGGCAAGTCGCTAAGATGGGAACCATAGTCGCGGAAATAGGACTGCGCACCCTGAGTGCCAGCCTCCTGGTCGGAGAGCATCTGACTGACGTATTCGATGATCTTTGAGGAGGCGGGATTATCACGAATCGTAAATATTAACCACGCTGCGAACCCGGCCAAAATAGCTATCAGCACCCATTTCATATAGAACAGTGCATTGCGGGAGTCTGTCAGGTTGTGGGTATTATAATAGTGGGAGCCCTCCTTGCAATGACGTCCATATTCCGGACAATGGTATTCATTATCATCCCAACATTCCTTGTGCGACGTGTGCTTGCACTTAACTACAATCTCGTCGCCAGACTCAAAGGGAGACTTACAGAGATAACACGACTCAGAGACAGCCTGACCGTTGTAGCTCATTTTACTACCACTGTACACCACGACATACTTGTGTTTGAATATAAGATAGCGTATGTATGGTTCGATGAACTGCAACACAATCCATGTCAACAGGAATATGAAGAATGTTATCAGCAAACCGGCAATAATGATATCAATCCTTGGACGGTCGCGGATGATGATGGGGTCATAAACCGTACCGAGAGAGAAAGATGTTGTGCCGCTGGCTATCAGATCTCCACTTTTCTTATCGTAGAAGCCGATCTGCAACTGATGGAGGTTTCCACGGAACACCTTGCCGTCAGGATTCTCCAGTTTAACCTTGTATTTGGAGAGCTCAATATTGAATTCCTTAAAGATGTCGTCCTCTATCTCCTGCCAGTTAAATGAGGTTTGATAGAGTCCACCCATGTCCTTGCACATAAAATGGATGATATTGGTATCATCGTTGTTGTCTGACATAGACAGAAAATCCAAATCACTCTGACTGGCCAATGCGAAACTGCCATAGTAGAGACGCAGCATACCTCCCTGAAGCCTACGGGCATGGTCGGCCAATAACTGCTGAAGCTCAAAATGCATAGGGTCGACGGGATGGTCGTCCTCGTAGGTCTTTCCACCCGACAAGATGACCATAACTTTGTACTTAGCCTGGCCCAGCGTCATTTTGGGATCCTGAAATTCTGCCAGTTTGGTCAATATCGACCTATAGAGGAAGACTGACGATGGATCCTTATGCTCGAAATAGTTGTCAATGACATAGTCGGTGGCTTCGTAGGTCTCTGACACATTGTCGCCCTGCATGAAGGCAATATACAAATTCTTCTGACCTAAGAGGGCCTTGATTTCCTTGACGGCTTCCTGTTCAGCATCTACCTGAGCCTGAGGCAGACTCAGGTCAACCAGCACGAGCAACTTGAGGTTCAGCTTCAGAAGCGCATCCCTGCTGGTGTTGGTCACGCTCATGATGACTGGTTGCGTCTCATCGGCAAACTTACCCGGCAACAACCTGACCTGCTGCTTCGGTATGGCCACAACCGTAGAGGAATCAGTCAGATCATAGCCTCCGACATCGTGCAGCAGGCGCATCGACAACTCCATGTCCTTGTATTCATTGGAGAAATCATAGTCGATAATCTGCAGGGCTTCGCCAACAGATTCTCCCTTATCAAGGGGCGACAACATATCATCGATGTCTTGATTACCCTGCTCGTCACAAGAGACAAGGAGACAGGTGAGGACAATGGCCAGCACCCTCAATCCAATGGCGAACACCTGTTGTCCTCCTGCATGCAAAAGTCTTATCGCTGATTCAATTCTGTTCATATTCAATTATTATATCGTCGGATAATTATGCTGACCACTCATCATTTCACGCATCTTCTTGGCCTGCTCACGAGCCTGCTTGACCGTCTTGATCTTTGCATTCAGAAGATTAAAGAACATGAGCAATATGGCAACGGCTGCCAATCCTATCAGATAGTCCCTGATTCGCTGTATGAAAGGTTTGTAAACCATCTCCTGAATCTTCGTTGAAACGGTCTGCAACTCAAAAAACTTATTATCGATACCCTTCATCCGCAACTCCAAGCCCGGGAATGCTTCAGCGGCTTCCTTGGCCTGACCATAGGAAGTCTGTATTTGGGCAAAGAGTGCCTGTTCCTCGGCTTTTACCTTCTCGAGTCTGCTTGCCAGCTTCGGCGACACAGAATACTGCTGCGCCTGTTTATATAGCCGGCGGTAAGCCTTATCCTGACCCCAGACGAAAGACTCAGCCTTGGAAAACGCCGTTAGCTGGTCGTACTGCTTCTGACGGGAAGCCAACGTGTCGGCCACGATCTGGCGCATCTGTTGTATTTCAGCCAACTTATTCAACAAACTGTCATTGTCGGCAATATATACCTGCTGCGCCTGGGAATAGGCATCCCAGCGGGCATTGAAGGAGTTCATGGCTCTTGTCAGCGTCCTCATCCGCTCACCCACCACATCGAGCAAGGGCTCCGTCAGGGGCATATCAATGTCAACATCAACGCGGAACCTGCTGAGGGCATGCAACTGTACCAGATCTTCCTGGAACAGAAGCAAGTGCTCACTGATGGCTGTATAAGTGGAGTCTATCTCCTCATAGACAGTCATCTCTTCCTGTGCTCGTGTTGCCATTGGCAATACGAACATAAAGAGTGTGAGCAATAGCAGATTCTTCATTCTATTCATTGTCGCCTGCAATTCTTCTGGTAATATTGCTCTGCCTCACGGAATACCGACAAGGCTTTGCGTTGTTCAGCCGAATAGACACCCTGAGTACTAACAGCCGTATTGACTGTCTTGATCAGTTCCTCCATCCGTAGAACGATGTCACGACGCTCGATGGGATCGGCTGACAACAGCCATCGGGCAACAGCAGTATCTATCTGACGGGCTCTCGAGAGCAGTAGTCTGGCACTGATGCCTTCAGAAATAATCCTGGAATCACCGCCGGTAGAAACGAGCCTACACTTCAGGCCAGAGATGGAGTCGGCATATATATTGTAAGTGTCCCATGACTGCTGCACATCAGAACAAGGGCTCTGGACATCCTTACGAGGATACTGCTTCATAAGCAGTTCTTTCAGTTCCTGGAAGGCAGCCAGTCCCTCCTCACTGCCTACAGTGCCGTTTGCGAATCTCTTGCGGATATTTCGATAACTCTTTCTGGCACCGTCGAGGGCTGCCTGTGCTGAAGCTATGTCATCCTCATGTCCGAAACAAGGATTGCGCTGGATAGTAACATGATACTCTGTGTAGAGGTCGCGCCCGAACGGTATCTCGTATCTCTTCTTGTTCAAGTGCTTGCTGACATCATTCATCAGCATCACGTCACGCAACCTTACCACCACACTGTTCCGCTTCTTCAGGATGTCGAACGTCTGACTGATATAGTCGTTGACCATCGAATACTCCTGTGGGGCAGGTTGCAGTCCTTCGTAGTCAATCCAGCGGTGGAACACGTATTTGTTTCGGGGTTTGGGCACCGTAGACTTGAATAGTTTGGAAATCATGTATTTATCCGTCGGGTCATAGGTCACTACGTATGGGAGTTGATCCGGACGGAGCTTCCTCCCTTTGAAGAGGGGTTTGAAACGGACATCCTCCCTGAACACGAAGATCATCCGGTGGGAAATGAGACTAACCGTCAGTTGGTTGGCTGCCTCATCGAATACGAACTTAACCATGATGTCCTTGTCTGTGACATCTCCTTCCAGACTGATGTGATCGGTATAGGCATTATCTCCGCTAACCGCAATGTTCTTGACGGTCTGAGCCGATAAAGGCAAAAGGGCAAAAAGGCAAAATAGCAAAATAAGTATTACCTTTCCTCTTTCCTTATTCCTTATTCCTCTTTCCTCATTTATCATTTATCATTCCTCATTTATCAATTATCATTTAGGGCGAAGCCCGCTTTTAAAACACCGTCCATCCGTTAGGTTCTCCCTGTCTGATGACCCATGAGGCTACCTTCTGGTCTTCGGGATATGGTGGTTCGTTCGTGGCGTGGTAAATCTCATAGCGCAGGTATTGAGCCACGCGCTGCACAGCCCAAGCCAGGTCTGTGTAAGTGTCTGGCATATTGATACAGACCCTTCCGGCAAAGTCGCCAAAGAAGCGAATGTTCGGATGCCAAGGATGGGGAATGGGACGCCCCTCGTCATCGTGGGTCAAGAATCGGAACACTGGTGGCGCATCGACCGACGGATAGCCGTCAGTCAAGTTTATCCTCATCTGATAATCTGTAGCGAAGATGGGCGGGTTCTGCACGTCACGTTCTCCGAAATGTTCCATGTCAGCGACACCACAGATACTTTTCATCTGATAGTTGACGAGATAGGCCGTAGGAAGACCGGCGGCATTATAACGTATGGGCTGACACGAGATGTCATGCCGTCCGTCAAACCTAGCTTCCAACTGCTGCCATTCATACAACAGTCTCCGGTCGCGTCCCCTGTACTGGCTTATCTCATATCGGTCGCTCTCCTTCATCCTTTATCAATTATCATTCATCATTTATCATTTAGGGCGAAGCCCGCTAGGCCTACCCCGGGAACGGGTCTGGCATCAAGAACACTTTGTCGCCGCTCTGAACATTATAGTCGAGAAGCGTCTGGTCATTACGGCCTATTCTCGGACGAAGCACACGTATCTCATGTACCTCGGGATCTTCTTTCCCGAAGAAATAGTCGAGCGGTGCTCCTGTTTCATCAACCGACGGGAAATCGAAGATGAACTTGCCATCTTCACCAATAGCATGGCGAAGGTTGGTCATCAGCGCACTCAGCGGTGCACTAGGATTGACGACCTTGAACCGAACGGTCTTGTTCTTATACACAATATCCAATAAAAAATCATCCATATCTTTAACTATAAAACTCTGATTGTTACTGTCACCGGATAAATATTGGTACTCCTTACCTCTATCATCTTCTGCATCAGTATCTCCACCTGGGGGACTTTTTCTGCAAAGCTACGTTTAACGAAAGGATTGTCGGCCAAGACAATATCCACCACTATCTCATAACCGCAACTATGGCGATCTTTTTGAATACGGCGGTTAACAGAGAGCTGTTTGACCATGTTACGCACAATGCCATAGCGGGTCAACAATTCGTTATAGCAGAAGAGTTTGATATCGGCTGGCGTCACGATACGGTCGCACGTAGCAATGTAATACCGTGAAAGGCTGGCCAAGGCACTCTCTTCCGTAATCTCATCCCTACCCGAGACAGGAGTTGCAATCTGATGCGTTTGTGAGGCTACCAGCCCCGCCGGCACCGTGAATACGCTATCTGCATTGAGGGAAGAATTGACGGCTGCTCCTGCCGTCGTAAGATAGCTGACATCCACACTGCCTTTCCCTGACTGGATGAGGTTGGAGTTACGAAGAAGGAGGTAGACTCCAGGAATTTGACGGAATTGATCCTTTTTGGCCGCTTCCATCAGTCGACTAAGAATCTCCTGCAGGGACTGTATTGTTTTGTCTCCTGAGATACCCTGAAGATTCTGAAAGGCATAGTAGTCGGAATAGAATCTTGCTATGACAGAATTCAATAGCCTAACAAGCCGCCCCTGATTGAAGCGGTCGGCAGCCACCTTGCGTACTTCAACGAGGCTGTTGCCGTATATCTGTTCCTCAGAAGGACGAACGGCATGAAGGAACTGCTGATTGGGGGAACTCTCGTTTTTATCGAATCCAGCCACACGGACAATAGGCGTCTGTCCCGACAATGTCGTCTGATGTTTCTGCGCATTCACTAAAATAACGGGATTCAGTGAAAGATGCTTCTCGTTGAAGACAAACTTATCTGTGATACCAAAGAACTCAAAGGTTAGGTCGACCGATTCCATTCCAGATGTTAATTCTTGCGAAGGGGTAAACGGTTGTATGACGAAATAGCGGATATTCTGCCGGGCGAACAGGTCAAGGCAGGTGCTCGAAGCTTCGTAAGTCTGTGAGCGGTTGTAGATAATCGTATCCAACCCAAAATTATCTGACAGTGGCAACTCAGAATAGTTCCATGGCTTTATGAGCGGCAGTTGCATACTTTTGAGACTCACAGTGAGATCCTGGAAATTAGGACTATTGACAGCAAATGCGAAACCAGACAAGTCACGCACTGGCGAATTGAAACTGAGTCCAACTTTCCATCGCCGCCCATCGATTCTGAGCACGGAATTCACTTTGGCATTCAGAACACGCGTCTTCAGCAGTGGCATAAACGTGAAATTCGTTCCAGAGAGAAGAAAACTACTCTGGTCATCAACATCAATCTCCGTCAGTGAGTCCTGCGGCAATGTCTCGATGACAGCGGTAGCTGGTACGGCATGGCCTACCTCATAAGGCGTCAGCAACTGGGCAAATTCCTCCAGGACCTCGGTCTTCATCATTTCCACGTCGCTGATGCTTTCGTTTGTCTGATAGGCAAGGGCCGTTATCATGAGCCTGAGCACCGGATCGTTCTCCAGTCCTTCAAGTTTATCGTTGTCATCGCTCTGTCGCCAGATATTGATGGCCTCAAGCAACAACTCCTCTGCCCTTTGCCTTGTCTCAAATATGGTTTGTTTCATTCACTCTGAACATTATATTTTTTTGTCATTCCGTCAATTCCAGACTTTGATGACCTTATTAAAAACATAGTCTTCCTTACTGCTTGCAATCATGCCTTTTACGGTGATATAGATTTTCCGTTCCTCCCTGATATAGGTCATCGACACCGAGATATCATCCAACCGGTGCTCATACTTCATAATGGCTGTCTTCAGTTCAGCAGCAAAAGTGTTAATGCTTTTCGAAGAACCGGAAATCTTCTTGTCATAGATTCCCTGGACATAGTTCATTGTATCGGTGTCGCCTGAGTCGAAAATCACGCCTTCATTCTCGTTGAACATCTCAAAACGCAGGTTGTTGAACACGAAACCGAACTGAGGATCGGCAGGGGTGCTGAAACGCTCTGTTGAGATGATGAGACTGATGGATGCATCGATAGACCGCTTTGGGTCATCCTCTCTTCGCAGTCCCTTGGGAGTCAGTTGTAATGGAATATCTATACTCGTCATCGGATTTTCTTATTTCAGATTTACAATTTTATATCATCGGTACGAACTTCTCCTCTTCGGGTTCCGGCACATAAAGAGCATTGAACAGGTTTTCAAACAAATCGAAGTACAACTTATCATAAAGTGTTTCACTTAGTTGTTTACCCATTTCACTAAACTTCTCTGTCAGCATCTCACTTAATTTGGTACGCTGGTCAACCATCTCATTATTCAACTGATTCAGAATCTCGGTCTTCAGCGTCTCATTGATATAAGTTGTCATCTGCTCTGCATGCTGTCTCATCTCCTGTTGCAATTCCTCCTTCATGTCGGCCAACAGTTTCTGGATCAGTTCAGGATGCAATTTATCGTATAGTTCCTTCTTAGCCTGGGCGAGCAACATTTCATAATCTATGGTATTGTCTTCCAACACCACACCGTCTAAGATAACGGCTGCACCATACATATAATCTTCGAGCCATTTTAACCACTCCTGTATGTCAACCTGTTTTGGAACAGGCACTTCGATGGTCTCTTCTCTATTGGGTTTGACAATGTAGTAATCAATGGCCTGAGCGATTTCCTGTGTCAGCAGGATAAAGTCATGCATCGTGTTCTGCAGCCTATAGCCCCTCAGCATGAACACATAGCGTAACATCGCGCGCTTGCCCTCACCATCCTCAAAATTGGCATGGGTTGCAAGGACGTTCATCTGCTCGGCAAATTTGTCGATATAAGTCTTGAAACGCGAGTTCTCCGTGAGCAACAAACAGGGCGGCATATAGTCAAGGTCGATGGAAAACACCCCATCCACGGAATGGAAGCGAGCCAGCGGGAACAGGTCATCAGCCTCGACCTCCTCCATAGTATTGATAGCGTAAGTATAGCGTGGCTTTACGAATGGGACTCCCTTCTTTTCGAACTCCGCCCGATCGTTAGCGAATCCTACAGTCAGATAATACTTGTCGCCAAAGAGCATGGGAATAGGAACCTGCACATCTTCGTCGGCATTGATGATCCTGCCCGAAGGGAGGAGAGCCATGCACTGGAAACCGGTAATCTCGAAGCGGTTCGTGACAAACGTACCACTGCAGTTGAATGGTGCGCCAGGCACCAAGCCCATATGGTTGCTGCCTAATGCCGCGCGTATCGCAAGCCTCTGACTGAAGTCCCACTGTTCTTCCATTCCGGAGAACGTCTCAGCCGTCAACTCCATACCTGGCATCCAGTTTATTCTCGCATTAATATCCATATATCTATAAACTATTATCTATACACTCAAAACTTCTGTATTGTATCCCAGTGTCAGGCGTGTGTCTGTCTGCTGGGGCACATTGTGCTCTTTAATGACTATCTGGCACCATACCTCAAAAGGCATAAACCACTCTGAGATAAATTCACGCAGAGGTTCGATCTCCTTGTCCATCTCACGGTATTCCTCGGGGGTCAGTCCGGATATCATCAGTTTGTATCTGACCATCGGCAACCACTGCCGTGTATCGTCGGTATGGCTATAGCGGCCTGTGTCTGTCAGCACCTCACATCTGAACAACGTCTGAAGCAGATTCGCAATGAATCCAAAGTCTCCGCGACGGCGGCTCACATAGGGCAGCAACATGGCTGCCTCACGGACGTATTGGTTTTCTATCTGCTCAAGGTCGATGCCGAAATAAGTATTCAGGATATAAGACAGTTTATTTTGTAGCAGACTGTCTACCTGACGCTCTATTAAAAGGCTGTCGCGGAACCGGAAAGAATCAATTGGCTTGAATGTCTCTCGAAGAAGTCTGAGTCTCAGTTCCATCTGCTTAAACTTCTCGGCCGCATCCTCACCTTTCATGTCATCGTCCAAAGTAAGGATACCCTGTGGCAACAATTTCATAAAACTGTCGCGTGCCGTCTGGGCCTCCATTCGCTCGTCGTTAAATGCAAGCAGGTCACTATTGTAGTTTCGGTAAAAAGATCCCTCATTTTGGACAGTCCATTGCCTGTCTGCCTCTGGATAGAGGTAGTTCAGCAGAAGTTCTGCCCGTATCTCAGGTAAGTCATTAACTATTTTCACTTTTCACTCTTTATTTTCAAATAATAATCCTGTCCATCAACATTCACCCGCACAATATCTTCTTGCGGAATACCGAGTTGCGCCAGGGTCAGATTCTTATAGGGAAAATCAAAACCCACATGGCGATACTCGTGCTGATATAGAGCATTAAGCGGTAATCCTCTCAGGGCATCTGATTGTTCCACAAAAGCCTCTACGGCATGGCCTGGCTGCATGACGGAGACACGTTCATCGTCGTCGCGACGCGACACATAGTCAACGAAGCAGTCGTTGCTCAGACAGAGTGTCACTGATTCCGTCTTGCTTTGCAACTGGGCTTTGTCATGAACTCCAAATTCAAGCGCCCATTGTTGTAACGCCTCACTGACGGTCTGCGTTACACGGACCTCAGTTGGTCGGACTGGAGTCCACTCTTCATGCTCCGGGCAGTCGTCATCGTATGCCTGATAGTCTGCTATACGAACGGTTGCATGTTCCCCATCGTAATAAAACATCCTGCCACAGAGTGACGTGCCAAAGTCGGTCTGTATCAGTTTCAGGGCTTCTTGAACCTCAATGGCTCCTATGACAGAGGCAACGATGGAGGTTGTGGGAGCCGAGCCTGCCTGTTCCTGCCGCCGGATGATGCCCGAACAAGGCATACGCCTTGCCAGGTCTTTCAGACCCTCTGGTCCGAGATTACAGGCATAGCAGTTCTTTCCCGGTATAAACACTCTGGCAGTCCCTTCGAGTCCGTTAATAGCCCCGTCCACCCAAGGTATGCCTGACCGCATTGAAAGGCGGTTAATGCAGTAGCGTGCCCAACGGCTGTCTACGCAACCTATTATGACATCCATCTGACGAATCAATCCCAAGCCGACATCATAAGCAATATCGCCACAGATCGTTTTTATATCCACAAGCGGGTTGATCCCTCTCAGCCGCTCTGCCACTACCTCCACTTTCAGCCGATGGTTCTCAGCATCAGCTTTTGAAAAGAGAATGCAACGGGGGAGGTTACCCATCTCAACGACATCAAAGTCGATGGCCACAATATGAGTGACACCCATCAGCACCAGGTTCTTCAGCACCTCGTTACCCAAGGCGCCACAGCCCACCACCATAACATGGGTGGCACTGACCCGATTCTGTATGAAACCTGTACTCATATAGTCGTTTATCTTCTTTTCTTCAATTTCAAATTAATGTCTGTCAGGTCATTCCCAACTATTCTGACTTCCTTTTCAGCCTCATAGTAGCCGGCTTTTACCAACTTCACCTGACAATTGCTGCCAGAAGGCAGATTCTTGACCACACAGGGAGTCTTCCCAGCCAACTTGCCATTTATATAGACATCCGCTCCTATCTCATTGCTATGCACGTTTACCATGCCGTAGCTGCCCATCGGGGCAAGGAGTTCAATATTCCTTGGTGTGTCATCGTCAACCCAAAGGGTCATAGACCTCGACTCAAGCCCGTCTTTTTCTGTACTGATCAGATAAAAGCCCACAGCCAACTCTCCTTCCCAACTGCCATAGCCTTTCAGTTCACGATTAACCCAGATACTTGTATTATCATCCAATGCCTTGATGGTCACTGGAGCAGTGATGGGTTTCAAGGATGCGACGGATATTTGAGTGGTGGAGTCTGCCATAAAAATATCTTCTTCCTGGTTCCAGACAACCCTCTCACGATCTTTCGTTTTAAGTATCGGACGCAAATCACCTGCTGACAGCTCGATAGTTTTCTTCTCTCGCCATCCTATACTGAAATCAGCATCATAATACCTCAAGCTATCCTTTAACACCGTTAGTCGGTGGATACCTTCACGGAGATGTCCACTTGTACCACGCGTTTGGCCAATCTGCTGGCCATCAATCAGGATATCACAGCCTTCCAAAGATGTCCGTACAGTCAGATATGAGTAGATCGGCTGCAGGGCAACAGTCACAATCTGCCGCTCTTCCTCGGTCAGTTCGAATGAGCCCTCTTCCTGCTGATGGAACGGCGACTCGGCTATATAAGCATGCTTTCCGATAGGCAGATAGAATTGCTGTTTACCACCCTGTACGAGCGTCATTGTGCTGTCGATGGTCAGTATCGCATCCTGAGGCTGTATTTCAAAGATCACCCACTGCTTCTGCAGTTTAAATTCCTTATCCGGACTGAATGTCAGCAGGTTAGCCGCATAATGTTTCTTCCTGCGCAGTCCTTTTTTCGTCGGCACCTTCCATGTCAGTTGGCCATAGTCGGGATGTTTTACCACTATGAAAGCGGTCTTGTCAGGCGTCTTGAGTGTCAGCACACCATCACCTTCGTCAGCCTGGATCTCCATCTTACCATCGGCCAAGAACGCGAACCCCTTCTCACTGGTCTTCAAGTCAATGATGGCCTGTTGCTTATTTGTCACCACATGATTCATGTTCAAAGGTCCTTTCTTGAGTTTTGCAAACTCCTCGATGTGCATCTCCTGAGCCCATGAAGTGACAAATGAGAAACAAAGAGCGATGAGCAGAGGCAAGATTCTTTTCATTTTCCCTGCGTCATCATGCTTCCACTGGGATTGACGATAGAGATATTTCCACCCCAGGTACACATACACTTTGCGTTATTGATGAGTGCTGGCATATTCATCACCTTCACCTGTCCTCCTGGACTCCATGGTGCAGTTATCACAGGTATACATGGCATAGGCGTGAGAACCCCCATAGCCGCAGCGGTAGCGGAGGCGACTTGCGGATTTGCCATCGACTGACACATGCCAAAAGGCATAATGTTCACCATTGGTGCGAAATCCATAATATTTGCCATCAGCATATTGCCGCATTTGGGGCGCAAAGGAA
>CAMKSE010000031.1 GCA_946415365.1 uncultured Prevotellaceae bacterium
GAGCCTAATCCAAAGTCGTTTCGTTTTCTTTTCCATAGGGCTGTTATCCTTTAATAATGTTACCGAGTTGCGAGGTGACATCATCCCCAGCTTCACAGAAGTTGGCAAGTGGCTTTTTGATGGCGAACGGAGTTTGTCAGCACAAAAGCACAACTTGCTATTCCGTTTCCGTAAGACTCGCCTTGCGGTCGGGGTGCCTGATGATTGCCGGAAGCTGGACTCGCTGATACAAAGGTACAACTTTTCGTTTATATGACCAAGTAATCGAGGCAGAAAAGCCGATGGAATCGGTTGTTTCTGAAAGATAGAAATTATGAATTACTGATTTTATGAGTTTCATAATTTATGTAACATCGTGTAGGGTTTGTTGGTTTTATCGCCCTTGCTGATTTTCAGAAATACAAACTTTCTTATTTTGTGAAAGTCTGAAATACTGATTATCTGAAACTCATAAAGTCTGATTATCTGAAACTCATAAAGTCTGATTGTCTGAAACTTATAAAGTCTGATTGTCTGAAACTCTGAATTGCTATCTTTCTTATTGACAGAATTGCTGAAATTCTTATTTGCTGATTTGCTGAAATACTGAATTTCTGATTATCTGATTATTGTAAAATCTGAGATTAAGACTTTCAGTGTTTATGTAATACTGATTATCTGAATATCTGAGTTTCTACATTGAGGGAAAAGAACATTGACGGGTAATGGAATAGGCGTCAGGTGGTTGTGGTGGACAGACGTTGAGATTGCGTTGAAATCGGCAGAAAGGCAGCGGGAACCTTTGCTATCTCGTAGAAAATGACTAACTTTGAGGGAAAGAAATGATAAGACTATGCTGATATTCATACTATACTTCCTGCTGCTTTGTGCCATCATCAAAGGCTTGGGCACAGTGATTGCACTTGTTGTAAGGCTCGCTATGCTGATTATGGTGGCCATAGGCCGCATCATTAGCTTGTTGATTAGCAGAAAGAACTTCGTAAGGGCATAAGTGCCAGATGGCGATTTCGGGTGCCAGGCTCCAACCAACTTGGGAGTTGTCTGGCTATAAAATCATGTCCATATCTTCGATAAAATCGGCCAAAAACGGTTATATGCTCACACTGACAAAGGCTGACAAGTTCAACCATCGCCCAAAAACGCTTGATGTAATATTGGGCAAACAGAGCCATAAAAGAACAATCCCTGCGTATCATAAAGCGCAAAACAGCCGAACTTAGGAGGTTTACATTATGCCATGACGCTTCTTTTTCCCTCAAAGCCCAATTTCTTTCCCTTAAAGCCCATCCGCTTCTGGAGGTGCTGGTAAAGCTTTTGTTATTGTCTTATTTATATAAGCTTTACTTATAGGAGGCGCGAAGTTGCCTATTTATAGGGGGTTCGGGGTTTTAATTGGGAGGTTTATAATAAGTAATTAGGAGGAAAATAATAACTTATTGGGAGGAAAGCAATAGCACAATAGTTTAATTGGGAGGAAAATAATAAGATATAAGCTGAATGGTCGTTGTTTTGTTTACTTTTATTAACGTTTCAGAATCCGCAGTCTTCAATTATGTTTCCTAACTTTGCTTCACCAAAAGTGATAATTGGATGCCAAAAAACGACATTCCGAACTTTAATATTTAACAAAGATGTATAATCATGGCAAGAAAAAAGAATGAGATTCTGAAACATATCGAGCAGGCAAAGATGCCACACGAGCAGATACGATGGAGTAACGCAATTGTGAATGCGCCTGTAGTATACAGTCTGTTGGAGCGAAGAATGCTCTACTTCCTGACGGGTGAGGTGAAACACAAGTATGTAGAGAAGAACCTTGGTGTTCCTGCCAGTTGGCAGGATCTGTATTTCCACCTGACAGACAAAGATTTGGGACTCATCGGGGGTAAGACGAATGTCCTGAACACCTATGAAGCCCTTAGCGAACTGGGAAAGAAGTTCGTGCCAGTCAGCTTCAGGAACGAAAAAGGAGAGCTGATCTTTGGTAGAGTCCACTGGGTAGATACCTTCTTCTATAATACTGAGACTAAATTGTATGATGTACGTGTGTCGCCTGAAATTATGCCTTATCTGATAGACATTTCGAAGTCGTTTACTACCTTCGACCTTGGAACGGCTATGCTGCTGCGCTCCAAGTACACACAGAAGTTCTATGAACTGTGTAGTCAGTTCTGCGGGGACTTTCGCTACAGCGATCCTGCCGAGGAAGCACTAGGCAATATGTATAAGAAGCGGGTGATACCCTTTCAAATGGACGTGTTCCGTCGTATATTCAATCTGGAGGAGGTGAGGGATGCCAGAACCAAGCGAATCATCACGCCTGCCTCCTATCAGAACTACAAGGACATCAAGCAGAATATCCTTGAAGTGGCACAGAAGGAGCTTTATGACCTCTACAGCAATGGTTTCTCTAACTTGTGGTTCGACTATCAGGAGGGCGCAAAGAAAGGCCGTGGCGGCAAAGTGTTGTCGATAGTCGTCTATATCTACACGAAAGATAACCCAAAGCAGGGGAATGCGCTGCCCTGGCAGAAAGGTGATTTGCCTCTCGATCCTTTTGAAGAGCATCGGGTAGAGGAGAAACCCAAGCCGATGACAGCCATGCAGCGGCTTCACGCCAATATGTGGTACGGATGCCCACAAGACCAGCAGGAATACGCTGTGCAGGCTCTGTTAGCCCGTTATCTGGACAAGGATGAAGTCATCTACTATATGCGCCAGATCCGTTTGGAAGCCAGAGAATGCTCAGACAGTTATGTTCAGGTGATGCAGGTCATTCAAGAGAAGGAGCAGCAGCCCAAGTTCAAGAGTGGCACGAAGGTCTATAAGCACAATAACATCGTGAAATTTGCTCTTCAGGAGAATCTGAAGGAATTTGGATGGTCACTCTCACCTATGCAGAAACGAAGAAAAAGCAAGAAGGAAGTGGTAGAGCCAGACTTATTCAGGCAAATATAAGGCAGAATCGCACAAGAAATGCCTCTCAAAAGAGAGCCGTCACACTCAAAAAGGTCGCCCCTTATGGTGCATCGCAATAGTTTGAGGTTTGTTGGCGGTTCTCTTTTGTTTGAATGTATATTTGGCAGATTATAGCTTTAATTGGGAGAAAAATAAGTATCATAGACATTCTTTTTTAGCGCGTGAATAATATGCTTAAAGATTGCTTCAAATATCCTCAAATCAATCATTCTAAAGGATTCTTTTGGGCTTTTGAGACGGCAGGAAATCCCGATTTTGAATTATTTAACTTTTGGAAAGAGGCTCAAAATACGTAGAATCCGCCTGAAACTATAATATAAATTAAGGTATCAGATTAAGACCTATGATAGTCAACGATGTCAAATTTTCTGCGCTGAAACCAGCGTCTGCGTGTACACCAGGTGTACACAGGTTAAAATCTGAACATGAAAAAAGGAGTTGCGATTGCTCGTAACTCCTTGATTTTCAGTCTTTTAAGTGGCGCTTCAGGATGGGCTTGAACCAACGACCCCCTGATTAACAGTCAGGTGCTCTAACCAACTGAGCTACTGAAGCATGTTTTGCGGCTAAGCGGGTGCAAAAGTACGGCGAATTTTTGAAACCACCAAACTTTTAGGCGAAAAAATTCAAGGAAACCTAAATTTTTTGCAAAAAATACGAGGAAATGCGTGTTTTCTTGAGAGAAACGTGTAATTTTGCACCGACAAATAAAAGGTAAAAAAGTAAAAAGGTAATATGAAAAGATATATCGCACCGTTGCTTATGTTCCTGGCTCTGTCGCTTACGACGCAGGCTCAGAAGAACAGTGACCACAACTTTGAGGTGGCCAAGCATCTCGACATCTTCAATCAGTTGTACAAGAACCTGGAGTTGCTCTATGTGGACACGATCAGCCCGAAAGAAACCATCGGCACGGGCATCAACGCCATGCTCCGGAGCCTGGACCCCTATACGGAGTACTATGCACAGGAGGACACGAAGAACCTTCGGATGATGCTCACAGGCAAGTATGCCGGTATCGGCTCCCTCATCCGCAAGCACCAGAAGCTGGACCGTATCGTCGTCGATGAGCCCTACGCCGATATGCCTGCTGCCGAAGTGGGCCTGAAGAAGGGCGACGTCATCCTGAGCATCGACGACTCGATGATGACCGACAAGGCCGTTGGCTACGTTAGTGAGCGTCTGCGCGGCGAGCCTGGCACGACCTTTCTGTTGAAGGTGATGCGCCCCTCGACGGGAAAGATGATGAGCTTCAAGATCACCCGCAGGAACATCAAACTGCCCGAACTGCCTTACTACGGCATCCGTGAGGGAGATGTGGGATACATCAACCTTAACTCGTTTACGGAGGGCTGTTCCAAGGATGTGCGCCGTGCGCTGATTGACCTGAAGAAACAGGGGGCAACGTCACTCGTGCTCGACCTCCGAGGCAATGGCGGCGGATCGGAACAGGAGGCTGTGGACATACTGAACCTCTGGCTGCCGAAGGGCATCACGGTGGTGGAGAACCGCGGTAAGATCAAGCAGTCTACGAAGGAGTACAAGACACGCGTGGAGCCTTTGGACACGGTGATGCCGATGGTGGTACTGGTGAATGGCGAGACGGCTTCGGCCAGCGAGATCACCAGCGGCGCTATTCAGGATCTGGACAGAGGTATAATATTAGGTACGCGTACGTATGGCAAAGGATTGGTTCAGATTCCCATCGACCTGCCGTATAACACAAATATGAAGGTGACAACCTCGAAATACTATATCCCCAGTGGCCGTTGTATCCAGGCCATCAACTACAAGAAGGGAAGTGGCGGCTATCGTGAGCATATACCCGACTCGCTGACCAAGGTGTTCTATACCCGCAACGGCCGCGAGGTGCGTGACGGCGGAGGTATCAAGCCCGATGTGGAGTTCAAGGGCGACACCATCCCCAACATCGCTTTCTACCTCTCTGCATCAGGTCAGGACTCTACGGAAGTGATGTTCGACTACGTGGTGGACTATATAGCCCAGCATCCCACGATAGCCCCTGCTGCCGAGTTCCACGTCTCTGACGCCGACTGGCAGGAGTTCAGGGAGCGCGTCATCAAGAGCGGCTTTACCTATGACCCCGTCAGCAAGAAACAGTTTGCAGAACTGGTGAAGACGGCCAAGTTTGAGGGCTACTACGACGATGCCAAGGCTGCCTTCGACAGCCTGGAGTCGAAGTTGAACCACGACGTGGCCTACGCACTCGACCGCCATGAGAAGGTGATACGTCATATTTTGGAGTCAGAAATTATTGCAGCCTATTATTATCAGTCAGGAGCCATTGAAGCCAGCCTTAACTACGACAGTCAGTTGAAGGAAGCCATCCGCCTGCTGAAGAACCCGGAGGAATATAAGAAAATACTGGCTCCCCAGAAAACCAAAGAGACTTCTTCTCTGATACAGTTAGAGAAGAAGCCTGTTGGTCCTGTCTCTTCGAAGAAACAGGAGATACCTGTGTTCAGCGCTATTGCTTAGAGTTGATGACGAACTTGCATGATGCCTTCTGGCCGTGCTTGTCTGTGACGCTTGCGATGTAGACACCTGCAGGCAATTGTCCTGTGCTGACTTCAGCACAGCCGCTGTTCAACATGACGGGGACGTTCATGAACGTTTGTCCGGCAAGGTTCACAACCCTCATCTGCAGGTCATCCGACAATGTACTTCTCACGATGAGGTTGCCCGCAAGATAACTGACGCTGACCTCGTCGGCGCCATCAGCCATGATATTCTGGATAGCCGTCTCCTGTGGCACCGTCGTCACATAACTTGAGTAGATATTGGCCTGTGCGATGGTGGGAATGTTCATCACGAAGATGTCTGAGGTCCCGTCGGGATAGCGTCCTACTGTCTCATCTTCTTTCATGAGGCCATAAGTGACCTTGTCTGTCCACGACCCGTCGGCAGCGGTGAGCATGACTAAACCGCCGTCGGCATCCAGCTTGAAGTTTGCATGCAACAGCGTCTCCGTCTCCAGTTTGTCGCACCAGACGATCAGGTGTCCGTGGGCAGGGATGACGGTCTCTGTCTTTGTCTCGCCCTTGGTAATCTGGTATTTCTTCGGATCGGCCTCGTTGTCACTCAGGAACATGCCTTCCACATCGACAGGCTGGCTGGTGGTGTTATAGAGTTCCACCCAGTCGTTGCGCTTGAAGTAGTCGTTGACATAGATACCGTTGGCAGCGCTTATCTCGTTGATGCGTACAGGGGTGATGCCTTGTTCGGCCTGCGCTTCCTCGGAAAGAGGCGTGAAACAGGCTATGAGCGACTGCTTGTTGTTTTCTTCCTTAAGGTCGATAACAGGATCTGGAGATACAATCTCATCGGAGGCAGAGCCGATGGTGGTCAGAAGCTCGGCATCCCAGAACTGGTCGCTTGAGGTATAGCTGTTGTTGTGGATCTCTACGGCAATGGTGTTGTCGCCACTCTTGAACAGCGAGGACGACAGTTCCATCGTGCCTGTCAGAGGTGTGTCGCCAGCGTAGGAGCTTGAAAAGCTGTTGAAGGTGATGTTGCCATTAGGCATATTATAGCGTCCTGCCTCCTTACCGTTCACATAGACCACGAATCCGTCGTCCACCTGATAGTTCAGCAGGAAATAATCGCTACGCGAGGGCGTGGTGCTGAGGTTCACCGTCTTGCGGAAGTAGGTGGCAGGATTCTTCTGGTTGGCATTCGAGCCGTAACTGACGGTGGTTTTCACGCCTGTCATCTTATATCCCAATGGCGCTTGACCAGAGGACCAGCTGCTGTCGTCGAAACTTTCTGATTTCCAGTTGGATGCTGGAGCACCCTTGTCGTAGTATTTCCAGGTTTCGTTAGTCTTGATTAGTTGGACAGAGGCAGTGGTACCTTTTTTCCAACCTTCAAAAGTGTATCCTGCAGGAGCCTGAGCCTCGATGGTGACGGGTGTAAACAACTGTCCGTCGAAGGTGGCATAGGGCACCTTCAGGCTGTTGATATAGATGTTGGCCCCTTCGGTATCGGAATTGAGTGCTACAGACAGCTTCTTCGCGCTTGACAGCTTCATCGGACTGTACTGCTGCAGCAGGTTTGCCATCGTGGCCATCTGGTTCTTCAGATTGTTTTTGATGGTGTTGGCGGCGTTGTCAGGCACATAGCCGTCGAGTTCAGCCATCGGACGCATGGCTTCTGCCAGCTCGTCAACGATACTCGATGCTATCTGTTTCTCGAAGACGCTGCCACCCATTATGCAGAACGTATCGATAAACTTCTTACGGTATTCGTCGTGTTTGATGAGATTCAGGAACAGGCTGATGATGGCAATCTTCTTGTTGTCATCGAGTACCTGTCCAGGACTACTTTTTAAGCCTCGACCGTAGAAGGCATAGTCCAGGTCGAAGAGGATAAATCGGTAACGGCCGTTGTCCTGGCTGCGATAAGCCTTGACATTGTTATCGGGCCAGTCGTCATGACCAAGGAAGAGTTCGGCAGCCATATAGTTGGTGAACTCGTCGATGTCGAGCAACGCCTTTACCTCATCGTAGACACCTGGGTCGTTGATACGTTTAGCGAGCTCACAGAGTTTATTGAAGGCCTCATCGGTACCGTTCTTGAACTCATTGTTCTCAAACATATCTATCTCCTCATCGTCATAGCCGAAATTAGCATAGACAAACTTGTCGTTAGTCGGCTCACGCAGGTTAACCACACCACGGAACCTGCCGTTGATGTATTCCGCCACCTGCACCGTGCTCTGCACATCGAGGTCAATACCTGAGCGCTGGACGATAGTGGTAAGGGCAGGATCCATGAAACGGGCATGACTCCGCCAGACATCGTTGCCGCCATTGCGGAGAAGAAGAACCTTGCTGCGGATATAGGGTTTCTGAGGGAAGAAGGAGTAGTCGAAGTGGTTCTGCCCGTCGAAAATCATATTCGACTTCAGTTTCATGGAGCGAGGATCAATCATTCGCGTCCATCCGCCAGACACGCTGATGTTCACATCCTGGTTAAAGAGCATGCCTCCCGTGGGGCTGATATAGCTGAAGTTCACAGGACGGTCCCAGTCCATATTCCAGTTCACGGCATCACTACGGCCGTTGCCGCTCTTGCCATTCTTGCCCTCTACATCGATACCCCACATAGGGTCGGTGAAGTATTTCTCATTGCCGACAATGGAGATGATGGGTATTGTGTAGTTGTCCTTGGTCTGAATATAGCTTCGCGTGACGGGCACGCTGGGCAGATAACCATCCTTGAACAGGCGGAACACGAAATTTGTGGTGCCCCTGGCATAAAACACCCCATCTGTACTCTCCTTGCTGGAGGCGTTGGTTGCTGACGGCACACTACCGTCGGTGGTGTACAACAGGGTCGTGCCTTCAGGAATGTCAACCGTGATTTTCAGTGAGCCTCTGAATAACTGACTGCCCTGATCGACAACAGGTTCTGGCAGCCGTTGGTCAGCGAAAACAGCTGTGGCATTCGTAGCACCGGGTGTAGCAATGGCCGTCCATCCCCATTCGTCGCCACCATCGCTCTTGCGGGCATAGGAAGTGCGGCTCATAGCCTCAGGGTAGTCTTGGCTGACAATGAGATTACCTGATTTGTCACTCAGGTAAATGGTACCACCGTCACAGTCGAGTTTAAACGGAGCCTGGGTGCTCTTGATGTCGTTAGAGCCCAACCACACCACCTTGAAACCCTTTGCAGGAATAGTCCCAATACCGTTGGGCATTTCCCATAATTTGAGATTCTCTGGGTTATTACTCAGGTACATTCCGTTCAGATTGACAACTTCGTCACTCGGATTATATAATTCTATCCAACTGTCGAAGTTGGTAGCGGGACTCATCACCTCACCCGCATTAGAGGCCATCAGTTCATTGACAATCAGGATTACAGAAAGTAAAGTCGACCACATTTTATTATTTGGTTTATAATTGGGATGCAAAGGTACAAATAAAACACCAACAAACGTCCGGATTGTGCATTTTTTAATGAAAAGATTAATTTTTTAATAAATTATTTGGTGATTTGACGGAAAAAGCGTACCTTTGCACCCGTTCAGCGGAATGAGAGGCTCGAAAGGGTCTCTCATTTTCGATATTAATTAGTATTAGATGATCAATAAAGAGACAATTCAGACATTGACGGAAGAGTGGTTGAAGGACAACGACTACTTCCTTGTAGACATCAACTTTGGTGCTGATGACAGGATCGTGATTGAGATCGACCATGCCGATGGCGTGTGGATTGAGGACTGCGCAGCGTTGAGCCGTTTCCTTCAGGAGCAGCTGGGCGACGAACTTGGTGATTACGAACTCGAGGTGGGTAGTGCTGGCCTTGGGCAGCCGTTCAAGGTGGCTCAGCAGTATATAAACCACATCGGAGACACTGTCGAAGTGCTGGAACTTGACGGCAAGAAGGTGCAGGGTGTGTTAAAGTCGGTAGAAGGCACGAACTTCACCGTCACCGTGCATGAAAAACAAAAGCAGGAAGGCAAGAAGCGTCCCGTTCTGGTGGAAGTCGACAAGACCTATGCCATGGACAGTGTGAAGTATGCCAAGTACCTGCTGGCATTCAAATGAATAATTAAAAATAAAAAGTAATATTAATGGCAACAAGAAAAGATGCGAAAGGCCCCTCCATGATTGAGACCTTTCAGGAATTTAAAGAGAACAAGAACATCGACCGCACCACGCTTGTAAGTGTGCTGGAAGAGAGTTTCCGCAATGTGATTGCAAAGATCTATGGTTCTGACGAGAACTTCGACGTGATTGTGAACCCTGACAAGGGTGACTTCGAGATTCACCGTAACCGTGTGGTGGTAGCCGACGGTGAGGTGGTGGACGAGAACAAGGAGATAGCACTCTCCGAGGCCCAGAAAATTGAGCCTGACTACGAGATCGGTGAGGAAGTCAGTGAGGAGGTGGACTTCCAGAAGTTCGGCCGTCGTGCCATCCTGAACCTGCGTCAGACACTGGCTTCGAAGATTCTGGAGCTGGAGCACGACTCCCTCTACCAGAAGTACAAGGACAAGGTTGGTCAGGTGGTCAGCGGCGAGGTTTACCAGATCTGGAAGCGCGAGGTGCTGCTGATGGACGATGAGAGCAATGAGCTCCACCTGCCGAAGAGTGAGCAGATCCCCTCAGACAACTATCATAAGGGAGAGACCATCCGTGCTATCGTGAAAGAGGTGCAGAACGAGAACAACAATCCCCGTATCATCCTCTCGCGTACCAGTCCTGTGTTCCTGGAGCGTTTGCTCGAGGCCGAGGTTCCTGAGATCAACGATGGTCTGATTACTATCAAGAAGGTGGCTCGTATGCCGGGCGATCGTGCAAAGGTGGCCGTGGAGAGTTACGACGAGCGTATCGATCCAGTAGGAGCCTGTGTAGGTGTGAAGGGTAGTCGTGTGCATGGCATCGTTCGTGAACTCGGCAATGAGAATATCGACGTCATCAACTACTCCTCTAACGTGCAGCTGTTTATCCAGCGCGCCCTGAGCCCTGCCAAGATCTCAAGCATCGTTCTCGACCAGGAGAATCGCAAGGCAGAGGTCTATCTGCAGCCGGAAGAGGTCAGCCTGGCCATCGGACGTGGCGGTATGAACATCAAACTTGCCTCTATGCTGACAGAGTACACCATCGACGTGTTCCGTGTGGTCAGTGAGAGTGAAGCCGACGAGGATATCTATCTGGAAGAGTTCAACGATGAAATCGACCAGTGGGTTATCGATGCCATCAAGGCCATCGGCCTCGACACAGCCAAGGCTGTCCTTAACGCTCCCCGTGAGATGCTGATTGAGAAGGCAGACCTCGAGGAGGAGACTGTAGACCATCTGCTGGAAGTTCTCCGTGCGGAGTTTGAGTAAAGGTAAAAAAGTAAAAAGGTAAAAAAGTAAAGAATGGGAGTCAGATTAAATAAAGTATTAACGGAACTGAACATTGGTCTTCAGACGGCAGTCGACTATCTGAAGAACAAGAAAAGCCTGGGTGAGATCAAGGACGACGCCAACATGAACACCAAGATCAACGATGCGCAATATGAGGCATTGGTGAAGGAGTTCAGGGGTGACAAGGACGTGAAGACCCTGGCTGGAATGATGTTCCCAAAGAAAAAGGAGAAGACTAAGACTCCACCTAAGCCGGAGCCTGTAGTTGAGGTCGTGAAGGAAGAGCCGCGTGTGGCATTCAAGACCGTTGGGAAGATAGACCTGAGCCAGGTGGGGAAACCCGCTCCCAAGCCGAAGGAAGAGCCGAAGCCAGCAGTTGAGACCAAGGTTGAGGTGTCAGAGCCGAAGGTTGAGGTCAAGCCAGAACCGGCTCCGGAGCCCAAACAGAAACCGAAGGCTGAAGTGAAAAGTGAGGCAGTTAAAAGTGGAGAAGTGAAACCGGAACCTGTGGCCGAACCAAAGCCTCCAGTAGCATCGGCTCCTGAGACACCAGAGCCTCAGGAAGAACTGGAGGGTCCGAAAGAGCCTGAGATCTATAAGCTGAAGATCGAGACGAAGGCTGTACCCAACTTGAATGTCGTGGGAAAAATCGATCTCGACTCACTGAACCAGAGCACTCGTCCTAAGAAGAAGACCAAGGAGGAGCGCAAGAAGGAACGTGAGGAGAAGCAGGCCCAGATGCACAGTGGTAATGGTGAGAAGAAGAAGCGCGAACGTATCCGTGGCGGTAAGGAGCGCGTGGATATCGAGGCCGCTGCCAATCAGGAAAAGAACCAGAACAATAACAAGAAGAATAAGAACAAGGGCGGTAATCAGAACTTCCAGGACAACAACCAGCAGCAGGGCGGTGGTAAGAACAAGAAAAAGAACCGTCCAGTGAGGCCGCTGGAGGTTGATGACGAGGCTGTGGCCCGTCAGGTAAAGGAGACACTGGCCCGTCTGACCTCAAAGAATCAGAATAAGAAGGGCGCCAAGTACCGTCGTGAGAAACGCGATGCCGTAGCAGAGCGCATTAACGAGGAAATGGCAGCAGAGGCAGCACAGAGCAAGGTACTGAAACTGACGGAGTTCGTGACGGTGTCTGAGCTGGCCACCATGATGAATGTTGGTGTCAATCAGGTCATTGGTACATGTATGAGCATCGGTATCATGGTGTCTATCAACCAGCGTCTGGATGCAGAGACCATTAATATCGTAGCTGAGGAGTTCGGATTTACGACAGAGTATGTCAGTGCTGAGGTTCAGAACGCCATTACTGAAGAGGAGGATGATGAGAACGATCTGCTGAATCGCGCTCCTATCGTGACGGTGATGGGACATGTCGACCATGGTAAGACCTCGCTGCTCGACTTCATCCGCAACACCAACGTGATTGCCGGTGAGGCTGGTGGCATCACCCAGCACATCGGTGCTTATAACGTGAAACTGAAGGACGGCCGTCGGATTACGTTCCTCGACACGCCTGGTCACGAGGCTTTCACTGCCATGCGTGCCCGTGGTGCTCAGGTGACGGATATCGCCATCATCATCATCGCTGCCGACGACTCCGTGATGCCTACCACCAAGGAGGCCATCGCACATGCCCAGGCAGCCAACGTTCCGATGGTGTTTGCCATCAACAAGATTGATAAGCCAGGTGCCAACCCGGATAAGATCCGTGAAGACCTGGCCAATATGAACCTGCTCGTTGAAGACTGGGGTGGAAAGTACCAGTGTCAGGAGATCAGTGCCAAGAAGGGCATTGGTGTCGACGAGTTGTTGGAGAAGGTGCTGCTTGAGGCTGAGATGCTTGACCTGAAGGCTAATCCTAACCGTAAGGCTACCGGCTCCATCATCGAGTCATCGCTCGACAAGGGCCGTGGCTACGTCAGCACTGTGCTGGTATCGAATGGTACACTGAAGGTTGGCGACATCGTGGTGGCTGGTACCAGCTACGGACGTATTAAAGCCATGTTCAACGAACGTAACCAGCGCATCGAGCAGGCTGGTCCTGCCGAGCCCGCCATCATCCTCGGACTGAATGGTGCTCCGACGGCTGGTGACTCATTCCATATCATGGAGACAGAGCAGGAAGCCCGTGAAATCACCAACAAGCGTACTCAGTTGCAGCGTGAACAGAGTCTCCGTACCACGAAGACCCTGGGTCTCGACGATATCTCTCATCGTATTGCACTCGGTGAGTTCCACGAACTGAACATCATCGTGAAGGGTGATACCGACGGTTCTATCGAGGCTCTTAGCGACTCGTTCATCAAGCTGTCTACAGAGAAGGTACAGGTGAACGTCATCTCGAAGGCTGTGGGTCAGATTTCGGAGAACGATGTCATGCTGGCTTCGGCTTCCGATGCCATCATCGTCGGCTTCCAGGTACGTCCTTCTGCCGATGCCCGTCGTGCCGCTGAGCGCGAGGGTGTGGAGATCAACACCTACTCTATCATCTACGACGCCATCGACGAGGTGAAGTCCACGATGCAGGGTATGCTCGACAAGGTGAAGAAGGAGATTGTCTCTGGTGAGATTGAGGTGAAGCAGGTATTCAAGATTTCCAAGGTGGGTACCGTAGCCGGTGGTCTGGTGACAGACGGTAAGGTACACAACAAGGACAAGGCTCGTGTGATCCGCGACGGTATCGTGATCCACACGGCTCCTATCGATGCCCTGAAGCGCTACAAGGACGATGCCAAGGAAGTGGCAACAGGCCTGGAGTGTGGTATCTCGCTCGTCAACTTCAACGACATCCAGGTGGGTGATATCATCGAAACCTTCACTGAGATTGAGGTAGAGCAGAAGCTGTAGATATGAGCAAGAAGCCCAAGTTCCGTTCCTTTTCCAAACGGCTGACACGATGGATTGCATTCACGCAACTCATCGTGATGGGACTCGCCTCGTACTGGATTTTTATGATCTCCAAGAACTTCGTGCTCTTGGAGGAGGCCAGCAATCACAGAGGCTCTCTGACTGCTGTCAATGCTAAAGTGGAAAAGGCACTCTCAGAGGTCTCTACCGCTACGAGTAATCGTGTGGACGAGATTGAGAAGAACCTGGACCGTCCTGACAGGCTGGCCGATATCATGAGTGAGGTGGTTGGTCAGAATCCCACCATCCGCAGTTGTGGTATCAGCTTCGTGGCTGGTTATTATCCGCAGAAGGGGCGCTGGTTCTGTCCTTATGCTGTCAGGGTTGAAGATGGGAAGATAGAGAAGCGCATTATTGGCAGTGCCAGTCATGACTATCTGAAGGCCAAATGGTTTACGGAGGCACTCGAAGCCGACAGCAGCTACTGGTCAAGGCCCTTCTTCGATGCTTCCGACTCCATCACTCCCTTGGTATCTTATATGATGCCTGTCAAGGATAAGCAAGGAAAGACGGTTGCTATTCTTGGCGCAGACTTATCATTGGAATGGATTCGTGAAAGACTGTTCGGTGGCGTTTACTCAGATAATGATTCTGTCCATATCAATCTCAGGGACAACTCAGAAAGGCGTCGCAACGACGGTGGCTTTGTAAACATCGACTGGCGTGGTGTGACGAAGAAGTTCATCATTGACGATGACGGTACGTTCATTGTCCATCCTGACAAGAATCTGATTATCAAGAATAATTATTTCGAGCTTGCCAAGACCACGCCCGACACGATAGATGATCACGTTGGTCATCGGATGATTGCTGGTAAAACGGGAACTCATACGGAAGAGCATGGTATATTAATCAAGTCGTTTAAGTTCTTTGACAGCGATTTCATGCCTGTCTATATGTTTTATGAGCCCGTTAAATATACCAATTGGAGCATTGCCTCAGTCGTACCGAGCGTGATGGTGGATATCTTAGCCATTGGCAATGGCGTCATCATGATCGTGCTGATTGCCATAGCTTTGTTCATTACCCGTTTTGTCGGACGACGTGTCATCAAACGGGCCACAAAACCGTTGAAACAGCTGGCAGAATCAGCCGATGAGGTGGCAAAGGGAAACTTCTCAGCACCTCTTCCCCAAATCAAGCACAACGACGAGATACACCAGTTGCGCGACTCGTTCGAGAGTATGCAGCACTCTCTGAAGAATTACATTGAGGAACTGAAGGAGACCACCGCCTCGAAGGCGGCCATCGAGAATGAACTGAAGGTGGCTCACGACATCCAGATGTCCATGTTGCCGAAGACCTTCCCACCTTATCCGGAACGCAACGACATCGACATCTATGGTGTTCTCACACCTGCCAAGGATGTGGGTGGTGACTTGTTCGATTTCCACATCCGCAACGAGAAGCTGTTTTTCTGCATCGGCGATGTATCAGGCAAGGGTGTACCGGCTTCACTGGTGATGGCCATGACACGCTCGTTATTCCGTAACATATCCTCTCACATAGAGGAGCCCCATCTCATTGTCAAAGCCCTCAACGCTGCAATGGTCGACGGCAATGAGGCAAACATGTTCGTTACGCTCTTCCTGGGTGTTCTCGACCTTCATACAGGACTGATTCGCTATTGCAATGCCGGCCATAACTCGCCGCTGGTTATCGGCAGAGATGTCAGCATACTAAACTGTCATGCCAATATGCCCATTGGCGTGTTAGACGACTGGAGCTTTACCTGTCAGGAGAAGCAGTTAGAATCACAGAACACCATCTTCCTCTATACCGATGGACTCAATGAGGCAGAGGACACTGGTCATGCCCAGTTTGGCGACAGTCGCATTTTCCGTGTGGCTAGCGACTGTCTGGCCAACGGACAGATAGAAGTAGCGACGCTTATCAACAAAATGTCAGAGGCGGTCCATCGTTTCGTCGGTGATGCCGAGCAGAGTGACGACCTCACGATGCTGGCTATTCAATTTAAGAATTGAGGAATAAGCAGATGGGAGATAACAATGAATTTGTCCGTCAGGTGGCCGAACAGAAATATGAGTTCGGCTTCACGACTGACGTCCATACGGAAATCATTGAGAAAGGTCTGAACGAGGACGTCGTACGGCTGATCTCTTCCAAGAAGGGTGAGCCGGAGTGGATGCTCGACTTCCGCCTGAAGGCCTTCCGCTATTGGCAGGAGCAGACGGAGCCTAAATGGGGGCATGTGCATGTGCCTGAGATCGACTATCAGGCCATCTCCTATTACGCTGACCCTACGGCGAAGAAAAAGAGTCAGGCGTCAGGAGACGGGAGTCAGAAGATCGACCCTCAGCTTGAAAAGACCTTCGATAAACTAGGCATTCCTCTGGAGGAGCGTCTCGCGCTTTCTGGCAACACGGCTGTTGATGCCATCATGGACTCTGTTAGCGTGAAGACCACTTTTAAAGAAAAACTGCGTGAGAAGGGCGTCATCTTCTGCTCCATCGGCGAGGCTATTAAGGAGCATGGCGACTTGGTGCGTCAGTACTTAGGCACCGTCGTACCCTATAAGGATAATTTCTTTGCTGCTCTTAATTCGGCTGTGTTCTCCGACGGCTCCTTTGTCTATATCCCCAAGGGCGTGCGCTGTCCGATGGAACTGAGCAGCTATTTCCGTATCAATGCCCGCAACACGGGTCAGTTTGAACGCACGCTCATCATTGCCGACGACGATGCCTACGTCTCCTATCTCGAGGGCTGTACGGCTCCGATGCGCGACGAGAACCAACTGCACGCCGCCATCGTGGAAATCATCGTGATGAATCGTGCGGAAGTAAAGTACTCCACCGTCCAGAACTGGTACCCTGGCGATGAGAACGGCAAGGGTGGCGTGTTGAACCTCGTGACGAAGCGTGGCGATCTGCGCGGCGTGGACTCCAAACTCTCCTGGACACAGGTCGAGACGGGTTCTGCCATCACGTGGAAATACCCCTCCTGTATCCTGAGAGGCGACAATTCCCAGGCGGAATTCTATTCAGTGGCCGTCACCAACAACTATCAGGAGGCAGACACGGGCACGAAGATGATCCATATCGGCAAGAACACGAAGAGCACCATTATCTCTAAGGGTATCTCGGCTGGTCATAGCCAGAACAGTTATCGTGGTCTGGTTCGTGCGGCATCAACCGCTGATAATGCCCGCAACTACTCCTCGTGCGACTCGCTGCTCTTAGGCTCGGACTGTGGTGCGCATACTTTCCCTTATATGGATGTGCACAACGACACCGCTATCTTCGAGCACGAGGCTACCACCTCGAAGATCTCCGAAGACCAGCTCTTCTACTGCAACCAGCGTGGCATCCCAACGGAGCAGGCCGTCGGCCTCATCGTCAACGGCTATGCCAAGGAGGTGCTCCAGAAATTGCCGATGGAATTTGCCGTCGAGGCTCAGAAACTCCTCTCCGTATCCCTCGAGGGCACGGTAGGCTAATCACAATTTTCAATCTTCAATCTTCAATCTTCAATGTTAGAGAAACTATTTGGATTTGATTCCTCCAAAATGACCTTACGCAAGGAGGTGATAGGTGGCATTACCACCTTTTTGACGATGGCCTACATCTTAGCCGTCAACCCCAGTATCCTCTCAGCGACTGGTATGGATGCTGGTGCCGTGTTTACCACCACGTGTATCTCAGCTGTGGTAGCCACCCTGGTGATGGCGCTCTATGCCAAGTTGCCTTTTGCCCTGGCTCCCGGCATGGGACTGAATGCCTTCTTTGCCTTTACTGTCGTACTGACCATGGGCTATTCGTGGCAGTTTGCGCTCACCGCCGTCATGATAGAAGGACTCATCTTCATCCTGCTGACCGTTACAGGTCTGCGCCAGCATATTGTCAACGCCATCCCTCTGGTGATGCGCCGCGCCATCAGTCCTGGCATCGGACTCTTCATCGCCTTCGTAGGACTGAAGGGTGCTGGCATTGTCACCTCGTCGGAATCCACGTTCATCACCCTGGGTAATCTGCACAACCCCGCTGTGCTGCTGAGTATCTTTGGCATTATACTGACGGCAGTCCTCTTGGTAAGGGGCGTGACGGGCGCATTGCTCATTGGCATCCTGACGACCACCGTCGTAGGTATTCCCCTGGGTATTACCAATTTTACGGGTATCTTGTCGACGCCCCCATCCATCAGCCCCATCTTTTGGCAGTTTGAGTGGCACAATATCCTCACGGTGGACATGGTGGTGGTGGTACTCACATTCCTGTTTATCGATATGTTCGACACCATCGGCACCCTCATTGGTGTATCCAACCGTGCAGGCATGGTGGATGAGGACGGCAACGTGAAGAACCTGAATCAGGCCTTCATGGCTGATGCCATCGGCACCACGTTAGGTGCCGTGCTGGGTACATCGACGGTAACGACTTACGTTGAGAGTGCCTCTGGCGTGAATGTGGGCGGACGCTCAGGTCTGACCAGTTTCACTACCGCCGTCTGTTTTGCTGTGGCATTGCTCTTCGCGCCGCTGTTCCTGGCCATTCCCGAACAGGCCACGGCGGCGGCACTGATATTGGTGGGTGTGATGATGATGTACGACATCCGCAAGGTTGATTTCTCCAATTATGTGACGGCTATCCCTTGTTTTATCTGCATCGTGCTCATGCCGCTTACCTATAGCATCTCCGACGGCATCCTCATGGGTGTGATCTCCTATGTGCTGATCCACCTGCTGTCAGGCACGTTTAAAGACAAGGATGCGCGCAACAACATGAACTGGGGCACTATCCTGTTAGCCGTACTGTTCATCTGCCGCTACGCATTCTTGTAATAATGTTCAATTTTCAATCTTCAATCTTCAATTTTCAATGTTCAATCTTCAAAGATGTTAGAAGTCAAAAACTTACATGCCAGGATTGGCGATAAAGAGATATTAAAAGGCATCGACCTCGTGATCAACGACGGTGAGACGCATGCCATTATGGGACCTAACGGATCAGGTAAAAGTACGCTGAGTGCCGTGCTCGTGGGCAATCCGCTCTATGAGGTCACAGAGGGTGAGGCTTGGTTCAATGGCAAAAACCTGTTGGAGATGAAGCCTGAGGACAGGGCCCATGAGGGATTGTTCCTTTCGTTCCAGTATCCTGTGGAGATTCCTGGTGTCTCGATGACCAACTTCATGAAGGCCGCCATCAACGAGAAGCGCAAGTACCAGGGTCTGGAGCCGATGAATGCCGCCGAGTTCCTGAAGCTGCAGCGCGAAAAGCGGAAGATTGTCGAGCTCGACTCGAAACTCGCCAACCGCTCTGTGAACGAAGGCTTCAGCGGTGGTGAGAAGAAGCGCAATGAGATCTTCCAGATGGCGATGCTGGAGCCGAAGCTGAGTATCCTCGACGAGACGGACTCCGGCCTCGATGTCGATGCGATGCGCATCGTGGCTGAGGGTGTCAACAAGCTTCAGACACCTGAGACCTCCTGCATCGTCATCACCCACTACGATCGTCTGCTGGAGATGATCCGTCCGCAGTACGTCCACGTACTCTATAAAGGCCGTATCGTGAAGACGGGCGGTCCTGAACTCGCCACGCAGATTCAGGAGCACGGCTACGACTGGATAAAGGAAGAGATCGGAGAGGAATAATGAACGCTGAACATCAATATATAGAACTCTACGAGCAGGCACGGGAGATGATTTTCTCTCATGCCCCTGAGGCGATGAATGCCGTTCGCGACGAGGCTTTTGAGGACTTCCGCAGACAGGGCTTCCCGTCGAAAAAGGTCGAACGCTATAAATATACCGATCTCCAAAAACTCTTCGCCCCCGACTATGGCGTCAATCTGAATCGCCTCGAAATACCCGTAGACCCCTACCAGGCTTTCCGTTGCGATGTGCCCAATCTGAGTACAAGTCTCTATTTCGTGGTGAATGATGCTTTTTATAAAGGAGTCAGGAGTCAGGTGTCGGGAGTCCTGTACGGACAAGGAAATTTGCCTGACGGTGTTATCGTGAGTTCCTTGCGAGAAAATCCCCATTTCATCGAGAAATATTACGCTAAGTTGGCGAAGACTGACGAGGACGCCGTGACAGCCCTCAACACGATGCTGGCTCAGGACGGACTGTTGGTCTATGTGCCCAGGAACGTCAAGGTCGATCGCGCCATCCAAGTCATCAACATCCTCAAGGCCACACCTCAGAATGCCCAGCGTCAGGTGCCCGACCTGATGGTCAACCGTCGCGTACTCATCATCCTCGAAGAGGGTGCAGAAATAAAGATGCTCTTCTGCGACCATGCCGCTGACGATCGTCATTTCCTCGCCACACAGGTCATTGAGGCCTATGTAGGAGAGAACGCCTCACTCGACCTCTATTGTCTTGAGGAGACCCATTATAAGAATGTGCGCCTGAGCAATGTCTATATCGACCAGCAGGCCAACAGCCGTGTGAACCACAACGTCATCACCCTCCACAACGGCGTCACCCGCAACCGTCTCGACCTCACCTTCAGCGGCGAGGGAGCCGAGTGTGGCTGTTATGGCTGTGTGATTGCCGACAAGCAGCAGCATGTCGACAACAACACCCTCATTGTTCACCGTGCGCCCCACTGCACCTCGAACGAACTCTATAAGTACGTGCTCGACGACAAGGCCGTTGGCGCCTTTGCGGGCCGTGTGCTGGTGGAACACGGTGCCCAGAAGACCGCCTCGCAGATGACCAACCAGAACCTGACGGCCACCCGCGAGGCCCGTATGTACACCCAGCCCATGCTCGAGATCTATGCCGATGACGTGAAGTGCGCCCACGGATCTACCGTTGGCCAGCTCAACGATGCCGCTCTTTTCTATATGCGTCAGCGAGGCATATCCCTTGAGGAAGCCAAGCTGCTCCTGCAGAACGCCTTCATCAACGAGGTCATCGACCACATGCGACTCACGCCCCTCCGCGACCGTCTCCACCATCTCGTGGAGAAGCGCTTCCGTGGCGAGCTCAACAAATGCGAAGGTTGCAAACTCTGTAAATAGGATCACAGATGAAAGGAAGAATCATCATCTGCTGCCTGCTATGCACACTGAAGATATCGGCGCAGTCCGATAGCACCGTGTCCATCATGGACAGGTTCCATCAGCTGCAACAGTATCTCGACAACAAAGCCAAGTCGAAGGTCGATCCCAGCTATATCGAAGTGCCCGACAAGCCTTGGCGGGTGATCCTGCGCTATAAGGAGAACGGCGTTGACGTGGACTACAAGCACAGTGCCGACTTTCCTGATACCCATGAGCGCATCGAATGGCAGCTCTGCTTCGAGCCGCCCGTAGCATCCTCCATCGGCTTCTGGGTGGGCTATCGCGGATTGGGATTCTCCTTTGCCAAGTCACTCACCAAGAATGCCGGCCGCTACTACTCCTTCAGCAGCACAGGCGCCAAGTACGGCATTAACTTCCGCCTGAGGCGGTTCCAGACGAAAGACGCCAATTTCTCCGCAGCAGCCTACAAGGACGGGCAGATGGACGGTGAGCCCTACGACACGGCATTCAGCATGCCCAGCCCCGTATGGATCCGCTCTGTCTATGTCAACGGCTACTACGTCTTCAACGGCCGCCGCTACTCTCAGGCAGCCGCCTACAACCAGTCGGTCATCCAGCGCCGCTCCGCAGGCTCCCTCCTGTTAGGCGCCACGTGGTACCAGTCCTCCTTCGACTATGGTGACATCGCTAACGGCTTTTTCATGATCTTCGGCGACGGCACCAGCTGCATCAAGGTCCACCAGGCCAACCTCGGTATCGGCTATGGCTACAACTGGGTACCCCTGCGCGGCCTCGTCGTCAACGCGATGGCCATGCCAACCATCAGCGTCTATAACCGTGTGAAGGTCTACAATTACGACTTCAACTACTATCTGGGCCCTGAGGATCCAGTCGACGATTATGGCGAATGGGACAAGGAGACCAAGCTCTGGGCCAACGGGAAGAAAGACAAGCCCCTGACCATGCTCAAACAAGGCGACGATGACATCTATTATGGGGATGAAGCCTCAGAGACCAGCTACAGTGCCCTGCAGCTCAACCTCGACCTGCGCCTCGGCATAGCCTACAACTGGAGCGACTATTTCATCGGCCTTCAGGCGCAGTACAACAATTTCATCTACAAGAAAGACCAGACCAAAATCAACATCTTCGACGCATACGCCCGAATCGCCTTTGGCGTGAGACTGTAGATTCGACAATAGTAAGGAGGGCTGACAGTTAGAGACTGCCAGTCCTCCTCTCTCGTTAGTTACTGTTCGCTCTAGAACGGCCCCCTACCCATGCAGCTCGTCGTGGTGAGAGCTGTGAGGAACGCTGTGAGCGCGGCTACTATGACCTTCACCGCCAGCTCAATCATACGCTTCTTCGTCATCGTCAATTTTCAATCTTCAATTTTCAATTTTCAATCTTCAATCTTCAATTTGACTTAGTCGTTCTCACCAGTGTCATCGTCACTCTTGGTAAAGGTCTTCGAGGCAGCCTCGCTGCTCTGACCGTTCTTGATGGCGATGGCCTTCACGGTAGCCGTGTTGCTCAGGGTGAACGCCTCACTGTAGAGCGAACTCTCAGCCGTAGGCGTCGAGCCGTCGGTGGTGTAGCGGATCTCTGCACCCTGCTCAGCCTGGATGCTCACCGAGGTGGTCTCGGTAAACGGGGTCGTTCCGCTGATCTGCGGAGCACTCACAGTCTGTGACTGACTGCCGCCCTGCTCGCCGCTCTGACTGCCGGAGCCTGAACTGCTGTCGTTTCCGCCTCCGTTGGACGGAGAGGTCGGACGGCTCTCGGCCTTCTCGCGCTTCAAGTCCTCGGCCCACATGAAGGTAGCCTTTGCCAGCACTTCCTTGGAGTTCAGGCCTGCCTCGTCGCCCTGGTCAGGCAGGAAGCGGATGTGCAAGCCCTTGAACGAGCTCTTGGGGTTGAACTTGTCGATGCTCACGGCACCGCCCTTCTTGTTCTCTGCCATCAGGTAGAAGGTGCCCAGTCCCTCCAACTTGATCTTCTTCGACTCCAGCAGCATCTCCACGATGCAAGCCTCTGCCTTGGTCAGCACTCCCTCAACCACGTCCTGAGTGTAGACCGAACCGTGATCGGCAATGTGGCGCGCCAGCTTACGGGTGTTCAGCGTCTCGGTGTGAACGATACGACCGAAGTACTTGCCATAGGCCGCGTTGTTCGCGTTCTTGTTCTGATAAACGTCATAAATGATTTTAGACATAACTTAAATGATTTTGATTGTCCGATTTAAGCCTTGTCCTTTGTTCGTTTTCCTGGTTCTTAGAAGCTACTCCACCGATTCGAAATTCGCGACTTTTTCATCGGTTTTGCATCTTCGATGCAAAGGTACGACATTTTTCTGAATTATGCAAATTTTTGGCCAACTTTTTTTCAAAAAAACGAAAAAAATGCTTTCGCGCGGCAAGTCCTATTCTCACAGGGAGAGAGCCGCAACATCTCTCCATTTTATCAGTAAGCAGACTTCTGCTGCGCTCGTCATTCTTTCTCTGCAATTTCCGGTATACGTTTATGGTACGCTATCCCCCGTTTTGTACCACAACTATTCAAGTATTGACTTCGTCGATATTTTCAGCATTCGGCATAGTCCAAGTAAACTTGGCACTCTGCTCTCATTTATTCAAATATTCATCTATTCAATTATGACAAGAAGGTTTTAACCTTACTGCCATAATAAATTATATTAATATTATATATATTATAATATATATAATATTAATATAATTCTAAAATCAAATTTGTACCTATCTCCCCTTCATCCCCATCGGATAGGGCTGGCGAAGTCAGCCCCACCCCGAACCATTCATTTTCAAAAACCTTCCTGTCATAATTGAATACTTGAATAGATGAATAAATGAGTGCAGAGTGTAACCAACAGAAGTTACCATCTCTAGGTTAAAATACTCCTTCTCATGTGTCTGAGTTTTACCTTCGATAGCGCCATGCTGAGTGGTATTCGCAAATTTTGCGACTACCACTTCATCAGCCAATTCCTCTTTGAGTGCATTGTTGATATGCTTACTGATGGTCTTATAGTCCCTGCCAAACAGCGTTGCTAATTGCTGGCGATTCAACCAAATCATCTCACCAGCCATCCTAACCTCAAGTTCGGGTGATTACATGGGGACAGGCACCTGGGTACGTTCAGTCATCATACCCAAGTACCTGTCCCAGTGACTATACTGACTATAAGTTTTTCTCTAAATCCGCTTCATCTTGAGCCTTTTTTCGAAGAAATTTAGGAAAAACGACTTATTATCGAAATCTTTTTGTATATTTGCAGGTACAGTCCAAGTGGTGGAAGATGTAAGATGGAAAAATTGTAACAATATGACAAACAACAAGATTACTGAAGGCTATATGCCTTTTGTGGGCTACAAGACCTATTATCGCATTGTGGGTGAGGAATCAGAAAAGGCTCCTCTGTTGCTGCTTCATGGTGGCCCAGGAAGTACGCACAACTATTTCGAGGTACTCGACTGCATTGCCGACACAGGGCGGCAGATCATCTCCTATGACCAGATAGGTTGCGGAAATTCCTACCTAGACGGTCACCCTGAACTATGGACGCAGAAGACCTGGATAGACGAGCTTATCGCCATACGCGAGTATCTCAACCTTTACACGGTTCATATACTCGGACAGTCGTGGGGTGCCATGCAGGCTATAGCTTACGCCATAGACGAGAAGCCTGAGGGCATTAAGTCGCTCATCCTGTCGTCGGGCCATGCTTCAAGCAGCCTGTGGGCCAGCGAGCAACACAGGCTCATTAAGCAACTCTCAGAGGAAGACCAGAAAGCCATACGACAGGCGGAGGCCAATGGCCAATGGGATTCGCCTGACTACCTGCGTGCCAACGACCATTACTTCGAGCAGTTTGTCATTAGCGTGGATGAGTATTCACCTGAGTGTCTGCGTCGCAAGAAACGCGCTGGAACAGAGGCTTATCTCTACGGCTGGGGTCCCAACGAATATCAGCCGCTGGGTAGCCTGAAGGATTTTGAATACACAGACCGACTGCATCTCATCACCCAGCCTACACTCATCTGTAGTGGCACGCGCGACATTTGCACGCCCGTCGTCGCCGCCTCGCTCTACGAGCATATCCCTGGCAGTCGTTGGCACCTGTTCCGCAAGGCACGTCATACTTGTTTTGTAGATGCCCACGAAGAATACTGCAAAGTGCTTATTGACTGGCTTAAAGAAAACGATTAGTTACTCCCTGTTGCATAGTCGAGTAGGCCGATGCACACATCTGAAGCCCGACATCTCTTCAGCGTGACATGATAATCATTTAGAATGTACGTTTAATAGGTCAATCCAAATTGCCAGAGAGGGATGATGTTTCCATAGCCAGTTTCAATGTCATCTTTGACGACATAGCCTTGGGCCGCATCTTGTATCTGCTTCTGCTTTTTCTTCTTGCCACCCACCTCAAAGGTCTTTCCGTCTATTTCGAAATCACTGATACGTGAACTGATGACATCAGTCTTGACACGCATCTGGTTATAGAAGAAAGTCTCACGAATATTACCAATATCAGCACTCTCATGCCCAAGTAAATAGGCCAGGTTTGTGTTGTCAAGATAGACTTTCTCGACCTTACCTAAGCCGCGTATGCCGCCAGTATCGTCACGCAGTTGTCCTATCATACCTGCCTGCTCCATGTAAAGGAAGTAGTCTGGTAGCACATTGCGACTTACACCTATCACGGTGGCCAATGATTCCATGACAGGCTTGAAAGGAACGCTTTGTGCAATAACGGCCAGTAGTTTTTTCAGTTTCCGACCCGTAGAGGCGTTCATATTCGCATATTGGGGAATGTCAACCTCGCTTAGAGTTTACACGATAACCCACGGAGATAATCATGTCAAGATTGTACATTGTCATGGTACGATTAACCATACGTTTACCCTCCTGACGAACCTATCGGAAATTCCGACAGGTTGCTTCTTTCTCTAATTCTTCAACTTCATAGATGTGCTGGATGTGCTCCAAAACATTCGTACGAGATGACTTAAAAAGTTGAGCCATCTGAGTCTGTGTCAACCACACCGTCTCATCCTCCAGTCGGACATCTATTTGGGTCTTTCCATCCGCAGCGTGACATTGCACTAAAAGAGTGCATAAAACAAAGGAATAATGCACTAAGACAGTGCAAACTAACGTATTTTTACGGAAAACACGTGAAAAACGCACTTTTCTGAGACCTAACAAACATTAACAAAAACTATTTCCCGTTCGTTGCTGAAATGAGCGGGATATTTTGTACCTTTGCAGTCCTTTCACACCATTAAAACCATTAGGAGGACAAAGATATGGATTTATCAATTGAGGAATTTCAGCGGCTGGCTGACGACAAGAGTCTGCAGACAATGAGGATTGCTGACTTGGAACGGCAGCTGGCCCAACAAACAATAGAGAATGAACAGTTGAAAAGCAAAGTGAAACAGCTTGAGATGGCCAATGCGGCGGAACGACTGAAGAACATGCTTCTGAAAAACTACATCACACTGTCGGTTGAGAAGATCAAGTCGTTTGTATCACACCTGAAGGGCTTGGACCGCTTCGCCTTTTTGAAGACGTTCCTGGAGTATGTGCTGCCTGCAGAGAACTATCAGGAGCAACTGCTATTGGTGAACGAGGTGATGGTCATACCCGAAGAGCCGAAACAGCTGATAGGTGACACACACAACCATTACGTAACAATGACGGGTAGCTCTGTCAGCTACACCGAAAACAACAATAACCCTGACCCAACAAATCACAACAATTAAAGACTATGGCAAGAAAGATTATCATGACTGGCGATGAAGTACAGTATATAGAGCGTCGCGGGGCTAACTCCGTGGCTGACGACAGAGAGATACGCATGGAGGGAAAACATGTACGGTACGAGGAACAGGGTAGTGCACAGGCTACGCACTTCCCGCAGAACCATAATGAAGCTGTCGGCAAGCAGTGGTTTGACTTCCTGATTACCAAGGGTTTCATTGAGCGGGATTCTGAACTGGACAGTTGGCTCTATCAGATGGGGTTCTCCAGCGGTCAGCCAGCTGAAGTTAAACCTATCGCCTGGCTGAGAACCGTAGAGACTGCCCGAATGATGCTAACGAAGATCCACGGCAACCTGCTGGAGTCGAAACAACTGACGGTAGTCAAGATGAACGAACTGGCATCGAAATGTTTCACCAAACAGGGCGAACCACTCAAATTAGCGAAGCCTAAGAAGGAATTCTCTGCCGATGCTGACGAGATAGAGAATTTTCTTCCGACCATTTCCGACCTTTAGCAAAAGCCCTTTGTAGACTGGTTTTTGCCTGATTTCTCCCGACCATTTCCGACCTGAAATGGTCGGGAGAAACCGTATAAATGCTTGATATTCAATAAGATAATTTTCCTAACTTTGCACTGTCAACGAACGGAGACGGGGATTGACAGTGCTCATTGACTTATTGGTACAACGAAATACAGGAAACGAAAATCGTTTCCGCCAAATCTTTCGCGTATGCACACACACGTAGGCATGCGCACATACCATAGTTAATAATTTAAAAGGAATAAAGAATATGAAGCAAAATCAAACTTTAACAGTGATGGATGCCGGGCGCATGACATCGCTGGAGATTGCACAAGTGACTGGTAAGATGCACAAGGATGTGATGAAAGCCATCCGGAACATGGAGCCAGCCTGGTTGAAGGTTAACGGGCGCAATTTTGCGCTCGTTGATTACACGGACTCCAAGGGCGAGCATCGCCCTTGTTACTCTCTATCGAAAATGGAATGCCTTTACATCGCCACGAAGTTCAACGACGAGGCCCGCGCCAAGTTGGTGATCCGATGGCAACAGCTTGAAAGTGAAAAATTAAGAGTGAAGAGTGAAAAATTTGCTGCCGCCAAGAACTTGCTGGTGACGGAGAACGACATTCTTTACGAGGCTCAGCGCATCATTGGACGCACGATAGTCTCGTTCAACAAGCACGCCGACGGCTGCATCACCGCCAGCGACATTGCAGAGGCGATAGGCATGGAAGTGAAGGATCTGAACTCGTTCCTCACGGATAAGAAGGTTCAGAGATGGGCACGGGGTCAGTACCGGCTGACTCCTGAATATGAAGGTCTCGGATTGGCTCAGGACAGACTCTTCATCTACTACTCGAAGGACGGGAAACAAAAGGAACGCACCTATCTCGTCTGGACTCCCAAGGGTGCGGAAATGATTGACAAGATGATATTTGAAAAAGGGAAAAGACATAAGGATAATTGACAATTGAAAATTGATAATTGAAAATTATTATGGAAAAGACTGTTAGAATTCTTAATCAGTCGGGGCTGATGACACGTCAGTACCCAGACAAGAAAACGGGTGAGCAGAAGGTGATGAACTCTGTGACCTTGAAGTTGACGGACGGTATTGATACCTTCCTTGGTGAGATAACCGGCGAGAGGGCTGTGAACTGTCCGAAGTTCGACCCAACACATCAGTATCGGGTGCTTTGTTCGATGGTGGTTCGCGAGTGGGACTCCCAGCAGACGGGTGAACACATGCAGGCCACGACGATCTATGTGGACAAGATTAACATGACGTAGTTTATTTTAAGACACGAATTACCACTAATGGCCACGAATTATCATTAATAATTTATGAAAAATTCATGTTCAATTCGTGGTAATTCGTGTTAACTGAGAAAGTAATGTTAGAAGTAATGGAAGACATTAAAAGTGAAGAATTAAGAGTGAAGAGTGAAGAATTTGCTCCCGCTCAGAAGAAGAGGAAGCTGGTGGAGAGCTACAAGTCGAATACTCGTCGTTACGATGATGGTTCGATAGAGATTGCTCCACAAGAGAAGGGTGAACCCTCTCAGAAGGATGTCAAGAAGGTTGGCAGGTCGAAGCGTTACGCAACGACTGGTAAGAACCCCTTAACTTGTATTGAACTGAAATGTCCTGAGGATGTGCCTGACAAGGCGGCCTATTTCCAGAAGGAACTGGCGAAGCTGACAAAGGATATTCAGATTGAGGAACCTACCTTGCCGAAAGGCGAGTTTCTGGTCAACAAGGAATGCCTGAAGGTGTGCTTTGTTAAAGATGAACGGAAGGTCATGGCTTACCTGACGTTCGACGTCAAAGGATTGTTGGAAGTAAGGAGAGAGTTGTACAGTCTAACAAGCGAGATTGACAAATGTTTTGTAATCAATCAAGATTCGATTTGCCCACAGCAATAGTGACGGCAGAGATATTCAATAATCTGGTGGACAGTGCCCAGACTCGATGGCTCACAAGGGAGCACAGAAAGTTGAGGGAGGCACTGCCCTCCATTTTGGGAGGAGATTCGGAACTATCGGCGCAATGGGCTAATAACGAGAATTTCATCAAGTTCTGCCAAGGGCAGGAAGCAAGTAGGAAGAAAGCGGCTGGAGGTAAGACCAAGGGTGAGGTGTTTAGGGCACTCACCATTGAGAAAAAACTTCAGACGTACTGCGACAACCTCAAGAAGAGTTTGCCGTTTGTCATCTTTATTGCAACCTATATTGAGACCGCTTCGGCGAGTGGAAAGTTAGGTTGCTGGAGAAAGCAGGCAGCGTGTAGGCTTAACGGTTTATGTGTGATTGACTTCGACCACATCGAGGGAGATTGCAGGGTTGTTTGGGAAGAGGCCTTTAACAAGCTATCGGATGAGGATAAAGCAAGGATTCTTCTGGTTTATATCACGCCATCCGGGCATGGTTTGAAGGTTGTCTTTATTGCCGACGTTGCCGTCGGGAACCTCATTGACAATCAAAAAGACTTCTCTGCTAAGTTGGGGCTAAATCCCGATGAAGCCTGTAAGGACGCTTCAAGAGGTGCGTTTCTGACTACTCGCGAGGACATCATTTTAATTAACGAAGAAAAACTGTTTACGTATGAAAACGAAGAATTTGGTAAGAAGTACAATGACAGCTATCGCAACGGTCATTCTCAGCCCACTGTATGTCCTGCTGGCAGTTCTGTGGCTGCTGGCCATACCGGTCAGGGCAGTCATGATACTGGTGGCGAGAATCCGGAGGCCGCGACGGTGATGACCTACAACGGTGTGCCGTATGTGAAGATCATCGAGGCGTGGCTGGAGGGTGTGAATCTGGATAAGAACCGCCATAACACGCTGACGGAGTTGGCAAGCCACTTGCGTTATCTGATTGGTAAGAACCCGAAGAAGATTACTGAGGTGGTGACGTCTTTGCCCTGGGTGAAAGACCTTGCAGCAGAAGGTGAGGATGTGGCCGGAACTGTCAGTTCTGTCATGGGCTGGCGCTACAACGAGAGGATGCCTGACAAGCTTCGCGAGGCACTTGAAAAGGCGGGGGCTTTAGAGCAGAAAACGTCTGTTTCTACAGGTGCTGCGGATGATATCTATGCCCAGTTGCCGCTGGACAAATGGGCTGAGGAATTGCAGGAGATGGCAGAGTACTATCCTTGCATGAAGGAGTTGTTCCTGAATGCACATCCTCACAAGATGCCTGCTATTCTCTTTAGTAGTGCGGCGTTGTTTGGGACATTGATGACGAGGGCCTACTACCACTTCTGGTACGAGCCGGAGATTGTGCGAAGGCTGAACTATTGCATCTTCATCATCGGTGACCCAGGAGCGGGAAAGAACGTGATAGAGAAGTTTTACTTCAAGATTGCAGACCCGATGATTCAGGCTGATCAATGTTTCATTGACGCTGTTAATAGGTATAAGGATGGACGAACAGAACGAACTACCTCTACCAAGGCTCAGAAAGGCGAGGCACTGAAAAAGCCTGTTGTTGGTATTCGTGTTCACCCAGCCCGCACAGCGACGGGTGAGTTTATCCGGCACATGTTGGCAGCGGTAGAGATTGTTCAGGGCAATCCCATGAATCTCCATATGTTCAGTTTCGATAGTGAGCTGGATAATGTCACCAAAAACAATAAAGGTGGCGACTGGAAGGACAGGGAAATCCTTGAATTAAAGTCGTTCCACAACGAGCAGGATGGCCAGATGTATGCAAACCAAGAGTCCATTACTGGCATGTTCAATGTCTTTTGGAACTTCATCTATACCGGCACCCCCTATGCCCTGCACCGCAAGGTAAATCAGCGAAACTTCGGTACAGGTATGAGTACCCGACTGGCTGTGATTCCCTTGCCTGACAAGGGTATGGCACAGCGTCATCAGAAGGTTGATCCAAACTCCAATGAGGCTCTCAGAACGTGGGCCTATCGTCTGGATAAGGTTGAGGGAGAAATCCCCATCGAACCATTGAATGACGAAACCTATGACTGGCAGTCTTCGCACTTGGAGATTGCGGAGTTCAACGGCGATAAAGCGGATAGAACTTTGCTGAAGAGAATCCCATACTATGGTATAGGTGTATCGCTTCCGTTCATTCTGATGCGTCATTGGGATGAGTGGCAGGAGCACAAGACGCTGACGATGGATGATGTTGACAAACGGCTCTGCCGCCTGGCGATGGAAATCCAGTACAAGTGCCAGCAGTTCTTCTTTGGCGAAATGGCCTTCAACTATTTCGCCGACCAGAACAAGGAGTTCGTAGTACGCCGCCGTACAACTCGCTACGATGACTGTTACCGTAAATTGCCTGATGAGTTCAAGACCCAGCAGTTCATGGACTGCTTCGAATGCTCTCAGCCGACGGCTTCGCGCAGCATCAACCGCTTCCTTGAAGACGGGATAGTGGAGCGTGTTGAAAGAGGTAAGTATCGTAAGATTGCCGCCGAGCTGCCTTAGCAGGGACTTTTATTCATTATTCATTTATTCAATTATGACAAGAAGGTATTTAAAAGTAAAAAGGTAAAAAAGTAAAAAGGTAAAAATATGACACCAAGAGGAATTCGTAATTGCAATCCACTGAATATCCGCAGAAGTAAGGATCAGTGGAAAGGTCTCGCAGAACGTCAGCAAGATGCTGCATTCTGCCAGTTCAAATCATTGGAGTACGGCTGGCGAGCAGCCTTCTACCTGCTCACGCGGACTTATTACCATAAGCACCGCCTGTACACCATCCGCACCATCATCCGTCGCTGGGCGCCGGAGTCGGAGAACAACACCGAGGCGTACATTGCCAACGTGTCGAAGCTGACCGGCATCCTCCCCGACGAACCTCTCGGCATCCCTTCGGAACGCCCCACGCGCTGGATAGCCCTCGGCGCAGCGATGGCCATCCAAGAGAACGGAACATCGTCTCTCGACTACTTCGCCATGCTCCGAGGCTGGGAACTCTGTCGCCAAGACGTGCAATCAGGTAAGCTCTAACTACAAAAGGGGGTGTGTCAACACAATTGGCACACCCCCTTTAACTATATATATGATTTGTGTCAACGCCACTGCTGTCGTGGCGCATAACAGGCAGAATAGGATGGTCATGGTGTATCAAAGATGGCGAAATTACGCCGTCTCGACAAAAAAAGAAACGAGTTTCTTTGTTTTGCGCCCGACTTTTCGTAATTTTGTAGCCCAAAAGCGTTCACATGAATACAAGAAAGAAATAATGTACGATATGAATCAATTACGGGCAGA
>CAMKSE010000032.1 GCA_946415365.1 uncultured Prevotellaceae bacterium
CTACAGAATCAGCTAATGAAGAGAAAAAGTGTCTAGTGAAATCAGGAAAAGTCATACTTTTTGATAGCTTTTGCATTCGAGTATAGGAGAACGACCGTTTGAGTATAGCCGAACGGTTAATCGAGTATAGCCAAACGGTTAAGACCCTAGGGTAAACACCCTTACCCCCTAGGGTTATACCCGTGGAGATGCCTTCTACGACTCGTTCTGATAGGGGTTTACTACAGTAAAGGATGCCTAGTATGAGTCGTACAAGGCATTAGAATGACTCGTGGAAGGCATCAGAACAACAGTAAAAGATAGGGGGTAAGACGGGTATGGGCGATTCTGTAATCTTTAAGATTACAAATACACGTCGTTCCTGACTCTGTGTTTGAACGATGTGTTTAATTATTCCGACAAAAATCAACAATGTATTCATTAAGATACTTGTAGTTGCCATTACCGTCTTCTCAACCATAGCAACCTTTTTTGCCACATTTCACTTTTTCCTCTGATGCAAGCGAAGGGTTCCTTCTTTCTTCTAATGTATGATGTCTATACATAATGAACCCCAAAAGTTTTTTGTCTAACTTTTGGGGTCCACTTCACTTGACACACCCTCTTGTCCGGAATCTCAAGTATTCTTTTTCTACGTTATATCAGAAGAAACTGAGACATTAGTACACTTCATCGTCATCTATTACCACCATTGTGTGGTTTACTCTCATTGTCTCGCTTGTTTGCAAAAGCCTTGACTTGTTGACCTTGTAGATGACTACGGAAGGACGTATATACTTTTTCTTTTTCATATTCTGTTCTCCTCCTTTTATTTGATAACAATTTTCTTTCCATTTCTTATATACACACCCTGGGTCGGCTTACTTACCCTACGGCCTTGCAGGTCGTATAGTGTGTCGCTTGCGTCATAGAAAACAGGAGTAATTCCCGTTGTTTGCTCTTCGATACTGAAATGTCGTCGTGCACCAGAAACAGAATATTGCAGATATGACTTGTATTTCGCAACATGTATGCCATTATCAGCCTTATAGAAGCCAGGCTGTCCGCCATCTAAGTTAGAAAGCACATAGATATCGTCGCTGGCAACGGTGTACACGTCATCGGTGTTCGATGAGAGCAGGTTACTGCTAACGTCGTCTGTAGTTCCGTCAGTAGTCTCCAACGGATAAGTGTTTTCGCTTCCTTTCAATATCAGACCGGTGTTGGCTGGCACTTTTGTTACTGACTCCAGATGTAGTGTGTTGCCGTCGCAACTGGTAACTATAAAGGCTGTCAGTCCGCTGTTGCTGAAGTCCAATGCTTTCGGCCAACTGAACGAGGCGTAGCCCAGTGTTGTAATTGTAGTACTCAAAGAACCAGTACATATAAACGGCTCATCATCTGGAAGGGTGGATTCTGTTGAACTAACAGCAAGGTTCACGTTTTTAAGATAGCCTTGTGTCTCACCAGTAGCCAATTGGTCTGAAGCGACAACTTTAATATACATTAGGTCGCCTTCCTCCTCGTAAAAGACATCTTCACTTAGTGAAACAATTGCTATGGTGTAGTACCCACCTTCTTTTAAACTGCCAGAAATAGAATGTCCATCAATTCTATCGTCATTGAGACTCCAATCTTCTTTTCCATTCTTTTTCTTGGCAATAGTAACACCTTCTGGCAAGTACAAATCAAATTGGACAGCACGATACTCTTTTTCTGTCATTGTCATTTGAATTGCAATTTGCTTTGTCTCTCCCACTGAAATAGTGAAGGGAGCAATACTTAGTTTGTCAGCAAAAGCATTATATGCTATTGCCAACATCATCATCGTAATAAAGTACTTTTTCATTTGATTAATGTATTATAATATCTATTATACCCAAAACATCGTTTACGTTGACTGTTCCATCCTCATTTACATCAGCATTGATGAAATTAAAGGGTGACGGGTTCTTATCTAAGAAGTAATCAATGACACATAAAACGTCATTCACATTAACAGTACCATCACCATTTGCATCTCCTTTTTCTGCCACAAGAGTCAAGGCTACTTTCAGCACAACATCATTTGCAGGCATTGTGGTTAGTGCTTTCTTATATACTATAGTATATTTCTTGCCGTCCTTCTCAATCTCGGTTGGCAATTCAGGAGCCACGCCTGAAGGCGTAAAGCCGATGGTTACCTTGGCATTGTTTTCCTCAGGTGCCCGGGTGCGGGCTCCGGCAGGAGTCTCTTCCTCAGCTTCCTCCTCGAACTCCACACGATAAGCATTGTACTGATGCTCGTCGTGCTGGTCAGAGTACTCGATTATATTTTCGAAATCCTTCCAAGGATAAACCTGTGAATAGAGTGATGCCTTCGTGCCTTCTGGAACAATCAAGGTAATACCGCTAATATCACTAAACATGTCCTCTGGGAACGAGAAGGAACCATCCGAATAGGACTCATGGCAGATTTTGATGTTTTTTAGATGGGTAAAAGCAAAGCATGCCCAACCAATACTGGTAATGTTTTGGGGGATGATGAAAGTCTCAATGCCACTGTTCATGAACAACTCGTCACTCAGACTTGTTATCTGGTTCGGGATATTCACTTTCTTCAGACTGGTGCAATTGCGGAAGATATAATTCCCCCCCATATAGGTAATGGTCTCTGGTAAGTAAATCTCCTCCAAACTGGAACAGTTGGCAAAGGCTCCTGCCCTAATGGTGGTAATGCCTTCTGGTAATGTTACGCTCTTTAGTTGCTGGCAACCGTAGAAAGTTTTGGTAGGGATGGTTTTGATTGTGGCAGGCAGGCAGATACTTGTAATAGCACACTCCTGAAAAGCACCGGCACCACTTGAATAGCCACGATCATCCCCGTTAAAGTCGATGATAGAAGTAAATATATCCGTTACATCGTACTCCTTATTGGCGTAACTCACCTTTTCATGGATGACGATGTCGCCACTCAGGAGTTTTGGGTTCTGTTGGCCAATGGTCGCGGTGCGTACGGGTTCGTCTTGGTCTTCGACAGTATTCTCCTTAAGTATGTAGTTGATTCCGCCGATGTTGACACTAATGGTCTTAGGCTGATAGTAGTCATCACCGTCTTCAGTAATGCTTTTGCAGTAGAACCAGGGATCTTGCAATTTGTAGCTTTCTGCACAGCCGAGGGGCACGATAACATCTACATTAGACAAAAACCTTCTTACGACCTCTAAATAGGAAGGGATAGGGTCATCAGCAAATACGGAACAGTTCATCGTTTCAAGATGGTATTCACCTGCGTTTATGATATCAGTAGGCTCTTTCACCTTCATAATGAGTGTTTTTAGATTTGGTAAATACAATGAACAACTACCTAAAGATGTACAGGTGGAAGGGATGGTAAGAGTCTCAATGCCAGAGTTGTACAAGGCCTCACCTTCCAAATCGGTAATGCCCTCTGGCAGGGTGAGCGTTTTCAGTTTAGGGCAATCTTTAAATAAACCTTTATGAATAACGGTCACAGTGGAAGGTATGTTGATTGTTGTCAATTCTGGACATTTTATGAAAGCACCCTCAACAATCTCCGTGATTCCCTCATTCAGTACCACCTCTTGCAGATTTTGGGCTTTTTTGAATGCTTGCAATCCTATAGTTTTGATACTGCTTGGCAGAGTGACCTTAGTTACTTGTGTATCAGTAAAAGAACCACTTAAGTTCACATCATAACTGCCCATGATGGTTGTTACGGGATACTCAGTGTCATCATAAGTTACCTTTTCGGGAATCGTAATATCTCCGCTAAGCGTCTCAGGCTGAATATCAACATAGGCCTCACCGTCTTTTAACATATATCGGATGTCTCCAATAGTGACGTGTCGCTGGTCAGGCACAAGGACTTCGCCCGTGTTCTCACCATACTCAGTAATACTATGCATATTCATCCACGGAAAGTATTCCTGATAGACAACCATTCCGCCAGCAGGAACCAGAAGGTCAATGGTGGTTAAATCACCAAAGGTATCTGGATTAAGTATTTCTATAAGGCGGCAGTCGCGTTGAAACATTTTCACCGTCCTTATCAAAGGTTGCCCTTGCTCATCCGTCTTATCTGTGGCTAAAACTGAGATGCCAATAGAGGTAACGGAGGCAGGTATCTCAAGATAGGTAATCTTTGTGTTGAGGAATACCCAATCATTTAGTCTCGTCACTCCTGCAGGAATCTTGAATTGAGTTAGTCCTGATTCAAAGAAGGCTTGGCCGCCCATCTCTGTCACGTCATCTGGCAAATCGATAGCAGTCAAAGCCTCACATTCTCTGAAGGCAGCTGATCCGATACGGGTGACAGGCCCCAGCAGCGTGACGCTGCTGAGCTGCTTACAAGCAAAGAACGTGTTATTTGGTATCTCAGTAATACTAGCAGGCAGGCTGATGCCGGTAATCTTGCATTCCTGAAAAGCACCACCGCCGCCGCTTTCACTGTCATCAGGACTCATCAGGCGGGTTACGGAATACTCGGTATTCCCGTATGTCACTGTGGCAGGAATAACGATATCTCCCGTCAGTTCTCTGTCCTGTCTAGCAATCACTGCATGGTCATCCTCAATCATGTAGCGGATATCATCCACATTAAAGAACGTTGTCTGTGCCTGCAAAACCAAAGAGCAAATGCAGAGCAAAACGAATAATAGAATCTTTTTCATACACATTTTTTTATAGTTTTATTCTTACGATACAACAAAGAGTGTGAGCCTTCTTGACATCCTTAGTCTGAAGGTCCTGGAATACCCGTATAAGTAAGAATGAAATCAGCTCACACCTGCAGGTATTTATGTGAGCCAAATCCATAGTGGAAAGGGCAGTATAAATGCTACTGCAGGAGAAGCAACTTTCAGACTTCTCACCCTTATACTTCGAATTTTCCAGGTTCTCAGACGGGTCAAAGCTAAAGAGCTCTTCTCTATGTCTGTCGTCCATTTCTCCGAACGACGGGTCAAAGATAAGAAATATTTTTGAAAGTTGCAACATTTGTGAGCTGTTTTTTGTTTTTTATCGCAAAAATAAGTGGAAAGTAGTTATAATGCAAGTCCTTTTCTGTCCTTTTGCAAGTTTTCTTTGCAAGATGGGAATATTTTTGTAACTTTGTCGGCATGAAAGAAGAAAAACTGAAGAAGGAAGTAGAGCGCGTCGTGGGTCATGAGTTACGTAAAGCACGTGACTTTGATGAGTTGAGCTTATTATTAATAAGAGGTACGCGTGAGCGATTGTCACCCACGACACTCAAACGATTCTGGGGCTATCTGAAAAACGAAAACGTACAGACTCGTCCTCATACGCTTGATGTGCTGGCACGATTTGTGGGCTATAAGAGTTATGACGACTTTTGCGAGAATGCCTGTGAGACAGTAGAGCCGCAGAGTGGCATAACCACTACAGAACGCGTCTCAGCCTGTGAACTGAAATGGGGGAAAAAACTGGTGATCAGATGGCTGCCTGACAGAAGGATTGTGGTGAAGCATCAGGGTGATGGTCATTTTATCGTGACGGAGGCAGAACATTCGAAACTGAACGTGGGTGATACTTTTGTCTGCCATCTGATGCTACAGCACGAGCCACTCTACCTTGATCAACTGGTACATGAAGGTATGCCACCAACGACATACGTGGCTGGACAACGTAATGGGGTGACAATAGAGGTGATTCATCAGTAGAGAGACAATTCTGCCCTGCGTTTCTCCCAGCGTTTCGTATAATGGGAGAGAATGTAATCCTGAAGGGTGCTTTTGATGATGGCTTGGTCGGATTTACTGAGTTGTTTTGACAGTCTTTCTGCCTCCCTATCGGAGTAAGTGAGAATGTCTTGTTTCGTTTTCATCACCCAAGCCCCTAAATACATGCGTGAACTGACGGTGTCGAGCACTTGCTCAATTCCTGATGCTCTTACTTTCTGATCAATGGCACGCTGAATAGTGCGTACAATTTCCTCCCGTTGTCGCACTTGAGCCTCTACAGCCTGCTTCTCCGTTTCCAATTCAATGATGCGATGTTGCAAAGAGTCTGTCATTACCTGATTGGTAGCCTGCATACGGTTGAGCGAATCAGTAAGTACGGTCTGCACGGCTGTGATTTCAGGACGTAAGCGTTTGGAGGAATAGAATAGTCCCAATCCATAGAGGGCCGAGAGCAAAAGGACTGTCAATAGGATGGCGGCAGCCCTTCGTGGCCAAAGCCAACTGCGATGCAATGCCTTTCTGACATCCGCAACATGACTGAAACGCCGTGTCCTTGGAGCGAGGCAACGCCTGATGACAAAACGTGAAAAAAAGCCAAGACGGAGTTCGCGCAGAATGACACCCAGAGAATAGATGTCTGACGGGCCATCTGGAGCCAGATAACCCTCCGTACCAGCGTCCTTTTTCAGAATGGCATAGCTCTTGGTGTCGCTCAGCCCGAAATCTATCAGTTTCAGATAATGACCATCATTGGTTATCATCACATTCGATGGTTTCAAGTCTCGATGTTCTGTCTGTTGGCTATGCACATAGGCCAATGCTTCCGTCAGCAAGTCTGCAATGTGCCGCCGTTCCCTGAGAGAGTGAGATGTTTGGAGCCATTGTTTCAGCGTGACACCCTCAATCCATTCCATAACGATGCAGTCGCCGACACCTTCTACAGATTCAAAAGAGAAGACGGAAACAACCATCGGGTGCTGCATCTGACAGAGAATATCGTACTCTTTCTGAAGGAATGTCTGATAAATAGTCTGGTGGCGATAGTCTTCCTTCAGTCCTTTCAACAACCACCACCGTCCATAGCGCTTTGCCTTCACCAACAGACTATATCCTCCGCTTGGCACTATAGAAAAATCCGTGAATTGGCCTGACTTGAGGATGCCATCTGGTTCGACAAATCCAGATGTCGGCTCATTGGGTGTATTTACTCCTAACATAAATAGATCCTACTTTATCCAATATGTCTCAACTTTCTATTATGTCGCTGCAAAAATAAATAATCTTTTTGAAACAAACAAGAAATCTGACTATATTTATGAAAACCCCTCGCCAGATTAGTTTTTGGCAAGACCGTACACAGTCAGGGGGGTGTACCGCTGTGTGTACACCCCCCTTTTTAGGCCCTAACCCTGCCTTCTTGCGCAATAACCCAAGGTTATTGGACGATAACCTTGGGTTATTGTTACACCCTGATCGCCTGAGAGAGATAGTCGCTGAAATCCTTGCAGCCCGGGGGCAACTGATGATGTACCAGATCCGGCAAGACCTACTGCAACTGGAACTCCTGCATGTCACGGTCTCGAGAATTGCGCTGGATGGCCTCTACGAGATTAGTGAATTGGGCCTTACCAATGCCCGAAACGCCTATCAGATGGCCCATTTGACCACATAGTTCATAGTATTTGTTATCACAATACATGACTTTTACATCGGTCAGGTGCGAAGCCAGAGCGGGTATAGACATCGGAATAAGGGGTTCATGCATCTCTTTTGATGCCTGTGAGAGCAGGATTTTGATTCATTCTGTGCCTTTTTCGAGGTTCGGCATAGCGGGCGCAGTCGCTTTAATAGTGTCGTATCTCATTGATTATCTGCTATTTAGATGAATTACTAATGACCGAGTATTCCAGTTATTCCAATTCCAGTTTGCTTTTTTTGATACCCAAATTCTGCTTATTTTATATATAACTATCTATATATCAATAAGTTATATAATATATAAAAAGAGATTGCATCCTCAATTTATTAATTGGAATTGGAATAATTGGAATAGCTGAAACAACCGGAACACTCTTCCTCTTAATTCTAACCTGAATATCTCTCTACAAGGCCCTCGAGTGCCAAGCAAAGTTCGTTGTACACATCGAGCGCATAACCAACCTCTATCGCGCAATAAGGAACCCTTTTTGAAAATTAACCAAGCCTTATCAAAAATTAAGCGTTCCTTATTGAGCAATACTCGGCCTCTGCTGGAATACGACAAGGGCATGTCACATCAGTCTGAGTTAGGCGTACTCGAGTATCATCTCTGCATCGATGCCCAACTTAGAGTGCAGCCTCTTGGCCAAAGGCATCGTGATACGCCTCTTTCCACTAAGGATCTGACTAAACACAGACTCATTGATGCCAAGAAACTGGGCACCCTCTTTTTGCTTCATGTTACGAGCATAGAAATAATCTTCAATCGACCTGATCAACGGAGTCTTCTCGCGAAGAGGCAGAATATCCATATATTCCTCCTCGTACTGAGCCATCTGCCTGCTCAGTTCTGCTATCTGTCGCGTGTATTCATTATCCATCTTCGGCTCAAGCATGCCCTTCTCCGTAGCCTCAGCAATCAGGGCCTCCACAACGGCCTTGACTTCATCATACTCTTGTCTTGTTGTCAGTTTCTTAGCCATAATCTTACCTTTCATTATATTGTTGATGCATCAATTTTATCATATTCAGAATGAGTTCCAACGAATCGGACATTCATGACTCCACCCACGAAAAGCACTACCGCAATAACTCTATAGTTGTTACCACCGATGTTAAACATATAGCGACCGTTCTTAACATAGTCTGCTGACGGAAACGATCGTTTTAAATCAACGTGGCTTTTCCATACTGCCGCTTTCACCTTCTCTACCCAGTTGTTGAGTGGGGCTGCGGCCTGCGCATGACTCTGTACAAAATTGTCCAGAAGTTCTTTATTCGCAATTATCATCTTTTAATTCGTTTGCAAAATTAATAATTACTTTGCATATCTGCAAACAAATTTGCAAAAATGTAATCGAACTCACAAAAAATAGCCCTAATAGAGGGTCCTTCAACCTTAAATTTCTTTGAATTTGCCATAGTCTTACATTTAATTGTTAACACATTCGAGTGCAAAGATAGGCATTTATTCGGTGTCTTCCAACTTTTTTGTCATTTTTTTCACTTTTTCGTCCAAAAGAACCATTGTTTCAGCTGTGACACATGCGACAACCATACCATCTCGCGACAAACCAATGGAATTACCTTAACTCCTGCCAAGTTGGGCGAATTTCTCTTGTAATAATTTGGAGGTTTTGGAAATATTCTTTATCTTTGCACCAGTACTCACACAAGACAACTGATATGAGAAATCTGAAGAATATACCAATTATTTTATTTGTTATGGCGTTTTGTGGTTGCGCTACTGTAGAGGAGAAAGCAGCCAGGGCGGCAGAACAGGCTGCAAATGTCAACAAGGCCCTGAAGGAGAGGAAATACAAGATCGATGTCGAACGGATGTATTCCATGAGGGGTGGGTCTAAGACGCTATCGTATGGCTATTCGGTGGAAGTGCGTAACGACTCTCTGATATCATATCTGCCTTATTTCGGAAGGGCATACAGTGTGCCTTACGGAGGTGGCAAGGGACTGACTTTCTCTGAGCGTATAGGGAGTTATCAAGAGTATCAGAAGAGTAATGGCTTGCGGCATATTGAAATCGGCCTGCGTAACGACGAGGATACTTATCTATATACGATAGAGGTATATGATAATGGAAGCTCTTCAATCAGTGTTCAGTCCCGTCAGCGCGAGAACATATCATACTCTGGAGAAATGAGATTTTGATGTGACACAGCAAAATAATGGATCAGACCTGTCCCCGTGAACTCCTAAAATAGCTTGAGTTAACTCGATTTGTCGCTTGAGTTAACTCGATGGATGTTTTGAGTTAACTCACGGTTTTTCATGGCTCGAGTCATCATTTGCTTATTACTGGTATCGAGAGGATGAACCGGCTACCGTCGGTATAATCTGGATCGAGGGTGATCTCTCCACCTATCGAACTGGCGAGTCGACGACAGATGGGCAGGCCGAGACCTATACCCTCCTTGAAATTGTCTGCCGCCTTCTCAAAGAGGTCGAAGATACGTTCCCTGTCCTCTGGCTTGACACCCACGCCGGTATCCTCCACTACCAGCCTGATCTGACCAGCGGCCTTGTCATACTCGCTACGCAGTTCGATATAGCCCTTCTCCGTGAATTTCTGGGCATTTTCAAAAATATGCGTCAGGATGCGGTTCAAGGTTGCCGGATGGGTACGCACAGTGAAGTCGTCGGCCACGTTGGTGGTGAACCGGGTCTCTACCCTATCGTTGGATTCATCAGTCATTGTGTGCAGCAGTTTACGGCACAGGGCGTTGACCATGACATCCTGCATGTCCGCGTCAGGCAGCTGCCCCTTCTCGCTCTCGTATTTCGAGAGTTCCAGCACCTCATTGACGATGGTCGTGACGAGGTCCACATTATAGGTGATGCGCTCCCGCATGTCGGTTTTCTCCTGTTCGCTCAGTTCGATGTCTGGCTGGCATAGCAGACCAGAGAAGCCTCCGATGGCATTCAGGGGAGTGCGTATCTCATGACTCATGTTGTTGATGAAGGCCGACTTCATGAGGTTCGACTCCCGGGCCTGTGCGAGGGCACTCCTCAATTTCTTGTTCTTGTCCCAGATGATACGCGTCAGCCGGCGACGGCCCATGATATAGATAATCAGGAAGGACACGACAATGATCATGATCCAGTTGGTGAGTCGCTTCACGGCTTTCTTATTGGCCGCGGCCTCCTCGCGCGTCCTCATCAGTGTCCGCCCCGTAGCCAACTGGTCGTAGTGGGTATCCTGGACGTCACTGAACACAGAGTCCATCTCAAACACCTTGTGCCTCATGGCCTGGATGCTGCCAGCGACATCTCCGGCCTGGCTGTAGATACTTGCTGCCACCAGCAGGCTGTCGACACCGACGCGACCCTCCTTCAGTTTGTCGATGGCTTTCTGATAGGCGCCGTCGAAGGTGAGGCGGGCGATCTCCACCAGACGGTCGTACTGGTGGTTGATGGCCGTGTCGCCTTGCTGTAACAGTTGCTCATACTCGCGATAGGTCTCCTCGAAACCTGCCTTGTTGCCGTTGAGCAACTGGATGTAAATCTTTATGGCCTTCGAGAGTGTGAGGGCACCCATGTCGTTCGTCTTCTTTGCGAGCTGTTCGGACTGGGTGACGAAGCCGATGGCCTTGGTGGAGTCCTTGATGCAAAACATCTGGGCCAGGAAGCGCTGGACGAACATCGTAAATTTCGGGTCACGGTCGTCCGCTTCGTCGAGGGCCTGGACGAAATATTGCTCAGCCCTGCGGCTGTCGTGGCTGACGCGGTAGATATTTCCCATCAGGGAGGTGGGGAGGTAATAGTAGTCCACGTCGTTGTTCCGCCTGACATCGGCGTCGAGGTACTCGGCCGTCCTGATGGCCCGGAACAGGTTCTTCCGCCTGATGTCGTAGAATCCCTCGTTGGTCTTCGTCACATAGTACATCTTCCAGTCGCCCGTGCTCTTCAGATACTCTTCGAACTCATGGGCATATTGGTAGAAAGCGCTGTCGTTGCCCGCCTCATAGAGCTTACGGAACTGGCGATTCATTTCTGACACTTTCTCTTCTTCCTCAGTCCCGGCAACAGCGGACGAGAAACAAAACAGTAAAAGTACTGTTAAAAGGTTAAAGTGACGTCTATTCATTTGGTCTTATTTTATCGTTTCGTTATTCAATAAATTCGTTGTTTCTTTGTAGCCAACGTGAGCAGCTTCGCACGCTTTGCGTGCAAAGGTACACTTTTTTACCAAATTAACGAACACTTTTCTTGTTTTTTCACTATTTTGTGACAAGAAAAAACCACAATTCTTCTCTCCGTAAACAACAAAAACAAGAAAAATGCACTTTTTGTTGTTTATAAACAATAAATTTGTTATCTTTGCACCATAAAATCGTTATGTTATGGAAGTGATAACAAGAAAGTATTATGCTGATATTGTGGATTCATGGATAGGGAAAGGCAATATCATCGCCATCGTTGGTGCCCGCCGTGTCGGCAAAAGTTATGTAGTGAAGGATTTTATCCAACGGCACAAGGATGACCCAAATGCCAACATCATCTACATCGACAAAGAGAAGAAGGCCTTTAAGAACATCAAAACCAAGGACGACCTCGACACATGGATTGGAGAACGTTTTATCGAAGGCAAGCATAACTATATCCTCATCGACGAAACCCAAGAGATTGAGCACTTCGAAGAAAGCATCTGTAACTGGTACACGGAGGAGAATACCGACGTTATCATCACCGGCAGCAATTCCAAGATGCTCTCTGGTGAGTTGGCCACCCTGATTTCTGGCCGTCACGTGGAGATACGCATCCATCCGCTCACCTATTCAGAGTTTCTGGAATTCCACAATCTCGCAGACAGCGACAATAGCCTGATGACCTACCTGAACTATGGTGGTCTTCCGGGCCTCAGGAAAGTGGGACTCGACAGCGACGAGCAGGTGTGGGCCTACCTCACCAGCGTGTTCAATACAATCATGCTCAAGGACATCATTGAACGGCACGACATCCGCAACATTCCTTTCCTTAACAATCTCATCGCATTCTATGCCGACACCACCGGCAAACTCACCTCGGCCAACAGCATCTCCAAATACATGAAGTCGCAGCAGGAGGATGTTTCCTCAAACCTCATCCTACTCTATCGCGGATTCTATGCTGAAGCCTTCCTGCTGGATGTGGTACCACGATACGACATCCATGGGAAGAAGATTTTCCAGTCGAACGAGAAAATCTACTGGGACGATTTGGGGCTCCGCAACCTGAGGGCTGAAGGTGCAATGGACTCTTACATCGAAAAGGTTATCGAGAACGCTGTATATAAGCATCTGTGCTATTTGGGATATGAGGTGAAGGTAGGAGTACTGAATGCAGGAGAGGTCGACTTTGTCTGCACCAAGCCGGGCAAGACTGTTTACGTGCAGGCAAGTTATGTCGTCTCGGAGCAGTCCACCCGCGACCGCGAGTTTGGACCGCTGGAGAAAATTCGAGACAACCATCCCAAATATGTTATCAGCGCCACCCCACTTCTGACGCAACGCGACGAGAACGGCATCACACATCTCTCACTTAGGAAGTTTCTGAAAGAGGGATTCTGAGATCTATGGTGTGTTCTATTTCGTTCGTTTCAGGGTGTATTTCGTGTCCTTGTCGTAGATGCCGCTGAGGGTTTTGCCGTCGGCGCTGAGGGTGAGGGTGTCGCGATCCTTGCCGTCGATGAGAATCACCTTGTTGCCCTGTATCTCGTATTTCGCCTTCTGAAGTTCCGGTGCCGACGAGACATACATCTTGAGGGCCTTGCGCTGTAGCCAGCCGATATCAAACTTCTTCAGGATATCCTCGTCGACGTCTATCTTTCCTGCGAACATCGAGGCCATGATGTTCGGATGGTGATACACTCTGCCTGTCAGGCTGGTCTGCGCCGTGGTGTTCATGGTAGCCATCATGGCGACTACGGCCAGGAATAAAACCTTCTTCATTGTTACTCTATCATTATTCTTTCTTCTCGAAATAATAGCGTTTGCCGTCAGCGGAGTCACCGCCCCAGGTGAAGCCATACTGCTTGAAGAGTTTCACGGCCAGGTCGTCAGCCGTAGGAGGCGTGTAAGGATTGAGCACGACGGCCAGTCCTTTCACATGGGCCTCAGGGAGAGGGGTGCCCATGAAGTGGAAACAGAAGGTATTGTTGCTACTGGCATTGGCCTGCTCGGTCAGAGACTGGTAGTTGCTCATGAAGAGTGGTATCATCGCGTCAACATTGTACTTGGCCTCGTAAAGGGCGCGGAAGATAGCCAGCAGGTCGTTGGCAATGGTCTTATTGCAGATGATTTCTCCTGTTTTGAGAGGGCTCATGCTCGTCCCACAGTAGACGAGCGAACGCACGGACATCAGGTCGCTCCTGTTCATTGTGGCGGTCGCATCGTGCTGACTGTTCTGATAGTCCTCCCAGTAATAATCCTGTAGGGGCAGTACTTTGAAACAGTTTTCGTAGCCGAACTGTGCGATGGCTTTCTCGCTGGTAGAACCGTTGACAACCCAATCCTTCAGGTTGTTCAGGTGCATCTCGTCCACTTGCCTGTCAAGCTCTTCTATCTCTGAACAACTGGCGGACACAAGGACTCCAATAATTGCGATGGCAAAAAGATTGAGAAATTTTTTCTTCATATTATTCATTTATTGCTACTATTCCTATTATACATATATACCTGATAACTCTCATTTTTGTCATTTTGTTGCTATCATAAACAAGGCACAAAGATACAAATTATTTCTGAAAGTTATAATCATTTCGGGAATTATTTGTAACATTGCCATCAAAATGGCGAACTTACTCCGTTTCGACAAAAAAGAAATAAGTTTCTTTGTTTTGTGCTCGACTTTTCGTAACTTTGCACCCAAAAGAGAAAAGGAAATGCGAAAAGTAATAGGTATAGGCGAGACTATTCTCGATATTATTTTCAAGGACGAGCAGCCGATAGGTGCCGTTCCTGGAGGCTCGGTGTTCAATGGCGTCATCTCTTTAGGACGCGCAGGCATCAATGCCTCGTTTATCAGTGAGACGGGTAACGACCGTGTGGGTAGGAAGATCATCCAGTTCTTGGAGGACAACAACGTGGATGCCAGCAGCATCAATGTCTATCCAGAATCGAAGTCACCCGTGTCGTTGGCCTTTCTCAATGAGAAGAACGATGCGGAATACATCTTCTTTAAGGACCACCCCCACGACCGCTTGGACTTCGTGCTTCCAGAGATACAGGCTGACGACATCGTGATGTTCGGCTCCTACTATGCTGTGAATCCCGTGATTCGTCCGCAAGTGCAGGGCTTTCTGGACTATGCCCGCGACAATGGGGCCATCATCTACTACGATGTGAATTTCCGTTCCTCCCATCAAAACGAGGTGGTGAAGCTGAATGCCAATATCCTGGAGAACCTGGAGTATGCCGACATCGTCAGAGGCAGCAAGGAAGACTTTGAGGTGATGTTTAACAAACACGATGCCGAGACGGTATACAAGGCGCAGATTTCTTTCTACTGCAAAAACTTCATCTATACCCAAGGCGCAGAACCCGTGGAGGTGAGGGGCACTGGCAATTTCGCCCGCCAATACCCCGCCACACAGATGGAGACCGTCAGCACCATCGGTGCAGGCGACAACTTCAATGCGGGCTTCGTCTATGGACTCATCAAATACGGCATCACCCGTGAGATGCTTGAGGCAGGTTTGACGGCAGAGCAGTGGAACGGCCTCATCGACCTGGCCCAGCAGTTCTCGGCCAATGTCTGCAAGAGCATCAATAACAGCATTGACCAAGACTTTGCCAATCAGAAGAAACATGATTTAAAACTATTAATATGATTAGTGATACCATTAAGTACATCGGTGTTGACGATCTTGACATCGATCTGTTTGAGAGTCAGTATGTGGTGCCTGAGGGCATGAGTTACAACTCCTATCTCATTGACGATGAGAAGATTGCGATATTGGATACCGCCGATCGTCGCAAAGGCGAAGAATGGAAGGCGAACCTGAAAGCCGCACTCAATGGTCGCCAGCCTGACTATCTTGTGGCTCACCACATGGAGCCCGACCACGCTGCACTCATCGCTGAGATGCTGGGGACTTATCCTGGTCTGCAGCTTGTATGCAGTGCCCAGGCTGTGAAAATGTTGCCAAACTTCTTCGAAGGCTTCAACTTTGAGGGGCGCGTCACCATAGTCAAGGAGGGCGATACGCTCAAGCTTGGTCAGCACATGCTGCATTTCATCTCAGCGGCTATGGTGCATTGGCCAGAGGTCATTATGAGCTACGACAGCTTGGACAAAGTGCTCTTCTCTGCCGATGGATTCGGTAAATTCGGTGCATTGGTCAATGAGACCGACGACTGGGCTTGTGAGGCTCGCCGCTACTATTTCAATATCTGTGGCAAGTATGGTTCGCAGGTACAGACGGTGATGAAGAAGTTGGCTGCGCTCGACGTTCAGGCCATCTGTCCGCTGCATGGTCCTGTGCTTAAGGGTGAACAGTTGGCTGCTGCCATCAAGCTCTACGACACATGGAGCAAGTACGAGCCCGAGAGCGAGGGCATACTCATCGCCTATGCCAGCATTCACGGCGGAACGGCTGCTGCTGCCGAACATCTGGGTGAGATGCTCCGCGAGAAGGGTGCCAAGAAGGTTGTTGTCAGCGACTTGAGCCGCGACGATATGGCTGAGGTCATCGAGGATGCTTTCCGCTATCCTACCGTTGTGGTAGCTGCTTCGAGTTACGACGGCGGCGTGTTCCCTGTGATGCACGACTTCCTTTACCACCTGCAGATCAAGAACTACCAGAAGCGTCGCTTTGGCATCATCGAGAACGGCAGCTGGGCTCCCTCAGCAGGTAAGGTAATGCGCTCGATGATCGAGGCCCTGAAGGACTGCAAGATTGTAGAGCCAATGGTCACCATCCGTTCTCGCATGAAGTCTGCCGATGAAGCATTGTTGGAGCAGTTGGCCGACAGCCTCCTTGACTCCTGACTTTTTGTTTACAGAGATCAAAGCACCACTGTTTGCGAGGCTTTTCTTTATAATAGACGGCTGATTTCTTCAATGGAATCGGCCGTTTTGATGTATTGGCGCCAGTCACCTCGGATGACACCCTTTGATTTCAGGTCTTCGAGCATCAGGATAAGAGATTCCCAAAAGCCCTTCAGATTATAAAGGATGACAGTCTTAGAGTGATAGCCGATGGTGGCCGATGCGACCACCGTAAAGACTTCGTCGAGTGTGCCGAGACCACCAGGCAAAGCAATAAACACATCGCTCTGGTCCATCATCAACTGCTTACGGTCACTCAAGTTTTCGACGGGAATCTCCACGTCCACATAGTCACTCATACGTCCATTCTTCTCGACGATCATCGGAATCACACCGATGGTACGACCACCAGCCTCTTTCGTAGCCTTTGCCACACACTCCATCAGTCCACAGTTCACACCACCATACACTATGGTGTGGCCATTGTTGGCAGCCCATCTCCCCAGTTCCTCCGTCATCGTGAAGAAGTCTGGGTCAATCTGCTGATTAGCAGAACAAAACACACATATTTTCATAATTGTTTGCAAAGTTAAGTAAAAAATCGTATCTTTGCAAACGAATTGATGGAATTATTAATCTCAAGAAACAAAATGATATGAAGAAATTATTATTATCAATGGCATTGATAACATGTGTGACCACAGGGTCTGCACAGAAGAAGCTGGTGCTTTACTATTCAGAATCAGGTTCGACGAAGGCCGTCGCAGAGGAGTTACAGAAACAGACGGGTGCTGACATTGAGGCCATCGAGTGCGTGAATCCTTATACTGGGAACTTCCAGGAGACCATGCAGCGTAATCAGCGGGAACGGGAAAAAGGAGAAACACCCGCTTTGAAGCCCCTGAAGGCAAACATCGCCGACTACGGCGTGATCTTCCTTGGCTATCCCATCTGGGGTGGTGTCTACGCATCACCTATCGCCTCGCTCCTCAAAGAGCAGGACTTCGCCGGTAAGACCATCGTACCTTTCTGCACTTTCGGCAGCGGCGGACTGAACACTTCGACGGAGGCCCTCAAGCAAGCGCTCCCCAAAGCCACTATTATGAAGGGCTATGGTGTGCGTGCTGCCAGAATAGCCGCTGCAGAGAAGGAACTCGACCGCTTCCTGATAGAGAACACCTATAAGCAGGGAACGATCAGCCTGCTGCCAGAGTACTCTGCCCAGCAACCTGTGACAGAGGCAGACAAGGCCATCTTCGACGCTGCTTGTTCTTCTTACCAGTTCCCCCTCGGCACACCAGAGACCGTTGGCAAACGTACCACTGACGACAGCGATGACTATCAATTCATCGTGAAGAGCCGTGGTTTCGACGGGAAAGAAGCAACCTCTACCATCTATGTCACAGTAGGTAAGGCCGAAGGTGCCAAGCCAGAATTCACAGAGGTGGTTAGATAAGGGTAAAAAAGTAAAAAGGTAAGAAGGTAAAAGGGTAAAAAGGTAAAAGGTAAAAAAGTAAAAAGATAAATAAGTGAAGACTTTTGAAGAGTTAGGCGTTAGCGAGGAGATTCGCAAGGCCGTCGAGGAGTTGGGGTTCGTACAGCCGATGCCTGTACAGGAAGAGGTAATACCCTATCTGATCTCTCCTGAAGGCAGAGACGTAATAGCCCTTGCGCAGACAGGAACGGGGAAGACTGCTGCTTTCGGCATTCCGCTGCTGCAGCGCATCGACACCTCAAGACGAGAGCCGCAGGCATTGGTATTATCACCCACTCGTGAGCTCTGTCTGCAGATTACCGACGACATCCGTGATTTCGCCAAATATATGGAGAAAGTGCATGTGGAGGCCGTTTATGGCGGCGCATCGATAGAACCGCAGATGCGCTCACTGAAAAAGGGCGTGCAGATAATCGTCGCCACACCAGGCCGTCTGATAGACCTTAAGAACCGTGGGGTAGCCGACTTGAGCAAGGTCACGAACATTGTACTCGACGAAGCTGACGAGATGCTGAACATGGGGTTCTCTGACAGCATCAACGAAATCTTCGAGTCGCTGCCAGAGGAGCACGACACACTGATGTTCTCGGCCACAATGAGCCGAGAGGTGGAGCGCATCGCCAAGCAGTATCTGCACGACTATAAGGAGATTGTTGTGGGCTCTCGCAATGAGGGTGCCGAGAACGTCAACCACATCTACTATCTGGTAAATGCCAAAGACAAGTATCTCGCCCTGAAGCGCATCGTAGACTATTACCCCCGCATCTTCGCCATCATCTTCTGCCGGACGAAGATAGAAACGCAGGAAATAGCCGATAAACTCATCAAAGACGGTTATAACGCAGAGTCATTGCATGGTGACCTGAGTCAACAACAGCGTGACCTGACGATGCAGAAGTTCCGCCAGCATCTGACACAGTTGCTTGTGGCGACGGATGTGGCTGCACGCGGACTCGATGTGGATGATCTGACACACGTGATAAACTTCGGATTGCCTGATGATATCGAGAACTATACGCATCGCTCTGGTCGTACTGGTCGTGCTGGCAAGAAGGGTACCTCAATCTCCATCATCCACAGCCGTGAAAAATTCAAGATACGCAACATCGAGAAGGAAATTGGCAAGGAGTTCGTCAAGGCGGAAATCCCATCTGCAGAGGAAATCTGCAAGAAACAGCTCTACAAGGTGATGGACCAGATTGTGAAAACCGACGTCGATGATGAAGAAATCGGTCCCTTCATGAAGGATATCAACCGCTACTTTGAGTATATCGACAAAGAGGAGCTGATCAAGAAGATTGTCTCACTGGAGTTCGGCAAGTTCCTCGCTTACTATGCCGAGGCCCCTGAGATTGAGGCTGTAGTGCCCGACAAGAAGGAAAAGAATCCCCAGACCGACAGGCAGAAACTGCAGAACAAGGCTCAAAAGGGCTACCGACGGTTGTTCATCAACCTAGGTAAGCGCGACGGATTCTACCCTGGTGAACTGATGCAGACACTGAACCGTTTCGTGGGAGGCCGTCAGGAGGTTGGTCATATTGACCTGCTCGACACAATTTCCTACTTCGAGGTGCCTGAGAAAGACGCCAAGAAGGTGATGATCCAACTAACAGGTATCCGCTATAAGGGGCGCACCATCCGCTGCAACGATGCCGACGAGGGCGGTAGGAATCCGAGAGAAACGACTCCTAAAAAACCCAATCGTCAGAAAAAGGAGGATTGGCGCAGTCTTATGAATAAGGTTCCAAGAGACCTTGTCGGCCTAGAACCCGATTTCTCCGAAGAAGGCTGGGCCAGACGTAAGCCTCGTAAGAAAAAATAAAAAAACAGCCTCGCACCGATATCCGAGTGTGAGGCTGTTCTTTCTCTATCAGGATTAGAACGGTATCTTATATCCGACAGTTATCTGAAAGACGCTGTTGCGCTGACTTCCGCTATTCTTATTAATCTTGGACAGACCGAGGTTATAGCGGGCATCGATGACAAAGTCGGAAATCTCATAGGAAATACCAAATGGAACAGATATCTCAATGGTTTGGCAAGAACTTGAGACATCATGACTGTGATCACCAGACTTTGACTTTGCCGATGCAATGATACCTGGCTGTAAACCAGTCTTCAATGCCAGATTCGGAGCAACATAGAAGTTAGCCAATAGAGGGATATTAATTTCGCCGAGAGAGAAAGAGGTGTCACCTTCACCCTCACATCCCTGCATAGAATAGAAAGCACCTCCGCTGACTCCAATCGTCGGGGTAACCTGATACATCACATCTCCACCAGCAACCAAACCGAACTTCATGCTGTTGCCTTCAACGTCGCCTGCCAAATTAGCAAGGTTGAAACCTACCTTCGGAATAACAGAAAATGTACCTACTTTCTGCTGTGCGCTTACCGTCAGACTGGCGAACATGACGACAGCCAATAATAAAAACTTTTTCATAATCGTTTGTTTTAAAGGGTTAAAATATAGAATTAGTCTTTTATCGATATCACACTGCAAAGATAAAACAAATTATTGAAAGTTCCAAACTTTTATGCATATATTCGAAAAAAAAGTACATCTTTGTAACACTGTGGGGCATTTCTGATTTAATATGGTGAGATATTATTCAGTTCGCCGATCTTCCCCTCAACGACAGGGGTCGTCATCAGCTGACGAAAGTCGTCAAGCGTTATCTTCGTCTTCGGGGCGAAATCTGGGGATAGCATATACTCCAGTACGCTGCGGTAGAACGCACGGCCCTCTGGATAGGAGGCTGCATGGTCGAGGTCTGCCATACAGACGAGCAGTTTGCCATTGCCCACTTGGAACTCAAAGATGAGTCCGAATTTATGGTTGCGCTCGATATTGTCAATCACCTGCACGATGGGCCGATAGTCCTTGCCTGTGTTGTCGAGCATCATGGGATGGCTCGCCTTAATGATGGGGAACCACTGCCAGTTGGTGTGCATCTGTGTGGGGAAGCCACGGAATATGGGATGCTTCGGATCACAGAGGATACCAAGGGTGCCTGGGGAGACCGTCTTCTTGTTATTCTCTGAAATTGTCTTGAACATACGGTAGTTCCAATAGTCTGTCTGGAAAAGTCCGCCTACCGTCAGTTCTGAAGCCTCTGGCATCAGCAGCACACTTTTGCCCTTCTCCAACTGGGCCACAGCTCTCTCGTCCAGTTCATTAGTAACCATCAACATGCTCTCGAGTTTGCTCAGATCTGTCCATGCGGGGTATGCCCAGAGATCATAAGTGTTGTGATAAGGCGCACCATAGTATTCCGTATCATCAATGCAGAGCGACAACTGCAACTGTGTGGGTTTGTCGAGACTGCTAAGATCTATCTTCAGTTCTCCTGCAGTGAAGAGCCCTTCTGTAGAAGGCAGCTTCATCTCACCCGAACTGATAGTACTCATTCCTGTGAGTTCCCAGCGGAGGGTCTTGCCGTTGAGCGACTCACCGCTATAGTTAGCTACCTGAATCCAGGCATGGATGCCGTCCTCGATAGTGAAGCAGAACCTGTCAGCCACCAATAGCGGCACTACAGGGGCACACCACTGTCGCCATTCCCGTTCTGTGCAGAGTCCCTTAGGATCCATGAAAGCATCGAGAATACCAACGTAGGCCGAACCCTGTCCAGGGTAGTCCTGAAGGTCAAGAAGCTGGAAGCCTGCCATATTAGGGGTACGCAGGTCCATCTCGATATCCTGCTTATAGAGTTGCAGCGACCAGAGTCCGCTGGCCTGATGGAAATCCTTCGCCTGATCCAGCATGCCCGCCTTCTCCAAGCGGTCACGGAACACCTCCATGTTATAGGGATAGAGCACGCCAGTATACTTTTGTATCTCATCGTAGTCAGGATAAGTCTGGAACTGTGCTGTCTCATGCGAGATGACGGGTACAGCCTTTGTCCAGCTACTTCCTTCCGGGAAGGCCAGCTTACAGCCCTCCTCGAAATTCATCATCGTATTGGGATAGAAGTGATTGATCATCCCACCGTCATCAGCGTCGGCAAAGGAGAACGAACCACGGGTATGGGTGTTGTAGTTTCCCCAGCCTTCACCACCTACACGGCATGTCGTAAAATAGTCCATTCCCTTCTTCACTCCCTGATAGCCCAGGTAATAGTTTGAGCCAAAGGTGTAGACCTTGTCTGGTGCCATTTTCTTGAAGTCCTCTATGAATTGGGCCATTTTGTCAATACTGCCCCAAAGTTCGTTGCCCAAGGCAAACATCCGGAATGAGGGGTGGTGACCATAAGTGCGCAGGATGTTTTCACCCTCCTTGTGCAGGAACTGCATAAGCACAGAGTCCTTGTCGTTGAAGTCGCCCCAGAAAGGAAGCTCCGGCTGTAGGATGATGCCCAACTCATCGGCAGCGACGAAAGCAGCCTCTGGCGGACACCAACTATGGAAGCGCACGTGGTTCAGGCCATAGGCAGCACAATCGCCAAGATACTGTCGCCACGACTCCACATCCATTGCCACATGACCTGTCAACGGCCAAACGCAAGCATCGTGTTTTCCCCGGAGGAATATCTTATGTCCATTGGCATAGAAGTGCTGACCTTCAATATGGAAGTCCTTGAAATTCGGATGGATTTCCCCCTGCTCTGTTGGAGGGAAACCATCCGACAGCTCAATTCTGCCGATGATTCCGTTCCAGTTGGTTTGGGTATCCTCGGTATAAGCATGACTGTTTGCATAGATCTGTTCCGGCACACCACTGCTGTTATCCACCATGATTGCAAGGGTGTGACTGCCAGGCGTCAGCACCTTCGAGAGATTGAACACCTGTGGCGTGGAGATATCGTTGGAACTCCCGACAAGCTTGCCGTCCACATAGATCTCTGACGGCTTGGTACGCTCCAACATCAGAAAGACAGGACTTCCCTTCCACATGGTAGGAATCTCCACCGAACGACGGTACCACGCCCTACCTTTATATGACCAGGGGCGTGTCAAATGGGTGGTTTCCTCACTCTTGGATGTATAGTCGCCTTTCTTGTTCGTATCGGTAGTGCCTGGCAGTTGGACGGTTTCCGTCATATTGCCGTCAGGAAGCATCGTCCCCTCTCGGTCTAAGGCAAACTGCCAAATGCCACTGAGGTCTATACGTTTCGGCTGTCCCTCTGCCTGCATATTCAGGCAGAGGACAGCCATTAGTAGGATAGTAGTAAGTCTTTTCATTGTTTAGTTATCCGAGATAGTTATTTCGCATTGATTTCCTTCAGCAGACGATCGGCCTTGCCCCACTTCTCCATCATATAGAGCACATAGCGGATGTCAACGCCGATACAACGGGCCAGTTGTGAGTCGAAGAAGATGTCACTGGAAAGCGAATCCCAGTTACCGTCGAAGGCGAGACCAATCAGTTCTCCCTTGCCGTTGAACATCGGTGAACCGCTGTTGCCACCCGTTATGTCATTGTTCGACAAGAAACAGAGTTGCAACGTTCCTGTACGTTTGTCGGTGTACGGGCCGAAGTCCGTCACACTGAGCAACTCCCGCATAATGGGCTCCGCCTCATATTCATAATTCTCGCTGGCTTTATCCATCTTCTCCACAATACTCTTTGCCGTCGTGTAATAACCCGATGGCTTACCGTCAAGCAAGTACTCACCCACCTGTCCGTAACTGAGGCGCATCGTGAAATTTGCATCGCTGTAGTTGGGCACATCCTCCTCCATACGGAGCTTGGCAGCACAGAGATAACGCTCCTGGAAGTCGATGCTGTCATAGGTCGATGTGATGTCGGCAGTGATGTCTGCAAGGGCAGAGACGAGACTTTCGCCATAGACCACACCCGGATCACGGTGATAACTCTTCTTGTTCACATAGATCTTCTTATCACTCTTCATCAGCTTTGACTTCTTGTAGAGATGGTCCACAAACTTCTGGTAGTCACCTTTGAAGTCATGGTCGATCACATTATAGAAGTCGGGCTGGTACTTGATCTCCACCTTCTCACGGAAATGCTTCAGCAAGGCTGCCAGTATCTCACGATCGGTATCATAGTCCCACTCGCTGGTGTTGTTCTTGAACTCGATATAGTACGACTTGGGCTTTCCTTCCTTGCCGTTGATGATGGCGCCATTCTGCACACGGACAGCACGACGGGTCATCTCGTCAGCCGAGCGTCCGAAGGTCTCGTTATAGAAGGTCAGAGCCCGCATCGCAGCAAAACGCTTCTGATAGAGATGCTCCAACAACTTGAAGTCAAGCTTACCCATAAGGAAACCCGTAGAGTCCTGATAGTGGCGGATCTGCTGCTCGTATTCGGCCTTCTGACGGATAAGACCGATGGAGTCTATACACTTGTTCATGCCGATACTGTTCTTCCAGTAGTTAGAACTCTGGGCGTACTTGGAGTCGTACTTGATGCGCACAGCCTCATCAGCCCTCATATGACGCAACATCACTGCCTGCTTCACCTCACGGGTCTCATACATAGGTTTGTTTCTGGCATCACGACGCTCAAGGATACCATAACTCGACAGATAACGGCTCGTACTGCCAGGATAGCCGATAGTCATAGAGAACGAACCTGGCTCATAGCCCTGAAGTGATACGGGAGCCCATTTCTTCGGATGATAGGGCACGTTGTCCTTAGAGTACTTCGCAGGACCACCCGTCTTAGGATCCACATAGATACGGAACACTGAGAAGTCACAGGTCTGACGCGGCCACATCCAGTTGTCTGTCTCACCACCGAACTTTCCCATAGACTTTGGCAAGGCAAACACCAGACGTACATCCTCATAGTCACGGTAGGTCGTGGCATAGAACTTGTTTCCTTCATAGAACCTTGAGATCTCCAGACGCAGGGTGGAGTCTTGCTTACGGATGTCCTTCAGCATGGCATTCTCTATGGAATCGAGGAACAGCCAACGCTCATCGCGCGTCATCGCCTGTATGCCGAGAGAGTCGAGGTAAGGGGTAATGTCCTTCTGCTCCACCATGAAGCTGACGTACAGGTTCTTGTTAGGCAGTTCCTCCTCATAACTATTCGACACGAAGCCGTTCAGCATATAGTCATGCTCCACCGTCGAGTGGGAACGGATGGCCTCAAAGCCGCAATGGTGATTGGTAAACACCAGACCATCGGGACTCACGACGACACCCGAACAAAAACCGCCGAAGTTCACCACACAATTCTTGATGGCATCGTCGCCCTCATACAATGCGCCATAAGGCAGTTCGTAATTCTCCTGCTTCATCGTCTCATAGACAGCATTCGGCAGGTTGTACAGCGTCCACATACCCTCATCGGCTTTTAAAGGTAAAAAAATAAAAAAGTAAAAAGGTAAAACAAAAAACAAAAACTTCTTCATTTCTTATTGATTTTATTTATTATATTTATTGTCGTCCCCATTATCGTACTAAGATCATTGAGAAGAGACTGATATTGCAATTCATCAATAATCCCTGACTCATACAAGAGTTCTAACCAATACCTAGTCTCACTTGCCTCTTTGAGAGATATCTTAAGCTTATTTATGTAATCGGCTTCACTCTGAGCATAAATACTTTCTGCTATATTAGCTCCAATGCTAGTGCCACAACGATATATTTGTTTTGAAATAACACATTCTTTTTTCTCGTCACAAAGATATGTATATAACTTTATGATTCTCAATGCGAACGCCTTACCAAGTTTATATATAACATTGTCATTCATTCCGCCTGTTTTCTTACTTTTTTACCTTTACATATTTTCTTTCCGATAACAGGAATACTGCTGAGGGGGAAATCATGCCTAACGATATAAGTCAGGAACAATCCGATGAACAGCGTATTAATCAGTAGTTGTCCCCACATAGGAATCACGTTTTTATAGGCAATCATTGGCCATGTAAGAATGGCTGTGATAACAATATACATAGCAATATCCTTCAAGGGATAGGGAATAGGGTTCTTCTTCTGGCCTACAATGTAGCTCAGCGTCATCGCTGTACCATAACCTGCCACACCTCCCCAAGCACAGGCCCAGTAGCCATACTTCGGAATAAAGATGATGTTCACGGCTAAGAGCACGAGGCAGCCAATCGTTGAGAACCACGCCCCGTAGATGGTTTTGTCGATGAGTTTATACCAGAACGACAGGTTAAAGTAGATGCCCATCATGATCTCTGCTGCCATAACGATGGGCACTACACCCAGACCCTCACGATAGTCTTCACCGATGATATACTTAAGCAACGGCATCCAGCCTATCACACAGAGGAAGGCCAGAAGCGTGAAGATGATAAAGAACTTCATGGCCGAGGCGTAGTACTCCGTCTTATCACTGTCCTTGCTCTTGGCAAACACGATAGGCTCGTAGGCATAGCGGAAAGCCTGAGTAATCATGGCCATGATCATAGCGATCTTCACGCAAGAGCCATAGATACCTAATTGTACGTTGGCCTCTGCCTCATCGGGATATACCAACGGGAAGATAATCTTGTCGGCCACCTGATTCAGAATACCTGCGATGCCAAGGATCAGGATGGGCCACGAATAGCTGAGCATACGGCGCAGCAGACTACCATCGAAGTGCCAACGGATCTTGAACAGGTCTGGTATAAAGAAGAATGTAATAAATCCTGTACAAAGCAGATTGATGAAGAACACGTAGAACACAGATGTCTTGCCTAAGAGCACGAAATAGATCACGTTCAGGGCAATGTTCAGAAACACAAAGAGCATTTTCAGTGAGGCGAAACGGATAGGCCGTTTCTGGAACCTCAGAAAACTGAATGGAATAGCCTGCAGGGCATCGAGGGCAACAACGACTGCCATCATCAACAGATAGTCTGGATGTTCTGCATAGCCAAGGGCACTGCTGATAGGCGTAATGAATCCGAAGATGAGCAGCAGGAACACCAGTGTCAGCGAACTTACCGTAGCCATCACCGTAGAAAAAACGGTATCGGGCTTGCATTTCTCATCATTGGCAAAACGGAAGAGGGTCGTTTCCATGCCAAACGTCAACAGAACCAATATCAGGGCGGTATAGGCATAGATGTTTGTGCTGATGCCATAGTCACCTGAGTCTTTAGGCATGTAGTGGGTATAAAGCGGCACCAGCAGATAGTTCAAGAATCTGCCTACAATACTGCTCAGGCCATAGATGGCCGTATCTTTTGCGAGTGATTTCAGATTTGCCATTTTCCTCCTAACCAAAGAACATATATGCTATTGCTATTGCAGCGATGATACCTGCGAGATCCGCCAAAAGCCCGCAGGCCACAGCGTGACGCGTCTTTCGGATGCCCACGCTGCCGAAGTAGACGGCGAGAATATAGAAGGTGGTGTCCGTCGATCCTTGGAAGATACAACTCAGACGACCAATGAAGGAGTCGGCCCCATAGGTAGTCATCGCATCAACCATCATACCCCGGGCCCCGCTTCCTGAGAGAGGCTTCATCAGGGCCGTTGGCAAAGCACCTACGAAGTCGGTATTGCCGCCACAAGCCTCAACACCATATTTGATGACGTCGATGAGCATATCCATTGCCCCAGAAGCACGGAACACACCAATGGCTACAAGAATCGCAATGAGATAAGGGATGATGCGGACTGCCGTAGTAAAGCCCTCCTTCGCTCCCTCGATGAAGGCCTCGTAGACATTCACCTTCTTCCGCAGGCCAGCCAGGATAAAGGCGATGATAATCACCATCAGCATGATATTCGCCGTCGAGGTGCTCACCTTGTTCATCAGCACGGAGTCGAGCTGTCCGAAGCCCCAGATGACGGCAGCCACCACCACTGCGGCACCACCCAACGTCAGGAGGATGGTACGGTTCAGGAGATTGATCTTCTGATAAAGGCTGGTGATGATGATACCCGCCAACGTCGAGAAGAATGTCGCTAACAGGATGGGGATAAACACATCCGTAGGCTGGGCGGCACCCATCTGGGCCCTGTACACCAATATGGAAATAGGTATAAGCGTCAGGCCGCTGGTGTTCAGCACGAGGAACATGATCATCGGGTTCGACGCAGTCACCTTCAGGTCCTGGAACTGACTCTCGCTGATCTCACCAGCCTCCTTCCTCACTTTTAACTTCTCGTTTTTCACCTCATCCAGCTGTTCCATCGCCTTCAGGCCCAGGGGCGTGGCGGCATTATCGAGTCCCAGCATATTCGCGGCGATATTCATAAAGATACTGCCCGTTACGGGATGCCCCTTGGGAATATCAGGGAACAGCTTGGCGAACACAGGCGACAACAGTCGGGCCAGCACGTTGACCACCCCACCCTTTTCGCCAATCTTCATGATGCCAAGCCATAGCGACAGCACACCCGTCAGTCCCAGTGAGATCTCAAAGGCTGTTTTCGACGATGAGAACGTCGAATCCATCATAGCCGGAAACACATCAAAGTCTCCGAAAAACACCAGTTTCACCACTGCGATGACAAACGCAATGATGAAAAACGCAATCCATATATAATTCAATACCATACAGACTGCAAAGATAGTGTAAATTGAGCAAAAAGCAAAATAAATCGCCATTTATTTTCATTTGCCCTAAAAAAGGGGCAACTGCTCTCGCAGATGCCCCCTCCGGATTAGTCTTTAAGTACTGATGAAATAGAAATTTATTTTGATGAATGTTTTTTCCGCTTGTCTTACTGACCCACTTGCTGATACCAAGCATTACCCGTTGCCCAGTCACCACGAAGATTTCCGATGATATACTGCTGGAACAGCCTTGTTCCCTCATCAATACCATTTCCGATATGGTACTTATCATCGATATCCTGACGCTCACGGCACCACTTGTAGTCGCGTCCTACGCAAACCTTACTGGCAACCTTTCCTTTTTCGGCTGTCAGCAGAATGTTGACAAGTTCTTCATTCTTACCCTTCTTTGTCACAATAACGGGGATCGTATTTGCCAATTCACGAGTATTATAGGTACCAGGGATAGTGAAGTCTACATATCTATTCTCATATTCCAGGGTTCCATCCCAGCCAGTATTGATGAGCGGGTAGCTGTTGGTGAAACCGAATTCCTTATGAACTTCATGACCAGCAACAGTGAGTGGCAACTCACCACCTGCAGCTCTCAGACGAATGGTTGTTGTGCTGCCATCGCAGAAAACATCGAACACCACATCGTTGAAGTCGAAGTCACTGTTCTCACCCACCGTCAGGTCCTCGGCGATAATACGACATACAAATGGACTTGGGTCTTCTTCATCATCATCGTCATCATCGTCATCATCGTCATCATCGTCAATCTTCTTTGCTTCCGTCAGCGTCACAATCCAGTCGCTAAAGTAGCCATCACCGCCCTGCCATTTCACCCAGGTACGGAGATTTGTATCCTTAACAGGCAGATAGCCATCAGCAACGAGAGTCCTGAAAGCTGGCAGGTTGAGGCACTCCTTACCATCCTGCGGAATCTTCATGTCGCTGTCGCTAAGAGTTCTCTGAATGCCTCCATACATACTCATATTCGCTTTGAGGTAAGGAATCTTTTCCCCGTCGATGATGATATACGTATCTTCGCCGTAATATTCATAATTTTCCTCATTTTGGTTGTTGTCACCACCGCCTTGGTTGTTATTATCGCCGCCTTGGTTGTTATTATCGCCGCCTTGGTTGT
>CAMKSE010000033.1 GCA_946415365.1 uncultured Prevotellaceae bacterium
TCCAAGATCAGGATGGGCGGATTCTTGAGGATGGCCCGGGCAATGCTGACGCGCTGTCGCTGACCACCACTGAGTCGTCCTCCACGATCACCGATGTTCGTGTCGAAGCCCTGTTCGGAGGCCATGATGAAATCGTAGGCATTCGCGATGCGGGCAGCCTCCTCGATCTGATCCTGTGTGGCATTGTCGACGCCAAAGGAGATGTTATTCCTAAACGAGTCATTGAAGAGGATGGCCTCCTGATTCACATTGCCGATGAGCTGACGCAGGTCGTGGATGCCGAGGTCCTTCACGTTGATGCCGTCAATGAGCACTTCGCCCTCCTGCACATCGTAGTAACGGGGAATCAGGTCCACGAGCGTCGACTTGCCACTGCCGCTTTGTCCTACGAGTGCGATGGTCTTGCCCTTCGGAATCACGAGGTTGATGTCCTTCAGCACATACTGTTCACCATAGGCAAAGCTCACATTCTTGAACTCTATCTGATGTTCGAAGCTGCTGATGTGCTTGGGGTTAGGAATCTCCTTGATGGTGTTCTCAGCCATCAGGATCTTGTCGATACGCTCCATCGAGGCCAGTCCCTTGGGAATGCTGTAGCCGGCCTTTGAGAAGTCTTTCAGGGGATTGATGATGGAATAGAGCATCACCATATAATAGATGAAGATCGGTCCGGAGAGGGAGTGGTTGTTGAGTACGAGCACACCTCCGAACCACAACACGATCACGATCATGATCGTACCCAGGAACTCACTCATGGGATGGGCCAGGACCTGACGCGACAACACGCGCATGAGGTTCGTGCGATAGGCAGAGTTCACGGTGTTAAAACGGTCGTTCATCTTCTCCTCAGCGATGAAGGCCTTGATGATGCGCAGGCCTCCGAGTGTCTCCTCCACCTGACTCATCGTGTCGCTCCACAGCGCCTGTGCCTTGATGGAGTCCTGCTTCAGCTTACGGCCTACCCACCCCATGAACCAGCCCATGATAGGTACGATGGTCAGCGTGAAGAGTGTCAGTTGCCACGATATGAACAGGAGGGCTGCGAAGTAGCTGATGATGAGGATGGGGTTCTTGAACATCATCTCCAGACTGGCCATGATCGAGTGCTCCACCTCGTCCACGTCACCACTCATACGGGCGATGATGTCGCCCTTGCGCTCTTCGCTGAAGAAGCCCATGGGCAGGGAGGTGATCTTCCGGTAGAGCTGGTTCCGCATATCACGTACGACACCCGTACGGATCGGCAGGATGCTCACAGCAGCAAGATAGTAGACACCCGTCTTCAGGGCTGTGGTCACAGCCAGGAATACACCTATCAGCAACAAGGTGGTGGTCTGTCCCCATTCAGCAATGAGACCGTTCACGTAGTAGTTCATATTGTTCATCAGCACCGTCTGTACGTCCGTCCAATCCCACGCCATCAGACTGGTGGCGGTCTCTGCATCACTCGTCTGGAAGAGGATCTGCAGGATGGGGATCAGGGCCGCAAACGAGAATATATTCAGCACAGCCGACAGGATGTTGAACACGATGCTGAGGACCAGGTATTTCTTATACGGCGGCACAAACCTCCTGAGTACGCTGAGAAATTCTTTCATATTCTTTTCTAAGGATTTTTATTCTATAGACTATAAATCCACCGTAATCTCTCCTAAGAGAGTAGCACTGGTGGAACTAGTGATCCGGACGGGAACGATTTCACCGATGTGATGGCCAAACTTGGGGAAGACCACCATTTTGTTCTGTTCAGTACGTCCGCAGAGCTGTTCCCTCGAACGCTTCGAGAAGCCCTCTACCAGTACGTCGAACACATTGCCCTCGTCTTTCTTGTTCTGTTGGGCCGAGATCTCCGTCTGCAACTGTATCAGCTCGTTCAGACGACGGATCTTCTCCTCCTCAGGCACATCGTCCTTCAGATGCTTCGAGGCGTAGGTGCCTGGACGCTCAGAATACTTGAACATAAAGGCCGAGTCGTACTGCACCTCACGCATCAGCTGGAGCGACAACTGGTGATCCTCCTCCGTCTCTGAGCAGTAGCCCACGAAGATATCCGTCGACAGCCCGCAGTCAGGGATGATCCTGCGGATGGCTGCCACACGGTCCAGGTACCAGTCACGCGTATATTTCCTGTTCATCAGTTTCAGAATACGATCAGAGCCGCTCTGCACTGGCAGGTGGATATGCTTGCACACATTCGGCATCTCAGCGATCACGCGCAGTGTCTCGTCGCTCATATCCTTCGGATGGCTCGTCGTAAACCGCACCCTCATCTCAGGCACCTCCTCCGCCACCATCCTCAGCAGTTCTGGGAAATTTATCTTCTGACTCCTGCCTTCTGTCTCCTGACTCCTATACGAATTCACATTCTGTCCCAGCAGCGTCACCTCCTTGAAGCCCTTGTCCCTGAGGTCACGCACCTCACGGAGTATGCTCTCCACATCACGACTGCGCTCACGGCCTCTGGTATAGGGCACGATACAGTAGTGGCAGAAGTTGTTGCAGCCTCGCATGATACTCACGAAACCGCCTATCCTGTGTCCCAATCCGATACGCTGGGGCACCACATCCTTATAGGTCTCACTCGTAGAGAGTTCAATGTTCATCGCCTTGTGGCCAGCCTCAGCCTGTGCTATGAGGTCTGGCAGCGAGAGATAGGCGTCAGGTCCTGCCACGAGGTCACAGTGGTGGTTGTCGAGCAAGTCCTGTTGTGCGCGCTCTGCCATACAGCCTAATACGCCGATGATCAGCGGGCGCTTGCGCTTGATGGCGTCGAGCGCATCCAGACGATGGTATATCTTCTGTTCCGCATTGTCCCTCACCGAACAAGTGTTCAGGAACACCGCATCCGCCTCGTTCAAATCCTCCGTCGTCTCGTAGCCAGCCATCCTCATCACGCTGGCCACCACCTCAGAGTCTGCCACGTTCATCTGACAGCCGTATGTCTCAATATATAATTTCTTCACTTTTCAATTTTCAATCTTCAATTTTCAATCTCCTAACTCAGCCCCTCAATCACTCCGTCCTCGATGGTGATGCGCTCTGCCTGCGGACTCTTCGGCAGTCCGGGCATACGGAGCATATCTCCTGCAATCGCCACAATCATCTCACTACCAAGGTTCAGGATTACGTCCCGTATGCGAATGGTGAATCCCTCAGGCGAGCCGTAGCGTGTGGAATCGCCTGTGAACGAGAACTGCGTCTTGGCGATGCACACCGGGTAATGCGCGATGGCCTCATCATCATCGGTAAAGATCGCACGCAGCGACTCCAGCCGTCTCTTCGCCGTCTTGCTGTACTCCACGGCAGAAGCCCCGTAGATGCGCTTGCACACCTTCTCGATCTTGTCCTCCAGACAGTCGGCCTCCTTGTAGGTGAAGTGGATGGGCAGCGGCTGGAAACGGTCGATGGTGTCCACCACCTTCTGTGCCAGTTCCACAGCACCCTCGCCCCCTTTCAGGAAAGCCTCGTTCACAGCAAACACCACGCCCAGGTCCTCACAGTTCTTGCGCACCACGTCGATCTCCTCCTCGCTGTCCGTGTCGTGACGGTTCAGCGTTACCACCACGGGCTGTCCGAAGCCCTGCATGTTGTTGATATGTCGGTTCAGGTTCTTCAGACCCTCCTTCAGACCCTCCATATTCGGTTCCTTGATGGCCTCCAGGGGCACGCCACCGTGCATCTTCAGTCCCTGGGTCGTAGCGACGATCACCACCAGCCGAGGCTGCAGACCTGTCTTCCGACACTTGATGTCGAAGAACTTCTCTGCCCCCAGGTCAGCTCCGAAACCCGCTTCCGTCACCACGTAGTCCCCAAACGTCATCGCCATCTTCGTGGCCACCACGCTCGAACAGCCGTGGGCGATATTGGCGAATGGTCCCCCGTGGATGAAGGCAGGCGTATGCTCCGTCGTCTGTACCAAGTTCGGGTTCAGCGCGTCGCGCAAAAGCACTGTGATGGCTCCTGCCACGCCAAGGTCACTCACACGGAAAGGCTTTCCGTCCGCAGTAATCCCCAGCACGATGTTCTCTATGCGTCGCTGCAAGTCCTTCTCACTCGTAGCCAGACAGAGTATGGCCATGAGCTCTGATGCGGGGGTGATGTCGAAGCCCGTTTCGTTCACCACACCGTCGCCCCTCAGACCTGTCACCACATTGCGCAGCGCCCGGTCGTTCACGTCGAGCACCCGCTTCCAGAAGATCTCTCTCAGTGAGAAACCCTCCTTACGATGCTGATAGATATAATTGTCAAGCAAGGCGCTGATGGTGTTATGGGCTGAGGTCACAGCGTGAAAGTCGCCCGTGAAGTGCAGGTTGATCTTCTCCATCGGCAACACCTGGGCATAGCCGCCACCAGCAGCACCACCCTTGATGCCAAAGCACGGTCCCAGCGATGGTTCACGCAGAGCCACCACCGCCTTCTTGTCGATCTTGTTCAGACCCAGCGTCAGGCCGATGCTCACCGTTGTCTTACCGATACCCGCCTTTGTAGGGCTGATGGCCGTCACCAGGATCAACCGGCTCTGCTTCACTTTCTCCTCATCAATCATCTCCACGGGCACCTTCGCCATAAAGCGTCCGTAGGGGTCAATTCTCTCAGGGTCAATACCCATTTGGGAAGCGATCTCACCGATGGGTTTCAGTTCGCATTCCCTTGCAATCTGTATGTCTGTCTTCATATCGGCTGCAAAGTTACGAAATAAACCGCAGAATGCACAGGTTACACGGAAAAACTCATCACAAAAATGTGCAGAATATCCCAAAAAATTGTAAAAAGGTGAAAGAAATTATAAATTTGCAGTCGATTTTTGTAGTATTTGACGAATTATTTCGTCTATAAGGTGTATTAGTTTTTATATAAAACAAGGTAAAAAAAAGAAAAAGACAATGAAAAAAATGATTCTCGCCGTTGCTCTTGCTTTCGTCAGCATGGCAGGCACGGCACAAGGTATCAAAGCTAATCTTGACGAGAGTGTGAAACCCGGTGACGACTTCTGGCAGTACGCCGTGGGCGGATGGCTGAAGGCGAACCCGCTGGACAAGCAACACGCGGAGAACGGTGCCTTTACCGATCTGGAGGAGTTGAACAAGGACCGCATCAACGCACTTATCATGAAGTACGCTGCCGAGAAGGATCTGCCACAGGGCAGCGACGGACAGAAGATTGGCGCCATCTATCGCCTCTATATGGACAGCGTCGGCCGTAATAAGATGGGCTACGAGCCTATCCTGCCCTACTTGAAGCAGGTACGTGAGCTGAAGACGCGCGAGGAGTTGCTGAAGCTGATGTACGAGTTTGACAACAAGGGCTTCAACACGGCTCCCTTCGGCATGAGCCTGAGCCTCAACCCCTTCAAGTCGTCGGAATTCCTGATGGGTGTCGGTCATGGCGGTGCCTCGCTGCCTCAGGAGTATTATGCCGAGCCTAATGAGACTCAGAAGACGGTGGTGGAAGCCATCAAGAGCCTGAACAAGGATTTCCTGAAGATGGTGGGCTACAACGATGCCGATGCCGAGCGCATGATGGAGGCCGAATGGGAGATAGAGCATAAGATCGGTGTGAAGACACTCAACCAGGTGGCCCAGCGCAATCCCATGCTCCGTATCCACATCATGACATGGGATCAGTTGCTGCAGGATTTCAAGGGCATCGACTGGGTGGCCTATCGCGACGCCATGGGACTCCCGACAGACATCGACACCGTCAACGTCAGCCAGCTGGAGCCGTTGCACGTCGTGGAGGATATTCTGGCTAATACCAGCATCGACGACCTGAAGGCCTATATGGAACTGCACGTGATCAAGGCTTTCTCAGGCTATCTGTCGGACGACTTCACAGACCGTGTCTTCGAGGCTAACAAGACCATCACCGGCGTGCAGGAGCAGAAGCCGCGTTGGAAGCGTGCCGTATCAGAGATTAGCGGCAGCCTGGGCGAGACCGTTGGTAAGCTCTACGTGAAGGAGTATTTCCCTGAGACCAGCAAGCAGCGCGTGTACCGTCTGGTGAAAGACCTGCAGCAGGCCTTCGAGGACCGTCTGAAGGATAACACCTGGATGAGTGAGGAGACCAAGGCCAAGGCCCTCGAGAAGCTACACGCCATGTATATCAACGTGGGCTATCCCGACAAGTGGGAGGACATGGAGAAGTTCGTAGACATCCGTGAGAACGAGAACCTCATCGAGAACTATATCCGTATCACTCAGGAGGCTCGCAAGGCCACCTACCGCAAATACTGGCGCAAGCCCGTCGATAAGACCATGATGGCCTGCACACCTCAGACCGTCAACGCCTTCTACAACCCCATGTTCAACAGCATCAACTTCCCCGCAGCCATCCTGCAGCCGCCGTTCTTCGATCCTGAGGCCGACTACGTGAGCAATTATGGTGCTATCGGCACAGTCATCGGACACGAGATGTCACACGGCTTTGACGATCAGGGCTGCCAGTTCGACAAGGACGGGAACCTGAAGAACTGGTGGACAGCAGACGACAAGACGAAGTACAACGAGCGTACGAAGGTACTGGCCGACTGGTTCTCAGAGCAGGAGGCTGTGCCTGGTCTCAACGTCAACGGCGCCAAGACCCTCGGCGAGAATATCGGTGACAACGGTGGTCTGAAGATTGCCTACCGCGCCTACGAGAACCGCATGAAGCAGGAGCCACTGAAGGATGTTGACGGCTTCACCCCTGCCCAGCGCTTCTATCTGGCTTACGCCCGCATCTGGGCCAGCAACTCGACACCAGAGTACACCGCCCAGCTCGTGAATAGCGACGTGCACTCACCCAACCGCATCCGCGTGATGGCAGCACTGCCGATGATCGACACCTGGTATGAGGCCTTCGGCATCAAGGAAGGCGACAAGATGTTCGTGCCCAAGGAGCAGCGCGCCCAGGTGTGGTAAGAAGATTTTACCGGTAGATGTGATAACTGCCACCATCACTCTGGCAGTATCTACGCAAGAGGTCCTGGATATAGCGGGCATTCTCCGCTACCCGGGCCTCTTTTCCGTCATAGCCGTTGATGAGGACAAGCAGACGGCGGGTGTGGATATCGATCTTGGTGCGCTCGTTATCGCTGGTCGGGGTGCCTACCCCACCCTCCGCGTCACGATACACAGGCAGACCGTGGATGTTGATCATGCCGCGGCCGATGCCCTCGTAGGGTTCGCCCTCACGGCCAATGCCGAGTGTCAGGGTGTCGCCCACAAACTTGTCGGCATCGAAACCGCCGATGCTGTAGCCATAAGCGATGGAGGCAAGGTTGACAAGGTCGACGAGGGTGTCGATCTGATAGAGCGTCTTACCCTGAAGCATGCGACGGATAAGCGCCTCCGAGGCAGGACGGTAGCGTGAGGGGTCTTTGCCACAAGCACGATAGACACTACGAGTGGCGGCGATGCTGCTCATCTCCTTCAACGAGTCAATGGTGAGCGTCTCACGGAAACGGTCACCCATGTCACTGATCTCCTGCCAGAGTTCTTCACAATAAGGCGTATTAACCACTTCGGCCTCAACACATGCACCCACAAACACTGGGCACACGGAGGCAATCTCGTCGGAAACAATGATTTTCATAATCGGATACTATAGAGGATCGATGTCGTAATAGATCTGCAACGAGGCATAACGCTTGTCCTGAAGCATCTGCTGACGGGCAAGGGCGAGGTAGCGACGCACCTCGGACATGTTGAGCCCAGGCTCGAACTTGACCATCAGCTTGCGGATGGAGAGTGACTTCACCTTCGCCACCGAAGGACGGTCAGGACCAAGGACACGCGTGCCGAACCACTGGCGCAGACGACTGCCCATCTCCTGGCTGGCAGTGTCCACAAGATCGTCGGAACGGTGTTTCAGGAAGACATAGGCCAGTCGGCAATAAGGCGGATAACGGAACTGACGGCGTTCGTCGAGCACCGAGCGGAAGAAGGCGGCGTAGTCGTTGTCGACAATTTGTTGGATTACAGGCAGGTCGGGACTCTTCGTCTGTAGTATGACAAGTCCACGATGACCCTTACGGCCCGCACGGCCACTGACCTGCGACATCATCATGAAAGCATGCTCGTAGGCCCGGAAGTCGGGGTAGTTGAGCATGGTGTCGGCATTGAGGATGCCCACGACGGACACACGGTCGAAGTCGAGGCCCTTGGAAATCATCTGAGTGCCGATGAGGAGGTTGGTACGTCCGGCTGAGAAGTCGTTGATGATACGCTCGTAGGCATGACGGGTACGGGTGGTGTCGAGGTCCATGCGTGAGATACGGGCCTCAGGGAAGATGTCGCGCACCTGGTCCTCAATCTTCTCCGTGCCGTAACCGCGTGTCTGGAGCTCCTTACAGCCACAGGCAGGACACTCAGTGGGCACCTGATAGGTGTAGCCGCAATAGTGACAGGAGAGTTGGTTCAGGTTACGATGGAGGGTCAGCGACACATCGCAGTGCTGACAACGGGGCACCCAGCCGCACTGCTTGCACTCGATCATGGGGGCATAGCCTCGGCGGTTCTGGAAGAGAATAGCCTGTTCGCCACGAGCCAAGGCCTCACGCACCTTTAACAACAGCAGGGGCGAAAAGGGACCGTTCATCATCTTACGATGCTGGAGATCCTTGATGTCAACGACCTGTATCTCCGGCAGTTCGATGCCCTTATAACGCTGGAAGAGTTCCACGAGGCCGTATTTCCCCGTGGTGGCGTTGTAGTAGGTCTCAACGGAAGGTGTAGCTGTGCCAAGCAACACCTTAGGAGTTGAGGAGTCAGGAGTTGAGGAGTTGAGCGCAGCGAGCATAATGGCCGTGCTGCGGGCATGATAGCGAGGCGACGGCTCCTGCTGCTTGTAGGAGGTCTCGTGCTCCTCATCGACGATGACCAGTCCGAGCCGCTGGAAGGGCAGGAACACGGCACTGCGGGCTCCGAGGATCACGTCGTAGGGATGGCGTGAGAGTTGCTTCTGCCAGATCTCCACCCGCTCAGCATCGGAGTACTTGCTGTGGTAGATGCCCAGCCGGCAGCCGAAAACCCGTTGCAGACGTTCCATCATCTGTACGGTGAGGGCAATCTCGGGCAGAAGGTAGAGCACCTGCTGCTGACGGTCGAGGGCCTGCTGGATGAGGTGGATGTATATCTCCGTCTTTCCACAGGAGGTGACGCCGTGAAGCAGGGTGACGTTCTTCTTGAGGAAGGAAAACTGTATTTGGTTGAAAGCGTCCTGTTGTGGAGCGCTGAGAGGTTTGATGTTTTCGGGATGAGGGTCGCCACCGTGATTCAGTCGTCCCACCTCTTGCTCGTAGGTCTCAAGGAGGCCACGCTTGACAAGTGCAGTGATCGTGGCGAGAGTATGGCCTTGGTTAAGGAGTTCGTCACGAGTAATACTGGGTTCAGGCGATGTAACAAAAGAACCGTCCCCCTGTATCATCTGGTCGATGCCTGAGAGAGAAAGAAAATCAATGAAGGCCTTCTGCTGACTGGGTGCTCGCTGCAGCATGTCGATGGCGATATGGAGAGCCTGCTCACTGCGGAAGTTCGGTGTCAGACGGATGAATGTTTCTGTCTTGGGGTGATAGCCGTCCTCTGCCTTTAAGCCTGAGGGAAGGGCGGCCTTCATCACCTCACCGATGGGCGACATATAGTAGTCGGAGATCCACTTCCAGAGCCTCATCTGGGTGTCAGTGAGGATGGGCGACGCGTCAAGGACTTGAAGAACGGATTTGATCTGCGACACGCTGGGGACAGTGCCCTGTGTCGAGGCGACGATGCCGACATAAGTCTTGCTGCGGCCGAAGGGCACGAGCACACGCACACCTGCCCTCACCTGTCCCTCCAGCTGCTGCGGAACGGAATAGGTGAACGTGCCGTCGAGCGGCACAGGCAGGATGATATCGACGAACAATTGACGATTGACGATTTAGAAATAGTAAGCTGCAGAGATTTGCCAGGCGTGGCTGTGGGTATCCACATCGTTCCAGTCTTTAAACTCACCCGACTTGCCTGCAGCCAGATTATAGGTGAAGCCAATCTCAAGATGGCCCATGAGGTAAAGACCTGCACCGAAGTTGATGCTCAGGTTCGCATCTTTCAGACGATACTCGCCGAATTCGGTCTTGAACACCTTGTCGCTCACAGGGAAGCCGAACTGGGGACCAGCAGCGAGATAGAGGCCTGCCATCGAACTGAGGCCGATATTGTAGCGCAGGTTGAGGGGAATCTGGAGCGACTTCTGCTTGATGGTCTCGTCGCCATAGGTACCGGCACCGGCTTCAGAAGTACGTTCATCGTAGGAAGCCGTGACGATAGCGCGTTGCCCGTCTGAATTCACATTGGCACTGCGCTCATCGTAGAGGGCGGCAATATCGACACCAAAGCCCAAAGGCAAAGACAATTTTAACGACGGACCTACAAAGAAGCCAACCTTGTTGTCAGAATTGAAGACATCCTTGTTGAACGACATCTTCGTGATGTTCAGGCCACCCTTGACACCAAACTTGAGCCCCTGTGCCTGTGCTGTCAGCGTCATGGCTGCGGCAAGCACAACTAATGCAATTACTTTCTTCATCATGGATTAATAATGGTTTAACGGTGCAAAGATACGAAGAATTCCCCGAACGGCCAAGCATTCGGGGAAGATTTTCATTTGGGGTGAAGGCTGCGATTAAGCGAGCACAGAGGGGGCTTGCTCACTTTGTCGAGCGGGAGCAGGCTCGAACTTCGTTCAAATCAGCGTATTCGCGGGCGACGTCGGCGATGCAAGGGCAGGCCTTGTCATTGCTGATGCCATACGTTACATATTTGAAGCACCCCTCGGTGACGAAGCCGAACCATCGTGCGGGGTCTCCCTCACGCTCCAGCTGGTCGCCCTTGCGGTAAGTCACCTCTTTGCCCTCGCGCTCGCAAAACTCGCGCAGCACCTCAATGTCAATGCTATTTTTCCCGTATTTCTGTTCCATCGTTCATACCCAAAGAACGGAAGAGGCTACTCTAACTATTCAATATAGGAGCATCATTAACAGATAGCCCACGCCTATGCTCACAAAGGTCGTGATGAAACCCGCTAACTGGAAAGAGTGGTTTACCACATATTTGCCAATACGCGTCGTACCCGTACGGTCGAAACCGATGGCAGCCACCTCCGTAGGATAGTTCGGGAGGAAGAAGTAACCGTTCACAGCAGGGAACAGCACTAACAGCACCATCGGCGGGACACCCAACACCAGTCCTACAGGGAAGAGCGTCTTGACGGTGGCAGCCTGTGAGAAAAGCATGATGCTGAATAGGAATAGCGGAATGGCAAACAGCATCGGATAGGAGGTAAAGAAGCTATCCACATCGCTCAATATCGCCTCGTGATGACCCTCGAAGAAGGTGCTGCCCATCCAGGCCACACCAAAGATGGAGACCATCGCGTTCATGCCCGATGCAAACACATTGCCACTGGCAGCCTTGCGCACGTCGGCTTTACCCACCAGCAGTATTAGGGCAGCAATGCTCATCATCACCATCTCGATGGTGGTATTCATTGCCAACGGTTTACCATTAAACGAGGGGCGCAACTCTGGGAAGATGCCAAACAACACCACCAGCAACACACCCAGCATAAATGCCAGCACAGCCCATTTGGCATGTGGGTTGTCAGCCTTCATCTCGTCAGCGGCCTCCTCTTCTACCTTCAGCAACCCCTCACGCACTCGTCGCTGATATTCCTCATCTTTCTCTAACGGCTTGCCCACATAGTTCTGCACTAGCGAGGCCACCAGAATGGCGATGAAGGAGGCTGGAATGGTAATCGCCATAATCTCCGTCATGCCAATGCCCTTACCGCCCAACAACGCCTCAGACAAAATAGCTGCCGTAGCTGCCGACACCGGCGAGCCCGTACACCCCAGCGACGCTGCTATCGTCGCCACGCTCAATGGACGCTCAGGGCGCACCTTATCCTTACGGGCAATCTCTGAGATGATAGGCAGGAGCGCATAGCTGGTGTGTGCAGTACCGGCCCATAGACTAAACAACCATGTGACCAGGGGTGCATAGAAGGTGATGCGACTGGGATGCTTTCTTAGGAAGCGTGCCGCCACATTCACCATATAGTCCAGTCCGCCTGCCGCTTGGAGAGCTGCCGAAGCCGTGATGACACTCACTATGATTAGCATCACGTCGATGGGGATGGCTCCTGGCTCCAGTCCGAAGACGAACACGAGAATGAATACGCCCACCATACCGTAAATGCCCAGTCCGATGCCACCTACTTTGGCACCGATAAATATCATCGCCAACACGACGGCCAGTTGCATGAGAATGAGGAATGTTGCCATAGGATTATTTGTTATGTTGTTGCAAAAATATACAAAAATGGTGAAAGCTCAAAGTATTTTGCCATTTTTTAACGGAGTATTTTTGAATAGTAACAACTCAGCACTCTCGGTATGAATAGTCAACTTACTGGGTTCTTCTGCAATTTAGTCGAATTTTTAGTCAAGATTTCAGAGTGACAAAATTCATGTACTCCAAGGGCCTCAAAAAAATGACTCAACTCAAATCATGAAATCACTCGACTCAAACGGTAAAATGAGTCGAGTCAATCGATTTAATGAGTTGCTTCACTGAGAAACGACTTGTTCAATTTGTCAAGAATTATGATGTTTCAACTAAAATGCAGAAGAACTACTTACTGTTGTACGACAGCTAGTATAGCGTTAAATTTGGAGTTTCCGTTCTTCATGGCTGTTTCTGCAATGCAGGATCCCCGACGTTCATCTTAAAATGGCCGTTGGCTCCTCATAGCTATTAGTGTCGTTGACGTCGTACGGAGACGCGGGCGTTGCCACTGGAAGAGGATGATCTGGAACTACTCTTCGACTTCGGAGCCTTCACACTACTCGATTTCACCTTAGTACTCTTAGCCCTTGCTTTCTTAGCTGCCTTCACGTTCTGAGGATTGGCATTGGCGAGGCTGTCGAGGGAGTCTTTCTTCTCTGGGTCACCAAAGATGTTCTTGCGGAACGCCTCCAGTTCCTTTTCAATGCGTTTCTGCTCAGCAGAAAGCTTGGTTGTGTCGCCATTGCAGATCTGTAAGAGCGTCTTGCCTTGGGCATTGTTGGTCTTATAGATCTTTCCACGGTATCTGTTGAGCGTGAAGAAATCGTCCATCGTCATGGTGGCAGCATTGTTGAGGTTGGAGGTCATCACCGTCTGACGGTTCAGGTAGGGCTCCAAATCGCTGTACTTAACCCAGAACAGAGGGTACTGCGTGGCCTCACCTCCAAAATCATCCTCGCGCATCATCACAGGACAGAGGGCCATCACTTTGATATGGAAGATGGCATTGGCCTGATCGTAGTAGGCACTCTCCTTGAGGTAGTATTTCGTAACCTCCTGCGAGGGAATGTCGCTGTTGTCGACCTTCAGCTTGCCGTCCTGCTCCTCATAGAAGATGTGACGGTCGTCGAGCAGCGTCTTCATCTCTACCTTTGCCTGTTCGGTGAATACGTCGGCACCGTCGTTGGCTATCGAGTACTCATAGATGGGGATATAGCCGTTCTGCGCCAGTTTGAAGATATAGGTAAAGAGGTTCATCTGCTTACCCTCTGGCTGCACAGGATAGTAAAGGCCGGCATTCTCATCCTTCGAGAGGTCGATCTCACGATAGATGTCACGGCGCCATACCACATCCTCCGGCATATCCACTGCCGTGGGGAAGGATATCTGTGCACGAATAGACATTCCAGACGAAGAAGAGTTCTTCTTCTGCTGCTGTTGTTGTTGTTCCGTCCTGGGCTGGCTCCTCCGTTGCTTCGGCTGCGCGGATGATATTGAAGATTGAAAATTGAAGATTGAAAATTGTAGGCAGAATGCCACAATCCACATCTTTCTCGTCCAATCTTCCCTTTGATAGAAACTTTGTACTATTCTCATAATCTTATTCTATTTTCTATTTTCAATTTTCAATCTTCAATTTTCAATTACTTCACAATGACCTCCATCGGGTTCTGCAGGGTACGTGTAAGACCGTCGGGGCCTACCACCGTTACACGTGAGATATAGAACCGGCGATTACGCGTCAGCTTGCGGAATGTCTCCTTCTGACGGGACGAGAACGAAGCGCCCTCACTGACGATGGGCACGGCATTACCCATATTGTCAAAGAACACCGTCTCGAAGCCCTGCACTTTGAAACCTATGTCGAGGATACCATCGTCGATGGCGGCTCCAAGCGTATTGGCACCTACCAGCTGAGCCTTGACCAGTCCACCACCCTTGAAACGAGTGGGGTTGCCATGCTCGTCGTTCATCGTGATATATGGCGTTGGGTCAGGCAGACGGCGCACACGGAAGGTGAACTGTCCCATCTGCTGCGTACGTCCAGTGTTCGTGGAGACAACGGTGATGGTGGCATTCTCGCCAATCTTTGACGGACGGGCGATGTACTTGCCAGGTCCTACGGGCTGCAGCGTGCCGTTGGTCATCGTGGCCTGCACCTTACTAAGGGGCACTCCCGGCACACTCACACTGATAGGGTTATTGTAGCCGGCATAGAGCATGTTCATCAGATCGGCCGAGACGGTGGCGCTTGGGTCTACAACGGTGTACTTCTGCGAGAAGTCGCGACGCACACGCTCACCATTACCATTGACCGTCTCAAGGTATCCGGCCAGTGTGAAGTCACCGGTTGTATTACAGATCCGTTCGTAGAGGTTGTCCTGGAGTGTCACCTTCTGATTGCCGATAAAGATATCGGGCACCTGGGTGGTATCAACGGCAGCCATAACGATATGGGCCGAGAACTTATCACCACGGACGATAGTCTGTGAGTTAGGTATCACGAATGCCTCGAGGGCGTTCACACGGATATCCTTTACATCGATGTTCTGTACCAGGGTATGGAGCACCTCACCCTCGGCATAGCGCACGTCATTCTGCAGTTTGGAGAGCAGCGTGACAGCAGCGGCGGCCGGCATAGCCTCAAACATATACTCCTGCCAGTTCTTTCCCATCGTCTGCACATTCTTGGGCACCTCTGTGGTGAGATTGGAGACGATCAGTTTCTTCTGACGGGCACTGGTAAGCATCGGCAGAAGACTGGCGCGATAGCTGTTGATGGCCTCGTAGAGTTCCTGTCCACGGCCACGGCCTGGGGCAAGCATCACCTGATTGGCTGCCTCAAGATCCTCCTTGTTGCGGATGTTCTGTACATCACCATCCTTGCCGTCAGCCTCAACTACAATGGCCTGCTTCAGTTCGTCGACGAGATTATACAGATGGTCGCTCATCTGCTTCACCTTCTGCGACTTGTCGTACCACTGCTTCACCTTCTGAGGGTTAGCCTTCATCTGCGTGGCGAAGTCATCGTATATCGACAGATTCTCCATGGTGGCATTCTGCGTGGTGCGCTTCAGACTCTCCTCTACGATGGAGAAGCCGTTGAGCACCTCGTTGGAGACATTCAGCGCAAGCATAGCCATCAAGACGACATACATCAGATTGATCATCTTCTGGCGAGGCGAGACGGGTCGTTTCCTGATTGCCATTTTTACCTTTTTACTTTTTTACTCTTTTACCTTTTTACTTTTTTACCCTTATACCTTTATTGTTGTGCTAAGGGTGAAGCGGCTCTCATGTTCACGGTCATGGCCTCAATCATACGGGCATAGATACCGTTGAGTTCCGCAATCTGCTCTGCCATGCGATGGGTCTGAGCGTTGATATCGTCGATGGTGCCGATCTGTGAGCTGGCACTCTTCAGCTGCAGCTCATAGACTTTGCAGATGCCTGTCAGCGTACGGTTCAGATTCTCCATCTCCTCAGAATCGCGTGCCAGGCGCTCGCTCTGTTCTGTCACCTTGGAGAGCATCTCGGTGAGGCGCTTCAGCTCGTCCACATAGTTGGCTGTAGCCTCCTCCAGTTCAGGATTAACCTGTGGCAATGCCACGGCAGCACCACCTGCCATCGTTGTCACGGATGACGATACGGCAGCAATGGCCTCCGTATCGACTGATGCTTGGCTAGAGGAACTCGTTTGACTAGTCTCACTAGACTCACTAGTCTCGCCCGCAGGGCTAGGCACACCGGAGCCGACTGAGCCACCACCAATGATGATGGTTCCGCCATTGCCTCCGATGACGGTGGCAGGGGCAGCGGCAGTGGCTACGGCAGAAGTAGCAGGCTCCACCTGGTCTTCAGCTGAAACCACATGTGTATCCAACTCCATGCCATCGGTCGTCTTATCAAACGGACGGTCGAAGGCGGAGATGAAGAACACGAACACCTCGGTTCCCATACCCAGGAAGAGGAAAAAGTTGGCACCTGGCAGGTGGGTCAGTTTGAAGAGTGTACCTAAGATCACAATGGAGGCTCCCCAACTATACGCATAGTTCAAGAACGTCTGTCCGGGCACACTGTCCATCCACTTCTGCAGACGATATACGAAATTGTATTTACTGTATGTTGTCATATTCTTACCTTTTTATCCTTCACCTTTTTACTTTTTACTCGGCGCTTTCTCGCTTGTAGAATTCGCCAAACTGCGCACACAACGGAATCCGACATACGAGCGAGGCTGGTTCTGGTACTCCGATGAGCGCCAGGCCGAACGGATATACGACTCCGGATCCTTCCAAGAGCCACCCCTGACGCTCTTTTTCTTCATGCGATAGGGATCCTCCTTGGCGGCATTATAACTCAACTGGGGGTTGATGTCGTTCATCGCGTCTACGCCGGCCTCGGTATATACCGTGCTCGTCCACTCTGCCACATTACCGGCCATATCGTAGAGACCGTTACTGTTGGAGGAATAAATGCCCACACGGCTGGTGATCAGGTTACCATCCTTGGTATAGTTACCATCGTCGGGTTTGAAGTTGGCGAAGAAACAGCCCTTGCCGCTGGCCACATCCTCATTGTCCCACGGGAACTCATTCTGGTCCTTACCACGGGCAGCATACTCCCACTCAGCCTCCGTCGGCAGACGGTAGCGCTGCACAAACCGGGCAGCAGGGCCTAAGCCCTTCAGCAGATATTCCGTACGCCAATGACAGAAGGCATTGGCCTGTTCCCATGTCACACCCACTACGGGATAGTCGTTGTACGCGGGATTCGAGAAGTAATAGCGCATGTATTTCTCGTTGTCGGCATTGGGGAAGTCGTTCACCCAACAGGTCGTATCCGGATAGATATTCACAATATAAGTGTTCAGGAAATCCCACGGACCACTCAGCTGACGGTTAATCGTTTCCCTGACAATCTTTCCCTCATCATCGATATAAGCCGTGTCCTTCGAGATCCATACCTCCTCGTTGGGATTCACCGCGATATCCGTATTCAGGTATCTCTCCTCAGGAATGAGACGGTTACGGCGCAGCGCTGCTGCCGTATAGTCATACACCTCGTAACGGTAGTTCATCTGATGGCAGTCGAGCATCTTCTCACCCGTAACCGGGTTCGTAGCATACAGACCGTCGATGATCTCCTGCTCGTCCTCACTTGGTTTACGCGGCAAGGCCTTCTTCCAGTTAATCACCGAACCAATCTCGTTGCCCTCTTTGTCAGTCTTCACCGTACGATACGTCTCATCGATCTCAGCCAGACGCTCCCTCAGGATGGAGTCACGCACATAGTTCACAAACTGGCGGTATTTGGAATTCGTCACCTCAGTCTCGTCCATCCAGAAACCGTCTACGGAGATATCTCTTATAGGTGTCTTACGTCCCCAAAGACTATCCTGGGTTTCCATACCCATCTTCAGGTGACCACGCTTGATGAGCGTCATACCATAGGGGGTCGGCTCATTGAAACTGCGACCTCCAGTGCCAGTCACCTCACCGCCTTCCGATGATGCCAATTTGCTGCCGAAACAACCCGAAAACAAAACAAGTAAAAAGGTAGAAAGGTAAAAAGGTAAAAACCTTTTCGCCGTCATTCCTTTTTGCTTCCTCCTATTTACATTCCTTTCCATATCTTCGTTATTTACTCTTTTCCTTTTTTACCTTTTTCCTTTTTTACCTTTTTACCTTTACAAGATTCTCACACTCTTATGCAGGTTGCGGCCTTTCTTATAGAGATTGATGTCTGTCTGATAGCCCACGAAGAGTTCATGACTTCCGTTGCCAATCTGTATGGCAGACGTATAGATCTCATAACTATACCCTATCCGCACGCCGTGCATATCCCCTCCTATCAGAACCGTAATGGAGTTTGTAGGGCTGTACGACAATCCTGCATACATCACCCGCTTCTCATGGTTGTACATCAGACGCCCCGAGATATCCGCCCTGTAAGCCACTCCGTCAGTACGTCCCAAGAATGAGGTGTGTATGGTAAGAAACGGATTTTTCATCCGAATATTGTATCCTCCCGTCAAATAATATGTCGTAGAAACGTCAAGTTCGTTCTTTTCGCCCAATTCTACCGTAGGTGCATTAAAGTGAAGTGCCGACACACCGGCATACCAGTTACGATGCTTGTAATACACGCCTACACTCAGGTCGAGAGCCGTTCCGTTAGCCTCTCCTGAACCAGAGAACACCGGGTCACCTGAGTCATTCACGTCCACCTTTGAGGCGTCGAAGGTCTCACTGAGCAATGTAGCTTGTACGCCAAGACTCATCTTCCCTCCAAACAGTTGTGGCTGGAAAGCATATTGCAAACCGAAACGCTTATGCGAGAACAGGCCGATGGCATCGTTCATGAACTGCACGCCCAGGCCGTGATAGGTATTCAGGGCATAGACAGGCATATCTGCACCAGCGTACATCGTTTTCGGATTATTCTCAAAGCCTGCCAACTGTATGGCGTAGGCTCCTGCCACGTTCAACTTTGCATCCTTGCCTATGGCAGCAGGGTTGAACGACGACTCCATAGCCCAGTAGTGACTGAACTCCGGGTCATACTGTGCACTGACCGTCACTGCGGTCAACGTCAGACACCATAATATGTAAAATCGTCTGAACACCACCATAATAACGTATGCCGGGCGCGTTTTATTTTGGTAACCCGAAAAATAATGCTACTGAAATGCAAACAATATTTGTATAATCGAAGATTTTTTCGTAACTTTGCCGACAAAATAACCAATTTGTATTTATGAAAACTAACAAAATGATTCTGGCTGTCATGCTCTCAGCCGTTTCCTACATTCAAGTAGCAGCGCAGGGATTCCGCAAGGAGAGTTTCCCTGAGGATTCCTATTCCCCAGTGACAAACGTAAACCGTGGCTCCTATCCGAGAGTATTGTCGGACAACAGCGTGATGTTCCGTGTGAATGCGCCAAAGGCCCAGAGTGTGCAGATAGACCTGTGTGGCACCAAGTATGACATGCAGAAGTCTGATGGCGACATGTGGACTGTGACCACCAAGCCACAGGTGCCCGGATTCCACTATTATTTTCTGATTGTCGACGGCGTCTCGGTATCCGACCCTGCCAGCCAGACATTCTACGGCTGCAGCCGATGGTCGAGCGCCATTGAGATCCCTGAGGCAGGAATGGACGACTTCGAGGTGCAAGATTTGCCCCACGGTGAGGTACGCACCGTCCATTATTACTCCAAGGTAGATGAGTCGTGGCGTCCGCTGATGGTCTATACCCCGGCCGGTTATAACGAGAACAATCAGGCCTATCCTGTTGTCTACATCCAGCACGGAGGTGGCGAGGATCACCGTGGATGGATGGAACAGGGCCGCACAGCCCAGATTATGGACAATCTGATTGCTGCCGGCAAGGCTGTGCCTATGATTATTGTAAGTTCGAACAGTAATGTTCGTTCGCGTAATGGAGGTTTCGGCGGTGGATACAGCTGGCAGGGCATGCAAAGTTTCCGCAGTGAACTGATCGATAACGTGATACCATTTGTGGAGAAGAACTATCGTGTCAAGAAGGACCGTAAGTACCGCGCCATGTGTGGACTCTCAATGGGTGGCGGCCAGTCGTTCTATATCGGTCTGCGTGATCCTGAGGTATTTGCCAACGTTGGCGTATTCTCTACTGGTATGTTCGGAGGAATTGCCGGAGCATCAAACTTTGACCTTGAGACAGAGGTGCCGGGAATGATGACAGATACCAAGAACTTCAATCAGCAGTTTGATGTGTTCTTCCTTAGTTGCGGCGAGCAGGATCCACGCATAGAATACACACGGAATATTGTGAAGAAGATGCATGACGGTGGTGTGGAGGTGCTTTTCAACTCCTATCCTGGTGACCACGAATGGCAAGTATGGCGCAAATCTCTGCATGAGTTCGCACAATATCTGTTCAAATAAGCCACAAGTTAAGACTATACTCAAAACAAAAAGGTTATGGATTTATTGCATATTATTGCCGTAGTGGCGCTGATTATTATTGGAGTAGTTATCTACTTGAATAAGCGCAATTGATAGTATATCATTGTAAGGTTATGAAAAGAAAAGGAGGATTGTTCATGTGTTTGGTCGGTGGATTGGTCGGTGTGCTGTCTTGTGCATTGAAAAAGATGCCTGATGGTGAACTGGTGAGTGTGGAGTATACTCGTAGCGGTACTATGGCGGGTTATGTTTATGAGGGTCATGTGGAACGTGACTCCACAGGCGCATTCGTGCTGAGGGCGATGAAGGAGAACTATGGACCGCTGTTTGAGAAGAAGCTGGATGTGGCGACCATGAGGAAGTTCCGCCAAATTATCGAGGAAGAGAAGATGTATAAGTACAAAGAGTCATATACACCGATGTTGGAAGTCCTTGATGGTTGGAGCTGGTCGTTCCATGCAACTTTCTCCGATGGTTCGGTTATCTCGTCACATGGTTCGAATGCCAGTCCAAGAGATAACGGGCTGAACAGGATCAGAGACTATATGGCGGAACTGATTCAGGATGGAGTACAGATTGAAACAGAATAGCATCAGGGAATGGTTGACAGCCTCCGTCGTGTGGCTTAGTAGAATCGGGCACTGCCGTGGCTTCGGCATCCAGTCGCCTGGTGACTATTGGTTCGTGCGCTACGTGATTAATGAGCATTGGCCATATTATCAGTACAACACGCTAGGGAAGGGCGATGACTGGCTGACCCAAAAAGTGGGACGGCTATTATTCCGTATAGCCAACTGGCGTCAACCTTCGGTGATAGACAGCAGTGCCTATCAGGAATATTTACGGGCCGGATGCAGGAACGCTCTCTTGGTTGGAGGAGAGAATGAGGGAAGGAAAGAAGAAGAGATGGAGTCTGACGATATGGTGGTGATGTCGTTGGAGGGTGATTACTATCGGCGGCTTACACATATATATAATAAGGTAAACTCCGACACGGTATTGATTGTAGCGGATATCCGCAGGGCTAAAGACCTGTGGCGAGAGATTGTTGCAGACGAACGTTCTATCATAACCTTCGATCTCTATTACTGCGGTATCGTGATGTTCGACAAGAAAAGACATAAACAGAACTATATAATAAACTTCTAACCGACAAGAATATGAAGATAACAAGAGTTTACACCCGTACGGGTGACAAGGGAGAGACAAGCATTGTGGGAGGTATCCGTATGAAGAAGTCATCGGAGCGGCTGGAGGCCTACGGTACAGTTGACGAACTTAGTTCCCATCTTGGGCTTCTTGCTGCCATGCTTCCTAAGGGTGACGACAGAGACATGATCCTCAGGATACAGAACAACCTCTTTAATGTCTGTACTAATCTGGCTACAGATCAGAGCCAGACGCCACTATACGACTCAGCGAAACTAGCCGACGGTGAGATTGAATTGCTGGAGCAGGAGGTGGACAGGATGATGAAACTGTTGCCCGAACGTCAGGGATTCATCCTGCCCGGCGGTACGCAGGCAGCAGCCCAGGCACACGTCTGTCGCACGGTATGCCGAAGGGCCGAACGACGTATCGTCGCTCTGTCGGAAGTGGCCCAAATCAGCCCTGAGACATTACAATACATAAACCGTCTGAGCGATTACTTGTTTGTTTTGGCGAAAATAATAAATTTTAACGCAGGAGTGAGTGAAATTGTATGGCAAAATGTTTGCAGATAAGAATAAAATGATTACTTTTGCGCCCGAATTTAAAAACAACTTAAGAAACCAAAGACTAAGAATATGTATTGGACACTGGAATTAGCTTCAAAATTGGAAGATGCTCCCTGGCCTGCAACCAAGGACGAATTGATTGATTATGCCATCCGTTCAGGCGCTCCGCTTGAAGTACTTGAGAACCTTCAGGAGATAGAGGACGAGGGTGATGTATATGAAAGTATAGAGGAAATATGGCCGGACTATCCTACTAAAGAAGATTTCCTCTTCAACGAGGATGAATATTAGGGCAAAGTTTTAATGTAACCAATTATGGAAATCAGCGAGGTGTACAAAGCATTATTTTTGCACACCTCGTTTTTGATTCTCCATTTTTTCGTATATTTGCACTCACTATTACAATACTTTATGATTTAAGCAGATATGAAAATACAAAAGAAATTCAGAATCGTGCTGGTGATGACACTTGCATTGTTCATCGCCTCGTGCGGCAGTAAGCAGAATCAGGCAGGTCAGACAGACGCTGCTGAAAGTACAGACAGTACGAAAGTGGATTCCGTCGATGCCGTAGTAGAAGGACAGTATGATTTTGAAGCCATCGCCAAGGCCATCGAGGGCTGTGAGTCCCTGGATAAATTCCGGGGTGGTGTGGCTCGTGTCATAATGAAAGATGAACGTTTTTATATCGACCTGCAAGGTCGCAGGGTCGAGAAGCCAAAGGAGGAGATAGACCCGATGGAGTTGACCTGTGATTACGAAGACGGGAAGTTCGGCTACAAAGACCATGAGGGAAATGTGGTCATACCTCACAAATTCCATTATGCCCATGAGTTCAGCGACGGCATGGCCATCGTTGTGAATGAGGTGGGAGAGGTTGGCTACATTAACACCAAAGGTGAACTGGTCATTCCCTACCAATATGGCACGATGGCCGAGAGCGACGGCAACAACTTCCACGAGGGACTCTGTGCAGTGCTTGTGAACGATGAGCATGAATGGTTCAGCTATATTGACAAGACGGGCAAGCAGGCTTTTCAAGGCGTTTTCAGCTATGCTGGTGATTTCAGTGAGGGATTGGCAGCAGTCAGGACTCCTGGCAATAGTGAAGAGAGCATAAATTCCCACTCTGGCTATATCGACCCATCCGGTAAGATGGTCATCGAACTTCCAGACGGCTGGTGGGGGCGCAAGTTCATGGATGGGGTGGCACAGATTCAGAAGATGGACTCCTGCTACATCATCGATAAGACAGGCCAGCGGCTCTTCAAGGTGAATAACGAGGCAATCTATACTGGCGATGATATCACATACTCAGATGGCCTGGCTGTGGTCTATGGCAAGGGTAAGTATGAGAAGAAGCGCGGCTTCATGGATAAGACTGGCCGCATCACCTTCTGTCTAGTGCCTGACACACTGAATACCGTCGAGGCTGTCGTGAAACAAGTGAATGCCGTCTATGCCTACTGGAATGAGCTGCGGGGGCACTATGATGAGAATAAGCCTTGGATAGACGATCTTTTCGGCAGCAAGGAATGGCAACGGGTAAGTAATGAAGTGGCAGCCATCGACCGCGAGTGCGAGTGCGGCGGATTCTTCGACTTCGGTGAAGAGGGGCCGCTGAATCCCTGGGTTTACGATTGCTACGAGGGAACTGTCAGTGCCGATAGTATTCAGGTCAAGATGCAGCCTGACGGCACGGCTGAGGTCAGGTTTCTGGTGAAGGATGCTGTCACCATCAAGGGCGTTCCCATGCGCTGGCTGATGCAGGTGGAAGATGGCCAATGGAAAGTCGCTAACATCTTCTTCGAGAATGATGATGATTTCGATATTCTGATGAATATGCGTGCCTACGCAGACAACCAATAACGAGGATGAATGTGACCCGATGACCCGACTTAAACCAATATGGATGGTATCTATGATAGCCTTGATGAGAACATGAACAGTTTCTCGTCTTTATTCATTGCGATAGTCAGAGAGCAGATTCCAAATACCATCTTCTGAATCTCTTGCATATCCTTCAATACTTAAAGTTTGTTGCAAAGTTAATGTTTTCATCTGATATTTGGAGAATTCTTTGTACTTTTGTACCAACTTTTGAGATTAATTAAGGTATTATTGAAATACGGATGATAGAGATTCAGGAATTATAGTCTGCATCAGCGGATTCGTCATTTTGACAACAAATTAAAGTAATGATTATATGAAGAAGATTATGACCCTCTTATTGACTGCCCTTGGGCTGAATACAGCTTGCAGCCAGAACTTTGAAAACTATGATGTGACTGAGTTTGCCGAATTGATAGCAGACTCTAACGTTGTGATCCTTGACGTGCGTAAGGCCGATGAGTTTGCCGAAGGGCATATCAAGGGAGCCATCCTTATCGACCAGTTCCAAAGCGACTTCGTGGAACAGGCCCAGGCTAAACTGCCGAAAGAAAAGACTATTGCCATCTATTGCCGCAGTGGTCGCCGCTCAGCCAATGCAGCTGGAAAATTGGCAGATGTCGGCTATAAGTGCATAAACCTTAAAGGTGGCATCCTTGCATGGAAAGAGGCCAATATGCCTGTGGTTACATCGGAGCAGGAAATGAGTGGTCTGATAGTGAGAATCGCAGAAATCGAAGTCCATCCCCAGTATCTGGAGGCGCTGAAAGACCTGTAGATGACATCGAAATGAGAATGATAGCAATTGAATAATATACTGGAAGTTGGATAATATGGAATTATTGGAACTTGTAAAGAGAAGATATAGTTGTAGGGACTATCAGCCTACGTGTGTTGAACAGGAAAAGCTGGACTACATCATGGAATGTGTCCGGTTTGCCCCGTCGGCGGTGAACAAGCAGCCGTGGATGTTCCGTGTGGTTAAGAACGAGGCCGACAAGGCGAAGTTGCAGGAGTGTTATAACCGCGAGTGGTTCGCGACGGCTCCGATGTACATCATCTGCAGCATTCTCCACGATGAGGAGTGGGTACGCTCTGACGGAAAGCATCATGGCAATATTGACATAGCCATTGCCGTGGAGCATCTGTGCCTGGCAGCTACGGAACAAGGCCTCGCCACCTGCTGGGTCTGTAATTTTGATGCGGAACTGTGCAAGAAGTCCTTTGACCTTGGTGACAATGAGGAAGCTGCCGTGCTGATTCCTATTGGCTATGCAGCTGACGAACCAAAGGAGAAGAAACGTAAAGCCATTGAAGAGATCGTTGTCCGCCAAAGTGACCAGAACCGCTGTGGTGACCGTTAGCATTTTGTGCAATCTGACCTCTACCATTATTCACATTCGCATTTGAGTGGCCATTGTTGTGAGCAACAGGCTTATTGCCGTGAGCCGTCGGAGCGTTCTTGGACGAGCCATTTAACAAAAGTTGAGTCTTGAAAATTATTAGGATTTATGGGTAAGATTAAGATCATCAAAGGTGTCTTTGACACCAAACTGGAGCTGAAGAGTCTTTTATTTATGGTAGTTGCGACGATAGTGGCAGCTTGTGGAGGTCAGAAGTCACCTCAGGACGGTGGTCACGGTATAGGGATAGATAGTGCTACTGTCGCTCAGATTGATGCAGAGGATACAGACTATGTTCCCCAGCGATCCGACTATTCCTTCCGCTCGGAAGTACGTGTCGTAAACGAAGACGATGAAGTGCGCTGGGATACTATCGTTGTCTATCTGACTGATGCCAAAGGACATACGCAGGAGCTGTACAGTCAGGCTCTCCCACTCGACACCCTGAATTGGAACAAGGGCAGCATCGGGGAAATCCTGGAGGATGACTGGAACTTTGACGGCATTCCCGACCTTCAGGTGTGTACAGGACCGATGAACGGATTCGGTAACTACACTTACGATGTCTGGCTTTGGAACGACAAGGTGCACAAGTTCGAGGAATTGAAGTACGACGGTGAGATTTACAGCCCGTCTATCGACTCCGAGAACAAATGTATCATCAGTGTCTGGCGGCTTGATGATGAAGTGGAAATCATACGGTACAAGTGGAAGGACGGCAAACTCGCCGAGTCCGAACGTGAACAAATGTCAGCCAGTGATCTGACGGATGACTGAATTGGCAATCATCTGATGCATTTCTTCCATTGTATGGCGAGCATGGTGAGGTCGTCGCTTTGCTCAGTATCACCCACGAAATCGGCCACAGCCTGCGTCATACGCTCGATGAGCGTGCGGGGCTGTGGGTTGGTGGTTTCCATCACCTCAATAATCCGTTTCTTGCCAAACAGCTGATATCCGGCATCCTCAGCCTCGTCGAGTCCGTCTGTATAGAGGAAGAGTGTGCTTCCCGGGGCAAGATCCGTCTCTTGTGTCGAAAACGCCTGGTCGGGCATGGCACCAATGGGCAGATTACGATGTACGGGAAGGGGCTTTCCATCGACAAGTGGTGCTTTATGTCCGGCATTACAGTAGCGCAGATGCCCAGTGCCGAGGTCGAGCACCCCGGCAAAGAAGGTGACGAAAATCGTCATGCTGCTGTCGCGGTTCATCATATCGTTCATGTGACTGACGATGCGGTTCGGCTCCGACTCACTCTCTGACAGCAGGCGGAAAGCCCCGCAGACCGTAGTCATCACCAGAGCTGCGGGCACACCCTTGCCGGCAACGTCGCCGATGCAGAAATAGAGGCTGTTATCACGCAGGAAGAAGTCGTAGAGGTCGCCACCCACGGCCTTGGCGGGGGTCAGCGTGGCATCAACCTCCAGATCCGGGCGCTCCGGCATGTCGGTCGTCAGCATCGACATCTGTATCCTGCGGGCCACCGACAGCTCGCTCTCGATGGCCGACTTCTGGGCCGTGGTCGTCTTCAGTTCGTCGATATAGCGGCTGAGCGACTGCTGCATGTTGCCGAACGAGTCGCGCAACAGGCGTATCTCGTCGTCGTCCCTGATGTCGGGCAGCGGAGCATTAAAGTTGCCTTTCGCCACCTCTTCTGCCGAACGGGCGAAGCGGTGGAGGGGTGATGTCACCTTTCTGATCTGCTGGCGACAGAACAGGTAGATAGCCGCCAGACCGATGAGCATGACCAGCAGGATGATGGTGTTGAGCATGCGCCCGTGCCGCTGTATCAGGTTTTCGGGTACCACCATCATGACGGTCCACTCCACATATTTAAGATGGTGATAGAAAATCCACGACGGCACTCCGTCGACGATGGCAGATACGGTCCCCTCCTTCCCCTTGAAAGTCACTTTGGCATCGAACGTGTCTTTCAGCATGCGGTCTCTGTCAGGATGGAGAACGTAACGGCCGTTGCAGTCGATGATGCAGTTGTACGACGGATACTTCTCGTTCTGCTCGTAGTTCCTTTTCCCCTGTCTGACTTTCTGCAGCATGTCATTTCTCAAATCCTCCAGCGACAGGTCAGAACAGAGTAGGGCCACGGGCTGCCCCTCACGGTTGTGGATGGGTACAGCGTAAGTGGTCAGCAGGCGCGGCGCAATATAGGTCGTCAGCTGCGGATCCTCGAAGTAGGGATCCACCCAGTCGGCACTATCGCTCTCCATCCGCGCTACATACCAGTCATCTTCGAAGTAATCGTGATACACGGTGTCGATGCGCATCACGCTGACCACGTCTGCCGTATCGCGGGTGGCAAAGGGCACAAAGTATTTGCCTTTCTCCGGATAATAGTCGGGTACGAACAGCAGTCCGCAGCTGACGATCCAAGGGTTCTCCTTGACGATGCGCTCCAGATGGGCGTACAACTTGTCTGGATCATCGATATCACGCTCTATCTCATGAACGTTATTGTTGGTTGCCACATAGACATCCGACAGTCTGCGCTGTATCTCCCTATGCGCCCTCATCACCACAATCTGAAAGCGCATCTCGGCCTCGTCATCCATGTACTCGCTCACGGTGAAATACACCACCCCGGCAATGACGGCCATCATGGCCAGTACCACCATCATGATGCGTAGCGTGAGTCGTTTGGAGATGGATTTCATCTTGATGAACTGTAGCGAATGATATCCCGTTTACATATCCCTTGTGAAGAGGGCCCTGTAATCCGCCGGTGTCATACCGGTGACATCCATGATGCGGCGCTGCAGGGTGCGCACATGGTTGAAGCCCGATGCCTCGGAAATGGCTGCAATGCTATAGTTGGGTTGCGTGCGCAGCAGTCGCATGGCGTTGATTGTTCGCAGGTTGTCGATATAGGCCTCAG
>CAMKSE010000034.1 GCA_946415365.1 uncultured Prevotellaceae bacterium
CGATACAGCCAACACTTTAATAGAATAATGTGTGCGAAAACGTTTCCGTTAGTCAGGCATACCCGCCAGTTCGGCGTTCGATTTAAAAGTAATCTATTTGCACCTCCTTTATATAAAACCTATACGTGCTCCACCTTTCTTCACAATCTTTTCCTCGCGGCAGTACTGTTCAATCTTCTCTTCGGTCACATAATCATCCCCATAGAGAATGCTCTCTATATCACACTTGCGAGTAATATTCTCAATCTGCCCTCCACTAAAATCATAGGCAGAGGCCAGCTTTACTGCGGTCTTCTCAGAGAGCTCCGGCAGCATAGACTGCCAGATTTTGGTGCGCTGAGCCAATTCGGGTTTCTCAAATTTTACCTTGTAGAGGAAACGTCGCTCGAAGGCATCATCCATGTTCTGTACCAAGTTTGTTGTTGCAATCATAATACCGTCCAGCGATTCCATCTCTTGTAGAATGATGTTCTGAATGGAGTTCTCCATCTTATCAACAGAACGCTCAGCACCTTCCTTTCGTTTGCCGATGACAGCATCTGCCTCATTGAAGAGAAGGATGGGAACTCTCTTAGAATTCTTAGAGACGGCACGATAGCGGTCAAAAATGGCCTTAATATTCTTCTCGCTTTCGCCTACCCACATACTTTTCACTTGTGATATATTTACCTGCATGATGTCACGGCCAGTCTTCTTAGCCATTTGGAGCACGCTCTCTGTCTTTCCCGTACCGGGTTCGCCATAGAATAGGCAGGCAAAGCCCTGACGCAGTCCTTTTTCTTTCAAACGGTTACAAATACTCATATAATGCCCCTCATCAAGCAACTCGGCCAGCCCTTCGAGTTGGTGCATGACCTCGTCATTAAAGAACAGCTCTTTGGCTACAATACTATCGCTCTGCACCACGTCACAACCCTTGCTTTCCGGCTGTTTGATGTCAAACTCTTGAAGGAGTGCCTCTCGTGCCTTGGCTGTCAATTGATATTCGTCTTTATCTTTGAACCCCTCAGAAAAAGCGTTCTCTACCCAACCTTCCCTGACCAGGTAGTGTCTTCCTTCTGACATGGCTCTGTCAAAATCATACTTTTGGTGCTGCGCATCAAACAAGAAGACAAGATGACTTATAGGAATATTTACTGTTCCACATAATACCAGATGACGGCACATGTGAGTAACTACAGCCTCGTTTACTGCCGACATGCCAATATTACGCAGAGCTTTTACATATGGAAGATCCGGGTTTTCATCCAACAGTCGTTCTATCTCTTCGAGCATCAGTTCTGAAGAGAGTTCATCCTCATGGCGCAGATGGGTGATATCATAAAAATGTTGGAAGAACTGGATTCCAGAGGCATTCTTGTATGACTTACGCTGGAACGGCTCATTCTTAGCGAGACTTTCCAGAAATGATGGAGTCACGGCGTAGTCGTAACTTCCATTCATGCTGTTTTTTATCATGCGAAGCATACCTTTTCTTACTAAGTCATCCACTTCTCCTTTATACTGCAGTACCTGTACACTGTTACAATCAAGGTATCGAGCGACATCCGCGAAGTCAGACTTGTTGCCTGAGGCACTCGACTCGGTGAAAAGAGCCAGAAGCACGGCCTGTATCTTCGTAATACCCTGACTTTCTGAAAGGTAGGAAATATAACGATCTGCCTTTTCAAAGAATAAAGAGCTCAGCTCCGAATCCTCAGCAAGGGTTACAATGAGGTCGACTGATGACAACATGGTCAGTTCTTCGTTCTCATCAATAAAGTCAGGAGTCAGTTCTTGTTCCATCTCTGCTTTTTCCTGAATTTTCAGTTTACGTAGTGGCTTTCTTATTTTCTTACCTCTTATCATATCTCAGTCTTTTAATTATTATCCTTGGTGAGTCCTTGGATTTCTGTGGCAAAGATAAGTCAAAATAATTGTTTATGGTTCTGAATTATAGGTATAATACATATATCCCTTAATTACTTACATTTCTATTATATACATATAACAAAACAGACAATACAAATATTATTTAATATCTTTGCCAAAAAATTAAAGAAACATCAATATAGCAAGTATCAAACATAATTAAATAAAAATATGAGACAACTGAAGATTAACAAAAGCATAACCCCTCGTTCAGAGCAGTCACTCGACATGTATCTTACTGAGATTAGTCGTGTCCCTCTGGTGTCAGCTGATGAAGAAGTATTACTTGCCCAGGCCATTCGTGCAGGAGGCAAGAAAGGCGAAATGGCTAAAGAAAAACTCGTCAAAGCCAATTTGCGCTTTGTAGTATCTGTTGCTAAACAATATCAGCACCAAGGTGTTTCTCTTATTGACCTAATTAGTGAAGGGAATATTGGACTTATCACAGCAGTTGATAAGTTTGATGAAACTCGTGGTTTCAAGTTTATCTCCTATGCCATCTGGTGGATTCGTCAAAGCATTCTTCAGGCCATAGCAGAGTATAGCAATATGGTGCGTAGGCCCCAGAGCCAGATTGCCATCAGCAACAAGATTAAGAATGCCACGAATGCATTTATTCAGAAACATCAACGTAACCCGACTGCGGAGGAGTTGAGTGATATTATTTCGTTGGAGATTGATAAGATTGAAAAGGCCATTCAAGGTGAAGCACATGTTGCCAGTATGGATGCTCCCATTTCTGAAGATGAAGGAACAACGGTAGCAGATATGATGTCATCCTCCTCAGAGTATGCTTCTGATCGAAAGGTTGACCATGACTCCATGTGTAGCGACCTGATGCAAGTGCTGTGTTCCGTTCTCAATGATAGAGAGCGAACCATCGTCATCCAGAGTTTTGGTATTGGATGTCAGGAGAGAGCACTCGATGATATTGGCTATGACATGGGACTTACCCGTGAACGTGTCCGTCAGATTCGTGAACGTAGTCTCGAAAAGATGCGTAAAAGCAGCAAGTCAAGACTTCTTCTTAGACACTTTGGTTGAATATTCTCCCGTTGAGGAATGATTTCCATTCCTCGGCTCCAAAATCACCCTCTACATAAACAGTATCGCCAGGAGCAACGGTCTGGTTCCAGTGTTCCATCAGTGTCTCGTTGCGACTCGTACTCGGTTTAATCATCCTGCTCAGCTTGTCCATAGGCTCAAAAGCCGGACCTGGCATGTGGTGAATTTTCTCTTCCTCCTTACGCGGACGTTCCATCCACGCCTTCAGTTCCTTCATACAGTCCTCAAGTGAAGTATGGATCTCCTTCACGCCATAATACTTCGCCATGCGCCGCAGATGGTGAATACCTGCCATATCTTCGCCCTTTTCATTCTTGAATTCGGGATCAATACCGATGATTACCTTATGCCCACGAGCCAGGTTCTCTGCCATTTCCAGTCTTGTGGTGATAGCATAGTAACGCCAAGGTTTCATCTCGCGGGCCTGAGGCGGGATCCAGAAAAGAATCACGTCACACATACGCAGTCCGAAGGTTTCCCAGTTCACCTGATAAGTGCCTGTCACAAACCGCTCTGTCTTACGGGGATTGAGGAGTGTCAGGTTCTCTATTCCCACTTGAGCAGCCACCTTGGAGGCTTGAGTCTGCCAAGATGGTGCGCCATTCATTGGACCAGCCAGAAAGGCTGTCCATTGCGTCTTCTCAGTCACCGGCTGAGGACATTTAATCATCTCTATCATAAGCCTTATTAATTGATTAGTTCTTTTACCAGTGGCATGAGATAGTCCTCTATCTCATCATACTCCATCTTATGCCCACCAGGGAAGGTGTAGATGTGGGGATAATGTTCAGCGAAGATGGGTTTGCAGTAGCCCCAGTCAGTATCCTTGTCACCGAAGAGACCATAGCAGTTCTCGCGGTCAAAGTCTGTAATACCATCAAACTGATGAGCCTCGAGTCTGCGATAGCCATCCTGAATCTCAGGAGTAATCACGTACTTCTGAATACCATCCTGACGGTTGATCAGAAACTGATGATTACCAACCTTTACATCCACATCCTTTGACATTTCAAGGGCAGGGTTCACACAGATGCGCTTATAGCCCCTCAGCATCTGGGCATAGTAACCACCCTGACTACTGCCAATAATCAGGTCTGGCTGCTCACGTTCGCAAAGTTCTTTCAGCATCTTCAGACACTCATCTGCGTCAGCAGGACAGTCTGGTGTCAACAGTTGCCAGTCTTCAGGTAGATACTGCAGAATGCCCATCGACGTACGGCTATACCCAGCAGAGGCCGAGCCATGCAGATACATCAGTTTCTTGGTATAGTGAGGCATCTCCAGCGTGTCATCTTGCAACTTGAACTTCTCATCAGCATGTATCAGTCCCTTGCTGCCTATGAATCCCACACTGTACGAGGCCATCGTCTGAGCCATCATCAGCACCTCTTTCACAGCCTCCTCCGTCATATCCTTCACCTTCAGCATACCTTTACTGCAGAGGGCAGCAATCAAGGTAGATGAAGTCCAGTCGCCAGCACCCTCATAGTCCTTGTAGTCGGGATTCACGATGGGGTCGAGCTTGATCCACTGCCCCCCGCCCAACTTGAAGCGTAGTCCATCTGCTCCCATGGTCTGGATGAAGAGTTTGTCTTTGTAAGAATCTACAAATGACACATCCTTGATGAGTTCAGCCGACATTTTTACTACGTCACTGGCATTAACACATCTGAGAAAGCCCCTGTATTCTGCCTGCCTTGTCTTCTCGTTTCCTGGGCGATTCCAGTAAGAGTCACCCTCGAAGTAAACCAGCGTCCCTCGTTTACGTAATTTCTCAGCAAGGTCTCTATGTCCGGCATTGACAATGTCGAAAAAGAACACATCAGGGGTAAAGTCCATCTTGTCCATCAGCGCATCCACTTCACCTTTCTTTGTGGAGATGTATCTTCTGCTGGGCCGTGCCGACAATCCTGTCCATGGATGCCCTCCGCTTGAGCCTTTGTGGGCCAGAACGTGATTACCCTGTTCATCCAGTTTATGGGTACAGCGTAAAATAGTAGTACCTGTAGTGCCACTGTTGCTGACAAACCTCACATCGGCGCCATAAGCCTTCATGTCGCGAGTCATCCTATAGCCATGTGGTGAAACATCAAAGAATGCCACGGGGAAGGTCTTCACACCCAGATAAGGCAACATGGTCATCACATTGCCACAAGTGTTACCAATCTCCATAGTGAGCACCTTCTCCTCAAACTTGTTGCGTTTGCCTACGACAAATCCCTCCGGATACTCCCGCTGAGTAATAACATCAAGTGAGTAGTTACCAGTTCCCATGCAGGTCTTACCAGCAGTCCCCTCTCTCAGAGAATTAACCAAATTCTCTATTTCCTTTTTCATATCCATCTTATTTTATCAGTTTTGAATGCAAAGATACAACAAAAAAAACAAAATCAGTTCAAATTATATCTATAATTTCCTTGTTTTATAGAGAAATAATTTATATCTTTGCAGTCATAAACAAATCAATAACTAAAAATGAACGATAACAGAAAGGAAATCATCGACTTGCTCCGTTCCACCCAACGGACTGGTATTGAGAACGTTATTGCATGGCTCGACACAGATCCCAGTTTTTATGTAGCCTCTGGAGCAAGAATCCATCATGACAATGTGATAGGCGGACTTGCAGCCCACTCACTAAGAGTTTACAATCTTGCTAAAGCCGATTGGGAAAGTCGTGACGAAGCGTTCAAGACCAAATATCCCCTCGAGAGCATCATCATCTCGGCCTTACTGCACGATGTCTGCAAGAAAGACGTTTATTTTATCGATGCTGATGGCAATCCGACATGGAATGAGGAAAACCACCGCAAAGGGCATGGTCTTCGTTCCGTACACTTGCTTGAAGAACTGGGCTTAGCTCTCACGCCCGATGAACGTATGGCCATCTGGTGGCATATGGGTGAGGGAAACGAGATGTCCCAACCTGACTACCCTGAGGAGTATTCCATCGCCATGCAGGACCCCTTCTGCCAGCTCATTCACAACGCAGATCATATGGCGGCAAAGGTGTCGGATAAAGATAATAAGGATTTAAGATTAAGCAGTCTGAATTGGGATGCCCAAAGAACACTCTTCAGAATGAAGAATGGAGGAGGGCGTTTTGTCTTCAGTGCTATTCGCACAGAAGTTTATAAGCATAATCTGGCTATTTTCAACGCTTGGAAGTATGAATCGCCATCAGGTAAGATCATCGACTTGATTGGAAGCCGTCAACAGCTACTTGATGCCACTCAGGTCTATCGTGAGGCAGTCTCTGCAGCAGAGATACCCGCCCGTTATGCGACCACCCTAACAGGCTGTGCCAACGAAGACTGTCTGGTAGTCGCAAAACAACTCATCGACCTTGGGTTAAATCCAGCCGTCTTGAATCTGGCCGATGCCTATCATGCCTGTGGTATGTATAATAGTGGTTCAAGTGCACAGGAGGAGAGTCTTTGCCGTGCCTCTACCCTCTCTCTGACCTTATACCAATATTATAATAAGACATGGGCCAAGAAGGCCGATGTCCCTCTGCGACCCGTTAGCGCCTACCCAATGAACATTCATTTTGGCGGTATCTACTCACCTGGTGTCACTGTGTTCCGTGACAATCAAGATACAGGTTTTGCGCTTCGCGAGGAACCCTATCAGACAGCTATCATCTCTCTGGCTGCACTTAACTTCAAGGCTGGGCACAAGACCAACAATTTGGAGTATCGTGCTGACGATGGTAGTTTTACTTCGGAAGGAGAACAGATCATGTTCGACAAAATCCGGACCATCTATCGCATTGCCCTGCTCAATGGTCATAACTCCCTTGTCTTGGGTGCATTCGGTTGTGGCGTGTTCCAACTCAAGCCCGAACTCGTTGCCAAATACTTCAAACAGATTCTCGACGAAGTCGAATTCCGTGGAAAGTTCCACACCATTGTCTTTGCAATGTTAGAGGGTAAGACCACACCTCGTAAGAAGGTTGAGGAAGAGGGCGACTTTGCTCCCTTCTACCAGATATTTGGAAGATTTGAATAAATAAACGCAATAATATGAAAGGTAGCAAACCATTGATGAGCGAGATGCTTGATGATACCAGACGCTATCTGGAACAAGCAGAGAAAACCGATGTATCCGAACTGAGAGACTTCCTGATGACAGAACCGAAACGCCCGATGATCGCTACAGGTCAGGGTGGTTCCATTCCCCCTGCTGAGTATGCAGCCCTGCTCTATAGTTCGAACTGCTCCATCGGCAAAGCCATGTCGTGCTATGACACCCACTCTGTATCGGATACCGCCATGCAGAACTCCAAACTCCTTCTGGTCAGTAAAGGCGGTGGCAATATCGATGTGAAAGCCTTCAAGAAGAGAGCCGAGTCCATTAACAAACAACATTTCCACATATTATCTACTGGCAAATTAGGCTTTGAGTTCCCCGACGGATTCATCAGCATCCCCAATGTCATCACCAACTTCGCCTTGCTCTACAAAGCCTTTACCGGCGATGCAGACATCGTCAGCAAGTTGACACTCTCTCAGAAGCCTGAAGATAATTACACCTATCGCACTGTTAGCAGTCCGGATTCCCAGTCTGCCCCAGCCCTCAGTGAGATTCGGCATTTCCATGTGTGTTATGGTTCCTTTGGCAAACCAGTGGCCTTTAATATTGAGAGCGACATGGCAGAAGCCGGACTGGTGGCCTGCATGCCTACTGACTACCGCAACATCTGTCACGGACGTTTCCTCTCCATCTCCAACTTCGTGAAGAGCGAGGGACACCCACAGAACGATGTAGCCCTCATCCTGCTCGTCACCCCTCGTGAAGAAGAGATTTGCAAGAACCTGCTCAAATTCATGCCTCCCCAGACTCCTATCGTCGTGATACGTACTGACCTCACCAGTCCGCTGGCCTCGCTCGACTTGCTCTATAAAGCCAATCGTTTCATCGCTGATCTAGGTGAGAAGCATCTGGGCGTCAATCCCAACGATCCCGAGAACTACGGGAAGATTCAGAAAGAAGCCCCCATCCACCATGTGGCATTCAAAGAAGACTTCGAGCACTTTGCACCGCTCTGTCTGGAATCAGACATCAAGAGTCAGCCCGTAGCATGCGAACGATGGGAAACGGCCTTTGCCAATCAGGGAGGTGTTGACATCCTGGGCATACACTTCCCCAATACCGAATCCCCATTCTTGTTGGCCGCCTTCGACGATAGTCGTGAAGCAAAGAAAGACCAGGAGACCTGTGTTGAATCCTATCTGGGTGTGCCCGATAGTATCAAAGCCAGTTATATCAACCATCGCTTCAAGATTGGTGAAATCAGGAAATTCGATTTTACGAAAAAGCCTGCGCCGTGGGTTGCAGAGTGGAAGAAATGGATTGAAGCAGAACAAGCCCGCCAGCATGGTGCCGACTCTTCGTTTGTCGACATCAGTGTTGAATTGCTCAATGATGCTTACATCAATTGGTTGGGTCAGACACTTCGTTTCAACAGAGAATCTGATGGATGTATCAGCGTTGCAGCCATCTCTCCTTCCCTGCCTAAGAACCTTCCTCTGAAAGGCATCATCGGTGGCATCTGTGGTGATGTCTTGGGTTCTAAATACGAGTTGGAGAAGGACAAAGCGAAAGTGAAAAGCCTTACCGTCAAGAATTTCAAGAAAGTGCTGATGAGCATGTCTTATTCCGACGATACGATTCTTTCGATGGCTGTCGCGAAATGGCTCATGACCTCTCCGACATACGACAAGGAAGTGCTTATCGATCTTTTCAAGCACTTCGCTACTTGTTATAAACACAAGACCTTTGGTAGTAACTTCAAAGAGTGGGTTCTTTCCGACAGTCGTAAGCCCTATGGTGCTCCCACTAATGGCAGTGCCATGCGCGTATCGCCAGTAGCCTGGTATGCCCAGTCGCTTGAAGATTGTCTGGCTCTCGCTAAGACTACTGCCGAAGTCACCCATAACTCAGAAGAAGGTATTCGTGGTGCCAAGGCCATTGCTGCAGCCGTCTATCTGAATCGCACTGGCAAATCGAAAGCCGATATCAAGTCGTACATTGAAGAGGAATTCGGTTACGATCTCAACAGAACAACCGATGAGATTCGTCCCAACTATCCTTTCGAGACAACTTGCGACAAGAGTGTGCCAGAATCCATCATCTGTTTCCTCGAAGGAACCGACTATATGGATACCGTCGTTCGAGCCATCTCTCTTGGTGGTGACACTGACACCATGGCCTGCATGGCTGGTAATATCGCAGCAGCAACAATGCCTGTACCCGAAGACATTGCCAGGGGCTGTTATGAAACGCTCCCCCTCGAGCTCCGCGAGATTCTCGACGAATGGAACAACAAGTATCACCAATAAACAATTATAATTATGGAAACATGCTATCACGGCACCCCTATGCTATTTAAGAAGTTCGACCTTGCCCATGCCTTAGAAGGTGATGGCAAAAACAAATTTGGGCTTGGTACAAATATTACTGAGGTTTACACTACGGCAGCACTCTATGCCCACAATAAGAAACGTCCTGAATGCACTGACTATTATGTCTATACAGTGGAGGTTCCTGATTTGAACGAAGACAACCACCTTTCCTACACTAAGCCAGTACATCCATCCATCATTAAGCGGACGGAAAAGGCCCTTGGTGAGCAGATTCCCGACGAAGTTATAGCTGTAGCAAAGTACTTTCGCAGATATGTAGGCAATAAACTGATTGGGAAAAGAGGAACACTCAAGCAGTTGAAAGAGAAAGCAGACATTGATGCAGAGAGGGCTGCTTCTAAATTCTTTAGCGAGATAGGCCTCGAGTACTACGTTTGGCCACAGGCATGGTCCAATCCCGATGGCCCAACGAATCGTGTCGTCCTTAACATCGACAAGATCCGCATTGTCCGCATCGACAAGGTCGAATTGGATAAGAAGTTTAAGTACGTTGAAGGCTCCAAAAGAGAAGTCCCATTAGACAGTTTTTGATAAAAATGGAAAAAACGAAGCTCGTTAAGGTCTCAGACATGATCAAGACCTATTACCCAGAGTACTATAAATGGGAGACATACCCTTCCAATCAGTGTGCCATTATTCATAAGACTACTGAAGAATGGGGCATTATGCACAATATGGCAAAAAGCACTATTGTTATTGATGGTGTTACTTTTAAGTGCAGTGAAACCTTATTTCAGATTATTAAGTTCACAGACAAAGAAGTTGTTCAAGATGTCTACAAACGCAACAACAAAAAGTGGGCTATGCACTGGGAAAAGGAGTATCGTCGCGAGGACTGGCCTCAGATGATAATAGACGCCTTGAAGTTCTGCCTTCAGATGAAATATGAACAATGCGATGAGTTCCGCAAAGAATTAGATCGCAGCAAAGGTTTATTCATCGTTGAAGACGAAACGGGCAGAAGGAGCACATCATATGGGGCCAAGCTAAATAAGGATGGTCTTTACGAAGGATCAAATCTTTTAGGCCGCCTCCTGATGGAACTCCGCGACACCGGCAAGTTGGAATACCAACTTCCCGATGACGCTTTCGAGTTCCTTCAGTATTTGAAATAGTTTGTATACAATTAACCCACTTCGAAACGACGGCTGATATCGAAATATACCTTTTCAATACGGTCGTCGTAGTCTTTCAACTCCAGACAATCAACACCATTCATGACACTTTGTCTAACGAGTTGTAGGACACTGAGCCTGACCACCCGTTGGATATATTCATACTCCTGATGAACATCTATCACACACAATGCTGTTTCTGGCGTTTTACCGTCACCTGTGCTGTCAATTGCCTCTAGTATTAATTTCTCCTGAGGCGAAACATCATAATATGGGCTGTCATCCTCCTCTTCCAATAACAGGTCTAGTTCACTTCTCATCGACTCTAAGTCAATCTTTTCTAGATCATCCAAGTCGATTTCCTCTTGACGTTCTTCCCAATAATCCATTGAAAACTCATCAGGAATCTCTCCTTCGGCATACGCCTTCGTAAACGTATACCCATAGAGGTTTTCCCTCATCATTTCAACATCAACACTTCCCGGATCCTTCTTTAGTCTCTCTTTAATACTCTCATCATACTTTCCTTCGTAACCTGAGTAATTAACCTTTTTCATTTAATTCTGTATATATTTGTTTTATAATTTATCTTTTCGCTTGCAAAGATAAGTTTTTGGGGATATAAAACTCAAAAATTCTATCTATAAATTGTTTTGTTATTCAAAAATATTTTGTATATTTGCAGCATGAAACTAATTAAACCAATGATAATATGACTATAATCTATTCACCTGAGTTTAACTCAACAAGCTACATCAACCTAGAGCAACGCAAAGGACAGCTCCTTGGCCTGAAGGTTTGTGGCTCCACAGAACTGCTTTCTGAACTCGAACTGAGAGCAGGCATTGCTGTTCAAGAGCTATCTGAACCAGAGCGTTTGGTAGCTTATCATGATGACATCAAATATATAAATGACAAAAGTAACAAGGAAATTGACAAGAAAAACATTATGTCAACCATCTTTGGTAAATCATTCGAGACAGATGGAATCGGTGTTACACGCCAGTTACTCAGTTGGCGAGACAATTTGCTAATGGCAGGATGGGATCCCCAAAAACAACAGTGTTCCAAGAAGTTGGAAGATATTTCATTCTTGGAAAGCAAAACAAAAGTTAAGTCTCCGGCTAACCGATGGAATGAAGTATTTAATTATGTCACGAAACATCAGCTATTGAATGAAGGAGACTATATTGAAGTCTATGCTCTACCTGAAGCCATTCCCTTTGTAATTCGCCGAGTACTTGATGAACTTCAGAACAAAGGCTTTGCGAAATACATTCCTTCAGGAAGAAAAGATAAAGAATGCCAGTTGATAGTCTATAATTTCAAGACACGCATTGCAGCTTATCAGTGGTATCTGTCTTCACCCGAAGCACTAAAAGATATTAATGTTACCATTAGTAACGATAACTGCATGCTCGACGACCTATCCATCTCGCAAAACAAGCCCAAATGCGGTTCCAGATCCGACGATAGTAACCCTCAGATTCTCCAGTTGTTTAAGTTGGGCATGTCACTCTTTGCCAGACCACTCAATGTATATAATCTTCTATCCTACCTACAAGTCTCCGGGCATCCGGCAAAGGGCATAGCATACAAGTTGGCAAAAGTTTTGGCCTCCGAAGGAGGTGTTAATCACACATGGGATGAAACAATCAGAGACTATGACTTTACTGACAAAGAAGATGATGACAAACGCTCTGAATGTCTTAAATATATAAGTATGGTGACTCTGCAATATGAAGCAGATGAGATTCCCGTATATGCCATCAAGAACTATGCCAACGATCTCGCACATTGGTGCGACAAGCAATCACATTCTAAAAAATCCAGTGATGAGCGAAATGAGCAACTTTCAGTATTAGCTTCTTTCTGTCGTTCACTGATAAAAACGATTAAGGATAAGGAATCTATTACCTCTGAAAAACTTCTTGTGGCTGTTGATGGTATATATCAGCCCCATTCATTTACTCATTTCAAGGCCGAAAAAGATTCTCCTGATTTCGTATCATCTATTACTCAACTTGCCGACAACGTTGATAACGTTTGCTGGTTGGGCTGTGTCGGTGGTTCTCTGCCGTCATATCCATTCGATTTCCTGAATGCAGAAGAAATTGACAAGCTGAATAAGGAAAGAGTACATATCCTTTCTAAGCCTGACTTCTACACCCAATACCACCAAATTCTTCTTGATTTTCTCAAGAAGATAAACAAACAATTGATACTGGTCTGCTGGGAATATGATGGTAACGAGCGTCAAGAAGAGCACCCACTCATAACGGAATTGAAAAATAGACATCAAGACAATTGGTCTCAAATGGTCATCAACAACGCGACTCCAAACATCAAAGAGAGTAGTGAAAAGGTGCAGGAACTTACCATTAAGCCCAATTATCAACTTAAGGCAGACAAACTCAAGTCGCTCAAGCGTAAAATGGAAAGCAATTCAAGTATCAGTACACTTATTCAATGTCCATTTGATTATACACTTGGGTACCTTCTGCAATTGAAGGAGCCAACGATAGGTCAACTGGCCGACCTCGATAAGACTAAAGGTTTGGTGGCTCATCGTTTCATTGAGAACTTTGTAAAAGAATATCGATCCAAGATGCCTGAAAAGCTTAAGCAAATGACCGATAATGAGTTGGATGCCAGAATTGAAGACGCCATTAATCAGAAAGGAGCCATACTACAACTTCCTGAGTATAAAATGGAGAAACAACAGTTTTTGGCCACGTTGAGGAAAAGTGCAAGGGTATTATGCGATATCATAACAGAACTGAAATTACAACCAGTCGATTGTGAAGTTAAGATGGAGGTTAATCTTGACATCATCGGAGCTTTTGAGGCAAATGTCGACATGGTACTACAGCAAGTTGGTAATCCCTCCAACTATGTTCTTTTCGACTTCAAATGGTCGGAGCTTGATTCTTTTGAAAAGAGTCTTAAGGAGAAGCGAGCCATGCAATTAGAATTATATAGTGAGGCAGCTACCAAATATTATGGTAAATCTGACCCATCTACCAAAGTTGTTGGAGTCGCTTACTATTTATTCCCGAAGTATAAACTATTCTCTAATTATTTCCAGCAGTCAGAGCACATTGTTCACGTTAAAGTTAATGATGATGCTTCCAAACGTGTATTACTCAAAGAAATCAAGAATTCATACTCCTATCGCAGAGGGGAATTAAACGATGGTTTCGTTGAAGATAGTGAATTGTGTAAGATTGAAGAACTCGCTTATGACAAGGCTTCAAAAACACAACCAATGTTTCCGCTCAAGGAGGACTCCACCAAGAAAGGCATGAAAAAGGGACCATACGTAAGGTCTGATAAACCGGCATTTGCAAGCAAGTCTGTCAATAGAAGTGACAAGAAAGATTTACGCGAGATTAAAACAACTCATTCTATTTTAAAAGGAAGATTATCATGAAGAATGTAACATATATCAATGCAGGAGCTGGTTCTGGTAAAACCACCAAGCTCACGAAGATACTGGCAGAAAAACTGTTAGAGAAAGATGTTAATGGCAAATCCAAGATTGCACCTTCACAAGTGATTCTGACTACCTTTACCGAAATGGCAGCTGCCGAGTTTCGTCAGCGTGCACGACAAAAATTATACGAATCAGGTCAGTCTGAGATAGCTAATCAGATGGATGCAGCTACCATAGGCACCATCCATTCTGTAGCTTTCAGTTTCATCAAGAAGTATTGGTATCTTATAGGTGTTTCTCCCGATATGAAAGTCATGTCGGAAGAAGATCTTCAGGTATATATTTCTCAGTCACTTGGCGACTATGTAGATCAGCCTGATCTGGATATATTCCGTCAATATTGCGATTTCTTCTATCTGAGAGATAGCGACAATATAAGTCTTAACTATAACTTCTGGATCAACGAGCTACTCAACATCATTAACAAGATTAATACTTATAATGTTGATCTTGAAAGCAGTAAGACGCATAGCACTGATTTGATAGGACGTATTTTCCATGCAGATCAGGCAACATTAAAAAATGAACTGCTTAATAAAGTCGTAAACTCATTAAAAAAGAATAAAGATGGATATGCTTCAGCTCCTCTGAAAAAAGCTGAATCCCTGATCAAGGGTTTAGGTACTTCAACCCCAACCTATGCCACCCTTGCTGATTTATATAATGAGTTAACGAAAGCAGAAACATTGGGTAAGGGCAACCGGGATGCCATTAAAGCAGATATGGATAATGGAGACTTTGACCAATTAATTCAGGAGCTTGAGAACGTCCTGCTATCTTCCAAATCACCTGATGAAAGTAGCGCAGGCGAAATGATTACGAAGATGGTGGAAACTATATTCGACATCGCAACCAAATGGAAAGAAGGATTTGTTGAGTTTAAGAAACGACGTCATATCATCGACTATAATGATATGGAACAACATTTTCTGACCTTGCTTAAGAAGGATAAGGTGCGAAAAGAGTTCGAAGGCAGCTACAAGTTGCTCATGGTGGATGAATTCCAGGATTGCAGTCCCATTCAGTTGGAAATCTTCCAACTGCTTTCCGATATGATGGAGAGTAGTTATTGGGTAGGCGATCCCAAACAGAGCATCTATGGATTCCGAGGCACCGATGTGTCGTTGGTAAATGAACTCGTTGGTTTGTTCAGAAAAAGTGACTTCTGCCAAAAAAATAATTTATCCATCCTTAGTTTGGAAAAATCTTTCCGCACCCGTCCCTCATTGGTTGATATGACAACCGATTGTTTTATACGAGCCTATAATGGCGTGATGAATCCTAACGATGTTCGCTTAACTTCTGAACGTCCAGAATTTGGCAACGTGGAACAACAAAAACTGGCACTTTCTCATTGGAACTGCAGAAAATCCCCAAATTCCACCCTGTACGACAAAGTTTCCGACCGCATTGCAATATTGAAGAATAGTAGACTGCAGGTGGTGGATAAAGACACCAAACAAATCCGCGACATCAAATATGGCGACATTGCTATCTTGTGCCGCAAGAACAGCGAGTGTGCCAATTATGCCAAGTCATTAGCTAAGAGACACATCCCTGTAGCCTATGTCAATGATGATATCTCACAGCAGATAGAAGTCAACCTGGTAATAACGATTTTAAAACTGATGGTTGACCCTACCAATAAGCATGTCATAGCCGACCTGCTACGACTGTTAAACGACCAAGAAACTACCAACATTTTGAATTCTCGTTTGGACTATTGCTATCAGCAACAGAAGAAGTTGATTGAGAAACAGAAGGAAAATGAAGAGAAGGGAATCACTGAAGACATTCAATTGCCAGATGAATGGATGAAAGATTCTCCTCTGATTGAGAAACTAATTAAATTTGTAAAGGCAGGTCAACATCTCTCTGTAAGTGATTTGGTTGAGAGTATTATCTATGGACTGGCTCTTTCTGAGACTGTAGCCAAATGGGGAATTAAGGATATTCGCCAACAGAATCTTAGTTCTGTCTGTGCATTAGCCAAGCAGTACGACGATCATTGCCTGCAGATGGGTATTGGTGCTTCTGTAGGCGGTTTCATAATTTATCTGTCGTATGCCAAGTTGGATCCCAAAATTGATAATTCTGCAGATGCTGTCAAGGTACTAACCTATCACAAGGCTAAAGGTTTGGAGTGGAATTATGTTATTCTGGATTCCTTGGACGATGATTCCATGGAGGACAAGACTTTTGTCAAACATAATTTCTGGGGTGTCAGGGAAATCAGAAAACCGTCTGATGAGCCTTTAAATAATGAATATCTGATTCAGTATTTACCAAGAATTACGTCGGCAAGCAAAACAGGAATTTTAACCCCTATTCTGGCCATGTGTATGAAAGAAGACTCATGGAAAGTATTAAAAAACAGAGAGAAGAATGAACTATGTGATCTGCTGTATGTGGGTGTAACGCGAGCTCGCGATTATCTCACCACACTCAGTTATCAAACAAATAAAGATAAGTTACCCGAGTTGTCATGGATTAAAAACACCGGCATTTCTTTGGGCAATCTGAAAAATGATGCAGCTGATCTTTGGAATTACAATGGTCTGAAACCTGTTTACGAAGATATTGCCAACATTCCAAGTGCAATTTCTTCTGATGAAGAAGTATATACCCGCTATCTGTATCCTGAGAATCCAGAGATTGTTCGTGAGCCAAAGTACCTCTCGCCCAGTAAACTGCCTCAGATAGAGTTTGCACCAGACAATATTAATATAATAGGTGATTTTAAATGTCGTATCGAACCATACGAGCCGAAAGAGAAAAAAGAAGAGGCTGATGCAGGAACCTGCATCCATAATATCTTTGCAGTCTATGACCCTAACCTTTCTCACGAGGAGAATGTGAAGAAGGCCAAAAACATACGTAATGGCAACAATATGCGCGATATCATACCTGATTTCGAGAAGGTTATTACTTCTATCGAGAATCTCTATGCTTGGTTAAAAGAAACTTACGGCCAGGCTATGTCTATTAAGCATGAGATGCCGTTCATTCAGTCCCTACCGGGACAGATTGTTCACGGTGAAATTGACCTGCTATGGATGACAGGAGAGAAGAAATGCATTCTTATTGATTTCAAAAATTACCCTGGGGATAAAAAAACAATCACTACACCAGGTGAAAAGAATAATAATTATGCAGGAAAGTATGCATCTCAACTCAAGGCCTATAAAGACGTATTGATTTCTTCTGGTTATCAGGTTGTGGATACCCTCATCTACTATTCCGTCATGGGTTGTGTAGTCAGGCTCCATTTTACATAACAAACATGATATTTCACAAAACTATGGAACAATTAGATAAAAATCAATCGTACTTCTTCTTATTTGACAAAGAGGGGTACACGATGGAACAAGTACGCGCTTTCACACTCGAAGAATGTTATCAGCATTGTTATAATGATGATATAATAATTGATGCAGAAGGATATGATTCTAGTTTTGCAGAAGAGATTTTTAATTTGTATTGCACGGGTGAGGATGCAGGCGATGAACCTTGGTGTGGAGATGGCCTATTTCTACATACCCGCATTGCTCCTGACGAGAATTATATTTTCTATGAGTTGTTAAATGCTTATGAAGACAGCAAGTCTTTTAAAGATGAGGACTCTGAAGTCCATTTAGACGATGGTCGGGTATGTCTCATATATAACGATTGCTCTATGGAATGGGGCGGCATTGAGTTTGAAGATGAAACAAGGGTCCAATTTGCCGACATTCCTACTGAACTGCTTGACGAGTTGGTGCAAAAGACACCGCTTGTGATAAAAGTCACACTCGAACAGTTTGAGCGAGACTGGTATCTACAAATAGAAGGACGTTTTGTCGCCATCAGGAAAGTATAATTCTATAAGCTTTCCAGATATATTCGTATAGATATATGGACCATCTCCAAAGTTTTGTCTAAATTTGCACCCGTAATCATAAAACAAGTGGTATATGGCGAAAAAGAAAGAATCATCAATCGTGAGTTCAAGACCCTTTTCTTCGATTTCGACGGTACTCTGTTTGACACCCCAAAACTCATGCCCTATGTAGAGAGGCGGGAAGCCCTTAAGTGGCACTCCTTAGAGTGGTTTGATGCCCAAAAGGAGTACGTCGCCCATATTAAGGACTGCTGACACAGAGCACCAATGTATCACATCACCTCTTCAGATCATCGACATCCTGCGCTCTGAGCATACCTCTCAGAATCAGACAACGAAAACCACCAAACAATAATAATTGAATTATGGCACATCTTTTAGCAATCAATGTTCCCGTAAAACGAGACCCGACGTGGTCCGATTGGGCCAAAATCACGCGTGCAAAAATCAAATCCGCAGGAATCCCTGTCAAAAAATGGCAACAGTTTTATTACCACATAACCATCCTGTTTCTCGACGATGATGCATGTGCAAAATCGCTCACCCCTGAATTCGCTAAGATTGTGAAGTCCTGTCCCGCTTTACCGATAACCATCGATAAGCTTGATGCTTTCACGACCTCCAATGGAGCCGAACACATCATCTATCTGTCATCCACAAATGTCCCGGAGCAGATCCTCGCGCTCGCCAACGATGCAAGAACGCTGGCAGACGGTCTGAATATCGACTACGACAAACGACCTTTCAAGCCTCATATCACTTTTGGCAAAGTACAGGTTGATAAGATGTCACTCGAAGATTTACAGGCTATCTTACGGTCGTTTGAACAGCCAGCATTCCATTGTGTCCTCGAAGAGGCTGAGCATCGCTATCGCAGGAGTGAAGGCACCATCAAAAGATGGAAACTACGTTGACTGTATCGAATAAATATAATAAGAGAAGAATACCCCCACGCAGAAAAAAAACTGTATTCTGTATTCTGTATCAATTTATTGCATTAACCGGCTCAGACCATACATAGGATTTAGCCACGATGTGAATTAAGAGCATCGAGGATGGCCTTAATCAGTTGAGGGGACTTGTAATCTCGATGTGGTCCAAGAACAACGGCATACGAGAAGTTGACTGCCAGGCACTCTTCAGGAGCTGCCACATAGTCAGTGTTGCGTCCCATTATTTCCCAGAAGTCAGATGCTTCATTGATACCAAAGTGAGTGCTTAGGTCATCAATGGGCACCAGAGCGGTATTCGTACAATTGAAGAAACGAGCAGGTTTTCCTTGCAGTGCGCTGCATTCTGCCCATGATCTCCCATAGTATGTTATGAGCGCACACTTCCTTTTCACACCATTGATGGTAAACTCTGCGTAGTTGTCAATGTGTTCCACATCGGGATTTGCCATAATCATACGTCTGATATGCTCAGGAAATTCAATGTCGTGGTCCATCACTGTGAAGCCAATCAGAGCATACATCTTTTGGCGGAACTCTGGTGAATGACGGGTGAGACAGTGAAACAGTTCGTGGGCTATCAGTATATTCAACCCGACTGTCACAAAACTGCCTCCTCCAAGTATACAGCCCAAGGACATGTTTTGGCACAGGACCCTGTCACTCAGGAATATCATGTTCCCGGACGTGTAAGCTGAGGCATTGCCTTCGTCATTCATGGTGGTCTTGACAAAGACAATTTCCTCTGGGAGAGGTAGTTGGCATTCAAATGCATCAAACCTGTACTCAATGAAATTGACTGAACTCATGACGAGTTCCATCTCTCTTTGGGTAAAGTCCAATACCTGTTGCTTCGCGAAAGTCTTCAATTCGTCAAGCGTAGCATTTTCCTTTCTGATACGCCAGTCGATGTCCACCTGCGACAGCCTGTTATAATACTGAGTGTTACCCTGTATCAGCATCTGTCCTTCTTCTTTCGAAACAAAACGAACATTTAACGTATTCTTCTTCATTCCATTTATTATTTATTCTTATATCTAATTGATAGTGCAAAGATACAATAACAAATCGAGATCCAGTTTCCATTTATACCTATAGAAATAAAGCCGCATCCCCAAAGATTATATACCTTTGCAACACAGAATCAAAAATAGTATAATATGAATATTAGAAAGAAACCAGTACGCAGACTTAAGTCAGGAATCGGAAGTCCTGTAGATTTCCCAAGTGAGATGATGGATGAGTTCAAGGAACCTGACACTTGGACCATCATTACTGCGCTCGACAGAATCCTCGATATGGCCCAGGATTCTCAATTGTCTGATGAGTTCTGGGAGTCGGTCAAGAATCCTTTGGCGTTTCTTAATAAGGAACTAGGCTTAACCAACGTCCAGATTGTCGCTCTCGCCATGCTCATCGAGGCAGGCGAACCGATGTCTTGGAAGAGCATGGGCAACTTTCTCGGCTGTTCCCGTTTGTCTATCATGGTCTACTCAGAGGAGATTGAGGAATTGGTGAGCAAGCGCTGGGCTATCCGTAAAGGTGTCCATGAGATTGGTGGATACTTCGAGGGTATTGCCTTGGTACGCGGTGTCGTCACGGCGCTCCGCCATAACAAACCTTTCGTCCCTGAGAAGATTGATGGTCTCAACGAGCAGCAGTTTGTTGACAAGCTGGAGAGTCATATTGAAAAGAATATGAACGACCGCAATGTTGAATTTAAGGATGATGAGGAATGGATGCTCCAGTTAGCAAAGGCGAATCCGCATCTTCCTCTCTGTCATGAGGTCCTGAAGTTTGATGACATTCATGTACAGTCGCTTCTGCTATTGATAGTTGTCGATTATGCACAATGGGAAGGAACTGATGGCGAGGGCCTTACGTTCCAGACCATTGATGGTCTTTATCCTGAAGAGTATGAATGTGATTTCATGCGTGAAGGACTTAGAGATGGGACCCATCCCCTCATTCAAGGCGGCTATATTGAGCATAAGTGCGATGAGGGTCAGGCCGATACAGAGCAGTATATGCTCACGCGTAAGGCCAAGGCAGAACTGCTTTCCGCCTACACGCCCAGTCACTCAAAGTGTAGGAGAATGAAAACCGATACCCGTTTCCTGAAAAGTCATAAAGCGATTAGGGAGAAGTCGTTGTTCTTCAATACCTCAGAGCAGCAGCAGATTGACCGTCTCGCAAGTCTGCTCAGTCAGGAGAATCTGCTCTCTATCCAGAAGCGACTCGAGGAGCAGGGCATGCGTAAGGGCTTTGCCTGTCTGTTCTATGGTGCTCCTGGAACAGGTAAGACCGAAACGGTTCTTCAGATAGCCCGCCAGACGGGACGTGACCTCATGCAGGTGGACATCGCCGGATTGCGCGACAAGTGGGTAGGGGAGAGCGAGAAGAATATCAAGGAGGTGTTCGCTCGTTACCGCAGGCTGTGCCAGAACAGTGAGGTGATGCCCATCCTGTTCTTCAATGAGGCTGATGCCATCATCAATAAGCGCACGGAGAATGTGGAGCACTCTGTCGATAAGATGGACAACGCCATGCAGAATATCATCCTGCAAGAGATTGAAGACCTCGACGGCATCCTCATCGCTACCACCAACTTGACGAGCAATCTCGACAAGGCCTTTGAGCGTCGTTTCCTCTACAAGGTGGAGTTCCACAAGCCCGATACGGACGTGAAGACCAAGATTTGGCGCTCCATGCTGAAGGATATCAGTGTTGATGATGCCCGCCAACTGGCCTCCCACTTCGATTTCTCTGGTGGTCAGATAGAGAACATCGCTCGCAAGCGCACTGTCGATTACATCCTCTCAGGCAAATTCGCCTCTCTCGATGAGATTGAAGGCTACTGTCGCGCAGAGCTCCTGAGTGGCAAGGAACGAAAGAGTATAGGTTTTACCTTATAATATCTCACCGGTGGCAGATGCTCTCTATAAACACGGAAGCGACTGAAATCAGAATTCCAGTCGCTTCCTCATTCTCTTGACTTCCCAATATTTCTTTTCATCAAAACGATAAAGCTCAGGTGGCCTGTTGGATGTTCCTCTCACGATTTCGCCAGTTTTCTTAACATACCCCAACGCCAGCATCTTCTTCATGAAGTTACGTCTGTCATTCGCGATATTCGATCCCTCTGGTGGCATGAGAATGGCTTTATAAATATGATGTAATTGCGGCATGGTAAACGACTCCTTGTTGAGCAGATGGAAGACGATAGGTTCGAAATAGACAATCTGCTGCAACTGTTCAAATGCCACTTCAATGATCTCCTGATGGTCGAAGGCCAACTTTGGCAGATGGTCTATTGAAAACCATTGGGCGTTTTTGGCATCATCGCCTCCTTTGATCTGATAGTTATCTTTGACCACAAAAGCTAGGAAAGCGATCGTTATGACACGTTCGTTTGGACGGGGATCTCGACCAACCTTCGAAAAGGTCTTGAACTCTTTCAGATAAAGCCCCTCCACATTGGTCTCCTCATGGAGCTCTCTATATACGGCTGCCTCGGCTGATTCATCCTTTTGGGTGATGAAGCCACCTGGTAGAGCCCAAGATCCCTTAAAGGGTTCTTCGCCTCGTTCTATTAATAACACAGACAAACCTCCTTCTTCTTCGTCATATCCAAAGACCACCGCATCGACAGTCACGGCTGGATGCCAATAGTCAGACTCCCATTTATGGGTTTCAGCGTTCAATACCATACCTTATTATATATATTATATATTACGTAAAAAACGCTGCAAAATTACTAACTATTTTCCTTCTGAAAAAGAATAATAGAAAAAAAATGAGAGGCTTTGTGTATTTTTAACACAAATCATTTGGCTAATCCAAAATTATTTCTTACCTTTGCACTCGAATAACACAAAACCATGAATAACAACATCCAACAACAAATCGAAAAAATGACGGTCGAGGAGCTGAGAGCTCGTCTGGCTGAGTACATGGAACGCGACGTCAGCCTTCGCCCGCCACTCGTGGCTGTAGAGGTGAGGCTGAAATCCTCCTACGATGCGAGCTGTCGATACGATGTGCTGCTCATCGATGAGGAAGGAGGAGAAACAGTCGTAAAGTTTCGTGACCGCTGCTCACGACTCCTCTACATCTTCGCTCTCCTTCACCCCAAAGGCTTCCATCGCCGTCAGGCGGCAGCTAACCACTATAGCGCTCTTTGTCATCTTTACAATCAACTCTACTTCCGCGAAAGCGAAGCTCTGCTGAAAACTATCGATAGTACGGATATCAAGCGTCCTGGACAGTTCCTCTGCCAGTACGTCACCCAAGCACGCAGAGCTATTCGCGAGGCCTCACCCCTCGCTGAGCAGTTCGCCATCGACCGTCCACAGTCGAACAATGGCAGGCTGCTGATACCTTTCGTCTCTCAAGGAGGCACCGTCATCATCGATGCTTCGCTCCTCAACAACAACATGTCTAACTTCTAACCCATGGTCCAATGTACAGAAACGGCAAGAACATCACCTTCATCGACCGCAGCGTCGAATGTGTCAACCTCTACCTTCACAACATTAGAAAGGCAAAACCCCTCACCAACGAAGCTGAGTACGAACTTTGGCTCAGCATGCAGCAAGGCAGCAGCAGTGCGCGTGAGCAACTCATCTTCGCAAATCTTCCATACGTCGTAAGCGTCGCAAAGAAGTATCTCCCCTCGGGCGCTGCTCTCGAGGACCTCATTCAAGCGGGCAATGAGGGCTTGGTTCGTGCGGTCGATAAGTTCGACGCCTCGTTGGGCTATCGTCTCATCTCCTTCGCTACATGGTTCATCGAGAACGAGGTGCACAAGGCGGCTTACGAGTACATTCGTCACGATGCTGACTCGCTCGACGAGTCCATCACTGAAGATAAAGATGATGAAGCACGCAGCAACTTCGTCAAGGCGCACCCTTCCCAGTCTGCGGATTGGAATTTGCGCTACCGCGATGCACTCCAAGCGCTTAAGCAGCGTCTTGAAAAGCGCCAGTTCGGCCTTGGCCGTCTGGTTGGTGAACTCCACCAGATGCTCCTCGATGGTTACACCACCTCAGACTTTGCACGTAAGCATCGTCTCAATGAGCGTCAAATGAACCACCTCTTCACCCTCATTCGTGAGGAGGTGGATCCTCTTCCCAAGAAGGCTGCATAAAGCCTCGATACGATTCGAAGAAAATAACAACATTTATACATATAACAAACAAGGAAAACAGCAAACTAATTACTATATTTGCAACAGAAAACAAAGCAAGGGCGGTTGACGCAGTGGAGAGATACTTCGACTCTGGCAGTTAGGCAGATTCTAATCTCCATTCGGTTCCCAAACCGAAGTCAAACTCAATTTTGCTCTCCTAAGTCTCGAAAGGGACAATTCGCCGCCCTCTGCTTTTTTCAAGCGTTCTTTTTACTTATTGATACAAATATAGCGTATGAGTTACAACGAACAGCTTCGTTGTGACTATCTGACCACCAACCACGAAGGTGCACAGGCATGGCGCATGACGCCTGAATGGGAACTCTACACCACCGTCGTCACCACGATGGGTGTGGAAGACACGTTCTACGAGGGTGGAGAGGAACGCGTACGTCGCATCGCCGATCTGGTGCGAAAGGTCGAGCCTGAATTTGTAGCTCAGCTGGCCGTCTACACCCGTGAGGAGATGCATCTGCGCAGTGTTCCGCTTCTGCTGTTGGTAGAGCTTGATTGTTGCCATCAGGGCGATACGCTTGTGAGCAAGGCTGTCGGCAGAACGATTCAGCGTGCTGATGAAATCACCGAACTGCTCATGTGCTACCTCTGGCGCACAGGCAAGCCTGACCTCTCAGGTCTGAGCTGTCAACTGCGCAAAGGTCTGGCAGAGGCGTTCAACAAGTTCGACGAATATCAGTTCGCCAAGTACAACCGCAAGAACCGCAAGGTCACCCTGCGCGATGCATTGGCACTGGTGCACCCGAAACCGAAGGACGACCGTCAGGCCGACATCTTCCGAAAGATAATGAGCGATACGCTGGAAACGCCCGTCACTTGGGAAACCGAGTTGTCGGCTGTAGGCCAGCGCCACTTTGATTCTGAGGAAGAGAAGGAGGAAGCCAAGCGTGAAGTCTGGCGGAAGCTGGTACAAAGCCACCGCTTAGGCTACATGGCCACCCTGCGAAATCTCAGGAACATGCTGAAGCTTGGAATGGATGAGGAGACCATGCAGATGGTCTGCGACTACATTGCCAACCCTGAGGCAGTCCGAAAGAGCAAGCAATTGCCCTTCCGATTCCTGTCGGCATTCCTTGAACTGACCACTCCTAAACGTGAAGACTTGACCACTCTTAACAAACTTGGGGATAAACTAAACGATATCCGTAAAAGATTCCTCATGGTTCAGAAAATAGTGGAAAAGATGAGGCAAGGCTATTTCCGCAAAACAGTCCGCGTTGTAAAGAGGTTCTATACCATCAGCGATAGAAGTCTCTTCAACCAGATTGTTGCTCCCAGGAAATTAGGATTCCGTCCTGCCATGAAGCATTACAGCTATCGCACGAAGAAGTGGAAGTATTGCGAGCATCCTTCTCAGAAGGATATGGAGTTCCTTAAAAGTCAGGAAAAGATGCTTTTGAATCTCCAACGCCAGGAAGAAAAGTCGGCAAAGGAGTATGAAAAAGAGTCCAACCGGATTGAAGAGGAGAAGAAGCATATTCACGAATACAATGCAAGACTCCAAAGGATTCTCAAAAGTGCAATGGGTGTCAACCTCCTCCACTCGCTTGAGTCTGCAGTCTGTCACACCGCTGAAAACATCCCGGGTTTCAATGAGAACACAAGGGTGTTGTTGGCAAGCGACACGTCAGGGTCTATGCTCAGTCCTGTCAGCGAGAACAGCTCCGTGATGAACTATCACATCGGTCTGTTACTCTCTATGCTGATGCGGCATCGCTGCAAGAACGCAGTGACGGGCATGTTCGCCTCTGATTGGAAGGCTGTCGACATGTCGTCGGAAAGCATCCTTCAAAGCACCGTGGATATGATATCGCGTAGTGGTGAAGTTGGCTATGCCACCAATGGCTACAAAGTCATCGAATGGCTCATCCAGCAACATCGTGAGATGGATAAAGTGATGCTGTTCACCGACTGCCAGCTGTGGAATAG
>CAMKSE010000035.1 GCA_946415365.1 uncultured Prevotellaceae bacterium
GGACGTAATCTATCAGACGGCGACGCCTTATATGGACTATCTGTATGCCAACTATTCGCACTCCGAGTTGCAGGCCTCGGGCGAGTACGTGGGGCTGCCCGACGGACAGATGGGCAACTCGGAGACGGGCTGCAACAACCCGAGGAGATGACAGGCAAGTGCCTGATTCAAGAATAAGCATTATACACAAAAGGGATGATTCCTTTTGTGTACCCTGCCGATGCTGGCAACGGGGCAAACTCTTCTTTATGAGAACGATTTCAAAGGAACCACTATCTTAAAAGCATTAAGAATGTTGAGATTGTTAAGGCTGAAAATCCCGCTGAGAGTGGGAGGACTACATGGCGATGTTCCAGCAATGCAAGGAAGGTGCCACAAGCGACGAGAAGTGGCAGATGATGGAGCGGATGTTCTATCTGTATTGAGTGTCACACGAGGATATTTTGTGACTGGCACAGAAGTGCCCCATTTGTGACCCGAAATTCCTATAACCAGAAAAGAATATGGAAAGAAAACAATTATAAAAAGAATTATGGACGACCCAATTAATATGTCTGGCGAGTACACTTACGACAAAAATGGCAATATGACGAAAGATTTGAATAAAAACATTTCGTCAATTAGCTATAATTTATTAAATTTGCCGACAAATATTGCTTACAGTTCGGGTAAGTCTGCCACGTATATTTATAACAACATAAAATCTCAGAATTCAGGATTTGTAATAAAAACGAATAGAAAATGAAAACAATTAGGAATGAAATACTGGTGCTGGTAGCTTTGGCTGCAGCAGAGTGGTTTGACGTGATTCACTACTTTTTTGCACTACTGATCTCTCTTACCATATTGTGCGCCATAGCAATAACATGTATCGTTTTTCTGTTTAAAAAGAAGTTCAGACTATTAGGTTATTTGGTGGCATTAACAACAATAGTAATGTCCGTCACGTATCTCATGGGGATTGATATTCCACCGTATTTCCATAAGGACTTAAGGAAAGATAGTATCACAATGCAAGAATCTATAGATGACAAAGCCTTCATCTGTCAATATAAAATATTAGATTCAGTCCCATATAACAAATATGGTATAAAAGCAAAAGAAATATTTGCTGAAAAACTTCATGGGTACAAATCCGAATTCAGTCGATTCTACAAATATAATGATACCCTATCATATCTCTATTTAATGGTAGAAAATGAAGAAGAAATAAAAGAAAGAGGATTTGAAAAGAAATGGGAACTTGAAAAATTTTACGGCGGAATCAGATGTCGAGGCATCTGTCAATTTGAACTTGTAACGGAATATGATCCCAAAGATACGATATTAGTTAGGATAGTTGACTATCATAAAGGAACACCTCTTGATACTCTCTTTTTAGTAAAGGTCAAAACAGAAAAATGAGAAAAAGATAATGAGAGTTTATGACATATACATAATAAAATATAGAGCTATGATGATAATGGATTTAAAGATTAAAGAATTTTTTATTCTTATATTATTGCTTCTGTGTCTTTATGGCTGCAATGCAGAAAAGAATGATAATAGTGGGTTTATATTAGAAGAGTTTGTTTTTGATAACCATCAATTGGACTCAATCGTTAATTCTGTAGCTGTGTTGTATCTGAATTCTTTATCAAAAAACAATCTGAGTGATGACAATGGAAAAGTATTAATCTTGGAATTATCCGGATGCCCCAACAATCTATTGTTTAGCTTTGTGTGCCTAGAAAAATATGATGCAATATATAAATATATCTTCAGGGAAAATAAACGTATAGTAGGATATAACAAAACAACATTGACAGAGGTTGTATTATTATCTGACATAGATGATTTGACAGATTTAGGAGAATACTTCTCCGACATCATGCATCCCACGGGAAATATTAAGGAATTCCAATATCTAAAATTTCCAAAAGATTTATATAGCAAAGGAAGTCAGGGATGGGCAAATTTTGATTTAGTTTTTGATCCACGATTCATCGTTTATCGGTATGATGGAAAGTCCTTTTCTGCTCCCATTTCAACAACCAATGTCATTTGGTCATTAGATCATGAGGGCTTTGATTGATTTAAAATGAATTATTCAACGTATATGAAGAAGTTACTAAAATGTTTAGGTTTATTCTTACTATTTGTATTTCAGGTGCTTTCATGTGTTTTGGTTTGGAATTTTTCTCTTTTGGGTTATGACTTTTATATAGAACATTATAATGAATGGGTAAGGGGGCATATTATTGGTGTAATTGTAGTTTTAATACTCCATTTCGCGTGTTTAAGTTTGCTATTATATCTTTTGTACGAAAAGGATACAATAAAGGATAGTATTAAAAGATCTGTTCATCTAATGATTCCATCTATCATTGTTATCGTCATTTACATTATATATGACATAGATTATTCTCTCTTAAAATGGTAAGGAATAGACTAGGAACATAGAGGGGTCAGGATACACAATGTGACTGTCACAAATTATCCTGCATTTGGCACAAAAGGCACTTCCTGCCCAGACCAGCTCTGCAGAGCCCTTGAAAAGTTAAAGCAAACTTTCCTTGATGACAAACAACTCATACATATGGCGCAAAAACTGGTTAAAGTATGCCCCCCTACACCTTTTTAGGTTAATCGTCTGATTATCAGAGCTATTTTGGGGTGCACACTTCGCAAAAAGTGTGCACCCACTCTACACCCACTCTACACCCATTCCAAAATGGTGCTCCCGCATTTGAGTATAGGCGAACGACCGTTTGAGTATAGGCAAACGGTTGTTTGAGTATAGGCGAACGGTTGAAAAGGTAGGGTTAACTCCCTGCCAAGATAGGGCTTAACCCCTATCAGGGATGCCTTCTTACCTTGTAAGGGATGCCTTCCACGACCCGAAGAAGGCATCAGCACAACAGTAAGATGCCACCGTTCTGTACATCGTGGCTCCAAAGAAAAAAGCTGGTCACATGTGGCCAGCTATATTTGAGCGAAAGATACCAAGCGGCTTCTATGTATACCATATAGACGGCATGGAACCTGATAATGAACTTGTGCCGCTTTTTGTTTCGGCACTCTTCTTGTTTTCTTTGGTCTCGTTCTTAGTTGACATAAGCAATCCTCCTTAAATTAGCTATTAAACGTTCGTCGTCTTCGCAAATATACTCATTTTTTCGCAATTTTGTTCATGTACATGCAGTATTTTATGGCATTTTAACATGATTATGTGTGTTTATGCATATTTATCCGCTCAGTATACAACAAAACAACTCCTGAGTTCTATTCACCACGCCTCGAGACGGTCGTATTCCTCTTTCGTCAGACGCAGGAAGGAACCGTGCTGGGGACGTTCTACGCCCTCGATGTTACGCGGAGAGTGGAAGTTGCGCATGTGGTCGTCGGCCAGGCAGAGGCGGTAGTTCTTCGGATTGGAGGAATACTCGATATAGCCGATGACCCAGGTGGCTTCGCCCGCCAGCTGGAAGGCAGAGACACCCTCGCACTTCTTGTTGCCCTCGAAGTTCACGTAGTCGTCCTCGACAGGCTCTCCCCAAGGTCCGGTGAGCGACGGGGCTGTGGCGGTGAAGAGTCCGGGCTGGCCGCCCTCCTTCTTGATCATCATGTGCCAGAGACCGTCGGCAGCGACCCAGTTGATATCGGCATCGATGGTGGCATAGCCCCAGTCGAAGAGCAGACGGGGCTGCGTGAGGGTGGTGAAGGTCTCGTCGGCATAGGAGTAGTACATACGGTCGTAGGCTTCCTCAGCGCGGTTCCACATCGAATAGTAGACCATATAGCCGCCTTTCCGGCCGTCGGGCCATAGGTAATCGGCGTCCCACATGATCTGCGGCGCCCACACGCGGTTGATGGTGCTCCAGTCGCGATAGGCACTCTCGGCCTCGGGATCGGAGAAGATGGCGGTGCCCTTGCGATAGTCGAAGGTGACAGACTGCCAATGGATGAGGTCGTCGCTGGTCAGGAGGTCGATGCCGTAGTTATCCCACGTGGCCGCTTTACCAAGTCGCTCACGGGCTCCTACGTTCATATCGGTGCAGACCATGAGGTAGCCCGTGCCGTCGTGCTTCCGGCAGATATAGGCATCACGCGTGGCTCCCTCGATACGGGCGTGCTCGGCATCGCTGAATATGGAGTCGCCATTGTGGATATCATGGTAGTGGAACCCGTCGCGACTCAGGGCATAAGCCGTCCAGGCGCGCCCCCGGTCGTTCATGTGACAATAGAGGTAGCCGTAGTCGCCCATCTGGAGGTTGCCCTTCTGGGCTGAGACGGCCGAAAACGTGAAAAGGTGAAAAAGCAAGATGACAAGAAAGTTACGCCACATAATGATTCTATTATAATGTGAAAGATGGTGCAAAGGTACAAAAAAGAAACCGCAGACTCCAAAGATTATACAGATTATTTAAACTTTTTTCTGAGGATTCTGCGAAATATGCGGTTATTTTCGTAATTTTGCAGCCATGAAAGATGCCAAGATCATCAACGACCCCGTATTCGGGTTTATCAAGATACCTCGCGGACTGCTCTATGGTATTGTGGAGCATCCGCTGTTCCAACGCCTGAACAGGATCAACCAGCTGGGCCTCGCATCAGTGGTCTACCCCGGTGCCCGACACACGCGCTTCCAGCATTCCTTAGGCGCCTTCCACCTGATGGGTGAGGCGGTGCTGTCGCTGCAGCAGAAGGGCATCTTCATCTTCGACACCGAGGCCGAAGCGGTGCAGGCCGCCATCCTGATGCACGACATCGGGCACGGGCCCTTCTCGCACGTGCTGGAGAACACACTGATTCACGGCATCTCGCACGAGGACATCTCGCTGATGATGATGGAGGAGATCAACAACCACTTCAACGGTCAGCTGAATCTCGCCATCAGCATCTTCAAGGGCCTGTATCCGAAGAACTTCCTCCACCAGCTCATCTCCAGCCAGCTGGACATGGACCGTCTGGACTATCTGCGCCGCGACTCCTTCTACACCGGCGTGACGGAGGGAAACATCGGTTCGGCGCGTATCATCAAGATGCTGAACGTGGTGAACGACACGCTGGTGGTGGACCAGAAGGGTATCTACTCCCTGGAGAACTACCTGACCACCCGACGGCTGATGTACTGGCAGGTGTACCTGCACCGTACATGTGTGGCCTACGAGAAGGTGCTGGTGAACATGCTCACCCGGGCGAAGGACCTCATCAGGAAGGGACAGGACGTGTTCGCCTCCCCTGCCCTACACTATTTCCTGAGCAACAATGTGGATGCCGAATGGTTCGCCACACATCCGGAAACGCTTGCCTATTACGGTGACCTGGACGACTCCGACATCTGGAGTGCGATGAAGGCCTGGAAGCATCACGAAGACAGAATCCTCTCCGCACTGGCCACCGATATGCTCGACAGGCGGATCTTCAAGGTGGAGGTGCACGAGGAGCCGATAGCGGAGACACGGATAGAGGAACTGAAGGAGGAAATCGCCAAGAACATGGGGATTCCCGTTGACGACGCACACTACATGATGAGCGTAGACACCATCTCGAAAGATATGTACAATGTGGACGACGATAGCATCGGAATTCTTTACAAAAATGGCGAAATCAAAGACATTTCCGAGGCCTCAGAATTGCTAAATGTTCAATTACTTTCTAAAAAAATAAGAAAATATTATCTTTGTTATCAGCGATTTGAATAATTTTTGCTATCTTTGCAGAATAATTACTGAAATTGATTATGGAATTTACAGCCAAGCAGATTGCAGAATACCTACAAGGCCGTGTGGAAGGTGACGAGAATGCCGCCATACACACCTTTGCGAAAATCGAAGAAGGAGTTCCGGGAGCCATCTCGTTCCTGTCGAATCCCAAATACACCCACTATCTTTATGAAACCAAATCGAGCATCGTACTGGTCAATGAGGATGTCGAGCTGGAGAAGCCTGTCAACGCTACACTCATCCGTGTGAAGAACGCATACGAGTGTGTGGCCAAATTGCTGCAACTCTATGAGTCGATGAAGCCGAAGAAGAGCGGAATAGACCCGCTTGCTTCCATTTCTCCGAAGGCCACTATCGGTGAAAACGTGTATGTGGGAGCCTTTGCCGTCATCGGTGACGGAGCGGTCATCGACAACGGTACGCAGATATATCCCCACACGGTGATTGGCGACGGAGTGACTATCGGCGAGAACGGACTGCTCTATCCCAACGTGACCATATACCAAGGCTGCAAAATAGGAAAAAATGTTACAATCCATGCAGGATGTGTCATTGGCGCCGACGGCTTCGGCTTCGCACCCAACACCGAAGGCTATGACAAGATTCCACAGATCGGCATCGTAGTGATTGAGGACAATGTGGAGATTGGCGCCAACACATGTGTGGACCGTTCGACGATGGGTCAGACTGTCATCCACAAGGGTGTGAAACTTGACAACCTGATTCAGGTGGCCCATAACTGTGAGGTTGGTGAGAATACGGTTATGTCTGCTCAGGTAGGGCTGGCAGGCTCGACGAAGATCGGCAGCTGGTGTATGGTCGGCGGTCAAGCTGGATTCTCAGGACACATCCACGTAGCCGACAAGACTTTCGTCGGCGCACAAAGCGGAGTCATCAGCAATACCAAGGGTAACGGCGAGCAGCTCATCGGTGCTCCCGCCATTGACCCGAAGGTGTTCTTCAAGTCATCGGCTGTGTTCAAGAAGCTGCCCGAGATGTATCGTGAACTGGCGGCTCTGCGCAAGGAAATCGAAGAACTTAAGAAAAAGTAAAGCAAGATAATGAAACAGAAAACATTGAAAGGCAGTTTCTCCTTGTTCGGCAAGGGGCTGCATACAGGACTCAATCTGACGGTAACGTTTAACCCCGCCCCTGAAAACACCGGCTACAAGATTCAGCGTATCGACCTCGAAGGAGAACCCATTATCGACGCCTACGCCGAGAACGTGGTTGACACCCAGCGCGGAACGGTACTGGGAAAGGGCGAAGCACGTGTGTCGACCGTAGAGCACGCCCTGGCTGCGCTCTATGCCACTGGCATTGACAACTGTATGATCCAGGTCAACGGTCCTGAATTCCCCATCCTCGACGGCTCTGCCGTCAAGTACGTGGAGAAGATCAAAGAGGTGGGTGTCGAGGAGCAGAACGCCCCAAAGGACTGGTACATCATCCGTAAGAAGATTGAGGTGAAGGATGAGGAGACAGGTTCCTGTATCACCATCCTGCCGGATGACGAGTTCTCGCTCACCGTCATGTGCTCGTTTGAGTCGAAGTTCATCAACTCGCAATTCGCCACCGTCAGCAACCTGGAGGACTTCTACACCGAAATCGCCCCTGCCCGCACTTTCGTGTTCGTGCGCGACATTGAGCCGCTGCTGCAGGCCAATCTCATCAAGGGCGGCGACCTGGACAATGCCATCGTGATCTACGAGCGGCAGACCACACAGGAGCGTCTCGACATGTTGGCAGACATGCTGCACGTGGAGCATCGCGACGCCAACGACCTGGGCTATATCCAGCACAAGCCGCTGCAGTGGGACAACGAGTGTACGCGCCATAAGCTGCTCGACATCGTCGGCGACATGGCCCTCATCGGCAAACCCATCAAGGGACGCATCATCGCCACTCGTCCCGGTCACACCATCAACAACAAGTTCGCCCGTCTGATGCGCAAGGAGATTCGTAAGCACGAGATTCAGGCACCCATCTACGACCCCAACGAGGAGCCGGTGATGGACGTGAACCGTATCCGTGAGCTGTTGCCTCACCGCTACCCGATGCAGCTGGTGGACAAGATCGTGGACCTCGGCGCCAACACCATCGTGGGTATCAAGAACGTCACCAGCAACGAGCCCTTCTTCCAGGGACACTTCCCTGAGGAGCCCGTGATGCCGGGTGTGTTGCAGATTGAGGCCATGGCACAGTGCGGCGGTCTGCTCGTGCTGAACACCCTCGAGGAGCCTGAGCGCTGGTCGACATACTTCATGAAGATCGACGACGTGAAGTTCCGTCAGAAAGTGGTGCCCGGCGACACCCTCATCTTCAAGGTGGAACTGCTGGCTCCCGTACGTCACGGTATCTCTTCGATGAAAGGCTACATCTTCGTGGGCGACCACGTGGTGGCCGAAGCTACATTCACAGCTCAAATGATCAAGAACAAATAATTCGGATATGGCAAACCAGATACATCCCACAGCCATCATCGACCCCGAGGCAAAACTCGGCGATGGCAACATCATCGGTCCTTTCTGTGTGATTGACAAGAACGTCGTCATCGGTGACAACAATACGCTGCTGAACAGTGTGACCATCCACTTTGGCGCACGCATCGGCAACAACAACGAGTTCTTCCCTGGCGCCAGCATCTCCACCAAGCCTCAGGACCTGAAGTTCAAGGGTGAGGAGACCACCTGCGAGATCGGCGACAACAACTCCATCCGCGAGAACGTCACCATCAGTCGCGGTACTGCCTCAAAGGGCAGAACCATCGTGGGTAACAATAACCTGCTGATGGAAAACATGCATATCGGACACGACTGCGTGATAGGTAACGGCTGTATCATCGGCAACTCCACTAAGTTCGCTGGCGAGGTAGTGGTTGATGACTTTGCCACCATCTCTGCCACCTGCCTGTTCCATCAGTTCACCCATGTGGGCAGCTATATGATGATGGAGGGAGGCACACGTACGAACAAGGATATACCGCCATACATCATGGCTGGCAAGGAGCCAGCACGCTATTGCGGTGTGAACCTCGTCGGCCTGCGCCGTCGCGGATTCTCCAACGAGACCATCGAGGCCATCCACGATGCCTACCGCATCATCTACGGTAAGGGTCTTATCAAAGAAGGCGTGGCCCAAGCCCGCGAGAAATACCCCGACTCAAAAGAGGTGGATTATATCTGCTCGTTCTTCGAGAACTCCCAGCGAGGCGTTATCAGGTAATTTACGGATTACAGTTTACTGTTTACGGATAAAACACTCATCGTAATCACTGGACCCACTGCCGTCGGAAAGACGGCCATCAGCCTGGACATTGCCAAACACTTTGGCATTCCCATCATCAATGCCGACTCCCGACAGATCTATCAGGAACTGAAGATTGGTACTGCGCGTCCCTCGGAGGAGGAGATGAAGGAGGTGAAACACTATTTCGTGGGTACGCTAGGTATTGCTGACTACTATAGTGCCTCACTCTATGAGCAACAGGTACTCGCCTTGCTCGACAATTTGTTCCAAACTCACGATTACGTTCTTCTCTCAGGTGGCAGCATGATGTATATCGACGCCGTTTGCGACGGTATAGACGATATCCCCACCGTTGATGACGAGACGCGTGAGACAATGAAAAGAAGGTTGAAGGAAGAAGGACTTGAAGCCCTCTGTAAAGAACTCCGCAAGCTCGACCCGGAATACTATGAGGAGGTGGACAGACAAAATCCTCGACGCGTGGTGCACGCCCTCGAGATTTGCACGATGACAGGCAAGACCTACACCTCGTTCCGCAAGAGGGAGAGAAGGGAGCGACCCTTCCGTATCATCAAGATCGGACTTACCCTTCCCCGCGAAGAACTATACAACCGCATCAATGCCAGAGTGGACAGGATGATGAACGAAGGGTTGTTGGAGGAAGCACGTATAATGTATCCAAGGAGAGATTTAAACGCATTGAACACAGTGGGTTACAAGGAATTGTTCGACTATTTCGACGGGCGATGGCCACTCGAAGAAGCTGTTGAGCGCATCAAGGGCAACACCCGCCGCTACGCCCGAAAGCAACTCACCTGGTATAAGAAGGATGACCGCTTCCACTGGTTCCATCCGCAAGACAAGGAAGAAATCATCAACTACATAACTCAATATTATGAGTAACGGATCAACGAATAAGATTTGTATCTGGCTGCAGTGGTGCCGGAATAGACTCGCAGCCATCTGGCAGTGGTATAAGGGACTCTATAAGGGTCGCCCCTGGTACATCAAAGTCATCTCTGTTATCGTCTCTCTCATTGTGGCCTTCTTCCTCTATCTGGGAGCCGTCGACATCAACTTCCTCTGGCTCTTCGGCAAATCGCCCTCGATGTCAACCATCAAAAACAAACGCCCTGCGGAAGCCTCCATCATCTATAGTGCCGACGGAAAGGTTATCGGAAAGTTTTTCAGCGAGAACCGTACGCCAGTGACCTATGAGGAGGTGAACCCGGTGTTCTGGCAGGCGCTCATCGATACCGAGGACGAGCGGTTCTACCACCATCACGGTATCGACTACACGGCTTTCGTCGCCGTTGCCAAGGAGTATATCCTCCATCGTGACGCACGGGGAGCCTCCACCATCACACAGCAGCTCGCCAAGAACCTTTTCCGCACACGAAGTGAATATTCCACAGGTCTGCTGGGCAATATCCCAGGTTTAAAGATGCTCATCATGAAGAGCAAGGAGTGGATCACAGCCTATAAGCTCGAGTTCTTCTTCACAAAGAACGAGATTCTGACGCAGTATGCCAATACCGTGGACTTCGGCTCCAACGCCTTCGGCATCAAGACGGCCTGCAAGACCTACTTCAACTGCAAGCCACAAGACCTGACACCTGAGAATGCCGCTATCCTCGTGGGTATGCTCAAGGCAACCACCTATTATAATCCACTCGTCAACCCAGACAATTCTCTGAAACGGCGTAATATCGTGCTCGACCTGATGCGACAGCACGACCATCTCACGGATGCACAATGCGACTCGCTGAAACAGCTCGACATCAAACTCGACTATAGTGTAGAGAGCGCCTACGACGGCGATGCCAACTACTTCCGCGAGGCTGTGGCCGACTATCTGAAAGACTGGTGCAAGGACTATTACGACAACCGCAATGCCCTCTATACCGAGGGTCTGAAGATCTATACCACCCTCGACTCACGTATGCAGAAATATGCCGAGGAGGCCGCTTACAAGCAAATGAAGCAGGTGCAACAGACCTTCAACCAGCACTGGGGTTCGACCAACCCCTGGCAGGATGAGCGCCACATCGAGATCAAGAACTTCATTGAGGACATTGCCAAGCGACAGCCTGTATACAAGTACCTCTCCAAGAAGTTCAACGGCGACAAGGACTCCATCACCTACTACCTGAACCAACCCCACACCGTGAAAGTGTTCGACTACGACAAGGGAGTGGTTGAGAAGCAGCTCTCTACGATGGACTCCATCCGCTATATGGTGCGTTTCATGCATTGCGGCTTCGTGGCGATGGAACCACAGACAGGTCACGTGAAGGCCTGGGTGGGCGACATCGATTTCCGCTCTTGGAAATACGACAAGGTGACGGCTATGCGCCAACCCGGCTCCACCTTCAAACTCTTCGTCTATACAGAAGCGATGAATCAAGGAATCGCTCCCTGCGATACACGCAAAGATGAATATTTCGCTATGAAGGTGATGCAGAACGGCAAGGAGGTGACATGGGCACCCCACAATGCCGACGGCTATTTCACAAATGCGAACATCACGCTGAAGCAAGCCTTTGCCATGAGTATCAACTCCATTGCAGTACGCCTGGGACAAGAGTGTGGCATCGAGAACATCGTTAATACCGCCCACAACATGGGTATCCGTTCGAAACTCGACCCCACGCCATCGCTCACACTTGGTGCCAGCGACGTGAACCTGCTGGAGATGGTCAACGCCTATTGCACCCCCGTGAACGATGGTAAGCACATTGATCCCGTGCTCGTGGCTAAGATTGAAGACCGCGACGGCAACGTGATCTACGAGGCTCCAACGGAAACCAAGCAAGCGATTCCCTATCGCTCTGCATTCCTTGTGCAGCAGTTGCTCAAGGGCGGCATGAGCGGCACCAGTTCACGACTGATGGGTTTCGTGGGTTATGACAAGGCGGCAGACACAGACTTTGGTGGCAAGACCGGCACCTCAAACAACCACTCAGACGCCTGGTTCATCGGCACAACACCAAAACTCGTGGTTGGTGCCTGGGTAGGTGGCGAATACCGATCCATCCACTTCCGCACAGGTATGCTCGGACAAGGCAACCGTACGGCTCTGCCCATCTGTGGCTATTTCCTCGGCTCTGTGCTCAATGACCCAGCCTTCAAGGAATACCGGAAGAAATTCGATGCCCCACACCATGATCCGGATCTCATGGAGGCGATGTACAATTGCGGAGGCTATTTCAGTGCGCCCTCCGACTCTGACTCCATCAGCATCGACTCACTCGATATCGACGGCATCGACGAATACCTGGAGTACGACGATCAAGGCTATCCCATCCACAATCCGTCAGAGGGTGACGACAGCGAAGAAGTGAACCAAGAGCCAACAGAGTCAAACAACACTGAGGCTACGAAGGAAGAATAACCACAAACGACACGAAGTTGAAGAGAATACTCATTATTACCGCATGCCTGACCCTGATGCTGACAACGGCATTGGCCGAAGGCCCGAAGATCGGACTGGTGCTTGGAGGCGGTGGAGCCAAAGGTGCAGCAGAAGTGGGCGTGCTGAAGGTGCTTGAAAAGTACGGCATCAAACCCGACTACATCGTCGGCACATCGATAGGTTCCATTGTAGGAGGCCTCTACGCCGCAGGATACTCTGCCGCTGAGCTCGAGACGATGTTCCAGACCCAGGAGTGGCTCACGCTGCTCACCGACCGCAGCAGTACCTTCGCCAACGAACCTTATAAGGTGGTTGACGGCGTCACCTACATCTTCGGTTTCCCCATCATCGACCGCCAGGCAATAGGACTGGGAGTGATGAAAGGCAGCAGTATCGAACACATGCTCGACTCGATGACCAGCGCAAAAGGTTGCAAGGACTTTGCATCGCTCAAGATTCCGTTCAGCTGCGTGGCTGCCGACATCCGCTCTGGCAAAGAAGTCATAATCCATGAGGGTAGCGTAGCCAAAGCCATGAGAGCCTCGATGGCCATACCTGGAGTGTTTAAACCTGTAGAGATTGACAACCATATGCTCGTCGACGGTGGCATGCTCAACAACCTTCCCGTAGACGTTTGTCGAAACATGGGTGCCGACATCATCATCGCAGTAGACCTTCAGCAAAACGAACAGAAGCCGCGCCCACAAACTGACATGACGGCCCTTACTGCCATCGCCGACCTCGTAGGACTAGGAGGAATCCTCAACTGGATTACCAACCGCCCGGACATTGAGAAGTACAATTTAAACCGTAAGGATATCGACATCTACATCCATCCGTCAATGCCTGATGTCGACGTGACCAGTTTCGGGAACAAAAAGGCCGCCCGCATGATCCAACAAGGCGCCGAAGCCGCCCAGCAACAACTCCCTCAACTCACCGATCTTGTGAAGCGTCTTTTATAAAGATATCGTAGTCTTTGTTGTAAGCAGGAGATTGTATTGACAGCAGATTGAGCACGGAATGGAAGACATAGTGCTGGTCGAGTACTGCTGGCAATTGGCCCTCAGGGGCATCTTTCTCGGTCGATACAAGCTTGTAGTCCCTGAAATGGTCAGAGGTCCATACCAGGAACGGTATCTCATACTGCACCTTCGGAGCCAGTTTCATCGGTAATCCGTGCATGAACATCTTGTTCTCGCCAAGCGACTCACCGTGGTCGGAAATGAATATCATGGCACTGTTCCAGTCGGTCATAGAGCGCAGCATGTTGATAAGGCTGTCCACGAGGAAATCGGTGTACAAGATGGTGTTGTCATACGCATTAATCAGCAGATCGACATTCTTCTGGCCTTCTTCCACATTCTTGGCCACAGGCTTATACACCTCAAATTCCTTAGGATACTTGTCGGCATACTTAGGACCGTGACTTGTGCTTGTATGCAGCACGATCAGCACTTTATTCTTTGGGCTCGATTCTATACGCTCACGCAGTCCCTTCAGGAGAATACCGTCATTGTAAATATTCTCGTCAGGATATTTCTCGCCAAGCTCTTCGTTAGTGAGATATTCATCGATATGTATCGGCGGCTCTCCCCAGTTGGAGGAACGCCACGACACATCGACACCGGTCCTGAAAGCATAATTAGGCAGCAACTCATACAAATCGCCACTATCCTGGGGCTCAAGAATAGCCTTGGTGCCAGCTGTGGTATAGGTGGCACAGGATGTTGCCTCGAACACCTTCAGTCCTTCCTGTTTCGATAATAGCGGATTGGTATTGCGTTGATAGCCGTAGAGCTGGAAGTTGGCTTTCCTTGACGACTCGCCGATGACGAGCACCACCACAGCCTTCTCGTTGTCTGCTATCGTGCCATCAGGAAGTTTGATCTCCTCAGCCTGCTCTTCCTGACTGAAACTGATTACGCGGCCCGTATTCACTATATATGACCAAGGCTGCAGCAATCCGCCCAGTTCTGTGTCATGCTGACTGATCCACAGCGTCTGGCTGATATTCATCGATGCCACAGCAAGGATAATCACCAAAGAACTGCCGCAGCAGACACCCAGTTTTTTCGCTTTACCGTAGTCTACCGGCTGCAGCAGGCACCAGATGGCAGGAAGAAGGCCGAAGGCAATAATGAACAGCCACAGCGGCAAACTGAAGAATCCTGACGCTTCCGAGTATCGGGTATTGAATACGTTCTCGATGGTTGTCGCATCGATGATCACGCTGTAGGTAAAGATGAAGTAAACAGCCGTCGCATTGATGATTGAGAGGATGGCAAGCAGAATACGCCCCACAAATCTCATCAGGAACATCACAAGATAGGTCATCATGAAGTTGAGCACCAACATGACAACAACCACCGATGCCAACAGGAAGATCCTTCCGCCTACACTTTCATTGGTATTATCAGAGACATAATTAAAGAAAGGGATGTTGTATACCAACAAAGTCCAGATGCTGACGATACATGAAAACGCGAAAAGCGAAACAGGTCGGCGTAAGACATTCATCATTTTCTATATATTCTTTTACTGAGTTCCAAAATCTTGTTCTTGCCGAAGTAGAAAACCAGACACGGGGTGATGAAACCGATGATGCTGCCCATGCATACATCCGACAAGAAGTGCTGTGAAAGATAGATACGCGAATAGGCGCCCAATGCAGCAAACACCAATAGCAATAGCAGCAATAAACTGCACAGAATCCATTGCTTGCGATCATCTTCTCCGGCTTTCTTCTGATAGTTGTATGCCAGAATAAGCGCACAGCAAGTACAGAAGACGAAGAAGGTGGAGGCATGCCCGGATGGAAAGGAATTACCATGATGCATGTCAACGCCCTGGACCAAAGGCAACATCATATCGTTGTAATTCTCGAACGCACTTACTGGACGATCAAAACTGAAAGTGTGTTTCAATATTTGCAGAAATGCACCTCCAGTCAATTCGCTCAAGGCGAAAAGGATTGTCATTTCTATTTTCTTCCAAAACAAAGGAAGCAGCGCCAAGACATATAACGGCCATTCCGCCAACATGCTGTAATATTTGAAGAAAGTATCTTTAAAACCCGTGTGATAGGAATTCAACATCAGGTGAAGCTCTAATTTCGGATAAAAGTATAGCAATCCCAATACAGTCGCAAGCAACGCAAAATAAGCAATACTATAAACAGCAAGAATTTTCTTCATAACCAACCCATCTCATTTTTCAGGCTGCAAAGGTAATCTTTTATTTCCATATATGGAAAAAATACGGCACAAAAATGCTACAGAACGTACAAATTGTTCTACGCTGAATGATAAAGAAACACTTTTTTATAAGTTTAGTTGCCAAACAGCCCTAAATATTTTATGGGTATCTGGGGTGATACGATACCGATGATCGGTGCGGAGGCCTACGAGCCAAAGGATGGTGCCTGTAGCATCGACAAGAACACGCTGACATCGCTTAGCCAACAGATTGAGCTTGCGGTCGGTGAGGTAGTCGCTCACCAGTTTCTTACCTTCCATACCATAAGGTTGGAAGATGTCGCCAGGCTCAACAGCGCGCAAGGTTAGCGGGAAACGAATGGTGGCAGCGTCAAGCGTGGCAATAGCGGGATCGCGGCTGATACCCGACTCTACCCCAACCTCCTCTATCCGGATCTTAGCGTTTTCATCAATCCGGTATGTGCCAGGCTCGGGGATAACAAGCGGTTTTATCGGAGCACCAAGCGGCTCCACAACGATGGAATCTCTGTCGATGACCAGCGTATGGGTGGAGGATTCAAACACCCGACCCGGCTCACCGTCAAGATGAGCGAGAATCTGTTCTATCTGACTGCGGTTGAAACCGAAAGGTGTGAGCCACTCGTGAAGCAAGCAAAGAGGTGAAGGGGAGGAAGAGAAAAGTGAGAAGGGAATAGTTAGAAGTGAAGAATCAAGCAGAGGTGACTCTTTCACTTGTGCATAGCGGGCGATTTCGGCATTATAGACCTTCTCGGCCTCGGAGAGATAATAGGCAGAACGGGCCATGTTTTCTGAGGCTCCAGAATACATCTGTTCCAAAAGCGGTAGCAGTTGCAGGCGTACCTTGTTACGCAACACTTCAGGATGAAGGTTGGTGGAGTCAGTCACATAATCCTGACCGATGGAATGAAGGTATTCAAGTATTTCCTGTCGGCTGACACAGAGCAACGGTCGGACAACAGGGCCATTATGGGAGCGAATACCCGTGAGACCATGAATGCCGGAACCTCGAAGGAGATTCATCAGCATGGTCTCTACAGCATCATCACGATGGTGAGCCACACAGACCGTAGAAGCACCAATATCGTTAAGCAACTGACGGAAATAACCATAGCGCAACTCACGGGCCGCCATTTCAAGACTTACTTGATGTAATGAAGCGTATTCGACTGTTTCAAAGTGAATTAAATGAAGATTAACATCTAGCTTCTTACAGAGATCTTTCACGAATTGTTCATCACGGTCGCTCTCGTCGCCTCGCAGATGAAAGTTGCAATGAGCGGCTTCAATATGATATCCAAGATCACGCAGAATTCGCAACAAGGCCACACTATCTGCCCCACCACTGAGCGCGACGAGATGAAGACCTTCTCGTGTCAGAAGCTGCTCACGACTGATGAATTCAGAAACTTTATTCAACATAGAGCACCAAACCCTTGAGGTATTCTCCCTCGGGATGATAGATATTGACGGGATGATCGGCAGGCTGATGCAGCTGATGGAGGATCCGTACCTGTCGCTGAGCCTGTGCAGCAGCTGTGAAAACCGCGTTACGGAAGTGTTCCTTCGTCACCACCTGCGAACAACTGAAGGTAAAGAGTATGCCACCAGGCTGTATCTTCTGCAAGGCCTTCATGTTCAGGCGGGTATAACCTTTGAGGGCATGAGGGAGAGCCCCACGGTGCTTTGCGAAAGCGGGAGGATCGAGAATAACAAGATCGTACTGGTCGCCAGCCTGTTCGAGGTACCTGAAGGCATCCTCGCAGAACGCCTGATGACGAGTGTCACCGGGGAAGTTAAGCGCCACGTTTCGGTTTGTGAGTTCGATGGCTTTAGCACTACTGTCAACAGAGTGTACCAATTCTGCCCCTCCCCTCATGGCATAGAACGAGAATCCACCGGTATAACAGAACATATTAAGAACCCGCTTGCCTTTAGCGAACTGTTCCAATAGCCTCCGATTCTCACGCTGATCAACAAAGAAGCCCGTCTTCTGACCGCGCAACCAATCGACATAGAACAACAGTCCGTTCTCCATAGCCGTATTGTCGTCGCTTCCACCATAAATGAAATAACTCAGTGGTTCAGATGATTCCATCGTCGTATCACCGTCACGGAGTTTCCCGGGCAGAGTGGTCTCGCTTTTATAATACACATGAGCAATACGCCCATCCATCACTTTTACGAGTTGTCTGGCAATAGCCTCACGACAGAGGTGCATACCTACGCTATGGGCCTGCATGACGGCAGTCTGTCCGTAGATGTCAATAACCAGTCCGGGCAAAAGGTCACCCTCACCATGCACCAGACGGTAGGTGTTGTTGTCTGGACGGTCGGCCAGTCCGATGGTCTGGCGTACACAGAGTGCCGACGTGAGGCGACGGGACCAGAATTCGTCATCGATATTCTCATCGCTGAACGACAGCACACGTACGGCTATGGAACCAAGTTGGAAATGTCCTACAGCGATGAAATTGCCATGTTCGTTGACAACCTTTACCACCTCACCTTCTTCGATACCCTCATCGATATGGTGGATGGCTCCCGAGAACACCCATGGATGAAATCGGAGCAGACTCTCCTCCTTACCACGTTTAAGATAAACTTGTCTCATCATTACATTCATTATCCGATGGCTGGATCACGAGCTCATAGTCACGTGTAGCCAACAGCCTATTTACCTCGTTATAGATACGAACACACGCCCAAGCATCGATGGCAGCATAGATTTTCTGACTTTCCTTCAGTTCGGGACGTTCCCAGTTCGACAGACGTTCTGACTTGCTAATGCGCTCACCGAACAGATTGGCATACATCTTCACCAGGCTCTGGTCCTCGATACCCACTTTACTTACCATCTGCTGGAGGTCGATGAAATGGCCTGATTCGAATGGCCCGAGCTCACGCAGAGAAAGCATATCGTTGTTCCAGGCAAGTCCTACCTTTATGACCGTTTTGTCGGAGAGCAATTGCTTGATTGCCGGACACAGACCGATACGGTTCAGACGGAAGAGGAAGCATTCGGTTAACGTAGACACCTGTAGCAGGGCACAATGGTAACGCTTTCCTTTCTCGAAGGCGGGACGCGTCTCTGTGTCGAATCCTAATACAGGCTGTGACAGGAGGTAGTCTACTGCCTTTTGGGCCCCAGACTGCGTGTTCACGACGATAATCCTACCATAGAACTCAACCTTCTTAAGGGCCGAGACCATCGCCTTATCGACCTTATTATATATTAACTTTTTCATTTCTTGGTGCAAAATTACAAAAAAAAACAGTCTTTTTTGATGAAATCTAAGTTTTTTCAACTAATTTTGCATCAAAATTGCGAAAAGAGACATATTATGACAAAGAAAAAGAAAGAAAAAAAGAGTCAAAAACACACCGAATTATCGTCTGTGTTGGGCTTCGACAAGATATTCCACAACGAACGCCTGAACTTCATATTGGGCCTCATCATCATAGCCGTGGCATTGTTCATGGGCCTCTCGTTTATATCGTATCTCTCTACCGGAGCAGTAGACCAAAGCATGATTGAAGATCCACAAGAGGGTGAGATACTGAATCAGCATCATGAGTTCATGAACACCTGTGGTAGTTTGGGAGCCTATACGTCATGGTTCTTTATCAAGCGCTGCTTCGGCCTGCCCTCATTTCTCATACCGCTGTTTCTTCTGTTTATGGGCGTACACCTGACACGTGCCTACAAGATAAATCTGCTAAAGTGGTTCCTTTCGCTGATGATCCTCATGATCTGGGCATCGGTGGCCATGTCGCTGTTGCTCGCTCCCCTTTTCACAGAAGCCTGCTATAGTCCGGGCGGTGACCACGGTCTGTATATCTGCAATTACCTCGGTAACCTTGTGGGTACTCCCGGACTGACTGTCGTTCTCGGATTGACAGCCATCGCCTTCCTAACATACATTAGTGCCGAGACCATCTTCGTCGTCCGTAAGTTATTGAATCCCACCAGGTTCATTGACAAGGTTAAATTCAAGATCACCAACAATGACCCCGAGGAAAATACCAACTCGTACGATCATGTTACAGGCTACGATGACGTAGAAGATGCCCCTGAAGTGTTCGATGACCCAGCTACACAGACAGTGGAATTCAAGTCTGATGGAAAGGCTGTGGTCATAGACAATGTATTTCAGAACGAATCCGAAAAATCAGGAAAATCTGGAGAAAAAAGAGTAGACACAGACGTCGACTTTAAGATAGACGAGGCCAAGGGTGAGGAAACGGCCGATAAAAAGACTGTTGCCTCTATGATGGAAGACCTTGAGCCCTACGACCCGAAGCGAGACTTAGAGAACTACCGCTATCCCACCCTCGACTTACTGAAGAAATACGATAATGACGGAAAGCCCTTTATCGATATGGCCGAACAGACGGCAAACAAGAACCGTATCGTGGAGGTGTTACGTAACTTCGGCGTGGAGATTGCAAGCATCAAGGCCACCGTCGGTCCTACCATCACCCTATATGAAATCACATTGGCTCCCGGCGTTCGTATCGCCAGAGTCCGTTCGTTGGAAGATGATATTGCCCTAAGCCTCTCGGCTCTCGGCATCCGTATCATTGCCCCGATACCCGGCAAGGGCACAATTGGTATAGAGGTCCCGAATGCCAAGCCCTCCATTGTGTCGATGGAATCGATACTTAACTCAAGGAAATTCCAGGAGTCGCAGATGGAGCTGCCTTGTGCTCTCGGTAAGACAATCACCAACGAAGTGTTCATGTTCGACCTGGCGAAGGCTCCTCACTTGCTTGTCGCAGGTGCCACAGGTCAAGGAAAATCTGTTGGCCTGAATGCTATCGTCACCTCCTTATTATATAAAAAGCACCCGGCAGAACTGAAGATCGTGCTCGTCGATCCCAAGAAGGTGGAGTTCTCCATCTACAATCCGCTGATCAACCACTTCCTTGCCAAGGTACCCGACGATGATGCCGATCCAATCATTACCGACGTCACAAAGGTGGTGCGGACGCTGAACTCCCTCTGCAAATTGATGGATACCCGTTACGACCTGCTGAAGGAGGTGGGTGCCAGAAATATCAAGGAGTATAACAAGAAATTCATCGACCGTAAGATTCCTCCCAGAGGTGGTCACGGTTTCATGCCATATATCGTCGTTATCATCGATGAGTTCGGTGATCTGATTATGACTGCCGGCAAGGAGATAGAACTGCCTATTGCCCGTATTGCCCAGCTGGCACGTGCCGTGGGTATACACATGGTTATTGCCACGCAGCGTCCTACGACTACGATTATTACTGGTAATATCAAGGCCAACTTCCCCGCCCGAATTGCCTTCAAGGTGAGTGCCGGTATCGATTCGAAGACCATCCTCGACCGTACGGGAGCCCAGCAACTCATCGGACGTGGAGATATGCTTTTCCTGAACGGCTCTGAGCCAGTACGTGTACAATGCGCCTTCGTCGACACTCCCGAGGTGGAGAGGATCAACGATTTCATCGCTTCCCAGCAGAGTTACAACATGCCGTTCGAGCTGCCTGAGCCCGACACGCCTGAAGCCGATATGGGCGACGGTGGTGAAAAGGACGTCGATATGCAGCACCTCGACCCGCTGTTTGAGGATGCAGCCCGTCTGATTGTAGTCAACCAAAGCGGAAGTACTTCACTCATTCAACGTAAGTTCGCCATCGGCTACAACCGAGCTGGCCGCCTGATGGACCAGTTGGAGAAAGCCGGTGTGGTAGGTGCCGCCATGGGTTCTAAGCCGCGCGAGGTGATGATTCAGGACGAAGTAAGTCTTAACAACCTCCTCAACAGCCTGAGGTAGTTTATTGTTTACAGTTTATAGTTTACAGTTTAGTTTACAGTTTATAGTTTACAGTTTATAGATGATATGAAGAAATACCTGCTGATAAGTTTATCATTTATCATTTGTCATTTAACATTTAGCGAAGCGCATGCCCAGAGCGCCATAAAAGTGCTCGATAAAGCCGCCTCAACCATTGCCCTGAAGGACGGTGTGAAGGCCGATTTCAAGATGACTGGCGGCATGGGTAGTGCCAGCGGAACCATCGTCATCAAAGGTAAGAAGTTCCACGCAACAACCCCGCAGGCCACCATTTGGTTCGACGGGAAGACACAATGGACCTATTTGAAAGATAACGACGAGGTAAGCGTCACCACCCCAAACGAGTCGCAGTTGCAGGCCATCAATCCCTACAATTTTCTCAACCTTTACAAGAAGGGCTACGACGCCTCGCTAAACAGCAGCGGTAACACTCATGTTGTGCATTTAACTGCCACTTCTACAGAACGTAAAATCAAGGAGCTCTTCATTACCGTTGATAAAAAGACTAACTATCCCACTCAGGTGAAACTGTTGCAGGGTAAGAAATGGACAGTCTTCGACATCAGCAACCTAAAGAAGCAGAACATTCCCGATTCACAATTCAAGTTTAACTCCAAGGATTTTCCTAAGGCAGAAATCATAGACCTTAGATGACAATGATCATAGAAAAATGAATAAATTTAAGCTTTACCGTCTTCTGCGGAAGAACACCAACCTGAGTTATAAGCGTAGTCCCATCTTCGAACAAAACAAATGGGCCAAGGCCATCACCTACTTCGGTGGCGGCATGTTCGCTCTTTACCTTATCCTCTACGGTTGCATCATTGCTTTGACCGCCGAGGGCTGGGCTGGACGTATGATCTCCTTCATGCCTATCATCCTGCTCATTGACTTCCTGTTACGCTTCATCGTACAGACCACACCTGGTATGATGGTGAAGCCCTATATCCTGCAGCCCATCTCGCGCTACACCGCCATAGAGTGTTTTCTCATCTCATCCCATCTCAGCGGCTACAATTTCTTGTGGCTGGCCATGTTCATCCCCTACTCTATCATCCTGCTTTTCGCGGGAGCTGGTTTCTGGCCAGTAATGCTCGAACTGGCAGCCTCCGTACTGCTGATGATGCTTAACAGTCAGATTTACCTGTTCTTCCGCACACTCATCAACCGTAAGGTATGGTGGTTCATCGTTGCCATTGGTTTCTATCTCCTGCTGTTCCTGCCGTTCATACTGAATTATAACAGCAACGGATTCCAACGGATGGTAAACCTCTATGCTGAAGCCGGAAGAGCGTGGTGGTTCCTGCCGGTCGTCATTCTGTTGATAACCGGATTGTTCTTCGTCAACCGCTATTTCCAGTTCAAGTATGTTTACGAGGAGATCTCGAAGAAAGGTGAGCAGGCGCTCAAGCACGTGTCAAAGTTTGCATTCCTTAACCGCTTCGGACTTATCGGCGAATACTTGAAGATCGAGTTGAAGTCTAACCTTCGCAACAAGACGATGCGTAGCCGTTGCATCATGAGCCTGGCTTTGATTATCATGTTCTCCGGTCTGATTGCCTACACAACCATCTACGACAATGCGATCATGATCAATTTCTGGTGCCTCTATTGCTTCGCCATTTACAGCGTCACCACCCTCATCAAGATTATGGGTCAGGAGGGAAACTATATCGACCTTCTCATGATGCACCGTGAGAACATTATCTATCTGCTGAAGGCCAAGTTCTGGTTCTATAGCTCCGTGCTGCTCATACCGTTTCTGATTATGCTCCCCGCAGTCTTCACAGGCAAGTTTACGCTGCTGATGTTGGTGGCATATATGTTACTGACGGCAGGACTCCTGCACTTCGTCATCTTCCAGTTGGCCGTCTATAACAAACAGACGCTCCCCCTTCAGCAGAAGATGACCGCCAAGGGCAACTTTGAAAATGGCATGCAACTGGTGATTGAACTAATTGCTCTTTTCGGTCCTGGAGTCATCGTGGGCGTCGGCTATCTGTTAGTGGGTCTCACTTATACATATCTCTTCATGTGTGTCCTCGGACTAGCCTTCATCGTTACCTATCCGCTGTGGATACGAAACATCTACAAACGTATGATGCAGCGCAGATATGATAACATAGAGGGCTTCAGAACCACTCGTCAGTAACTTTTTCAGAAGAAAATCTCAAAAAAGTTTGGTGGAATGGAAAAAAGTGAGTACCTTTGCACCCGCTAAATAAAAATGATGCACCCGTAGCTCAGTTGGTAGAGCACCTGACTCTTAATCAGGGTGTCCAGGGTTCGAGCCCCTGCGGGTGTACTGAGGAGGCAGGCGACCCTCCTTTATTTTTGAAATTTTGATGCACCCGTAGCTCAGTTGGTAGAGCACCTGACTCTTAATCAGGGTGTCCAGGGTTCGAGCCCCTGCGGGTGTACAACGCACAAGCGGTTGCCGATATGGCTCAGTTGGTAGAGCAACGCATTCGTAATGCGTAGGTCCCCGGTTCGAGTCCGGGTATCGGCTCAACAGTAATCAGGAAACTTTTTTTGCGGAATTAGCACATCGGTAGTGCACGGGCTTCCCAAGCCTGGGAGGCGGGTTCGATTCCCGTATTCCGCTCTCGTTATAGAAACTAATTCCCATAATTATTCGTAATTCCCATAATTATTATGTCGCAGTGTTATTATGGTTAATTACGGCCATTAGTTTCTCTTATATCTATCTTAATTTAAGGGTGTCACCAATCCGGATCTGATAGTCGGGCGTGAGATGATTCATCTTATATAGATTCT
>CAMKSE010000036.1 GCA_946415365.1 uncultured Prevotellaceae bacterium
GGATAGGGGCTGGCGACTTGGCTTTGGGGTAATAGATATAGCCCGCCGTCTGCCACTCACCATTGTTGTATGCTGTTTGGAAAAACACCTCTACGGCAATCTTCCCATTCAGGAGAGCCTTAAATCCGCGGTTCTCGGTTACCTGTGCCGATAGACACACGGCATAGGTCATCATCAACGACAATATAGTTTTTCTCATATAGGTTGATACCTATCGGATGTCAAGCAGTTTGTTGAAGCCTGTTAATACGAGAATCTTCTGCACTTCGCCCTCAACGTGGGTCAGTATCATACTGCCTCCCTTGGCGACACTTTCTTTTTTCAGCTGCAGCAGACCACGAAGGCCCAGACTGCAGATGTATTCCAACTTGGCACAATCAAGTTCAATAGGCTTGTCGGCATTGACCATCAGGGTCTTCATGTCTTCCAGGAACTTTGAGGCCTCGGCGGTATCGATCCAACCGGTAAGGATTCCAAGGTAGGAACCGTTTTGTTCTTTAATCTCGATGTTCATAATTTCAATTTTCAATTTTCAATTTTTCAATTCTTTTGTCAGTGTGAGTACGTTGTAGCCGTCGGCTGAGCGCTCGTAGTGCATCGTGTCCATGATGGCCTTCACGAGGTGTATGCCCAGACCGCCTATCTGACGTTCATCTAACGCAGCATCCACATCCACGTCTGTTTGCTGTGTGGGGTCGAAGGGGGCACCGTGATCCTTGATGACCAGCGTCAGGACATCGTCGGCCACCTTTGCCGTCAGTTCCACATGGCCTCTGATGCCCTTGGGATAGGCGTAGTTGATCACGTTGGCCACCCATTCCTCGATGGCGAGGTTGAGCGTCTTGAACGTGTCTTCGTCGATATCGTGCTCGCGGCAGACGGAGAGGAAGAAACCACGCATACGGCTTACCTCGGTCATCTCGTTCTTCATGATGATACGCCGGGGAGCCGTTGATTCGTTTTTACGCGATGCACCGTGACGTAGGAAGAGCATCGTCAGGTCGTCGCCCTGCACCGTGCCGTCGGCAAACACGTTGACGTGCTGCTTCAGATAGTCTATCACCTCGATGGCCGATGCCTGACGGTTCTTTTCCAGGTCGTGCAGCAGCCGGTCTTCGCCGAAGAGTTTTCGGCTACCGTCGGCTGAGATATACATCGCCTCTGTCAGTCCGTCGGTATAGAGCAACAGGGCCGTGTTCTCCGGGAAAGCCACCTGCTGTTCCTCGTAACGGTAGTGGTCCTGAATGCCGATGGGCAGATTGGTCTCGACCTCCAGCAACCGACACTGGCCGTCGGCGGTTATCAGGGCAGGGGCGTTGTGGGCGGCATTGCAATAGGTCAGGTGGTGGGTACGCAGGTCGAGCACACCGATGAAGGCCGTTACAAACACCAGCGATTCGTTGGCCGACGCAATGGCGTGGTTCATCTCGCGCATGATGTTGGCGGCACTCTGATAGTTGCCTGCCAGATTGCGGAAGAGGGTACGGGTGACGGCCATGTAGAGCGATGCGGGCACGCCTTTGCCAGCCACGTCGCCGATGATGAAAAAGAGTTCGTCGTCCTCGATGATGAAGTCGTACAGGTCGCCGCCCACCTCCTTGGCAGGGGTCATCGAGGCAAAGAGGTCCAGGTCGTCGCGTTCAGGAAACACGGTGGTCAGCATGCCCATCTGTATGTCGTGGGCAATGACGAGTTCGCTCTGCAGTCGCTCCTTGCTGGCGGTGGTCGCCTGTAGTTCGTTGATATGCTGTTTCAGGGAGGTCTGCATATACTCAAACGAGTTGCGCAGCTGCAGCAGTTCGTCCTCCGAGTGAATCTGCGGCAAAGGGGTGTCGAGATTGCCGTCAGCGATGCTCACCGCCGACTCGGCGAACTGTTGCAGCGGTCTTGACATCTGATAGATGGCCCAGGTACAGAACACAAACAGCGACGTGAGTCCGACGATGAACACGATGGTGCCGTATTTCACGATCTGATGGGTCAGTGGCAGCGTCATGCTGTCGCCTGTGAAATGGAAGAACAGCACCACGGCCACCAAAAAGACCGCTGCCGCAATGCCCATGATACGGAAACTGAGACGTGCAGCAAACGACTTCCTGTAGGCCAGGTCGTACTTGTATTCGAAATTCGGCGCTTCTACCATTTTAGATTAGTTTTACCGTTCTTCTTGGCGCAAATATACGATAAATATTACAAACTTCCAAATTTTGGGGTATACTTCTTGTTAATCTCGTATATTTTCACTAATTTTGCAGCCGAAAACCACGAAAAAATAAACAATGATTGTAGCAAACATGAATCTCCATGAGGTCTATGACACACTCATGGGTGAGATGCAGAAACTGGACTGGAAACGTGATGCCCTGCGCTCCAAGGCTGAAAAGGAGATGGACAGGCAGATGGGTTTTCAACACTCGGCGATGGCGTTCGCCTCTGCCAAAAACTATGTGATGTATGACTACAAAATTCCATCATCCAACAACCAGTACATCATCTATTTCTATCGCGAACACCCATTCGCGCCTATCCAGTCAGGCTACCTCTGTGTCATGTTCGATGGCACCAAGCGGTTCATCATCAAGTGGACAGACTGGCGTTCGCCTGCGATACATGTCTTCACCAGCCATTTCCTCCAGCGCTATAAGGAACGTTTTCTGAAACAACCGGAGATGACGGCCAATGAGGTTGCCGTGAGGTTCCTGTCGCGTAACATGGAGATGAAACCTATGACTGTCGATGAGCATATCAACAAGCATATCGAGAAATATGGTGAGTTTGCAGGAGAGGGATTCCTGGTTTCAGACGGCTTCTGTTTTAAATTGTCAGGAAAGGAATATTTGGACGGTAAGGCATCTGTAGGCATCAGTTTCTTCACGACCTTCATGCCGCTGTCTGAGATGTCGAGAAGCCAGCAAGAGGCCATTTTTGAGGAATGCATGAAGGATATTGACGACTTGAATTCTATTTAGCCTCTAATTATTTGGTTATTCGCTCGCTTATTAGTACCTTTGCAGCCATATATCTTGATTTAAAGTATGGCACAAGAACTTTTAAAGGTAAAACATTATCTGAAGACCTTGGAGGAAACCGTCCGCCAACAATGGGATCAGAAAGCACTCTGTGACTACGAGGGCGATGCCTTCACGTATGCGGATATAGCCATCAGCATTGAGAAATTCCGGATCTTTCTGACCGAGGCGGGTATTACCAAGCGCAGCAAGATGGCCATCTGTGCACGGAACTGCGCGCGCTGGGCCATGACGTTCTGGGACATCAACGTGAACGAATGTGTGGCGGTGCCGTTACTGGCTGATTTCCACCACAATAGCATCTCCACCTTCACGCATCACTCCGACAGCGTGCTGCTTTTTATCGACAAGGAGATATGGGAAAAGCTCATTCCCGGACAGATGCCCAACCTCAGGGCTGCCATCAACGTGAAGGACGGTTCGATGCTCTGGCATCGCGACGAGCAGGTGGCCGAGGCATGGGAGAACCGCGAGAAGGCTTTTGCACAGAAATATCCCACAGGACTGAAGAAGGAACAGATCAACTATCCTTCGGACAATATGGACAAGCTGGCCATCATCAATTACACCTCCGGAACGACCGGGAATCCCAAGGGGGTGATGCTGACTTATGGCGCCATCTCGGATACCGATGCTTTTGCCAACAGCCATTTTCCTAATAAGCCCGGGGAGACGGTTGTCTCGATGCTCCCGATGGCCCATATGTACGGACTGGCCATCGAGTTCATCCATCCCAATGTGGACGGTGTGACGGTCTGGTTCCTTGGCAAAACACCCTCGCCCTCGACGCTGCTGAAAGCCATGCAGGCGGTGAAGCCCTATATGGTGGTCACGGTGCCGCTGGTGATGGAAAAGGTGTATGCCAACAGCATCAAGCCAGCCCTGGACAAGATGAAATGGCTGACGGCCATCCCCCAGGCCCGCAAGGCGATTTATAAGATTATCCGCAAGAAGATCATGGCCGCCTTTGGCGGTCAGGTGCGTGGCTTCATCATGGGTGGTGCAGCCCTGAAACCCGAAGTGGAGGATTGTTTCTCAAAAATACACCTGCCATATACCGTTGGCTATGGCATGACGGAAGCCTGTCCGTTGCTGGGTTTTGAATGGTGTACGGAGTTCGTGCCTGGTTCCTGCGGCAAACCCGTCCACGACCTGCGCATCAATTCCGACGACCCGAGGAACGTACCGGGGGAGATACAGGTGCGGGGCAACAACCTTACCATCGGCTATTACAAGAATCCGGAAGCTAATGCCGCCGCGTTTACCGACGACGGATGGTTCCGCACAGGCGACTTGGGCCTGTTGGACGAAAACAACAATATCTTCATCCGTGGCCGTATCAAGTCGATGATCCTGAACTCTTCCGGCCAGAATATCTATCCCGAGGAGCTGGAGGCGGTGTTGTCTGGCTGCCCATACGTGAACGAATCGCTGGTCGTGGAGCGAAAGGGTAGGTTAGTGGCATTGGTTTATCCGGAGATTCCCGAGGAGTCTGGAGACAGGAATCAGGAGTCAGAAGAGGAGCAGAGAAGGAGAAAGGAGATTTCTGAACTTATCCGGAACACCGCCAACAAGTCACTACCCGTTTACAGTAAGATCAACGAGGTGGCATTTGTGGACGAGCCTTTTGAGAAGACGCCGAAAATGAGTATCAAAAGGTATTTGTATAAATAAGGAGAGAAGGAGAAAATTGTGCGACACATGAGTAAATTTTTGTCGGTATTAGTCTGTATGATGTTTGTCGTACAGGAAGTCAGGAGTCAGGATAAGAACATTCCCACGGATGCGGCTACCCGTAGCCTTTCCTCAGCTTCTGATTTTGCGCGTCTGTATGTCGGTCCTGTTGAACCACAGTACCAATTGTCATTGTGGTATGACAATCCCTATTACAAAGGTGATACAAATATGTATGAAGGCCGCGTCAGTTACTATGGTGTGGTTTATGATCATGTGAAACTGCGTTTCGACCAATTGTTGCAGAGGGTTGTTGTCTTGTCTCCCGTAGGAAATGTGTTATGCCTGCCAGAGCAAGAACATATCGACTGGTTTGAGATGGACGGCTACAGGTATGTGCATGATCCGGAGGACAACTCACGCTATGCCGCTCAGCTTTGGGATGGAAGCACCAATGGCATTCGGCTTTACCATAGTGTGTGGAAGGTGTATAGTGGAGAGAATAATTTCGGCGGAAGGAAATCGTTAAGGATTCTCAGCACCAAAGAGCATTATACGCTGGTGACTCCCGACGGAGAAGCGCATCATGTGAAGCGTGCGTCGGATATCGCCAAGCTCTTTCCAGAACAGAAAAAGCAGATCAAGCAGTTTGCCAGTCAGAATCGGCTTTCCTTCTCCAAGAATGAGCGGGAGAACAGTCTGGTGAGGGTTGTGAAGGAAGGAGTAAGGAGAGAAGGAGTAAGTAGTCAGGAGACAAGAGACAGAAGTCAGGAGTTAGTAGTGATCAAGACCTATCACGCTCCTGAAGATACGCTGGCGATTGATGAAAGTGCCATTATCAGCGGTATTCCCGTGCTTGACATTGATTCTGTTGCGATGGCGGTTGCTCCGTCGAGAACGAAGGTCTATGTGGTGCCTGGTGTGAAGAAGGCAAAGGCGAGTGTTGCCGACGATCAGGAACTGGCTGAGATTGTCGTTGTGGGTGGCCGTCAGTCGGCTGTGAACAACATGATGATGGGTTCGGAGAAGTTCAGGCCCCAGATCCTGAAGAACATCCCGTCGGCCTTTGGCGAGTCGGACATCATGAAGATAGTGCTCTCGCTGCCAGGTGTCACCAGCGTCGGGGAGGCTTCGAGCGGCTATAACGTGCGAGGGGGTGCCTCGGACCAGAACCTCATCCTTTTCAATGGCGGTACGGTCTATAACCCGTCGCATCTGTTCGGCATCTTCACGTCGTTCAATTCTGATGCCGTCGATGACGTGGAGCTGTTCAAGTCGAGTGTCCCGGTGGAATATGGCGGCAGAATCAGCAGCGTGCTGAAGGTGACCTCTAAGGAGGCCAATATGCAGAAGCTCACGGGCTCGGCCAGTATCAGCGCGCTGACCAGCAAGGCGAATCTTGAGATTCCCATTGTGAAGGATCATGTGTCGCTCCTTTTGAACGGCCGCACCACCTATAGTGACTGGATTCTGAAGCAGCTGCCCGATGACAGCGGTTACAAGAACGGAACGGCGAACTTCTACGACTTTGGCGGGGTGCTGACCTGGAAGCTCAACAGCATGCATCGCCTGAAGTTGTTTGGCTACGTGAGCAATGACAAGTTCTCGTTCAGTTCGGAGGATAACTACGGCTATCAGAACCGTAACTTCTCTGCCGAGTGGCGCTCTCTCCTGAATGAAAGAGTCACCGCTACGTTTTCCGCCGGACTCGACCACTACGACTATTTCAATGAAGACAAGGCCACACCTTCGATGGCTGCCCGGCTGAGTTTTGGCATCGACCAGCTGTGGGGCAAGGTGCATATCCGCCAGCGTCTGTCGGAAAAGCAGGTCGTCTCATACGGTCTCTCCGTACAGCATTACAATGTGCAGGGTGGTAAGTATGAACCCCTGGGTGAGAAATCGTGCATCAAGACCGATGAGCTGCAGCGGGAGAAGGCTTTGGAGAGCGCCGTGTATATCGACTACGAGCGTTCGCTTACAGAGAAGCTGTCGGTCTCTGCCGGTCTGCGCTACTCGATGTTCAATGCCCTTGGTCCCCGTGACGTGAATATCTATGATGACAATGAACTCCCGTCAGAGGAGACCTTGAAGGAGTCAGGCGTCAGGAGAGACGGAATCATCAAGACCTATCACGCGCCGGAGCTGCGTTTGTCAGCCCGTTATGCCCTTCAGGAGAACCTCTCGCTGAAGGCAGGCTTCAACACGATGCGCCAGTATATCCATAAAGTGTCGAATACCTCCATCATGTCACCGACCGATATCTGGAAGCTCTCCGACCTGAACATCAAACCCCAGAACGGCTGGCAGGTGGCTGCCGGTATCTATCATGAGACAGCCGGCAAACGGTATGAGTTCTCGGCAGAGGTCTACTATAAGCATATCAGCGATTATCTCAACTATCGCAGTTCTGCCGTTCTGCTGATGAACCACCACCTGGAGACCGACGTGATCCCGACCAAGGGACAGGCCTACGGCATAGAACTTCAGGCGAAGAAGCCGTTCGGAAAGTTGAACGGTTGGATCAGCTATACCTTCTCGCGCTCTTTACTCCGTCAGGATGACGAGCGGGTGGCCATGCCGCTGAACGACGGCGAATGGTATTCTTCCGAGTACGACAGACCTCATGAGGTGAAGGCTGTGCTCAACCTGAAGTTTACCGAGCGCTACAGTTTCTCCAGCAACTTCAACTATGCGACAGGTCGTCCGACGACGCTGCCGGCCGGCAAGTATTACGACTCGCGAAACCAGAAATATATGCCGTACTACACAGACCGCAACACCTACCGTATTCCTGACTATATGCGTCTGGATCTGGCGTTTAATATCGAGCCGACCCATAAGCTGACCACCTTCCTTCACACATCGTTCTCCATCGGTGTATATAATGCGCTGGCACGTAAGAATGCCTATAATGTCTACTATGTCACCGAGGGAAAGGATATCAAGGGGTATAAGCTCTCTGTGTTTGGCACAGCCATACCCTATGTTTCACTTAATATCAAATTTAATTAAGGCAATGAAAAGATGGCTATATAATTTAACATGCCTCATGGTAGGCGTAACACTGTTGGGCTGTATTGAGGAATTCGAGGCAGATATCCCTGCAGAGGATTCCGAATTGCTTGTCGTTGAAGGCTCGATATGTGCTTCCAGACTGAATAAGTTCACCCTGTCGCGCACGCTGGCGCTGAACAGTTATGCTACACCACAGAAGGTGACGGGTGCATCGGTATCCATACACGGGAACGACGGCACCCAGTATACGTTGCAGGAGGCCGACGGCTGTTACACCGGCTGGGTGGACGCCCTCTCGCCCGACGTAGCGTATTATCTGCATATCGAGACGGGTGGCGAGGTGTATGAGTCTGAGCCTCAGAAACCGCTGCGTACCGAGGCGGTCGCAGATGTAGTGGGGGTGCAGAATACTGAGGAGAGCAATATCGACGTGCTCATCACGCCTGACGCTCCTTATGAGACCGATCACGCCAATTACTATTCGTGGACCTACGATGAGACCTGGGAGGTGCATGCTGACTATACGACCAACATGTATTTCGATAAGGAATCCATGAGGCGTATGTATCAGGCCCATCTGTTTCCTGAGGTGGGATGGAAGGATGATTCAGGCACGACGATCATGGTTGGCTCCAGCACCAACTATGACGGTCAGCAGATCCGGAGACTCAAGCTGTACGACCTGGACCGTAGTAACGAGCGTGTCTGGTATATGTACAGCGGCCTGGTCTCTCAGCGCGCCATCACAAAGGCAGAGTACGAGTATGAGATGGCCCGTCGTCAGGCCGGTTCTGAGATGGGTGGTCTGTTCACGCCGCAGCCGTCCGCCCTGCCAACCAACATCCATTGCCTCTCGTCGCGCAAACACGTGATCGGCTATGTGGGCTGTTCGTTGAATGTGAGTGATTACCGCTTCTTCCTCGATGCCAAGGACTTTTCTATTGAGATCCCGAAGAAGGAAGATTCCCGTCTGTGGATCGACAACTGTAACGAGGAGATTTGCGCCAAGATGGTTGACAAAGGCATGTACCTGTGTGTATGGGATGACAACCGTATCTCGTTTGGCACGTTGAAGACGGCCTGGGCCTACGAACGTCAGCTTGATGTCAGATACAAAGGAGCCTATATCGAACGACCCGATTTTTGGCCGGTTGAAGAAGAAGAAAACGATGAAGGAGAGTCGGAATAAGAAGAGAAGGAATAAGGAGAGAAGGAGTATGGAGATGAAGAGAATCATATCGCTGACAGCTGCGATGATGCTTGCCGTGAGTACATTTGCAGCGAGTCTTGAGACCGACCGCCCGTGGTACCTCGCCGGTGAGCGGATAACGGTCAGCATCACCTTCGACGATGCCTTGATAGCCTACGCTGAACTGTGTGACACCTACAGTCTGGCGGCAGGCACTGTGGTCAGTCTGAAGGGTGGTAAGGGAACAGGCTATATCGAATTACCCGCCGACCTGCATAGCGGCTACTATGTGCTGTCGGTCTATACCCGTCACAGCGCCCAAGTGTCGAGCCAGCTTGTCGCTGTCGTCAATCCGCTCCGCAAGAGTGAGGACGACGATATCGAGTGGGTGGAGTCAGGAGTCGGGAGTCAGGAGTCTGGTGCTGAGGCATCGGTAGCACAGTTTGATGATTTCAACGCTGTTGAGTATCAATCGAACCGTCGTCTCGAACCGCGTGAAACTGAAGGACATATCATCAAGGCGCGTGTCAGGAATGTCTATGAAGGCCAGACATTCAGAGGCAGTCAGATCCGTCCGTCAATAGGCATCGTCGGGAAGCAGATCCATTATTTCGAGGGAAAGATGGTCAACGACTCCACGGCTGTCTTCTACACCTTCGGCGTTCATGGCAAGAAACCGTTAGTGCTCTCTGCTGCGTCATCCACAGGCATCAGTCTGCCTATCGAGATGATTAGTCCATTTGCCACCTTGCTCCCCAAGCGTCTGCCACATCTCGTGTTCCATTACAACCGTAGTGAGGTAGAATCCCGTTCAGTCGCCATGCAGCGTCATCAGATGGCCATCGCACCGGCCAAACAGGAGTTGCAGATAGGCGTTCTTGCCGATGCCACGGCAGAAGACGGTGTACCGATGGACTATGACGAAACGTTGTATGGCACCAAGCCGGAGCTGACCTATAATCTCGACGAGTACCGTCAGTTCCTCACCATCAGGGAAGTGCTGCTTGAATATGTGAACTGCGTCAGGAACAGGAAAGTCAATGGTGTGCCCCAGCTGTTTGTCCGTAAGGAGCAGGGCTCTTATAACAGCGCCTGGCCCGCTATGGTACTGATCGACGGTATGCCGGTCATCGACATAGAGCGACTTCTGAACTATGATGCCCGCCGTATCCACTATATCAACGTCTACAGCGATCAATACACCTTCGGAAGCGGAGTCTATAACGGTATCCTGTCGTTTATCTCCCGTTCCGGCCGACTCACCAATTATCCACCCGAGCGCAACGTGCAGTATCTGGTGTATGAGTTTCCAGAATAAACGCAGAGATCAGTCCCGTTTCCCGTTCCCCAGTAATTTCGTATTCAGATAGGCCTGGAAGGTTTCTTTATAGAGGTCGCCGATGGGGAGGTAAGTGTTGGCATCCAGAATGACGCGGTTCTTGTTCACCTCCTGGATCTTGGTGAGGTTAACGATATAGGAGCGGTGGATGCGCATGAAATAATCCGGTAGCCGTTCCTCTATCTTCTTCATCGACAGGAGTGTGATGATGGGCTTGGCCTCGCCCTCTGTCCACACCTTCAGATACTCACTCATACCCTCGATATAGCGGATGTCGGCAATGCTGACTTTCACAATGCGATAGTCGGTCTTGAGGAAGATGTTGTCGTCAGATTGAGCGGTGAGAGGTGAAGGGTGAGCGGTGGGAGGAATGTCTGCGGCAGACGTGTTTGCCAACCTGTCCTTCAACCGGTTTGCTGCCCGTTGGAAATCCTGCAGGCCAAAGGGTTTGAGCAGGTAATCGACGGCATTCACCTTGAAGCCCTCGACGGCGTATTCCGAATAGGCAGTCGTGAAGACAATGAGGGGTGGTGCGGCGAGTGATTTCACGAAGTCCATGCCGTTGAGGTCGGGCATGTTGATGTCGCAGAAGACAGCATCCACCGTGTCCTGTTCCAGGAACTGTCGGGCTTCCAAGGCACTTCGGCATTGGGCAGCGAGTTCGAGAAACGGCACCTTGTTAATATAGCTGACGAGTTGCTGCAGGGCGAGTGGCTCATCGTCGATGGCGAGACATCTGATCATTTACGATTTACAAATTTACGATTTACGATTTGAGAGGGAGGGAGAGTTCGACGGAGTAGATATCTGCATCGTTTTTGATGCGGAGCGAGTAATTGTGTTCGTAGAGCAGGTTCAGGCGTTTACGGACATTGGCGAGTCCCACGCCGCCTTTTTCCTGATTAGGGACATCTGCCTTAGAGTTACGGCATGAGAAATGGAGTGATCCGTCCTCCAACGCTATCTTCACCTCGATGAACGATTCCTGCTTGTAACTGACCCCGTGCTTGAAGGCATTCTCGATAAACGGGATGAGCATCAGCGGGGGAATGGTCTTGTCGGGTGTTTCAGCAGGCAGGTCGAGGTCAATCCTTACGTTGTCGGTGTAGCGCAACTGCATCAAGTTGGTGTAGGTCCGGATGAACTCCAATTCACGGGTCAGCGGTACACCGTTCTTATCTCCTTCGTAGAGCAAGAAACGCATCATCTTCGACAACTCCACGATGGTCTCCTGCGCCTTGGCGGGATCGATGTCCACCAGCGCATGGATATTGTTGAGCGTGTTCATGAAGAAGTGCGGATTGATCTGGTAGCGCAGGTACTCCAGCTGCTGTTCCAGATTCTGCTTCTCCAGTTTCAGGAGCTTCTGATGGTCATTGCGGCTGCGGAAATAGTATTTCGTGCCTAAGTTGGCACCAAACATCAGCAGGAGTACCACGATGGCCAGGATGTCATGCTCACCGACGAAGGGCGGCGGCATGTTTGGACGGATATCTTGCTCACCGACGATGGGTGGTGGCATATCCGGAAGGTGCTTGTCGGGTAGGGGAGGAGGCAGGTGACCTTCTACGATGTGAGACGGCGGACGATGCCCCATCGGCTTCCCGAAGTCCCGACGACTGCTGCACTGGTAGATCGTAAATCCTACCATGACCGCAGCCACAATGGAGATATAGAGCGTGCGCCGATGCTGATGCACGATCAGCGGTGCCAGAAACACATTGTGGATGACAAACAGCACCAGGAAGACCGCAAACTTCCGCCAAACCAGAAACACTTCCGTCCAGTCGAAGTTGAGGGTGGGGTCGTTGACGGTACGCACATACAGACTCAGTAGCGGGGCTGCGAAGAGCAGTCCCCACACTATCAGGTATATCAGGTTCTCCTGTCGCGACTGATGCTTCATCCAGTATAATCTTCTCATAAGATATAACGTGGAAAACCGAAAATTATTGTATCAGAACCATCCGCCCCCGCCGGGCCATCCGCCGCCACCAGGCCAGCCACCGCCACCGGGGCCGCCATTGCCACTGGAATAGGTGCTGAGCGTGACATCGCTGCCGCCACTACAGTTGCTGTAGCCATAGTCGTTCCAGAAACTGTCACCGCTGCCTGTGACACCCGACTTCAAGGCCGGTGTATCCGTGGTATAGACAACCATCGACGTGCCCATGCTGTTGTTCGAAGGAACCTTGAAGGCAAAGGCCAACTCATTGCCATTATAGAGGCCGTACCAAGTGTTCTTGCTGTAGCTGGCCGACTTGGCAGTACCGTTGGAGATGCTCGATCCGCCCTCCAGACCGCCGATGGCCACGATGTTGCCACCGGTGATGTAGAGCTTCTTCTGTTGTTCCGTGTTGGCATCGATGCCGACTTCCGGCTGTCTTGTAGCTACAGCCACCACGTTACCTCCCTTGATATAGAAATTGCCGTTGGCATCCAGGCCGTCGTTGCCCGACGAGTTACCAAAGACGTAACCGCCGCTGATGGTAAAGTCTCCTGACGAGTTGATGGCGTCGTCACCGGCGTATGCGTAGACGTAGCCGCCTGACACGGTGATGGTACTCTTACTCTCGATACCCTCATGGTTGTTGCTGCTTGCCACAACGGTTCCACCGCTGATGGTCATAGAGCCGTCGCTCTTGATAGCCTTGGGCGATGCCGTCGCACTACTGCTGTATCTGTACTGGCTGCCTGTGGTGGTGGCGCTGATGGTACCATCCGTGATGGTCAGCGTACCGTCGGCCTTGATGCCCTTGCCGCCCGTACCGGTGCTCTTCAGCGTCAGCGTACCGCCGCTGATAGTCATATTCTTATCGGCCTTCAGACAGGAACTGCCCTTGGCATCCCTCTCATCGCTGTCGTAGGCGCCGTTGCCCGTAGTGGTCACGTTGATGGTGCCGTCGGAGATGATCATGTCGCCTTCTGCCTTGATGCCCTTGGCGGCTGCTGCAGATACGGTCACGGTCAATGTACCGCCCTCCAGGTAGATATTTCCTGAGTCCTCGTCCTCATGGTCTTTGGTCTCGCCTGTGGAGGTGTCGCCGCCCAGGTCACACTGGATGCCGTCGTCACCCACGCCGCTGATGGTCACCGTACCGCTCTTCATCAGGAAGTACTCCTCGCAGTTGATACCGTCGCCCACGGACTTGGTGATGTTCAGCGTCAGGTTCTTCACCGAGATGTAGTCGCCGCTCTTGATGGCGTGCTTCGTATTACCCACGACGTTCAACGTGCCCTTGCCCTGCAGTTGCAACTGGCCCTTGCTGTAGATGCAAGCCTTCTGCGAGCCGTCGCTGCCGTCGGTCAGCGTGTTCTCCGTGCCGGTCTTGGCACTGAGCTGGATGCGCTTCTTGTTGGTGATGTCGATGGCCGCGCCGCTGGGGTTGGTCATCGTCAGTCCTGCCAGCGACAGGGTACACTTGTACGAGCCATCGAGTGTCAGCGAGCCGTCGGTGGTCGAGCCGCTGAGCACGTAGGTGATCTCGTCGCCGTCGACAGCCTCTGTGTTTGTCTGCGTGATGCTGACGTGTGCGCCGTTCACTTCTGCCGTGACGTAGCTGGAGACGTTGTCGGCCATCGTCACCGTCGCCGTCGAGCCGTCATATACAATCTCAACAGTATTGGCTTCTACACCTGACGCCTGGCTACTGACTACTTCCATCCCCGTGATGTCGCTGATGGTAAACACGTCGTTGCCTACGGTCAGTATGGAGCCTCCGGTGAATGTGGCTGGTGAACTGGCGGTCACCTGCGATGCCTCGTACGTTTTAGTTCCGCTGCCGGTCGTAATCTTCAGCGTCTGCCCTGCGGCTGCTATCGTCAGCACGAGGGCTATGATAGATAATAATGTGCGTCTCATTTTACAACCATTTTATAAGTTCTGCTTGGCGTCTTCACAATATATACGCCACGGGGCAATTTACTATTTACCGATTTACGATTTACTATTTTTTTTCCGCTAAGGTCATAGATCTCAGTAGACTCCAATTGTAAATCGTCAATCTGTAAATCGTCAATCTTATCAAAGCCAGTTGTCTCGCTTTGCGTCGAGAAGTACATCTTGCTTAAGTCGGCCAGGGCGAATGTCTGGCTGCCGATGGTGAGCGTCGCGTTGTCGAGATTGATCGTCACGGGCAGCGACGACACGTCCACGGAGGTCTTTGTCCCGTCCGTGGTTTCTAAGGTCAGGTAGGTGTAGCCGTCGGCCTGCGCCGTCAGCGTTCCCGCCAGAATCAGTAATGTCAATGCTAATTTCTTCATACATTCAAGTTTATCAGTTGCAAAGGTAATATATAATAGGAATATCCGCCAAAACTTTTCAGCGAACCGCCCGATTTAATCAACGAAATGGTGAGTCTGATGGCCTTGGTATGAACGCACAAGTAAAAATCCAAACTTCATATCAATGCCTCTTCGCGCATCCAGGCGGCGACGCTCTTTTGCATGCGCTGCTTGAAGGCGGTGCTGAAGGTGCTGTAGCTGTGGTAGCCGCTCTCTTGGGCCAGCTTTTGGGCGACGATAGGCTCATGTGCAGCGGCAAGCTCGCGATAGCGGGCCACGAAGTAACGGATGCGAAGGTCGTGGATGTATGCATAGTAGCTTGTACCCTGACTGGTGAAATACTGGCTGAGATAGTATCGGTTCACGCCGACGGCTTCCGAGAGTTTCGTCAGGGTCAGGTCTGGCTGCAAGTAGAGCTGCGTGTCCTCGCAGTGCTTCGCCAGCAGTTGGCCGATATGGGCAGGTATGGTATGGGGCTTTTGCTCCGGCGTTTCCTCCAACAGGGGTAATGTCTCCACGCGCCACAGCAGGAGGCCCGCCAGCGGGAAGCCGGTGAGGTGGGCGATGGTGGACATCACGTAGTTGTCGGTATATTCAAAGCTCATGAGCAGTAGCATGAGGCCGATGAGCAGCGTAAGGCTGACCCACACCTCCTTGTGCTCCAGGTCGGCGTAGTTGTCGCGCAGCCACCGCCCATATTGCCGCACGGCCACCATCATATATATAATGACGGCCACGGCGAGTACCTGCCCATAGACCTTGTTCGGGGTCGTGAGGTCGATGTCGGGCAAGGCTGTCTGCAGCACAGCGAGCACCGCACAGGGCGTCATGACGATAAAAATGGGCCACAGCGGTCGGCGGCGGTCCTGCAGCATGTTCAGCAGTGTGCCGATGAAGACGGGGGGCAGCGTCATGCAGTCGAGAGCGACGAGCAGCCCGTAAATCACCGAGCGGCTGTCGTCCGAGTATGTGTAGAACAGTATCCACCAGACGTGGACCAGGGCCATGATGCCGAATAATGCCGCTGCCCAGCAACGCAGTCGTGCGGGCGGCGTGATGTCGGGCGCGATAGCCTTGCCCCGACACAACAGCAGGTAGAGGAATAGCACGACGCACACGGCTGTTCCTGCGCCGTGGAGCTGGAGATACAATACTGACAATGGCGTTATCTGTTCAGGCATATCGTTCTTATTATTCCTTTTGGAATGCAAAATTACTACTTTTTCAGTGAAATCAGGTAAGTTTTTAAAAAAAGTTTTGTTATTATTTGCTATTTTCGTCGGCGGTTGCCGATGTTGAAAATGCGTGAATTGATGTCGAAAATGTGTGAATGGGCAAATTTGGAGTGTGGGGCGACTCTCAGCTAATGCAAAAAAAGGTCTCAGCTAATGCAAAATCTTCGCTCGCGGCGATTTTGACCTTGCAAGCTTCGTTTTTTTTGAGTACCTTTGTGGCATAAAAATATAACAACTAATCGCACATGTTCGACTACCGAGGACTGAATGACATGCTGTTCCTGTTGTTTTACATCGGAGTGGGATGCCCCCGGCTGGGATTTAGAAGAGAGTATTTTTTTTTATCAATGACTAACAATTACTAACAATAATAGTTATGAAAAAGTATTTGTCGATATATGTTATATTGGCGTTGTTAACAAGTTGCATAGGGAAAAGTGAAGATGAATCTCAGTCTGTTCAAAACAGTCACCAAACCTTATGCGTGAAACGGCAGGACTACATATTAAAACGTAAACTAACGGTAAAGGTTGAAAGTCAGCAAAACATTGATGTTCGTCCACTTATAGCCGGAAGAATCGTTAAGTTATGTGTACAGGATGGTGCTCAGGTTAAGAAGGGACAGGCATTGTTTGTTGTAGAACAAGAACCATATATAGCTGCTGTAAATGTTGCAAAGGCTCATGTTACCACAGCCCGTGCCACTCTTTCCACAGCTCAATTGAACCTTGATGGTAAGGAGCAACTCTTTGCCAGGCAGATGGTTGGTGAGTTTGATGTGCAGCGCGCTCGACACGCAAAAGATGAAGCTGCCGCACTATTGAAGGCAGCTGAAGCAGAGCTCGAAGAAGCTAAGGCAAACCTTAATTATACTACAACCTGTAGTCCTGTTGACGGTGTTATTAGTATGATAGAATATCGAGAGGGTAACCTTATAGACCCCTCAATGGAAGAGCCTATGTTAACCATAGCAACCAATAAAAAGTTATATGTATATTCGTGTTTTTCTGAGGAAATTCTCTCTGGCTTGTTTGAAGAATATGGTTGCAATACGAGTGAGGAACTGATAGAGAAGATGCCAGATGTAACGCTCTACACCATCTGGGATGAGGAACTACCACAGAAAGGCCGTATTGATGCCATAGACGGAAGCGTTGATGTGGTTACAGGCGCCATTGATATACGTGCCTCTTTCGATAATCCCTCAGAATTATTCCGCAACGGAAGTAATGGATACATTTATCTTCCATATAAGATGAACGATGTTGTTGTTATTCCTAAGGATGCTGCTATTCGAATACAGGATAAATACTTTGTTTATCGAATTGTTGATGGAAAGGCTAATTTAACTGAGATAAAGATAGTTCCTTACAACAAAGACGATAATTATGTAGTGACTGCTGGTCTTGATAATGGCGATATCATCGTAGTCGAGGATGTAGGAAAGATAAAGGATGGAATGGCTATTGCAGAAAAAAATAAGAAATAATTAAATACATTAAAAGAATATGAAACGAATATTAATAGCAGGCTATGGCAATATTGCCCGTGCTTTTGAGAAGATTATGGAAGAGCAGGAACCTGAAGGAAGCTACCAGTTTACCGTCTGCGAACTTAACGACGGTAATGACATATTAGATTACCTGCCGAACCATTACAAAGAGTTCGATGTTGTATTAAACACCTCGTTGGCCGACAGTATAAAAGTGGCACGTACGTGCGTTGACTATGGTGTTGACTATATTGATGTGGGTATAGAGTCTGGTTTAAATGAGGAAGAAGAGATGTCAACATATGATTGCATGGAAATGTTTGACGAGATTCTTGAATGGCCAACACATAGTCGTGTGATGTTTGGTTTTGGCATTAACCCGGGAATACTCGAACATGTATATCAACGATACAAGCCTCAGGAGCCACACTATGCATTCGAGTTCGAACATGATGATCCTGTATCCGATGAATACGAAGTATATGGCACATGGTCGCCGTTTATGTATGCCGAAGAAACATGCCATGCAGTTCTGATGGTGGGCAACAGAGATGAAGCTATAGATGTAAACGAGCGACTTAAGGAAGATGGCGGCACCATGCACCTTACATACCATGGCAGTGAACGCCATTATCTGCCTGTGCCCCATGAGGAGTTGCTGTCAATGTTAGCAAGCGATGAGAACCTGCTTGGTACTGCCTATCTTTACCAAGCACCCAAGGGGTTACAGCAATATTGTCTTAAACGTGGTGCCGCCATCACCAAGGAGGAAGCACTTGCTATACCTGTACCTAGCTGTCTGAAAGGTGAAGACCAGGTTGGAATGCTCTTCTGGGATACAAAAGAGCGAGTTTACTGGGTTAAAAATGTGATGGATAACCAAACGACGTGGAAGCGATATGGTATTAACGCTGTATGTTGGCAGACGGCAACCGGAGCTTGGATTGCCTACCGATTACTTGATGCTGTTAGCAATGACCATCCTCATACTATGACAGAGCTGTCGCAGCTCATGCCTGATGTTAGCATAGCCGTTGGGACAGGCACCTGGGGGTGAGATCAGGAGTCATTGATCTGTTCCCCAAAGATGAGAATAAGGAAACGGAAGTCAGCGACTTCCGTTTCTTTTTTGTCTCTAACACTCTTTGAGGCGATAAATAGCGAAAATAATCTTCACTAAATTTGTGAATTTGAAAATAAAGTGTTATCTTTGCAGCCAAATCAGAGGACGATGTACATAGAATACGAGAAGGATTATCTCGAGGAACTCTACAACGACGGGAAATGCAAGAACAAGAAATACCGTTTTCAGAAAGCCGTCGTGACCAAATACCAGAAGCGTATAGATACGCTGATGGCTGCTACACGTATCGAGGACCTTTTCGTGTTCAACTCCCTCAATTTCGAGGCTCTTGAGAATGGTTACTATTCAATAAGAATTGATTACCACTATCGGCTCGAATTCAAAATCAGAGAAGAGGGTACGGAGAAAGTCATCACTATTTGCACAGTTACAGACATTACGAACCATTATCAATAAAAAGGAGGAAAAGCAATGAACAGAATTACGACACATCCAGGTGAGGTACTGAAAGAAGAATTAGAGGCAAGGGGCATGTCGCAGAAGAAATTCTCCGAATTGCTAAATGTTCCTTATACGCAGCTGAACGAGATACTGAACGGGAAACGGCCGGTAACCACCGACTTTGCCTTGATGATGGAAGCGGCTCTCGGCATCAATCCCGAACTGCTTATCAACATGCAGTCGCGCTACAACATGTCTGTTGCCAGGCAGAAGAAATCGCTTATTGCAAAGCTGCTGGACATCAAGCGTGCATGCGCAGCCATTTTCTGAGGCGCTGTAGTCATGGGCACCTGGGGTGAGATCAAGAGTCATAGTCACTGGGACAGGTACTTGGGTATGACGGCTGCTATGACTCAGGTACCTGTCCCCACGGCTAACCCGGCTAAGCTAGGAGTCAAGGAACGATATGAATAACTTAAAAAACTTAGAGAATATGAAGCATTCTTATGTTCGAGCAACGCTCAATCAGGAAACCAACACCATTAGAATGATTTCGGCTCGGGCGATGGCCGCGGCCGCAACAGCGAAACGGGTGGCGATGACACTGCTGCTCGCGGTATTGACCACAGCTACGGCGTGGGCGGATGAGGACTTGGGCGATTGGCGCTACAAGTTTAATAATGCCAGAACGCAATGCATCATTACGGCATACCTCGGAAACAAAAACGTTACTTCCCTTGGAATCCCAAAAGTATACAGGGCTTTAAATGGCAGTGAAATCATCCCGGTGATTGATGTCACAGCGACCTTTACAGACTGTCCGAACCTGAAGAGGCTTTACTTTTTCGAAGACGCGCAAATCCAAGGCATGCCGGATATGCAGGGCTGCACGAACTTCAAGGAAATCTATCTTTGTAAATCTCATAATGATATAGCTATTAATACAATAGGTGAAATAACATCGACGGACAACACGTTGCCCTCCTCGATGACTAATATCTACAATTCGTTCCGTGGCACGAACATCGAGACTCTCAAGATGCCCAGCGTGACCAGCATGAGCGACTATGCTTTTGCGGGCTGCACCAGTCTGAATAAGGTTACATTTGGAGCCGCAGTGAACGTCGGTGAATTTGCTTTCCTGGATTGTAGCAGTCTTCAATCGGTCACCTTCAACCAGACGGCCTCTATCGGCACCTATGCTTTCTCACGCATCAGTAGCGAGTGTACGGTGACCTATCCAGGCCCGATAACGAACTGGAGCGGCTACAACGTCCAGTATTCGCCGAACTTGGTCGTTAAAGGCACCTATTTAGTTAATAATGTGGAGAAGAACTGGTACCTTGGCTGGTGCGGCGACGGTTGGAGCAATGGCATGGAACTTTACCAGAACGCCTCCTGCCTGTATTGGACGCTCGACAACAGCGGCAACCTGAGCATTGACTGTGTTCCGCAGGACATCATCTACGATAATTACCTTTCATATCAGGTTATAAAGACACAGAAATGGAACAAGGCGAAGGTCAAATCGCTCACGTTAAAAAATGTCTATTCATTTAATGATAATCCTTTTCAAGGACACACCAACCTAACAACAATCGTTGTAGATAGCAACAATCCTATTTATGATAGTCGTGACGGGTGCAATGCTATCATCAAAACCGCCACTAATACCTTGGTTTTCGGATGTAAAAACACATCTATCCCTTCGAGTGTGACAGCCATTGGAAATAGTGCTTTTTATGGCTGCACCAGTTTAACCACCATCACTATCCCGAATAGCGTTACAGCCATTGGAAATAGTGCTTTTTATGGCTGCACCGGCTTAACCAACATCACTATCCC
>CAMKSE010000037.1 GCA_946415365.1 uncultured Prevotellaceae bacterium
GAATGGAACGTGGCGAGACTTCCACTTCACTTCTTCCCCTCCTGGCTTTCTATTCCCAGTCTGTATCGCTTGATGTCCTGTTTGGAAAAACCTTTGACCCGGAGGACGAGGCGCTATACAATAAGAACCCGGCAATGGAGAGTCATGTCAAGGCAAGGCTGCAGCTTTTACAGAGTGATGCCACCGAATACATCAAAAACCTACAAAAAGAGTATGATGTGAACGTCAAGAAGCTTATAGATGAACTTCTTATGAAAATGAATCAGGAAATGTTGGAATACACTTCAAAGACGAGAGAAGATTTGCTAAGGCGACTTGAACAGACCATCGAACTTCTGTAAGATATGAACTTGGCTGTTAGAGTTGTCTGACAGCCTTTTTTATTGTTTTAGGATAACGAAATGACAAAAGAACTGAGCGGGAGCTGGCTGAAAATGATTGCCATGCTCTCAATGACAATAGACCATCTGGCCTTCTATTATGGCTGTGAGAACCCATACTTGTACGAATTGATGCGTACTGTCGGCAGAATAGCATTTCCCACATTCGCATTCTTGTTGGCAGAAGGTTTTGTGCATACAAGGGACAAGTCTAAGTACATGATTAATCTGTTTGTTTTTGCCCTATTGTCGGAAGTTCCTTGGATGCTGCTGAACCACGATGGTAGCCATAACGTCCTGTTCACGCTCCTTGCTGGTATCTTGGGGATGCATATCATTGAGAATAGCAGGAACAGATGGACAACGATGGCTTTTGTCGCATTGGTAGGAGCTGCTACTGTCTTTGCTGATACAGATTATTCCTGGCGAGGCTATGGACTGGTGCTTATCTTCTATATGTTCCGTGGAAGGCCTGATCTCCAGACTTTATTCGGCATTCCTTTGATGTATGAATATGGTATCATGGGTATTATGATGGCTTTTGCCGTTGTCTGGCTCTATAACGGAGAACGAGGGTTTATCAGGGGAAAGGCATGGAAATATGCTTTCTATGCCTTCTACCCCGTTCATCTGATGCTGATATATTGTCTCAGATAGTCCTTACAGTGTTTTGGCTATCTGCCGTACCTTCATCGTGTAGGTCTTGTCTTCTGCATATCCGATCCGGTCAAGGAACTGGAGGTAATCACCTCCCTTATACTTGTATTGAACGTAGTCACGATAGGCTTTGACACTTTCTTCCCAATGGTCGAACCTGTAATAACTGCCATCACTGGGGCGACGCAGGCCGAAAAGATTCTTGCACTCCCAGCATACCCTTGACGTGAAGTAGCCCGTTTCCAACAGAGCCTGTGCAATCACTATCCTTGGATATTTGACATGATACGCTTCAAGAACCTCTGCCAGATTGCTGATATTGAGCTTCCTGTCCGGCTTATCCCCAAATTTCAACGAGGCTATCCTATCCTGCAAGTCACCTATGTAGTCGTTAAGGTAGGTGATAAACGGCTTTGGATCGACGCTCTTCCCGTCTTTCCTAAGCCTAAGATGCAGATGCGGCCCAGTGGATTTCCCTGTATTGCCTGATATGGCAACCACATCACCTGCCTGTACTTCATCATGCTCATTGACAAGTATCATGCTTAAATGACCATAGAGACATTCGAGGCTGCCGTGCTGCAGTATTACATAGTTCCCATAGCCCCTGTTCCCCCGATGGACTTCCTTCACAGTTCCTGGCAACATAGCATAGACGTTCTCAAAACGACAACTCAGATCTATCCCGTCATGGAACTTGCGACACCTGTAAACAGGATCTGACCGATAGCCGTAACCTGAGTTCTCTTTCATGTAATCCAGAGGCAGGCATACTGTAGTCCGTTTCTGAATAAGGTCGAAAAGCGGATATGTACTCACACTGACAAACACGGGCACATTCCTATCAATCGAAATCTCGCATCCGTGAGACATAGGGAACAGTTCTTTTTCCCTCTCAGACCCTTGTGAGGTTTGAATAGTGTCATTAAACAATAGGTTTTCTACCTTTGCCGTGTCATACAATGCCTCTTCATTCATTACTTCCATCTTATGCCCTGATTTTGCACAGATGGTGAAAAACTGCCCATAGGAATTGATATAGGCCAACTGTAGTGTTAAAAACACAAGAAAAATACGTTTTTGCATACCTATTTTGATAAATGTTTGTAATTTTGCAGCAAAGTTAATTATTTATTTTATCAAAAATGACTAACCGAAAGGCTTTTTTAGAGGAAGAAATTCCTTATGACAAATTAGAGAAGATAGGCATTGACCGACGCGCATTCCTGTCTATGCCTAAGAATTTAGTTGACCCGATCATCAACGGTAAGGTGTCGCCCATCATCAAGGCTCATATTAAAGCCGAGAATGGCAAGACCATTGAAATGCCGATGAAGATTCAGCTCACCCATGATGACCAGGGGAATGTCAAACTCCAGACTTATCCGCTCCGTAAGGAGATTGCGAACGAGTTCAATCTTACCACTCGTGAACTGAACCGCGTCAAGCGTGGTGATGTTATCCGCAAGGAAATCGAGGAGGACGGCATCAAGAAGATGAAGTTCATACAGCTCGACAACGAGACGCTTTCGCTCATTCCAAGAAGTATTGCCCACGTCAGAATCGCTGAGAAACTTCGTGAGATGGAGAAGATCAATGATATTGAACTGGGTACAAACCAGAAACAAGCTGCCCAGGAGGGTAAGCCCATAGAACTGAATGTCGGTGGCCAGCCTGTTACTGTCGGGGTTGACCTTCGTGAACCCCAAGGCTACAAGATTGTAAACGGGGATATGCAGGAATGGGATCGTCAGAAGAAGATCAAGTATGACCTCGCCAATGACGGTTTCATGGGCTATGTCCAGACAGAGGAGAACCGTTGGGAATACCAAAAGGTCGTGGAAGGACTTTCACGAAAAGACGATGCTGAGCTGTCTGCAAAGAAAGCAGAAAAGAAAGATTTTGGAGTCAAGCTGTAAGCTTTATACCTATATATAATATAGTATAGAAGACAACAATTTGCACCATTAATGGGTTGCTTTAATATTACAACCACAAGGCCCGATATCCGGGTGCCATAATGTGGGGACTTTAAATTGTATTCCCTGATTGCCCTTTTAGGCAATGGCGCATTTCCCTGAAAAGATATGCCTGAATACAATGTTGCCATACATTTTATAAATCCCCTTGCCAGTCCTGCTTGCAGGATTGGCAGGGTTCCCACACCCTGTTTCTTGTGACAGGTTGCTATGGCACTGTCTTGTTTCCATGCATAATCGATGGGGATGCCGCTGAATGTCAGTGTGAGTATATACCCAGTTTTTAGTGTTTTGATTCACCTTTTATCAACAACAATAAAAATTGATTATGGCAAAGAAAAAAGTAAAAGACGAGACGCAGCAGGAGTCTGTACAGACTGAGACGAAAGCCAAGTCTGTGAAAAAGTCCGCATCTGAGAAGGAGGCTAAGACGGAAGTCAAGGCCATGTCGGAATCTGTCAGCAAGGGTGAGAAGACACCTTCTCTGGCAGACCAGTACAAATCGCTGAAGGAAAAGCACCCTGATGCTGTCCTGCTTTTCCGCAAAGGCGATTTCTATGAGACCGTGAATGAGGATGCCAAGAAGACATCCGAGATTCTGGGTATCACCTTAACCAAGCCGCAGGACAAATCCAAAGGCGAGAGTCTTGCTGCCTTTCCCCATCATGCACTCGACACGTATCTGCCCAAACTCGTCCGGGCCGGTGTACGCATTGCCATTGTGGATGAGCTGGAGGCAAAGGTGTCAGAGAAGATTTCTCCTGCCGAATCCAAGCAGAAGGAACAGAATCCTACTGAAAAGGCCGTCAGTCAGACAGCAGAGAAAGCAGAGAAGAAGGATCAAGGCGAGAAGCAGCACCGTGACCCTCAGATGGTGACTGTCAACGGTGGCAAGGTGACGCATGCCCATGCCTACCAGTCGAACAAAACCCCTGAAGACTGGTTCTTCACGGCCAAGATTGACGGCAAGGAACTTCATCCGCAGAAGATGACTCCAGAGGACATTGCTGCATATAGCAAGAAAGAACTTTCCGTTGAGCAGCTGATGCAGAACTACTACCCTACCAAGCTGATGAAGCAGATTCCCACAGAGGAATACAAAGCCGCTAACATCCTGTCTGATGGCCGTGTCATCGACAAGATGAACGTCTATAAGGAGAGTAATGAGCAGAGCCAGCATTTCGGCAAGTGGATGCTTTATGCTCAGGTTGGCGAGCAGAAGATGTCCACTCCCTTGAACAACCACGACCTGAATGCTTACTTCGACCGCGTAACCACTCCCAAGCAGCTTGTCGAGAACAATCTGGGCCAGCGACTGCATCTTGCATCCCACTATGAGCAATACAAGCTCCCTGAAGGAGCTGAGATCAAGGATATCCGTGTTTCCAAGGACGCGGACAACAAATGGCGTATCTCTGCCGACATGGGAGAACGTGGCGTTACGGCTAAGAAGGAACTGAGTTTCGATGATGGCTACTCGCTCTTCCACACCAAGACGGCTACCCGTCAGCAGCTTGCCGCCAAGTATCTCACTCCCGAAATCAATGAGAAGATGGGGGTGAAGCAGGAAGTCAGTCAGGGACTGAAACTATAAGGAGAACCATGAACATGTATAACCATTAATAGGAATCAAGATGGAACAGAATATGAATTACAACGAACTGGTGCAGATGAAGCAGGATGGTAAGATTGGCTGGCTTGACTTTCTCCTGAAAGGCGATGATGCTGATGATTACAAGCAGTGGTGCCAGGATCATGGCGAAGAGCCTACCGAGGCTAACGCGGAACTGTATGTAGAGATGACCGATGCAAAGGCCATTGAACTGATGGCAACAAAGTAACAGGCTATGCAGAACAGGAAGTATAATCATAACGCAGGTGACAGCAAGCCGCAGACGCAGCTTGCGATCGAGAAGTTTGCCGAGATGATGATTGCCCGTATGGAGGAAATGAAGGAAAGCCACTGGAAGAAGGGCTGGATTGACGGCTATGGCAGCTATGGTCTGCCTCAGAATGTCGTCAGCGGCACTTTGAACGGGGGTAATTCCTTCTTCCTCCAGCTCGACACGGCCATGCATGGCTACAAGATGCCGCTCTACATGACCTTCCTGCAGGCACAGAACATGGGACTCCGTATCAACAAGGGTGCGGAGTCCATGCCTGTCATCTTCTGGGACTTGCTCTATAAGGATCAGAACGGCAAGCGTATCGACAAGGAAACACTCGATGCCATGACCCGTGAGGAACGCAAGGCTCTGGATGCCACGCCCATCCTCCGTGTCTATAAGGAGTTTAACGTTGACCAGACGAACCTTGCCGAAGTAAATCCTCAGAAGTACGAACAGCTTCAGCAGCGTTTCAAGGCACCTGAAATGAAGGATGACAAGGGGATGTATGTCAATGCAGCCATCGACCGTATGCTTCAGCGTCAGGAATGGGTTTGCCCCGTGCAGTATGACCAATTGGCTCCCGGTGCATCCTACTCTCCCTCAAAAGACAGGATAGTGATTCCTATGAAGGCTCAGTTCAACATCAGCAATACGCCGGAGGAGGTCTATAAGGATGGCATGGAATACTACTCGACATTTCTCCATGAGGCCACGCACTCCACTGGTTCCCCTGAGCGTCTGAACCGTATCAAGGGTAAGCAGTTCGGCGATTCGCAATATGGTCATGAGGAATATGTGGCTGAAATGACTGCTGCCGTCGTTGGTAATTCGCTTGGCTTCGACAAACGTATTCTCGACAACAATACAGCTTATATCCAGGGCTGGATTCAGAACCTTCGCGAGAATCCGAAGATTATCCTGAGTATTCTCTCTGATGTGAACAGGGCTTCTAACATGCTATTGGAAAAGATTGATCAGCAGAAGATTGCGCTTGGTGAGACTCCTATCCTTGGTATGAAAGATGCTCAGTTAGAGTCTGTCAGCCCGAAGTTCGAGAATGCCGCCATCGTAAAGCAGAAGAACGGTGAGTATGCTGCCCGTGCATCTGTCAATGGTACCGAACTGGAAATGAAGCCTGTTGCCCGTGAGATTGGCATCCGCTATTTCTCCCTGCCTGAAGGCAAGGAAAAACAACGGCTGTTGACTACCACGCTGAACAGCAGCTATGCCAATGACATCAACTCTATGTCCAGACAACGTGAGAGGGCTATCAAGATAGGTTAGTGTTATTTCAAAAGGATTTGTTTTCAGGTAACAATGGAAAGTTTGAAATTCAATGATCTAAAGAAGAAGGTAGGTGTGGATGATATTGCATACTCACTGGGCTATCGGTTGGTACGATCGGCTGGCATTGGCAAATTCATCGAGATGTCTTTGCCCGACGGGAGAGGTGGTCACACTGATACTGTGGTTATCCGAAACCCTAAGAGCAAGGCTGACCAGACGTTTTTCCACCGTAACAGTTCCAAAGGCGGCGATGTCATTGACTTTATTCAGGAGAATATCAATGGCTTCTCCATAACAGGCAAGGACAAGTGGGACACCGTCAGGCGTGTCATGGCCAAGTTTGCCGATGAGCCGATACCTGACTATGGCGACGGGAAGTATCTTGTGGAAGCGGGGTATGTCGATAACCAGGTGTTCGACCCCAAGCGATGGATGGTGACACCTGCCAAGGAGAATATGCATCATGTGATGACCTACTTTGAACCGCGTGGCATCAGGAAGGAAACGGTAGAGGCATTTGCCCCTTACTTGAACCGCGTCCGTGATTTGAATGCTACAAAATTCACAAACTTCAATCTGGGATTCCCTTATACCTTGCCGGAAACTGGTGAAGTTGCGGGGTATGAGATACGAGGCTATAACAAGTTCAAGAGCAAGGCTGCAGGTACTAATTCTACGCAGGGCGCATGGATTGTTGACATGACAGAAAGCAAGAATCCGCTTGACGTGAAGAATGTGTATTTCGCTGAGAGTGGTTTCGACATCATGGCATTCTTTCAGTTCAACCGCCTGAAGCTTGATACAAAAAGTTCCGTTTTTGTGTCGCTTGGCGGTGCTCTCTCTAACCAACAGATTACGGGCATCATGCGAAAGTACAGTGAGGCTCGTGCCGTTGACTGCTTTGACAACGACATTCCGGGGCGTATCTATGGTATGCGGATGGCAGGCTTGATACAGGGTGTACACCTCAACATCGTCAATGCAACGGATGCTATTCATGTAACGGTTCGTGGTACTGAGCATCTGCTGAAGCCTGAGACCGCATCGATGAAGGATCTGGCTTCGTTCATGGATCTGGGTTCAAGAGTCGATATGTGGAAACCCGCCAAGGCTTTCAAAGACTGGAACGACCAGGTGATGAACAAGCCGATGGAAGCGATGGCTCTGCCAAACAAGTTCCAACGGAATGAGAGGTTGGCTGAGGAAAGAGCCACTGGAATGAAGTTTAACCCCTAAAGGCTGAAATGTATGAAAAGAGAATTGGTAAGCTTACTTTCCCTTCTGGTTTTCTCTGGTGGATGCTTTGCACAGCAGACTGACCCCGTACTGACTGGTGCTGTCGCTGCTCAGAGTGTGATGCTGGAGAAGATTTTCAGTGACAGGGAAAAGACGCAGAAGAAGATCATTGCCGCTGAAGCGGCTGTGACGGTTGCAATGGAAAGGATGCATAAGGTGGAAGACCAGATGCTGGAGTATCTGCAAAACGCACAGGGTGCCATGCAGAACCTCTATCAGATTAAGCGGGCTGCAGAGCTTGTGACTACGGAGATTCCGCAGAACATGAATCTGGTCAGACAGTCTTTGCCCGGCCATCTGAAAGGTACTGCCATTGCCATGCTGGTTTCAGATGAGTTGACGGATGCAGCCACGCAGATGGCAAGCCTGTATCCGTTCATGAAGCAGTTGGTGACAAGTGGCAGCTACAATGTATCTGACTATGATGAGAAAGGCAATCCCGTGAACAAGAAGCACAAAGTGAACCTGCTGAACTCAGCAGAAAGGTACTATGTGGCCAATGAGGTTGTCACTAAATTGGAGGACATCAACACTGACCTATGGCTGTTGGCATGGCAGATCCGCACATTCTCGTGGAATGACCTATGGTATGGTCTTGATCCTGACGGATGGGCTACCGTGATGTCTGGCAAGGCAATTGTTGAAGGGCTGATATATGAATGGCAGTACCTGTAATGACAGAAATATCTAACAATAAGCACAAATAGAAAGACAGAAATGACAAACAAGAATGTAATCGGTAAGTGTCCCGTATGTGGCGGCAATGTGATGGAAACCGCCCTGGGATATTGTTGCGACGGCACGACCAAGGAGGGTCGGCGTTGCCAGTTCGTTATCCACCGCCAGATACATGGGGTGGAAATAACCAGGGAGATTTGCAGTCAGCTCCTAACCTGTGGCAGAACTGATGTGATGGAAATGAAAAACAAGTGTGGCCAGCCATTTCAGGCAAGATTCGCCATCGAGCATGGGAAGGTGGAAGTTGAACTGGAATCACACTATTTGAAAGGATGTTGCCCGATTTGTGGTGGCAGGGTGAAAAAGACAAGCAGGGGCTTTGCCTGTGAAAACCATGTCGGGCATAAGGCAAGCTGCTCATTCTATATCTTGGGAATCATCTGTAACCGGAAGATTACCGATGAGGAAGTGGAGGCATTCCTTGCAGGGAAAGCCCTGACCTTGGATGGTTTTTCATCGAACGATGGTCATTTGTTTTCTTCCACGCTCCAGCTGAACAAGCAAGGTAGCGTGTCTCTGGAGTCGAAGATTACGAAGTGCCCTGTCTGTGGAGGTGATATCCATGTCGGGCCGAGAGCCTATAACTGCAGCAACTACAAGAACCCTGAGCATTCCTGTCACTTCAATATCTGGCGGAACATTTCAGGGCATGTGGTGACTCCTGAAGAGGTGAAGCAGATTTGTGAAAAGGGGCAGACGGACAATGTGCTGGAGCTGTTCAAGGATGACGGCACGGTTTATTACAAGCGGTTGGGGCTGAACAAGGAACACAACCAGATTATCAAGATTTAAGGATAACAAAGACATGAAGAAACTGATATTGGCAGTGGCTGTCCTGCTTGCGATGACAGCCTGCACGGACAAAGGTCAGCAGATGGTTAAACTGTCTGAAATGAGCCTGCGCCAGAGTCTTGGCGAGAGTAGCGACGTGAAGATACTGGGTTATTCGGAGCCTGACTCGACTTTCGGAACTAACTATCTGACTCCAGAGGAGAAGAAGGCCGTGATGGGAACGATGAAGAAGGTGACCGACCAGATTATGAGCCGGACACAGAACATGACAGCCTTTGACCCGAATGACACTTATGTCATCGGTCTGGCTGAGCGTCAGATGCGGGCCAACTCTGATTTGCGCCAGATGCTCTTCGACTGTGACAAGAAAGGCGACTGGAGCGGCTGGAAGGTGAAGATCGACTATGAGGTTCATGACGGCCACGAACAGAACTACCGCGCCGAACGGTGGTTCTTCCTCGATAAGGAAGGTAGCGTGATTTTCAAGACTATGGAGTTCCCTTTACCATAATAGGCATGAGACAGGAAGAAATGAGTACCGTCGGTTATGACGAGACGTTTTCAGATGACATCCGTGCTTTACGCCAGTTCAGGGAAAAGCAGGTGAAGGGTGACAGCGAGGCGATTGCCATCTTTCAGCAGGACGACAACTGGTTTGCGTTTGGTGACGATGCGGACAGGTTGTTTGAACGCATAGGATGGCAGACAAGTGCCAAACTGATGGACGAGGGTGCTATCAGTTGGATGGATGTAAATGAGAGTGGCATAATGGCCTTGAAGCTCAACAGTATCGAGGTGATGAAGCTAAACCCGAAGTTTGGAATCAACATCGCTGGATGGTCTTCGGAAGAGGACTACAAGGCTGATCGTCTTTCCCTGGCCCAGCAGACGATAGACTATGTGAGATATAGCAACGAGAACAAGGACGCCATCGTGAATCTTGGGAAATATCCTGTTCATTCAGTGGAGGATGGTATCGACACCATTAACAACATCAATTTCGTCAAGTTCTCTGGCCATGATGTGAACCTGTTTACAGAAAGTGGCAGTCAAGTGAATCTGGTAGCAGGTCAGATGTGGAACGTAGCAATGGCTGAGGACTATATCATCAGTACTGGCAATATGATGGATGCCCAACGCGAGGATGTGCTGCACACTCTGAAACACTATGATTCGGTAGAGATGCAGCGGCTGCTGAAGACGGAGGACATCATGGAGGAATACAATACTTTCCTCAGTAAATACCGTTATGACCATGTGCTGATGGAACAGCAGGATTTCTACGAGGCTCTTGGCGATGATGCTGTATCAATGGCCAATAAGTATCATCTGCTTCTCTGGGACAGGGATGCCGGAAACGGTCAGTCGGTGCCAATGGTGATGTTGTCAATGGATCAGGTGGACAGAGTGCTATCCGAGTCGGACGATGTGCTGATAGAGGAAAGCCGCATTATGGAGTCAAGGGACGAACTGGCCTTGAAGCCAAGTCCACTGAACGAAGGGCTGCACGAGACGCTGCATTTCAACGAAAGCGGCATCAAGAAAACCCGCAGTGGCGACTTCATGGTATGGGCACGGTTGAATGGCGTGGACTTGCCAGACAAGGAGATTTCGCCCGAAATGGGCATCAGATACCTTCGCCTGACTGGTGGAGCTGAGAAGGAGGTGGTGCTGAGAGCCGCACTCCAGCAGAGCTACGGCGCAGAGATAAGCCAGATTGCCAGTCGTAGCCAGTCGGCTATGGTCAAGATGTAATAGGTTAGTATTAAGGAACTAAGATTTTCAGGATAATAATCTTTTTTGTTCATACGATTATTCAATTAATGCAATTATGCAGGAGCTGTAGTCTGTGACAGATAGCAGTTCCAATTATTAGACCAAAAGGGAACCCCATTGCCTGTGAAGGTAGTGGGGATTTTTCTTTTTGTCTTTGAACGCCTTGGCTGTCTGTGGCCCAGATTTTCCGATGCAAAGGTACTTGGCTGCTGACGGATGGCCTCGGCTTTCAAAGTGTTTTTCCAACAATCTTCCTTTCCCTTCTGGAAAGAGTATTCCCGTAAAAACACACCGAACCTTCCGATTGCCATTCGTCAGTCAGCCACCTTTTTGAGCATCGTAAAAACAAGTCCCGCAGACGGCAAGGAGCAAAAGCTCCAAACCAAAGGGAAAAAATTAAAACTCAGATACAAGATGCTCAAATACGCTTTATTCGACTACATTCCCAAGCGCAAGATGCGCAGGGCAACCTTCGAGCAGCAGGACACCACAAGAAAGGTGCTCGACTTCAAGGCTGGCAAGAGCTATGCCACGTCATGGGCAGCACGTCAGATGGCTCGTGCCATCCGTCACAACGACTTGTCTGATACGATTATCGTCTGCATCCCTGCAAGTTGCAAGCGCACCAACGACCGCAGATATAAGCAGTTTATGAGAGAACTTTGTGAACTGACAGGTGCCATCAACGGCTTCGACTTGGTACAACCTATGGGAAAACGTAGGAAAGCACACATTGACCATGTGCACGAAATCGCTGATGGAGCATCGGAGTGCATCCACTTTAACGACAATGCCCTTAGAGGGAAGAAAGTGCTTGTGGTTGATGACATCGTGACCACGGGAAAGACCGCAAACGCCTTTATCGACATGCTACAGTCTGCAGGTGCCAATGTGAGAGGTGCCCTTTTCCTCTCAAAGACTAAAAGCTACCGCAAAAATCATTAATCAGTATTAAGATATGAATGCAACTACAGTTAAACTCAGTGTTAGGAATTGGGCAGAGGAAGACCGCCCGAGTTACAAACTTCAGAACTACGGCGCAGGTTCGCTGACCGATGCAGAGCTTATCTCGCTCCTCGTTGGCAGTGGTACGGCTCAGTACAATGCCGTTGAGATTGCCAACCATATACTTTGCAAGTTCGACCGCGACTTGTCAAAGCTGAGCAAGGCAGAATTCTATGAACTGAACGAGGTGGAAGGAGTCGGCTCACAGACTATCTGCAAGCTGATGGCCGCTATGGAGTTGGGTAAGCGCAGGCAGATGGCAGGGTGTCCGATGCCTCCCGACCTCAGTTTGGCAACGGCTATCTACCGCTATATGCTACCGAAGATGCAAGACCTCAAGACGGAGGAGTTTTGGGTACTGCTCTGCAATCAGAACTATAAACTCATCAAGCCCGTCCGCATCAGCCAAGGCGGCATCACTGAGACCTCCGTTGACATCAGGATTATCATGAAGCAGGCAGTGCTCGCCAATGCCACGATTATTGCGGCAGTTCACAACCATCCCAGCGGCTGCATCCACCCCAGCAAGTGCGATGATGACCTTACCAATAGCATCAAGAAGGCATGTCAGCTGATGAGAATCCATTTTTCCGACCATGTGATTGTTTGCGACGGCCAGTATTATTCGTATGTGGAGAGGGGACGGCTGTAATGCCGTTCTTTCCCTGCCTGGCATCTGGTAGGTGTCGGGCAGGACGTTTCCGTGTCTTGCGGTTGCTCCCTATGGGTCGCAACCTTCGGGTCGAACCGTTCTGCTTCGCCCGTAAAGAGGTATCGCCGATGGTCGATTGTTCTTTGCCCTTATCATTGGGAGGACTACGGATGGATTGGGAGGATGTGGGACGGAACCACTACCCACTGCCGCTGCCGTAGGCTGTCGGTCAGCACGCTCCTTACGCTGTCTGTGCAGTACAAGTATTGCACGGACAACTGATCAGTCGGTACTGACTGACGGCTTACGGCTTGCTGGCAGCAGGCAAAGGTTCCGTCCAAGAGAAGCCAAATTACACAGGGCAATTTCAGAGTCAGCGGACGAGCCGCAGACACTGCTTCGGGACATAGGTATCTCCGATGGTCATACTGTTCTGTGCCTTTATCCCTGGAATACTGGAGTTCCCCGAAAGCCGTGTCGGTAGTCATGTCCGCAGGTGTGCGAACGTCACTACTGACACCGCTTTCGTCTTCCGTTCAGGGACGGACGGAAGTGAGGGTCATCGAGCCATTGTCAGACAGTCGGCAAATTTCCGCACGGGCTGCACTCCCGATGGTCGATGACTCAGTCTGTGACAGAAATCCGCTGACTGCTGGCAGAGGCTCTGCTGGCGGTTCTGTCATCGTTCCGCTTGCCCTTTCCGTCGTGCCATAAGCTGCTCCGCAAGGTGTTCCGATGTTCTTGCCAGCCGCTCCTTGGCGTTCAGGAGATGAATTTACGATGCAAAGGTATGAAGCCGACGTCGGATGGCCTCGGTTTTCATTGCCAGCAGGCGAAAATCTTCCTCATTATTTCATGATGAGCGTATTTCCGGCAGTTGGCAACACACCTTCCGATTGTCATGCGCCGCACGGCTACCTTTTGCGGGCATCGTAAAATCAATTCCCGAACGGCAAGGAGCAAAGGCTCCAAACCAAAGGGAAAAAGTTAAACCCTCAAACAGATAGCAAATATGAGACATTGCGACACGTATCAAATTCCTGCTTATGCAGTACCCTACATCGCCAACGATGACCCGACAGGGCTTAGTGACCTCGAAATCGAACTGATTGACGGCTTTATGGCTTCTACTTTCCCTCGTGGATGCAGCGTCGATTGGGACACATGCCAAGAGCCACATTTCTCTCTGACTCCTGAGTTCGGCCAGCCTTGCGAGGTGTACGACGCAGTAATGTACGGCTATTGATTGAACTTTTCTGTCTGCACATCAGTTTGTGCATATTGTTAGGCGGCCTCTTGGTTCGTGAGAATAGGGAGGCCATTTTCAAAGAGACGATAGACTACAAGATATAAAATCTACACTATGAAACATCAGCCCGGCACTGTTATCAATCGGAGTAGCGGTGTCGGGCATTTCTTTCCCTTGAAGTCCGTCGGCTGCTCCCGTCGCTGGTCGCAGCCTCGCGGGACGAGCCTTCTGCAAAGCCTCGCCCCGTTACAAGGTATCTCCGATGGGCGAAGAAACATCAAAAGAATTATCCCATTATCACGTAATTAAAAAAAGACAACTAACAACACATAAATATAGTCGTTTACATCTTTACAATATTAAATAATGTGTAAAATGTGCCTTTTCAAGCCATTCTTTCAGAAAAACTTCGTATATTTGTCCCAATATTAAGAATAAGTGAAATATTCAATATGATGTTATGCTTATTAGCTTACGAAAGAAAAAGGATGAGATAGAAGTAATACTTGATGATTTTGCCAAAAAGCAATGGCAAAAGACGAGGGCATATCTGATTAGTCGATATTCTTTGTCAGAGGATGAATGTGCTGACGTATTCCAAGATTCTTTAGTCATTTTGTGGAAAAATTATAAAGAAAACAAAGTGAACCTCGACAGTACAGGCATGTCAAGTTCAACTTACTTCATGACAATCTGTCGTAATAAGACCATGGAGCTATTAAGATCCAAGAGTAGATATGTGACGACTCCATATGAGATAAATCCAAATAGGGATCACCATGATTACCAAGAAGATCAGGTTGAAAGGATTCTTTCTTTGGAAGATGCCCATGAGAATATTCAAAAGGAGAAAGAAGCTCTAGTAAGGGATATTGTTAAAAACTTACCTTCACCCTGTAACGAACTTTTATGGGGCTACTATGGCGATGGTCACTCAATGAAGATGCTTGCAGAAATGTTTAACTATGCGAGCGAGAATGCTGTTAAGGTTACGAAACACCGCTGCTGTGAGAAATTCCGTATAAGGTATAGCGAAATGAGCAAATCATTATTCTAAAACAGAGTCGTTATGAATGAAAAAGAGAATATAATCCAAGAAAAAGATTTGGTAAATGACGAGCGAATAAGTCGTTTTATGCAAGGACTTATGGAGGCTGATGAAGAAGATGCTTTCCAGATAGAACTGAAGAATAATGAGGAACTGCGTAATCAGGCCATAGCCCAAGCAAGACTTGTAAAGGGGATGAAGCAAGTTGACGAAGAACTGAAAGAAATGTTCCAACGAACTGATGAGCAAACGATACGAAATATAGCCAACCGGGTAACTGCCAGAAAGAATCGCTCAACTAGATGGCTTGCTGTTGCTGCATCAGTGGTGTTTATTGTATTTGTCGGTTTCAAATCCTACGACTATTACGATACAACAAACTTGGGAAAAGAATATGCTAATGCATTTCCAACTTCATCTATTGTAAGAGGAGAATTAAACACCGATGTAGAATCAGAGCTGAAGGCTCTCTTCGATAATGTAGCACAAAACAGAGATTTGGATAATACCACTTCTCGGCTCAAAACGTTATGGGAGCTGTCAAAACAGGAGTCCTACAATGATTATACAGATTATTCTCCGTATATTGGGTGGAATCTTGCTATAGGCTATTTGGAGAACTATGAGAAAGCCAAGGCCAAAGAAATCCTGAAGGAAATGAAACAAGTATATCCTGAAGGAACGGCTCTTGGTGATAAGATAAGAGAGGTCTTAAATAGATAATGAGAGGCAATAATGGCTCATAATTAACATTTTCTATGATATACAAGAACCTATACATAATTGGTAATGGTTTTGACCTGCATCATGACATTCGGTGTGGTTTTGAGGATTTCATGAAATGGGTGAAGAAAAACGATGCAGGTCTTTTCTTTAAATTAACTCAGGTTTATAATAGTGCCTGGGAATATAATTGGTGGAGAGATTTTGAGAATAGCCTAGCCCAATTAAACATTAGCTATTATGCCAACAAAAAAGGGAACTTATATGACCCTGAATATATTAAAGAAGGTTCGATAGAAGAAAAAACAGAGTTTACCTCTCGGAAAGTTATGGAAGAATTTGACAGTATTAAAGATTCTTTGAGACATGACTTTCAGAAATGGTTGTCAGAGGCATATGAGAAGAGACCCCAAGAAAAAAAGATACTATTTCCAAGCGAAGGTAGCATATTCCTCACTTTTAACTATACCAAGACTCTTGAGGACATCTACGAGATAGATGCCAAGCGTGTTTATCATATCCATGGCGTAATTGATGACAAGGATTCAATGGTAGTTGGTCACGGATTAGGAGAAGAAGAGTTGAATGATATGCTTAAATGTCACGAACCACGAATAGGTGAAGTCTGGAATAAGAAGCTAAATATGCTGACTAGGATTCAGTTAGTTACACCAAAACATAAAGATCTGGCAACTTTGAGCTCGTTAGAATCTATAGTGTCTTTGAAGAAAGATGTAGAGGGGTGTATAGAAAAGAATCAACAATTCTTTAATGATATCCTTGATGTCGAAAGGATATATGTGTATGGATTCTCGTTTTCATCCATAGATATGCCTTATTTAGAGAAAATTATTAGGCGAACAAAGCCAGAAACACATTGGGTGATTTCATGGTATTCGCAAGATGATAGAAGGCGATTAATGGATTTCGTCATAAGATATGATATACAAAACATTACAATGATTAATGGGATTAAATATCTTGATATACACGTATGAAAATAAACAAGATACTCATATTGGTCATTATTCTTCTGAATAATTGTTGTATTGTTCGGGCTCAGTCTTTTGAAAAAGATTGGCAGTGGTTAAAATTTACAGAAGCGTCTGTTGGCATTGCTAGTACTGTATATGAAAACGCTTTGCTCAATCTTGTTGCTAATAACCTGAAAGATTCTTTAATGGTTTCATATTATGACAGTATCGCTACTCGGCTAAACACAATCATTCCACAAATAGAAAACAAATATGGAGTAACATCTATGCAATACAGGAACCTAATTGATGCTTGCAGTTTCGTTTTAACAGAAAGCGCATATAATCATGTTAGAATAAAGAAACGTAATCATCTCGTTAGTTTCCTTAAATCTCTGGAAATGCGCTATCATCAAGCAGAAACAAACGAATATATATTCACTGTTGGGCTGTCTGATGTATACAGATATTTAGGCGATTTTAATAAAGCAATTTATTGGGGACAAAAGCGTTTTGATTTTGCCAAAAAATCAAATAACTCAAATGAATTAGCCGGAGCATATTGTATCTTGGCAGAATTGTATATAACGCATCATAAAGACAAGGACTTTTTAGTTTTTGTGGATAAACTCATTGGTGATACAGAAATTTCGCATCAAGACAAGAGGACTATAATTAACTATTTCTTAAATACCAATTACGAGATTCTTTCCGATAGGAACAAGTCTGATATCGCAAAATGTATAATAGAATTTGAGGATAATAGATTCTTGGACATACAGACACTATGTCATGAAGCGTCAAAACATCAAGACTACTTTATTTTTGACATCATTGAAAACTCTAAAAGATTTTCCAACTTCAGCATTGAGGATATATTTGATTATTACAAATGGAATTCCACAGGTTTCTCCATCTATAATAATCCTCAACGTTGTGTTGATTACTTGATTAAAGCAATATCCTTTGCCCAAAGCAATAATCGAGATGACTTGAATTGGCATTTTCATGGAAGTAAATCGACCCTCAAAACCCATAATTGGTTGTGGGTTGCCTACTACTATGAACACGAATTATTTGATAAAACAAACGCTTTGTTATTCTATGATAAAAACATTGAAGCAACAAAAAATTATTATGGAGAGAAATCTGCTGTCTATTACAAAGAATTGATAGAGCAAGCTAATCGCTATGATTTATGGCGTAATGACATAGAAAGAGTCGCATATTATGATAGTCTTGCTGTACAGGTTTCTCAAAATGCATTCGGAATAGACTCTGAGGAATATGTTAATTCATTATCGGGATATTTATTTAGCTTGCGTAGGCAAAATAAATATCACAAGGCACTTTCTTTATGTAATGACTATTTCTCGGCTACAGATTCTACAAATGTTTTTTCACACAAGATATACAATCAAGCAGCAATGTGTTATAAATCGTTGGGCATGAATGAACCTGCGGTAATTTCCTTTATAAAGGCTATTGATAAGGCAGATGATAGGAATACGAAATCATTATATGCCGTTAATTTATCATCTCTTTTGGTTGATGAAAATAATGAAAAAGTCGCATTGGATTTTCTTGATAAATATGAACCAAAAACAGACAACCCAATTGATCATTATACGTTTTTAAACACAAAAGCTAATATTCTTGCTAATATAGACCGTAATAAAGCATATAAGACTTTCTGCGAGGCTGAACAATATGAAACTTCAAAAAATGTTCAACTTTTGGTTAATCGACAAATAACCCATTATATGAATAAGGCAAAAGTCGCTCCAGATTTACATCTTAGGTTTTCCGCACTTCAACAAGCCTTAAAAATATTTGATAATAATAACACTTCAGACAGCATAATGTATGCTCACATTATAGCGGATATAGCCGATTACTATAATTCGGTGATGGATGTTGAACAGGCAGCTCTATTATATAAACATGCTTCTGATGTATATATTCGAAATAGCAAAGACATTAGTATAGATTTTCTAGATTTCTGCGATAGAACTGTAATGTTTGGGTTATCTCATGGATATGACCCTCAATTAGTTTATGCTGCCGAGCAATCCTTGGCTATGAGAAAACAAATGCAGGGAGAAATGAATAACACATATATTTATCGAAGATTTCAATTATTAGATACATATAGCAGATTTGGATATGATGTCAAGGCAGATAGTTTAGCAGAAGTAATAAAATCAACAAAATTGCCCCAAGAGTGCGAACATGAAAGAGATTATTATCTGGGACTGTACGAGCAGCAATCTAGAAAAGACTTAAAGAAAGCTGCTGCTTATTATGAACGTTATTTGTCTTCCTCAGATTTTTCTATTGCAGGGACACGCATATATCGAGACCTTATGGATATATATAAGGAATTAGGTGAATATGACAAATTTGATATTACGGAAGATAAATATATATCCCTCAAATCCGCAACCTATAGGGTTTAGTGGGATTTTGCTTGCAAAGCGACAAAA
>CAMKSE010000038.1 GCA_946415365.1 uncultured Prevotellaceae bacterium
CGGCACCCATGAAGATGTTGCCGCAGGTGGTTAGTATCTTCTGCATACCAACCTTACCATAATCCGCTTCCAACTGTGGCAGTTCCTGAAATCCCAAGGTAACAGCCACCTTATTTGACCGGGCCGTACCAATCAGACGGTCAATCTTATGGAAGTAGAGTGTCGGCAGCTCATCGACGATGATAGAGACAGGGATATTGCCCTTGCTGTTCACACGGGTCACAAGACGGTTCAGGATCAGGGCGTTTAACGAACCGATAACCTGTTCCTTGTCTGGATCATTGGCAATGACGAGATAGGAAGGATGTTTAGGATCAGATATCTTCAGGTCGAAGTCATCGCCAGTGAAGACCCAATATGCTTCAGGCGAAACAAGACGTGCAGCGTTGACACGAAGTGTTCCAACCATACCTTCCAACTGATCCATAGCCTTGTTCTTCCAAGCTGACTGGAATGGAGCCATCAGCGACATAATCTTCTCGTCCTGCATCAGAATATCGAAAATCTCACTATAAGGTCGGCCCAAGAATGACAATACATGAGGCATATCAGAGAACTCACCCGTAATGGTGTCCGGCTCTACGATGTTCCCATCATCATCTTCATACCAAGACTTGTTGATGATTACAAGATTGCCGTCCATGTCACGGTAGGAAAAGCCGTTCAAGTCCACAAACATGCCATCCTCATCCGTAGAGACGTTCCGGCTGTGCTCATCGAGGAAGTCCAGAACAACTTTCCCATTATCGTCCACAGCATTGTAATCCACCCAATAGCGGGTAATTAGCTTCAGACGCTGGCCATTATAGAGGATGTAGCGGGTCAGCTTCTTGCCGTTCTTCCAACCAGTCGGATGGAAATTGATGAAGAAATAGATGATACTGGCCAAGAAGTTCTCGGCAGAGTTCTGGAAGAAAGATTCAGAACCGCCTTTCTTCTCGCTGCCTTTGTTCAGGGCTTCCAACAGTGTGGCTGCAGTCTCTGACGCGCCTGCCAAATCAGGAATGTATTTCCGCTGAATAGGATTCACACGATTGGAATACTCCACATCTGAGAAATTGACGATGTGAAAGCCACAATTCTTAGGCAGATGACCATACCTTTTGTTCTTACAATACTGGTAAAATAGTGTCTTTCCAAGCGTCGGAAACTTATAATCGTAGCACATGATAGCAAAGCCTTTGGCGGCATGTTGCCGTATGAATGGGTCAATGATGCCAAAAGACTTACCAGATCCAGGTGTGCCAAGCACAATCGTACCACGGAAGGGATTTATGATATTGATCCAGCCCTTGTGCATTCTTTTGTTCAGGTAGTACACCATCGGGATATTCACGGAATATTCGTTAGCGTTCAGTTCCTCAGACTGCTCAAAGGATTCGTTCTCAAAGTTAAACCTGTCCTCGCCCAGTTTGTAGTTGTAATACCGGGCGATGCCGTCACCTCCCTGATGAATCAGCATTGTGCCTACGATACTAGACAGGGCATACAGCACCCTGTTTGTGGAGAAACCACAAAGTTCTCCTCCCCACAGTCCATGTTGGAGAACAATGCAGATAATGATAAGAGAGAACCCAACGATAATCGGGTAGATGACCATCGTCCTGATATTGAAGCGAAGGCTTTTCTTCGCCCTCGTTCCGATACAGGTTATAAAGATACAAACCAGTTCGATGAACTTACACGACGGTACACTATTAAATATCTGGAAGCGGCCTAACAGCTCCAAGACGAACTGGGTGGCCCTGCTTTCAGACGTGACGGGAAGGTTCATCACCAGCTCAATAATCAAGAAAATATAGATGCAGCTCCTGAAGTAGTTATACATCTGCAGCTGTTCCCTTGTCTCTTCTGTTCCCATGTCTCTTTGTCTCTTTTAAAAGAGAGGGGACTACCATGACTGCCATAGCCCCCTCTCCAAACTTTATGAAAGGTGTATATTATCTGAGTCTCAACACCGGGCGCACTCTGCCAGGCGTTGTCTTGATGGTCGATGTGACAAAACCGCTTGGCATGGCTACGCTGAGGTAATACATCTGCTCGCTTTCTGATGTGCTGCCGTCTTGTGTGGAGCTGATATACTGCCCATCGGCAAACGGCTCTCCACCAATGATCTCCATACTATGCGACACAACGGGAAGCATTGCAGCCAAGGCTCTCAGTTCACCGGCAGAAGGCAAAGCCCAGCTTGCCATTGGTGAGCGGAAATCAGCAACTGCTTCGGCTGCAGGAGTTGGAATCTCAGACACTAGCAAGGCGGCAGTATTCTCAGCACCGCACAGTGTCCTGCTGTCACTATTCACACTGCCAACCGTTCCCAAGGAATCAGCATAGGCATAGCTGCCCAACTCATAGCTCGAAACTACCAAGGCAGTATCGCTGCTTGCATAGAAGATGACACCAACAGCCGTCTGGTTCTTACTGTCATACCCTTGTGGGGAAACAATGGAGTTGTCAGCCAACAGGATATTCCCGACTTTCAAGCTACCATCGTATTCATCGGTATGCTCTTCGCAGGAGGCGAGACCTCCCATCACGGCCACTGCCATACAGAGCATGACCGTCTTTCTCTTGATAAAGTCAATTGTCTTATTCATCTTAGAACGGAATCTTTAAACCAATCAGAAGCCCATTACGGAAGGAGTCGCCATGAAGGAAACTCACCTGGTTCTTCTGGATTAATGAAAACTGGATGCCGGAACGGAAGACATAGTTATATTCCAGTCCACCTTCGACGGCAAAGAAATAGTCACCAGTATGCGCTCCGAACTGTGGGCCGAAGCGCAGGCGCAGGTTGCTGTTCTTGAACTTCTTCAGACAGTACTTATACAACAGACCGCCATCCCAATAGTAGCCTTTCCAGAAGATGTCCTTACAGACCTTTCCGCAAACAGGGTCACGCTGCCACTTGTTGCCCAATTCACCAAACAGTTCAACGGCATTGCCATAGGTCAGTTCCCGCTCATAGCCGAAGGTGGCATTGAGCGTATTATTGAACAGGAAACCTGCATTGAGAGTAAAGTACTCGTCTTTCTCCCCGGCCATCGCTCCGATACTCATCATCAGCGACAGCATCATAACATAACACTTCCTCATGGCCTCTATCTGTTGATGTTAAACGGAAGATAGTTGAGCAGGCTCTTGTCGAAACCGTCAGCATTCAGGATGTCTTCATATTCGATGGGGATATAGATGACTCGACCAGAAATCTGACGTTCGGCAATCTCTATGCGTAGCACCTTTTCGTCAGGGAATGTCAGCTTCGGCAGGACGATGACGTTACGATAAGCCTTCTTGAAGCTGTTGGCAGTGTTCAGCGAATACGTCGGAGTCAGTTCTATCGTCTGTGAGTTGGTGGCCTTGGCCTCTTTCTTGTCTGTCAGTTTCACCCTTACCTCGTCGATGTCGTATTTGATCTTCGTCCGGTTATAGAGCGAATAGTCAATGAAGAAATAGTCGTTCACCGTATAGATGTTGTTCACGACGGCACGGATGCCGTTGGCCGAATAGTGGATGTTATTGTAGTTGGGCTGGCTCCCATAGATGGCCCAGGCATAAGCGGCCATCTCACTCTCAGGCATCAGCACGTCGGGGTTCTTGTAGCGTTTCATCTCGTCCAGCTGGATTCGATAGATACTGTTGGCACAAGCTGGCCCTGATGTATAAACCACATCGTACTGAGCCAGATGACGCTCTCCGATGACAGTAATCGTACCCACCAGTTCGTAGTTACGCATCCTTCCTGACGGCTTGATGCGGACAATATTATCGGCACACTGGTTGCCGACAATCTTATCCGTTGACATATCCACCAGCTTGATATTCTCAGGCATGATGACATGGGTGGTCACATTCTCATTGACGAAGATGACATGGTTACGGTCAATGCCAGGCATGCAGTTATCTGCTGCCTGCATGGTGTAGATGTACCTTACCTTTACAGAATCATTCCTTGCTTCTGCATTCTCCTGGGCATAAGCCCCTGCCGACAGGGCAAACATACCCATGACGGCCAAAACAATTTTCTTCATACTGAATTTCTGATTTTCTATTTTTCTGTAATTCATAAATACTGATTTTCTGTATTTCTTATTTTCATTCTTTCTGAGCATCCTTGTTGATCAGATAGACGATAGTGTTATACTTGATACGAGCCTTGTTCTTACGGATGTTGCCGGAAATGGCCGTTGAAGCAGACTGGTACATGTTCTGAAGAGCCTGTAGTGCTACGGCTTCACCGCTCAGACCGCCACCATACCCGCCATCAAGATTGATATTGCTCTGCATAGCCTGCGCCCCGGCATTCTTCATCATGTCACGGAAAGCCGACTCAGGCACATAGAAGCCTTCCATGCCATCATTGTCGAACACGGAGAGGCTGACCTTGATGAACTTGTCCCCCACGAGAATGCTGGTGATATTGGCCATGACACGCTGCTGTCCGAAGCCAGTGACAATGCCATAGAGGTAAGTGCCTTTTTTCAGGCGCACATCCTTGATGATGACATCATCGAGCAGTTTGAAGCGTAGCCGGGTTCCTTCATGTGCCTTGGTTGTCTTGTCTATCATGGCCTTGATCAGAGAAGCATCAACTGCCTGTTGCTCATTGATGGTATTGAACAGCTCCGCATTCTTGTCCCCTGCCTTTATGACCAGCTCGGGCTTCACTTCTTTCTTCTTCCGTTCTTCGTCCTGACGCATCTTCTCCTTCAGCTCTTTAAGCTCCTTCTCTTCATTATTAGCCCCATAGGTACGCTCCAGCACCTTTTGGCGCTCAAGGCTGCGCTGCTGAATCTCCTCCAGCTCACGGGCATAGTCCTCCATGTCAGACTGCCGCCCGCCACGGCTGAGGGAACCTCGCCCTGTACGGCCACCATAGCCGCCACCATCATCATACCCATAGGAATTGATGTGCTTCCTGGCTTCCGCAAGACTGCGTTCCAAGTCCTCCTGTTCCTTCTGCCGTTTCATACGCTTGGCATTCTCGGCATCAATGTCGTTGAGCTCACTCTCCGAATAGCCGGACATCGTACTGTCGGCTGCTTCCTTATCATCTCCCAAGGCACCGATGGCGGTATAGGCACCATCCTCGGAGAAATGCTTGTTCATTTCTTCCATCTTATTGCCAACACCCTCGTTCCGGGCATCAGGCAATGACATGTTGATGTTGTCAGTCACCACACCCTTCTGCGGCTCATCGCTGCTGTCCGTAAACTTGGATATTTCGTAGGCCAGGAATACGATGGGGAGCAGGATGACCAGCGGGAAGATGTACTTCGGCTGTTTCAAATTCAGTTTCTTCATCTTTTTTATTGTCCTTTTTCTAAGTTGTTTACTATCAGTTCCAGTTGCTTGTACTTGATGATGATCTGCATGGAGTCCTCATGTGACTTGTCTGGCAGCTGTACCAGCGAGTCCAGCTCATTTTTCAGCAACTGCCCTCTTTGGGCCATCCGCTGTAGCTGGCTAATCTGATAAGCCTTGGCATTCTGTATCTGCTGCATGCCCTGAAATATGGATTCCACAGGCTCGACACCGTACAGGAAATTGTCGCTGCTATCGCTTTCCTTTCCCAATGTCAGGAATGCACCAAGAATCAGTGAGAACAGAAGGCATCCGACAGTTATCAGCATCGTGTCACCTCTGTTATTCTCTGCCCACTTGTTGGCAATGGCGATACGCTCACGAACCTTCCATCTGACGAACAGCCTCCAAAGCAGGATCCTGAACCAGCGGGTAGCCTTGGATTCCTTCTGGCTTTTCTTGTCTTTCTTTCCAAAGAGTCTCATAGTCTTCAATAGTCAAGATCCTTATTCTCCAGTGTACGCCAGTTGGTCACCAGCAGGCCGTGGGGATTGTTCTGTGTGCGAGGTACGTTCTCTATATTGCCGACAGTCACGATGGAACGTTTGACATCACGGGTACGGCGCTTGATAATCTGTGTTCCGTAATACTTGAAATTGCGGTTATGCTCGTCAAGATCGATGGAGTCACAGATGATGGTACATACGGCAGAAGACGAGATAATATCCGAATAGAAGCCGTTCTCGTCCATAGCCTGCTTCTGCTTCATGGCCGTACCGTCGGCCATATAGAGGGCCTTGCCAACCGTCCACTTGATATAGTCATCATCGGGAGGAAGGTTGAAGAAATACTGATGGAAGAGCTGGATGTGCGCCTTGGCTTCCATCACGAAATTTGCCTCCTGCTTGCTGCGCTCGGCCAGAAACGGGATGTCACCGTCGATGACATAGATCTGTTCCCGTTCATCAGTGACCAGCTTGGCACAGTAGAATACGGTGAAGGCGCAAATCACCGTACATCCTGCAATAGTCGCAAAGACGGTCATCAGTGCCAGCCTGGTCTTTTGTTCTAAACTCTGAATTAACATATTGCTTACAATTTAAATGGTTACTTACAAAACAGCCTTTCCAACGGCACCTACAGCAGAAGCACCGCCCGAAACAACGGTCTTGGTTGCTGCTATACTTCCATAGACACCTGCTGCCACACCTGCTGTTGCCACAGCACCTGAAGCACTTCCTGCACTGGAGCTTACGCCACCGGGAATCAGCCATGAGGCAACTTCCGGCACAAAGCGGAGGATAAAGGCACCTACCAGCATTCCCATTGCATACATACAGTTGGAGCCGATACCCTGAAGACCGAGTGTTCCTATCTGGTTCCATGTGTTCACCTGTCCCTGAAGCAGCTTGCTATAGGCGGTAATGTCCTCCTGCAAGTTATAGAGCAGGATGAAGTCGATGTAGTACAGACACATATAGGTCACGAAACCCCATAGGGAAAGAGACAGGTACTTCGACATCCATTGTGACCAGGCATTGCTCCAAGGCGGCACGATGGACAGGGCAAACATAATTGGTGCAAACATGGCGAGGATGGTCATGAAGATACGCTGGGCTACCAGTATTCCGTAATAGGTCATCTGGAAAATCAGCTCTCCGATAAAGCGTATGACATCATTGATCCATTCCGAAACCTTTGTCTCTGCTGCCACCGCTGCCTGTTGCGCGTAGTTGTTGATAGTGGAACCGAGATTCTCCATGCTATAGATGAGCTTGTCCCACCAGTGGGCATCCTCACCAATGGCCTGAATCTGCTTGGCCGTCTCTACACTGTCCTGCACCTGACGGAGTTTCTTCAGATAGTCAGCCTGTTTCTGGGCAACCTTGCGCTCCATGGCGGCAACCTCCTTGTTCTTGGCCTTGGCCATTGCCTTGGTGGTAGCCTCCAGAGCCTTGCCGGGCACCTGCAGCTCAGAGCATATCCAGCTGCTCGATGTGATGCACATCGACAGTGCAATGATACGGGCCAGTTTCATGACATCCATCGCCCTGCGTCCAAGCATCATCAGCCAGCACTCATAGGAACCGACACAAAGAGCCAGCAACAGGCCGAGGACACGGGCATAGCCGACGGTATCACCGAGGATAGCGGCCTTCGGGAAAGACTCCATTGCCACCAGAAGCTTGTCAAGGCTCTCATCGATGCTTGGCAGTCCCATTGTCAGGAACAGGTCGGGGATGCTGAGTAATATATCCGTTGTCATAGTCTGCCCCTCCTTATTTATAATAGCTCTGAGCCATACCTACCAGATGGGCGGTACGGCTTACCAGTTCCTCCATCTGCTTCTTCGCATCGATGTAGCCTTTCTGACGCTTGGCGTTCTCCAGTTCGTAGCCTATGCCTGTCTTATGCAGATAGGCAATGTTCTGGCAGATGATGTCATTCTGCCGTGACAGCTCATCCACCTGAAACTTCATCTTGCCCTTGCTTCTGGTCATACAGAATACCAGTCCTTCCGATATGCTGTTCTGCATACGGTTGAAGTCATCCTTGAATGAGGAATATACAAGATCAACGTTACGGTCAGCCTCACGAAGCACCTCTTCCTTGTGAAGCTCCTCGATGTACTGCCGTTCGTCCTCAGCCTTTTTCATAACCTGCCGCTGTGTCTCTTCTGACATGACACGGACAGGCATAATTCGCTTCACGTTGGAATCATCCTCATCGAACTCAACGCCCAGACTACTTTTGAAGCCACGCCACCGCCAATGAAGCGAGGCACCGCTGTAATTGTTGTGCATCAGCCAGTAGTACCAGTCAGGGGCAAAGTCCCAAGGGCCGTTTTCCATGGACTTCCACTGCTTTTCCTTCTGTTCATCATGCTCAATCTGCGCCCACTGTGCGGACGCTCCTACTGGCAACAGTGCCAATAGGGAAAAGATAATTGCTTTCTTCTTCATACTTATACTTTGTTCCATTGATTGATAAGTCCTGTAGCTATCTCATCCGTGACCTCACTGTTCAGGATGTCCCAGATGTAGTCATAGAGAAAGCCTCCGATGGCAACGACGCTTGCCCAGCAATAGGCACTGTCAATGATACCCCTCATGGTGTCAATGCTTGTCTTTAGGGTATTGACCAGATTCAGCTTCTCATCCATCGATGCCTTCATCACGTTCAGCCCGCTTGCTGTCATGGTCATGTAGAGAGCCTTGATGTTCTTGATTTCACGGGAACATGCCAGATTCGCTTCGGCAAAGTACCAGGCAACCATTGGTTTCTTGGTCGTGTACTTGGCTGAAAGCTGGGCAAACTCAGAATACTCTTGTATCAGTTTATACATGCTGTTGGCCGTAGAACCGAGGCAGGCTGCAAGCAGGACATAGGAGTAGCCGTTAGACAGCTTGGAGTCCAAAGTGGTACGCACATCATTGAATTTGTCTGCTCCCTTGGTGACCATCGACTGCTCACCAAAACTTAACGCCACCTTGTCACGTGCTCCATCTTCAGCCCCTTTTATCATCTTGTGCAGGTCAATCAGTGCCTCGATGGTAGGCAGGTCGTTAGGCCAGTCGATGGCATGGCTTTCGGCAATTCCGAGTACTGCAAGCATCAGTATAATTAAAATCCTCTTCATGCTCCAAGCCCCTCCCAGTCGTTAATCAGTCCTTCCACGATATTCTTGCCAGTGAAATATGCTGCCCAGGAATCCACGTCGATAGCCAGTAGGAGATTGTTCATGTCGCTACAATACTGGCACATCATTGTGATGGCCTCCATCTTGTAGCGTATCTCCAGCAGATGGGTGTAGATACGGTTGGCCAGTGTCAGACGCTCGTAGCGGTCTATGAAGTTATAGCCGTCACCTTCGCCACTGGCAGGCGCATTGACATTGGGAACATCCTTGCTCTTCTTGATGGGGTTCTGCACCTTGCCATTGTTGACAATATCCACAAAGTCCTTCACCAGCGACTCTGTTTCCAGCACAATGTCCATAATCTCATTGAGACAGATGACGTAGTTCTTACCGGGTGACTTGCTCATGTACTTCAATACGACGGGCACATCCTTGAAGATTTCCGCTACGGTTGCTCCAATCTCCACATAGTACTGTGACTCGGAACCGAAACCACTGACATTCTCCATCGACAGCTTGTAGAGTTCCTTGATGGTGGCCATCGTTGCGGTGTACTGCATGAGTTTCTGCTGCTTGCTATTGATGGAGTCCAGACGGTTGTTGTGCTGGCTCTCGATAACCTCCTGAGAGGCGGCATTGGCAGTAACGGCTCCTGTAGTCCAAGGGTCGATGACTACCCGCCATGCAGCATTAGCCCTGACAGTCAGCAGGACAGCAGCTGACAGGATGATGATTCTTGCTCTTACCATAGTGACATAATATTTTGATGGTTGTTTACTTGTCGGGCAAAGTCGAGGTATTTGCCTACCTTGGCCTGCTTGCGGTCTCTCTCAATCTCTATGATGGCCGTCTGGATGTTACCGAAATGGCGTTCATAGATTTTCAGGGCTTCCTTCTCCAGTCGCTCTGTCGTATAGGCCCAATAGCACTCTGGCGGTTCCTCCACTCCGAAGACATCCCAGGTGTCACCACGACGGATCCAGACTTCACGGAAGTAGGCGCGTCCCTCCTTGTTCTTCAGCTGATTGATGGTAAAGATCTGCTGAAGCTGTACCTGCGTGAGTCCAAGCTGCTCAGTCACGTCTTTGTAGCTGTCTTTGAACTTCGACTGGTCAAGCAGGATGGTGACATCGGCATTGGCGACAACGGCCTTTTTCAGAATGTCGGATGATAACAGGTCTTCAAGTTCCTGTGTCACCACTCCGGCAATACCGTTGAACTTACGCACAGTCTTGAAAAGGAACTGGAGGTATGCAGCCATACGGGGTGTGGCTACAGCCTTCCATGCCTCTTCTATGATGATGGCCTTGCGTCCTTTCTTCAAACGCATCTTCTGAAGGAACACGTCCATGATAATCAGAACGACAATAGGGAAAAGAACTGGATCTTCCTTAATCTTGTCTATCTCGAACACCACGAACTTCTGTTCAAACAGCGAGGCATCAGCATCATTGTTAAGGGTGTACTCCAGTTCGCCACCTCTGTAAAAGCGTCCTAACAGGGCAGAGAAGTCAGCGATACGGAAGCTAACACTCTTGTCCTTGCAGATCTGGGGGATGCGCTCCAAGGCAAAGTCATAGAAGGAGTTGAAGGAAAGCTCCTTGACTTTCAGCTTACGGCGGCGTTCCTCCATCTTGTCCACCTCCTCATTGAGTTTCATGAGGTAGGTTCCCTCCATCACTTCGGGAGTCAGACGTGAAAGCTGGTTCTCGGCAGCGGCAATCTCACCTTCAGAGGCGGCACTGTCATTGGCCAGGTTCTGAAGTTTCTCCACCCAACGGCGTTTCTTCTCCTTTTCCCTGCGCTCCTTTTCCTCATCACTGAGTGCTTCTTCCGGCTCTTCCGCTGGTTGGGGAGTCTGCTGTTCTTCTTTCTCCTGCTCGGCATATTTCTTTTCCAGTTCTTCCTCAAACTTATCATATTCACCATTCATCTTGTGCTTCAGAGTCAGCAGATGGATGATGTCCTTACGCTCCTGCTCCGTGAACTTCTCAAAGGGATGGAAATAAGCCTCGTAGTATTCCACGATGACCTGATTGACCACCAGTTCCTCCACGTCATCAGGTGCCTTCTCACCAATGTAGATAAGGAAGATAAGGGTTTTGAGGAAGTTTTTCTTCTCACCGAAATTGTCCTCATACTCCTCACGGGTAATCTTGAAGGGGTTCATGGAGATTGGCCGTTCCTTGGAATAGGTGATGTAGGTACCATGATAGTAACGGCAGATACCTTCGTAGGAGTCACCTGTATCAACCAGTACAATATCGGTGTCTTGTATGAGCAGCTGGCGAACCACGCTGTTCATATGAAACGACTTGCCGCTGCCACTTGGGCCGATGCACAGGAAGTTGGCATTGTTGGTATGCTTGACCTTTCCCTCCTTGCCAGTGAAGTCAATACCGATGGGCAGTCCGTCGCGGTCGGTGTAATATACCAACAGTGGCGAAAGCTCCGTCTGCTTGGTATGCTCCTTGAAAAAGAGACAGACGGCAGCATCGGAGAGTGTCAGGAACAGGTCATAGTCAGGATTGAAGGTATAGGCATTACCGGGAAATGAAGCCTGAAACAGTTCCAGTTGATTGTAGGCAGTACGGGATGGCATGATGCCACAACCATAGAGCTTGGTCTCGATGAAAGATGATACTGGAGTGACCTTTGCCAACGGACAGCTGACGATGACGTTGAAATTGGTATTGACCAACAGCTTATTGTCTGCTGCCAGCATGTCCAGCACGGCATCAATATCAGCCTTGGCAATCTTGTTAGAGGGGTCAGGCATGGAGCCGTGACGCTTCGACTTGCTTTCCAGCTTACGCTTCAGCTTCTGCTGGGCTGGTATCTGAATAACCTGGTTATAGATGACGCAATCAGCAAAAGGAACATTGGTCAGGAAACCGAAAAGGTCAGTGGCTATACGATAGCCATTCACGGGAACGGGCAGATAGGGCTTGACAACAGTAGGCATGTCGATGACATCCACATCCACGAGTGAGAATGAGCGCACGGCACGGTCGCCGATGGTCAGATACTCGTCACTGGCCTTGAAGTTGTTGACACTAAAGGCACCATCCCTGAAATTGATGGTCATGAAGCGGTGCAGATAGTCGCTGACATCATTCTTGTTCAGCTTGTAATACCAGATGTTCTTGTCTGAGAGGATATCGCACACCTTCTTCACCTTGGTATGGAAGTCAAGCCAATTTTTGGGGTCGTATTTGACGAACATGTTCTTGCTGGCCTCCTGAGTGATGATCAAGAAGGTGCGGATGTCAGTATATTCCCTGCCTTCAAAATAGCGGAAGTAGCTCTGGGAAAGGAACTCCATTTCGGGCGGGATGTCGTGGTGGTAGCCCTTCTTGCAGAAGATGTCCTGCTTCTGTAGGGCATAGCCTTCACCCAGTGTCTGCACGATGTTGCTCAGTACGTCACAGAACTGCATGTACAGTTCGGCATCGGTGCTGAAGCGAGGCACTGGATTCTTTATTTCGAGGATGACGGAACAGTCACCCTGCTTCGACCAGAGTACGGTGTTCAGAAGTTTTCCGCGCTCATCGTTGATGTCCTGAAGCTGGGCAAAGAGTCTGTCAAACGGTCTTTTCTTTGTTGCCATGAACTTAATGATTGTACAGGCCTTGATAGACATAGATTCCCCGGTCATGCCGCTTGGCATGGAGTCCGCTGCGCTGCTTGACATATATCGTAATCAGTCCTGCGATGGCCAAGGCTATCATGGCGATGAAGCCTGCCAGTTTGCCCATCACAATGGAGAAAACGATAAAGCCGAGGAACGAAACGCCAATAGCTCCGGCAGCGAATGTGAGGAATCTGCCTTTTATTCCCATGAACTCCAAAGGACGCTGAAGCCCCTTGAATACGGGATAGCCGTCATTGTTTTGCATATCAGTCTATTTTAAAAACAGAAAAGGAAATGCCCTACAGTCATCAGCCGATGGCACGGGCATCTCCTTTTGTCACCGTTGGCTCTTACTTGAAGAACATGGGAAGTGCCTCCGACATGGCGATGAATGCCACACAGCCACCGATGGTCATCATAATCGTCTTCTTCACGTCCTGGTCGCCGTTCTGCATCTTGAAATAGACGTTGAACGAGCCGACAAGCACGATGACGGCAGCGATGGCTTTCATCAGATTGGCCACAGGGGTCTGATACGATGAAATCTCGGTGGTTGCCTTGGTGAAGCCTCCTGCGCCCTTACTGCTGGCATAGGTTGCCATGGCACAGAAGATGAACATGCCTACAAAGGAGGCGATGCGCTTCTTGGGGAGTTTTTTCCAGCCCTGCTGAAGGGCATTCTTGATAGGGTTAATTACTTGTAACATAATGGTTTGTGAATTTTAATTTTGTAAATTTATGTTACAATTTAAAGAACCAAGTGGTGGGGAGAGAAGTCTTAACGGGGCTTCAAAGCATCCGCCTCACGCGGGTACTGCGGCTTTACTCCCTCTATTAACCGCCAAAAGTTAAAGTACAATATTAAAGGCTTATGGTTAGGCTGCTTGTGGAATCTCATTCCATCCAGCCACAATCTTTCCCAAGGGGCTGTCCTTGCCCTTCTCTGCAAGTTCGTTAATCTTGGGAATCAGATCTTCTATTTCTATTCTACCGCTCATAACTTCTTGTTCGCTTTCTTCCTCTTTGGAGAGGTCTTTCTTCGTGTTATCCTTAACGATGGTGACGGGCTGAAACTCTTTTGCCTCGTCACTGATGTCTATTTCCTCTTCTTCAACGGCCGCTTCCAGTGGGATGTCATCCTTCTTGAAATACTGGTCATAGATAACCATCCCAAGATAGTAGCAAAAATATCCGAAGAAGATTACCGATAATAAATTACCGAATGTCATGCTGTTGCTGCTGTTTGTGGATTGTTTGGTGAAGTCGCTGCGGCACTCTCACGTTCTACATTCCATGCACGGTTGCTACCATACCAATGACCATTCTTCTGTTCAGCTCTCGGGTCAAAGCTGACCTTCACGCTTTCGTTCGGCTGAATGGAGAACTGCTTGATCTTGTCCTCGCCGAATACATCAAACAAAAGGCGCTTG
>CAMKSE010000039.1 GCA_946415365.1 uncultured Prevotellaceae bacterium
CGGCACCCATGAAGATGTTGCCGCAGGTGGTTAGTATCTTCTGCATACCAACCTTTCCATAATCCGCTTCCAGTTGTGGCAGTTCCTGAAATCCCAAGGTAACAGCCACCTTATTTGACCGGGCAGTACCAATCAGACGGTCAATCTTATGGAAGTAGAGCGTCGGCAGCTCATCAACGATGATAGAGACTGGGATATTGCCCTTGCTGTTCACACGGGTCACAAGACGGTTCAGGATCAAGGCGTTCAGAGAGCCAATGACCTGCTCTTTGTCTGGGTCATTTGCAATGACAAGGTATGACGGGTGGGCTGGGTCTGATATCTTCAGGTCGAAGTCATCGCCAGTGAAGACCCAATAGGCTTCAGGCGAAACAAGACGTGCGGCGTTGACACGAAGTGTTCCAACCATACCTTCCAACTGATCCATAGCCTTGTTCTTCCAAGCTGACTGGAATGGAGCCATCAGCGACATAATCTTCTCGTCCTGCATCAGAATATCGAAAATCTCACTATAAGGTCGGCCCAAGAATGACAATACATGAGGCATATCAGAGAACTCACCCGTAATGGTGTCCGGCTCTACGATGTTCCCATCATCATCTTCATACCAAGACTTGTTGATGATTACAAGATTGCCGTCCATGTCACGGTAGGAAAAGCCGTTCAAGTCCACAAACATGCCATCCTCATCCGTAGAGACGTTCCGGCTGTGCTCATCGAGGAAGTCCAGAACAACTTTCCCATTATCGTCCACAGCATTGTAATCCACCCAATAGCGGGTAATTAGCTTCAGACGCTGGCCATTATAGAGGATGTAGCGGGTCAGCTTCTTGCCGTTCTTCCAACCAGTCGGATGGAAATTGATGAAGAAATAGATGATACTGGCCAAGAAGTTCTCGGCAGAGTTCTGGAAGAAAGATTCAGAACCGCCTTTCTTCTCGCTGCCTTTGTTCAGGGCTTCCAACAGTGTGGCTGCAGTCTCTGACGCGCCTGCCAAATCAGGAATGTATTTCCGCTGAATAGGATTCACACGATTGGAATACTCCACATCTGAGAAATTGACGATGTGAAAGCCACAATTCTTAGGCAGATGACCATACCTTTTGTTCTTACAATACTGGTAAAATAGTGTCTTTCCAAGCGTCGGAAACTTATAATCGTAGCACATGATAGCAAAGCCTTTGGCGGCATGTTGCCGTATGAATGGGTCAATGATGCCAAAAGACTTACCAGATCCAGGTGTGCCAAGCACAATCGTACCACGGAAGGGATTTATGATATTGATCCAGCCCTTGTGCATTCTTTTGTTCAGGTAGTACACCATCGGGATATTCACGGAATATTCGTTAGCGTTCAGTTCCTCAGACTGCTCAAAGGATTCGTTCTCAAAGTTAAACCTGTCCTCGCCCAGTTTGTAGTTGTAATACCGGGCGATGCCGTCACCTCCCTGATGAATCAGCATTGTGCCTACGATACTAGACAGGGCATACAGCACCCTGTTTGTGGAGAAACCACAAAGTTCTCCTCCCCACAGTCCATGTTGGAGAACAATGCAGATAATGATAAGAGAGAACCCAACGATAATCGGGTAGATGACCATCGTCCTGATATTGAAGCGAAGGCTTTTCTTCGCCCTCGTTCCGATACAGGTTATAAAGATACAAACCAGTTCGATGAACTTACACGACGGTACACTATTAAATATCTGGAAGCGGCCTAACAGCTCCAAGACGAACTGGGTGGCCCTGCTTTCAGACGTGACGGGAAGGTTCATCACCAGCTCAATAATCAAGAAAATATAGATGCAGCTCCTGAAGTAGTTATACATCTGCAGCTGTTCCCTTGTCTCTTCTGTTCCCATGTCTCTTTGTCTCTTTTAAAAGAGAGGGGACTACCATGACTGCCATAGCCCCCTCTCCAAACTTTATGAAAGGTGTATATTATCTGAGTCTCAACACCGGGCGCACTCTGCCAGGCGTTGTCTTGATGGTCGATGTGACAAAACCGCTTGGCATGGCTACGCTGAGGTAATACATCTGCTCGCTTTCTGATGTGCTGCCGTCTTGTGTGGAGCTGATATACTGCCCATCGGCAAACGGTTCTCCACCAATAATCTCCATACTATGCGCCACAACGGGAAGCATTGCTGCCAAAGCCCTCAGTTCACCAGCAGAAGGCAAAGCCCAGCTTGCCATTGGTGAGCGGAAATCAGCAACAGCTTCGGCTGCAGGAGTCGGAATCTCAGATACCAGCAAGGCAGCAGTATTCTCAGCACCGCACAGTGTCCTGCTGTCACTATTGACACTGCCAACCGTTCCCAAAGAATCAGCATAGGCATAGCTGCCCAACTCATGCATTGAAACTACCAAGGCAGTATCGCGGCTTGCATAGAAGATGACACCAACAGCCGTCTGGTTCTTACTGTCATACCCTTGTGGGGAAACAATGGAGTTGTCAGCCAACAGGATATTCCCGACTTTCAAGCTACCATCGTATTCATCGGTATGCTCTTCGCAGGAGGCGAGACCTCCCATCACGGCCACTGCCATACAGAGCATGACCGTCTTTCTCTTGATAAAGTCAATTGTCTTATTCATCTTAGAACGGAATCTTTAAACCAATCAGAAGCCCATTACGGAAGGAGTCGCCATGAAGGAAACTCACCTGGTTCTTCTGGATTAATGAAAACTGGATGCCGGAACGGAAGACATAGTTATATTCCAGTCCACCTTCGACGGCAAAGAAATAGTCACCAGTATGCGCTCCGAACTGTGGGCCGAAGCGCAGGCGCAGGTTGCTGTTCTTGAACTTCTTCAGACAGTACTTATACAACAGACCGCCATCCCAATAGTAGCCTTTCCAGAAGATGTCCTTACAGACCTTTCCGCAAACAGGGTCACGCTGCCACTTGTTGCCCAATTCACCAAACAGTTCAACGGCATTGCCATAGGTCAGTTCCCGCTCATAGCCGAAGGTGGCATTGAGCGTATTATTGAACAGGAAACCTGCATTGAGAGTAAAGTACTCGTCTTTCTCCCCGGCCATCGCTCCGATACTCATCATCAGCGACAGCATCATAACATAACACTTCCTCATGGCCTCTATCTGTTGATGTTAAACGGAAGATAGTTGAGCAGGCTCTTGTCGAAACCGTCAGCATTCAGGATGTCTTCATATTCGATGGGGATATAGATGACTCGACCAGAAATCTGACGTTCGGCAATCTCTATGCGTAGCACCTTTTCGTCAGGGAATGTCAGCTTCGGCAGGACGATGACGTTACGATAAGCCTTCTTGAAGCTGTTGGCAGTGTTCAGCGAATACGTCGGAGTCAGTTCTATCGTCTGTGAGTTGGTGGCCTTGGCCTCTTTCTTGTCTGTCAGTTTCACCCTTACCTCGTCGATGTCGTATTTGATCTTCGTCCGGTTATAGAGCGAATAGTCAATGAAGAAATAGTCGTTCACCGTATAGATGTTGTTCACGACGGCACGGATGCCGTTGGCCGAATAGTGGATGTTATTGTAGTTGGGCTGGCTCCCATAGATGGCCCAGGCATAAGCGGCCATCTCACTCTCAGGCATCAGCACGTCGGGGTTCTTGTAGCGTTTCATCTCGTCCAGCTGGATTCGATAGATACTGTTGGCACAAGCTGGCCCTGATGTATAAACCACATCGTACTGAGCCAGATGACGCTCTCCGATGACAGTAATCGTACCCACCAGTTCGTAGTTACGCATCCTTCCTGACGGCTTGATGCGGACAATATTATCGGCACACTGGTTGCCGACAATCTTATCCGTTGACATATCCACCAGCTTGATATTCTCAGGCATGATGACATGGGTGGTCACATTCTCATTGACGAAGATGACATGGTTACGGTCAATGCCAGGCATGCAGTTATCTGCTGCCTGCATGGTGTAGATGTACCTTACCTTTACAGAATCATTCCTTGCTTCTGCATTCTCCTGGGCATAAGCCCCTGCCGACAGGGCAAACATACCCATGACGGCCAAAACAATTTTCTTCATACTGAATTTCTGATTTTCTATTTTTCTGTAATTCATAAATACTGATTTTCTGTATTTCTTATTTTCATTCTTTCTGAGCATCCTTGTTGATCAGATAGACGATAGTGTTATACTTGATACGAGCCTTGTTCTTACGGATGTTGCCGGAAATGGCCGTTGAAGCAGACTGGTACATGTTCTGAAGAGCCTGTAGTGCTACGGCTTCACCGCTCAGACCGCCACCATACCCGCCATCAAGATTGATATTGCTCTGCATAGCCTGCGCCCCGGCATTCTTCATCATGTCACGGAAAGCCGACTCAGGCACATAGAAGCCTTCCATGCCATCATTGTCGAACACGGAGAGGCTGACCTTGATGAACTTGTCCCCCACGAGAATGCTGGTGATATTGGCCATGACACGCTGCTGTCCGAAGCCAGTGACAATGCCATAGAGGTAAGTGCCTTTTTTCAGGCGCACATCCTTGATGATGACATCATCGAGCAGTTTGAAGCGTAGCCGGGTTCCTTCATGTGCCTTGGTTGTCTTGTCTATCATGGCCTTGATCAGAGAAGCATCAACTGCCTGTTGCTCATTGATGGTATTGAACAGCTCCGCATTCTTGTCCCCTGCCTTTATGACCAGCTCGGGCTTCACTTCTTTCTTCTTCCGTTCTTCGTCCTGACGCATCTTCTCCTTCAGCTCTTTAAGCTCCTTCTCTTCATTATTAGCCCCATAGGTACGCTCCAGCACCTTTTGGCGCTCAAGGCTGCGCTGCTGAATCTCCTCCAGCTCACGGGCATAGTCCTCCATGTCAGACTGCCGCCCGCCACGGCTGAGGGAACCTCGCCCTGTACGGCCACCATAGCCGCCACCATCATCATACCCATAGGAATTGATGTGCTTCCTGGCTTCCGCAAGACTGCGTTCCAAGTCCTCCTGTTCCTTCTGCCGTTTCATACGCTTGGCATTCTCGGCATCAATGTCGTTGAGCTCACTCTCCGAATAGCCGGACATCGTACTGTCGGCTGCTTCCTTATCATCTCCCAAGGCACCGATGGCGGTATAGGCACCATCCTCGGAGAAATGCTTGTTCATTTCTTCCATCTTATTGCCAACACCCTCGTTCCGGGCATCAGGCAATGACATGTTGATGTTGTCAGTCACCACACCCTTCTGCGGCTCATCGCTGCTGTCCGTAAACTTGGATATTTCGTAGGCCAGGAATACGATGGGGAGCAGGATGACCAGCGGGAAGATGTACTTCGGCTGTTTCAAATTCAGTTTCTTCATCTTTTTTATTGTCCTTTTTCTAAGTTGTTTACTATCAGTTCCAGTTGCTTGTACTTGATGATGATCTGCATGGAGTCCTCATGTGACTTGTCTGGCAGCTGTACCAGCGAGTCCAGCTCATTTTTCAGCAACTGCCCTCTTTGGGCCATCCGCTGTAGCTGGCTAATCTGATAAGCCTTGGCATTCTGTATCTGCTGCATGCCCTGAAATATGGATTCCACAGGCTCGACACCGTACAGGAAATTGTCGCTGCTATCGCTTTCCTTTCCCAATGTCAGGAATGCACCAAGAATCAGTGAGAACAGAAGGCATCCGACAGTTATCAGCATCGTGTCACCTCTGTTATTCTCTGCCCACTTGTTGGCAATGGCGATACGCTCACGAACCTTCCATCTGACGAACAGCCTCCAAAGCAGGATCCTGAACCAGCGGGTAGCCTTGGATTCCTTCTGGCTTTTCTTGTCTTTCTTTCCAAAGAGTCTCATAGTCTTCAATAGTCAAGATCCTTATTCTCCAGTGTACGCCAGTTGGTCACCAGCAGGCCGTGGGGATTGTTCTGTGTGCGAGGTACGTTCTCTATATTGCCGACAGTCACGATGGAACGTTTGACATCACGGGTACGGCGCTTGATAATCTGTGTTCCGTAATACTTGAAATTGCGGTTATGCTCGTCAAGATCGATGGAGTCACAGATGATGGTACATACGGCAGAAGACGAGATAATATCCGAATAGAAGCCGTTCTCGTCCATAGCCTGCTTCTGCTTCATGGCCGTACCGTCGGCCATATAGAGGGCCTTGCCAACCGTCCACTTGATATAGTCATCATCGGGAGGAAGGTTGAAGAAATACTGATGGAAGAGCTGGATGTGCGCCTTGGCTTCCATCACGAAATTTGCCTCCTGCTTGCTGCGCTCGGCCAGAAACGGGATGTCACCGTCGATGACATAGATCTGTTCCCGTTCATCAGTGACCAGCTTGGCACAGTAGAATACGGTGAAGGCGCAAATCACCGTACATCCTGCAATAGTCGCAAAGACGGTCATCAGTGCCAGCCTGGTCTTTTGTTCTAAACTCTGAATTAACATATTGCTTACAATTTAAATGGTTACTTACAAAACAGCCTTTCCAACGGCACCTACAGCAGAAGCACCGCCCGAAACAACGGTCTTGGTTGCTGCTATACTTCCATAGACACCTGCTGCCACACCTGCTGTTGCCACAGCACCTGAAGCACTTCCTGCACTGGAGCTTACGCCACCGGGAATCAGCCATGAGGCAACTTCCGGCACAAAGCGGAGGATAAAGGCACCTACCAGCATTCCCATTGCATACATACAGTTGGAGCCGATACCCTGAAGACCGAGTGTTCCTATCTGGTTCCATGTGTTCACCTGTCCCTGAAGCAGCTTGCTATAGGCGGTAATGTCCTCCTGCAAGTTATAGAGCAGGATGAAGTCGATGTAGTACAGACACATATAGGTCACGAAACCCCATAGGGAAAGAGACAGGTACTTCGACATCCATTGTGACCAGGCATTGCTCCAAGGCGGCACGATGGACAGGGCAAACATAATTGGTGCAAACATGGCGAGGATGGTCATGAAGATACGCTGGGCTACCAGTATTCCGTAATAGGTCATCTGGAAAATCAGCTCTCCGATAAAGCGTATGACATCATTGATCCATTCCGAAACCTTTGTCTCTGCTGCCACCGCTGCCTGTTGCGCGTAGTTGTTGATAGTGGAACCGAGATTCTCCATGCTATAGATGAGCTTGTCCCACCAGTGGGCATCCTCACCAATGGCCTGAATCTGCTTGGCCGTCTCTACACTGTCCTGCACCTGACGGAGTTTCTTCAGATAGTCAGCCTGTTTCTGGGCAACCTTGCGCTCCATGGCGGCAACCTCCTTGTTCTTGGCCTTGGCCATTGCCTTGGTGGTAGCCTCCAGAGCCTTGCCGGGCACCTGCAGCTCAGAGCATATCCAGCTGCTCGATGTGATGCACATCGACAGTGCAATGATACGGGCCAGTTTCATGACATCCATCGCCCTGCGTCCAAGCATCATCAGCCAGCACTCATAGGAACCGACACAAAGAGCCAGCAACAGGCCGAGGACACGGGCATAGCCGACGGTATCACCGAGGATAGCGGCCTTCGGGAAAGACTCCATTGCCACCAGAAGCTTGTCAAGGCTCTCATCGATGCTTGGCAGTCCCATTGTCAGGAACAGGTCGGGGATGCTGAGTAATATATCCGTTGTCATAGTCTGCCCCTCCTTATTTATAATAGCTCTGAGCCATACCTACCAGATGGGCGGTACGGCTTACCAGTTCCTCCATCTGCTTCTTCGCATCGATGTAGCCTTTCTGACGCTTGGCGTTCTCCAGTTCGTAGCCTATGCCTGTCTTATGCAGATAGGCAATGTTCTGGCAGATGATGTCATTCTGCCGTGACAGCTCATCCACCTGAAACTTCATCTTGCCCTTGCTTCTGGTCATACAGAATACCAGTCCTTCCGATATGCTGTTCTGCATACGGTTGAAGTCATCCTTGAATGAGGAATATACAAGATCAACGTTACGGTCAGCCTCACGAAGCACCTCTTCCTTGTGAAGCTCCTCGATGTACTGCCGTTCGTCCTCAGCCTTTTTCATAACCTGCCGCTGTGTCTCTTCTGACATGACACGGACAGGCATAATTCGCTTCACGTTGGAATCATCCTCATCGAACTCAACGCCCAGACTACTTTTGAAGCCACGCCACCGCCAATGAAGCGAGGCACCGCTGTAATTGTTGTGCATCAGCCAGTAGTACCAGTCAGGGGCAAAGTCCCAAGGGCCGTTTTCCATGGACTTCCACTGCTTTTCCTTCTGTTCATCATGCTCAATCTGCGCCCACTGTGCGGACGCTCCTACTGGCAACAGTGCCAATAGGGAAAAGATAATTGCTTTCTTCTTCATACTTATACTTTGTTCCATTGATTGATAAGTCCTGTAGCTATCTCATCCGTGACCTCACTGTTCAGGATGTCCCAGATGTAGTCATAGAGAAAGCCTCCGATGGCAACGACGCTTGCCCAGCAATAGGCACTGTCAATGATACCCCTCATGGTGTCAATGCTTGTCTTTAGGGTATTGACCAGATTCAGCTTCTCATCCATCGATGCCTTCATCACGTTCAGCCCGCTTGCTGTCATGGTCATGTAGAGAGCCTTGATGTTCTTGATTTCACGGGAACATGCCAGATTCGCTTCGGCAAAGTACCAGGCAACCATTGGTTTCTTGGTCGTGTACTTGGCTGAAAGCTGGGCAAACTCAGAATACTCTTGTATCAGTTTATACATGCTGTTGGCCGTAGAACCGAGGCAGGCTGCAAGCAGGACATAGGAGTAGCCGTTAGACAGCTTGGAGTCCAAAGTGGTACGCACATCATTGAATTTGTCTGCTCCCTTGGTGACCATCGACTGCTCACCAAAACTTAACGCCACCTTGTCACGTGCTCCATCTTCAGCCCCTTTTATCATCTTGTGCAGGTCAATCAGTGCCTCGATGGTAGGCAGGTCGTTAGGCCAGTCGATGGCATGGCTTTCGGCAATTCCGAGTACTGCAAGCATCAGTATAATTAAAATCCTCTTCATGCTCCAAGCCCCTCCCAGTCGTTAATCAGTCCTTCCACGATATTCTTGCCAGTGAAATATGCTGCCCAGGAATCCACGTCGATAGCCAGTAGGAGATTGTTCATGTCGCTACAATACTGGCACATCATTGTGATGGCCTCCATCTTGTAGCGTATCTCCAGCAGATGGGTGTAGATACGGTTGGCCAGTGTCAGACGCTCGTAGCGGTCTATGAAGTTATAGCCGTCACCTTCGCCACTGGCAGGCGCATTGACATTGGGAACATCCTTGCTCTTCTTGATGGGGTTCTGCACCTTGCCATTGTTGACAATATCCACAAAGTCCTTCACCAGCGACTCTGTTTCCAGCACAATGTCCATAATCTCATTGAGACAGATGACGTAGTTCTTACCGGGTGACTTGCTCATGTACTTCAATACGACGGGCACATCCTTGAAGATTTCCGCTACGGTTGCTCCAATCTCCACATAGTACTGTGACTCGGAACCGAAACCACTGACATTCTCCATCGACAGCTTGTAGAGTTCCTTGATGGTGGCCATCGTTGCGGTGTACTGCATGAGTTTCTGCTGCTTGCTATTGATGGAGTCCAGACGGTTGTTGTGCTGGCTCTCGATAACCTCCTGAGAGGCGGCATTGGCAGTAACGGCTCCTGTAGTCCAAGGGTCGATGACTACCCGCCATGCAGCATTAGCCCTGACAGTCAGCAGGACAGCAGCTGACAGGATGATGATTCTTGCTCTTACCATAGTGACATAATATTTTGATGGTTGTTTACTTGTCGGGCAAAGTCGAGGTATTTGCCTACCTTGGCCTGCTTGCGGTCTCTCTCAATCTCTATGATGGCCGTCTGGATGTTACCGAAATGGCGTTCATAGATTTTCAGGGCTTCCTTCTCCAGTCGCTCTGTCGTATAGGCCCAATAGCACTCTGGCGGTTCCTCCACTCCGAAGACATCCCAGGTGTCACCACGACGGATCCAGACTTCACGGAAGTAGGCGCGTCCCTCCTTGTTCTTCAGCTGATTGATGGTAAAGATCTGCTGAAGCTGTACCTGCGTGAGTCCAAGCTGCTCAGTCACGTCTTTGTAGCTGTCTTTGAACTTCGACTGGTCAAGCAGGATGGTGACATCGGCATTGGCGACAACGGCCTTTTTCAGAATGTCGGATGATAACAGGTCTTCAAGTTCCTGTGTCACCACTCCGGCAATACCGTTGAACTTACGCACAGTCTTGAAAAGGAACTGGAGGTATGCAGCCATACGGGGTGTGGCTACAGCCTTCCATGCCTCTTCTATGATGATGGCCTTGCGTCCTTTCTTCAAACGCATCTTCTGAAGGAACACGTCCATGATAATCAGAACGACAATAGGGAAAAGAACTGGATCTTCCTTAATCTTGTCTATCTCGAACACCACGAACTTCTGTTCAAACAGCGAGGCATCAGCATCATTGTTAAGGGTGTACTCCAGTTCGCCACCTCTGTAAAAGCGTCCTAACAGGGCAGAGAAGTCAGCGATACGGAAGCTAACACTCTTGTCCTTGCAGATCTGGGGGATGCGCTCCAAGGCAAAGTCATAGAAGGAGTTGAAGGAAAGCTCCTTGACTTTCAGCTTACGGCGGCGTTCCTCCATCTTGTCCACCTCCTCATTGAGTTTCATGAGGTAGGTTCCCTCCATCACTTCGGGAGTCAGACGTGAAAGCTGGTTCTCGGCAGCGGCAATCTCACCTTCAGAGGCGGCACTGTCATTGGCCAGGTTCTGAAGTTTCTCCACCCAACGGCGTTTCTTCTCCTTTTCCCTGCGCTCCTTTTCCTCATCACTGAGTGCTTCTTCCGGCTCTTCCGCTGGTTGGGGAGTCTGCTGTTCTTCTTTCTCCTGCTCGGCATATTTCTTTTCCAGTTCTTCCTCAAACTTATCATATTCACCATTCATCTTGTGCTTCAGAGTCAGCAGATGGATGATGTCCTTACGCTCCTGCTCCGTGAACTTCTCAAAGGGATGGAAATAAGCCTCGTAGTATTCCACGATGACCTGATTGACCACCAGTTCCTCCACGTCATCAGGTGCCTTCTCACCAATGTAGATAAGGAAGATAAGGGTTTTGAGGAAGTTTTTCTTCTCACCGAAATTGTCCTCATACTCCTCACGGGTAATCTTGAAGGGGTTCATGGAGATTGGCCGTTCCTTGGAATAGGTGATGTAGGTACCATGATAGTAACGGCAGATACCTTCGTAGGAGTCACCTGTATCAACCAGTACAATATCGGTGTCTTGTATGAGCAGCTGGCGAACCACGCTGTTCATATGAAACGACTTGCCGCTGCCACTTGGGCCGATGCACAGGAAGTTGGCATTGTTGGTATGCTTGACCTTTCCCTCCTTGCCAGTGAAGTCAATACCGATGGGCAGTCCGTCGCGGTCGGTGTAATATACCAACAGTGGCGAAAGCTCCGTCTGCTTGGTATGCTCCTTGAAAAAGAGACAGACGGCAGCATCGGAGAGTGTCAGGAACAGGTCATAGTCAGGATTGAAGGTATAGGCATTACCGGGAAATGAAGCCTGAAACAGTTCCAGTTGATTGTAGGCAGTACGGGATGGCATGATGCCACAACCATAGAGCTTGGTCTCGATGAAAGATGATACTGGAGTGACCTTTGCCAACGGACAGCTGACGATGACGTTGAAATTGGTATTGACCAACAGCTTATTGTCTGCTGCCAGCATGTCCAGCACGGCATCAATATCAGCCTTGGCAATCTTGTTAGAGGGGTCAGGCATGGAGCCGTGACGCTTCGACTTGCTTTCCAGCTTACGCTTCAGCTTCTGCTGGGCTGGTATCTGAATAACCTGGTTATAGATGACGCAATCAGCAAAAGGAACATTGGTCAGGAAACCGAAAAGGTCAGTGGCTATACGATAGCCATTCACGGGAACGGGCAGATAGGGCTTGACAACAGTAGGCATGTCGATGACATCCACATCCACGAGTGAGAATGAGCGCACGGCACGGTCGCCGATGGTCAGATACTCGTCACTGGCCTTGAAGTTGTTGACACTAAAGGCACCATCCCTGAAATTGATGGTCATGAAGCGGTGCAGATAGTCGCTGACATCATTCTTGTTCAGCTTGTAATACCAGATGTTCTTGTCTGAGAGGATATCGCACACCTTCTTCACCTTGGTATGGAAGTCAAGCCAATTTTTGGGGTCGTATTTGACGAACATGTTCTTGCTGGCCTCCTGAGTGATGATCAAGAAGGTGCGGATGTCAGTATATTCCCTGCCTTCAAAATAGCGGAAGTAGCTCTGGGAAAGGAACTCCATTTCGGGCGGGATGTCGTGGTGGTAGCCCTTCTTGCAGAAGATGTCCTGCTTCTGTAGGGCATAGCCTTCACCCAGTGTCTGCACGATGTTGCTCAGTACGTCACAGAACTGCATGTACAGTTCGGCATCGGTGCTGAAGCGAGGCACTGGATTCTTTATTTCGAGGATGACGGAACAGTCACCCTGCTTCGACCAGAGTACGGTGTTCAGAAGTTTTCCGCGCTCATCGTTGATGTCCTGAAGCTGGGCAAAGAGTCTGTCAAACGGTCTTTTCTTTGTTGCCATGAACTTAATGATTGTACAGGCCTTGATAGACATAGATTCCCCGGTCATGCCGCTTGGCATGGAGTCCGCTGCGCTGCTTGACATATATCGTAATCAGTCCTGCGATGGCCAAGGCTATCATGGCGATGAAGCCTGCCAGTTTGCCCATCACAATGGAGAAAACGATAAAGCCGAGGAACGAAACGCCAATAGCTCCGGCAGCGAATGTGAGGAATCTGCCTTTTATTCCCATGAACTCCAAAGGACGCTGAAGCCCCTTGAATACGGGATAGCCGTCATTGTTTTGCATATCAGTCTATTTTAAAAACAGAAAAGGAAATGCCCTACAGTCATCAGCCGATGGCACGGGCATCTCCTTTTGTCACCGTTGGCTCTTACTTGAAGAACATGGGAAGTGCCTCCGACATGGCGATGAATGCCACACAGCCACCGATGGTCATCATAATCGTCTTCTTCACGTCCTGGTCGCCGTTCTGCATCTTGAAATAGACGTTGAACGAGCCGACAAGCACGATGACGGCAGCGATGGCTTTCATCAGATTGGCCACAGGGGTCTGATACGATGAAATCTCGGTGGTTGCCTTGGTGAAGCCTCCTGCGCCCTTACTGCTGGCATAGGTTGCCATGGCACAGAAGATGAACATGCCTACAAAGGAGGCGATGCGCTTCTTGGGGAGTTTTTTCCAGCCCTGCTGAAGGGCATTCTTGATAGGGTTAATTACTTGTAACATAATGGTTTGTGAATTTTAATTTTGTAAATTTATGTTACAATTTAAAGAACCAAGTGGTGGGGAGAGAAGTCTTAACGGGGCTTCAAAGCATCCGCCTCACGCGGGTACTGCGGCTTTACTCCCTCTATTAACCGCCAAAAGTTAAAGTACAATATTAAAGGCTTATGGTTAGGCTGCTTGTGGAATCTCATTCCATCCAGCCACAATCTTTCCCAAGGGGCTGTCCTTGCCCTTCTCTGCAAGTTCGTTAATCTTGGGAATCAGATCTTCTATTTCTATTCTACCGCTCATAACTTCTTGTTCGCTTTCTTCCTCTTTGGAGAGGTCTTTCTTCGTGTTATCCTTAACGATGGTGACGGGCTGAAACTCTTTTGCCTCGTCACTGATGTCGATTTCCTCTTCTTCAACGGCTGCTTCCAGTGGGATGTCATCCTTCTTGAAATACTGGTCATAGATAATCATCCCAAGATAGTAGCAAAAATAGCCGAAGAAGATTACCGATAAGAAATTACCGAATGTCATGCCGTTGCTGCTGTTTGTGGATTGTTAGGTGAAGTAGCTACAGCACTTTCACGTTCTACATTCCAAGCACGGTTGCTACCATACCAATGACCATTTTTCTGTTCGGCTCTCGGGTCAAAGCTGACCTTCACGCTTTCGTTCGGCTTAATGGAGAACTGCTTGATCTTGTCCTCGCCGAATACATCAAACAAAAGGCGCTTG
>CAMKSE010000040.1 GCA_946415365.1 uncultured Prevotellaceae bacterium
TACATGATTATTTCTTCTTTGTTTTAGTTTGTTATTCCTTGGCCTTTGCCACCAGCCTCTCTGGCACCATCCATGGCACGCTTCAGCAGCTGTGCCGTGTTGCCGTTCTTACGCGGACTTCCGTTGATAAATAATGCTTTCATAATTTTTGTGGTTTTAGAATTATATCTTCTTCGTTTTCGTATATTTAACCTTCGGTTGAATATGCTCACGCTCGGCAGAATCCAAACGAGTTTGTTTCTGCTCTCGCTTACTCGCATATTTAATCTTTACAATCTCAAAAGAGTTTCGGGTCAGTTCCTTTAGCAGGTCATCAGGGGCAGTCAAGGGGTTGATGCCTATCCAATGCTTGGGCGATTCGTTATACGGATTGCCGATGCACTCGTACTGTGCCTTCAGGTCTTCGATGCGCTCTGGCTGGCATTTCAGCGAGATGACTGAGAAATTATTGCAGTCGAAGAATGAGAACATGTGGCCCATTACGTAGAACACCAATACTCCCTCTCCGTTCTTAAACTTCTGGAAAGGTAGCTTTTCTTCTATGTCATTGCCTAATGACAGGCAGTACTCGCGATAGTCTTCTATATTCATGATATTTATTTCGATAACTATTGTATGATTGCCAGGCTTCACTTACATCTACAGGTTCAAAGTTTTCTTCAAAGAAGGATGCTTGAAAGTCCTCTTTAAAAGGTGACCAATTACCGCATATCTTTCCATCATAAGCTATTATAGGCTGGAAAATGCCACTTTTACATTTCATATTTCAATTTAATGTCCAACCGTTATCGCCATGATATATCATCTGTCTGGTCATGCCACCATCGATACAGATGTTCTCGCCCGTGATGAATCCTGCCTTGTCAGAGCAGAGAAAGAGCACCAAATTAGCTATATCCAATGGATTTCCAACACGTCCTGCCGGTTGTTGAATGGCATCGGAACCTTCATAGACGGTGTAGGCCGTGTCAATCCACCCTGGAGAGATGCTGTTTACACGAACCTTTCCAGCAAGACTGACTGCCAAGGCGTGAGTCAGAGCCGCTATGCCACCTTTTGCTGCAGTATAACTTTCCGTCTGTGGCTGACTCATACGGTCACGCGAGGAAGATATATTGACGATGGCCGCTCCTTTGGCGAAATGTGGTGCAAAGAGTTTGGCGAGATAGAAAGGTGCCGTAACACCGACACTCAGGGCATATTGGAACTCCTCATAGCTGCACTCGTTTATGCCCTTCATCAGTGGCAGGGCATTGTTGATGAGATAATCCACATGCCCATGCTGGGCAATCACTTCCTTAGCAAATTGTTCCAGCACCTGTTTGTCTGCAAGGTCGCCCACAAAGTGGTCACCCTGCTGTTTATCAATTACGCAAACCGTGGCTCCAAGTTTCTCGAATTCTTCTGCTATACATCTTCCGATGCCTTGCGCACCACCTGTTACGATTACTGTTTTATTTTTGAAATCCATATTTGTATCAGTTCAAGAAATAGGAATTTACTTGATTCTTATATACTTGTCACACTCATCTGCTAAGGTTGGATGGCCTTTCTTTATATATTGATAGACATCATTGTGCGTCTGCACCTCGCCTTTTGTCCTCTTATTGATTCGCTTTATAAATGTGTCATCAAATATCTTAGGTTCGATGTGAGGAATGGAGAAATCATTGACTGCACGAAAGAAGATAATACCATCAATGCGGTCGCCAAGTGTTTCTTCTGCACGGAATGGACTTCCATTGCTCTTGTTCAACATCTGTTCACTATATTGAAAATGGAAAAAGTCCGAAATTAGAATATTGGCAAATGGACTTCCTGCAATATCGAAACCCACAGGCCGATTGCCATTGCTTTGAAACGCTTTGTCTGCAAGGCCATCACCACATTGTTCCCAACGGTAATCATTCATAGTTGGGATATATCCATTACTACCCATTAGACCACCCCATAGCTTTATAGTGAATACCCTGTTGGGATAGAGAACCGAAAGTATCTTACCCGCCGTGGCCTGTACATTGTACATTCCCGACTTCGAGTTATAGGAAGCATGGAATTGCCGCATCGTATGGCTTGAGCCTGCATAGTAGAGTACCTTACGATTAGAGCCGACATAAGCAGAGATCTTGTTGGCTGTTGACTGGTCTCTACTCAATGTATATTCATATTTGTCGCCGTCGAGTAGTTGCAACATATAGGGAGGATCGAGTAGGAGTAGACGGGTGAACTTGCCCTGTCTTCTGTTGTAACGCCACAAAGCTTTGATATCCTCTACGGCTTCCTTGTAGGGCCATCCGTAAGTATCAGGAGCATTGCGAAGAATATGTAGTGCCAGATCCTCGCGAAAGGTTTTCGACATCATCAACGTATCCGCTTTTTTCTGGTCTATGCTGTTTCCGCTTTCCCATGCAAGTGCATCAATGTGGAAAGTCGTGTCGCTGGCTACATGTTCGAGGTAATCGGCCAGAAATTGCATGTGGTCTTTCACCCAATGGTCTTCGCCCAAAGACACAACGTTGTATTGCTTTATCTTCAGCGTTAGGTAGTCGAAAGGAGAAGTTGTCTGCCCTTGAACGAATGAAACGTAAGGATTGATCTCCTGTGCGTTCATTCCAAGTGACATGATGGCTGTAAGGGCGAGAAATGAAAGTTTTCGTATCATTTTTTCTGTTTTTATAAATTCCGATTTATCTGCCTTTTATCTCTATCTTTTTTATCACTTTGGCTGGAACACCACCAACAATCGTATTCGGTGCTACATCCTTTGTCACTACTGCACCAGCAGCTACTACGGCTCCATCGCCGATGGTTACTCCAGCAAGAACGGTGGCATTGGCTCCAATCCATACGTTTTTGCCGATGTGAATTGGGGCATAGCTCATACTCTGACGCTTGGCTGGGTCAAGGTCGTGATTGATGGTTGCCAACACGACGTTGTGACCTATGAGTGCACCCTCGTCAATGGTGATGCCACCTTGATCCTGGAACTTACAGCCCATGTTAATGAAGACCCGTTCGCCAACGATGGTGTTCTTGCCGCAATCGGTATGAAACGGAGGAAACATGCCTACCGTCTTGGGTACCTCACGCCCCCAAAGCTGTTCCAGCAAATCGTGCAGCTGCTCTGGAGTATGGTACTTTCCGTTGATCTCTGCTGTAATCTTCAGTGCCTCCTGCGACAACTGATGAAACATCATGTGGACATCACCACCGCCAACGATAGGTTTGCCCGATGCCATGTAATCACGAAATTCTTGTATTGTCATTGTCTCTGATTCATCTGATAAAGTTCATGCCTTGCCACTCTTCGCGTTCAGGATAATCGGGATTATCATTGGCGTGAATCTTCTTCAGTAACCAGGCCATGTTGTCGGCAAGCACTCGCATGGTCTGCATTCCCTCTGTGTCCTGTATTACTTCACCGGGTGCCAAGCCGTAGGCGATGTTCCAATATTGCGAAGTCACCACAGGCATGTTCATCATCTCGAAAATCATGTTCATAGTCTGATATGCTGCCGTAGCACCGCCGCGACGGCAGATAGCTACCGCTGCCGCAGGCTTGTTCTGCACCTTGGCACCAGAGAAGAAAGCACGTTGCAGTACTGCCATCACAGCTCCGTTGGGCTGACCATAATAGACAGGCGAACCCACGATGAGCGCATCGGCCTCATTGAGCTTTTCAACGATACGGTTGCAGATGTCGTCATCAAAGACACAATGCCCTAATTGCTTCGCCTGACACTGTCCGCAGGCTATACAGCCACGAACGGGCTTGTTGCCCAGCTGCATGATTTCCGACTCTACACCATTCTTCTCCAATTGACGGGCTATCTCCGATAGTGTAGTAAAAGTGTTGCCATTCTTGTTGGCACTGCCGTTTAATAATAATACTTTCATTTCGATTCTGTTTTATGTTCTTTTGTAAACTTGTAAATTGTTAACGTAGGAAGGATAACCAATAGCAACAATGTAACTTCTACCAAAGCATACGAGCCGAAATAGTCAACCAATGTCTGGAATTTCAGAACTCCATCTATCAGAAAGACCAGAAAGGCAAACCAGCAAAGAAAGAATATTGCCGAATACTTGATTTTTCGTTTCTTCAGTTTCATCATTCGATAGTTTAATACCATTTGTATCTGCGAGTCTAATGATTACTCCTTTAATTATCAATCACTTACAGACAAGCAAAACTTTAATAGGTAACAGTTTAGAAACTTCCTGTCTGCGTCGTTCTGCTTTGTTTCAATATGTCAAATATCTGATGCAAAGGTAATCATTTTCCTCGAAATCACCAAATAATTCTTCAGTATTCTCATACAATGACATCTCACAAAACTGCGGTCCCACCTTATTATATATATGGGACAGATGTTTTGAACCGCTGTCAATCGTGCCAATGTTAACGTGTCGTCAGACCGACATCTTTGGCACGACTTTATTCGTGGATAAAATCTTTATCTGGATAAAGTAACTAAGGTTTTTGTTGACTTTGAGAAAATTTCCAGATGGTTTTGGCATCGGAACTCGTAAAAAAACATAAATATAGAAGAAAAACCAAGATATTTGGCAGAAAATGAAAAATTTTCATTATCTTTGTAGCATAAAAACTTTATCGTATGGAAGATGTAAACAGAATTAAATTGGTTCTTGTGGAGAAAAAACGTACCAGCAAATGGCTGGCAGAGCAGCTCGGTGTTAACCCCTCGACTGTCAGCAAGTGGTGTACGAACTCTTCCCAACCAGACCTTGCGTGTATATTAAAGATTGCAGATCTACTGGAAGTTGACTTAAAAGAACTCTTTGTGAGAGAGTACAAACAATATCTCCTTTCTCAGGAATCAAAATGATAACATAAAACTATCGTTGGAAGGTCGTAGCAAGGTCGTTGGTAGGGGGAAGGAAGGGACAAGGCTTTTGTAATAAAAAAGGAAATATGTTGGTCTATCGTAACTATATTGTTGGTATATCTAAGGTATATCGTAGCTATATCCAAAGTTGCACGATAATTTTGCGTAGCATAGGCGTAGTATAGGCGTTCGGTAGGCGTAGCGTAGAAAGAGCCGAGAGGTGGCCGAGAACAAGCCGAGACCTTAGAGAGAGGTAAGAGAGACCTTCGAGAAGCCGAGCCGTGTCTTTCGTTAGGGTAAGAATACACCAAGAAGAGGGTAAGAAGACTCTAAGAAGAGTCTATGAAGAGGGATTGCAGACTCCTCCTTTAGTGTTCCTTACTCTTCCTTTGGTGTTCCTATCTTCATTTTTCTTCCTTGTTTAACATTTCCACCAAATAGTCATAGAAGGCATCAATGTCGCTGACGTTGTATTCCTTCTTGTCAATCCAATACTTGGCCTCGTTCTTGAGGGCAGCGTCGAGCCACCAAGAGAGCTCGTTACCGACAACATCGTCATCTTTCAGGCCGAACATGATGTTGAAGGCTTGATAGACGGCTTCCCAAAGGGGCGAGATGTAAAAAGGCGGGTATTGGCCTTGGTCATCGTCCCAGATTTGCTTTAGTGCTTTGTTTACGTTCTTCTCTTTTGCCAGTGCCTTTTGTATGGCAGCAATGAAATCCTTGAATTGTTCGCGAGTAGGTGTCATAAATATCCTTTATATAATTGTTCTTACTAAATCCCTGCATTATAGCCGTCCCTTATCAAGGGACTCTAAATGTTCGACATTTTACTCTTATAGTAGGCGAAAAAGTGAAATGTTACGGCTGAAAATGATGTTTTTTGTGAAAGAATGACAAAAAACGGAAGTTTTTGCGGAATGTATGCTGGTTTTTTGCTGGAAATTTTATAAATTTGCGGCAAACATCAATAATTTGTTGCCAATGGCTAAAGATATTAATCGCATCAAAGTGGTTCTCGTGGAACAGAAGAGGACGGGCAAATGGCTGGCCGAACAGATGGGCAAGGACCAGGCGACCGTCTCAAAGTGGTGTACCAACACATCGCAGCCCGACCTGCCGACGCTGACGAAGGTTGCAGAAATCCTCAATGTGGATATCAAGGAACTGCTGAACTCAACGAAATCATGAACGGAACGAACATAGATATAGGGCAGACAGGTAGTCGCGTCGGAGATGGCAGGCTTTTGACAGGCTCTACCCATACTAAACAAGTATGCTTAGAGTATGGTTGCAAGCAGCCTAGAAGCAGGCTAGAGTATGGCTACAGTATGGGTAGAATGTAAAAACGAAATATAATTCTGATGGATTACGACAATGGATTCATATTGCAAAAGACGGTGGACTGGTCGTTGCTGAATGATGGGATGACCATTCCGGTGTCGGTGTGCTCGCTGTTCAGGGCGTGGGATGAATCCATCTTGACACACGGGCAGAGCAAGGACATCAGGATTCTGATTGACGGTGAGTTCTACGATGCGAAGCTGAAGAACCAGAACTTCGTGCAGAGCAACTGGGCGGGGCATAAGGATGTCATTCAGATTCGTTACAGCCGCCAGTCGCCGTTGGCCGTCAAACTGCGGGCTGTGTTCCAGAAGAGCTATGCATATCTGTTTGCACAGAAGCAGGCACTGGGCAAGAGCAAGCGGCAGATTCCGCTGCCCGACGACCTGCAGGAGTACATCCGGCTCTACCTGACCTCGTCGCCCGACGTCCTCTGCATGGAGTGTTGCTCCAGCTCCGACTATCAGCAGTTGGCCCACACGCTGAGCGCCATTCCAGAGGAGGTTTACGAGCAGAGCGACGACGACCAGTTCTTCATGGCCGACAAGACCGCATCTATTGAGGAGAAGCAGCGGCTGGTGAAGTATCGCCGCATTGACCGCAGCATCATCCTGACCCTGAAGCGGTTCTACGACTATCGTGATGAGATTAGCGGCGAAAAGATTGGCGACGAGTATGGTGACAGCGTTGTCGAGGCCCACCACATTGACTACTTCACCCGTTCACAGAACAACGACTCCACGAACATCATTATCATCAGTCCGAACTACCACCGGATTATCCACAAGAACAATCCGAGGTTTAATCGCAAAAAGTTCCTGTTCGAGTTTGAAAATGGCGAGGTGCTGAGGCTGAAGCTTTATGAGCATTTGAAGGTGGGGTAAATTAAATGAGAAATATGTTTACTACTAGCATCTTAGGAGAAAAGGCCATTATGAACTGTGGCATGGAAGCAGAAGTTATTGAAGATAATGGCTACAATGATATAACCGTCTGCTTTTCAGATGGGTATATCTCTCATCATAGGTCTAGGCAACAATTCAATAAGGGGAGTATTAATAATCCAAATGTGAATAGAGCAAGTATTCTAGGGCATAAAAAGATGATGAATTGTGGGATGGAAGCTGAAGTAGTCGAAGATAATGGCTATAAAGACATTACTGTTAGATTTACAGATGGATATACGACTTACCATAGAGAAAGGCTTGCTTTCAATCGAGGAAAAATCTCAAATCCGAATTGTAGGATTATTAGTTTTGTGGGGAGAAGTAAGATAATGAATTGTGGGATGGAAGCTGAAGTTATTGAAGATTTTGGGTACAAAAATATTACAGTACGATTCATTGATGGAACAATCCTTAAAAACAAGAGAAGAGACGCTTTCCTTTCAGGTAGTATTAATAACCCAAACTATGATGGTGACAGTATCAAAGGAACTATTGCAATGATGAATTGTGGTATGGAGGCAGAGGTGATTGAAGACTATGGAGATGAAAATATAACGGTAAAATTTTCAGATGGTACTATAAAAGAACACTGTTCAAGACACAATTTTTTTAAAGGAAAGATTAGAAACCCTAATCTTGCAAACAACCATTCTTTGCCACAAGCTTTGATATATTTCTTTATACACAAATACTTTCCTGATGCAGTGAGTAACTATAGACCTGATTGGCTAAGGAATAGGAGGACTTTGACTAATCTTGAGATTGATGTATGGATACCATCAAAGAAAATTGGTATAGAGTATGATGGTCGTCGAAATCATAGCGAGGAAACACAAAATTCATTGGAAAAAGTTGAGCTAATTTCTTCTGCGAGTGAAATAGAGAAGGTAATAACAATACTTGAACGAGGTACGATTGTTCATACATCACCTAAACATATTAATTACCAACTTGATTATGTAAGTGAGTACAACGAATACCAGTTGCTATTGAAACAATTGGAAGATACTGTTAATGCAATCCTAAAATATTTTGATATTGACGATAGCATTGTAATTAATGATATTGTAATAAAAGAGTTGTATTACAAAATTGACCCTGTAGAATATAGAAAGATCAAAGTAGATAATAGTTGTGGTATCGGTAAGAAAAGAGTTCTGTGTAGTATTTTAGGGCAAAAAGCAATCATGAATTGTGGTATGGAAGCAGAGGTGATTGAAGATTATGGATATAACAATATAACAGTACGCTTTATCGATGGATTTGTTAGTCACAAAAGGTATAGACATGAATTTAAAACTGGACGTATAAATAATCCTAATGTAAAAAAAGGGGGTGTTGATAGGACAAAAGAAGATAATGAAAAATGGTATGCGAGCAGAGGTTATCAAAGACAATGGAGCATATGATATCACCATCCAATTTGAAGATGGACATTTAGCTAAATGCTCTCGATCTGCTTTTAAAATAGGTTCTGTTAATAATCCCAACATTATTAAAGGATGTTTACTTGGTCAAAAAGCAATAATGAATTGTGGCATGGAGGCAGAAGTGATTGAAGATTATGGATGTAGAAATATAACAGTACGCTTTGTTGATGGTTTCGTCGCACATAAAAGGTCTAGGCAAGAATTTAAAAATGGGGGTATTGATAATCCTAACGTGGATAGGACGAGTTTACTAGGTCATAAAATGATAATGAATTGCGGTATGGAGGCAGAAGTGATTGAAGATAATGGATCACGAGACATAACTATTAGATTTTCAGATGGCTACACGACTTATCACAGAGAAAGAGGTGCTTTTGTCAAGAGAATGATTTCAAATCCTAACTGTAGAACAATTAGTTTTGTAGGGAAAAAGAAAATGATGTATTGTGGAATGGTTGCTGAGGTAATTGAGGACTTTGGATATAAAAACATAACTGTACAGTTTACTGATGGAACGATTCTTAAAAACAAGAGAAGAGATTCCTTTTTATCAGGACACATTAAGAATCCCAACTATGATTGTGATAGCATCAAAGGAACTGTGGCAATGATGAATTGTGGTATGGAGGCAGAGGTGATTGAAGACTTTGGGAATGACAATATAACAATAAGGTTTTCAGATGGAACCATAAGGGAGCATCGTACAAGGCATAATTTTATAAAAGGGAAAATAGGAAATCCTAACCTTCATAAAAAGAGACAATCAAAGGGACATACTCCTGAATAATGTGTTAAAAGTAACATGAAACAATGATTTTACAAATTAGTAAACAGAAAGCACTTGAGGCCATATCTGGCCTTCGCAGCCAGGTTCTTGTTCTAAAGACAAAAGAAGAGGGAAGCCTGGACTACCAGTCATGGAAAGACGAGGCAGACGATACCATCAAACTAATCTTTGGAGATACGTCTTCTTATTATACAAACTTTCATGAAGAGTTAAATCCCTCTTTCTGTGGATCTTTATCTTTTGCAACGCATGAACACATAGATTATAAGGCAATATACCTAAGGAGGCTTGATTCTCTTGATTCCAAACTTGGCAGTTTACAGAATGTCGTTGATTTGTCAGAAGATGATAATCAAAGTCAAAGGTCTTCTGTTCAAACTATCATGTGTGTCTTTGAACGTTTTCATAGGTTCGCTCGACAATTAAAAGTAAGACATCAGACAAGACCAACAATAACTATAGATGACGAATATGATGTGCAAGATTTGGTACACGCTATTCTGAAACTATTTTTCAACGACGTAAGAGCAGAAGAGTGTACTCCAAGTTATGCTGGTGGCTCATCACGAATAGATTTCTTGATAAAAAGTGAGAATATTGGTATTGAGATAAAAAAAACTCGTCCGAACCTACGTGATAAAGAGATTGGTGAGCAACTAATAATTGACAAAGAAAGGTATAAGTCTCATCATAATTGCAGGACATTAATTTGTTTTGTTTATGATCCAGATGAGCAAATAGTGAACCCCGATGGGTTGGCCAATGATTTAACGGAAGAGAATGAAGACATGCATGTGTTTGTTGTGATTTCTCCAAAAATATAGAAACAGGTGACAAAATCAAATAACTGGTTATGACAAAGAAGGTAACTATATATCCAATGTCGCTATAGAATGAAAGATTTTTGCAGAGAAACTATAATATGCTGAAAGATGAATTCGTGGAATTAGTCAATATAGTAAATGAATAGTGGTATCAATAAACAGATATTCCTGTTTGACGAATCAACAGAAGTCAAACTAAAACTCCAATTGTTCTACAAAGAGCAAGGGGTAAGGAGGTCTGCTGTTATTGATGCTGCCATCAAGTATAAGGATGGATGTCTTACACTATATGCTGAAGAGGTTCTTACGAATAGAAATCTGGATAAAGGCTTAGGCATCTTTTTTATGAAGGACTTTGGAAAAAGTGATTACAAAGTTAAAGAGGCGAATGTGGGTGGCCAGCCAATTGAACTGAAGATTGGTGAGAAGTTGCTGTTTAATCACTCTTATCTGGAAAAGGGGAAGAGGGTCTTTTCGATGGAATTAAAACATATTACATATTCTTACGAAGGGACGGGACATCCAACATGTTATAGGCTGACAAAGTTATCATCATCTCTAATTTCTCCGTACTTAACAGGGTTTACTTTGAGTGGAAATACTATTGTTGGCACTCAACCCACAGATTATTCGGGTGAATGTTTTAATGGTAAGATTTCGTTATCCCGAGACGAGCATTATGTTTATCTCGAAACAGAAGACAATATTACTGATATTCTTTCTGTATTATCATTCTTCTTCTGTAGTCCTGTCGAGTATGATATGGTGTACTCGACCGACAAAAATGGCAAGAGTGTTGTTAAGGTATGCACACCGAGCTATAAGGTATTGGCTGTAAAGAGTAATAACATATTAGGATATCTGTTTAGCAAAGATATATGTTTGGATTATCTTACGGATTTCCTTGAGATTACCAAATGTTGTAGCGGGAAGTTCCCAATTACTGATACTTTAAAACAATACATCGACCATTATGTAAGGGTGGAGTATCTTGATAGCATCAGCAAATTACTGCTGTATCATACAATCATTGAGAAGATGGCTGGTGTCGGTAAAGATAATGATACGTATAATGTCATTTACAAGTTCCTGAAAGGGAGGCATATTGATGTGGAGAAGATAAATGATGGGATTGCAAGCAAAGGAATAAAAAATGAGGAGGGCCAGACAATTGACAATTTTGTACAGTTCAGGAACTTCTTTGTCCATCATTTGGGTTCAAAGAAGGCTGTAGAGTTCTTGGAAGAGAGCGATATGCTGTTCAACTTGAAAGCAGTAATAACAATTATTCTCCTGAATGATATGGGAATAGAAGATGTCAACTATGACAAACAATTTCATGCGTTGTCAATCTTTGATGATAGCGTGAAGGAATGTGACACTTTTACTGAACTATTCAATGAGGCGAGGGAACTTGCTTCTGATACAGGAAAGAATGATGTGATTAAGCAATAGAACAGAAATCAAAAACGTTATAAGATATATGAGACTACCAATTAATATAGAAGAATTGCTCGGTGGACGGGCTGTGGAGGGTGACCGCATTGAGTATAAGACGGGATGGAATCCGGATGCCATCTACCGTAGCGTGTGTGCTTTCGCCAACGACTTCGACGAGACGGGTGGCGGTTATATCGTGGTGGGTGTGAAGGAGGTGAACGGTCGTCCTGTCCGTCCCGTCGTCGGCATCGATCCCAATCAGATTGAGCCTATTGAGAAGGATATGGTGGGATTCAACAATCTGATGCAGCCTTACTATCAGCCACGACTGTATATCGAGGAGGCCGACGAGAAGACGATTCTGGTCATCAAGGTGTCGGCTGGTGAACGCCGCCCTTACAAGGTGCCTGACCAAATCACCGCCAAGCAGAAGACGTACAACTACTACATCCGATACAACAGTAGCAGCATTGTGCCCAAAGGTGAATATGAGCGCGAACTGATAAACCTGGCAAACCGTACGCCGTTTGACGACCGAGGTAACGACCAGATAACGCTGAAGGACATCTCGCCGCTGTTGCTGCACGACTATCTTGTGAAGGTGAAAAGTAGCCTTGCTAACGAGTCGTTGACGGAGAACATGGAATCGGTGTTGGAGCAGATGGAACTGCTGGAGCCTACGCCCGAAGGATATAGCATCAAGAACGTGGCAGCAATGATGTTCTCAGAGCGACCTGATAAGTTTTTCAAGCAGTCACAGGTGGAGATTGTGTTGTTCCCTGAAGGGCGCGAGAAGAATCCCAATAACCTGATTGAAGTGGAACCCATCAGGGGAAGCGTACCGATGATGATTGACAAGACGCTGAGTTATCTGCGTACTAACGTTGTGAAGAAGAAAATAGTGAAGCCCAAGGACGATGAGCATTCCGACAAATTCTACAATTACCCATATCAGGCGCTGGAAGAGGCTGTTGTGAACTCGCTGTATCATCGCGATTGGACGATTAGGGAGCCAGTAGAGATAACCATTGAGCCGGACAGAATATCGATTCTGAATTTCTCTGGGCCTAACCACACCATCCCAATGGAGGCTGTGCGTGAGGGAAAGTCGTTGCGTTCACGCCGCTATCGTAACCGCAGGCTGGGTGAATTCTTGAAAGAGTTAGATCTGACGGAGGGTCGTGCAACGGGTATTCCAACCATTCAGGACGAACTGAAAGCCAATGGTTCAACCAAAGCGACTATCGAGACGGACGAGGAGAGGACGTACTTCCTGATTGATATTCCTTGCCATCCAGGATTTATGAAAGAAACGCTCTCGGTAGAACAAATTGGCGTAAAAGGTGGCGTAAAAGGTGGCGTAAAAGAACCGAATGTCACCAAAGATGTCACCAAAGATGTCACCAAAGAACTTACTGAAAGACAATCAGTTATATTAGAAATGATTACCGAAGATTCTTTTGTGACAATACCAGAAATGTCACTAAAGACTGGTGTTGCGACAAGGACTATTAAACGCGATATAGAGAACCTACAGTCAAGTGGTATCTTAACTCGTAAGGGTGGCCGCAAGGATGGTGAATGGATTGTGACGGAGTTGGGCATGGCTATGCTTGAAGCGTTGAAGAAGTAACATCTATCACAGTATCTGTGCGTTTGCCAACGACTTTGACACCTTTGAGACTACCGAAGACCGCTTGACCTTCCTGATTCATATCCCTATTCATGCTGGATGTGGCAATAAACCCGCTACGGAGAAAACTACGGTGATTACTACGGAGAAAAGTGCCATAGGTTCGGAGAAAAATGGTTCTGGTTCGGAGAAAAGTTCGGAGAAAAACCAAGCAATCATCTCTGCTATTAGGCTAAATCCCAAAGTTACTGCGGCTGAAATTGCCATGAAGCTTGGGGTGTCCTCGCGTGCAGTGGAAAAACGTATTAAGGCTTTGCGCGAAAATGGTGTCATTCGCCGCATAGGAGGCGACAAGGGCGGCTATTGGGAAGTGATAGAGAATGGTATTGAACAATAGCAATATGCCGAAAGTGGCGTAAAAATGGCGTAAAAGGTGGCGTAAAAGAACTATCTGAAATTCAGGAGATTATTGTGAAAGAAATGCTGTTCGACCCGTCTGTTACGACCAGTGAAATGGCGCAAAAGACTG
>CAMKSE010000041.1 GCA_946415365.1 uncultured Prevotellaceae bacterium
TCTGTGAAGGGGATAAGTGAACCTTCCTCAGCCAATGCCTTCTGACGAGGCGTGGTGGGCTTGTCGTAGCCGTAGAGTTGTGAGTGGCGCTTGTTGTAGCTCTCGCCGATAACCAACACGATGTTGGGCACACGGAAGCTGCAACTGTCAATACGGATCTTCTGGCTGGCAGTCTCCAGTTGTATGACCTGATCACTGGCCAGACGGTTGGCATAGATGCTGAAGGCCAGACGATAGACAGGTGCATATAGATGAGCCTTGTCCTTACGTGTCATCTCGTGTTCCACCTGGCCAATGGTGTGATAAGAAAACAGCCTCTGCAGAGCCTCCTTGTTGTCCCAAGTCTGGGAGACGGCACCATAGAGCAACCATGCCACCAGACACCCCAATACGGCCTTGAAGCCAGAGACGGCGGTGGTGTTCAATCGGGGGAGGATCATCTGTCTGCGCTTCTTGTCAGAGAAGTGCCTGAAGAACGTCCATAACAGATGTGCCAGTATAAGCAGTATGATCCAGCCAACGCCTGAAGTGATGACATCCCAACTGAGATATCCAGACAAGAACTCTCGTGTCTCCTGACCGCTGGTCTCGCCTACAAGCATGAGCATCGTGGGGGTGAGTGTCGACTCGAAGCGTTCGTAACAGAACATATCGGCTATGGCGACTCCATATAATAATATGTATATCAGGGCTTTTACCCATATACGGATTTTGCGGGGTATCAGGGTCAGGATGACACAAAGCACATAAATGTCGAGGAACAATTCTGGAGCTGATAACTCATAAGGCTTTGCGCCGCGGTCTCTCAGATAGTAGGGCATGATCTCTATCTGCGTACAGAGCCAACCCAAAGCGAACATAAACACGAAGAAGGCGCCGTTTTTCTCTATCGGAGTGAACAGCCAGCCTATCCACTTAAGTATGTTCAGTCGCTTAAACATATAGTTTCTCCTTTAGTATCAGGTCTGCCACTGCCTTGGGAACCATACGACGGATGCCCTTGCCTGTTTTTATGCGCTGACGGATCTCTGTACTTGAGATGTCAAGCAACGCCGCCTCAACGGTCATTACCCGCCCGTCTCTGAAAGGAATCGTCTCTCCCCGACGGGGATAAACCACAATCTGGTAGTTTGCTATAATGTCCTCGTAGTGATACCACTTGTCGAAGTACGCCCAGTTGTCGCCACCCATCAGCAGCACGAACTCACGGTCAGGAAAGTCTTTCGAGAGAGCTTGCAGCGTGTTCCAGGTATAGGAGGGCTTAGGCAGGTGCATCTCGTAATCGCTCACAACGACACCTTCCACCCCTTTGAGTGCCAGAGTGGCCATCTGGAGCCGCTTCTCATCATCGAGTAAATCTGTGCTTCGTTTCATGGGATTCTGGGGAGACACCATGAGCCACACCTCATCGAGTCCAGCTTTCTCCTTCAGTTGTCTGGCCAGAGAGATATGTCCGTTGTGGATGGGGTTGAAAGACCCTCCGAAGATCCCAGTGCGAAGCATCCTTAAAATAAGCTATTCACGACCCAAGAAACCCTGAATAAGTTCCAGGGCATCGGCTTCAGCATATTCCAGAATGTCGTTGATGACAATCTTGTCGAACTTGTCTGCAAAGGTCAGTTCGAACTCCGCACGGGCGATGCGCTGGTCTATCACGTCAGGGGAGTCTGTGCCACGACCCTCTAAGCGACGGCGTAGTTCCTGAATGGATGGTGGTTGGATAAAGATACTCAAGGCCTCATCGCCATAGAAATGCTTGATGTTAACACCTCCTTTCACGTCGACGTCGAACACCACGTTCTGACCTGCCTCTAACTGTCTCTCTACCTGAGCCTTCAAGGTTCCGTAGAAACGATCGGCATACACCTCTTCATATTCAAGGAACTCATCGTTTTCGATTCTCTGCTTGAACTCCTCGGGGGTCAGGAAAAAATACTCCACCCCGTTCTGCTCTGTACCTCTCGGTGCCCTTGAGGTACAGGAAATGGAAAACGCAAGGTTCAGTTCCTTATGCTCCTTCATCAACCACGATATGATCGTGCTCTTGCCTGTTCCCGACGGTGCCGAGAAGATGATTAATTTGCCTCTCATATTATAATGCGTTGAGTACTTGTTCCTTGATTTGTTCCAACTCGTCCTTCATCTTGACGACGATGTTCTGCATTTCTGCTTGGTTTGACTTCGAGCCAGTGGTATTGATCTCACGTCCCATCTCCTGAGCAATGAAACCAAGTTTCTTGCCTTGTCCAGCAGGCTCTGCCATCGTGTCACGGAAATACTTCAGATGGTTTGTCAGACGCTGTTTTTCCTCACTGATGTCAAGTTTCTCGATATAATAGATCAGTTCCTGCTCCAGGCGGTTCTTGTCATAATCCACACCAGGAATCTGCTGTAGGCCGTCGATGATTCGTTGACGTATTTTCTCCACACGGCTCTGCTCGTAAGGCTCAATCTCACCAAGAAGTCGTTCGATATTGTCGATTTTCTCTGAGAACTTCTTCTGAAGGGCGGCACCTTCCTGAATGCGGAAGTCCACGAGGTTCTTCAGTGCCTCTTTCACAGCTTCCTTCACAGTCTCCCATTCTGCATCATCCAGTTCCTCCATGTCAGTCTTCGTCAGTACATCGGGCATACGGAGAAGCGTGTAGAACCAGTCCTCAGGAACAGGAATGCCTGTCTTCTGGGCAATGTCCTGAATCTGTTGGTAGTAGTTCTCTACCAGAGCCGCATTGATGGGTGTGGCGTCGACCTCAGTGTCCTTCTCTATCCACACGCTCATGTCTGCCTTGCCGCGGATGAGGGCTTCTGCCACCATCTGGCGCATCTCCATCTCCTTCTCACGATAGAGGGGAGCGATACGCGTGTTCAAGTCCAACTGTTTTGAGTTGAGCGACTTCACCTCAACATGGATTTTCTTGTCCTTGTAGGCCACAACCGCCTTGCCGTAGCCTGTCATTGATTGTATCATACGTACCTTATTATTATTAATTCGTTGGCAAAGGTAATAAAAAAAGTGATAAGTTAACTCTTTATTCTTAACTTTTTCGTATCTTTGCACTCGAATGACTAATATGTAACCATTATTAAACCATCTTTGATGAAAACAGAAATGAGAAGACAACTGATGATGCTGATGGCCATCGGATTTATGATGGCTGTGCAGGCGCAGACAAAAGCGCCGCTGTTCGAGAACTCCGCTAAAGATGAGATTGCCGCCAACCGTTATCTGGCGGGTAGTAACTATCTGGACTACGACCGTCAGTTGTCTGAGAAGGTGCTGACGCCTGCTCCTAAGGGCTATGAGCCTTTTTACATGAGCCACTACGGGCGACACGGCTCGCGCTGGCTGATAGGGGAGAGAGAGTATACGCTGCCCATGGGGACGTTGAGGAACGGACGTGAGGCAGGCAAGTTGACTCCGCTGGGTGAGGAGACGCTCGAGAAGTTGGAAGCTTTCCACCCCACGACTATCAAGCGCTTAGGTGACCTGACGACTGTTGGTGAGCGTCAGCATCATGGCATCGGCAAACGTATGGCTCAGAATTTCCCAGAGATATTCAAGGCTCCTGGCGTGAAGATAGATGCCCGTAGCACCGTGGTCATCCGTTGTATCCTCTCGATGATTGCTGAGTGTGAGGAACTGGCAGCCGCTAATCCTTCGGCACAGATTCACAACGACGTGAGCGAGTCACTACAATATTACCTGAACCAGCCCTGGGAGGGTACGGTGAAGGCCGAAGGCAAGAAGGGAGACAAGGAGGTGAACGAATATTCGCAGAAGTACACCCATCCAGAGCGGCTGATGAAAGCCCTCTTCAACGACCAACAGTGGGTATATGATAATGTGGCGGCAGGTGACTTCATGCGGCGTCTCTTTGACGTGGCGGCGAACATGCAGAGCCATGATACTGATATTGAACTACTGTCGCTGTTTACTGATGAGGAGGTGTATGACCAGTGGCGCATCCGTAATGTGGGCTGGTACCTGGACTACGGTGCATCACCCGTGTCTGGGACAAAGATGCCGTTCAGCCAGCTAAACCTGCTGAAGAACATCATCGAGACAGCCGATACCGTCACCCAGACACAGGCAACGCTGCGCTTCGGCCATGAGGTATGTGTGATGCCCCTGGCTTGTCTGCTGGAACTCGATAATTGCGGTATGGCCGTGGAGAACCTTGATGAACTGGATACCTATTGGCGTAACTACCGCATCTTCCCCATGGCCTGTAACATCCAACTGGTGTTCTACCGTCCGAAAAAGGGTAAAGCCGGTGACATCCTCGTAAAAGCCTTGCTCAACGAGCGTGAGGCCTATATGCCTATAGCCACTGACAACTGGCCATACTACAAATGGCAGGACTTGAGGCAGTACTATCTGAATAAAATTAAGGAATTTGAAGGTGGTTTATAGTTTAAAGTTTATAGTTTATAGATGATTACTTCTAAAGACAGAAAGGAGGGCTTGCAAGGTATTCATCTATAAACTATAAACCATCAACAATAAACAAAAAATTAGTTAATCTTCGAGGTCATTGGGCTGCGGACGCCCTTGTAGGATTTCAGGTAGGCCTTGGCGCTTCCGAAGGAAAGGAACATATCAAGGCGTACGGGTATGTGGTTCTGGTCATCAGTGATCCAGAAACGGATTAATTCCTTGCTCTTGTTGTTCTCCCGCTCGTAGAATGAGAACACCAGGCAGCGGAACTTCTCCTTGGTGTCGTTCATCTTGAAATTCTCCTTACCTCGGAACTCGAGCCAGGAGTTGTTCAGGTTTTGCGCATCGCTGATGGGCATAGGAATCACCTCGCCCTTCTTGATCTTTGTGGCGTCGAAATTACGGGACCGGAGGAAGATCGACATCATGTCGTAGATACAAGCATTATAGGTGGAGGTCTTCCAGATGTGTTCGCCACTGGAGGTGATGCGATGTTTCTTCAGCTGGCTGAAGCCGTGGGGGTAGCTATACCAGATCTCGTCGACATAGTAATGGTCTCCTTCAAGTGCTCCCTTGCGGAAGTAGAGTGGTGAGAGGTCGGGGTTGCAGTAGGAGAGTAGCGTGTCACGCATCATAAAGAACTTGTCGAGTTTCGAGTTCCCCCGAGTGATGAGGTATGACTTCCACGCATCCTTGCCCTCAAACTTGGTGAAGTGTGTGTCCATGGACGCGGTGCCCACCTTCACCCAGATGAACTTCCAGTTGAAATACAGGTCATAGTCGAGTTCCTCACCCGACTTGAAAGCCGTGTTCTCTATACCACACTGGGCGAATGAAGTGAATAGTGAACAGTGAATAGCGAATAGTGCAAGCAGAAGTCTTTTCATTGTCTTACTGTTTATCGAGTTTTACGTTCTTGTCTTTGTTGTAGGGGATGCCTAACTTCTTAGCGCGGTCAGCATTGCGGTTCTTGAGTTTCTTCTCGGCATCGGGTTTCTGTTTGGTAATGGCCTGGGGCTTCTGAAGATAGCGTGGGGAGCCTGTGATATTCCAGGACTGGGAGATGTCCCACTTCTCCTTGCATTCTATCTCCCGAGAATAGAAATACACGTCTTCCGGTTGCTGGTCATGATCGTAGTCGCCCGTATCCCAAAGGCCGTTGCCATTGGCATCGGCAAGGGCGCTGACATAGTACTTCCCGGGTGCCACGTAGTTGAAGAAGGCGACATTCTTCTGTGCCAGCACTTCTTTCACCACCTTTCCGGAGCTGTCGAGCAGCTGTACGCGTAATGACAATGTGTCTGGAATACCGCTGAGGTTTAGCGTCAGGGTTCCCAGTTCATCGAGGCTTTTTATCTTGATGCCTTGTTTATATTTATCGGACACCAGTCCGTAGATGTCCAAAAAGGCGGCAGAGTCGATCTCAAGGCTATATTCCATGTCGGGCTTCCACTCAGCATTGATCTCGAAACGGCGGATGGTTCCTTCCACAGGAGTCATCTGACAGCCGGCATCATACCACAGGGTGTCGATCTTCAGATAGAGGTGTACTGCCGACGTGTCGCACGTTGTCAGTGGCGTGGGCATTTCTACGGTTATCTTCTGGTCGGGCGTCATTCCCTGGGGTATCACAATGTTGGGCTTCAGGGGCTTAGCGGGATAGACAGAGTCATAGGGCTCTTCACGGTCTTTCTTCTTTTTCTGTTCCTTCTGCCATTTCTCTATCTCCTTGGCGAGCTCTTTCTGGCGTTTCTCGTAGGGCGTCTTTGCCAACACGTCGAGGGTGTCTGTCTGACTGACCAGATTGCCCAGGGTGTCGGTCATCATATAGCTGACCTCCATACGGAGGGTGTCCTGGTTGACGAGCATCGTGTCACGCAGCCAGTAGTGTATGGTGTCTTGTTTCTCGTTCGTCTCAATGACGAAGGCAGAGTCGGATTGAAAGTTCATACCCTTGATGACGGGCAACTCAGGATTGCCGTAACTGAAGTACATCGTGAACTTCTCGGGATCCTTTCGTTCCGTCTTGAGCAGATAACGGTCTGTCTGTATGTGTGTAAAGGCCAGGAGTGTGATGTCGTCTGGCAGGAAGTGGGTGTATGGCACCTGTCGGAGGGCATCGATATGCAAAGAGTCGCGCCAGATGGTATCAGTACGGGTGTCGGGCTTCGATGACGGCTCAAATGTGTCGTGACTGAAGGCCAGCATTTCTCCGCGCTGTGTGAAGTGAAAGTCGTTGTCCATGTCTTGCAGGGCATAGGCACGGTATTTGCCTGGAGCCACCCCCTTCACCACGAAGTGTCCGCGACTGTCGGTACGTGACACACGTAGCATAGGCTTTGTCTTGAAGGCAGAGTCGGCCAGGTCGTCGTAGAGTCCCACCATGATACCCTTTATGGGTTCCAGATTACTGGCGTCGAGTACGTAGCCCGCCATCTCGAAGGTGTCTATCCGCTCTCCTGTCGAGAAGGTGAAGGCATACGAGCCTAATGGGTTTCCTTCATTATTGTCGCTGATGGCGTCGCTGAAGTCGATGGTATAGGTGGTGTTGGGCTTCAGTGAGTCCTCAAGTTCCACTATCACCTTCTTTCCTGCGGCCTTTATCTCTGGTGTCTCCAACTGTGGTGGAGAAATGATCACCTTGTTTGTGGCGTCCTCCAGCTTGATGAACTCATCGAACCAGATGGTAATCTTCTTTTGTGTGACGTTTACCGACTGTTCTGCCGGCTCACACCTCACCACTTTCGGAGGGTCATCGTCATACCATCCCCCATCGGGACTACCCATATTGGCGCAAGAGGAGAAGATAGAGGATGATAGGAGAATACAGAGGAAGATAAAGGACAATAGTATGGTGGCGGACAGTCTGAGCCCGCATCTCATTTGTCTTCTAACTCCTTCTATCTTCATCTATCTCCTTATATCTCTTTAGCCGTTGAGTTTCATCAGCTGTTCTATCGTTTCACGAGAGTTACTCAGACGGGGCACCTTGTGCTGGCCTCCAAGTTTTCCGCGCATCTTCAGCCAGTCGTTGAAGAGGTTAGGCCGAGCCTCGATAATCTCCAGGTGTTGCAGGGTGATATCCTTATAGCGCTTGGCCTCGTAGTCGCTGTTGATTTCCTGCAGACGCTTGTCTAACAGTGAGGCAAACTGTTTGAGGTCTGAGGGCTTGCGTGAGAACTCTATAAGCCACTGGTGACGGCACTTGGCTTTCTCGTCCATAAACACAGGAGCCGCCGTATATTCCAAGACCTCGGCACCTGTCTGCTCACAGGCGTAGGCCAGTCCCTGTTCGGCATTGTCCACTATCAGTTCTTCGCCGAAGGCATTGATGAAGTGCTTCGTGCGTCCGGAGATGATGAACTTATAGGGATTGGTGGATGTGAACTGTATGGTATCGCCAATTTCGTAGCGCCAGAGGCCACAAGAGGTAGAGATGACCATCGCATAGTTCTTACCCTTCTCTACCGCCCATAGGGGAACAGGATCGCCACCTTCCATAGGGATGAACTCGTAGAACACGTCGTAATCGAGCATCAGCATCATCGACTTATCCTGTGGGTCGTCCTGAATGCCGAAGAATCCCTCACTGGCATTGTAGGTCTCCATATAGTGCATGTTGGGCGAGGTGATAAGACGCTTGTACTGTTCACGGTAAGGTGTGAAGGCCACGCCTCCGTGGAAGAAGACCTCGATGTTGGGCCATACCTCCTCGAGATGTGTCTTACCCGTGATTTCCATCATGCAGGTAAGTACGGAGAGCATCCACGAGGGCACGCCGGAGATGTTCGTCACGTTCTTCGTCATGGCCTCACGGGCAATGCGCTCACGCTTTACCTCGAAGTCGGAGAGCAGTGCCGTCTTTTTCTTCGGCACACGTACGAGGTTCACCAGCGGATTGATGTTCTCGATGAGTATGGCACTCAGGTCACCCACCAGGGAGTCCTTCAGATTATAGTTGGGAGCATGACTGCCGCCAAGTATCAGCGAACTTCCGTCGAAGATCTTCGACTTAGGGTTGTTCCTCAGATAAAGTGCCACAGAGTCGTACCCGCCTGCATAATGGATTTTCTGCAGGCCTTCTTTGCTCACAGGGATGAACTTCGACTTGTCGTTGGTGGTGCCACTCGACTTTGCGTACCACTTCACGCGTCCAGGCCAGAGTACATCCTTCTCACCATGACGCATACGGTCAATATAGCCCTTCATTTCCTCATACGAGTTCAGAGGCACGTTGCTGGCAAAATCATCGTAACCATTTACCGATGCGAAAGCATGGTTACGGCCGTACTCCGTGTCCTTGGCGGTCTTCACCAAGTGTTGCAGCACGGCCCTCTGCAGCGCTTCGCCCTCGTTCAGATGTCTCTCCAGGTCGTGCTGGCGGGCAGTGAACAGATTCCTAATAATACCGGTCAGACTCATCTTTACCTTTTTATCTTTAATCCTGTAGCTTGTGACGACAGAGACCCCGGCTGGCGTTGTTCAGGATGTCATCCTTGATGACAGGGGCAGCGGCAGCCAGGTCTACGATGCGGAACGGAATGTCGTTGAGGGTGAAGAGACGGGCTGCTCCTGCTTGTTCCATCTTCTCACCTATCAGCGTGAGGTCTGTCTCCTCGTAGAGCTCGTATGATCGTACGAGCATAGAATAACTGCGGGTGGTCTCCTTACCTTCAGCATCGATATACTGGCCTGTGAAGGTCTTGGGGAAACGGTAGGTGTTCACGCCACAGATCTCCTCCATATGGTGTACGAAGGTGAAACAGTCCGTATAGTGCAGGTCAATGAGCACGTTCTTACCGTGACAGTGCTCCAGATAGCCGAAGGGGGAGTCATCGCCGAACGACGAAACGTTCTCCATGTCGCAGAGCAACTGCTGGTCGTGTCCGGCTACTGCGAACGAGTAGAGCGGGTGCTGCGTACGACGGAAAGCGGGATTCTTCAGGGCTATCGTGCCGAGTGTACCCGTCTTGCAGGGTGTTGTCTTATAGTCGAAAGCTTCTCCGTGACAGAAGTCCCAGTTGAAAGTGGGAATCAGCAGCGTACCCTCTGGCCCGATGGCGTCAAGGATCGCCTCGAGGAACTTGTCACGGTCAAAACGCTCACCGTTGCGGATGCTGGTGAAGGTAAGCTGCATGATGTCTGACGACAACAGCACACTGTCGCCAGACGCCAGTCCCCAGTGCTTGGGGAGTTCCAGATAACTAATGTACTCCATACTTCTCAAGCAGACGTACGATGCTGTCAACGGATCCGAAGTTCTCGGGCACCACGTCAGTACCATCAATACGGAAGTTGAAGGTGATCTCCATATTTGTGACCAGCGTCACGATATCGTAGGAGTCGAGCATTCCTGCCTCGATGAAGTCCTCCTCTCCGCTGAAGTCGTACTCAGGACGGATGGTGGACAGTATTTCTAATATCTTTTCTCTCATTTGTTAACTTCTTTTTTATAGAACAGGCGGTCTATCTTTCCGTTGGTATTACGCTGCAATTGTTCCAGACGATGGTATACCGTCGGAATCATATATTTGGGCAGCACCTTGCCGATCTCCATACGGAACTGCGGCACAGGAATCTCCTCCGGGGCCTCGTAGAAGAGGGTGATCTGCTTCTCGTCGTGGTTATAGACGATACATCCGTTCTTGACGAGTTTCAGCGTGTTGATAATCACGTGCTCAATCTCTCCCAAGTCGGTGCGGTAACCCATGTGCTTCACGATGTTGTCCTTGCGTCCCTTGAACATGATCAGTCCCTCATCGTTCAGGCACACGATGTCGCCAGTACGGTAGATAAGTTCGGGATAGGCCTTGTTCAGAGGGTTCTGCACGAAGGCGATGGCCGTCTTCTCTGGGTTGTTATAGTAGCCCATGGCCAGTGAAGTACCCCTGACGCAGAGTTCTCCCTCCACTCCGGGCTCTGCGACAAGACGGTCTTCATCGTCGAGGATGAGTATGTCCGTATTGCGGCAGGGATAGCCTATGGGCAGCGGCTCTTCGTCGGGTATTTCCTTATTAATAATGTAATAGGTGCAGTCGAGGGTGATCTCGATGGGGCCATAGAGGTTTGCAAAGGTCACCTGCGGCAGATGGTGATGCCAGTAGTTGTACTGTTTCGTGGGGAACACCTCTCCTGCAAACCACACGGTGCGGAGGCTCTCCAGACGGAAGGCCGAGAGAAGGTCCATGTTGGCGATGTTCACCATGATGGTCGGCACCCAGAACAGGAAGTTCACCTGATGCTTCTCCAGCACCTCGAGGATCTTCGCAGGGAAGGCGGCGAGGTGTGCAGGCAGCACCACGAGTGTGCTGGCCTTTGCCATGAGCATGCAGAGTTCGAAACTGTAGATGTCGAACACAATGGGTGACAGTGATCCCATGACGAGGTCGTCACCAAAACGGAAGGTCTCAACAGCCCAGTCGATGAAGTCAAAGAAACTCTTATGGTTCAGTACCACACCCTTTGGCGTGCCAGTAGATCCTGAGGTGTTGATAATGCACGAGGGGTCTGTGTCGATGACGGTCGCCCGACGCTCCCCTAACTCCTTCTCTCCTTCTCTCCTTCTCTCCTCCTCTTCTTCTCTCCCCAGCTCATCAAGCAGGATCAGCTTCACGTTATCGGGGATGACGGTAGCGATGCTTTTGATCTGAATACTTGTCGAGATGATGGCCGCTGGCTCCACAAGTTGCAGGATGTTTTTGATGCGCTCGGCAGGCGTCTTGATGTCGAGGTTCATGTAGAAATCGCCTGCATAGAGTATGCCGAGGTCGGCATATACGCTCTCCACGGATTTGTCGAGGAACACACCTATGGGCTTGTTCTGCGGGATATCCTTCAGAGCGATAGTAGCCGCTGTCTCGATGGCCTTCTGACGGAGATCAGAGAAAGTTACAGAACGGTCTTTGTCGATGACGGCTGTCTTCTGCGGATACTTGCTGACAGTCTCCTCAAACAGTTGAATCAAATGAATTCTCATATATCTTTATTAAAGACAACGATGACAACCAAAACAACAGTTCTTGTCAGAGGTTGTCTTAGTTGTCATAGTTGTTTTTGAAAACTTTTAAAAGTCCATGTCGTCGAGGGAGTCGCTGAAGTCCTTAGGAGCGGGATTCTCTGTGGGAGTTGCTTCCTTCTGTTCTGGACGCTGACGACGCTCACCACGCTCTGGACGCTCACGGCGTTCGCGACGATCTCCGCGGTCACCACGATCACGACGTTCTCCGCGCTCCGGACGCTCACGGCGCTCTCCGCGCTCACCACGGGCGGGACGCTCCACGTAACCCTCCGGCTTCTCAATCAGCACACGGTGAGACAGCTTGTACTTGCCTGTCTTCGGATCGATCTCCAACAGCTTCACCTTGATCTTGTCACCCTCCTTGATGCCAGCCTCCTCGACGGTCTCGAGGCGCTTCCAGTCGATCTCGGAGATATGCAGCAGACCGTCCTTGCCTGGCATGATCTCCACGAAGCAGCCGTAAGGCATGATGCTGCGGACAGTACCCTCGTAGATCTCACCCACCTCGGGAATGGCCACGATGGCCTTGATCTTGGCAATGGCAGCGTCGATGCTGGCCTTATCGGGAGCACTGACCTGTACGTGACCTACACCGTCGGCTTCGTCAATGGTGATGGTGGCACCGGTGTCTTCCTGCATCTGCTGGATGATCTTTCCGCCCGGGCCTATGACGGCGCCGATAAACTCCTTGGGAATATCAAAGGCTTCGATACGCGGTACCTGAGGCTTCAGTTCTGCACGCGGCTCAGCGATGGTCTCTGTCAGTTTCGAGAGGATATACTCACGACCGGCCTTGGCCTGCATGAGGGCCTTCTCGAGAATGTCGAACGACAGACCGTCGCACTTGATATCCATCTGAGTGGCTGTCAGACCGTCCTTCGTACCAGTGGTCTTGAAGTCCATATCACCCAGGTGGTCCTCATCGCCGAGGATATCGCTCAATACGGCATATTTCTCTTCACCAGGATTTTTGATCAGACCCATGGCGATACCCGAAACGGGCTTCTTCATGGGCACACCAGCGTCCATCAGGGCGAGGGTTCCGGCACATACGGTAGCCATAGAACTGGAACCGTTAGACTCAAGAATCTGAGAAACCAGACGCACAGTGTAGGGGAAGTCCTCGGGGATCTGACCCTTCAGACCGCGCCATGCGAGATGGCCGTGACCGATCTCACGACGGCCTACGCCACGCTGGGCCTTGGCCTCACCTGTACAGAACGGGGGGAAGTTATAGTGCAACAGGAACTTCATGTAGCCATGTTCCAACACATCGTCAACGAGCTTCTCATCGAGCTTCGTACCGAGGGTACAAGTTGACAGTGACTGTGTCTCACCACGGGTGAAGATGGCACTTCCGTGAGGCATGGGCAGGGGAGACACCTCGCACCAGATAGGACGGATGTCAGTGGTCTTACGGCCGTCGAGACGGATACCCTCATCGAGGATGCAACGGCGCATGGCATCGCGCTCCACATCGTGGTAGTAACGCTCCATCATAGCCTCGTACTCATCTTTCGAGATTTCCGAGTCGGCGGTAATCTCAGGATGGGCCTCGAAGTATTTCTCCTTGAAGTCCTCGAGAATCTTCTCGAAGGCATCGGCGCGCTCCTGCTTCTCCAGAGCCTGCTTCGTCACGTCGTAGGCGGGCTGGTAGCACTCCTTGTTCATCTGCTCGCGCAGGGCTTCGTCGTTCACCTCGTGGTTGTACTCGCGCTTCACGTCCTTACCGAGCTCCTTGCTCAGTTCTGTCTGCAGTTCACACATCGGCTTGATGGCGTCCATCGCAGCCTTGAGGGCACCCAGCAGATCCTGCTCGCTGACCTCCTTCATCTCACCTTCCACCATCATGATGTTCTCGGCAGAGGCGCCCACCATGATGTCCATGTCGGCCTCCTTCATCTGCTCGAAGGTAGGATCAATCACATACTCACCATTAACACGTGCAACGCGGACTTCCGAGATAGGGCACTCGAAAGGTATATCCGAACAGGCAAGAGCTGCAGAGGCAGCGAAGCCTGCCAGGGCATCGGGCTGGTCAACACCATCGGCGCTGAGCAGCATGACGTTTACGAATACTTCTGCGTGATAGTTACTTGGAAACAGTGGACGAAGCACACGGTCCACCAGTCGGGATGTGAGGATTTCATTGTCTGAGGCCTTGCCTTCGCGCTTTGTGAATCCACCGGGGAAACGGCCGGCAGCGCTGTACTGTTCACGATAGTCTACCTGCAGAGGCATGAAATCTGTTCCGGGAACAGCATCTTTTGCGGCACAAACAGTGGCCAGGAGCACAGTGTTGTTCATGCAGAGCA
>CAMKSE010000042.1 GCA_946415365.1 uncultured Prevotellaceae bacterium
AGACTATTGTTGAAGAAGATCATCATCAGGGTCTTGTTCTTGCCCAGATGCTGATACTTGTAACGTTCCTGCTTAATCTCTTGTGCCTCGGCGAGTGCTTGACGGAGGTCGCCAATATCCTCCACATTGATAAAAGACTTCATATTGATAGTGTATTTGATGTTATTTCAATTAGTGTTGAGGCCTGTACGCAGACAAAACATAGTGATGTCGTCTGAAGGCTCGGCCTCGCCAACAAAGTTACTTACCTGCTCTTGTAGCAGTTCGATGATCTGGCGGGCACTTCGTATCTTGTTCTTAAGCATCACATCGAGAAGACGGTCATTGCCAAATTGTTCAAGCTTGTTGTTTTCGGCCTCGTTTAATCCGTCGGTATAGACTAGCAGTGTCTGCCCGCTGATGCTCTCGATGAATTCACCTTTATACTCTAATTCTGGCCACAGACCAATTGGAGCATTGGGTTCCATTTTTATGAATCTTGCCTCAGTGCCGTTTGTAGTCAGTTCGTTGACAAGTATAGGCGGGTTGTGGCCGCAATTGCAGAAGTCCATATGGCCTGTTTTTAAGTCAACCTGGGCAATGAACATGGTGACAAACATGCTGTTGTTGTTCTCGCTAGTCAGCGTGTCGTTCATTCGGGTTGCCACATAGGCAGGCGGGAATCCCTCCTTAGCTACAGTTCGGAATAGGTTGATGGCTACTGACATGAGCAAAGAGGCTGGTACGCCTTTACCGCTGACATCACCCACGCAGAAGTATAGTTGGTCGCCATTGATGATGAAGTCGTACAGGTCGCCCCCCACTTCCTTGGCAGGGGTCATGGAGGCGTAGATATCTATATCAGGACGCTCAGGGAATAAAGTTGGTACCATCGACATCTGGATATCACGAGCAATACGCAACTCGCTTTCTATGCGCTCCTTGGCCGCAGTGGTCTGTTCCAACTGCTCGTAGGCAGTCTCCAACTGGTCGTAAGCCGTGGTCAGTGCCTTCATGTGGCGGCTGCGGCGGTAGAGGTAGATGCTTAGAAAGGTGATGAAGAGCAGGCTCACGCCGATGGTAGTCCAAAGCGTGATGCGTTCAATCTTCTCCTTGCTTTGCTCTACTTCGAGTTTTGACTGGTATTCGCTCAATTTCAGTTTCTGTGCTTGTCTGTCCAGACTATCGTTTTTCAGTTTGATGGATGCATGGCTCAGTTCTATGTCTCGGTTCTTCAACGTCAAGTTGAGCGCCTCCTCTTCTAATTGTCGTTGCTCCAGTTCATCCTGAGCATGAGCCAATTTTAGTGTCTGGTTGTGCAGCAGTAACTCTTTTGCTTGATTCTCGGCCCGGATGACATTGAGTTGGAGTGCATGCTCAGATGTCTGCCTGCGTATCTCGGCAGAGTTGAGTGAATCGCTTATGCGCTTGTATTCCCTAAAACAATTCAAGGCTTCTTTCGTGTTTCCCAGCAGTTCATAGGAGTGTGTCATCAGATTATACCTTTCCAGAGGGGACTTGACATCCTTTGCTAACTCCAGCATCTTGTCGTATTCGTTATTCACCTGGGCATGGTATATCTCAATGAGGTCGCTGAAAGTCGAATTGTATTTGTATTTCTCCTTTGCCTTTTTCCATTCCTCGTAATTCCGGTTTAACTCTTCCCTGTGATCCTCTCCTTCTGGCATCATGGAGGCCATGCATCGATAACTCCAGGCATCAACGATGTGAGAGCCTATGAGGTCAGGCTCAGCCAGGGCCTTATCGGTCATTTCGAGGACCTTTTCTTTCTGCCTTTGGTTATAGTAGGTTTTGGCTGCTCCCAAGTATGCTGCCGCCGCATTGACATAGGGGAGGAACTGCTGCTTGTATTGGATAGCCTTCAGAAAGAGCTTCAAGGCGTCTTCTTCCATCCTAAGGGTACTAGCCTGATTGGCATTGGTCAGCGATGAATAGTAAATGCCGAGCTTATTGTCGTGCTGCCGGGAATACTCATTCATGGCCTTTGCCATTTCCATGCCTTTCTGACGGCTTACCTTCATAAAGGTAAAAGATGCCTGGTTGGACCATGCACGATAGAAGAGCCCCTCATCACCGGCCTTTAGTGAGGCCTCTTTCAGCCGTTCGGTCACGTCCATAAACTCGTCAACGTTGGATGTGGGGTAAAGCCTGTACATCTCATTCTTCAACTGTCCGATAGTGGCGGCTGCAGTCTTTTCCTGTGCAGGCATCGGGGATGACATGCCGAGCAGGAGGAATATGAGCAGTATGGACTTGGATATCTTCATGCGGATTACGGGCGGGTCTGTCCCTCTCCCTCAATGAGCCATTTGTAGGTGCATATCTCCTCGAGCGCCATCGGTCCGCGTGGACCGAGCTTCTGCGTAGAGATGCCAATCTCGGCACCTAGGCCGAACTGGGCACCGTCGGTGAAAGAGGTAGGGGCATTCCAATAGACACAGGCTGCATCGACGTGCGATTGGAACTTACGTGCGGTCTGTTCATTCATCGTCACGATAGCCTCGCTGTGGCCGGATCCGTTCTCGTCGATATGGCTGAGGGCCTCTTCGAGAGAGTCAACGGTCTTGACGGCCAGTTTGTAGTCCATAAACTCTGTCCCGAAACTGTCATCGGTAGCGGGCTCCAAATAGGGGTAACGACCATTCAGGGCAGCAAAGGCGCGCTCGTCGGCATAAATGATGACGTTTTTCTCGGCCAAAGGAGAAACTAGATTATCTAAATCATCTAGACGATCTTGATGCACTAGAAGACAGTCGAGTGCATTGCAGACGGAGACGCGGCGGGTCTTGGCATTGTTGATGATAGCCTTGCCCATCTCCAGATCGCCTTCCTTGTCGAAGTAGGTGTTCACGACACCGGCACCTGTCTCGATGACGGGTATGCGGGCGGTGTCGCGTACGAAATCGATGAGTCTGCGGCCTCCACGGGGAATGCAGAGATCTACATAGCCTACGGCATTGAGCATCTCGCCAGTAGCCTCGTGGGTGGCTGGCAGCAGGGCCACGACGTCAGGGCAGACACCGTATTTCCCCAATATCTCATGAATCAGGGCCACTTCCTCACGGTTCGAACAGTCGGCATCCTTACCGCCTTTGAGTACACAGGCATTACCGCTCTTGAAGCAGAGCGAGAAGACGTCGAAGGTCACGTTGGGTCGGGCCTCGTAGATCATGCCGATGACACCGAACGGCACACTGATGCGACAGAGGCGCAGGCCGTTAGGCAGTGTCTTCTGTTTGGTGATATGCCCGAGGGGAGACGGCAGGGTGGCCACGCTACGCATATCAGCGGCGATTCCCTCCAGACGGCTATCTGTCAGCTGCAGACGGTCGTAGAGGGGATTCGTCTTCTCCATCTTGGCGAGGTCCTGAGCATTGGCTGTGAGGATTCTCTCCTTATTGTTGATGATGGCATCGGCCACGGCATTCAATATCTCGTTCCGCTGTTCGTCGCTTAGCAGTGCCAGACTCTTACTGGCACGCTTTACTCGTTCAAAAGTCTCTTTTAGTTGCATGGGATAAATTCTGTATGTGGGGTTTCGTCTTTGCGCTCGATAAGGTCGGTAAGAATGTTTTCGCGCTCACCATTGGCGATGATCACGCGAATGCCAGCCTGCGACATCTTCGAGGCTGTGGTATATTTCGAGTGCATGCCACCACGGCCAAAGGCACTCTTTTCTTCCTTGATGTATTGTGACAGGTCACGGCCTGGTTCGACGGTTGGAATGATGCGTGACGAGGGGCTGTCGGGATGACCATCGTAGATGCCGTCGATGTTCGAGAGCAGGATAAGCGTGTCGGCCTCCATCATCTGAGCGATGAGCCCTGACAGTTCGTCGTTATCCGTAAACATCAACTCGGTCACACTGACGGTATCGTTCTCGTTGACGATTGGCAGCACGTCATTTTCCAGCATCACCGTCATACAGGCCCTTTGGTTCCGGTATTGCTCCCCAGGCTGGAAGTTCTCCTTCATTGTGAGCACCTGGCCCACGTGGATATTGAACTCCCGGAACAGGTCGTAGTAAAGCCCTACGAGCTTCACCTGCCCGACGGCGGAGAACAGCTGCCTCTGTTCTACTGAGTCGAGCGAGTGGTCGACCTTCAGTTCCCCGCGTCCTGATGCCATTGCGCCCGAGGAAACGAGAATCACCTCAATGCCTTGTTTTCGCAACCATGCGATCTGGTCTACGAGTGCCGACATACGGGTGACGTCGAGTTTGCCATCGGAACGTGTCAGGACATTCGAGCCTACCTTAATTACAATTCTTCTCATAATAATGCTACATCTATGATGTGGTCAATTTCCGGCTTATCTCCAATGTTGCCGACTATACTTATGATGTCGAAACGCACTGAGTTACCGATGCGGTGGGACTTGACGTAATGGTTGATAGCCGATTGAAGACTCTGCCGCTTCTTATAGTCAATAGCTTCTTCAGGATTGCCAAACAAGCGGTTGCGACGGGTCTTCACTTCCACGATGACCAGGGTTTCGTCTTCTTTGGCCACGATGTCAAGATCGTGATGGCCAGACTTCCAGTCGCGATCAATGATGACGTAGCCTTTGTCTCGCAGATAGTCTGCAGCAAGGTCCTCGCCCCATTTTCCCAAATCATTGTGAGCCGCCATCTATAAACTATAACTCTAAACGACAAACTATTTCTTATTGTCCTTGTTTCGGATCTCCACTCGACGGATCTTACCACTGATGGTCTTGGGTAATTCGTCGACGAACTCTATGATTCGTGGATACTTATAAGGAGCGGTCACTTTCTTGACGTGCTGCTGCAACTCCTTGATGAGTGCTTCGCCAGCCTTGTCCTTCCACTCCTTGCCGAGTACGACGGTGGCCTTTACAACCATACCACGGATATCATCGGGTACACCAGTGATGGCACACTCCACAACGGCGGGATGGGTCATCAGGGCACTCTCCACCTCAAAGGGACCGATACGGTAGCCAGAGGACTTGATGACGTCGTCGATACGTCCCTCGAACCAATAGTAGCCGTCCTCATCGCGCCAGGCCATGTCGCCAGTATGGTAGACACCGTCGTGCCAGGCCTCACGAGTCAGTTCTTCGTCGCGGTAGTAGTATTTGAACAGGCCGATGGGCTTCTTATCGCCTACACGGACCACAATCTCACCCTTCTCACCATCCTCGCAACTGGTGCCGTCAGCACGGACGAGATCGATGTTGTATTGGGCGTTGGGGATGCCCATACTTCCAGGCTTTGGCGTCATCCAGGGAAAGGTGCCGAGGGTCATGGTGGTCTCCGTCTGTCCAAAGCCCTCCATAATGTTGAGGCCAATCTTCTCCTTGAGTTTGTCGAAGACGGCAGGATTCAGTGCCTCGCCAGCCGTACAGCAATATTCAAGCGATGACAGGTCGTACTTCGATAGGTCCTCACGAATCATAAAACGATAGATGGTGGGAGGAGCGCAAAAACTCGTCACGTGGTACTTCTCAATCTGTCGTAGCAGGGTGTCTGCATTAAACTTCTCGTGGTCGAACACGAACACTGTTGCGCCGGCGAACCACTGACCGTAGAACTTGCCCCAAACGGCTTTACCCCAACCGGTATCTGCTACCGTCAGGTGTAACGAGCCTTCGTGTAGGTTGTGCCAGAAGACACCCGTCGTCAGATGTCCCATGGCGTAGAGATAGTCGTGGGCCACCATCTTCGGCTCGCCGCTGGTGCCTGAGGTGAAGTACATCAGCATCGTGTCGTCATTTTCGTTGACGAAGGCGGGACGCACAAACTTCGGTGCCAGTTTCCACTCCGTCTGCCAGTCGTGGAATCCTTCGGGGATGGGTTTGCCGTGATCGGTGACGGTGATGTAAGCTTTCACCGTCGTACTCTGAGGCATCGCCAGCTTGATCTGCTCCGTGACATAGGCATCATCGACGCAGATGATGGCCTTGACCGAGGCACGGGTGTTACGGTATATGATGTCCTTCTTTGTCAGCATGTGGGTGGCCGGAATCACGATGGCACCAATCTTACAGAGGGCCAACATGATGACCCACCACTCGTATCGCCGCTTCAGGATGAGCATCACAGGGTCGTTCTTGCCGATGCCGAGCGACATGAGGTAACTGGCAGCCTGGTCTGTCTGCTCTTTCAGTTCAGCGAATGTCGTGCGAATCTCTTCGCCCTGGTCGTTCGTCCACAGAATGGCCAGCCCCTCTGGTTTCTCCTCCGCCCAGGCGTCCATCACGTCGTAAGCGAAGTTAAAGTTCTCAGGGATGATAAACTTTAGGTTCTTATTGTAATCTTCTATAGACGTGAACTTCGTCTGCTTTAAAAATCTTTCTATCATACTTCCTTTTTTCTGTTTATTGTTTATTGTTTATTGTTTATAGTTGATTACTTCTATAGTCTTCAATGATTCTTCCGAAATGGCTTGCCAGGTATTCATCTATAAACTATAAACTATAAACAATAAACTTAACACTACTTCCTGATTATTCAATGGTAAATGCTAAGAATTTCACTGGTTTGTCTCCCACTGCCAGCATGCCGTGTGGTTTGGTGGAGTCGAAATAGATGCTGTCGCCCTCCTCCAGGATCATGGTCTTGCCACCGATATACAGCTCCATCGCACCTTCGAGCACGAGATTGAACTCCTGGCCTGGGTGTGAATTCTTATAGATTGTCCGTGCTTCTGGCTTGGGTTCGACGGTGACGATAAATACATCGGCTTTGTGGTTCACGAAACCACCTACGAGACTCTGGTACTTATAGGCCTTCGTACGCTCGATGCTCATACCCTGACCTTTGCGGGTGACATAGTACGACTTCATGTGGGGTGCCTCGGCAAAGATCAGTTCCTCCGTTGATACACCATACTTACGGGCAATTTTCATCAGATTCGAGATGGTGATGTCCAGTTCACCTGCCTCTATCTTCTCATACTTATCGGCACTGATGCCGATGGTCTCTGCTATCTCACTCACAGGGATGTCGAGCACATCACGCAATCCCTTCAGGCGTTCGCCTATCTGTTTCAGTTGTTCGTCCATATATCTTTTCTTTTGTTTATAGTTTAATGTTTATAGTTTATAGTTGATTAGTTCTATAGTCTTCAGAGATTCCTTCAAGGGCTTGCCAAGTATTCATCTATAAACTATAAACCTTAAACTATAAACTTAAAATATTACTTCGCTCCTGCCTTCAGTCCTCTAATCACGGCGGAAGTGAACCCTGCGTGCTCCATCTCGTTGAGGCCCTTGATGGTCACACCACCAGGCGTTGTCACTAGGTCAATGGCTGCCTCAGGATGCAGGCCGCTGGCCTCCAACAACTCAACGGCACCCTTCATCGTTTGCATGACAATAGCCTTTGCGTCATCGGCCTTGAAGCCCAGCTCCACACCTCCTTCTGAGGCAGCACGGATATACCGCATAGCGTAGGCAATGCCACAAGAGGCGAGGGTAGTGCCAGCAGCCAGGTGCTGCTCATCGGTGATAAGTGTGTTGCCCATCTCGTCGAAGATATTCACAACGGTCTTTATGTTTTCTTCAGAGGCACCGATGGGAACGATGAATGTCATCGAAGCCATCTCAGCAATCGCGATATTGGGAATCACGAGGAACAGAGGAGGACAATTCTCGCCCAACCACTCCTTGATGCTTTCCGACTTTACACCTGCAGCAATAACTATCAGAATCTGCTTCTTCGGATCGAGTTCTGGGCGAATATCTTTCAATACACGCTCCACGAGCCAGGGTTTCACCACCACACAGACGATGTCGGCGGTATCTGCAGCCAACTTGTTGTCTGTTGTCACGCTGACGCCCATCTTCGAAAACTTCTCCACCACGGCCTGTGAGGGATCGCTCACGGTGATGTCCTCGTTCTTAAACTGCTGGCCCTTGATGAGGCCTTCTACTGTGGCGCCACCCATGGCACCTGCTCCTATAATTGATATCTTGCTCATAATCTTCAATGCTTAATCTTCAATCTTCAATGCTCAATCTTCAATATTATAAGCACCTTTTCAGCCTTTCAATGAAATCATCAGCATCCTGCTTCGTCAGACAGAGTGGTGGCAGCAGGCGTAGGATATTGGTTCCTGCACAACCTGTAAAGCAGTGCTCCTGATAGATCAGTGGCTGGCGTACATCCTTATGAGGAACGTCGAGATCAATGCCGATCATCAGACCACGTCCGCGAACATCAATGATATGCTTTTGAGTCTTTTGAAGTTCTTTCAGTTGCTCAATCAAGTATGTACCTATGGCATTGGAATTATCCACGAGATTCTCTTCCTCGAATACATCAAGTACGGCGAGGGCTGCAGCACAAGCCAGATGATTGCCTCCAAAGGTCGTTCCCAACTGTCCGTAGACAGGCTTGAATTCAGGGGCAATCAGCACGGCTCCCATCGGGAAACCGTTGGCGATGCCCTTGGCCACGGTGATGATGTCTGGACGGATGCCGAGCCACTGGTGGGCGAAGAACTTTCCGCTTCGTCCGTAGCCACACTGTATCTCGTCACAGATAAGGATCGTGCCATACTTCTTACAGGCAGCAGCCAGACCCTGTGCAAACTCCTTCGTGGCGAGTTTGATACCGCCCACACCCTGGATGCATTCCAAGATGACGGCACAGACATCGCCCTTCGCCAGTTCCGTCTCCCAGGCCGGCAGGTCGTTCATCGGCAGGTAGGTCACATGACTGTTGTCGTTGATGGGGGCGATGATTTTCGGATTGTTCGTCACCTCAACAGCCAGTGAGGTACGTCCATGGAAAGCCTTTTCACATGACAGCACCCGTGTCCTGCCATTGGTGAACGAAGCTAGCTTCAGGGCATTCTCGTTGGCCTCGGCACCCGAGTTGATCAGGAACAGCTGGTAGTCGTCGTAGCCACAGATCTTGCCCAGGCGCTCAGCCAGCTCCACCTGCAACTTGTTGATCACTGAGTTGGAGTAGAACCCTATCTTGTTGAGTTGTTCCGTCACCTTTTCGATGTAGTGTGGATGGGCGTGACCGATGGAGATGACGGCATGACCACCGTAAAGGTCCAGGTACTCCTGGCCCTTGTCGTCCCACACCTTGCAGCCTTTGCCCTTCACGATGTTCACATCGAAGAGCGGATATACGTCGAATAGTCTCATTTTATAAACTTGTTAAATCGCGTGCAAAGATACATTAATTCTGCCGAAACACCAAAAAATTTGATAAGGTAAAATCAAAAAGCTGAAGCCTTGAGGCGGAGTCCTGCGGTCTCGTCGATGCCGAACATGAGGTTCATGTTCTGCACGGCCTGGCCTACGGCGCCCTTCAGCAGATTGTCGATGGCAGAGGTGACGAGCAACTTCTGGCCGTACTTCTCCACGTGGACGAGGGCCTTGTTGGTGTTCACCACCTGTTTCAGGTCGATGGGCTTGTCGCTGTAGTGGGTGAAGGCGGCATCATGGTAGAAATCCTTATAGGCCTCGATGACATCCTCCACAGGTGCAGGCGTCTTGATGACGGCCGTACAGAAGATTCCTCGGGCAAAGTCGCCACGATAGGGGATGAAGTCGATGTCAGCATCGAGATAACCCTGCACCTGCTTTAGCGACTGACGGATCTCTGCGATGTGCTGGTGCTGGAAGGGCTTGTAGATGCTCAGGTTGTTGCTGCGCCAGGAGAAGTGAGTCGTGGCACCTGGTTTCTGACCAGCACCAGTAGAACCTGTAATCGCATTTACGGCCACATCTTCTTTCAGCAGATTCAGGTAGGCAGCAGGCAGAAGGGCTACCTGAATACAGGTAGCGAAGCAACCGGGATTGGCCACATGCTGCGCCTTCTGGATCTCCTCGCGATTGATCTCGGGCAGACCATAGACGTAGTCGTGATTGCCTTTAATACGGAAGTCTTGTGCCAGGTCGATGATCTTTACGTCGGCTGGAATCGTGTGCTCTTTAAGGAACTGCTCACTCTTGCCGTGTCCGAAGCAGAAGAAAACCACGTCAACATCCTCGAAAGGCATCTGGTCAGTGAACTTCAGGTCAGTTTCGCCGATAAGTCCCTCGTGGACATCGCTCACCAGATTCCCGGCATTACTTTCTGAGTTGGCAAAGACAATCTCTGCCTCGGGGTGATTCAGTAGCAGGCGAATCAACTCTCCGCCCGTATATCCTGCCGCACCTAATATACCTATTTTAATCATACAAAGTAACTTTTTAAGACATAGTAACAGATTAACATATTCTTAGCAGAAATACTATTACCCTATTCTAAAAATGTTAATATGTTACTATGTCTTTAAATAATACTATGTCTTATCGTTTCTCATCCTTGTGGATACCGTAGTAAACGCGAAGTGGGGTAGAGCTGACCTTGATGAAACCTTTGGCCTCGTCTGCAGTCCAGCCGGTCTGTGTCTCACCGTATTCGCCTAACTTGCTCTTTGTGAGGTCGTTGATACTATCAATGCCGACGGTCTCAAAGCCGTAGGGACGGAGTTTCAGGATTGAAGTGCCGGTAACGTTGCGTTGCGATGAGGTGAGCATGGCCTCGATGTCTGGCATCACGGGCTCCAGATACTGGCTCTCATGCAGGAACATGCCGTACCAGTTGGCCACCTGATCCTTCCAGTATTGCTGCCACTTGGAGAGCGTTGACTTCTCCAGCAGTCGGTGTGCTTCGATAATCAGCTTCGGTGCAGCGGCCTCAAAACCCACACGACCCTTGATGCCGATGATGGTGTCGCCTACGTTGGCATCGCGACCGATGGCATAAGAGGCGCCAATCTCCTCGATCTTCTGGATGGCCTTCACCTTATCCTCGAACTTCTCACCATTGACCGCCACAATCTCACCCTTGTCGAAGGTGATCTTCAACAGTGACTCCTGTTCCTTGGCAGTCACGTGCTTCAGGTAAGCGTCCTCGGGCAGTCCCTGTGTTGGGTCGAGCAACTCGCCGCCACAGATGCTAGTACCCCAGATACCTACGTTATAAGAGTACTTCAGTTTGGTGAAGTCTGCGAAGAACCCGTGCTCGTTCAGATAGTCCACCTCTTCCTTACGCGTCAGTTTCTTATCACGGGTGAGGGTGATAATCTCAACACCAGGAGCCATCACGAGGAAGGTCATGTCGAAGCGAATCTGGTCATTGCCAGCTCCAGTTGAGCCGTGGGCGATGGCATCTGCTCCGATCTCCTTGGCATAGCGGGCGATGGCGATGGCCTGAAAGATACGCTCGCTGGAGACGGAGATGGGGTAGCAGTTGTTGCGCAGTACGTTACCGAAGATCATATACTTCAACGACTTCTCATAATACTCGTGAGTCACGTCGAGGGTGACATATTTCACGGCTCCCAGCTTGTAAGCATTGGCCTCGTTGGTTTTCAATTGTTCCTCACTGAAACCACCGGTATTGGCACAGGCTGCATATACATCCCAGCCGTCCTGGGTCAGTTTCATCACAGTGTAACTGGTGTCAAGCCCACCAGAAAAGGCTACTACAACTTTCTTGTTTGCCATATCTTAAATAATTCGTTTAATTCGTGAAATTAGTTGTCGTTAAATCTTTCCGTCGATCTTGTTGATGCGTTCAATGACCTCATCAGGTATTCTTGCTGGCAGATGTTCTGTGGGATCATAGAGCATGGCTGTACAGATGCAGTACTTCCGGCCTGTACGGTGCAGCACGTCCACATTGCAACAACCCTCACAGCCTTTCCAGAAAGCTTCGTCTTCAGTGAGGTCGGCGAATGTCACGGGCTGGTAGCCTAAGGCTGTATTCATCGCCATCACGGCAGCACCACTTGTCAATGAAAAAATCTTGGCATGGGGCCAACGGGTACGGGCCAGGGTAAAAGTCATATCCTTGATGCGCTTTGCCACGTGGTGACCCCTGAAGTCCGGATGTACGATTAGACCTGACGTCGTCACATATTGCTGGTTCTCCCATGTTTCGATGTAACTGAATCCTGCAAAAGTGCCGTCTTTCGTTAGGGCTATGACGGCCTTGGCCTCCAGCATTTTCTTGGTAAGGTACTCATGTGTACGCTTGGCAATACCTGTTCCACGAACTTTCGCTGCCTCGGCTATTGTGTCGAGTATGGTGTCGACATACTTCTCATGCTCAGGCCCTGCCACCAATACTTCAATTTCTGTTTCCTGTTCCATTCGTCTATAAACTATAAACTATAAACCGTAAACTATAAACTCTAAACTATAAACAAAAATAATTTACCTCATATTCGGCACCACATCGCTTAAGGCTTCTATCACCTCCTGATGCCTGATGCCCTCCTTGATAACTATGAATATTGTGTCGTCACCGGCGATGGTGCCTATAATTTGGGGGATGTCGCTGTTGTCGATGTTCCAGGCAATACTGCTGGCGTAGCCGGGACGGGTCTTGATGACGCCCATATTGCCGGAGAAGTTGATACTCACAAATCCTGGCACCTGCATCATCTCACGGATATTGCTTGGAGTACTGACGCGCTTGTACATCGTGTCATTAGGCAATACGTAGATATAATTGCCGCCCATAGTGGCTGCCTTGGCAACTTTTAATTGTTTCAAGTCGCGGCTTAGCGTTGCCTGCGTCAGTTTGAAACCTTCTTTCTGCAAGGCGCTAAGCAGTTCGTCCTGACTGCCTAATTGTTGGCTTGAGATGATGAGGCGTAAGGCCTCTAACCGGTTGTTCTTTACTTTCATCTTGGTATATTTATTCAGAAAACGGATGCAAAATTAGGGAAAATTTTGCATCCGACCAAATATTTCTGCATATTTTTGCAAAAAATCTATCTATTCATATCGAAACCTACCCTTACACCGTCGTACTGCTTGCTGATTTCACTTACTGTCTCGAGATTCTGGTTGCCGCTGAGGGCTGCCAAAGTCTGGAGCAAAGTGAGCAACTTCTTTCCCTCGAAGAGGATGGAGATGCCGCTGAGTTCAAGTTTGGTGTAGCAGTTCACACTCAATAGAAGTCCTTTCAGAGTGATCTTCTGTGATGCTTCGTCGAAGGTGTAGTTGCCATTGAAAGGCGTACCACAGATCTTGGCACTGAATGTTCCGTCCTGTCTGAATGTGATGTTAGTGTTGCTGGCACTGATGCCTACCTGCTGATAATACGGAAGCAACTTCTCTTCAATCTGTACGGCTGCCATCTCGCCACCGGCCTTGGCCAGAAGGTTCTCACTGGTGAATGCACAGCCGGGGCCCTTGTACTGCCAGGTTCCTATCAGCCCCTGTGCGGAAACTTTGTCTAATCCGATGACACTCTTGATGGCATTAACGACACCTGTACCATTGGTCATAGCGCTGAGCACCTGACCCATGTTACCACAACTGACCAGTACAAGACAAGTCAGGCATACCATTGCAATCTTGATTCTTTTCATATGCTTAAGTCGTTTGTTTTAATAATCCGCTGCGAAGTTACGATGTTTTTTTCAGATAACCAAGAAAAAATACTGAATTAAATACTTTATTTCTATTTTTGCCTGTCTTTTCTTGTGCCCTTTTGATGGTAAACGGCAAGCCGAGTATCTTCTTCTCTTATATAATATAATAAGGTGTATGTTGTTTTTGGTCTTGATATTTGTCAAGAAGTGGAAAAATTACACTAGAAAATCAAAAAAATCCTTGGAAAAGTTTTGTGGGTTCGGAAAAAGTGTGTACCTTTGCACCCGCTTTC
>CAMKSE010000043.1 GCA_946415365.1 uncultured Prevotellaceae bacterium
AAATTGAAAATTGAAAATTGAAAATTGAAAATTGAAGTTATGAAGAAGATATCTATTTACATATTGGCTTTGGCGATGGCGGCAGGCATCTTTACCGCCTGTGTGGACGAGATCAACGTGGGTAACGCCTTCCTTGAGAAGTCGCCGGGCGTAGACGTGAATATCGACACGGTGTTCTCGAAGGCTGAATATACGCGTAACTTCCTGTGGAGTGCGTATGGACAGCTGTACTGTACGTACACCTCGGGCAACATGATGAACGGTGCACCGATAGACGTGCTCTCGGACTCGTACCACTGTTACGTGAGCTGGGGAGGACCGAAGCAGAGCTATTATCCGGGCGGACTGACGGAGAATGCCCAGGATACGGAGGACGGCAACTTCCAGGGTAAGTTCTCGTACTCGACGAAGAGCGGCCTGGACAGCGATGCCGGCGGCCGGGTGTCGATCTATGAGACGGTGCGGAAGTGCTGGCAGATTATTGAAAATATAGACCGCGTGCCGGACATGAGTGACGACGAGAAGAGCCGTCTGCGCGGCGAGGCTTACACGATCATGGCGAGCCGCTATTTCGACGCCTTCCGTAACTTTGGCGGCCTGTGCCTGGTGAAGAAGGCTTACGAGGTGGGTGAGGGCTTTGACTCCGGACGCTCGACGGCCTGGCAGACGGTGGAGTTCATCGACTCGCTGATAGCGTGCGCGATCAACGAGCGGGGCTACATCTGGAACGTTCCCGATGCGGACATCGGCCAGTGGTCAGGTCGCCTGACACGGGCCTCGGCCCGGGCGTTGCGGGCGAAGGTGTGGATGTTTGCCGCCTCGCCGCTGTTTAATAACGCGGCTCCCTATATGACCTACACGAAACGGCCGACGGGTCTGGAGTCGGAGGAGCACGTCTGGTTCGGCCGTGAGGATCGCTCACTGTGGAGCCGTTGCCTGCAGTACTGCGATGAGTTCTTCGAGGACAACGCCCAGAACGGCAACTACTATGCACTGGTACAGCCGACGACACAGGACGAAGCGGGCTACCGCACGGCCTACCGCCGCGCCTACCGCTACCGCAACGATGCGACGCACCACGAGAAGCTGTTTGACGCGCATCCGACGCTGACGCTCTCTGACGGCGGCTGGGGCTGGGGCTGGCGCGGCTTTGCACTGGACTGCTACCGACAGGGTGGCGCGGTGCCGACGAACGAGCTGATGGAGTGCTTCGGCATGCAGGACGGCCGCAACTTCCCCTATTCGGACATCTACGGCCCTGGCAAGAATCCCAACGGGTATGATATGTTCGCAGACCGCGACCCGCGCCTGTATGAGACGATACTCGTGCCCCGTCAGTCGCTGCCTGCCGGCTTTGACTATGCCGGCCAGTCGTACACAGACTCCTGGGAAGGCGGTCTCATGAAGAACAACAGCAACTTCACCAATACGGATGACATTGCATCGGGCTACTGTAAGTTCAAGTGGCTGCTGGACTACTACGGCGGCAGCCGCTATGACGACGAGTATATCGGTGTGGCTTATATCCGTCTGGCAGAGATGTATCTCATCCGTGCCGAGGCGCGTGCCGAGACGGGTAACCTGCAGGGGGCACTGGACGACCTGCACGTGGTGCGCAGCCGCGTAGGCCTCGGACGTCTGGAGACGATGAATCCGGAACTGAACCTGACATCGAACAAGGAGAACCTGATCAACGAAATCCTGCGGGAGCGTAACTGTGAGATCGGTGCCGAGTGTGGCGACCGCCTCTACGACATGGTGCGCCGTATGCGTCAGGACCTCTTCACCAAGCCACTGCATGAGATTCGTATCTACCGGCTGGACAATGCCGGCAATCGTATGACGGACGGCGACACCCGCTGGACGGAAGGGACCGCATGGCCCAAGTTCGAGTACGAGAAGCCGCAGATCGTGAACGGTGCCCGCCGCTGGTGGGATCCCGGCTACTGGACGAACAAGTGGTATCTTGACCCTGTATCGCGTATTGAGATCCAAAAGGGCTATGGACTTACACAGAACCCCGGGTGGTAACCTTTAATAAGTAAAAAGGTAAAAAAGTAAAAAGGTAAAATCGAGCATTATGAAATTAAGAAACATATTTATATATACCTTGGTGGGACTCTGCGGCGGACAGATGGCGGTTAGCGCCCAGGTGACGCTGAGCGACAAAGCGTCGCAGAAGATAGATTTAGGCTATGGCGTGGAGCAGTCGGAACTGCTCACTACCGCTGCAGCCACTACCATCACGGCCGAAGCGCTCCGACGCACGTCGGCCATCAGCCTGGCCGATGCGCTCTATGGCAAACTGCTCGGGCTGAATGCCTTCCAGAACACGGGCTTTAAGGGTGAGGAAGGCCGCGGGGCTACGTTTAATATCCGTGGCGTGCAGACCACTGGGGAGCGGGATATCCTGATCCTGGTGGACGGCGTGGAACGGCCTATCGACCGATTGACGGTGGAAGAAGTGGAAAGCGTGACGGTGCTGAAGGACGCTGCCGCCGTGGCTCTCTACGGGCATGAGGCCATCAACGGTGTGCTGTTGGTGAAGACGAAGCACGGCAGCAAGGACGATAAGTACCACTTCAAGGTGGGTGCCTCGCACAAGATACAGTTCGACCCACAGTCGGCAGACATGGTCAGTGCCTACGACTATGCCAACGCCCTGAACCGTGCCCGTCTGAACGACGGCGCCTCGGCTGCCTATACTGATGCTGAGTTGCAGAAGTTCAGAGACGGCAGCGATCCCTTTGTCTATCCGAATATCAACTGGAAGGACGAGGTGTTCAAGAATACGGCCCATGAGTCGAACGGGTTCATCAGCTTCTATGGCGGCACGGACAAGGTGCAGTATTACACACAGCTGGACTATACCGACGCCCGCGGACTCTATAAGAATCCGGATCAGGGTGACTGGAGTTCCCAGCTGAAATACTCGAAAGCCAATATACGTGCTAACGTTGACTTCGAGGTGAGTAAGACGACGAGGGTGAGTGTGAACGTGCTGGGTATCCTGATGGAGACCAACGGCGTGCCCAATGTGAGTTCCAGTGACGCCTGGTGGCATCTGTATAAGGTGCCGGCACTGGCCTTCCCCGTGAAGACGGCAGGCGGCGTGTGGGGCGGTAGCCAGACCTATGGCGACTTCAACCTGCTGGCCAAGACGCAGGGTGCTGGCTTCATGAAGACGCACCAGCGACAGATCTGGGCCAACATGACCCTGGAGCAGGACCTGGACGTGATCACGAAGGGACTGAAGCTGTATGTGGGTGCCTCGTATGACAACTCGTCGAACACGATAGAGACGCGCTCGAAGGGCTATCAGTATGGTTGGAACTACTATGACGGTAGCGGCGTGATGCAGGAGACCGTGATGGGTACGGTGGAAGATAAGCTGGTGTTCAACAACTGGGTAGACTCCCAGTGGCGTATCGCTACCTTCAATGCCGGCCTGAAATACGGCATCGAGCTGGGGAACGGTGACCACTTCGCAGCCAACGCCAACTACAATACGAAGAGTGAGATACGCGATAATCGTAGTAACACATGGTATCGTACCAACTGGCAGTTGGCTTTGCACTATGACCACGCCAACAGGATGATGGCCGACGTGGTGCTGGCTGCCAACGGCTCGAACCGCAGCTATCCTGCCAAATGGGCCTTCTCGCCCACCATCGGTCTGGGTTATATCCTGATCAACCAGCCGGAAGGCGGTCTTCTGAACTATGCCAAAGTGCGTCTCTCGGGCGGTATCCAGCATACGGACTATGTGCCGGCTAACGGCCTGTGGCTGGCAGCCTGGAACAACTCGCACGGGCAGTTCTGGTATGGTACGAACTTCCAGAGTTCTTGGGGTGCCTTCCTGACGCAGTTCCCAACCGACGACTTCGCGCAGGAGACGGCCTATAAGGCCAATCTGGGTGCGGACGTGAGACTGGCGAATCAGCTGGATGTGACGCTCGACGTGTTCTACCAGCAGCGCAGGAATATCCTCGTAAGTGCAGCCCAGCTGAATTCCGACGTGGTAGGCATCCAGTCGTCGTATGACGATAAGGGTAGGGTGGCCAGCTACGGTGTCGAACTGGGCCTGCGCTATGCCAAGACCTTTGCCAATGGTCTTAATCTGAATGCAGGGGCTTCGTTCTCGACGGTGAAGAGCGAGATACTGGAATGGATCGAGACGCCGGCCTATCCGAACCTGTCGATGGTCGACGGTCCGGCCGACTCTGAGCGCGGACTCATTGCCCTGGGCTTCTTCAAGGATCAGGCAGATATCGACAACAGTCCCGTACAGCAGTTCGGGCAGGTGAAGGTTGGCGACATCAAGTATCAGGACGTGAACGAGGACGGTGTCATCAATGAGAACGACTATGTCGCTCAGGACTATGGCAACGCCTTCCCCTCACTCAATTATGCCTTCACGCTGGGTGCGGAGTATAAGGGCTTCGGCATCAGCGGCACCTTCCAGGGTGCTGCGCACCAGGTGAAGAACCTGCGTTATGTGGACGGTGTGTGGGGTGCCCTCTCAGACAACCGCAACCTGTCGCAGGAATACTATGACAACTGTTTCGACACGGCAGGGTCAGGAGCACTGTACCCCCGTCTGTCGACCGAGAACGTGGCCAACAATGCCCAGAACTCGACGATCTGGTATCGCAACGTGAGCTGGCTGAAGCTTCGCGACTGTGAAGTGTATTACAAGCTGCCCGCCTCGGTTATCGAGCCTCTGAAGGTGACAGGTGTCCGTCTGTTCGTACAGGGCCAGAATCTGCTGACGTTCGACAATATCGACGCGATGGATGCTGAGAACCTGAATACGGGCTATCCAGTGATGAAGAGTGTGAATATCGGCCTCAATGTGACTTTCTAAGTAATTGAAAATTGAAGATTGAAAAATGAAAATTATGATTACCAAGAAATATAGAAGACTTCTGATAGGTTTATCATTTATCATTTGTCATTTATCATTTAGCGTAGCGTTAACATCATGCGCCGATCTGGACTACACGGAGGAGACGACGCGTGACGAGGCGTGGACGTTTGACTATTATGAGAACGGCATCAAGAACCTGGTGTTTGACGTGTATGCCCAGCTGTACAATAATGAGCTGGAGTCAAACAGCGCCTACTTCCTGGCCGGCGCGACGGACGAGGCGCAGTACGCGTTGGAGACAGGTGCCGTGAACAATTATGTGAATGGCGGCTGGAGTCCGGCCAACCCCTATTCGAACACGTGGACCAAGTCGTACACGGCGATTGCCGACGTGAACATGTACTTAGAGAAGATCGACCAGACGGATATTTCGGACTGGCAGTATAACGCGGACTACAAGAACTGGATAGCCCAGATGGAGATGTTCCCCTACGAGCTGCGCTTCTTGCGGGCTTACTTCTATTTCGAGCTGTTCAGGGCCTACGGTGATGTGCCTCTGGTGACCACCACGCTGACGAATGGTCAGGCCAACAACATCAAGCGTTCGTCGGCCGACGAGATCGTGAAATTCATCACGGACGAATGCGACGCCATCGCCCCGTATCTGCCTGAGTCGTATGCGACGGAGTATGGCTCTGAGGTAGGCCGCGCGACACGCATCGCCGTGTTCGCCCTGAAGGCCCGCACGCTGCTCTATGCCGCTTCGCCGCTCCATAATCCGAACGGCGACCAGACCCGCTGGGCGAAGGCTGCGGAAGCCTGCAAGCATATCCTCGACAACGCCTCTGCCTGGGGCCTCAAGTTGAGCGCCTACGGCTCTCTGTGGGGCCACGACGCCTTCTTCAATCCCGAGCTCATCCTCGGTCTCGGACGGGGCGAGAGCAATACGTTCGAGATGGCCAACTATCCGGTCGGCGTGGAGAACGGCTCTTCTGGTAACTGTCCGACGCAGAGCCTGGTGGACCAGTATGAGTATCAGGATAACGGCGAGACGTTCGGCCAGCGCTATCCTGGGGATATCGACCTCGGGTCGGTGAACCCCTACGAAGGACTTGACCCGCGCTTCGCACTCACGGTTGTGAAGAACGGAGACGAATGGCCCAGTAACGGCGCCCAGAAGCGCGTGATGGAGACTTACGTGGGCGGCTTTAACGGATCGCCGAAGTACGGAGCGACGCCGACGAGCTACTATCTGCGCAAGTATGTGGACGGCTCGTGCGTGACCACCGCTGACAACCAGACGACACGCCGCCACACATGGATCCTCTTCCGACTGGGTGAGTTCTATCTGGACTATGCCGAGGCCGTGTTCCATGCTACGGGCAGCGCCAACGACAACAGCTACGGCATGACGGCCAACGAGGCCATCAACGTGCTGCGGAGCCGCTCGGACATCCAGATGCCGAAGTTCACTGAGGACGGCGATGCCTGGGTAGCGCGGTATGAGCGGGAGCGGCTGGTGGAGCTGGCTTTCGAGAACCATCGCTTCTGGGATGTGCGCCGCTGGAAGAAGGGCGCGCAGTACTTCTCGACGGTTCAGGGCGCGACCATCAGCAGCGACGGCACCTTCCGTCGCACGACGATCAACCGCCAGTGGAATGACAAGTTCAACTTCTACCCCATTCCGCAGTCGGAGCTGAAGAAGAATCCGAACCTCACACAGAACCCAGGATGGTAGTAAAAGTAAAAAGGTAAAAAGGTAAAAAGGTAAAAAGGTAAAAAAGTAAAAAGTGAATAGTTATGATTACAAATAAAATAAATAGGGTAGTAGTAGGGGTATTCTACTTACTCCTTCCCTCCTTACTCCTTCTCTCCTTCTCTTCCTGTGCTGAGGACGACAGCAGCGGTTCGGCCAACGTGGGACTGGGCATCAAGGCTTTCTTCCCGATGAAGGTTGTCACCAACCAGCCGATGACCATCAATGGTTCCGGTTTTGCCGACGTCACTGAGATACAGTTCCCTGGGGGCGTGAAGGCGACCGACTTCGAGATTGTGAGTGACGACATGATCCGTGTGAACACCCCTGCCGGCGTAGCAGCCGACGGCGGTAAGATCGTTGTGCGGACTGCCGACGGAGAGGCAGAGTCGCGGCTTTCGCTGACGGTGGGTCATACGAACGTGACGGGCTTCTCCAAGCAGCCCGGCGAGACGGCTTCGGGCGGTGAGTTGATCACCGTCTACGGCTCGGACCTGGAGTTCATCAACAGCGTTGAGCTGCTGAATGCCGAGGGTGAGCCACAGCTTCTGGAACATCAGGACTTCTATCGCAAGGGCACCAGCAACCTGGTGTTCCGTCTTCCTCGTAAGGATATCTTCAAGGGCACCTTCGTCGGCCTGCTGCATACCTATGACGGCCAGACCATCCAGATGCCGGAACTCGCTTACGAGCCAGGTGCCGACGAGGGCCACTGGGAGACAGTGAAGACGATGATATGGCAGAACGGCGGCACGCTCGGCGAGATCAACTGGAGCAGCGACTATCGCTTTGCCCCTGCCAGCAATTCCACAGGCGAAGAGTGCTACACCGTTCCGCAGGATGTGTGGGAGAAGATGAAAGCCGGGCCGTTCTACGTGACCATTAAGGGCGCCAGTCCTCAGATACGCGTCACCTCCGGCTGGTGGAGCACCACTTGGACGGGCGACGACCTCTTCCCGGGCAATGAGCGGCTGGCCGACAACGGCGACGGCACGTTCACCCTTACGGTTGATCTGGCCGGCGACCCGCTGCTTGACGTGCTCGACGCCCAGCATCTGCTCTTCACGGGTAGCGGCTACACGGTAGAGGACATCTACTTTGCCGAAGACGTCTGGGTAGATGGGCCCGGCATGGAGGAAGTGAAGGTTCCTGTCTGGACGAACGGCGGCACGCTCGGCGAGATCAACTGGAGCAGCGACTACCGCTTCGCTCCCGAGAGCAATTCTACGGGCGAGGAGTGCTATACCGTTCCTCAGGACATCTGGGAGCGTCTGAAGACCGAGACCTTCTACGTGACCATCAAGGGCGCCAGTCCTCAGATACGCGTCACCTCCGGCTGGTGGAGCACCACGTGGCTGGGCGATGACATCTTCCCGGGCAACGAGCTGCTGGAGGACAATGGCGACGGCACCTTCCGCCTGACTGTTAACCTGGCAGGCGATCCGCTGCTCGACGTGCTCGATGCCCAGCACCTGCTCTTCACGGGCAGCGGCTATAGCGTCGAGGAGATCTACTTCATCGAGATGAAGCAGGGAGGTGGCGGCGGATCGGCCAAGGAGGTCACCATCTGGGAAAACGGCGGCTCGCTCGGCTCCATCAACTGGAACAGCGACTACCGCTTCGCTCCTGAGAGCAATTCCACGGGCGAGGAGTGCTATACCGTTCCTCAGGATATCTGGGAGAAGATGAAGACAGGATCCTTCTTTATGACGGCCTCTGTCGACAACGAGGGCTGGTACAATCTGCGCATCACCACAGGCTGGTGGAGCACCACGTGGACAGGCAACGACATCGGCAAGGGTGACGAGCGTCTCGTGGACAACGGCGACGGCACCTTTACTATCGAGCTCAACTTCAATGGTGATCCCATCCTCGATGTCCTCGATGCCCAGCACCTGCTCTTTACAGGTGAGGGATACACGCCGCTGAAACTGTACTATTGTGAGTAGTCAGACTGTTTTTTCATAGAATTGAACTTGGTTCATACATAGGTTAATTGGTTAGTTACATGAGGACTCAACCCTTGCGGCTGGGTCCTCATTATTGCTATTGGTTACCAGGTATTTCCTGCCCTGAGAGATATAGATGCCGGGTCTTAAGGGGCGGCCACGGCTGATCCGCTGTCCGCTTAAAGAGTAGGCGGAATCAGAGACCGCCTTACCCTTTATCATTCTATGACTATCCTGCGCAGGCGCATGGATATGTGAGGCGGTCGGGCCTTCCTCGGGATAAGTGCCTTTGACATAGACCTGATAGCCCTTCGCCTCCAAGGAGAACAGATGGGTGGCGTTCAGATGCGTTTGCCTGCGGCTTACACCCTTGCTGACGGATTCGCTGTCGAGCCAGAGACTCCAGTCGCCTTCGGCAATACCGCTGACTGTTGCGCTGACGGCTTCTGTGTTGAAGTTGAGTACCACGAGGGCCTCGCTGTCGCCGTATCGGCAGGTATAGGCCAGGATATGTTGGCTGTCGGCAACGTCCAGCCATGTCAGCGTATGGTGGGTTGCGGTCGTCCGACCGTCGCGGAAAGCGGGCACGGCATGCTTCAGGGCTGTCAGCGTACGCCATGTGTTATACATCTTGTCGTCTCTGACGGACCAGTTGATCTTGGTGTCGTGGAAGTAGTCCAGCACCTGGTTGCCTCCCACTTCCTGGCCGTTGTAGAGCAGTGGCATGCCCCATGCCGTCGCGATGAGCACGGAGAGGGGATAGCGGTTGTCGCCGTACTTCTCGGCCAGGGTCTTCTTGCCCTCGTTGTAATTCTGGTCGTGGTTGGTCAGATAGACCATGCGTCCGAAGCTGATGCCGCTCTGTGTGCTGACGAGTTTGTCGACGTTGGCTTTCAGCGAGGCGCTGTAGATACCGCCTGCCCCGTATCTGGAGAGTGCACTTTGGAAGCCCCATGCGTAGTCGTAGTCGAAGCCCGCCGCCTTCAGCCGTGTGGCGTCGCCAGCTATGTCGGCCTCGCCCAAGAAGGTGATGGTCTTGCCGCTCTTGTAGTTCTTGATCTCTGGAATGGTCGTCTGCCAGTAAGAGGCGGGAATCTCCCGGCTGCTGATGTAGTCGCAACGGAATCCGTCGATATCGGCCTGGTCTATCCAGAACTTCAGGCAGTCGTTCATGGCCTTCCGGAGCTCGGGATTGTTGTAATCCAGCTGATAGACGTCGCCGTAGTTGTTGGGATGTACAAAGGTGCTGCCGTTCCTGACGTAGTACTCCGGATGGGTGGCGACCCACTTTGCGTCCGTCGCCGTATGGTTGGGCACCCAGTCGAGCCATACCTCAATGTCCAGCTCATGGGCCTGGGCCACGAAGGCCCTGAGGTCACCGACGGATCCGTATGAAGGGTTCACCAGCTGGAAGTCGGTCGCGGCGTAGGGGCTGTTGATGCCTCCGCCCCTGGGGTAGACGGGCATCAGCCACACGATGTCGATGCCCAGCTGCTTCAGACTGGCGAGCTGCTGGCTGGCTGCGCTGAAGGTGCCTTCGGACGTGAACATACCCACATTCATCTCATATATGACGCGGCACCCTTCTGGGTTTTTCCCGGGAGCCGCATTGATCTCTGCCACATAGTCGCCGGCCATCAGGCGGACAGGCAGAAGCGCTAACAGGTAAAGAATGATCTTTTTCATTTTGATATGCTTATGTGTAAGAATGGCTGGCTGGTCTTCACAGAGCAGCCAGCCTGTAGTTATATAACTAAATTAACTCTAATTAAGGTTCTATTTCCTCCACACCTGAGTCCGTGACATGCAGATAAACGTCGCGATCGATAGTGAAGTTGAAGTCTGCCAGCTGGACGCCGTTGCCGCCATTGTTGAAGATGAGGTTCTCGTTCAGCCCGCTGTTGGCTTCACCCAGATCGAAATATTTGTATGTCTGTCCGTTGACGGTCTGCTCGCCTGTCACGGACATGCCTGGCCAGTCGCCATTGAGATTGTTGATGTCGCCCCACATGTAGAGCGTCAGGGCGTCCCATCCGGTATCGTCGATGACGAACACTGCGAAGCCGTCGTGGCTGACCTTCGGTTCGGCTCCCACTTCCTCGACACCGTCGGCGGTGATGCGCAGATAGATGTCGCGGTCGATGGTGAAGTTGAAGTCTGCCAGCTGGACACCGCTGCCGCCATTATTGAAGATGAGATTCTCATTCAGTCCGGTATTGGCTGCTCCCATGTCGAAGTATTTCCATGTGACGCCGTCCTTACTCCAGGTACCTGTCACCGACATGCCTGGCCAGTCGCCATTGAGGTTGTTGATGTCGCCCCACATGTAGAGCGTCAGGGCGTCCCAGCCAGTCTGGTCGTCGACGTAAACGGCGAAACCGTCGTGCTCAGGCTCGGGCGCCTCGCCGCCAGCCCAGTAGTAGCTCTCCCAGCGCTGTCCCCATACATTGGTGAAGGTGCCTACGCCGGGGTTGTCGTTGTGGATCGCCGCCTCGCCTTTTATGGTGAACTCCATACCCTGCTTGGCGGAGTAGAATCGGAAGCCGTCGGCCAGGCTCTTGCCGCCTACGAAGCCGGTTGGATCGAGATAGATGGCCCACTTGATGTCGCTCTGGGGCGCCTTGGCCAGCAGATACTGCTGCTGGCCGATGGCTGTACTGTCGCCATTGAACGGCCCGATGATGTAGATCTGCTCGTCGGCGGTTGTGCCGAATGGTGCAATAAACTCCAACAGGATACGGTCTGCGCGTGTCTCGAACTGCTGACGCTCGTGGTCGAAGACGATGTCCTCTTTATCTGCACAGCTGCTTATCAGTCCTGTCAGGGACAGCAGCGTGAGCATCAGACTATATAATTTCTTATTCATAATTCTCATTGGTTCACTGTTTACTATTCTTTATCCACTTTTCACTTCTCATAGTTGGGATTCTGTACAAGTCCCGGATTGA
>CAMKSE010000044.1 GCA_946415365.1 uncultured Prevotellaceae bacterium
CCAAACAATTTATCAGAAATTTATAATATTGATATTTTATAAATTCTGAATATCACTAAATTTATCAATATTAATATATAAAATACACATTTTCTGTATTTGTGTAACAGAATCAGATTCCCCATATTTAGCTATTTCCCTCTCGTATACAGACAAGCACAGAGGGCTATCGTTGGTATATCGTAGCAAGGGAGATGGAAGGGGATAAATTAAGGCAAATGTATTTTTATTCAATTTCCCCTTTTGGGATTGAAACTTGTCTTTCACCTGTTTCATAGCTGGCTTTAATGCCAAAGAACTCACTCCTAAATACCCAGCTTTTATCAAGGAGAGTTAATATGCGCTTTACGATGGGGCTGTTGGTAATATGAGTATGGTGAAAAGATCCTTATTATTAAAAGATGTGTAAATTCTCTATTAAAACCCAATAATCTCAAAGATTATTCGTACCTTTGTCAGCTATAAGACAATTAAAGAATAAACTCAGTTATTACCTAAAGTAGTTATGACAGAGCAATTTGAGAAATTCGTGAAGGTTCTCCGTGAGATGTTCATGATCGACGATGCCGCCGACCTGGACTTTGGCATTTATAAAGTGATGCACCAGAAGCAGGAGGACATCGAGAAATATCTGAAGGAAGACCTGCAAAAGAATGTGCAGGATGAAATAACCCAAAATGTAGGAGGACGCCGCCGCTTCGTTGAAGAAGAGCTACAAAAAGCAAAACAAGGTGCTTTGAGTCTCGGCGTACCTATGAGCGACATCATGAACGTGCCCAGGGTTAAGGCATTGGCCGAAGAATTGGAAGGACTTACTCCAACAGATGAATTGGAGAATATGACCTACGACCATCTGGCAAGGTTCTTCAGTCGCTATTATGACGATGGTGACTTTATCAGCAAACGCAGGTATAGTAGCGTTCACGATGACAGCAAGTATGCTATCCCCTACGGCGGTGAAGAGGTGATGATGTATTGGGCCAATCAAGACCAATATTACATCAAGTCAAGTGAGTATCTGAAAAATTACTCTTTTAATTTAGATGGTGACAAAAAGGTGGTGTTCCGTGTGGTGAATGCCACGCACGATGAAGTAAATAGCGTAAAGGAAGATAAGAATGCCGTTCGATGTTTTGCACTTGCAGAAAATGAGGGTGAAGACTATGTCTCTGTTGAGGGTGATATGCTGACCATCCGGTTCACTTACGAACTAATGAAGAAAGAACGCGACTTGCAAAAGAAACTCACAGACGAAGCTTTAGCCAAATTAGTAGAACGAATTAGCAAGGACTTTACCGCGTTTTCCTCCCTACTTGCTCATGCTGTAGTTGGTGTGGAAGATTCGCCCTCTTGTCTGGAGAAGCACCTTAAATCGTTCGTGGCTCGCAACACTTGTGACTTCTTTATTCATAAGAATCTCCGAGGATTCCTTAAAAAAGAATTGGACTTCTACATCAAGAACGAACTTCTTCATATTGATGATATCGACTCTGACGAGAACAGAATACGCAGCTATGTAGCTCTTGTGAAAACAGTGAAACATGTTGGCTATAACATCATCGAGTTCTTGGCTGGCATTGAGAATTTCCAAAGAAAGCTTTGGCTGAAAAAGAAGTTTGTTACAGAGAGTAATTATTGCATTACGCTCGATCGAGTACCTCGTGAACTCTACCCAGAAATCATTGCCAATGGTGCACAGCGTCAGGAATGGGTGCGTCTCTTTGCTATTGATGACTTGAAGAGTAAGGACATGTTTACTGAAAGCTATAGTGAGCCGCTTACCGAGAAGTTCTTAGAGCAAAACCAACATTTGCTGCTCGATACTCGCTTTTTTGATAATAGCTTCAAACATCGTCTCATATCAAGTATCAAGAATCTGGATGGGCAAACCAACGGTCTACTAATACATAGTGACAATTTCCAAGCTTTGAACTTTATTCGCAACAAGTTCCAAGGCAAGGCCAAATGCATCTATGCTGATCCACCATACAACACATCGGCAAGCGAGATTCTTTACAAGAATTCCTATCGTGATGCTTCGTGGTTGTCTCTATTGAATGACCGCGTACTTCTGGGAAAGGAAATCCTCAGCGAGGATGGCATTCAATGTACCACTATTGACGATGTAGAGGAAAGTAAACTGAAGATGCTTTTAACGAGCATATACGGTGAGCAACCTTATTCGGTGAGCATTCGTATCAAGCCATCAGGTCGCCCTATCCCCAAAGGTTTTGCTATTTCTCACGAATATGCTCTTTTCAATAAGAAGAGTTCTGACACTTCTATTGCACGCCTAGAACACTCAGACGAGCAAATGCAGCGGTACAATGAAGAAGATGAAAAGGGAAAGTTCATGTGGGAACTTCTACGTAAAGCAGGGTCTAACTCTTTTAGAGGTAACCGTCCAACTATGTATTTCCCGATTTATCTGAACCCTGAGACTAGCAAAATGCGAGTTCCAGAAATGGAGTATGATGAGGAAAAGGAGGTTTATGACATACTTGAAGAAACCAAAACTGGTGAAATTGCTGTATATCCCATAAAAGATGATGGAAAAACGGAAGGATGTTGGTATTTTGGCTTAGACAGAACTATTGAGGAGGTTGAAGAATTTAAGGCTGAGAAACAATCTAACGGCCTATACTTCATTTATCGCCGTCGTCGTAAGAACGAAGGCGTTCAGCCCACGACCTTTTGGGAAGATTCTAAGTATTCTGCAACGGAGCATGGTACTGACCTATTGAAGAAACTCTTTGGTAAACAAGAATCATTCTCCTATCCAAAATCAATCTATGCCGTAGAGGAATGTCTTAAAGTGATGGGCATTGGAGAAAACGACCTTGTGCTTGACTATTTCGGTGGTAGTGCCACAACGGGGCATGCAGTAATCAATTTTAATCGTGGTGGTGGCGACAGAAAATACATCCTCATAGAACAGGAAAACTATTTCGATACCATTACCAAACCGCGAATAGAGAAAGTGGCCTATTCCAAAGAATGGAGCAAGGGTAAGCCCCGTAGCCGAGAAACGGGTGTTAGCCACTGCTTCAAGTATATCACACTGGAACAATACGAGGACACGCTGAACAACCTCGTTGTTAAGAGCAATAACGGTGGCTTGTTCGGGACCTATTCTGAGAGTTATCTTGGCTATATGCTCGACTTCGAGACTCGCGACTCGCTCTTCTCAATAGAGAAATTTGACAGACCATTTGACTATAAGATGCAAATTACACGCCGCAATGAGACCAGCGAGCAGACTGTTGACTTGGTAGAAACCTTCAACTATCTGATTGGCCTCTATGTAGAACATGAAGAATGGCCTGACGAAAACCTCTGCATCGTGAAGGGTACAACCCGCGATGGAGAGCGCACCCTCATCATTTGGCGCACTGTAGCCGAGGTAGATAGCGAAAAGTTGAATACCATTTTCGCCGGAATGGAGGACAAGTCTTTTGACCGTATATATGTGAATGGTGACAACAACCTGGAAAACCTTCGCACTGACGCTGACATTTGGAAGGTGAGCCTTACGGAAGAAACGTTCAAGCACAAAATGTTTGAGGAGGAATAAAATATGCCTGAGAGAATAAGAACAAAACTGGCCAAACTCCGCCACTCATTGGTGCTGAACCAATATATGTTCAGCTTATTGGGACCAGATGCCGACATTGAGCGCATGAGCGAGATGCTAAAGGCACCCGTTCTTGAAGGATGGGATGAAGAGAACCATTCTCGCTATTCGCTGGTACTGAAGCAATATTTCCGTAACAGCCCAATAGTTGAGAAACTGGAAGAATACGATGAACATATATTCCGGCATACTGAGCGCATCAACAAACTGCGCAAGGAGGCAATTCAATGGAAATACTTCCAATATCTATCCCTGCTTTTCACAGAAGCTTACCTTGATCGCTACTTCAACGGTAGGGAGCAACTGCTCACTGACCTTAACCTGTTCCTATTTGGCGACCGGGATCATCATACCTGCTTTAACTCCAATCCGAAAAACTATAACGGACTGGAACCATTTACAGAGAAAGAACTGAACAAACTGGCCTACTGGAATGCTACAGGCAGTGGCAAAACATTACTCATGCATGTGAATATCCTGCAATATCTGTGGTATTATGAGCGTAGTGACAAACGACAGGGACGGTTAAACCGCATTATTCTTCTTACTCCAAACGAGGGACTTTCAAACCAACACCTGGAAGAACTTGCTATGAGCGGTATTGATGCAGTGGGCTTCAACAAGGATGTCACAAACCATCTCTACAAAGGCTCTCATGTAGAAGTGATGGAAATAACCAAGCTCAGTGACGACAAAGAGAAGAACAATGTAACGCGCGTTGACCCACACGCTTTTGAGGGCAACAATCTCATTATCGTCGATGAAGGACATCGCGGTTCATCGGGTGACTCATGGAAGGACTATCGAAACACACTTGCCGACGGAGGGTTTACCTTCGAGTATAGTGCCACTTTCGGTCAAAGTGTATCAGCAGGAAGTGATCCACAGAAAAAAAAGCAACTTCTGAACGAATACGGAAAAGCCACTATCTTTGACTATAGCTATAAACATTTCTATGAAGATGGCTACGGCAAAGACTACAATATTCTTAATCTTACCGAGTCGCTACAGTCTTCCGGTCAGCTTGACCGCTATCTCACGGCTTGTCTGCTGAGTTTCTATGAGCAGATGCGTCTTTATGAAGAAGAAGTTGACCAAATGCGTCCCTTCAATGTAGAGAAACCGTTGGCTATATTCGTGGGAACGACGGTGCTCAAGTCTAACAACAAGTCGAGTGCTTCATATAAGGAAAGTGTGAGTGATGTAATATCTATCCTACGTTTCTTCTACTCTTTCATCTCTAATCAAAATACTGCCATCGAGGATATACGCCTTCTAATGACAGGCCAAGCAGGGCTGCGCGATGAAGAGAATCGAGAGATATTTGAGGATTCATTCCGTTATTTGCGAGCCTCGAATCTCGAAGCCCAGTCCATTTATGGTGACATGCTTCAGCGCTTGTTCAAAGCACCTACGCTGGGAGCGAATATCTATGTGGATAATTTGAAAGGTAAAGAAGGCGAGATAGGACTTCGTATAGGCAACGGAGCATACTTCGGTGTCATAAACGTTGGCGATTCCGATGGATTGATGAAGAAGATTCGTGAGGAGAAGGATGCTGAAGGTAATGCACTCTTTATGTGTACCGATGTGGACTTCACCAACAAGTCACCCTTTGCTACTATCAACGAGAAAAACAGCAGCGTCAATATACTTATAGGCTCTAAGAAATTTACCGAGGGATGGAACTCGTGGCGCGTATCGACGATGGGACTTATGAACATAGGTCGTGGTGAGGGAAGTCAGATTATTCAGCTCTTTGGTCGTGGTGTCCGTTTGAAAGGATATGGATTCAGTCTGAAACGAAGTAATAAATTGGAAGGGTATGAGCATCCCAAGCTTCCTGCCTTCATCAACCTGCTCGAAACGCTTAATATCTTCGGTGTTCGTGCTGACTATATGCAGAAGTTCCGCGACTATCTGGAGAGCGAGGGCATCAACAAGGGCCCTGAGATGGAACCTATAGAGTTGCCTATTTTCCCTACGGTCGATTTGGAAAAAACAAAGTTGAAATATATTAAGGTAAAAGACGGAAAAGACTTTAAGACCGACTATCCCCATATTGAACTAAAAGCCGAGGAGAAGTTGAAAGTAACGCTCAACTATTACCCTCGCTTACAACGATTGCCCAGTCAAGAAGTAGGAGCCAATGTGACTCATGATTATCATAAGGAGGTGCTGGAAAACGCCTATTGGCCCTATATCAATTGGGATGAGGTGTATTTCGAGTTGGAGCAGTATAAACGGTCACGAAAATGGTCGAACCTTTCCTTCACACGACAATCGTTGAAAGACTTATTCTTTGACACGAGTTGGTATACCTTGTATATCTTAGAAGATGATATGCGTCCACTTAACTTCATGACATCTGTAAACTTATGGCAATCGTTGGCCATAAAGCTTCTGAAACTATACGTGGATGCCTTCTACAATCATTATAAGCACGAATGGGAAACCGAGAATCTGGAAACAACATGGTTAACTCCTGGCGATGAGAACTTCATCTCCGTTTATAATATTCTTGTAGATAAGAGTAAAGAAGAGATTGTGGGTAAGCTCAAAGCCCTCAAAGATTTGCTTGGTGACGGTAAGCAGGAACAGCTCACAGACTTAGTGAAACAATATCAGAACCATCCCTATGAACTTGATCGTTCCAATCCTTTCAAAGCACTCTTCCTGGAGCAGCACCTCTATCAACCTCTGCTGTATTTGAAAGGCGACGAATATGAAGATGCAGAAAAGGGGCCTCTTGTGGTAATTAAGCCTACGGCTTTGGTTCCGAGCGAAAAAGACTTTATAGATTCACTCCTGAAATTTATCCAAAACGATCAGGGACTGCTTAATGGTAAGTCTTTGTATCTGCTCCGTAACCGCAGTAAAAAGGGTCTTGGGTTCTTTGATTCGCTTTATTTCTATCCCGACTTCATACTATGGATTATTGATGGAGAACATCAATATGTCACCTTCATTGAACCTCATGGCCTTCAACATGAGAAAGGCTACAAGAGTGCAAAGATTGGCTTCTTCAACAAATTGAAAGAAGAAATTGAACAAAAACTCAACGATAAGGATATTTCACTTGATTGCTACATTATTACGCCAACGCAGGCTGAAGCAATTGAACATTGGGGTGGTTCAATACTGGATATGAACAAGAACCATATCTACTTCCAACAGGAACAATGTGATGGTTATATGCGAATGATTATTGAAAGGATTTTGGGGGTAGCATGAAAGAATTATACAAAGTCCGCAAGATTACGCTTTCTCTATTAAATAGAACTTCTTGTGCACCTCATAAAGAAATAAAGTGCGAATATGGTATGATAGTAGAGAAGGAGGGGGTGTTGTTTCTTGAAACTCACTTCTTCACCAAAGAGGATTTAGCGAATTTCGAATTCAAAACTTTGGGACTTCTTGCTAGTGCCAGGATGCAGTCGTTCGACGGTGTAAACATAGAGGCTTCTAATCTTGCTTTTGTAGCCAGAAAAGGCACTAAGGTAACTTTTAAATGCTGTGATTACATTACAGTTTACGAAGAAAATGGTATTTTTTCTTGTCAGGATTTTGCGGGTGTTAGAATACTGCCAAATCAGCTGCTTTCTGTTGATTTTTGGGGATTAGATTTGATAGTTCCACCAGACGCTCCAACTGAGTTAATAGTTTATGACACACCGTTTAGAATGCAATTAGAAAGAAGTGAGGGCAATGACATGATGTATGTTCTTTTTCATTATAAACAAGAAGGTACTCACAATACATTGACAGAAGATATTTTCCAATTGTTTAGGGATTCATTAGTAGGCTATTTGTCGTTGATTAACGGGGCGGAAGTTCAGATCACGAAAGAAGAATATGGTAGTTTTTTAAAGCTCTTTTCATACAACCAAATAGAAAATATCAGCTGCTCCTATTATGCTTGTGGAAACGCAAAAGTATTTAGGCCGTTCCCTATTTTGTTTGAATTTGACAATTACGTCAGGTGGAACAATCTGCTGGACTTAAATAAATATGTGCGACACCTTTGCACTGCCCAACAAGTGTTGGATTATGATGATAGGGCATTTATTCTCATATTAGCCTTTGAAGGGTTATGTAAAAAGTATTTGGAGACACACTCCAAAACTTTTATTCGGAAGAACATAGTACTTAAAGACGATTTTGAAGTAATTAAGACAAAACTCAATGATGTTTTGAAAAGACATGAAGGAATATCGTCTGAAGATTGCAAAAGATTAGAAGACAAAATAAATGGCCTTAATGATTTCAATTGGGCTACAGCTAAATTCCGCCTTATTCTGGATGAACTTGGTATAGAAAGAACCCCAGAGGTTAACAAGCTAATAAGAGAAGTAAGAAGCACCTTGGTGCATGAGGCTGAACTGAAAGATTTTTTAGATTATATCATGTTATCAGAGCTTATCAGGGAGATAATACTTCGGCTTATCAATTCCAAGGTCGACAGACATTCTGATTTTGTAGAACAGAAAATTATAGGAAATATTCAACATTTGTCGTTTGCTGACTATGTGGCAACGTATAATCTGAATGTTGAGAATCCTCTTCCTGAGCGTTTTTCCGTTTTCAATAGATCAAACCCCAAACTCCCCTTACGACTTACTTGTAACCAAAACCAAGAAACTGTATAAAATAATGAAGTGCGCACAGTCTATCACTTTCTCATTCAAAACGATAATAGAAGCAATTATTGTAATGTTAAGATGAAATGATTACCTCTAATTCGACATACTCTGAGATTGAAGTCCAAAAGAGCTTAGATGAGAAGAATATTCAGGACTTCCTGATTAGGAAATTGGAACGTGAAGGGAATAAGCTTAAGAAAATCTTCAAAAACAAGCCGTATTATACACCTCTACGACCTGCCACCTTCCATTCGCACACGACAAACATCCATTGGCGCATCTTACAAATCCTGATGCACGAAAAGAAACCTTCTGCTCTGGAGCGTGCAAGGGGGATAAGTTTTTTGGTAGAAAGCGAGAATCAGATAAAATACACCATCATCAACGATATGGAAACGGGTAAGCCTGTCTTGGTGTTACCTTATCCTGGCAATGCTTTCTTTGTGTCTGCCCATGCTATCAGACGATATAAAGAAAGATGCCTTGGAGGAGAGGACTTGGATTTTGTTTCCGTCTGTGACTGTTTGGTTAGGCGCAGCCCTTATTATGTCTGTGCCCCATCGCGTACTATCTATGGCAGCACAAATTTCCATGCCTTAGTGTTTAGGGTGGCAGATGGTATGTTTCTTGGTTACTATAATAACGAGAGAAGTGTGATTTACCTTGAAACTTTTATATCGGTGGACATGCTGAACGATCACCAAAAAGATCTTTCTGCTTTCAAATTTAACGATCAACTGCTGAAAGCACAGCGGGATTTGGTATTAGGCCTGATACCCTTTGACGAAAAACTCTCGGAGACTATGACTTCTAGTACTATATACACAAATGGTGACAACGAATTGAAGGAACTGTCGGAGGAAGAGATTGATGAACTGAGAAAGATAGCCAAAGAAGAATATGATGCCATCCCAGAGGAAGAGCACCAACGTCGCATAGCCGAAGAACAGCAGGCCAACCGTGAACGCTATGACAAGAAGATGATGCGGAAAGGGTACAAGTAATGCAATGTCCTTTTCCGAAATATCTTATTTAAGGAAATCCTCGCGCATAGGTGTGAAGGTGTCGATAAGAATACCTGCCTCCAGACAGACGCAACCATGCGGTAGGTTAGGAGCCACATAATAGCCATCGCCAGCACGGAGAACTTTCTTCTCCTCACCAATAGTCACCTCAAAACATCCACTGGCAATATAGGTGGTCTGGGTATGTGGATGCTGATGGAGCGGGCCAATGGATCCTTGATTGCATTTCACTTTTACCGTCATTATATTCTCATCGTAGCCCATAATCTGACGAACAACGCCATCACCAGCATATTGCCATTGGATGTCGGAGGCTATCTGGAAGGTATCGCTTTTCTTTTCCATAATCAGAACTTGATGGTAAATTCATCCTTGATGTCGTTGTTCTCTATCTCGTAGGTCAGTTCCTGACGGAGGGATTTCTTATCTTCGTTTTCGGGCATTTCTACTGATACCCTTGCATATTCTTGTGTCATATAATTCCAAATCGTATTTAAAAACGAGGGCAAAGATAGTGAAATTTGCCGTATTATGTGTAACTTTGCCTGTATATTTTCAACACTTTAAGAATATGAGTAAGGATAACAACGAAAGACATTACGGATTTAAGCATATCCAGCCTGAATATAGTTGGATGACTCCTGGTTGGATAGAAGAATTGGTGAAACACGAGCCAGATGAAGAAGTGAGAAATTACATCACAGAAATATTGGAGGACTTGACTAACCCGGAAAAGTCCCGCTTGGAAAGTCCAACGGACAAATTCGATTGTTTGGAAGAATACTGGTTCAATCGGATAGAGGCATTCAATGGTAAGAAGTTGGAAGATGATAAGGTTTACAAGTGGCTCATGGTCTCGATGGATTTTTTTGCCAAGAATGATGCCTTTGAATTGTGCTATAACATTCAGAAGGCTATAGAGATTATCAGGAGGTTCATTGCAAATAGTGAAAAAGGACATGCGGCACCAGTAGTCGATGACGGAAGTGGTTTGCCATTCTGAGGAATATGGAAACAAAAACGCCAATTGCGATTGGCGTTTTTGCTAAACCATAGGAGAACTATCGCTTCAACTTGTTCTCATCATCTATCTCATTGTAGCGAGTGTTGTGACCAACTTCCCATTCACGGTTCTGATCTCGTGAGCCTTCCTTTGTGATGGTTGGCTTGCGGAGATGGCGACTGTCGGATTGCTGCTGTTGCGATGACTCTGTATTGCGGCCATGAGACACTGAAGACTGATGCTCCAGTTCTGGATGGGCGTTCATCCATGCTTTGAGGTCATTGGCTCTGAGGGCCCGAAGCTGATAGTCTTTGAGGTCGATGAAATCGTCACCATAGGCAATACGGCCTTTGGAGATATGAGTACCGAACTGGCGGCGAAGCATACGGTTCAGTTCGCGGGTGGTCAGGTCGGGATTGTCCTCCAGCATAGCATCGATAAACTCGTCCATGCGGTGCAGACGTTCTTCCTTCGGCTGGAACTGGAGCAGTTCTTTGAGCTTCAGGACTTCACCACCTTTGAGGACGGTCTTGTTCTGGTGGTCGATGATGGTATAGCCATAGGGTTTATCTTTGGAACCATGGAAAACGAGATCAATACCAAACTTCTGTTTCATCATCGTTCGGAGTTCTTCTTTGTCGGCAGTCATGTCGCGGTACTTCAGGAGGATGGCTCTGAGCTGTTTCCGTCGCTTTTCATCGGATTCGAAAGTTTGGCAATGCTGCTGGATGACGTTCAGTGGCAGGGTCTCGATAACGTGCCCATCACGCTTGATACAAAGATCATCATCCTTGGTATAGCACTCGTAGCCGCTGGATTCAAGGATGGCCTTGAACTGGTTGACGGTAGAGAAACGGTACTCCAGAGCCTTCTTGACGGTTTCGGAAGCTCGCTGTTCCTGGTTCTCGCCCATAATGCGGTTGATGACGTCCTGAGAGTGTACCCTTTCGTGGTGGTCATCGATTTTGTGCCCATCGGGAGCCACACGGCTCGTCACTATATGAATATGGTGGTTGTCGGTATCGTGGTGTGCATAGATGAGAATAGGCTGGCCTTCCTCTCCATAGCCCATTTCTTTGAGATACTGATGGGCGATGTCTAACAGTTGCTCGTAGGTGTATTCGTCGCCTCGGCAGC
>CAMKSE010000045.1 GCA_946415365.1 uncultured Prevotellaceae bacterium
AGGTGACCACCGTGATCGAGGTTCAGACCCATGAAGGTGTCGCCCGGCTTCAGCACAGCCAGCAGTACGGCTGCATTAGCCTGGGCACCAGAGTGGGGCTGTACGTTGGCGTACTCTGCGTCGAAGAGCTTGCAGACGCGGTCGATGGCGAGCTGCTCCACTTCGTCGACCACCTGGCAACCACCATAGTAACGGTGGCCAGGATAGCCTTCGGCATACTTGTTGGTCAGGTAGGAGCCCATGGCCTCCATCACCTGGTCACTCACGAAATTCTCACTGGCAATCAACTCGATGCCTTTCAGCTGGCGCTGATGCTCTTTCTCGATCAACTCGAAGATAGCGTTGTCTCTGTTCATTTTTGTCCTTATGGTTTGATTTTTGCCTGCAAAGGTAAACATTTTCCACGATACCGCCAAATCTTTTCTACCTTATTTATATATGATAGGGGAGAGAAGGCTTTGCGCAGCTACGAGTCATCACGGTTTCCAATCTCTCGCCTCCCACGTCTTCAACCAGATGCGTCACAACGCCGAATAACAAAAATTCCTCTAATTATTTGGTGCATTGCCAAATTATTCTTATCTTTGCCCAATAAAAGACAAAGACATGGAAGATAAGAGATATCCTACTATTGAAGAGGAAGAGGTTGGAGGCAAGGTAAGCGAACCTGTTACTGCTCCTATTCCCGATACAATGTCTGTCGATGGCATGACAGAAGTTCATGATTGGATTGATGACCTTGATTGGGATAAGTTCCCCAGTTTTGGCCCTTCCTCAGACAAAGAAGCCGTTGCAAGAATCGATAGATTTGAAGAGAGACTAAGGAAAGGGGAGGTGAAATGGACCTCTTCAGAAGAAGTGTGGGAGGAACTCTATAGCAAATATCCATGGCTACGATAAATTGGGAAGAGGAACCCAAATTGCTCCTTGGCCAATTCATCGAGTACGCTGCTATAGAATATGGAAAGAGCACTGCACTTAGATGGGCTAAGGAAATCCAGTCTTTTGAATATCGTGTAAAGTCGTTTCCTGAAGTTTATCCTCCAGAGGAACTTCTTTTAGATCGCAGTCCTCTGTTCCGCCGCCGCCACCTTATGAATCGTCGATTTAAGATTATCTATTACTACGACGAGTCAGAAGATGTAGTACATGTTGTTGACATTTGGGACACTAAGCGTAATCCCTCTGCTCTGATTCGCAGAATCAAATAGTGTCCCCACCACACTCTATTCTCCCTCAATCGCAATAAAAGCATAAAATTTGCATGGTTTTGTGCTGAGTTTAAGATTTTTTGCCTACTTTTGCAAAAAATACAGTTTAGGATGAGATTGCCATTCCAAATAGTTCAACTGCTGAAGGATAAGTCTGCTAATGATCTGCGATTGCCTTCTGATTGCGAGTTTCTGTCGCTGGATATTGAGAGCAAGACGGGAGTTCGTATTGGTGCAACGACGCTTAAACGCCTCTTGGGTTTTGCCCAGGATGAGCGTTCACCCCACGCCAGCACCCTTGACGCCATAGCCCGCTATCTCGGCTATGCCCATTGGGATGAACTGAAAGCCATCGAAGACAAGGGCAATTCTGATTTCGGCACGACGGAAGGAGAAATCCGTTCTGATGATTTAGCCCCTAACAGACTTGTGGAATTCGAATACCTGCCAGACCGTCGTGTTAGGTTGAAGTATCTTGGTTCCCATCGTTATTTGGTCTTGGAGAGCCAGAACAGCAAACTTCAGGCAGATGATGAGATAGAAGTGCTCAATTTCGTGCTCCGCCATCCCCTCTTGGTACTTAATGTCTGGCGCAAAGGCAAGTCATTGGGTCAGTTCACGGCTGGCCGCATCTCCGGCCTCTCTTCAATCACGTTGTTGTAATCAATGGATTCTTCGCAGTTTTCAGACAGCCAGCCAAAATATGATGCCATCGAACAGATGGATACACGGGGAGCTACTTGTGACACCTTCCGTGTGAAGCTTTATGGCAAACTGCATTTTCTGAAACGGCTGAAAGCAGAATATGCTGGCGATATCCGCTACCAAGAGGCTCTTCGCAAAGAGTTTGAGACGGGCTATCGTTTGGAGCATCCAAACATGGTGCGCTATCTCTCACTCGACCATGATGGCATTCTAATGGAGTATGTCGATGGCGAAACTCTTTCCCATCGTCTTGCCACGAATCCAGACTATTTCAAGAATCGGAAGCATACGGACAAGTTCGTTCGTCAGTTGTTAGATGCCCTTGGCTATCTTCATAGCCATCAAGTGCTCCATCTTGACTTGAAGCCCGATAATATCCTGCTTACCCGAATTAACGATGATGTCAAACTCATCGACCTCGGATGTTGCTACACTGACTCTTTCCCAGATACCACAGGCCGTACTAATGCCTTTGCTGCTCCAGAGCAACAGGTAGGCGAAACGGTAGATGTCTGTACAGATATCTATGCCTTTGGTAAAGTCCTCGGCTTATTGCCTTCTTCTAATATATATAATAAGGTGATAGCCCGTTGTACGGCTGAAAATCCAGAAGACCGCTATCAGTCAGTAGGGGAGATCCTGCACGACATCAATTGCAAGAGACCGTTTCTCCGTTATGTCGCTGCATTCATAGCTCTTGTTGCAGTATTGGCCGTTTGTCTCGTTTTCATAACCCATCATCAAGAGCCATCCCCTATAAAGCATGAGGCACCAACGGATTCCACAGTTCCGTCTGAGGAGAATCAGGGGGACAGGTCGCGTGATTCTGTTCATCATAATCATGGCCCTGTCCCCATGATTCTCCCTGCCCCTGTTAGCAATCCTAAACCACAACTTCCTGAAAAAGATGATCGGACTCGATTCATGGAGGATGTGGAGCGTATGATGGACAAAGCCTATCGTTCCACCATTGCCACTTTCTGCGATTCTGTCTTCCCGCCTCCAATACCAACTCCTGGTAATGCATGGGCTGATGCCTCCACAGAGTTTCACAATCAGACCGCTCAGGTTGCTGAACGTCTGGCTAAGAAATATCCATCCATCCCAGAAACCACCATCCACCAAGAGACAGAATCCCATTTCCAATCCCTCGTTTCCTCCGTCTTCAATCAGATGCGTGAAAACGCAAAACAATAATAAATGCAAAATGGAAGAAATGGTCACGCTGTTTCTTCCATTTTTCGTCTTTGTTTCGTACCTTTGCTCTCCAAGAGAATTAATCCCTAAAAATGAAATGACGATGAAACGAATGATGTTATTATTAGCCTTCTGCGGTATGCTGAACGTAGCGATGGCAGATTGGACTTACGGCACAGCCCGCTTCAGTGGCAACCAACCCTCCTCCTGCCTCCATCATGGCATAGTGACCATCTGGTACAACGGTTCTCTGACACAGACGGGGATCAGTGGCGGTGTTGAAATCTGGGAGGGTACAGGCGACATCTGTGTGGTGTATCCCAAAGACTATCGTGGCCCCCATATGCGCTTCACTTCCACAGGTGGTACCGTTCAAATCCAGACGTTACGATAAAAAATGTGAAAATACAGCCCACATTGAACGTGGTTTGCTAAATTATTCTTATATTTGCATTGTCGCAGATAATCTGCGTCAGACATAGTAGGAAGCGTTTAGCTTTCATCTGTACCGAAAAGTCTGGTAAACTTACAAGTACAACAGATGATAGTGAACACGTCTCCTCCTTGGTAGGAATATTACCAGTGCAGCCATTCATGGCTCACACTCTAAATATCCTCCAAGGGTGTGGGCTGTTTCTTTATCTTTGTACGGGTTTTACCAGAGCCTTCGGTAGGATATCGAGAGGCTCACACTTCTTTGTCTTAATAACAAATGGTAAAACCTATGACACAAACAAATATATACTACCGTCCGATATGGACGTGCGGAAGATACAATGATAAAGCGCAGGCTGCAATCTATTACAATTTGATTGCGGGCATGAGCTATTTCTTCGAGAGCTATTCTGCAATGGTCATTGGCGAAATACTGTCTATACCAAGAAATGGTGAGTTTAGTTTAGAGGCAATTGCTACAAAACTGAACATCGCAATGGAAAGCCTTACTCCGTTCTTTGAGCAGTTGGAGCAGATGGGCATCGTCTCTTCAGTATTGCCAACAGATGAGATTATTGCAGACTACCGCAAGCGTGTTAGTGAATACAACTGTCAGCAACAGCAAACCGTTGAGCGTACTACACAAGAGAAACTGCCATACGCCATCTCGAATGCAGAACAACGGTATACGGAAAAAGTTGGTGGCATAACAAGCGTTATGTTTGAACTAACCTATCGCTGTAGTGAGAAGTGTATCCATTGCTATAATGAGGGTGCAACACGAAACGATGATGAAATTAGCACTCGTGGAAATAGAGAGGAATTGACGTTTGATGATTACATACGGATTATTGATGAACTCTATGAGCAAGGGCTAATCAAAGTATGCCTCACAGGTGGCGACCCATTCTCAAAATCTTTTGCATGGGATCTGATGGACTACCTATATAATAAAGGTATAGCCTTTGATGTGTTTACTAATGGGCAAGGGATTGTCAATGATGTGGAACGTTTGGCGAACTACTACCCACGTTTGGTTGGTGTTTCTATCTATAGTGGAATAGCTGAGGTACACGATTACATCACTCGCATTAAAGGCTCTTGGGAAAAGTCAATGGCTGTTGTTCGTCAATTATCTGCTTTGGGCGTTCCGATGAATATCAAGTGCTGCATAATGCGTCCGAATGTCAAGTCATACTACCTTGTTGCTGATATTGCTAAACAATATGGTGCAGTACCTCAATTTGAAATAAGTCTGACAGATTCTATTGAGGGAGACAAGTGTGTAAGCAAATATCTCCGAATGACAAAAGAACAACTTGAGATTGTTCTCAGAGACGATAACATACCTTTGTATGTTGGTAAGGAAGCACCCAATTATGGTGGTCAGTCAAAACCAATGGACCAAAATCCTTGTGGGGCAGGCGAGAATTCTCTATGTATCACACCAGAAGGGAATGTTATCCCATGTTGCGCTTTCCATACTTTGTTAGGTAATTTGAAGGACGATACAATCAGTAGTATCCTCAATAGCGGCAAAGAACTATCATATTGGCGAGGTTTAACACTTGATGATTATGAAGAATGTGGACGTTATGACTATTGTGCTTATTGCAATCTTTGCCCAGGCAACAATTTTGTAGAATATGGTACGCCTTTAAAAGCCTCTGAAGTAAATTGCTACATGGCAAAGGCTCGATATGAACTTGCTCAGAAGATTATGCATGGATATGACCCTTTGAATAGGAAAACTCTTCGTGAGCGGTTGGCTGAATTGCCAGACTATGTTCCGATGAAGATACAAAGAGAAATGTCGTTAGTTGATTATAGCGACACGAAATTGAAGGTAGGTGGGTAAATGTGGTTCCCCAAGAAATATCACTATAACCCTAAAACATTTACAACTATGAAAGTAGATTTGAATGTTAGCGCTGCTTCTAAAGTAATGACAATGAGTGGATGTCCGAAACTTTATGAGTCTTCATGCGGTATTATGTATCGCGGAGCGTAAAGAGAATGCAGTTAATCGCATAGGGAAAGGCTTGCCTTCCCTATGCTTTTAATAGACAGCAAACACTACACAATGGATATGAAAGTTACGAAACGGAAGGGACTGTTTAAACCTTATAAAGATTTTTCTGATGCTATAAAGCCTTTTGTGAGCGAAGTTCATACTGATGTCCTTGGTAATATTATTGCTCACAAACATGGTGTGGGGAAGAGCATTATGCTGATTGCTCACCATGATGTGGTGCGACTGATGGTGTCTCATATAGACGAAAATGGTTTCCTATATGTAAAGCCCTCAGGTTATATTGATGTTTCAATTCTCCACGCAAGAAAAGTTGTGATAAGGCATGATGAAAGATCAATCACGGGTATTATAGGTAAGAAACCTATTCATTTAATACGAGAAGAACAGAATTGTAAGATTTCTTATGAGAATTTGTGGATAGATATAGGTGCAAAGAATCAGATAGAAGCTTTGCAGATGGTCAGCAAAGGTGATTATGCTTACTTCTGTTCAGAGTATGAGGAACTTCCAAACGGTCTTATTACAGGTTCATACTTTGACGATCAAGTGGGGCTAAATGTTTTACAGAAGTTGGCAGAACTACTATATAAAATGGATAAGCCATTGGATGTGTATTACGTTGCGTCTAATCACGAAGAAATTGGAATGAGGGGCGCTTCTGTTGTGGCTCATTCGATAAAACCTGATGTTTGTATTTGTATAGATGTTACTCATGCAACTGATTATCCTACTATGAATGTTATTAGTGATGGGGACATTAAGTTGGGAAGAGGGTGCGTTTTGACAAAAGGCCCAAACATTTATCCTGCATTATTCAAGAGCTTAGAAGAAGCTGCAATCAAACATAAGGTAATGTATCAAGTTGAAATAAGTCCATACCCGACAGGAACGGATGCTAATGCGATACAAATCTCAGGGGAGGGCGTTAAAACAGCTGTAGTATCAATTCCATGCAGATACATGCACACTCCTCATGAAATATGTTCCGAAATAGATATTGATTCTGCAATAAGACTTATTGACGAGTTCATACGAATATTCACAATAAAGCAAATGTTATGACAAGAAGAGGGATAGATTGGAATTTCGAAGGATATAAGAAGGAGGCACACTTCTTTCTATGTGGAGCGTTTGAGTCTTTTGAATTTATGCGTGCTTTTTTGAAGACGGCAAAAGATTGTCCTTGGATGATGAAGGATAATGTTGTAATAGATAGCGTATTTGGTTCACCTACATGCATTTGGAATGGAGGACGCGCATTAGCCGATGTTTATTATAACAAAAAGCAGTTGCAGAACATTCATGATGCTTATGCTAACCTTAATATTAAAGTGAGGTTTATCTTTACAAACTCATTTTTGAATGAACATGATCTATATGATAGGTATTGTAACCTGGTTATGGATATCTTTCAAGATCTTTCGCCAGAAGTGGTTGTCAATTCGCCACGTTTAGAAGAATACCTAAGAAGCAAATACTCTACAGTGTCATATATCAGTTCGACAACAAAACGTCTTCGCTCAAGTGAGGCGCAGCTAAAGGAATTTAGCCATGACTATAAGTATATTTGTCTTGATTACGACTACAACTATAATTCTGATTTTCTCAATAGCATTCAAGAAAAGGAGAGGGACAGAGTTGAGATACTCATAAATTCCACTTGTCCCAAAGGATGTAATGCAAGAGTTCTTCATCAAGAGTTCTCTGCCAAAAGACAGTTGGAGTATGATAGTGATAACGATTGTGATTCTGAACCTTTTTTTAAAGAATGTCCCAAAATAAAACGATGTATGGAGCAGACAGTCTCAAAGAAGAATTATACAAAGGACCTCTACAATGGAACAAATTATATTCTTCCACAAGATCTGGATAAATATTTAGATATGGGTTACAGCCATTTTAAGATTCAAGGTCGTGAACTCACAACGTGCCAATTGTTTGCTGAGTTCTTTCCTTATATCATAAGACCGGATTTCTATCCTATGGCGATATCGATTATTAATGAAGGTAAGTAAGGTTTATAATGGTTAAGTGTAATATATGATTTGTTGTCTCGAGAGGTTGATATAATGAAAAAGGAGAAACAGTTAATAATAAACAATTTGTAGTTTAGTTATGACAGTAACAGTATCGGTAACATGCCCTAATTGTGGCAACGCAGTAGTGCTAAATTTGGATACACAGTTTTGTGGAGGTTTTTGTGAATGTTGCTATAATTGTAGCGCAAGTGTTTCTGGCTCGTATAGTTGGGGCAATAATAATACACCAAGAATATATGGTGTAAGGTCAAGTGGTGGGGCCAAAAGGCGATGGTGAAATATATTGTCGAATAGAGACACATGGGATTCTTCTTATAATTAATTTGAACAAAACCAGAGCAGAGATGGGGAAAAGCAATTCAAACTCAGGAATAGGCGAATTGACGAAAGGCGTTGGAAGCGCCTTTAAGCAAGGGAAGAATGGAGGTCCATGGCTAGGTATAGTGGCTTTGGTACTTATTGCTGCATACTTTGTGCAGAAATATACAAGTTTACCTATCTTTGACTGGCTTGTGAAATTGTTAGAGTGGATAGGAGATGTGCTATGGAAATTAATTTGTTTTGTATTGGATCTGCTCTCCAAATTTCTAAATAGTTTCTGAGCTTTCTATGGTCGTTAATGTTGATGATGTGGCATACTATTTCGAAATGTGCAATGATGCATATTTCGAAAACAATTTACCTGTGCCAGATTTTGATGTTCTACACTCATACAAATATTGCGCCTACTTTAGTTGTGACAAGAAATGGCTATGGAGTAAATCCATTTATAATCCTAAAATATATATCAGCGATTACTACCAGTTTAGTGAGAAACAAGTAATTAGTCTGATGGTACATGAAATGATTCACTATTACCTGGCCATAAACGGTATTGACACGAGAGGAACACATGGGAAGGATTTTATGAAGATGGCTCGTAAACTGAATAAGAAGTTTGGTTTGCATATTACAGAGTTCATTGATATAAGTAAATTAAAGCGTAGCGATGATGCCCCTCTTCTTGGTTATTGGTGGAGCAAATTGATTTATTGACACTTTTGATATGGATGACTCTAACAGACTTTGGAAGGAAAACTTTGGCTTTTTGTATTCTGGAGATGGTGAACGGTTGCTTAAAGGGGCCTATGTGTTGATTTATAATCTTCTAGTACTGCATGACCATAATATTTTTCATAATGCTATCTATGAACAAAACAATATATGGGTATTGGAACTTTTAGACTTTGAGCTTGCTTGCTCGCCAACTAATCCATATAGTGAGGATGATATGCGATATGTGAAAGATCTCTTTTCACGTGAAATCATGCAGACGTATGTCATCATCAACTATATAGCAGGTATACTTAGGGAAGAAATAGACTTTGCAGAGGTTGATGCTCTCTTTGCCGAATACGGCTTTGATTAGAAACAATATGTTGTAAATATAAATAAACTTTATTATGACAGTAACAGTATCAGTAACATGCCCTAATTGTGGCAATCCTGTAGTTTTTAGTTTGAACACTCAGTTCTGTGGAGGTTTCGTTCAGTGTTGTTATAATTGTGGTGCCAACGTGTCAGGTTCTTATGATTGGGTGAACAACGATACTCCAGTTATACGTTATGTGAGGTCAAGTGGGGGCTACAGGAAACGCTGATTGGGAATGGTTGCAAACTTGATAAATATTGCAGAATCTTTCAACAAGTGTAACGTCGCTTATTTCGAGGGCAAATTACCTATTCCGCAGTTTGGCTTGCTACACTCATACAGGACATGTGGCTTCTTCGAGTATACCAAAGGCGGTTGGTTTGACAGGACGTTATACGATCCCAAGATTTCTATCACGGACTATTACGATTTTACGGGAAAACAGTTCCGCGATATCTTGTGCCATGAGATGATTCACTATTATCTGGCTTATTTCGGGGAAGACAGGGGCTGCCATCATGGTAAGAAGTTCAAGAATATGGTTGATCGTCTGAATCGGAAGTACGGATTACATATTACCCCATACTTGGATCTGTCGCAGTATAAGAGGAGAGACGGGGCACCAAAACTATCTTATTGGTTTGTTCAGAAAATCTATATGTAGGTATGAGGTTCTTTGAGAGTTGGGGAGGCTTTATTTGGGAACATAATTCTGTTTGGGATTATTTCAAGGCTCTATTGGGAAGACTGATTGGTGCCGTCATCGGAATTGGGATTCTCTTTTTGATATTCTGGTTCTTCTATTGGTATGGTCAGTCGCATTAAAGGTATGGATGACTCTGGCAGATTATTGATGGACGCAGTTCGGACACTCTAACTGAAATATTAGATTTTCTTTGGGGGATTAATAATTTCTTTGTAACTTTGCACCAGATTTTGCATCAAGAGCGCTTCAGTGCGCACCAACCGAGTTTACTGTTATGCCACGGTGGTAAAGAGATGCGAGTTAAGTGAGTATTAACTAAAATGATAACGGTATGCAATACACCCGCATTGTTCTTAACGAACCGCATGCTTCCATTGAGGGGCTCTATAACGAACGACTGAGTTTCTGGAACATTGATGAGCGATTCATCAATGACATTGTGCTGAAATGGACTGACTGGCACACTGACTACCTTTTTCATGGCTACAAGAATGTGAACATTAGGACGGTCAGATTCCCTTATTCCCGTTTTATCGTGGACGCTGAACGGCTTTGGAATGATCCATTAGAATCCGTTGGCCAGGGAATTCTGTACAAGCAGTTCGATGGCTATTCTCGTGAAATCCCCAAAGTGTACAAAGAGAATCTGCTGAACCTTTGGCATTGGCATCAGCAGTGTCTCATCAGCCAGCTGTGCCCTGATGCCCTGTTACTTGATTGCCATTCCTTCCCATCAGAATTGAGTGATGTGGATATCTGCATTGGCTTCAATGAAGATTGGTCAAAGCCCAACAAGGAAACCATCGAATTGGTAGTCAGCCTATTCGAAAATGCTGGCTACAAGGTGGGTATCAACGAACCCTACAGCAACTCTGAGACTCCAAATTGCTCTTTCGCTTACCAGTCGATGATGCTTGAAGTCAACAAGAGAGCGTATATGGAACCATGTTCTTTACGCATAAAGCACCATAATATATATAAGGTGAGCGTTAGAGATGTAATTACAACGTTGCTGTCTGAATTAATAGAATAGCATAATTTTCAATACACGTGGGGGGCAGGAGAGTCTGCCCTGATGTGCATGAATATGACTAATTAATATTCTAAATTATAAAAAGTGCCTACATGCATACATAATATCTTTCAAAATGCTTTTAAATAAAGGAATTTTATGAGAAACAACCTACATAAAACCTACATAAACCCTACATATAGCCTACATAAAGCCTACATGTTTTCTGGTTTTTTGGCCTTAAATAGTCTTTTTAAGAGCCTATGTAGTACACGTTGAGGTCCCTATGCACTAAAACTCAAATAGGTTCTCCGCAGATGTCAGCACGAAGGCGAAAGAAAAATTCTCTAGAGAATTTTGGACTTTCCTGCCTACTCCGTCATAGCAAGAGCGTGCCTCACTCTAAAATTCTCTAGAGAATTTAAGGGCAGTCCTTGTTCAGAAAACTTGCGAAGCCGTATTTTTCGTCGTGTCAGCTCCCTATGCAGCCTCTAAGAAATGGCCATTTAATAGGTTTTTGACCAAAACTATGTAGGCTTTATGTAGGTTTTATGTAGTTTCTATGTAGGCAACAATGATAGTTATCTGATAGAAATACAATAAGTTATACATGTTTTATGTAGGCATGTATGCAGATTCTATATTTCTTCAAAATTTTCTTCAGTCTGTC
>CAMKSE010000046.1 GCA_946415365.1 uncultured Prevotellaceae bacterium
TCTTTATCCACTTTTCACTTCTCATAGTTGGGATTCTGTACAAGTCCCGGATTGACCGACAAGGCCGACTGCGGCAAGGGATACCACTCATACTTACGGTCGCGCGTAGGAGGCAGGCTGACGCCGTCCTCTGTGGCACGGCCCCAGAACCACCATGTGCCCTGTGTGAATTTATCGAAGCGGCGTAGGTCCGTACGGCGGCGGTTGCCCTCGCCCAGATATTCCTTACCCCACTCGGAGAGCATCCAGTCCAGATCAAAGTCGGAGAAGCCCGGCCCTGGTACGCTGAGGGCAGAAGTACGGTCGCTGTTTGTGAAGTAGCGCTGGCGCACCTGGTCCACATAGCTCTTGGCCTCACTGCTGTTGCCCTTACGCATCTCGCATTCCGCCACATTGTAATAAGCCTCTGCCAGACGGAATTGGACGTCGTCGATACTCTTGAAGCCGCCCTGGTCGTCATTCGGATAGAGCGGATATTTCACCAGACGCACTCCAGAGTTGGTCTCTCCCCAGCGGGGATTCATCACAGTCTCGAGGTTACGGCCTTGATTCAGGAATGTCCCCAGCTGATCGACGTAGACCAGTGCCTGCCCGTCGCGGTCGGCATCGGCCAGCAGCGCGTCACCTGTACCGAAGTTGGCACGTATCTCGCCCTTGAGGAACATTCCCGGTCCGTGGGTCTTGGTGGCAGCATTGTACACATAGTTCTGCTTGCGGATATCCCGATTGTCGAACCGCTCGTAGGGGGCGCCCAGCTTGTCGTTGTAGGGGGCATCGAGGAAGCAGACGGGATTGTCTGTTCCGCCTGAAGGCAGCACATTGCCGGAGTTGTCGAAGGAAGGCACAAGGCAGACGCAGTTCCATGCTCCGATGCCGTCGTAGGACTGTCCGAAGTAGTCGGCATAGCCGTACCACATGCCTACCATAGTACGCACGTTTGAAATGGCATTGGCGGCACCCTGTCCGTCTTCTGCTGCCAGGGCAAAGACAACCTCTGGGCTTTTCACGTTGTCGATACTGTAGAGACTGCGGTAGTTGGTGTCGAGGCCATAGGCGCCGTAAACGCCGTTGATGATCTCTTTCGACAGGGTCTCGCACTCGTCGTAATGCTTCTCGCCGATGAACACTTCGGCATTGAGCAGCAGCCGGGCCTTGAGCATGCGGTTCATCCCCTGGTTGGCACGGTTGACGGTCGTATGGCTGCCGTCTTCCCTGGCCAGGGCGCTGTAAGTCTCATCGAGCTCGTTGGCGATAAAGTCGTAGATCATCTTGCATGAGGTGTTCCAGTCGGCATCAGCCGTCCCTGGCACGTCGCTGCTGGCGGATGTGTTCAGCGGCAGGGCTCCTCCCCAGAGCTCGAAGATGCAGTAATAGTTCCAGGCGCGGAGGGTACGGACTTCTGCCACATACTGCTGCAGCAGCCTCTCCTGGGAGATGCCGAGGCTTGCGGCGTCGAGGCCCTCGAGGTCGTTGAGCAGGAGATTGGCCAGTCCGACGGCCGTCCACGCTCCCTTCCATGCATTGTTGATGATGGTGGACTCGGAGGTCCAGTTGTGCCATGACAAGACGGTCTTCATGGCTTCGTCCCATCCCCATTGCCCTCCGTTCCAGACGCGCCATGTGATCTGGTCGGCAGGATATTCGGAGAGGTGGAAGAAGTTCTCACCAGCCAGTGTCGATGCGGTCTGGCTGTAGATGGCTGCCACAGCCCCTTTCACGCTGGCTTCGTTCTGATAGTACACGCTTGCGTCGATGCGGTCGTAGACCTTCTCTTCGAGGTCTGTACATGCGGTCATCCCTGCCATAAGGCAGACTGCACCTATGATATGATGTCTTATTGTAATCATAATGACTGTTTGTTTTATTGGTTAATGAAATCTGAGTGATACGCCAAGACTGAGCTGCACGGCCTGCGGATAAGCACTGTTGGTGTCGATGCCGGGCGTGATGCCCGTAGAGGTGACGATTGACGGGTCGTTGCCCTCGTAGCCTGTCAGCGTGAAGAGGTTCTTTGCGGTCAGGTAGACGCGCAGGCTCTCTATGATCTCCCGCTTCCGGGGCGTGAAGCTGTAGCCTACGGTCACGTTGTCGAGCTTCAGGTAGTCGCCATCCTCCAGGAAGTAGCTGGAGATGATGCCGCCGCTGGACTGGACGTCGCTGTATTTGGTATAGGCCGTCCGGAGCACGTTGTCGGTACCAGCCCCCTGCAGCCCCATGCCGTATTTACGCATGTTGAAGATCTGATAGCCTAAGGCACTGCGGAAGAGCATGCTCAGATCCCAGCTCTTGTATTTGAACGAGTTGCTCCAGGAAAGGAAGTGCCTGGGTGCGCCGTTGCCGATATTCCGCTTGTAGGATGGATCGGCCTGGGAGGCGTTGACCTTGTTGCCCTCGTTGTCGTAGATCAGCAGCAGGCCGTTCTCATCGATACCTGCATGCTCGTAACCATAGAATTGACCGATCTTGCCACCCTCCTCCACGCGGAAGAAGTACTCGCTGGAGCCGGGTCCCGGCTTCTGATAGAGGTCGAGGTAAGCCATCTGGTAGACGTCGCTCGACAGCTTCATGAGCTTCGTTTCGCCCATGCTCCAGTTGACTCCCGTAGTCCATCTCAGGGCGGTCTTTGCCAGCACGTCGTACTCGAGCGACACCTCGATACCGGTATTCTTGGTCGTTCCCACGTTCACGAGGATGGTGCTGTAGATGAATGGTGGCTGGGGAGCGGTATAGTTGTAAAGCAGATCCTGCGAGCGGCGGTCGAAATATTCCACGCTACCACGCAGGCGGCTGTCGAGGGCCACGAAATCGAGTCCGATGTTAAAAGCTGTCGACTTCTCCCATGCGAGATCGGGATTGGCGTTCAGCGAGGGGGCATAGCCGTTGATCCACTCGCCGTCGATTAGATAGGCGCCGTAGCTGCTGTATGTGGACAGGGAACGGTAGGCGTCGAAGTCAGAGCGGCCGGTTACTCCGTATGAGATACGGGGCTTGAGACTCTGGAAGGTCGTCTGCAGGCTCTGGGCAAACGGCGTCTGAGTGATTTCCCATGCCAGGGAGGCTGAGGGGAAGTTGCCCCACTTGGTGTTCGCTCCAAACTTGGTGCTACCCTCACGGCGCATGGATGCCGAGGCGAAGAGCATGTCTCGGTAGTTATAGTTCAGGCGTCCGAAGAAGCCAATCAGCGTCGATTCCGACGAGCCGCCCCAGAGATTGGCCTTGCCTTCCTGCAGGGCAGTACCGTTGCCGATGCCGTACCAGCCCATGGAGTCGTAGACGAAGTCTTTGTTCTCGTTGCCGCTCTGTTCCCACTTGGAACGCTCCCAGGAGTAGCCGAGCACGGCCTTCAACTGGTGTTCGCTTATCGTCAGTGTGTAGTTCACGAGCCACTCCAGGCGGTTGGTCCACCATTTCTGATAGTTCACGTTGGCACGTCCGGCATAGCCGTTCCAGAACGATTCGCTCGATGTCGAGGGGGTGTAGAAGTTGTTCTTCAGGTCATTATATTGCAATGCATAACTCAGCGAAGTGTTCAGGTTGTGCTGTTCCATCTGCAGGATGTTGAGCTTGACGTCTGCATTGCCCAACAGATAGATACGGTCGCCCTGCGAGATGTTCTCCTTCAGGTCGTTGACGGGGTTGTGGATATCTGTCGGAGAGTTCGGCTGATAATATGTTCCGTCTGGATTCTTCACGGGAATCGTGGGGTTCATGGTCAGAGCCGTGTCAAAAAGACCGTTGTTGCCCCAGTCCTCATGCACCTTACGGCCTGATAGAGAGGCGTTGAATTGTACACGGTTGTTCAGCACACGCTGCTCACCGACGAAACGGCCACCGTACTCCTCACGGGCACTGACGATGTCGAGACCGTTACCTTTCTTGTAATTGACGGAGAGACCGAAATAGCCATTCTTGGTAGAGCTGTCGATGGAGATGTACTGGTTGAGGTTGTAGCTCATGGGACGTGTGATCTCATCCCACCAGTCGGTATCCCCACCATAGTCCTGACCACGACGCGAGCGACGGAATTCTTCGGTAGAAAGGATCTCTGGATGAGGCTTTGCCACATTTAGGGCAATATAGCTGTCGTAAGTCACATTGGTGACGCCAGCCGTACCCGATCCTTTCTTCGTGGTTACGAGGATGACGCCGTTGGCACCACGAGTACCATAGATGGCAGCAGAGCCGGCATCCTTCAGCACGGTGATCGACTCCACGTCCTGGGTGGCAATATTGCGCAAGTCACCACCGGCAATACCGTCGATTACGATCAGCGGACCGTTGGAAGCTGTCAGCGAACCAGCACCACGCACCTGGATATCAGTCATCGAGTTGGGGTTGGCCTCGGCTGTGGCAGCGACATTCAGACCTGTCACCTTACCTGCAATCAGCGCCATCGGGTCGCTGGCTGCACCTTGGTTAAACTGGTCTTTGTTCACTTGCACCACCGAACTTGAAATTTCCTTCTTGGCCAATGAGCCGTAGCCCACCACGACCACTTCGTTCAGTTGAGCCACATCTTCCTTCAGGGTAATCTCCATCTGGTTGGCCGCCTTCACTTCCTGTGGGGTGAAGCCAATGAAGGAGATGACAAGCGTGACACCAGGTTCACACTTCAGTTGGAAATTACCGTCGAAATCAGTGACGGTACCGTTTTGTGTTCCCTTGACGATGACACTGGCTCCGATAATATCTTCACCAGTATCGTCCTTCACATGACCATTGATGGTGGTCTGTGCAGAGACATCCAAGGCAAACAACACAGTCGCCAAAAGTATGACGACATTCTTCATTGCTTTTTTCATTTTACTTTGGGTTTTAATGATTAATTAGAGTATAATATGAATTTATTTCATTCTTTCAATCCTGATGGCCGCACCGCCACTACGGGCCAGATTCAAATGCAGCACGTTTCGCCTTGTGACCTCCATCTGACGTACCGTCATAGCGTATGGATTGGTCTCGTAATCAGCATCCGGGCCGTCTTCATAGATGATGGCGCGATAGGTGCTGTTGGCATCAAGGAAGTCGAGTGGCAGTTCGATCCTTCGTGACTCCTCGTTTGTGATACTGCCGATGAACCAGCGTCCGCCGTCGCCACGCTCCTTGCGTGCTACAGTAATGTATTTTCCGATTTCCCCATTGGGGATAAGGGTTTTGCTCCAAGTGGTCGGACAACTCTCGATGAATGTGAGTGCCGGCTGCCCCTCATAGTTCTCTATGGCATCGGCTGCCATCTGCAGGGGACTATAGATGACCACGAACTCTCCCAATTGTTTGGCCAGGGTAGAGTGGGGATGCGTTCCAGGCACAATCTCCGAGAAGTTGAAGATGGCAGGCGTAAAGTCCGTAGGTCCGGCCAGACCGCGTGTAAAGGGCAGCGTGACGGTGTGGCTGGGCGGATTACCCCCACGACGGTCCCAGGCGTTGTATTCCTGTCCGCGTACGCCCTCCTGAGTCATCAGGTTGGGCCACGTACGCTGAATGCCTGTAGGCATAGCCGGTTCGTGGTTGTCAATCATGATCTGATATTTCGCTGCCGTCTCTATCACTCTGCGGTAATGGCGGATGCCATACTGCGACTTAGCCAGCTCCTTGCCGTCGAGCAGATGCCCCACGTAACCCGTCTTCACCACACGGATGCCCAGCTTCTGATACCAGGCGAAGGCCTCATCCATCTCCTGTTCTATCAGACTGGCACGTCCCCACGACTCCATGTGCCCGATAAAGCGGACACCTTTTGATTGCGCATAGCGGCATACCTCGTCGATGTCGAAGTCAGGATAGCTTTTCAGATAGGTCACCTGTTCGCCTTGTCCCCACCCAGGATTCCAGCCTTCGGCCAGCACCCCGCTGAAACCGTGAAGGGCAGCAAAGTCAATGTATCGCTTCACGTTTTCTGTAGTGGCACCATGCTGAGGCCCCATCTCCCAGGTGTTCTGCTTCTTGTGGATGCTCCACCAGATACCGATATATCGGCCAGGCTCTATCCATGATGTATCTTCAATTTGTGTTGGTTCATTCAGGTTCAGCATCAGCCGTGAGGTTATCAGGTCGCCAGCTGTCTTACCGATGGTAATCGTCCGCCAGGGCGACTTCAGCTCACCCTCGGCATAGACTTTTACCCCATTCTGCCAGGGTGTTAAGGCTGTCAAAAGCCTGATTCCTTCCGATGAGGCGCGTGGAGTCAGGTTGATGCTGGCATAATCTTCGAGGGCTGCCTCATGGATGGCTAGAAACAGCGAATCCTCATACTCGATGGTAAGTGGTGTACAAACCGTATCCTTTTTGCTCAACAGGTCACAGCCGAAGATGCCTTCGAAGTATTCTGTGTGATTACTTGGAATTGACCAAGCCTTGGCATCGTGTGCCAAGGTAATCTCGGTCAACTCATCCTGAATACAATACTTCTTACCTTTATTATTAGGCAGAATATAGCGGAATCCAATACCATCGTCGTACACGCGGAATTGCACGTTCATCTTTCTTCTCGTTTCTGACTGTTCCTGAAAATTCACCGTCAGTTCGTTATAGTGGTTACGAACGGCTTCATCCTCACCCCACACCTGGTTCCAGGTCTCGTCTTTCGAAGCGAACTGCTGGCCTGTCATCTTCACATGCTGGCCGAGTTCACCACCATCGAGCATGAATCCCAGGTGTGAGGGCAGAACAATCATCTTAGAACGGTAGTCCATAGTATAATAAGGTTTGCCGGCTTTCACGTCGACGGTAACCGTCACGGCTCCGTCGGGTGAACTGACCGAAACATTCTTTGCACTGCAGACGGCAGTGACACTAAAACAAATTATCAAAACCAAACTAACAATTAACTTACTCATATCGAAAACCGTTTTTAATTTATTTCTTGAATTTGGCTGCAAAGTTAGAGCGTAAACAGAGGAACTTCAAACGCATCAAGCGAAAATCAAAACGCTTAAAAATGTTTTCGTCTGATTATGAGTTGTTTACAAAAATGATGTGGCTTAAAAATCAAAACATTTGCAAGGTGATAACGCAACAAAATACGCCTTAATGGTGTACTAGATATTTGGTGGTTTCAGATTTATTTCTTAACTTTGCTCACAAATTTAGCACTTCTATGATTATGCATCGGATTATGACACTTCTGGCAGCCGTCTTTCTGGTTTGTGGATCGGTTTTGGCAGATTCACGCGACGACGAACTCAACGCTCTTTATCAGACGCTCGATAGTCTGGTAGAGCATCAGCCTGAAATCATTACCCAGAAAAAGGCCCGTATACAAGTGATCACCGACGGGCTGGACAATCTGAAACTGACGCCGGAGGAATTGTTCAGTCTGAACAACAGGTTGTATGATGAGTATCTGGCCTTCAATTTCGACTCTGCTCTTTGTTATATAAAGAAGAATGTGGACGTTCAGCGCACACTTGGTAATCCAGATCTGGCGGCTGGCAGTCTCATCCGTATGGCCCATATCCTCGCTGTTTCAGGACTTTTCGACAAGGCAGACCGTATGCTCGACGATATTCAGACGGACCTATTGAGTACGGAGCGAAAAGTGGAATATTATAACCAACGTGGGGAATTGAACCTCTATCGTTCGGAAATGGCAGAATATACACCCTACTTTCAGGAATATACAGACAGTTCACAATACTATCGCCAACTGATCCTGCAGATTGCCCCCAAGGACTCTTACGACTATATATTCAATCAGGCCACCTATATCAGCGAGAAAGGCGATAACGAAGCTGCCATCAAGATGCTCGAGGACTATCTGCCCACGCTGAAACAGGGAGAACGTCGATACAGCATCGTAACCAGCACCCTGGCATATTTCTATTCTAAAGATAAGGAAATGCATCATCAGGAGCGCTACCTTTTGCTTAGTGCCATCAGTGATATGAAGGGGGCAATCCTCGAGAATAACTCACTCCGCCGTCTGTCCATCATCCTGTTGGAAAGGGGTGACTTCAAGAAAGCACACGATTATCTGCTGTGTGCCAGCAACGACGCCATGCTCTATGGCAGCCGTCTTCGCAGTATGCAGGCAGCAAGGATATCACCACTGATCACCCAGGCATATGACGCAGAACGCGCCCGTACCCAGCATCGCACGAATCTGCTGTTGATGGTCATCTCAATCATTGCCCTACTCCTTGTGGTGACAATCGTCTATACCCTTTCGCTTATCAAGAAACGCCATCAGGCGAATCTGAAAATCAGCAGGATGAACGCAGAACTGTCACTTCACAACGAGGAGATAGAAAGCATGAACCTCCAGATGAAGGAGAGCAACCGTATCAAAGACGAATATATTGGCCGATTCCTTGAACTCAGCAGTAACCTCATCCTGAAAAGCGAGGAACGTTCAAAAGTCCTGAACCGTCTTGCACGCGACCGCAAACTCGAGAATCTCTATGCAGAACTGAAAAGCCAGAAGCCTCTCAATGAGAGCATACACCTGTTCCATCAGAACTTCGATACCGCCTTCCTGAACATCTATCCGACGTTCATCTTTGAGATCAACAAACTGCTGACTGCTGACAATCAGTTTGAGATAGACGAGAATGCCGGTAAACTGACAACTGAGCTCCGCATATTGGCACTTATTCGCCTGAATATCAGCGACAACCAGAAAATTGCTGATATCCTGCGTTCGAGCATCACCACCATCTACACCTACCGTTCCAAACTGAAGTCAAGGGCCATCTCCAAAGATACCTTCGAGGATGACGTACGACGGATAGAAACGTATTGATGTGGGATCCCAGATTTAAGCCTTTACGAACCCCTTGTTCTATAATGTCAATAAATTTCACAAAGACCACATTCTTTGTGGTCGTTTTGTATCTTATTGATTGTCAATTCGTTATATTGGCTCCTGCCTCTCTGCCTGTACTTTGATTTTTGCAAATGGGACAGTGTAGCAGCGTAGCGGCGTGTTGTGGTTTTTTTGTGATTTCTTCCTAAAATACTTGCATAGTTAAGATATTCTTCCTACCTTTGCAAACGATCAGATGAAAGAAAAGAATATTGAGAAAGTCAGAGAGTTCGCCATTGGACATACGAAAATGGGGAAGGAATCGATTCATGGCATAGATCATTGGGACAGGGTTGCCAGGAATGGAGAAGCCCTTCAAGTTCCTGATGCAGATATGGAGGTAGTGTTGAGCTTTGCTTATCTGCATGACGTTGAAAGGCAATCCGATGCCTACGATGTCGAGCATGGCCCAAAGGCAGCAGAATTGATAGATCAGATACGGGCGTCTGTGCTTGGTTTCCTCGATGACAAGCAAATCGGCTTGCTGAAAGATGCCTGCACATTTCATACCACCGTTCCAAGAACAGGTAACCCAACTATCGACACCTGCTTCGATGCTGATCGTCTGGATTTACCAAGAGTCGGCATTACCCCCGATCCCAATAAAATGGCAACGAAAGAAGGAGCAGCCTTTGTACATAAGGGTTTCGGCACAGGTATATGTTGATTGAACATGTACCAAACATATACCAAACATATACCTATCATATACCTCAACATATACCTTTTGGATTTTAACAATTGAGGACATTTACATATTTTAACACGATATTTGGGGAGAAAACTTGTAAACCGCTTTTATATTTTGTACCTTTGCGCCATAAATGACGCGATACTGCTCACGCTCGGCAATTGGTGCAAGCACCATTGCTCTTGCTTAATCGCAGCATTGCACCTTGAAAGCGTGCGGGAATATCGCACCACAGAAAAACACGCCATGAAAAGCGTGCCTGTGTACTACTAATTTATTAACAATTAAATTTTAACCATTATGAAGCGAAATTTGCTAATCAATGGAGAGACTGTTGCGGCCTCTCAGGAGGGAACTCTTGTGATCGAGTGTTTCCTCAACGACAATTACCGTTTCCGTCGCAACGTACTTAACGGAAAGGTCGAGTTTTTAACCTTGCCTGATGGTGAGGACGTTTTCTGGCGTCCGCTGACCCAAGAGGCCCTGAACAGCATCATCCTCAGGGCTGAACGCGAGCACGTCATGCAGAAGGGAAGTCCGAATGCACAGATTAAGATGTATGTGCAGTCTGAAGAGGTGCCGCTCTTTAATCCCGTCGCCGAGTTCCTCAACGGCCTGCCCCAATGGGACGGGAAGAATCATGTGGCCGCTGTCTTCAGCCGATTGCCTGGTCTCAGCACGGAACAGCACAGTTTCCTCGCTGTCTGGATTCGTTCCGCTGTGGCACACTGGCTGCAGATGGACACGCTTCACGGCAACGAGTGTGTGCCGACGCTGATTGGCTCGCAGGGTTGTGGCAAGACGACCTTTGTGCGTCGGCTGCTGCCTCCCCAACTGCGCCAGTATTATCTGGACCATCTGAATCTGTCGAACAAGTTCGATAAGGAGATGGCGCTGACGAACAATCTCATCGTCAACCTCGACGAGCTCGATGCCATCCGTCCTTCTCAGCATGCAGCCCTGAAGCAGACACTCTCGAAGAGTAAGGTCAACGGGCGTCCGATATTCGGAAGGGCTCAGGAGGACCGCCCGCGTTTTGCCTCGTTTGTGGCAACGACGAACAATCCGCATCCGCTGACGGATCCCACAGGCTCGCGTCGTTACATCTGTCTGACCATTCCTGACGGGCAGCTGATAGACAATGAGGGTGAGATTGACTACGGACAACTCTATGCGCAGGTACTCCATGAGATCCGTGAGTTGAAGGCTCCTTACTGGTTCAACAACCTCGAAGTGCAGCGCATCCA
>CAMKSE010000047.1 GCA_946415365.1 uncultured Prevotellaceae bacterium
TAGATATCTTCTTCATAACTTCAATTTTCAATTTTCAATTTTCAATTTTCAATTTCCTTAGAAGTTCACCTGCAAGCCAAAATTATACACCCGTGTCATAGGATACCTCACGCCGAAGTCCAGTCCTGAGCCGGGCGCTTCGGGGTCGTTACCCTTGAAGTCGGCGAAGGTCAGCAAGTTCTGGCCCGAAGCATAGATGCGCACGTAGTTCAGCAGCGGCAGCCACTGGGGCCTGTTGATCGTATAGCCGATCTCCAGGTTCTTCAGGCGCACATACTTCGAGTCGATGATCCACGCCTGCGAGTCGCGGTTGTTATGCACGCGGTTGGTAAACGAGACGCGGGGCAGGATGCCGCCCGGGTTGTCCTCGGTCCACGAGTTGTCTGCCACCCACTGTGCCAGTGCCGACGTGTTCGTAGAGCCGAACTGGTCGCGGAAGTATCCGTTCAGCGCGCGGCTCGTGTTGTCTGCTCCCACCCAAAGCATCGAGAAGTCCAGTCCTTTCCAGTTCAGGCTGGCGTTCACGCTCCAGGTGATTTCCGGATTGTCCGTATAGCCAAGGGGCTTCTGGTCGTTCTGGTCGATGATACCGTCGTCGTTCAGGTCCACATACACAGCATCACCATACTTCAGCTCCACCACCTGGTCCGGCATGTCCACGCCGTAAGCTTCCTTATAACGCTCTTCCGTGCCAGGCTGATAAAACTCAAAGAGATCGTAGCCGAAGCGCTGACCCACGGGCAGACCCGTGCGGCTCTTTTAGTTAGATTGGAGGTAGGACATTCTTTTTCTCACATCAGAAAAAGAATCAAAAAGGATGGTGTTTTTCATAAGTATAAGATAATAGGGGTGGTATTCAGAGTGGGGGGGGTGGTCGGGGCGGCGGTGGCTGGCGGCTGGCGGTCGAAGGGATAAAAAAAGGAGGCTGTGGGGCCTCCTATTCAAAAGCAAAAGGGATTGAAAGCTCTTTATGTTTATATTCAGGCATTTGATGTATAGAATAATACCCGTTCTGATTATCACGCCTCTCAGTTTTTAGGCATTTGGCCTTTTCACACTCGAAGCGACAACTATAAGTATTTAGAAGACATCTTCTGCAACGCTTTTCGTCACTATCATTCGACGGATAAAAAGTAAGTTCACCCCATATTTTGGAAGTGAACTTTGTTTGTGATCTGTTATTCATGTTTATAAGGCCTATATTCATTTACGTATAACCAGAGTTCTAAATATCCGTGAGTTTCGGCAGAAAATATACTGCACCCAAATCCTTCTTTAAGAAGGGTTTCAATTTCAGTACTTGAAGTATCATAGACTTCGGCAATTATGAATCCATTTTCTTTCTTTGTAGTAGAATATTCTTGGTAAATGGATTTGAAATGTCTTCTGTATTGCAACATCAAATTTACCAATTTGTCAAATCTATCGTTCGTCATTATCGTCAGCGTCTTTAGTTATCAAATATTGCTCATTCTTATCTAAGTCGATAACCAGGTATTCTGTATCGAGGTGTATAGAGGAAAGGCGAATTCCTATTGCAACTGCACTTTCGAATTTCTTGAAGGTCATACCCTTCATAAGTTTACAGGTTGTTTCTCCTGTACGTTCTGCGAGTTGAAATCTGTTTTTTGTCATAGTTGAAAGTGGGGAGGTTTGCCCCCCTCCCCATGGGGATTAGTTCCTAGAATAAATTGCGTAAATGATCACTGATATAAGAAATCCTAAATACATGATATCGGCTTTTAAGTTAGAATATCTTTATCGGATCATTCTTCCCCGTTGTCGAGGAAGAATGCATTGAGAGTGTCGGTTTGATTAAAACCCTGCGTCAGTTCATAAATCCCTTGGCTTTTCGCCATGCGGTCGAAATCGGCTGAATAGCCTACGATCTCCGCTAGTACATTGTATTTGTCCATATATAATGTAGAATGTCCTGTTTTCTGTATCATTATGTCAAAGATCTCCCTTTTGTTGTTACAAAGGTACGACTTTTTTCGCATATTTGCAACTTTTTTATGCGCTTTATATCGGTAAAATCATACTATGTATCGGTAAATATTACTACTTTATCACGAAAAAAAGGCAGATTTTTTTAGGATAAATAGATATCTGGAACAATTTTCAAAAAATATTTATGCTTTTATTGCTTACTACATACTACAATCAGGCAAATCGCTGAACCACACCGAGTTATCATTGAAAACTCTGTAGTAACCTTGGAAATGTAGTAACACGTAGTAACAGAGTAATTATCAAAATAGCTGCTGCCGCAGCGCGGTACTGCTTACTACAAATTTTTCCTTTGTATAAAAGCATTACAGAAGATTTTCAAAAAATGTAGTAAGTGTAGTAGGTAAAAACGTTACTTTAAATTTCGGTCAGACTTCACTATATGATAACTCCTATCTCTCGATAGAGAGTGATGCTCATGTATATATAAAGAAATAGATGTATATACAAAAAAAGAAGTGGCCATGTTATTGGCCACCTCTTTTAGATTTCTGCTTTTTAGCTGCTTGGATCCTAAGACATTTCAGACTACCCAGGTGTTTTCGATAGGCTATCATCCCATGTACTAACATGCCACAATCCGGGCACACGATATCTCTTTTATCTAAGGCCATACGCTTACTACTTAACTACCTTTATTTCTTTCGAACGAAAGTATGTATGTAAACCTATCAGTTTTTATCTCCATTTTACTTTCGTCTATATTGATTTCATCCATATATTCAGTTATCCCGCTAAGGACTTGGAGAAGAGAATGATTAAGAAGATCCTTTATTTCTGTGCGTGTAAAACTTATATTTACCATACCTTAATTCTTTTTTGTTTCTTCTTTGGTACCAATCTTAGAAAGCGCACAATCTTAACACCTAACACCAGGATCATTTGCTATACCACACTTCTGACCGCCGCAATAGATATCGCCGTCGGCCGTTACAATTAACCTGGCCTTAGAACGTTCTGTAACAGCCACACCAAACAGGAGAAGCTGTTGGCACTCTGGGCAAAGTAATAATCTGCTCGCTCTGGCCCTCTCAGCACCATCACGGCCACACCCTTGACATTTTGATTTTCCTTTATACATAAAACTAAACTTTAAAGAATTAAACTTAAACTTTATTTTTCTTTCATCACATAACAATATCGTGGACCGATATCGGGGATCCTCACCACCTTTCTGATGAAGCCTAACGAACTCAGGGCCTGCCCTATCGTCACTTCATCAACGTTAGTCATGTTCGACGGGATCCGCTTGCTTACTTTCAGTTCCATAAGTACATCACGGCTAGACATGTATCTAACTTTATCGTTCTTTCCTGGCAACTGATAGTAAAGCCTCACAAGCCTCATGGCGTTCGTGGTAATGATAAACTTCTTATTATGTTCTGAGAAGTATTTGTAATCGTTCTGACTCCACTCATAGTCAAACCCACCATCTAACAAGGTAACAATTTCCGACCACAAGATATCATGATCTAAAACATCTCGATAGTCCTCGATAGCATCCACTTCGATAACCGCCAATCTTCTGAGCATGCCAGGATCAGAGCTCTTAATGAAACCGCCTTGCTCACTAGTCTTGTTACTAGTGAAACAAACTGACGCAATGCGCTGGGTAAGTTTATTTCTTCGAGTGCCAGGAATATTGACGGATACAGATCCACTAGACATCAGCTGCTTGAATTGGTTTTCAGTCGCTTGTGTTATGGCGGACAATTCATCAAAATTTAGTAACACCTTGTTACTGAAAAGCGCAGTCGGCAATTGATTGTTATTGTTCTTGATAACTGTCCCCATGTACCTTCTAAGACACGGTGGGACAATCTCTTCAAAGAACGTAGTCTTACCTATGCCTGCCCTGTCTGAAATAATACCCAGTGCAACGTCATTTGGTCGAAGGCCATAAACACAAGCCGCCATGGCCACAAGCCACTTGCGGATAATTTCATGGCTCTTTTCTTCATCTTCCTTGTTAGTGATATGTAGACACTTCGCTAAATAGTCAATTTGGCTAGGGCCTTTATACTTTCCTTTCAGACTATCAAGATAGTCCTTTATGGGATTGAAGTGTGTACTATGGTTTGGAGATTGAATAATAGCGTTTATTAGTCCCTTATTGATTGAGAGGCCATCTTCTAAAGCGTGCAGATAGATATCTCCCTCTGTAACGTCATATTCATACTTAATTGGGTTTAGTTCTGTCGGTTCCAGATAGATATCATCAGGATCCAACAAATTAACTTTCAGGACATAGTTTTCTGATAACCATTCTTTAAAAAGCGTCACAGATCCTTTTGTCCTATCTATCTTTAACTCCACCTTATCTAGTTGGTGGCTTTTCTTCAATTCGGGCATAACTAACTACTTAACTAGTTCTAGGTACCAGGTACCTCGATTTAACATATCTAACTCGTTACAGATATCGCATGCGAGTTCTGTACAGAGGCTATCCATTTCACAGATGTTACAGGGCGAACCATCGCAGAAGCATGATTGATAATCATGTACCTTTTTGGCTCTTATCGGGTTTCCCTCGATAAAGAGAATACCTCCCTCGGCCATCCTTATAGCTGACCTGTGAACCATCTCTAAGTGTGAACCATATCTATTGATCATCTTTCCTCTTTTAAACGTTTCATTACTTCCCTAGTAAGTTGATCTATTCTTCTAGAAGTGAGGTTTCGACTTTTATTTCGTTTTGAAACTATAGCCCTCCAGTACTGAAACTCTTTGGCCTTCATCCTGGCTTTTGCATACTTCGCAACGACATTGTTCAAGTTATCAATGTGTTCGGTGGCTATTTTTACATATTTATCGTCAGCACCTGACTCTATATTAACACTAACTGCGTTCCTGCAAAAGCGTATAGCTTCATACTCTTTTTCTGTAATTGTAATGGTCATATTTCTGTCTAGTTAGTGTGATTACCGATGCTAACAATAATATCAAAGAGAATGTTAATTGCATTTAGATTTCTTTCCTGTTTAGTTAACTTTTTAATATTACGTTCACTCAAAATCCCTTCATCCCGAAGGGTTCTGTTTAGAGTAACCGCTTTTTCTAAGCCTTCTCTTTTGGGAGTGATGCAATCTAACAGAATTTCGCAGTCAGTGATATCTAACTGCATGTAGGGTTTCCCCTCAATAACAACATACTTTGCCATGATTTTAAGTTTTAAGTTAAACCCTTCGGGATCCTCCAGGCATAATAATAATATTGGTTTTCTCTTTAATCCTGTCGCCTATATAGGCTCCATAACCTATCTTCTTACCGTTATCGTCGTAACCCTGTGACAGGGTTTCGATCTTGAAGTTTGAGGTGTAGAAGGTTACAGGATTATACTCGTATCGCATAGCGATCAGATCTTCAATAGGTCTGATCCGAACTCCATTAACGTAGATCTCCAGCTGTTCTCTGCCAAGTTCATCTATAAAGATAGGACAGGACTTTAAACTATCTATCCCGAATTTTTGATAGTGAACGTGTAATAGTGAAGCCTGAAAAGATTGTATGAAATAGCCACTTGCGGCCATAAGAACTTCAAGGAAAGCACGCATAAGCAGAGTTTTACCACAACCTATCTTTCCACAGAGCATGATGCCTTTGTTAAAGTCATATTCCCCTTGGGTACTCCTATTGATCCAATAGAACAAATTCTTGATGATATCTTTATTGAAATCGTCCACTACATAGGGGTTATAGTTGCCCTGTTGCTTCATGAAGAAATTCGCATAATAAGTGAGGTACTGATAATAGATATCATAACTCAGCTGGCCAACACTCTTATTTGGGTTATTATCAAAAGTCCTCATCTCTCTTTCTCGAATTAGGTTTGGAATTTTTCTTAGTTGGCTTTTCGTCCAATTTAAAGAACATCTTGTAGAGATTGCTCATAGCATAGTTCAGAATGGTGTAGGCTTCGTTTTCGTTACCGCCAGTAATAGTCTTCAGGGTTTCAAGTTGCTTGCTTTCGGCGCGGCTCGAAAGAACAATTTGATGTTGCTCTTTCAGGTAATCTTTCCATCCTTGCCACTCTTCTTTAAACTTATCGCTTTCCCATGGGAACGCAACTTCTATAGCAGCTACAACCCTAGAGGAACTTTGAACCTCATCTAGAGTATCGTAGAACTTTTGACAGTTATCTTTCAAGCCCTCAAAGGACTTGATCAGAGGCTCCATTTTAATGCGCTGATGTACCAGGAGCACTGTGTCTATATAACTTTGGAAATAAATATTTACTTCGTTCAAGTTAGACCAGATTTTATCCCATTTCTTTACCAACAATGAAAGTTGTTGGTCAGAGGTTTTTGTTACTTTCTTTTTCATATCGCTTTCGAATTCGGGTGCAAATGTAACTAATTTTTTTCTAATCTTTCATAAATTAACTTTTTATAATCTTAGAACTTTGTGACAGGTTTTGTGACAGGTTTTGTGACAAGCCTTAGAACAAGCCTTTGATCAGGTTCCAGATTGGAGCCAAGAAACTAACAATAATCACAACCAGGACCATCAGAACACCGGCAATGAATTTGCCGATATCATCCTTTTCTTTCCAACTTAATTTCCTCATAAGCATACACTTTATTAATTAAACAAATAAATATTGGCGGCTCACTTCCACCTATAATTTGGACATTCTACAGACGATCCGCAGGGATTGAACTGACGTAGGTGAAGCAAGCCGCCTTTTTTGAAAGCCGATATGCTAATTAATAAGTTATAAAATGTGGCGGTAAACGCTAACCCCCACAGCACCCAAACGGGATGCGTCTGATGAATGTCCGCTGCAAAGGTACAAAAAAAATCTGAACTACCAAACAAAAAATCAACTATTTTTTGAATAGTCCCAGAACTTTCATAACAATGGCTCCAGTCATTATCATGGCCACAAGGAAAATGATAAGCCTCAGGAACTCATTGCGGTGTTCAATCTTCTCTTGTTTTACCTCTTGTTTCTTAATATTCAACTCCCCTTTCAGGGAGTCTTTGACAGCTTTATTCTCCAGCTGCTTTAACTTAGGGGTTAAATTATCTGTTTCAACTTCCTTTTTGTTATTCACAGAATCTTTCCTATTTGCCTTACGGCCTTTAGTAAACTTCTGCTCATTGGAAGTGATATCGATCCTAAATCCGGAACTATCAATTTTCCAAATCGTGATAGTTTTGATCAGATTGGTAATAACCGTATCATTGTACACATCAACTTCTGTTGTTGTGGTGGTGTCAGTCTTTTCTAATATCTTCTTTGGTGCTGCGCACCCACCGTTTAGAAGAATAAAAACCGCTGGTACCAGAAAAATCTTAGATAACTTTTCCATATCGACTTACTTTTTTATTAAAAAACTCTATTCGGGTGCAAATTTATAGAAAATTTTTGACTTTAAAGCTTAAAAAACCATAAAAAGTAACTCCGACTTAACTCCGACTTAACTCCGACTTAACTCCGTATTAGATTTTTTCGTATTTTTGCAGACAGAATTTAATGCCTAAAGGTGGGGGCACTTCCTCCTTTTTTAGAATAACTAACATTTCTTTTTCTACTATGGCAAAAGGTAATATGCTGCTTGGTCAGGCTCGTGGCTCTGTGGGAGATATCGTTTTCTCACGTTCGAACGGCCAGCAGGTTATCAAGTCGAAGGCTGGTGAGGTAAAGAATCCTCAGACTACAGCCCAGTTGATCCAGCGCATCATCATGAACACGATTTCCCAGGCGTATTCAAAGATGCAGGATATCTGCGATCACTCTTTCGAGGGTATCGCCAACGGTCAGATGAGCATGAGTTATTTCATGCAGAAGAACCTCAACCTGTTGCGTTATACGCTTTCTCAGGTAGGTGATCTGAACGCATCTGCACCATGTTTCGCCCCCATCGGCAACAACGGTCTGGCTTCAAACAGCTACGTTATTGCTAAGGGTTCTCTTCCCGAGACTCTTCCTGAGGTTTCCAGCGGTGCTGTCGCTATCGCTATCAGCGAGAACACCTATGCAGCCGTTTTGGCCGCTACAGGTCTGCAGCGTGGTGACCAGCTGACAATCATTTCCGTAGACGGCAATGATCTCAGCGATCAAAAGTTCGTTTATTCTCGTATCATCCTTGACCCCGTCTCCAACGACGGTTCGGAGCTTGGTCTGGAGACTCCTTTCCTCGATGGTGGCAACATCAACGCTGCTAACCCTCGTAATGAGAATCGTGGCCACACCTACGCTTTCGACGGAGGTAAGTTCGAAGTCAGCGTGGCAACAGCTGCCATCAACATGGGTGCTGTGATTGCCAGCCGCCAGAAGGCCGATGGCTCTTGGCTCCGTTCGAACGCCGTTCTGCTTCTCGCAGATGGTGCCGATGTAGGTTACACGATGCAGCAGTGTCTCGACCTCTTCGCCTCTGGCGGTATCGACGTCGAGTCCAGCAAGTATCTGAACAACGCACTCCGCAACGTGCGTCGTGCATCTGGGGCTAGCTCAGGCAATGGTGGTGGTAGCAACACCAACCCGGCTGTGGCCGCTCCGACCATCTCGGGTACAACCCCGTTTGAGACTTCCACTGAGGTGAGCATCTCAGCTGAGAATGGTGCAACCATCCACTACACAACCGACGGATCTGTTCCTACGGCTGCTTCGGCCACCTACAGTACCCCGTTCACTCTGAGTGCAACGACAGTTGTGAAGGCTATCGCCATCAAGGATGAGAGCACATCCACCGTTGCTTCTAAGACGTTCACAAAGGGCGAGGAAGATACCGGTGAGAACGACTAAGCCTGTGGTTACTCGGGCTTTCTATCGCTAGTTCGTCATGCCTCGCCGCGCCGCCCTTCGCGGCTCGGCGAGGCTAAATTTTCTAAGAGATATGGCTTTTCACAATAGAAGATATGAAATGGGATTGGCAACAGCATCATTCGTGGTTGCAGTGGTCCTGGCTTTCACCGGACTGGCTCTGCACCCTAACCATGATATCGCCGCAGGCGTTTGTATGGTAGTTGCTCAGTTCCTGATCCTTTGTGCTTCTATTATCGGAATTGACTATAAGTTAAATCATTGGGGTACATCTTACAAAGATGAGAGCAATAAAAGAGATCATCGTCCACTGCACCGCGACGAAGCCGAGTGTGGATTGGGGAGTGAAGGAGATCCGGCGATGTCATATTAATGACAAAGGCTGGGCCGATATCGGATATCATTATGTTATCCGTCTTAACGGCTTTATCGAACGTGGTCGGGCTGAATGGCGCCAGGGCGCACATTGTGTCGGCCATAACCGACACTCTATCGGTGTGTGTTATGTTGGTGGTCTTGATCAGAACGGAAACCCTTCTGATACTCGTACCCCTGCACAACGCAGGGCTATGCTCACATTGCTCAAGGAACTGACTCAGAAGTATCATTGTGAAATTCACGGTCACAACGAGTATTCGACGAAGGCCTGCCCCTGTTTCAATGCCTATGAGGAGTATAAAGGATTATGGAAAAGTTAGGAGTTTGGGTACCTTTTACCGTTATGGTCTTCTTATGGTTAATAGCTGCTGTAGAAATATGGTATCTATATTTACGCCACGAAAAAAGGGAACGTGAATTAAAGGAAAAAAAAAGTAAAGAAACAAAGTTATGAAGATTATAGGAAATACTATAGTTCTCGAATCAGGGGACAAATTAAACGTTGAAGTTGTCAGCTCTGCTGCACAGTCATCTAACCAACATACGTCAGAGGCCGCACCTGCGCCCTCTGAGGCTCAGCAAAGCCCAGCAACCGCAAGCGGCCAACCGGGCAAACCAATTGACATGACGCTAAAGATTGTCAATACTCATCCTTATGCCATCACAATCGACAACAAGATTAACTTTGTCCTGGCTAATCCCTGCCCCAACGGCTACTATTATGGTGACAACGGCGGCAAGGCGTGGACAGGTCCCTATAACCGTGTGACGGTTATTCTGGGTAAGGAGTATAAGGCCAAGAGCATAACCATACCAGCTAACAGCGAGGTAGAGTTTCAGGTTCGCTATGAGGACATCACGGGAGTTATCTATTGCAATGACGCTAAGACGGTATTTGCTAAGAACCTGCTCACAGGTTTAGGCGGCCGTAATCTGGCCGATGATACTGTGGTTAAGGGTACAGATTGGCCTGCCTCTCGAGGCAAGTCAAACGTACTCCTATACGTGGACGGAGATAGTAACGTAATTGTTCCAGAATGTTTGTCACCAAACATAAAGTTCGAACAGAACGGAGTCTATGTGCTAAAAGTCTAGTATGTGAATTTATAATTGCACAATTTTAGTTCTAGATTTTCTTTTAAAACATTTGGACTTAGTTTGTCTTAGAGTTCGGCGGTGCAGCGGCACCGCCTTTTTTTGTCCCCGCCCGCCCACCCCCACGACCTCTGGCCGTTGCCCTGCCGCAGTCGGCCTTGTCGATCAATCCGGGACTTGTACAGAATCCCAACTATGAGAAGTGAAAAGTGGATAAAGA
>CAMKSE010000048.1 GCA_946415365.1 uncultured Prevotellaceae bacterium
GCAGTCGAGGATGATGTCATGGCCCTCGCAGTCGTAGAGCACCCGCATGTCGCGTCCCACCAGGAGTGACGATGGTGTATCAAGGCGACCTTCGAAGGTCATCACATATTGTGATTTTCTTCTCTGAATTCAGTCTTCATCTTCCATATCGTTTAATTGTTGTTGCATTATTTCTGCAAATTCCTTGCGGGCGGCAGCCATATCTTCAAGGAAAGCCTCACTTGTATGTAGGCGGACATAACAGGCCGAGGCCAGCAGTCGCGAAGCATCGGTGTCGCTCTGCCAGTGGTATCCTGCTATTACGCGGCTCTCGCCCCACTCGTAGCCCTTCTTGAGGATTCCGTCCTGTGCATTAGGGTTGATCTCGCTGAGCAGCAGAGCCATAGCCCATCCACGCAAGGTATGGCCCGAGGGGTATGATCCGGTATTGCGCAACTCGTCCTCTTCGGCAGGGATGAGCGTGGGTTCGGAAAACACCACATAGGGTCGTCTCCGCTTATAAGTTGTCTTAAGGTTAGAGGCACTCAAGCGCATAGTGACCACTCCCAAATTGAGAACCTTGAAGATGGCGGGTGTCTTGTCTTTAGAGATCTCCATGCCGAATACGGGGCTGAACTCACGAGCCATCTCCCCGATGTCTATGACCACGTCACGTATGGCCTGCTGGGCCCTCAGAGAATCCTGACGCTTGCTCTTGCCCCAGACGTACTGTGAGATGTCATACAAGTACTGCGTCGATGACGAATCAGGCGGTGCCGGCAGAAAAACCAAGCCATTGGGCAGCTCAGTCTTGTTGAAATACAGTTCGCTTGGAGTGGGATCCTGTGCCTGTGCTGTCATACAGCATAGCACAAGGGCAACGACGAGCCTGAACCGTGTGATTTTAATATTCATTGTCCTCATACTTTGTAACCTTATAAAATACAAATACCTTTTTTCAGTTGCAAAGATACGAATTTTAATCGTCCATTCCAAAAAAAAAGGCCGAATTGCGTTAATCTTCCAAAATTATATTGTAATCTTCTGTTGGATTGATTCCAGCAGCGCTTGCTCCAGCAGCTTGTCTTTGACAGGGATGAGTTCGTCGACGGGTTTATGAAGGATGTTGCTCAGGTCGATGAGGTCGTTGCGTCCATCAGCATAGGCAATGAAGTGCTGCATGGTACGCACAGCGTCGTATGTGCCTTTCTGGCTGATGGTGGGATAGAGTCCGCGCTTGCCAAGCTGGGGTTCGCAGGGCACGGTCATGCGATAGTGGCGATTGTGCTCCAGTGCGCGTATCACCTTTGCCATCACGTCGTAGGAACCCTGCAGGCCTTCGGGAGAGATGAGCGAAAGGTCATCGGCAGAAGTGTGATACTCTGGATATTCATGGTACTTGCTCCGGCAGAAGGCACAGACGGGCAGGTCTACACCAGCGGAGCCGTACTGACGCTCGTCGGAAGCACGCTTCATAAACGAATAGCGGATGTATTCGGGATAGTGGAAATGGAGTACGTTCTCAAGTACGCGGTCGGCCAACGTGTCCTCGTACTTCGTGTTGACCATGGAATAGGTACGGTCGTCGCCTACGCAGCTCAGCACAAAGCCGGCCTTGATGTTCTGCTGCATCACGGGGAGGTTTCTGCTCAGGTAGGTGATAGCACCGATGGTCTCGGGCACGATGACGAAGCGGTAGGTATAACGGCGGTTGGGGAGGCTCTGGACATAGCGGATGAGGGCCGTCATCAGACAGGGGCCGGAGAGCTCATTATTGGCCATCGAGGGATGGCAGAGGTAGGTGGAGAAGAAAATCTCCTCGTCGGTCTCGCCCGGCACGATCAGTTCACCATAGGTAAGCGAGCCGTCCTCGAGGGAACTGTCAATAAAGACCTCGTACTCGGCGTCAGTCAACTGTTGCTTCTGATGCTCAGACATACAGAATCCCCAACGCTCCTTGTAATAAGAGGTAACATAGGGAATCCAGTCGGGCTGGTCGGGCTGCGTCCAGACATGCTCCAACAACTCCTCAAGGCTCACCACACGGTGGACGGGCAGGGAGTAGCCGAGCACATGGAGGTTCGACTGCTGGAAATCGATGACAGTCTCCCCTCGCCTGGTGCGAATCCAACCGCCACGGATGTTCCACTCGCGAGGCACCGTCCAGTCGAAGACCTGCGTGCCGGAGGGCACCTCGAAGACCTGCATCTGGGGCACCTGCTCACGGATGATCTCCAGCGAACGACGGAAGCCTTCGCCCGTGATGCTGCGGCAGATGGGAAACAGCCTCACCGCCAGATCGTACATATATTGTCCTTCGTTCATAGCTCAAATGGTATTCACCGCGGCATAACACTGGCGCAAGGCCAGATGACGGTGGACGCTGAAGCCGTTCTTGTTCACGCCGTCGACATCGTGGTACTTGCCCACGTAGATCCGGTCGCCGTTGTGGTCGGTATCGCAGCACCACACAAAGTCATGCCACCACAATTTCTCACCGTAGCACAGCCAGCAAGCGAAGAAAGCAAAGGCACAGAGGATGGCCGTGGGGAAGGCATAATCGGCCTCCATCAGTTGATCTGGCATCACGGCACGCGACTCCTCGATCACTTGCTTACGCAGAAGATACCAGCGGGATTCGAGGGGACGGTCAATGAAGTCCTCGTGCATGTACCAATCCTGATTGTAGAAACAAGGCTCGCCCAGATCAGGATCGATGCCGAAAGCCTCACGAAGATGGCGGATGGTGACAGATCGGCCTTCAATCGCAGGAACACCCATCACAAGGAGATAGTCGTCGGAGCAGTCCTCAAGTTGTTCCTTAGTGTAGTTCATGTCGGGGACGGTGACTTCCATACCCCACCCCAGTCTCTCGATGAGCGGCTGCAGTTCGTCGGGACCAATCAGATTCTGGCCGAAGAGCAGCTTCAGACGGTCAAGTTCTTCTCTTTCCATTGTTGATAATCAATTACTTCCTGCGCATTAGCCAGATGACCCATCTCCGAATACTTCTCAATCCTCAGAATCTCGGCTTCGAGACGCTCGAAGCGCGTACCCCAGCCCTTGTCCTCGAACCAGTTGAGGTTACGGGCAGGTGCATTGTAGAGGATGATGCCGCTACGGGTGTCGAGCACCTCACGAAGGAAGGTGAGGTAGGCCCGGTATTGGTGTTCGTGGGAGGCCACGAGGATGAGTTTCTTCCACCCACGCTCCATCGCCATGCGCACCACCTCGACAGCCTGTTCACGGGTATTCAGCGACTGGTCCTCATGGATGATGTCAGCCTCGGGCACTCCTGCCTTAAGCATACGTGGCAGCACCTCCTCAAAAGGAAAGCTGCCGTAGTCGTAGTCGGTAATGTTGCCGCTGAACACGATCTTCGGTGCCTTCTGTTGCTGGTAGAGGCTCACAGCCTTGCGGAAACGGTCAAAACCGTCACCCTCCAACAAGATTATCGCATCGGAGGGCGACAGACAGTCATTGTCGACAATCGCCAGGATCTTCTCTCTGTCGGTAATCACTCTTAATTCTTAATTATAAATTCTTAATTCTTACAAGTCTTCCCAGAAGATGGGATCACGAGCAGGGATGTCCTTGTTGACAGCCTTGCCGATGATGGTCTGTTTGAACTTCGGGGGAATGCCGAGTGCAGGACGCAACACGTCGATGTCGTCGGCGGTGATGATCTGGCCTTTCTTTAGCGGGCGCTTGGCATAGAGGCAACGGCGCTGCACGAAGACGGTCTCACCCTCTTCAGCCACCACCTCCTTGCGCGTGGAACCCATTGCACGCTCCACCTCGCGGATGGAGTCGACCATGAACTTGAACTCCTGAGGCTCCATGGAATGGGGATGGTCAGGACCCTTGTCAGTCTTATCAAGCGTAAAGTGTTTCTCAATGACACGTCCGCCAAGCACCACCGATGCCAAAGCCACCACGTGGCCTGGAGAATGGTCAGAGTAGCCCGTCAGACAGTCGAAGGCACTCTGATAGGTCTTCAGCACGTTCACGTTGGCACTGTCGATCTTCGAGGGATAGTTCGTGATGCACTGCATGAGCACAAGGTCCTTATTGCCCGTCTTCTCGATGGCACGCACGGCCTCGTCGATCTCCGACATCGTAGCGTCGCCAGTGGCCAGCATCACGGGGATGCCCTTGCTAGCGGTATACTCCAGCATCTCAAGCCACGTAATCTCACCTGAACCAATCTTGATGAACGGCAGCTTCATGTCAGCGCAGAGGTCGATGGCCTCCTTGAAATAAGGCGAAGTGGAGAAGTCAATGCCTACTTTTTGGCAATAGTCGGCAATCTCCTGATGCCACTCCATGGGGAACTCCACGTCGCGGAACACCTCCGTCACCGTACGGCCCCAAGAGCCATGTACACCATGGAGGGTCATCTTCGAGAAACCACCCTCCGAGACGATGCTCTCGGCCTTGAATGTCTGGAACTTGGCGCAGTCGGCACCCGACTCCTTAGCGGCGTCGATTAAGCGCTTGGCCTTGTCAATACTACCGTCGAAGTTACCTCCGATCTCGGCGATGAAATAAGTGGGATAGTCCGGACCTATCATCCGATTCCCAATCTTGATGTTCTTGTTGAAATTCAGCATATTATTATTTCGATTTACAGATTTACGATTTGTAGCGGCGGCTGATCAGGTCAGCCTCCTTTTGTTCCACATCGGCATTGAGGCCGCTCACTTCAGGATGGGCCTCTAGCCAGGCATAGATGTGTTCGTTGGGGATGGGAGCACCATCGTAGAGGGCATCGTAGACGCGCTGTGCCAAGGCATAGTCGTGGTCAGTATCGACCGTCAGACGGTACGACTGCTTCAGGGGCAGATGATACGGCACGTGCTTCACCTTGAACCGTTCAGGATGCGTATATAAATAAGGTGTGACATGCTCACGCTCACGGTCGGACGACACCAGACGGTATGCCTCTTCAAGTCCCTCGGCATAAAATACCTCTACACCAGTGCCCAGAGGAGCCCCTTCCGACGAGACGTAGTCGCAGTCTTTAAGTCCTTCAATCTGGCAGTCGGTCTGAACCCAGTCGACGAAGGGATTATCGCTCGTAGCTCGGACTACGATCTCCGGTTGATATGTGCGAATGCAACCGATGAACCGCTCCTGCACGTTGTCCTCACTGCCACGATAGCAGGGTATGCCGCGAGCGGTAAGGAACTGCTCCAGCTCATCGTTACGCTCACCCGTAGGGATGGCAAACACCACCTTATCAATCAGCCGACTCTGACTCAGCCGCTCATACACATGCTCAGCGATGGTCTTGCCTTCCTTTCCAAGCGGCATCACCACCTTATCCGGTAATCTCGACGATGTCAGTCGAGCCTGTACTATACAAAGGGTTACCATACCGTCCATCCTCCATCCACTTGAATATTCTGCCCTACTACATAGCGCGAGGCATCGGAAGCCAGGAACAGCACGGCTCCCTTCAAGTCCTCAGGATCGCCTAAACGGTGGGAAGGATTCTTTTCACGGAGACGATCGGCAAACACCTTGTTCTCCTGCACCTTCTTCGATGGGAACGGCCCTGGCGAAATACTGTTCACACGGATGCCACGCTCGATGAGATAGGTACCGAAGTAGCGGGTCATCTGAATCACGCTGGCCTTGGCGGCACTATAGTTCACGGGTATCAGCGATGCCTCGCAGGGAGGTTCGTAGACCGCCAGGTAAGGCGACACAATGCCATACATCGAGGCGATGTTGACGATGGAGCCGCCCTGCTTCATCAGCGGCAATACCTCACGGATGCACTTATAGGTGCTTCCCGCGATGCCGTCGTTGCAACGGGCCCACTCGTCGTCGGTCAGATCCTCCGACCGTTTGCCGATGCCCGCATACTGTGCCGCATTGTTGATCAGCACGTCGATGCAGCCTGCCTCGGCAGCCACCTGCGTAAAGGCCTCACGGATGCTCTGGGAGTCCATGATATCAATCTTCACGAACCTCAGGGTCGTATCCTTGCCAAACACCTGTTCAAACTTGTCGTGGCTGGTACCTGCCACGTAAACCAATGCTCCAGCATCTGCCAGAGCCTCGGTCATTGCCCTGCCCAGATGGCCGCAGCCACCAGTAATCAGAGCCGTCTTGCCTTTCAGCGAAAACAAATCAAGTGTGTTCATATCTCTAAAATTGGCGCAAAGTTACGAAAAACCCTTGAATCGCGACCATGGAGACGTGAAAAAAGCTTAATAATTATGATTTATTAATGTTGCAGCGGGCGGTATAGAAGTCGCGGAAGTCCGTCCAGCGGTAATAGGGATACTGGGTGGTGGGCACTGGAAGGCTGGCCTCGCGGCCGTTCAACAGGCACTTCACGAGGACATCGCCATGCTTGTCGCGGTAGAACACCAGCTGGAGGTTAGACGCCTTGCCCGTCTGCCAGTTCTGGTAGCAGTTCTTCACCTCGAACGGGTCCTCAGGATCCTTGTCTGCACCATTGAGACCCATGAGCACGGTCAACGGGCCAAGGCAGGTATCGTGACCAAAACGCAGGTCGGCGATGTGGTCGCTGCTCCCATCAATGACGGCAGAGGCCTTCTTGATGATGTCCTCAAGAATGGGAATCATCTCGTACTGAGGTTCAAACACCCACGTATAGGAGCCGAGGTTGTTCTGTTCCCATTGTGCTGCCAGTTCGCTGTCGAAGATAAGGCCTTCCATCATCCCCTCGTGACCGATGCTGGGCAGTGAGGTGTAGAGGTTGATCAGGTTGCTGCCGATGTGGTGCATGTTTCCTGGCAGCGAATCGGTGCTGGTGAACGTGCGGTTGACAACTTTTTCCCGCAGCGACTCGTCGAATGTGAACTTATCCTTGTTCTGTTCCCACCGTGGCTTGGCCTTCGGGAACTGACGCTTATGAGGGTTCTGACGGTCGGAAGGCACCACACCATCGAGCGTGAAGCGCGACGACTGTTCTCGGATCTCTATCTTCGGATTACATTGTACCAACTCCTGACAGAACGACGACATGCTAAGCACGCAGCGGCCTGAGAGCGAGGCAATGGCCAGCACGTTGCCGCCTTTCTTGAACACCTCTGGGAAATTATTGTACATCGTCCTGGCGATACGCTGGTGCTGTTCCCATCCAAGGTTGGACAGTTCACTCACACCCGTCGACAGCTCATCCTTGGCGGCCATGAACTTCTCGAAGAAAGCCTCGCCCGCCGGAGTCAGCTGCCCACGCTCATGAGCCTTCGTCAGTAGGTTGGCCAGCTCCTGATAGAGCATCGCGTTCCAGTAGTAGCGCGATCCGTGACGGCCGTAATGGCTGATGTAGAAAGGCTTGTAGCCGCTGGGAGCCTTTGTCAGCCGTGGTGTTGTGTACTCGTACGGGAAGTCCGTACCGTAAGATTTCCTGGGGTCTGCCTTGAGTTCATCGAGGGCAGCGATTCCCTGTGCCCATGAGGTCGAAGCCACGAGCACGAACAGCAATAGTGTTAAGGTCTTTTTCATATATTATTGAGAATAAGTGCCGCAAATATACGAAAAAAAAAGCAATCTCCGCCACAATCGGTCAACATTACAACATTTTTTCACTAATCAAACGACTGGCCATTCGCAATTTTTTTGTATCTTTGCCAACGATAACAACAGAAGCGTATGAAAAAACTGATTACCCTAGGCTGTCTCTGGTGCATTGCCACAGTAGCAGCAGCGGCTGAAATGGTGCCGCAAGTGGCCAACGTGTTGAACCGTCAGATCACATCACTCTGCGGAGAGTGGCACTACATCATCGACGTGCAGGAAGAAGGTTACTACGACTACCGTATGAAGCCAACACCTTGGGGATTCTTCCGCAACGCAAAGCCCCAGAAACCCGAAGACCTCATCGAGTACGACTTCGACAAGGCCGCCACGATGAAGGTGCCTGGCGACTGGAACACACAAGACGAAAAGCTGTTCTTCTACGAGGGTACCGTCTGGTTTAAGAAGAGTTTCACCCACCATCCCAGCGGCGGACACACACTACTGTACTTCGGAGCCGTGAACTACGAGGCCCACGTCTACGTGAACGGCACTCTGGCAGGGCATCATGTAGGTGGATTCACGCCCTTCAACATGAATGTCACGGACTTGCTCCTGGACGGCGAGAATGTGGTCATCGTGAAGGTCGACAACAAGCGGCGCGCAGAGAACGTTCCTACACAGATCTTCGACTGGTGGAACTATGGCGGCATTACCCGCGACGTGCTGCTGATAGAGGTGGATCCCGTCTACATCGAGAACTACAAACTCTGTCTGAGCAAGCAAGGACAGCGTGAGATCAGCTTCCAAGCCAGACTTAACAAAGCCGAGGCCGGACAGGTCATCACCCTCAGCATACCCGAACTGAAACTGAAGCAGACACTCACCACCGACAACGAAGGCACAGCATCGGCCACGCTGAAGGCCAAGAAGCTGCAACTCTGGTCGCCAGACAATCCCAAACGCTACCACGTCGAACTCGACATGGGCAGCGAGACAATCATCGACAGCATCGGCTTCCGTACCATCGAGACACAGGGCAAGCAGATTCTGCTCAACGGCCAGCCCATCTATCTCAAAGGTATCAGCATGCACGAAGAGAAGCCTTTTGGCGGCGGAAGAGCCAACTCCACAGCCGACGCCCACACACTGCTCTCATGGGCCAAGGAACTGGGATGCAACTTCGTACGGCTGGCCCACTATCCTCACAACGAATACGCCATCCGCGAAGCTGAAAAAATGGGCATACTCGTGTGGAGCGAACTGCCCTGCTACTGGACCATCGCATGGACCAACCCTGACACCTATGCCAATGCCGAGCAGCAGCTGACTGACATGATCAGCCGCGACCAGAACCGCGCCAACATCATCATCTGGTCGATAGCCAACGAGACGCCCCACTCTGCCGAGCGAGACCTGTTCCTCAGCCGTCTGGCAACAAAAGCACGCAGCCTCGACGACACACGTCTCATTTCGATGGCCATGGAGGTGACGTCGGCCTCAAACTACAAGAACCGTCTTCAGGACAACATGAACGAGTACGTCGACGTGGTCAGCTTCAACCAGTACATCGGATGGTACCGCGACGTGAACGATGCCCCAAAGATGCAATGGGAGATTCCCTACGACAAGCCCGTCATTATCAGCGAGTTTGGAGGCGGAGCCAAATACGGTCTGCACGGCCCGAAGAACCAGCGCTGGACAGAAGAGTTCCAGGAGAACCTCTACCGCCAGAACCTTGAGATGATTGAAAAGATAGAGGGCCTCTCAGGTACCACGCCTTGGGTGCTGAAAGACTTCCGTTCACCCCGCCGCGTACTCAACGGCATACAGGACTACTACAACCGTAAAGGCCTGTTCTCTGACAACGGTGAGAAAAAGAAAGCCTTCTACGTGCTGCGCGACTGGTACGAAAAGAGGTAACAACTAACGGCATCGGAGCAAAAGGCTCGAAAATGGTTGACGAGCTGGGTGCAGTAAAAAAATTAATCCGCAACCTCTCGTTGGGAGATTGCGGACGCGGAGAGTTGTGTGAGTTCTGTTCAGATGCGCTGTTGGTTCAGATTGCGAGTGGGCCGTAACCCATGCAACTCGTCGTTCCGAGGGCAGTCAGGGCTGCCGTGAGGATGCTGATGACGAACTGAATGATGGTCTTCCAAGTTTCCTTTTTCATAGCATTAGATTTTAAGGGTTAAACATTCTCGTTGTAGAGAGAGTGCGCCCACAGGCGCTACTCTCTAATCGTTCTCACCGGTGTCGTCATCGCCGTTACCGCCGTTCGAGCTCTGGCCGCTGTCACCGCTCTGAGAACCGCCGTTGCCGCTCTGAGAACCGTTCTGAGAACCACTGCCGCCGCTGGGATTCTGAGGATCATCCTCGTCGTCCTCATGATAGTCGGTGAAGTTCTTGGGTAATTCGGTCACGCTGC
>CAMKSE010000049.1 GCA_946415365.1 uncultured Prevotellaceae bacterium
CTTAACACAACAAAAGCCCTCAAAATGAGAGCTTTAGTAATAGTTTATCCAAATTGTTCTAAGTTGTTGATAATCAGTTACTTGCCCACGCAGAAATGTGTAAATATATTTCCTAACACTTCGTTGGTTAGGATGCGGCCTTGGCCGGTGATGTTTGCAAGGTCGTCTAATACGAGCCTTAAGTCCTCAGAAACAAGATCGCCGCTAAGGCCTGATTCCAGGCCGGACAACACGCGTGAGAGATTTTCGTGGGCGCTGACTAATGACTGGTATTGACGTGCTGATGAAACGATGATGTCCTGTTCAGAAAGTTCTGGGATATTGGCAGATTCGAAGATTGCCTGTTCCAGCTTGTCGATGTTCGTGCCTTGCTTGGCAGAGATCCCGATGATAGGGATGTCTTTCAGTCTCGAATCAGAAATAGAGGATGTTTCGGATGCTGATATGATGTCAATCTTGTTTCGTATGATAATCAATGATTTGTCTTTGCAACGCTCGAGCATCTCTTGAATATCTTCCGTTGTTGGTTCTGCATCAATGATCCATAGCGCGATACGGGCTTTTTCGATGGCAGCATAGGTGCGCTCGATGCCAATCTGCTCCACCTCGTCTGTGGTCTGGCGGATGCCTGCTGTGTCGATGAAGCGGAAGGTGATGCCGTTGAGGTCTATCGTGTCTTCTATCGTATCTCGAGTCGTTCCGTGAACAGAAGAGACGATGGCACGGTCATCGCGCAGCAGTTTGTTTAGCAGCGTTGACTTTCCCACGTTTGTACGTCCGACTATTGCTACGGGAATACCGTTCTTTAAGGCTTGTCCAGTCTCGAAAGATTGGGCGAGGGTGGTAATGCGATTGTTGATTTTATTCGCAATCTCCAATAGCTCTCCGCGGTCGGCAAATTCAAGGTCTTCGTGGTCGGAGAAATCAAGTTCGAGTTCCAGAAGAGAAGTAAGCTTCAGTAGTTGTTCACGAAGACGTGAGAGCTCTGACGAGAAATGTCCTCTGAGCTGGCTCATGGCTATCTGATGGGTGGCCTTGTTGCTTGATGCGATGAGGTCTGCGACGGCCTCGGCCTGCGAGAGATCCATCTTGCCGTTAAGGAAGGCACGCTGGGTAAACTCTCCAGGGCCAGCTTGGCGGCAGCCGTTTGCAATCAACAAGGCTATTACCTTATTTAATATATAACGGGAGCCGTGACAGGAGATTTCTGCGCTGTCTTCGCCAGTATAGCTATGGGGCGCCTTGAAGATGGAAACCATCACCTCGTCGATGATCTCTGCACCTGAAACGATATGACCGTAGTGGATGGTGTTGGCAGAAAACGTCTGTACATCGCCAGAACCTCGGAAGACACGGGAAAGTATCTCAAATGTCCGAGAACCTGAGATCCTTATGATTCCGATTGCTCCGCCTGGAGCTGTTGCTAATGCACAGATGGTCATTTCTTTGCCCATGTATTTATCAGTATAGCTACAATCACAACTACGGCGAGAATAGCTCCAGCAACCATTAAAACCCCCTCTCGGTTGTCAATCGTCATCATCAGAGGGAAGAAGATGCAAAATATAATTGCGGAGATGGATAGTATAATCGTGAGGATGCGTACTCTGTCAAGATGGTATTGATCCCGCTTTTTCTCCATAACAAGAAAATTTTCGCCTCGTCCTGTTAAGAGAAGCACTACTACAATGACTTGCAGTAGTGCGAATATTATACAAAATACCCAAAGCGTGTCAATCATATTCTCTCTAATACTTTCTCGATGAGAGTATCGATAGAGTTCTTGTACTCGGTGTTCATCTCCGTGGTGTAACGGTTGGCGATGACCATGCAGCAGGTCATGGCACGATGGCCCAGGATGGATGCGAGGCCAGCGACAGCCGATGACTCCATCTCGAAGTTACAGATCTTCATGCCCTCGTACTCGAAGGCCTCGATCTTCTCGTTCTGCTTGGGATCGGCAAGGTCTGCACGTAGCACACGCCCCTGAGGACCATAGAATCCTCCGCAGGAGACGGTGTAGCCACGCACCATATCGTCCTTGGCAATCTGGTCGATGAGTTCTTCGTCAGCGATGGACACATAGGGCGCGCCCTTGATGGGATCCCACTGCATGTGCTCGCAGAAAGCCTTCTCCAAATCGATGTCGCAAACCACATTGCGTCCAGCGTAGTAGTTCAGCAGGCCGTCAAAGCCGATGCTCTTCACGGAGGCGATGAACGAGCCTGTAGGAGTGAAGGGCTGCAGTCCGCCACAGGTGCCGATGCGCACCATCGTCAGTGTACGATGCTCATCCTTTTCCTCACGCGTCTGGTAGTCGATATTGGCGAGGGTATCAAGCTCGTTGACCACGATGTCGATATTGTCGCAGCCGATACCATGGCTCTGCACGGTGATGCGTTTGCCTTTGTATGTGCCAGTGATGGTGTGGAACTCGCGGCTGCTCACCTCGCACTCTTTCGAATCAAAGTGTGCAGCAACGGTGTCAACACGTGCAGGATCGCCCACGAGGATAATCTTGTCTGCCAGTTGTTCCGGCTTCAGATGTAGATGGAAGCAGGAACCGTCGGCATTAATAATCAGTTCTGATTCTGGAAAATGTCTTTTAGTCATAATTGTAGGGTTTTAGTGATTATTGATTTCAGAGTTGTTGGATGGCAGCGTTCTCCGCATTTCTGATTTTCTTCTCTAAGGACCTGATGGCCTCGTTGAGTTGAAACAGTTGTTCCTCGTTGTGGAGAATGGTCGGGCCAAGCAGCTTCCTTTCTGCGTCACTGCCTTTGGCATAGCGTTCGCGCGACTTGTTAAGTTCGTTATTGAGGCTTTCCTGCCGTTGGCGACTCTTCAGGAGTTGGTCATAGAGCCCTCTTGCCTCAAGAGAACGAAAATCGCTGTAATCGGAGTAGGTGAGCTGGTCGTTGATGACCAGTGTCTTATGTGTGGGAATCTGCGAGATGCTGGCCGTTTGAACGGTGCTGATGTTTTTCAGTCGTTCAAGGGCTGCCTTTCGTTCGCTGCCGTCTCCCCAGGTGTCTGCAATGCTGATGATGTCGGCAAAGTCGCGTATCTGCTGTTCAGAATAGACGGAGGGATCATATGTCCTGCGAGTGTCTGAGGGCACAAAGATATAGACGCACACTTTGTCCTCCGGTTGGCGGCGGTCGCTGACGAAATAGCCGATACGGCTTTGTTCGTCAACGGCAAACATATAGTCGTTGGCTTCTGAGTTGAAGGGCATGCCCATGTTCTCTGGCCTCAGGAAGCTGGCGCTGCGCGAGTCGTAGCGGGTGAAGAAGATATCGTAGCCGCCTATGCTCTCATCACCTTTTGCAGCGAAGTAGAGTGTTATGCCGTCGTTCAACATGAATGGATAGCTGGCCTCGCTGATGCCTTCGTCGAGCCCCTGCAGACGTGATGCTTCGCTCCAATCACTGCCGAGCTTGTCGCTGGTGTAGAGCCTGAGGAGGTCGTTGTCGTCTGGCTTGCTGAAATACACCTTGTTGCCCATCTCGTTGAGGAAGGCATAGCCGTCGAGGTGTTTCCCGAAGAACTGGCTGGTGGTAGTCAGGCTGCCTGTCTCGGATGAAAGGCGGTAGCTGGCGAGGAACTTGTCTTTGTCCGCGACGATGCTGTCGATGATGATGATCTGCTGAGTCATCTCACGCATATTCGTGATGCGGGGGTCTTCCTCTGGTTCCTCTACCACCTCAACGGTCGGCTTCTTCACGACACGCTTTTTCTTCTTCTGCGCCTCAATGGTGAAGGGCAGAAGGAGTGCCAGTGAGAGTATCGCTATCTTTCTTATCGTCATATCGTCTGTTTTGTTAATCCTCAATCAGTTTGTTGTCTGCCTCGAGGGCGCCCCAGATACTGTAGCGGGCCTCTGGGCTTATGCGTTCCATCTCTTCATAGAGACGTTTGATGTCGGAGCGATGCGAGTCTGTCTCGTATGGACAGAGTTTTTGCTGCTTCTGATACCCCTGCAACTCAGCGTAGGCCTTAATGTCCTTTTCCTGAATCATGCACAGCGGACGGATGATTGTGAGCGGCATCTTCCGCATTTTCAGGCGAGCGGGCATCGAGGCGAAGCGACTCTGGAAACAGAGGTTCATCAGTGCCGTATGCAGGATGTCGTCCTGATGGTGTCCGAGAGCAATCTTGTTACAGCCGAGTTCCTGCGCGAGATTGAACATTTCCTTACGGCGGTTCCAGGAGCAAAGGAAGCAGGGCTGCTTTTGCTTTCGCTTTATTGAAGATTGAACATTGAACATTGAAGATTTTCCATTTTCAATTTTCAATTTTCCATTTTCAATAGTTTCGAAGCGCGTGGTCCTTACGTGGAGCCTGACGCCCAGATCATCGCAGAACTGTTGCAGATAGCTGGTATCCGTCTCGTAGTGGATGTTCTCCATCCTCACGTGCAGGGCCTCTACACTGAATCGTGGGTGCAAGATTTTGGCGCGCTTCGCCAAAAGTTCCAATAGCAGGAGCGAGTCTTTGCCACCAGAGAGTCCCACGAGGATACGGTCATCATCTTCTATCAGATGATAAGTAGCCATCGCCTTGACAAAACGCTCGTTCAGCCTCTTCTCCAGGCGACGGCTCTCTATCTCATTTTCAATTTTCAATCTTCAATTTTCAATTTTCCTTCAAGTGCTTGTCCATGTTCAGGGCAGCACGACGTCCGTCGCCCATGGCGAGGATCACCGTTGCACCACCACGCACGATGTCGCCACCAGCGAAGATCTCAGCGCGAGAAGACTGCATCTCCTCAGAGACGGCAATCGTGTTCTTGCGACCGAGTTCGAGACCGGGGATTGACTTCGGCACGAGCGGGTTGGGAGATACACCAACGGCTACGATGACCTGATCCACATCGAGCGTCACCGTCTTGCCCTCAACGGGTACAGGCGAGCGACGACCTGATGCATCGGGCTCACCCAGCTCCATCACCTGCAGCACAGCCTGCTTCACGGCACCAGTCTCATCGGCGATATACTCGATAGGATTGTGGAGCGTCAGGAAGTTGATACCTTCCTCCTTGGCGTGCTTCACCTCCTCCAGACGGGCAGGCATCTCAACCTCAGAACGACGGTAGACGAGAGTTACCTCAGCACCCAGACGCTTTGCCGTACGGCAGGAGTCCATAGCAGTGTTACCACCACCCACCACGAGCACGCTCTTGGCAGGATTTAGCGGGGTATCGGTCTTCGGGTTGGCAGCATCCATCAGGTTCACACGCGTCAGATACTCGTTAGACGACATGATGTTGATGGAGTTCTCACCAGGGATATTCATGAAGTTAGGCAGACCAGCGCCAGAACCTACGAAGATGCCCTTAAAGCCCTGTTCCTCAAGCTGTTCTACAGAAATCGTCTTGCCAACGATGACGTCAGTCTGGAAGTGAACACCCATCTTGGCGAGGTTCTCGATTTCCACATCCACGATCTTGTTGGGTAGACGGAACTCAGGAATACCATACTTCAGCACACCACCAATCTCGTGCAGGGCCTCGAAGACATACACATCGTATCCCTTCTTCACCATATCGCCAGCGAACGACAATCCGGCAGGACCTGAACCCACGACGGCAATCTTGATGCCGTTGGCAGGTGCAATCTCAGGCAGAGAGATATTTCCACTCTCGCGCTCGAAATCTGCAGCAAAACGCTCCAGATAACCGATGGCCACAGCAGGCTCGTTCATCTTCAGGTGGATACACTTGCTCTCGCACTGCTTCTCCTGCGGACAGACACGACCGCAGACAGCGGGTAGGGCAGAGGTGTTCTTCAGCACCTTGGCGGCAGCCAGGAACTGACCACGCTCGATATTCTTGATGAACGACGGGATATTGATGTTCACAGGACAACCCTCTACGCAAGTAGGCTTGGCGCAGTCGAGACAACGCTTGGCCTCTGTCATCGCCATCTCCTTGGTGAGGCCGATGTTCACCTCCTCCAGACGAGTGGTTGCACGATAGACGGGGTCGAGCTCAGGCATAATCACGCGCTCTATCTGCGTGCGCTCCTTCGGCTTCATAGAAGCACGCAGTTCCTTACGCCACTCAGCATCGCGGTCAGTCAGTATCTCGATGGTGTCGTTGGTGGGATCGTCGTCCATCACCACATCAGTGGTCTTTGAACTATCAATATTCAATTTTCCATCTTCAATCTTATCGAGGTGCTCCTCGTAGTGAGCCAGCTCTTCCTGCTCCTCGCGCTTAAAGGTTCCCATGCGCTTGAACATCTCGTCCCAGTCGACGAGTGCACCATCGAACTCAGGACCGTCGATACACACGAACTTCGTCTTGCCGCCAATCGTGAGTCGGCAGGCACCACACATACCTGTACCATCCACCATAATGGTGTTCAGCGATACTTCGCAGGGGATATTGTGCTTCTGAGCGGTGAGATTCGAGAACTTCATCATGATGGGAGGGCCGATGGCAAATACCTTGTCCACGTGCTCCTGCTCGAAGAACTTCTCCATACCGACGGTCACCACGCCTTTTTCGCCGTACGAGCCATCGTCAGTCATGATGATCACCTCGTCGGAGCTCTCGCGAACCTTGTCCTCAAGGATAATCAGATCCTTCGAGCGACCAGCCATCACCGAGAGCACACGGTTGCCGGCAGCCTTCAGCGCCTGGATAATCGGCAGCATGGGAGCAACGCCCAAACCACCACCGGCACAAACGACGGTGCCGTATTTCTCAATCTTCGTGGGATTACCCAGCGGACCTACCACGTCTGTCACATAGTCGCCTTCGTTGAGTGCGCAGAGTTTCTTCGATGAGAGACCCACCATCTGGACCACCAGCGTGATGGTGCCTTTCTCGATGTCAGCGGCAGCGATGGTCAGTGGCATGCGCTCACCTTTCTTACCAACGCGCACGATCACGAAGTTACCTGCCTTGCGGCTCTTGGCAATCAGCGGAGCCTCAATCTCAAAAAGGAATACCTTCTCAGAGAACTGCTCTTTTCTTACAATCTTGTTCATAAGTATTTGTTTAGTGTTGATTAATCAATCAAGTCGCATCCCATATAAGGAACGAGGGCAGCGGGAATCTTGATGCCGTTTTCCGTCTGGTTGTTCTCCAGCAGGGCGGCCACGATGCGCGGCAGAGCCAGGGCAGAGCCGTTCAGCGTGTGACAGAGTTCAGGCTTCTTGCTTCCCTCAGGACGATAGCGGCACTTCAGACGGTTGGCCTGATAGGTGTCGAAGTTCGATACCGACGAAACCTCGAGCCAACGACCCTGAGCCTCGGAGTATACTTCGAAGTCGTAGCAGATGGCAGAGGTAAAACTCTGGTCGCCACCACAAAGCAGCAGAATCCTATAGGGAAGCTCCAGCTTCTTCAGCAGACCCTCCACGTGCTCCAGCATCTCCTTGTGGCTCTCCTTCGAGTGCTCAGGCTTGTCGATACGCACAATCTCAATCTTCGAGAACTCATGCAGACGGTTCAGACCACGCACATCCTTGCCATACGAGCCTGCCTCACGACGGAAGCACTCAGTATAGGCGCAGTTCTTGATGGGCAGATCCTTCTCGTCGAGGATGACATCACGGTAGATATTTGTTACAGGCACCTCGGCCGTGGGAATCAGATAGAAGTCGTCGACCTCGCAGTGATACATCTGTCCCTCCTTGTCAGGCAACTGACCAGTACCATAGCCAGAGGCGGCATTCACCACCGTTGGCGGCATGATCTCCGTATAGCCGGCCTTGTTGGCCTCGGCGAGGAAGAAGTTTATGAGTGCTCGCTGCAGACGGGCACCCTTGCCGATATAAACAGGGAATCCCGCGCCTGTGATCTTCACGCCCAGGTCGAAGTCGATGAGATTGTATTTCTTGGCGAGTTCCCAGTGGGGCAGGGGATTGGCGATGCCCAGCGAGGGATTCACGTCCCAGTTGCCAACGGTATCGTTGGGACCGCATTCCTTCAGGTTCGATTTCACGACGTGATTGTCCTCTGCGGCCTTGCCCTCGGGCACTTCGTCGTAGGGGATGTTCGGAATCTGGCAGAGCAGGGTGGTCATCTCCTCCTGAGCCTTGGCCATATCCTCGTCCATCTGCTTCGATTTCTCTTTCAGCGCGGCCACCTGAGCCTTCACTTGCTCTGCCTCGTCACGTTTGCCTTCCTTCATCAGACGGCCTATCTGACCAGACAGCTGTTTCTGTTCGTTCAGGCTCTTGTCGAGCTCCTGCTGGGCCTCACGGCGCTTCTTGTCAACGGCCAGCACCTGGTCGATGGCGGCCTGTGCATTGGGGAAGTGTTTCTTCTCCAAACCGCGCACTACGCGTTCTGTTTCCTCATTGATGAGTTTCAGTGTTAACATCTTAAATACGTATTTATTAGTTTGAATTCAATTCTAGCCTGCAAAATTAATTAATTTTGCCGATATATCAAAAGGAATAGGTTGATTTTTATTTTAAAACACGAATTATCATTAATCAGACACGAATTTCTCATTAATAAATTCGTGAATCATTCGTGTTCAATTTATGGTAATTCGTGTGAAAGATAATTCTATGTCGCTCATAAAAAGCAGAAATCCCTCTCTTCGAAGAAGAGAAGGACTCTGTTGTTTGTTTGGAATAAGTGATTTCTTTTGATTTAGGCCTCAGCGTTGGGGATTACTGAGACGATACTCTTGTCGCGAGCGCCCTTGTGGAACTGAACCGTTCCGTCGACGAGTGCGAACAGGGTATCATCCTTACCAATAGCCACGTTGTTGCCAGGATGGTGCTTCGTGCCACGCTGGCGAACAATGATGTTGCCTGCCAGACACTTCTGACCACCGAAAATCTTCACGCCGAGTCGCTGAGCTGCTGACTCACGACCGTTCTTAGAACTACCTACACCTTTTTTATGTGCCATAATTCACGTCCTCCTACGGTTTAAGCGATTACTGATTTAACTTCTACCTGAGTGAACTGCTCACGATGGCCGTTCTTCTTACGGCTGTCCTTGCGGCGCTTCATCTTGAAGACGATGACCTTGTCACCCTTCACCAGCGGTTCAACTACCTCACACACTACTTTTGCTCCCTCTACGGTCGGAGCACCTACCTTCACTGCACCGTCAGCATCTACGAGCAGCACTTTCTCAAATTCAACAGTCTTGCCGGCTTCCACGTCCTTAATGTGGTGCACGAAGAGCTTCTTGCCCTCCTCAACCTTGAACTGCTGACCCTGAATTTCTACAATTGCGTACATTTTTTTTATTGTATTTTAGGGGTTTTTCCGCGAGGCGGCGCACGTCTATGCACACTTCACTCTGCCCCAACGGACTCTAACGGGGTGCAAAGGTACATATTTTCTTTGAACTTTGAACTTTGAACTTTGAACTTTATGATATGTTTTAGGAAAATTTAACGATAGCGGCGGTAAGGGCAAAAAAATAAAGCGACGACTTTCGCAAGCGATCGCTCCATATCTTCAATAGGTATT
>CAMKSE010000050.1 GCA_946415365.1 uncultured Prevotellaceae bacterium
ATCAGCATCTGGGCAAGAACAAGACCCTGATGATGATCTTCTTCAACAATAGTCTTCGCACACGTCTTTCTACACAAAAGGCAGCCATGAACCTGGGCATGAACGTTATCGTGCTCGATGTCAATGCCGGTGCATGGAAACTGGAGACCGAGCGTGGCGTCATCATGGATGGCGACAAGAGTGAGCACCTGCTCGAGGCTATCCCCGTCATGGGTTGCTACTGCGACCTTATTGGTGTGCGTTCCTTCGCAGGACTCACTGACCGCGAATACGACTATGCCGAGACCGTACTACAGCAGTTCATTAAGTACTCCGGCCGCCCCGTCTTCGCTATGGAGACCGCCACAGTGCATCCTTTACAGGCCTTTGCTGACCTCATCACGATTGAGGAGCATAAGACGGTAGAGCGTCCCAAAGTCGTACTGACCTGGGCTCCCCACTGCCGTGCTTTGCCACAGGCTGTACCCAACAGTTTCGCCCAGTGGATGAACGCCGCCCCCGATGTCGATCTCGTTATTACCCACCCGGAGGGTTATGAACTCGACCCGCAGTTCATAGGCAATGCCGTTGTGGAGTACGACCAGAAGAAAGCCTTCGAGGGTGCCGACTTCATCTACGCCAAGAACTGGAGTAATCCCGGCGTAACCAATCCCGCCGACTATGGCAAAATCACTTCGAAGAATATGTCGTGGACGGTGGACACCGAGCACATGTCATGGACCAACAACGGTAAGTTCATGCACTGCCTGCCCGTACGCCGCAACCTTATCGTGACTGATGACGTCATCGAGAGTCCCAACAGTCTCGTCATCCCCGAGGCCGCAAACCGCGAGATATCCTGTTCCGTTGTCATCAAACGTATGCTCGAGGCTCTATAATAACCATTATCTATGATATCTTTCGAATGTGACTACAACAATGGGGCTTGTCAGGAGGTTCTCGACAATCTTGTAAGGCAGAACGGTGCCAAGCCTACACCATATGGCTTCGATGAGTTCTCAGAACGGGCAAAGGATAAGATCCGAGAGGCCTGTGGACTGCCCGATGCACAAATTTTCTTCCTGACGGGCGGCACCCAGACCAACGCCACTACCATCGACTCGATGCTCTATCAGTATGAGGGTGTCATCTGTGTCGGGAGTGGACATATCAACGTGCATGAGGCCGGTGCAGTAGAATTTACTGAGCATAAGATCATCACTCTGCCCGACACCCAGGGCAAGATGGAAGCGAAGGTGCTCGATAAGTACCTCGACGATTATATGCACGACGGTAATAAGGATCACGCCGTACATCCGGGACTGGTATATATCACATTCCCCACCGAATTCGGGACTCTCTATTCGGCCTGGGAACTGGATAATATATATAAGGTGTGCCGACAATACGACATACCACTCTATATTGACGGGGCCCGTCTCGGCTACGGACTGATGGCAGAAGGTAACGATGTGACCCTGCCCTATCTTGCACGCCATTGCGATGTATTCTATATTGGTGGTACGAAGATAGGTGCCCTCTGTGGGGAGGCTGTTGTCTTCACCAACCGCAAAGCACATAAACATTTCTTTTCCATCCAGAAGCAACACGGGGCCGTGATTGCGAAAGGAGCACTGATTGGTCTGCAGTTTGACGCATTGTTCACCGACAACCTTTATTTCCGTCTATCAGCTCATGCCATCAAGATGGCTATGCGAATGAAGGATATTTTTATCAAAAGAGGGTTGGAGTTCTACGTTGACTCTCCAACAAACCAGCAGTTCATTGTCATAGACAACGAGCAGGTAGAGCGGCTGAGTCGTAAGGTAGAGTTCTCACACTTCGGCCAAACAGACCATCACCATACCATCTGCCGCTTCGTGACCAGCTGGGCAACGACAGATGAGGATATTGATGAACTAGAAAGAGTGATGAGATGAAGACCAAGATATCTTTCTTCTTGCTACTTACTGTTATTTGGTGCTTCTTCCAATTCTGGTACCCCTACCACTTCTTCTATCAGGAGCAGAACCAGATATTCCTCTGGTCGTGGGACTATATCATCACTTATTTCGGCAAACCAGGCTACCTGTCACACCTCTTGGGAGACTTCCTGACACAGTTCTATTATTATCTGTATGCCGGAGCGACCATCCTGACGCTATGCATAGCCCTGATAGGCATTCTGCTCTATAGAGCATTGAGGAATTTCCAAGTGAGTAAGAGCATAGGTCTGATTCTCAGTTTGGTGGTGATGACCTTCGTGGCTGTCTGCCATTTCAGCATCAGCTACCGTCTGTCTTCCACCATCTCTATCATCGGCTGGATGTTCATTTTATGGCTCGTGTCTCTGATGCGAGGCTGGAAAATGCGCATGATGCTGCTGGCTCTCGCACTTTTGCCAGCCTGGCTGCTTTTTGGACACCCACAAGTCAAGCGGATTCAGGCACCAGATTTTGTACTGGAGAAAAACTTTGCCTTGGAGAACGAATACCATTTTGGCTACTACGACAAAGTCATTGAACTGGTGAAGAGTTCTGACGGCTGGAACAACCAAATGCTATTCTTCTACAACCTCGTACAGGCTCAGCGCGGTGAGTTACCAGATCACCTATTGGAATTTACACCCAACTATCTCGGCACTTTCGAACAGATTGGTCCCCAAACCCCGATGATCACCATCCGCAATATGAACGAGCTCTATTGGGCATTAGGCGACATGACCTTCACGGAACGGGCTGCGATGATGACAAATGTCTTCTCCCCCGATAATCGTAACATCAGGATGATGCAGCGTCTGGCAGAGTGTAACTTCGTCAGTGGCGACTCTCTGGCAGCAGAGAAATACCTGCGTATCCTCGATAAGACATTCGCCTATCGCAAGTGGGCACAGAATGTCAGGCAGCATGGCAAGAATATCTATGGCGGGAAGATGCAGATGGTAAACCGGCGAGACACCATCACCATCAGCGACAATGCCCATTTCCTGATGATGCAGTTGCTCGATGCCAATCCCGACAATGTCATTGCCCTCGACTACATCCTCTGTAGCACGCTGCTGCTGAAAGACATCGAGAACTTCAAGCGTGACTACGACCGTTATTGTATGGACACCGACAAACCCCGTCTGAAGACGCTCTATCAAGAAGCCCTCTGCATCTGGCTCGCTGGTACTAACGCCTCTCAGGAGGATTGGCAGCGGTATATCCACCGTCAGGACGTGATGCAGCGATTCATAGAATACAACAACCAGCGCGGCAACCCCCGCTTCAAGGGCACCTATTGGTATTACTTTGACAAACAGAAAGCACCGGCGACGAATTAAAGGTAAAAAGGTAAAAAAGTAAGAAAATGAAACGGATTGAAAGATTAGACAAGATGGTCTTGGTAAGAGGGATGTTTTACCTTTTTACCTTTTTACCTTTTTACCTTTCCTGCACGCCTACCCCGGAAAACGTGCAGAAAAGCGACAGTCTGCCACCCATCTATCCCGATTATTGCGATGTGACCATCCCTGTGAACATCGCCCCACTAAACTTCCTGTTACGTGAGGACTGCGAGGCTGTCGAAGTGAAAGCAGGCGATATCATCATCAATGCCCGTTGCAACCAGGCCGTCTTCGACCTTGACGACTGGAAACAGCTGATGACCACGTCTGCCGGCAAGTCGCTCGATGTCACTGTCACAGCCCTTGTCAATGGGCAGTGGATACAATACAAGTCTTTCCAGTGGCACGTTGTCAGCGACAGGGTCGATCCTTATCTGACCTACCGTCTTATTGAGCCCGACTACGAGATTTTCAACCACCTCCAGATCCAGCAACGCTGTGTGGAGAACTTCGACATAACCCCCATCGCCCACTACGAGCAGCTGGAGAACCGCTGCATGAATTGTCATACCTTCGCCAACCAAAGTCCGGAATTGAGTATGATGTATGTTCGTGGACAAGGTGGCGGTGCCATCCTCAACCAGAATGGTCAACTGAGCAAGCTCAACATACCTGGCAGCGTATACTTCTGCTTCAGTCCTAACGGACGCTACATCACCTACTCTACTCAGAACATCATTCCTGCCTTCCATAGCGATCCGAGCAAACGTCTGGAAGTCTACGATGCCTCGTCGAATGTCTACGTGGCCGACCTGCAGGAGCACCGTATCCTCTCCACTTCCCTGCTGTCCGACAGTCTGAAGTTCGAGACCTTCCCGACCTTCTCTCCCGATGGCAAGTACATCTACTACTGCGCTGCAGATACTGTCAGCCTGCCCCGCGATATCCGTCGTCTCCATTATGCCCTCGTACGCATTCCCTTCGACGAAGCCACCGCCACTTTCGGCACCCAGGTTGACACCCTTTTCCGCGAGCGGAGTGTCTGTCATCCACGCATCAGTCCCGACGGCCTTTATCTGCTCTACACCGTCGCTGATTATGGCACCTTCCCCATCTGGCATCCTGAGGCCGACCTTCAGATGATGAACCTTGAGACAGGCGCCATCGACACACTTGCCATAGTCAACAGCCATAAGAGCGACACTTACCACTCGTGGTCATCGAACAGTCGCTGGTTTGTTTTCGCCTCAAAGCGCGACAACGGTCTTTACGGGAAACCCTATTTCTGTTATGTCGACAAAGACGGAAAGGCTCATAAACCCTTCTGCTTACCACAGGAGTATCCGACGTTCTACGATAATAACCTGAAATCATTCAACGCCCCCGAACTCGGCAAAGGGCCCCTTCCCTTCACCGTAGACGATGTCGCTAAGGCCATGAAACAAGAGTATATACAATTCACTCAATGAACAATATCTGCAATTACAAAACTACTGATATGAAATTGAAAATGCTTAAACTCATCTGCCTGCTGTCGGTGATACCAGCAATCACATGCGCACAGTACAAATCAGAAGTGTGGTCGCCTGACAACGGCGACGGCACATACACAAACCCCGTCATCAATGCCGACTACAGCGACCCTGACGTATGCGTCGGAGCAAGTGGCGAGGACTATTACATGACAGCCTCGTCGTTCAACTGTATACCTGGTCTGCCCATCCTTCACTCTAAGGACCTGGTGAACTGGGAGATTATCGGCCACGCCCTTACCTCTCTTTATGAAGGAGACGCTGAGCTGGAGAAGCACTTCAGCACACCTCAGCACGGCAATGGCGTATGGGCCCCCTCCATCCGCTATCACGACGGCTGGTACTACATCTACTGGGGTGACCCGGACTTTGGCGTATATATGGTCAAGACGCAGGATCCTGCAGGAAAATGGGAGAAGCCCCTCTGCGTGATCAAGGGACAGGGGTATATCGACACATGTCCCCTTTGGGATGACGACGGACGCTGCTATCTCGTCAACGCCTGGGCCAACAGCCGCAGTAAATTTGCCTCTGTATTGACTGTGCGTGAGATGAGTGCCGACGGAACGATACCCATCGGACAACCCGTGATTGTCTTCGACGGCAATGGCACCGAGAACCGCACCTGTGAGGGTCCGAAGTTCTACAAGCGCAACGGCTGGTATTGGATTATGTGTCCTGCTGGCGGCGTGCCCACAGGCTTCCAGCTCGCCATGCGATCCAAATCCCCCTACGGCCCCTATGAGTCCAAGATCGTACTCGCCCAGGGCAACACCCCCATCAACGGTCCCCATCAGGGCGGATGGGTGCAGACGAAATACGGTGAGGACTGGTTCCTCCACTTCCAGGATAAGGAGGCATACGGCCGCGTAGTACACCTGAATCCCGTCGATTGGTCGTCAGGCTGGCCCGTCATGGGAAACAACGGCCAACCCGTCACCACCTACCGCAAGCCCAAATCATCTACAGTCTATAGTCAAAACGCTATAGTCAATCCCGTCGAGAGCGACGAGTTCAACCTCCCCCTTATTGGCCGTCAATGGCAGTGGCAAGCCAACTACGACGAGAAATTTGGCGTACCCACCGCCTTCGGCACCTTCCGTATCTACACCTATAAACTTTCTAATGGTTGGAAGAACTTCTGGGAGGTTCCCAATCTGCTGTTACAGAAGACACCTGCCGACGAATTTACCGTAATCACGAAAATCCGCATGACTTCTAAGGCAGACGGCCAGTTCGGTGGACTCATCATGATGGGACTCGACTACTCTGCCATCGTTGTGAAGCGTGTCGGCAGGCAGTTCCAGCTTATCCAAATGACCTGCCAAGCTGCAGACAAAGGCAACCCCCAGACCGAAAACGTCATTGCCACCCTCGAACCCACTGCAGAAGACAAGACCGACTACAAGCCAGGAATCCATCGCGACATTTTCCTGCGGCTCACGGTCAGTCATTCAAAAGTGAGGTTTGCCTGGAGTCAGAATGGTAAAAAATTTACCGACTGTGGTGAGGAGTTCCTAATGAAGGAAGGCAAATGGATTGGAGCCAAGTTCGGATTTATTTCGGCAGAGACCGACCCAAAGTGTGACCGTGGATGGGTGGATGCCGACTGGATCAGAGTGACACGCCCTGACTTCTGACTCCTGTTTCCTAAAAACAAAAGGCGGCCGCTCCATTCAGAACGTCCGCCTTTACATTTTTATTTACAACGAAAAGATTACAGAGCCTCTGCGAGTTCAGCACCAGCCTTAAACTTAGCCACCTTCTTAGCAGCAATCTTAATCTTCTCCTTGGTAGCGGGATTGATACCCTCACGAGCCGGGCGCTCGTTTACACTGAATGTACCGAAACCTACGAGAGCAACCTTATCGCCTGCTACGAGAGCATCCTTAATAGCTGCTACTGTTGCGTCAAGAGCCTTCTTTGCGTCTACCTTTGAGAGACCAGCACCTGCTGCAATCTTCTCTACCAATTCTGTTTTGTTCATAATTTTAATTTTTTAATAAATTATTAATAGTAATAAAACTAAATGATTAGCTAAATTTTCGGCAAATATAGTGTAAAGTATTCAAAGAAACAACAAAAAAAAGAAAAAAATGAGTTTTTTATTAAAAAAAATACTAATCGCCCCTATTTTAGACCCAAAACAAGATATTTTTCGTAATTTTGCAGCGCAAAACGCGCAAATGCGCACTACAAAGGGAATTATAGTAAAATCGAAATAAGTAAATCGCAAATCGTATGATGTTCCGCATACCACCCGTCACAAAGAATCTGCTAATCATTAATCTGATAGCCTTTCTTGCAACACTTGTCATGCAGATGCGTGGCATAGACTTGGCAGATATTGGCGGACTCCACTTCTTCATGGCCAGCCATTTCCATCTCTATCAGCTGGTGACGTATCTGTTCCTGCATGCCTCGTTCATGCATATCCTGTCGAATATGTTCGGCTTGTGGATGTTCGGTTGTGTCATTGAAAATGTTTGGGGTCCGAAAAAATTCCTTTTTTATTACATTTCTTGTGGAATAGGCGCAGGACTACTACAGGAGCTGGCACAGTTTGGATCGTTCTATATGACCATAGCAGAGCAAGTACCCGCCACAACGTTTGGTACGGTGCTTGAGTACGGCAGCCTTTATGCCAATGCCCTAAACTCCTGGACTACCATCGGTGCTTCAGGAGCCGTCTATGCGGTAATTCTGGCCTTCGGCATGACGTTTCCCAATGAGAGGCTGTTCATCATCCCATTCCCCTTCCCGATCAAGGCGAAATGGTTTGTACTTGGCTATGTGGCTATAGAATTTTTCTCCGCCCTCGGTTCTTCTGGCGACGGTGTGGCTCACACGGCCCATTTGGGAGGCATGCTCTTCGGCTATCTCATGATACGCTATTGGAACAAACATCCTAATTCCAACTACGACCGAGGTCGTGGGCAGCAGTTCTTTGAGAACCTGAGGCGAAACTTTGAACAGCGACAGCAGAACCACCATACTTATCAGAATTCAAATATGCATGTTGAGCAAGGTGGCAGACAAGAAACAGATCAGGAATACAATGCGCGCAAGCGGAAGAATCAGGAGGAAATCGACGCTATCCTCGACAAAATTCGTAAGAGCGGCTACGACAGTCTGACCAAGGAAGAGAAGAAGAAACTCTTCGATGCGAGCAACGAGAGATGATCAAACAGCTGAAGACACTTACCATTAACATCTTTGCGGGTGCCAATGTGGCAACCGTCTTGCTGATGTTAGCCGCAGGCTATGCCGACCGTATTAGCCCTGCTTCATATCCGATGTTCTCCAATCTGGGTATGCTATTCCCATTCTTTTTGCTAGCAAACCTGTTGTTCGTGTTCTTCTGGCTTACCTTCAAATGGCGGAAAGTATGGATACCTGTTGTAGGGTATCTACTGGTCTATCCTCCCCTGACACTCTACATGCCAATGCACAGCACACAGGATGTGCCTGATGATGCCATTAAGGTTTTGTCTTACAACGTCTTCTCATATTCTGGCATTGACAAATACAAGGTCAATGAAGGCTTCGACACCATCTATCATTATCTGGCCCGTCAGGATGCCGATATTGTCTGTCTGCAGGAAGATGTGGACACCTGGAGGCGTTATGTGCTCCATCGCTTTCAGAAAATCTATCCCTATAACGACACCATCATTCTCTACAATAATTCTGAAGGTGCCAATGGTATGGGCATCCACACCCGCTTCCCCATCATCCGGAGGGAACAAATCCCATATTATTCGCAAGGTCATGCCAACGGGTCGATGGCGTGGTTCCTGAAGGTGAAGGGCGACACCGTCATTGTCATCAACAACCATCTGGAGGGCACCCATCTGAGCAAGGAAGACCGCAGCCGCTATGAAGAGATGATCAAGGGCAGGATGAGGCGCGACACGGTGAAGGAGGAGTCGATGCATTTGCTTGGGAAACTGGGTGAGGCCAGTGCTATACGTGCTAAAGCAGCCGAGACGATCCATCGTTATATCGAGGACCACAGGCAATACCCCATCATCGTCTGTGGCGACTTCAACGACAACCCCATTTCCTATTCCCGCCGCACGGTGGCCAAAGGGTTAAAAGACTGTTATGCAGAAACAGGACGAGGCATCGGTTTGTCATATAATCGGAAAGGGTTTTATTTCCGTATAGATCACATTTTGTGCTCTGATCACTTCGAGCCGTATAACTGCAAAATTGACGACGAAATTGACGCAAGTGACCATTATCCTATCTATTGTTGGCTAAAATTCGTACATAAACCTTAAAAAATAAGTGAAAAACACCAATATTTTTTTCCATATCTGAAAAAATGTCTATATTTGCACGCTAAAATTGTACGCGAACAGAATATATAATATATAAATAACATCAAAAATCAAAATGCAAAACAAAGGAATTGTAAAAGTAATCGCAGTGCTTCT
>CAMKSE010000051.1 GCA_946415365.1 uncultured Prevotellaceae bacterium
CGATTTACGAATTTACGATTTACGAATTTACGATTTACGAATTTACGATTTACGATTTATTACTGCGGCGGCAGCAAATTATTCACTTTTCACTCTTCACTTTTCACTTCCCTTTCGAGCCAGGCGGGGAAGTCGTCGAAGGTGAGACAGTCCTCGACGCGTACATCCCCCACCCTTGTGCGGCAGAGAGCCGTCAGGAAGGCGCCAGTGCCCAGGGCATAGCCGATGTCACGTGCCAGGGAGCGGATATAGGTGCCCTTGCCACAGGCCACCCGGATGGACATCTGCATCGTCTGGGGGTCGAAGGCCGTCAGTTCTATCTCATCGATATGGACCGGCTTGGCCGCCAGTTCCACCTCCTTGCCCTTCCGAGCCAGTTCGTAGGCCCTGTCGCCAGCCACCATACAAGCCGAATAGACCGGCGGCACCTGCATGATCTCCCCCACGAACTGAGGCAGTGTCTGCAGGATCAGTTCCCGCGTGATGTGCTTCACCGGGTAGGTATAGTCGACCGTGTGCTCCTTGTCGAAACTGGCGGTGGTGGCTCCGAGCTGGAGCGTGGCCGTGTACTCCTTGGAGTGGAGTTGGAGGCGTTCTATCTGTTTGGTGGCCTTTCCCGTGCAGAGGATGAGCACACCCGTCGCCAGGGGGTCGAGGGTGCCGGCATGTCCCATCTTCAGCCGTTTGACGTGCAGTCGCTTGGACACCACATAGCGGATATGTGCCAGTGCCCCGAAGCTCGACATGCGATAGGGCTTGTTGATGTAGATATAGGCTCCCTCCCTGAAATCCATTAGTCGACCATTGCGAGTGAATGACCGGTGAGCAGCAGTATGATAATGATACCGCCCACCACGATGCGATAGATACCGAAAGCCTTGAATCCGTATTTCGTCAGGAAGTCGACAAACCACTTCATGGCCAGCAGTGCCACGACAAAGGCGATGACACAGCCGACGACCAGCATGGTAATGTTATGTCCCGTCGCCCAGACAGTGTCTTCCTTCATCAGGTCGAGCAGGTCAAGAGCGGTGGCCCCCGCCATGGTCGGCACGGCCAGGAAGAACGAGAACTTCGCCGCCCTTCTGCGGGTCAGCCCCTGCGTCATACCACCCACGATGGTCGCCATGGAACGTGAAACGCCTGGGATGACAGAGATACACTGGTAGAGACCGATCATGAAAGCCCGGCGCTCGTTGACCTTGTTGTCGTCGCTGCCCTTATTGAACAGTTTGTCGCAGAAGAGCATGAACACACCACCGAGTACCAGCATCACCGCTACCACCTCGACACTGTCGAGCAGCCAGTCGAGCAGTCCCGACTTCTTAGCGAGCATGCCAATGACTGCGGCGGGCAGCAAACCCACGAACAGCAGCCAATAGAAATAATACTTGTGCTTGAGACGCTCCCATAAAGAGCTGCCCTCGGGAGCGGGTGTCGTGTCGAACTGAAAGAAACGCTTCCAGTAGAGGCATACCACCGATAGGATGGCCCCGAACTGGATGATAAAGGTGAATGCATGCACAAAGGGGTCGCCCTGGGGTACACCCAACAGATTCTGCGCAATAATCATGTGCCCCGTCGATGATACCGGCAGGAACTCCGTCAGTCCCTCAACGATGGCAATGATGACCGTCTGTATTAAATCCATCTAGTTATTTACGATTTACGAATTTACGAATTTACGATTTACGAATTTACGATTTACGTATTTTCGATTTACGAATTTACGATTTACGATTTTGGTTTGCGGACGACCGCATAAATCATTGACACAAAGCCCAGCAGACACACCACCGGGGCCACCTTGATACGACGTGCGCTGAAGATGTCAGGCTCATACGCTGTTGTCGATGACGAGGGTCCCGTCATCAGCAGGAAACCGATGATCACCACTGCCATGCCAACGGCCAGCAGGATGTAGTTCATCTTATCGAACGCAAAATTTCTCTTGTCCATCTAGTTATTTACGATTTACGAATTTACGATTTACGATTTATGTATTTACGATTTACGAATTTACGATTTACGATTTATGTATTTACGATTTACGAATTTACGATTTACGATTTATGTATTTACGATTTATGTATTTACGATTTACGAATTTACGATTTACAAATTTACGATTTACGATTTATATCTTATACAATTCCCCGGCAGGCATTTTGAGGAAGCGGTTGACGGAGACGTAGGAACACGTCAGGGTGATGACCAGTCCGAACACCAGTACCGAGAGGGCTGTGATGAGCAGTTCGCGCCACGTGATGATGCGAAGGATGCCCGGCTCATAATAGTAGAGGGCATAGATGGCCGCGCCCAGCGCCATGATGGCCAGCAGGGCGGCAATGATGCCCACCATCAGACCCTGTTTCATGAACGGCCGGCGTATGAATCCCCACGAGGCTCCCACCAGTTTCATCGTATGGATGAGGAATCGGCGGGAATAGACACTCAGTCTCACGGTGTTGTTGATGAGCGAGAACGAGATCACCGTGAGCAGGAGCGCCAGCACGAGGAGAAGGATGTTCAGTTTGGCCAGGTTGCGGTTCACACTGTCCATGAGGTCCACCTGATAAGCCACATCGGCCACCTCCTTGTTCTTCCTCAGTTCATCGGCTATCCACGTCAGGGAGTCGGCGTTGGCATAGTCGGAGTTCAGCTGGAGCTCGAGGGTGGCCGGGAAGGGGTTCATGCCCAGGAACTCCGAGGGGTCGGAGCCCATGGCCTCTGTCTGTTCCTTGAGTGCCTGTTCGCGGCTGATGTAGTCGATGTTCTTCGAGAAAGGCCGTGCATAGAGGTTCTCAGAGAACTGTCTGGCCTCGTCAGTGCCCACCTTGTCGCTGAGTATGACCGTCACCGTCAGGTTCTCCTTGACCCATTGCGAGAGGTTACGTGAGGTCTGTACCGAGAACACCACGAGTCCGAGCAGCACCAGCACCATCGACGTGCTGATGCATAATGTTACCAACTGCACACCCTGCCGGTGGCCAGTCTTCTCTTGACGTCTTTTCATGTAGGTTTACGTACGTAATCTTTGAATTCGGCTGCAAAGTTACACATTTATTTTCAGACAAAAGTACATAAGAACATTTTTTTATGTTTCTTTTGTTCTTATGTCTCAAAAAAGCACTATCTTTGCAGCCATTATGAGTACAATTATCTATCCATCGCCCGTGTTCGGGCCCGTTCATAGCCGTCGACTGGGCATCTCACTCGGTATTAACCTGATGCCGGCAGACGGTAAGGTGTGCACCTTCAACTGTATCTACTGTGAGTGTGGTCTGAATGAAGACCACCGTCCGACACTCCCCCGCCCTACCCGTGAGCAGGTCGCTGAACGTCTGGAGGCGAAACTCCAGGAGATGGCCGCCGAGGGTCAGTTGCCTGACGTGCTGACCTTCGCAGGCAACGGTGAGCCCACCTGTCATCCCCATTTTGCCGAGATCATCGATGACACCATCCGTCTGAGGGACCAGTACTGTCCGGAGGCGAAGGTCTCCGTACTCAGCAATGCCACGATGATCCATCGTCAGGCCGTCCATGATGCGTTGATGCGGGTGGACAATAATATCCTGAAGCTGGACACGGTGGATCCCTTATATATAAATAAGGTGGACTGCCCGACGGGTGCCTATGACGTCGATGCCGTCATCGAAGGTATGAAGGCGTTCAAGGGGCACGTTATTGTTCAGACGATGTTTATGAAAGGAGAGAAGGAGGGAAGGAGAGAAGGAGAGAAGGAGTCAGTAGATAATACGGGGGAGGAATTTGTGGGGCCGTGGCTGGAGGCGGTGAAGGAGATAGGGCCGCAGCAGGTGATGATATACACCATTGACCGCGAGACACCCACAAAGGGGCTGCTCAAGGCCACTCAGGAGCAGCTTGACCAGATCAGAGACAGAGTCATTGCAGCAGGGATTCCCTGTACTGCATCCTATTAAAGCAAAGCCCCTCGCTGCTGCGGGGGGCTTTGCTTTAATTACTTACACATAATGCCTTGTTTGGTGTTCTCGAGGAACTGGACGATGTTCCGGATTTCGGAACCGTCGGGCACCTGTTCCCTGATCTGATTCACCACATCGAAGACACTGGTCTTTCCGTGGAAGAGCAGACGGTAGGCGTTGGCAATGTGCTTCTGCACCTTCTCGTCGATGCCGGCATACTTCATCATCGTGGTGTTGGGACCACCATAGGCCACGGGCCTTCCCCCGGCAATGACATAAGGGGGTACGTCGTGGGAGAAAGCACAGCCAGCCTGGATCATCGAGAGGTCGCCAACGCGGGTGTTGGCATTCTGGATGACACCGCTGGAGAAAATGACACCGTTGCCGATGACACAGTCGCCAGCCACCTTCGCGCCATAGCCGAGGACACAGTTGTTGCCCACCACGGTGTCGTGACTGATATGTGTGCCTTCGAGCAGGAAGTTGTTGTCGCCGATAACAGTAGAGCCGTCACGCTCCGTACCACGGTTGATGACGACATTCTCGCGGATGACGTTGTTGTTGCCAATCCTCACGTACGACTTGGCGCCCCGGAAGTTGAAGTCCTGTGGCAGGGCTGCGATGACGCTACCCTGATGGATCTTGTTGTTGTTGCCGATGCGGGAGCCGTCGCAGATGCTGACGAAGGGGAAGATGATGCAGTTGTCACCGATCACCACGTCGTCCTCGATATACACGAAGGGGAATATCTTACAGTTGTTGCCGATTTTCGCCTTCGGCGATATCTCAGCTTTCGGACTAATTTCACTTGCCATATACTAATACAATTTTGCAATTTATATTTACGACAACTTGGACAACTTAGACAACTTTGGCCTACGACGGCAACTGCCGTCTGCGGAATGAAAAGTTGTCATTGTTGTCATAGTTGTAGTTTATTTGACTCCGCCGCCGAGGGCCTGGTAGAGGTTCACGACGGACTGCATCTTGTAGAACTGATCCTGGACCTCGGAGATCTCTGCGTTGAGGAGACTGCTCTGGGCGGAGATGACCTCGAGGTAGGTGGTGTTGGAGGATGACTCCATCAGCTTCTTCGTGTCCTCAACATTCTGCTTGAGGACGCCGACGCGCTTGCCGTCGAGTACGGACTTCTCTGCGTAGGAGTTATAGGCGACGAGGGCGTTGCTGACCTCGTTGCCAGCCTTCAGCACAGCGTTCTGCCAGGAGTTGTAGGCCTGCTCGTACTTCGCCTTGGCCACCTTCAGTCCGGCCACGATCTGACCGTGCTGGAAGACGGGCTGTACCAGTGAGCCGACAGCCTGGAGGAGCCACTTGCCGGGATTCACCATACCGTTGTTGTTGGTGAAGGCGGCCGTACCCGTGACCGTGATGCTCGGATAGAATCGTGAGCGTGCGGTCTCCACATCATAGAAGCACTGAGCCAGTGACATCTCTGCATAGTGGACGTCGGCGCGGTTGTTCAGCAGCTGTATGCCGACACCCGTTGCCAGTTCCATGGGCAGGCTCTGTTCGGCGAAGGAGCCGCGGGCGATGGTCTGTCCCGACTGTCCGATGAGCAGGGAGAGGGAGTTCTCCATCTCACGGATCTGTCGCAGCAGGTCAACCTTCTGTGACTGTACCTGATAGTAGGCCGCCTCGGCACTCTGTACAGCCGTGGAGCGATAGCCGACACGGTTCTCGTGCATGAACTGCATCTTCTCCCAAGTCTCCTTGGTGAGCCGTTCCATGTCGGTGATGATCTCCACCTGTCGGTCAAGCATCAGCAACGTATAGTAGAGGTTGGCGATGCCCGAGATGATATTGGTCTTCACCACCGTCTGGTAGTCCTGCATGCCCAGCAGCTGCATCTGTGCCGAGCGCTTGGCGCTGAGCAGGTTGCCGAAGAGGTCCACGTTCCAGCTGGCAGATACCGGCAGTGTGTAGGCCTTCGTGGCCGGTGCCCCGTCGAAGGACGAGAGTGTTCCCTGTGGTGAGATGGCCACTGAGGGCAGGAAGGCGAGTTTGGCGACAGTCAGTGCCGTCTCCATCATCTTCACGTTCAGTGCGGCATTCAGCAAGTCGGGGTTGTTGTCGAGTCCCTGCTGGATGAGCGACTGCAGCTGTGGGTCTGTGAAGACGGTGCGCCAGGGCATATAGCCGAAGGACGTGGTGTCCTTTACGACCAGTGTATCGGTCAGCGACAGGGGGTCGCGTACGAGGCCCTCGGCATTGACCTCCGGGCGCTCGTACTTGTTGTAGAGTCCGCAACCAGTCAACAACAGCGCTGCAGACATGAATATCATTATCTTTTTCATAAGCAAATCATTTCTACTTACTCCTTTACTACTTCTCAGGCACATAGTCAACTGGTTTTGAATGCGCATACTGAGCCAGTTCGGCAGCCACCTCAGGATTCTCCTCATCCTCGAACTTCATCGGACGGAACTTCTCCTGCAATGACTGGAAGATGACGAAGAGTGTGGGCACCACGAATATCTGCAGCATCGTACCGATGAGCATACCACCTACTGCGGCAGCACCCAGTGTCTGGTTACCGTTCTTGCCTACACCCGATGCGAACATCATCGGCAGCAGACCGATGACCATGGCCAACGACGTCATGAGGATCGGTCGCAGACGGGCAGCAGCACCGAGCACGGCCGACCACGAGATGGCCATACCGGTCTGACGTCGCTCCAGGGCGAACTGCACGATCAGGATGGCGTTCTTCGCCAACAGTCCGATCAGCATGATGAGCGAGATCTGCATGTAGATGTCGTTGGCATGGCCGAAGATCATCGTAAACAGGAAGGCGCCGGCCAGTCCGAACGGTACAGAGAGGATCACGCACAAGGGCAGGATGTAGGACTCGTACTGTGCGGAGAGGATGAGGTAGATGAACACGATACACAGCACGAAGATGACAGCAGTGGTGTTAGAGGCCTTAGCCTCCTCACGCGTCAGACCCTGATAGTCGTAGGTGTAGCCCTGTGGCAGCATGTCGGCAGCCACCTCTTCTACAGCCTTGATGGCCTCACCGGTAGAATAGCCGTCGGCCACCGTCGCCGTCACGTTGATAGACGTAAAGAGGTTGAAGCGGTTGATGTTCGACGGGCCGTAGACACGCTCCATGCGACAGAACTCCTGGATGGGCGCCATGCCCGCAGGCGTGCGTACATATATATTATTAAGCGACTCTTCCGTCATGCGCGTCTCAGGTGAGCCCTGAATCATCACACGGTAGAGTTTACCGTAGGCGTTGAAGTTAGAGGCATACAGTCCACCGTAGTAACCCTGCAACGTGGTAAGGATGGTAGAGGGTGAGATACCGCTCTGCTTACACTTGGCCACATCGACATGCAACATGTACTGCGGATAATTGGGGTTATACGACGTCTGGGCCGTCTGGAACTCAGGACGCTTATTGAGCTCGGCCAGATAATCCTTCACGACACCATAGAATTTATCGAGCGAGCCACCCGTACGGTCCTGCATGACGAGCGACACACCCGAGTTGGCTGAGAAGCCCGGAATCATAGGCGGTGCAAAAGCCAGCACCTGCGCATCCTTGATGTGAGCCGTCTTGATGAAGATCTGGGCAATCACGCCCGTGGCATCCAAGGGATTGAGGAAGAAACGGTAGATGCCGTCGCCCTGCCACAAGCCCGAGATCTTCCACCACAGACCTTTCTGACGCTCGGCAAACGGCTTCAGTTTGATGATGAACGTGGCCTGGTCGGAACCAGAACCTGCGATGAAGTTATAGCCCTGTATCTGCTCACGGCTCTGGATGGCGGGGTCGGCAGCGAGGATTTTGTCTACCTCGTCGATCACCTGACGTGTGCGGGCCACCGACGTTGCAGGCGGCATCGAGATGGTACAGAAGAGCGTACCCGTATCCTCATCAGGCACAAGACCCGTCTTCGTGGTCAGCATGGTCGTGGCGAGCACGGCGATACCGGCAATCACGGCAATGCCGATGGCCAGCGGCTTGCGCACCAGTTTCTCGACGCGAGTCTTATATCTGCCCAGCACCTTGTCGTAGGCCGTATTAAACGAAGCATGGAAGCGGTCGATGCGTGACATCTTCACCTCATGACCGTCCTTGTCGTGCGGCTTGAGGAAGATGGCACAGAGTGCCGGTGACAGCGTGAGGGCATTCAGAGCCGAGATAAAGATAGAGACGGCCATCGTCACACCGAACTCCCGGTAGAACGAACCGGAGGTTCCACCGATGAACGACACGGGTATGAACACCGAGGCCATCACCAGCGTGATGGAGATGATAGCACCCGAGATCTCATTCATGGCGTCGATCGAAGCCGTGAGCGTCGATTTATAGCCCTGGTCCAGCTTCGCGTGTACGGCCTCCACCACCACGATGGCATCGTCGACCACGATGGCAATGGCCAAGAGCAAAGCCGACAGCGTCAGCAGGTTGATGGAGAAGCCGAAGACGTTCAGGAAGAAGAACGTACCGATCAGCGACACCGGCACTGCAATCAGCGGGATGAGCGTCGAGCGCCAGTCCTGGAGGAAGATGTAGATCACGATGAACACCAGCAAGAGGGTGAAGAACAGCGTGAAGACCACCTCCTCGATAGAGGCATACAGGAACTCCGTCACATCGTAGTTGATCTTATACATCATGCCCGGAGGGAACAGTTTGGCCTGCTCCTCCAGCTCGGCCTTCACCTGTTTGGCAATCTCGTTGGCGTTAGAGCCGGCAATCTGCTGTACCATACCCAGCACAGAAGGCAGGTTGTTGTTTCTCATCGTGACAGTGTACTGCTGACCTCCGAGTTCGATCTTGGCCACATCCTTCAGTTTCAGCGTCGTTCCGTCACCCTTGCTCTGGATGATGATGTTGCCGAACTCCTCAGCCGTCTTCAGACGACCGGTATAGCGCATGGCATACTCATAGGCCACCTGCGACTCCTGTCCAAACGAACCCGGAGCGGCCTCGATGTTCTGCTCTGCCAGCACAGCGCTGATATCCGA
>CAMKSE010000052.1 GCA_946415365.1 uncultured Prevotellaceae bacterium
AGGATCTCGTGAAGATCAACCGTGCCTGCAAGGACGGCTCCATCATGGAGAATCCTCAGGTGAAGGCTGCTTATACTTATGCCAAGGAGAATAATAAGAAGCTCCATCTGATGGGTTTGACCTCTGACGGCGGTGTACACTCCAGCCTCGACCATCTGTTCAAGCTGATTGAGATCGGTAAGGCTTACGGCCTGAAGAACCAGGTGTTCGTACATTGCTATATGGACGGTCGTGATACCGACCCTCGCTCTGGTAAGGGCTTCATCCAGCAGGTCAGCGATGTTTGTGCTGCCAACGATGCTGCCATCGCCTCTATCGTAGGCCGTTTCTACGCGATGGACCGCGACAAGCGCTGGGAGCGTGTGAAGGAGGGGTACGACCTAATCGTCAATGGTGTTGGTAAGCAGGCTACTGATATGGTTCAGGCCATGCAGGAGTCATACGACGAGGGTGTGACGGATGAGTTCATCAAGCCCATCCACAATGCTTCTGTCAATGGTTGCATCGAGGAGGGTGACGTTGTTATCTTCATTAACTTCCGTAATGACCGTGCCAAGGAGATGACCATCGTGCTGACACAGGAAGATATGCCTGAGCAGGGCATGAAGACCATCCCAGGACTGCAGTACTACTGCATGACTCCTTATGATGCCAACTTCAAGGGTGTGAACATCTTGTTCCCCAAGGAGAACGTTGAGAACACGCTGGGTGAATATCTGAGCAAGCAGGGTAAGAAGCAGTTGCACACAGCTGAGACAGAGAAATACGCTCACGTCACCTTCTTCTTCAATGGTGGTCGCGAGGCTCCGTATGAGAACGAAGACCGTATCCTGGTGCCCTCTCCGAAGGTGGCTACCTACGACCTGAAGCCTGAGATGAGTGCCTATGAGGTGAAGGACAAGCTGGTAGGTGCCATCAACACCCAGGAGTACGACTTCATCGTCGTGAACTTCGCCAATGGTGACATGGTGGGACATACAGGTGTCTACAATGCCATTGCCAAGGCCGTCTGGGCCGTCGACAACTGTGTGAAAGAGGTGATTGAGGCAGCCAAGGCCAACGACTACGAGGCTATCATCATAGCCGACCACGGAAATGCCGACAACGCCATCAATCCTGATGGATCACCCAACACGGCTCACTCGCTGAACCCCGTGCCGTTCATCTACGTGACGAACAACAACAGCGCCACCGTAAAGGACGGTCGTCTGGCTGACGTGGCTCCCTCCATCCTCCATATCATGGGTCTGGAGCAGCCGTCAGATATGACAGGCGAAAACCTGATCAGCGATAATTAATCGGTATCACTGACCAGTCGACAAACGGTATTCCAGTAGTTTGTTCTGGTAGTCAGCAAAGGCATCCGTGTATTTGTCATGGGCCTGCTGATAGAATAATTGGGCTTCAAGAAGGTCGGACATCCTGACGGTACCAGCCTTGTAGAAGTTTTGATTCAGGCGGAGGTTTTCCTCCGCCTGTTCTATACTCCGACGGGCGATGGCAAGTTGTTGATTGGCTTCCTCCACATCGTTCCATGCCTTCTGCATCCGGATCTTCAGCAGTTCTGCGTTGTCTGTCAGTTGTTCCTCGGCCTTCTGCTGTTCGATCTTCTTCCGCTTGATGGCATGAGAGCCACCCCACCAGTCGCTGATAGGGACGTTGACGGTGGCGAAAATCATGCCGAAGGTGTGATCGTTGTCAAGCAGATTGTGGTAGTTGTAGCCGGCGCCGATGCCGACGGTAGGCAGGTTTTGGCCGATGGTCAGCTTCTTCTGCAGACTTGCGGCCTCCACCTGTTTGTCCAGTAAACGGTATTCCGAAGTGGAGAGAAGCGCCAACTGGTGGTCCTGTCGCTCGGGCAGCATCTCAGAGAGGTCTGCTACGCTGACAGAGAATGTTGTATCGCACAGCCCACAGTACTGTGTGAGCAGAAGCTTGACGATAGAGATGCCGTTCTGCAGTTTCAGCTTCTGACTCTCTACGTCGTTCTGGCGTAGCTGTACCTGCAACAGGTCGTTGCGCAGGGCTACGCCAGCACGTACGGCCACATCTACATCCTTGGCAATATCTGCCAGCAGTGCCTCCACCGCTTCCACGGTATGCATCTTCTCCTCGAGCGAGACGAGCTGCCAGTAGTATTGCTCTGTGGTCTTCTCCACTTCGTTCTCCGACAGCTGGAGTTGCAGCCGACTGACATCCTCGCCGACTTTTGCCAGACGATTGCCGTTGATAATCTGACCTCCGGCAAAGACGGGCTGTACAGCCGTAATGCCAGCAATGGTGCCGTTCTTCATCATCGAGATGCTGATGGGATTGGCCAATGCCATCAACGCCTCAGCAGGCAGGACTTGTGCCATAACGGGAGCCAGCGACGACGGGATGACCTCCGACGGGTTGATGCTGGTCTCAGCCATGCCCTTGTTGGCGTTGAACCACAGGCCTGTGCCACTGATGTTGGGGAAGTATTTGGTAAATGCTTCTTTGCGCTGTTGCTGGGCGGCCTCGATACCATGCTGAGCCGAGCGAATGGCGATGTTATTGAGTAAGGCGGAGTCCTTCAACTGCTGCAGGGTGTATGTCTGTGCCGAGGCTGCCAATGCGCAGCCTATGGCTATAAGTGATAATAACTTTCTCATATTTACTTAGTACTTACTTTAACTTCGTTGAGCTTTCTTACGTTCGGAAGTGAGCGCATGCTCTTACTTCTCTCACTTTGTCGAAACCTTCCAATAAATGACGGGCAGCATGGTAACCACCAAGATGAGTGAGCCGATACCACCCGCAAAGATAGTGACACCCACAGGCATCCAGAACGAACTCTGGGCGATAATCATCGGCACCACACCAACAGCCGTAGTGGCTGTCGTGAGGAAGATGGGCACCATACGGCGTTTGCCTGCCTCGTAGGCCGCCTGACGGACTGCCTCGTTATAGGCCTCGCGATTAACGGTCCAATCCCCATGATCTGCTACATATTTATTGATCAGGTCGATGGCATGCTCGAAGATGAGAATCTCGTTACGCATGATCATTCCCATGAGCGTGATAAGACCGAAGATGGAGGTCAGGCCGAGGGCACGATTCATCAGGCCCAAGCCTATAAGCGCACCAGGTATCATCAGACCAAGAGCCGCCATACAGACGAGGGTGATACCGTACTTCTTGAAGTTGAACAGCAGGAAGAAGAACACGATGACCTCCGCGATGGCAATGCCGCCAAAAATCTGTGGCAGAGCCTCGTCGCCGTATTCTATCTCGCCGCCTACCTCTGTGCGGATACCCTGAGGCAATTGTATCTCTTTCTGCATGCATCGGGCTATCTCCTTCTCTATGGGAGCGGTATAGACACCCTGTGCAAACTGAGCCGTTACGGTGATACAACGCTCGCCGCCACGGTGCAGGATGCGACTCTCGCTCCATTTGGGGTTCACCTTGGCTATCTGGCGAAGCGGAACCGTACTATTCGTTTTGTTGATACCGCCAGAGAGTATCGATACAGGCGACGAGACACCCAGGTTCTCAATATCAGAGAAGGTCATATCCGTATCGTCCTTCACCACAATGGGCAGTTCGTAGTTGCCCTCCCAGATCTGACCCACACGCAGGTCACTCGATGTGGCACTCAGGGCCAGCTGGGCGGTGGTACGGGTGATGCCGAGCTGTGAAGACACTACTGGATCGAGTTCGACATTGATGATGGGATAGGGTTGCAGGTAGTCGGTATGAACCCACTCTACTTCCGGCATCTGACGCATGCGCTCCATCAACCGCTCTGCCACCACATGCAGAGAGTCGAGGTTGTCGCCATAGAAGCGGTATTCCAGTTCGTTGACCTCCAGATAGTCCAGTCGTTTGAACTTCACATAGGCATTGGGGAAAGCCTCACTCAACTGTGGCTGATACGCTGCCAACAAATCGACAGTGGCCTTATCGCTCTTGGTGTTAACAATGAACTGTGCATAGTTGTTGCCTGCTATCTGGGGGGCGTATGCGTCCATGAAACGAGGCGAGGAGCAGCCGATAAATCCGGTAATGCCCGTGATACGCTCATCTTTCTCCAACACATGCTGTACGGAGTCGGCTATCAGCTCCGTCTCTGCCAGGCCTTTGCCGTCTGGCAGGAAGATCTCTACGGCAAACTGGTCGCGGTCGGCGTATGGGAAGAGTCGTATCTTCAGCGTAGGGGCAATGAGACACGACAGCAGGATAAGGCCAATGCCACCACCGATGGTAAGCCATGGGTGCTGGAATGTCCATCCGAGCACGCGGTTATAGGTGTTCTGTACCCAATTCGTAATAGCATTCCCACCCGTGCTTACCTTTCCCGGTTTTATAATGTGAACTTCCAAGAATGGAATCACCGTCACCGCCAGTATGAGTGACACCATCAGGTTGATGGTAATCGTGATGGGGAAGTCCTCCAGACAGTCGTGGAACACGCCCTTCATCGTGAGGAGAAAGGGGAAGAAGATGGCGCAGATGCAGATGGTGGCCAGCAACATCGGCATGAAGTACTGGCGTGCCGACTCAATGGCGGCATCGAAGGGCTTGAAGCCCTTGCCAAGATATTCCAGATAGCCGTCAATCACCACGATCGAGTTGTCGACAATCATTCCCAATACCACAATGAGTGCCGCCAGTGTCACGATATTCAGTTCGATGCCCATCATATACATGATCGCCACGGAAACGAAAGTACTCAACGGAATGGTGATGGCTGCCACAATGGCTGATCGCAAGGGGAAAAGCACCATCATCACCAGGATGATGACCACCATTGAGATGAGCAGGTCACGCAGAAACGATGTAATACTCGTCGATACCACCTTTGGCTTGTCGGCAATACGGGTCACGTTCACATCGGCGGGCAATTCGTTGGCGCGGAACGTGTCGAGCACGCGGTCTACCTCCTTGCCGTACTGCATCACATTATTGCCTGGTGTCATCTCCATCGACAGGAGCACACATGGATGACCATTCTGCTCGATACGACTGGACATCGGCTCATATTCGCGAACCACACGGGCAATGTCCCTCACACGCACGACTTTTCCGCTGACAGGATCAGAGAAGATGATCTGATTGGCAATCTCCTCCTCGCTATTCTCCATCGTCTCGATATGGATGGGTATCTGCTGGTCATCATCGCTGATGCTGCCACTCATCGTGGTGATACCTTGGGATTGCAGACGAGTGAAAAGCATCTGCTGACCGATGCCGTAGGCCTGCAGGCGCTGACGGTCTATGTAGAGTGATATCTGTTCCTTCTGTTCGCCGAAGAGTTTCACATTCGCCACAGACGGGATGCGGCGCAGACGGTCGCTGAGGTCATCGCTATACTGTTTCAGTTCACGGTAACTGCGCTGGTCACTCTCAATCGCAATAAGCAGGGCTGAGGTGTTGCCAAAGTCATCGTTCACCACAATGGCGAGCACGCCAGAGGGCAGCTGCGGCTTGAAAGCGTTCAACCCGTGCTTGATCTTGCTCCATACCTCGTCCTTGTTGTTCACGTCGTCGTTCAGACGTACCATCACGATGCACATGCCATTCTGCGAAGTGGTAGTCGTCTTCGTGCGGTTCACCTCACCATAGGTGAAGAGGTAACGTTCCAAAGGACGCGCTACCTGCTGTTCTATTTCCTCGCTGGTAGCACCTGGGTATACCGCAACCACCACACCCTGTCGGATGGTGGCATGGGGAAATTCGTCCTTCGGCATCACGTACATGCCGTAGACACCCAGCACAAACAGGATCACTACTATCAGTAGTGTTATGGGGTAATGCTCCAGTGGCCAGCTGAGCCAGTTCATATTCTTCATGATTCTTCGCTGTTTTGTTATTTCGAGATTTCGATTTTTCGTTATAACGTCAACGTTATTTCGTTATATCGATTATCTTGATTAAAAAATCACTTTAGTCCCTTCACTCAGCTTTTGGTAACCTTCCGTCACCACGCGCTGGCCCATATTGAGGCCCTCGGTGATAGACACATGATTGCCATTTGTTGCACCAATGTTTACTTTAGAGCGATGTGTTGTACTGTCCTTTGCTACTGTCCAGACAAACAGCGAGCCGTCGGCTGCCTTCTGCACCGCTGTGACGGGCAACGACTTGCCAGCAATACTCTGTGAACCTTCGGCGGTGAACCTCACGCTGGCTACCATGCCAGGCAACAGTTTTCGGCTACCATTCGGCACGTTGATACGCACATCATAGGTATGCGTGAGCGCATCGGCCTGAATGCCTTTCTCTATCCGGCCGCCACTGACTGTGACCTGAGCAGCCTCTACGGCAATAGTTGACGGTGTCGATGCGTTGATGGTGCTGATCTCGGCCTCAGGAACAGCTACTTTCACTTTCACGCTGCTGATGTCGAGAATCGTCACAACAGCCTGCGAGGGCATAGCCGTCTCACCTGCACCCACCAGTTTCTTACCGATGATGCCGCTGACGGGAGCCGTCAAACGACAGTCGGCCAGATTTTTCTTGGCGGCCTCATACTGCGACTTAGCCTGCGCCACCTTACTCTGTATCTCCACCCACTGCACCTCGGGCAGCGAACCGTTGTCGTGCAACATCTTGTAACGCTCCAAGGCATCGTTAGCCTGATTCATGGCAGCCTCGGAACCACTCAACAGGTTACGGGCCTGTGTGTCGTCCATCTCGGCGATGAGCTGTCCACGACCTACGGCCTGACCCTCATTCACCAACACACGCTTCACCACACCCATAGCCGTAAAGCTGACGGCAGTTCCCTCGCGTTCCTCTACAATACCCACATATGTCTGGGCGTCGTCCGCAAAGGCAGGAGACACAATCTGCGTCTTCACTCTCGTCGGAGCCTTTACTCCGTTCTCTTTTTTCTCACCACAGCTGCATATCAGCATCACGCCCAGCAGCATCATCATATTTTTGTTCATGTATAACTATGTTTTGTTTTCTCGCAAATTTATTTGCAAAGGTAATGTAAAATCAGATATTATTAATGTTTAATTTCGCCTTTATTGTTACTAATTTGATATGAATAGGTGAAATAAAACATAAATAGTTCCAAATATAACATCATTTTTGCAAAATAATAACTACTTTTGCAACATGAAGCAGCAGGAAGAGATTACATTTCAGACATTGGCCAACAATGATGTTATCCAACTGGGCTATCTTGACAACGAGATAGCCATCGTGGATAGCATACAGCAGTTTACGCAGATCAGCACGGCCCACGTAACGATGAATGCAGTAGTGATATGTACCAAGGGCAAGGTGCAGACGCAGATGAACGGCACACAGATGGAACTGCACCAGAATCAGGTGGCAGTAGTGCCGCAAAACGTGATAGTGACAGATGTGATGGTGAGTCCCGACTTCGACCTGAAGGGTTTATTCCTCTCCAATCGCATACTACGTAGTTTTCTGCGCGAGAAAATCAACATCTGGAACGATATGATGTACATAAAGCGCCAGCACATAGTGTCGATGCACGAAGACGAGATACTCTTCTACACCCACTTCTACGATATGCTGACGCTAGCCATCGAGCGTGGCAAGGACAATCCCTATCACACCGATGTCATCGAGGCTTTGCTGCGTTCAGCCATTCTGGCACTTTGCGGAGCAATGAAACAGATGCTGCCAGAGGTAGACCATGATATCAGTTCGACTGACGCTCACTTCCAGCGGTTCCTCGACTTGCTGCACACCACCAAGGTAAAGCATCGCCCGGTAGAAGCCTACGCCAACGACCTGTGCATATCGCCCAAATACCTGACCGCAATATGCAAGAAGAACTCAGGCAAAACGACCAATGAATGGATCACAGAACACGTGTTGGAGGATATACGCTACTATCTGAAGCAAACCGACTTGAGCATCAAGCAGATATGCGACCAACTAGGTTTCCCCAACCCCTCCTTCTTCGGCAAGTACGTAAAGGATCACTTCGGCCTGACGCCAATGGAGTTTAGAAATAGCTAGCACTATGTAAAAGGTCTGGTACAAAAAAATAGTGGCAGCGATTAAACCTTTTGAGCGTCTGAACGTCTAATGTCTTGATATTATTACCTAATCAACTGTACAATTGATTTAAATATCTTATGAAAAAGTTACTATTACCGCTTCTGCTTTTTGTAGCAGTGTCTGCACAGGCTGCAGAAAATCCAGTGTTAACGATCGAAGGTGGTCAGGTTCAGGGTGTTTTGGCCGATGACCATCCTGATGTGTTTGTCTATCGTGGCATTCCATACGCTGCACCTCCCATCAGGGAGAACCGTTGGAAAGCCCCGCAGCCCATCGTGCCCTGGAAGGGTGTGAAGATTTGCGACACCTTTGGTCGTCCGAGCTACCAGGCCATCCAGTACACTGGTGGTTATTACACCGAATGGGGCTATGGCAAGGAAGCTGCATTCAGTGAGGACTGTCTGTATCTGAACGTATGGACCAAGGCCCCTGGACAGGTTGGCAAGAAACTGCCCGTTGCCCTGTGGATTCACGGTGGCGGTTATCGCGAGGGCTTCGGATCCGAGCCTGAGTTCGACGGTCAGGAGTGGGGTGCCA
>CAMKSE010000053.1 GCA_946415365.1 uncultured Prevotellaceae bacterium
GCATCTTTTGCGGCACAAACAGTGGCCAGGAGCACAGTGTTGTTCATGCAGAGCATGACGGCACCATCAGTCTGTTTTGCCACTTTCCCGGTTTCAATGGTGATGGTTCTGCCATCAGCCAGTTGAATGGTCTTTGTAATTACGTTCATCTTGTTTTAAAACATCTAAAAATAAAAATATCTGGGCGACGAATACGCTCTCGTCGCAAAAACGGCGCAAAGTTACACATTATAATATAAATAAACGAAGAAATCGGTAATAATTTTCGTTTTTTTTGGTATTTTGCTCACTTATTCGTACCTTTGCAGCCACAAATTGAAAAATAGTAATTGATATGAGACATATTATCAAGGCAGCAGCCATGGTGCTGGCCGCAATGGCGGTGGCATCGTGCGACAACAACAAGTTCCGTGTTGAGGGAGAGATTTCCAACGCCAAGGATTCTGTACTTTATTTCGAGAACGTAGGTCTGGAGGGTGTCCAGGTGCTCGACTCCGTGAAGTTGGGCGATAATGGCAGCTTCGCCTTCAGTGGCGACGCCACAGAGGCTCCGGAGTTCTACCGTCTCCGTATCGCCGACCAAATCATCAACGTCAGCATCGACTCTACGGAGACCGTACAGTTCAAGGGCGAGTATCCTGGCATGGCGTCTAACTACACCGTCAGCGGCTCCGACAACTGCGAGAAGATCCGTGAGCTGACCCTCCGTCAGATGGCGCTCCAGCGTCAGGCCATTGACCTGCAGAACAATACTGAGCTCGGCATCGCCAAGGCCAACGACAGCATCATGAAACTTATCGATGCCTATAAGGACGATGTGAAGCGCAACTATATCTACAAGGAGCCATACCAGGCATATTCTTACTTCGCACTCTTCCAGACCATTGGCAGTTGGCTCATCTTCAATCCTCGTACTGATAAGGACGACATCAAGGCCTTCGCTGCCGTAGCCACCAGTTGGGACACCTATCACCCCCATGCCGAACGTGGACAGAACCTCCACAACATCGCCATTGAGGGCATGAAGAACCAGCGCATCATTGCTGCAAAGAACAGTGATTTCGAGGTAGACGCCAGCAAGGTCACGGAGTCCGGAGTAGTCGACATCAGACTCCTCGACAATAATGGTCATGAGCGTAGCCTCACCAGTCTGAAAGGTCAGGTGGTGCTGCTTGACTTCCACATCTTTGCCATGGACGAGTCGCCCGCACGCATCCTTGCCCTCCGTGAACTCTACAACAAATACCACTCTCAGGGACTGGAGATCTATCAGGTTTCCCTCGATCCCGACGAGCACTTCTGGAAGCAGCAGACGGCCGCCCTGCCATGGATCAACGTTCGCGACGCCGACGGTGTCGGATCCCAGCGTCTGATGCTCTACAATATCCAGGCTGTGCCCGATTACTTCCTCATCGACCGTGGCAATAACCTCGTGAAACGTGCCGCGCAGATGAAGGACCTCGAGGCAGAGATTAAGAAGCTGTTGTAGTCATTTTGACAGATATGTGCAAGAAAAATCGTTTTTTTCTTGCACATATCAGAAAAACTTGTTACCTTTGCAGCGCAAAACGAAAATGTCGGCATAGCTCAGTTGGTTAGAGTATCACCTTGACATGGTGGGGGTCCTTGGTCCGAATCCAAGTGTCGACACATGAAGAGAGGCAATTCCAATTCGGGATTGCCTCTCTTCGTGGCCTTGTACTCAGAAACTCTCCAGCCAACCCTTCAGCTCGAATATCATCTGATAGTGGTATGTGAAGCTCTCACGGTATCCCCAGCCGTGTCCGCCCGTAGGATAGATATGTATCGATGCTGGCACGTCGTATTTGTACAGATACTCGTAGTAGCTGAACCCGTTAGCGGCTGGCACCGCCTTGTCATCGTCCGACAGCGCTATAAATGCCCGCGGTGTCGTACGGTTCACCTGTAGGTCGTTGCTGTAGTCCGCCTCCAGACGTTTCATGTCCTTCTTCGAGTGGTTCGTGCCTAAGAGATTGTCATGTGATCCCTTATGTGTAAACGCCGGGTCCATCGTAATCACAGGATAGAACAGTATCTGGAAATTCGGTGCCGCCTCACCTGTGGAGTGTGTGGCTATCGTCGAGGCTAAGTGACCACCAGCCGAAAATCCCATGATACCGATGTTCGTACGGTCGATATGCCACTCTACCGCGTTCCTGCGCACAATCTTGATAGCCTGCTCAGCGTCAGAAATGGGCACCATCGGGTTACCGTGCGGCATACGGTACTTCAGTACGATCAGCGCTATCCCCTGATTGTTGAAAAACGTGGCCCACTGATGTCCTTCGTGGTCCATTGCCAGATGTGAGTAACCACCGCCAGGACAACATACCACAGCTCTTCCCGTAGCCTTCTTCGCATCGGGCAGATAGACGGTCATCTCCGCCTTGTCTTCCTTGTCACTGCTGGCGTACGTCGCCCCGTTGGGCCACAGATCCATCTTCGTTCCCTTCTGTGCCATTGCCACAGAAGTCCCCATCATCAGCATCATCACAATAATCTTTAGTGTTCTCATTTTCCCTTCATTGTCTTTGTTTGTGGTGCAAAAATACGAATAATTCTCGATACCTGCAAAAAAAGAGCCAATTTTTTAAGAAATATAGGTTGCGACCTTTTCTACCTTGCAACTCTCCGGCACTACAAATATCTCATAGAAAGTGTAAATAAAACTTACCAATACTTATAAGAGCACAAACACCCTATTTTCGGTCTATTTTCGGCTTTTTGAGTTTCAAGCCTCCAAACTCCGACTTCTAAGCCTTGAAAGTCCGAGTCCTAAGCCTGCAAACTCTAGGTTTCCTTACGGCCATTATTTGCGCTTTCATTAAGGTTTGCTAATGTCAATAAATTTCATAAACCTTCCACTATTCAATTATTCATTATTCAATTATTCATTTGCTTTTGCAAATATGTCAATTACGTCATATCCGATTATATATAATTATATATATATATTAAAATATATATATATAATTATATATAATATAAATAGAATAAATTACCATTTTAAAAACACCAAATGAATAATTGAATAATTGAATAATGAATAAAATGACATTGTGTGTCTTTTCCTGTATGCTTTTAATTTCAGACACAATGTATTATTTTCCATTTATTTTTTGGTGGTTTGCATTATTTTTATTACCTTTGCAGCATGAAAATGAATATAACGAATACTACTATATTTTGCACAACCTTTGTAGCCGAAATGAAGAAAACGGTGTTGTGTATAATATTGCTCTTGGGCTGTAATAGTCTGAGGGCGCAGGTGGTTATTAATGAACTGATGCAGTCAAATGTGGACTGTATTATGGATGATCTGGACGATTTTCCTGATTCTTGGGTGGAGTTGTACAATACGGGTGATAAGGTTGTTGACCTGAGCGAATGGCGGCTGGGCATCAGTGAGAATCCCGAGGAGGCTTGGCCGTTGGATGACACGATGCTCCCCCCGAAACAGTATGCGCTGGTGTATTGTGATAAGGTGGGCGAGTATATGCATACACCTTTTCGGCTGGATTCAGGGAAGGGCTGTGAGGTGTGGCTCTTCAGGGGAATGGAGGTGGCCGACACAGTGAGGAATCTGCGAAAACAGCCTGCACCCAACATCTCCTACGGACGGAAGACGGATGGAAGCGACGAATGGGGATATATGTTGAAGCCGACGCCCAATGAGATAAACAGGGGTGGAATCTGCGACTACGACCACATCTTGGGGGAGCCGGTGTTCAGTGAGAAGGGGTTTGTGAGGAACGGAATAAAACAGTTTAAGCTGGAACTGTCACTGCCGGAAGGTTCGCCGGAGGGTACGGAAATCCGTTATACCACTGACGGCAAGGAACCCACCCAGGACAGCAAGCAATACACTTCTGGCATCACCATCAACAAGTCGACGGCTGTACGTGCAAAATTGTTCTGTGAAGGTTGGCTGTCGCCGAGAAGCAGCGTAGAGTCATATATCTTCCACAACAGGAGTGTGACCATTCCCATCATCAGCCTCGTTACTGACAATGACTACCTGAATGACGAGGATATAGGCATCTTCGTGAACAACAGGACGCACGAGAAGGATGATCAGGTGAACTGGCGGCGGCCGATAAACATTGAGCTCTTTGACTCAGAGGAGGCTCCTTCAAAACTAAACCAGCTTTGTGAGACACGTATCACGGGAGCCTATTCGAGAGAAGCCTCCAGACAGTCGATGGCCATCTATTGCCACAAACGTTTCGGGAAGAAGAACATGGAGTATGAGTTCTTCCCAGACCAATGCCCTGGACTTACGGACTATAAGTCAATAGTGCTGCGAAATGCCGGCAATGACCGTGATGGTCTGTATATGCGCGACGCCATCTGTCAGCGTACGATGGCGGAGAACGCAGACATTGACTGGCAGGCATGGCGTCCGGCTGTGGTGTATATCAACGGCAACTATTGGTGTATGCTGAATATACGCGAACGGGCCAACGAGAACAATATCATCACCCACTACGACGGTCTGGAAGACATAGACCTGATAGAGAACGAGGAGCTGAAGGAGGGTACCGATGACAATTACCTGACTTTTAGGAATTTCGTTTACGAGAAAGGTCACACGCTGTCAGAATATGCGGAACTCATGGACTGGGAGGAGTATATTCGGATCACCGTGATGAACATGTACTTCAACAACCTCGATTATCCCGGCAACAACAATGTGCTGTGGCGTCCGAGGGCTAAGGGCGGCAAGTGGCGGTGGATTGCCAAGGACCTCGACTACACCTTGGGGCTCTACGGCAGCAACCTAGGGTCTTCGGGAGCGGCTGATCACAAGATCATAGCACAGTGGTATAATCCTACCGACTGGAACCTACATCAGGGTGCCAACTTCTCGATAACAACCTATTCCACGCAGTTTTTCCACAGTCTGATGGAGAATGAGGACTTCGCACGTGAGTTCATTGACCGTTTCTGTATCTATATGGGTGACTTCCTCAACGAGAAGGGCATCCGTAAGGTGTGGGATCCGATGTACGAGATGATCAAGGACGAGTGGAAACGGCATAAGGACGTGGTGTATGATAATCCCTGGTGGCCGAACTACGACAGTGAGCTGAATGCTGTGCGCTCATGGGTGTCCCAGCGTACCGCGGAGATGTACAAACAGCTGAGCAACCAGTACACTCTGGGCTATGCCATCCCGATGACCGTCAACAAGTCAATGACGGAGCCTGAGGCGCTGGACATCACGTTCAACGGTGTACATTTGACCAACGGGACCTTCGACGGGAAGTTCTTCGTCTATCGTAACGTCACCCTCGAAGGCCGTGCACCAGAGGGATATGAGGTGAAGGGCTGGGAGATGGTGACAAGGTCTAGCAGCGGTACTGACAGTCGCAGGATGGATGGGGAGCGTTGTTCTTTCAAGATGCCCTCGTGTTCCAGTATCGCCATCAACGCCATTTTGGGAGAGGCCAGTGCCATCAGTTCTGTCAGGGAACAGGAGTGGTCGTGGCTGCGAAATGGTGACGAGATCACACTCTCTGGCGTTCCTGCTGGCACGAAGGTGCAGGTATATGACCTGAGAGGCATCCTGCTGCGCTCAGTGGTATCTGACGGCACTGAGATGGTGCTGCCTTGTCCGCAGGGCAGACTATACGTGATCAAAGCTGGAAACAAGGTGGTGAAATTGTGATAATATGGACTAAAAACTCAAAATAATGATGAAAAAGAGAACGATTCTATTCACGTTGCTGACGGCAGTTGCCCTCAGCGCACAGGCAAAGGTGAGACTGCCAAATATCATTGGCGACAACATGGTGTTACAACAGCAGACAGAGGCTCGTCTGTGGGGATGGGCAAAGCCTGGACAGACGGTCAGAGTGACCACATCATGGAACGATGAGGCCGTGAGTGCCAAGGCGGACAAGGATGGCAAATGGCTGGTGAAGGTTAAGACACCAAAGGCGTCGTACACCCCGTTGAGCATCACTTTCGACGACGGTGAGAAGCTGACCATTAACAACGTGTTGAGCGGAGAGGTGTGGGTATGTGCAGGACAATCGAACATGGAGATGCCAGTGAAGGGCTTTGGCATGTGTCCTGTGAAGGACTATAACCAGCATGTGCTCGACGCCGTGAACTCGAAAGGTGTGCGCAGTGTGAAGATTCCCAGCATCATGAGGGCCACGCCGCAGGACGATGCCCAGTGTGAGTGGCGCCAGTGTTCGCCGAAGACGGTGCCTGAGTTCTCGGCAACAGGCTATTTCTTCGCACGCCTATTGAGTCGTACGCTCGATATTCCCGTGGGTATCATTGAAGCCAATAAAGGAGGTTCGCGCGTGGAAAGCTGGCTGACGAAGGAGAATCTGGAGAAATATACCAGCGATCCGACGGACTCAGTGGAGATATGCAGGAAATGGGCTCAGTACGATTACCATCGTTCGTTGCTTTGGGGGAACGGCACGTTCAATCCCATATTGAACTTCACTGTGAAGGGAATACTCTTCTATCAAGGATGCTCAAATGTGGGTGATCCAGGTGACCAGTACTCACAGCGTCTGAAGTTGCTTGTGGAGCAGTGGAGGAGTCAGTTCGGTCTCGGAGAGATACCCTTCTACTTCGTGCAGATAGCGCCATGGGCCTATGACGATGGCGATGTGAACGGCATTAGCGGTGCGCTGTTGAGGGAACAGCAGTGGAAGGCTGCTCAGATCATCCCCAACAGTAGTCTGGTGTGTATCAACGATCTGGTGTATCCCTACGAGTACTCCCAGATACACCCTGCACAGAAACAGCAGGTGGGTGAGAGGCTCGCCTTCACAGCACTGAATCGTGACTACGGCTACGAGACCATACAGTATAAGAGTTCGTCGTACAAGGATATGACGGTGAAGGGTGATATGGTGTTCATCCATCTGCAGGACAACTACTGGTGTGATGCGCCCTTCGAGGGAATGACGGGCTTTGAGGTGGCAGGTGAGGACAGAGTGTTCCATCCCGCCATAGCTTCACACTTCTGGCAGCCTGGTGGAGGCTACTGGGATGAGGCTATCATCGTGAGGTCGCCAGAGGTGGAGAAACCTGTGGCTGTGAGATATTGTTTCAAGAATTTCCAATTGGGGAATGTAAGCAATGGTGGTAACATGCCACTGTTTCCATTCCGCACAGACGAGTGGTAGCTATGAACCATCCATTAGAAGTATTCAAATACTGTCCAAAGTGTGGCTGTAGTGAGTTTGAGATCCATAACGCCTTGAGCAGGCATTGTGCTCATTGCGGTTTTACATATTACCAGAACCCGCGTGCTTCTACGGCTGCCTTTATCCTGAACGGACAGGGAGAGTTGTTGGTGGCCCGCAGAGCCAAGGAGCCTGCAAAAGGCACTCTGGACTTGCCAGGCGGCTTTGTGGACAATCATGAGAACGCGGAGCAGGGGATGGTCAGGGAGATATATGAGGAGACGGGTATCACAGTGGATCCCAATGAGGTGGAGTATCTCTTCTCCATCCCTAACATCTATCGTTATTCTGGCATGGACATACATACGCTCGACCTGTTCTTCCTCTGTCGTGTAGACGACGTGGAAGTGAAGGCTGCTGATGATGCCGCAGAACTGACATGGCTACCCTTACGCGAGGTGTATGTGGAGCGTTTCGGATTGCGTTCTATTCGTGAGGCTGTCCACCGATTCTTACAGTAACTACTCAGCACCCCTAGCCATGAGATGATCATCGGGTCACGTTAATAATTT
>CAMKSE010000054.1 GCA_946415365.1 uncultured Prevotellaceae bacterium
TGGGCAACAAAAAGTTCTTCGACGCGCGAAGCGGCAAAGCCGAGCGGCTCAGGATTTTGCCATGTCAGATTTTTCACTTACCTTAGTGCTGCAAATCAAGACAAGCAAAAATCATCAATGGCATGGCAAAGGTACAACAAAAATCTGAGAAAATCACCGCTTTTGGTGGAATATTTTTCGTTTTGGACAAATTCGACTCTATTCTGTCCTCTGTAATCGACTCTCACCTAGGACTTCGCAGTAGGCTGATAGGCTATCAGTACAGCGAGATAATACGAGCCGTCTTCTCCGTTTTCTGCTGTGGTGGCGACTGCATGGAAGACCTCAACCTGTATCTGAAGGACGTTCTTACCGAGCGTAAGGGAGAGCAACTTGACCTCTTCGACGGCGAGTACACATACCGCTGTATATTGACCAACGACTGGGACATGACCGATGAGGAGATCATACAACACTACAACAAGCGAGGAACTGCAGAGCAGGTCTTCGACCGCCAGAACAACGACTTTGGATGGGCACACCTGCCGAAGTCATTCATGAACCAGAACACAGTATTCCTGCTTATTACCGCCATGGCTGCAAACTTCTACCGATACATCGTGGCTTTGCCCTCATGGCTGTCCTCTTTGGAATCAAGGCCACAGACAGAGTCAAGAGTTTCCTGTTCAGATTCATCGCTGTGCCTGCCAAGTGGATTAAAACGGCAAGACAATACAAACTCAACATCTACTCAGAAAAGCCATACGACTTGATTTGGGAGCATGGATAGATTAACAATCTTCGTGGCTGCTTAGGTCAAAGCCTCTCGACCTTACGGGGTAAGGGGAAGGTGTCTGCATACTTCTCACGATAATTGTCAGCCTTGTTCCGTTCTTTGTGCATAGTCATTTCTCCTAAAAGTTGTTCTTTTCTGTGAAAAGCGAATAAATTCGAGTTGCAAAATTAGTTAATTCTGATAAAAAACGGAGAATAATGCGTAACTTTGTGCCATCTTTTGAGAAATATTAGGAATTAATCATTCCAGATGAACAATAAACAGACCATATTGGCGATTACAGGTTCTGACGGCACGGGCGGTTCGGGCATACAGGCAGACATCCGCTGTATCTGTGAATTGGGGGGCACGGTTACCTCAGTTGTCACATCGATAACCGTACAGAATACGCTGGGTATCCAGGAGTTCTACGACCTGCCTGCTGCCATCGTCCGCAAACAGATAGAAGCCATCTTCAACGATCTGCAGCCACAGATAGTGAAGATTGGTCTCATCAGGCGGATTGATGTGGTAGCAACGATAGCAGAGATGATGCAGAAGTATCACCCACGGTACATTATTTATGCGCCCGTACAGACATCCACCCATGGCGACCAACTAGTGGAACCTCAGGTGTTCAGTGCCATCAAAGAGCAGATCATACCGCTGTGCACCATTGTGCTGGAGCCTTCCGACCTGCCGTCGGCCATTCGTCTGCACGGCCAAGCCAACCAGTTGTCGGCAGCACTGGCTTATTATCTCAGTTGTGGCGAAAACACCAACGAAGCCATGCTCCATGCGCGCACTTATCTGAGCCAGTTCCCAAAAGGCTATACTGAGGACAGCAGCCGCAGCGGCGAGCTCTATAATCTGTTTCTCGATGCTGTCGATCGTTTTCATCACCTTTACAGCGACGTTGCTTTCTATGCCGAGCAGTTGGGTGTCAGCGCCCGTTATCTGGGACAGGTAACACGGCATGTCGCCAACCGTTCACCCAAGTCTATCATCGACGAACGCATCATGGAAGAGATTTCCACGATGCTCGGCACCAACAAACCGCTAAAGGAGATTGCAGGCCTGTTGGGATTCTCTTCACAGGCTCATCTCTCGCGTTATTACAAGAAGCAGACGGGCAAGGCTCCCAGTGAAGTCAGGAAGAGATAGTTTGCACAAATTGACTTTTCACTTATCAGAATGGGAACATCGTGCGGTGTTCTCGCAGAATTGCCGTTACTTTGCAGCCACATTCATCAACGCATAAACGAAAAAGAATATGGAAGCAAACTCAAGACAAGAACTTAACCGCCAGTTGGCTCAGATGCTGAAAGGCGGCGTGATTATGGACGTGACAACCCCAGAACAGGCTCGCATCGCTGAGGAAGCAGGCGCTTGTGCCGTAATGGCTTTGGAAAGGATTCCTGCCGACATTCGTGCTGCGGGTGGCGTGAGCCGCATGAGCGACCCGAAAATGATTCGTGGCATTCAAGATGCCGTCACCATTCCCGTGATGGCGAAATGTCGCATCGGACACATTGCCGAGGCACAGATACTGCAGGCCATCGAGATCGACTATATCGACGAGAGCGAGGTGCTCAGTCCTGCTGACAATATCTACCACATCGACAAGACGAAATTCGACGTGCCGTTCGTTTGTGGCGCAAAGAATCTGGGTGAAGCCTTGCGCCGTATCGCCGAGGGGGCAACGATGATCCGCACCAAGGGTGAGCCTGGTACGGGCGACGTGGTGCAGGCCGTCAGCCACATGCGGCTGATGCAGAGCGAAATCCGACGACTGGTTTCTATGAGTGAAGACGAGCTCTATGAGGCTGCCAAGCAGTTGCAGGCGCCTTACGAACTGGTGCGCTTCGTGCATGACAACGGCAAGCTGCCCGTAGTGAACTTCGCCGCCGGAGGTGTGGCTACGCCAGCCGATGCCGCTCTGATGATGCAACTCGGTGCTGAGGGTGTGTTCGTGGGCAGTGGTATTTTCAAGAGCGGCAATCCCGCCAAGCGAGCCGCAGCCATCGTGCAGGCCGTCACCAATTATCAGGATGCCAAACTTCTGGCCGAACTCAGCGAAGACCTCGGCGAGGCAATGGTGGGCATCAACGAACAGGAAATCGAACTTTTAATGGCGGAGAGGGGAAAATGAGAATAGCGGTTCTTGCCCTGCAAGGGGCATTCATCGAGCATGAGCAAATGCTGCAGCGGCTTGGTGTCGAGACTTTCCAGATCCGACAGCTGAAAGACTGGCAGCAACCCAAAGACGGACTGATTCTGCCTGGTGGCGAGAGTACGGTGCAGATGCGCCTACTCTCACAACTGGGGCTGCATGATCCCATCCGTGAAGCCATCCTTGGCGGTCTGCCTGTCTTTGGAACATGCGCCGGCATGATCCTTCTCTCCAAAGGCTATCTCGGCACGATGGATATCGTCGTGCGCAGGAATGCATACGGTCGACAGTTAGGCAGTTTCCACACTGTCGGCACCGTTGAGGGCATCGGCAAAGACCTACCAATGACCTTCATCCGTGCGCCCTACATCGAAACTGTGCTTTCGGATGCCTGCATTCCCATTGCCAGCATCGACGGGCATATCGTCGCCGCACGCCAAGGAAATCAACTCGCTGCCGCATTCCATCCTGAATTAGACTGCGACCCAAGAATCCACCAGTTCTTTCTTGAAAGTGCCGTTTTTTCGCGGACTTCCGTTGATAAATAATGCTTTTGTCATATACAGGTTTTTAGTTAATCAGATTATGCTTTGGTTCGTTCTCAGTTCTTTCGATAATCGGAAGGTGATAATCCGGTGTCATGTTTGGTAGTCATGGGGAGTAGTCATGGGGACACCTGGGTATGGGTGCCTGTTTTCATGGCAATTTTTTTGCTATATTCCTGATGGTCTCGTAATTCATGCCAGTAACTCTTGAGAGTTGTCTTGGCCTGACATCGAGCGATCGCATAACCTCTTGAATAACACTTTTTCTTCTCTCTAATGTCAGAAGTTGGAAATCAGAGATGCTGCGCAGACCACATGCTTTGATGACAGCTTCTCTTATCTCTATATCGGGTATCACGCGTCTTTCGTCAATGTCGATGCATCCATACTTTTCTGGCATCGGCATGTCAACCCATGCTGTGAGTTCTGTGAGCGTGTACCTGCGTATGACGGACTCTGTCATGCATACATGAAAGTCAGCCAAGCCCAGGTAGTCATTCCCCCAAGAGCTATAGCAGTATTCCTTGGCCGTTTTTGCTAGGCCAGCCTTGACGGGGTTTTGGTGGATATAGCGCATCAGGACGATAAAGTAGCCGGAGTCGTTGCACGGTTCACTCTTGAATCGGTCTTGTAACAGATGTCCAATGCGTCCATACTTTTTGTTGTAATAGCGCACATAGATATCTGCGATGTATTTCACACACTGGCTTATTGTCCAATCTTTCTCATGAATCAAAATGTGCACGTGGTTCGGCATGATGCAATATGCGTAGATGTGGCAGGTGCAGATTTTTGTTTGCATGTCATCTGAGACAACCTCTCTGAGTGAAGCAAGCGTCTCGATAAACTTCCTGTAGTCCTCCGGGGCGTCAAAGATGTCCTGACGATTGATGCCGCGTATCATAACGTGGTAGATTCCTGTGGCACTTTGGTCTCTTGCTGTGCGTGGCATAGTAAATAGCGTTTAAGTTCAACAATATCAATATCAGGCGCAAAGATAAGCCTTTTTATTCATACTTCCAAATTTTTCTGGTAGAATTTGAATTTATCCCGCATGCCCCAGGTACCCTCTATGGCTACGAGGCGGACGAAGGACGGATGCCGATGCAGAGTATCTCTATAACAAATGCGACAAGTTGGGAGTACAGTGTGTAGTCATGGAACCCCTGCGTGGCGGTGCCTTCGGACGTATGGCTCAGGAACTGGTAGATCAGTTGAAGGCCGTCCGTCCCGATGACAGCACAGCCCGATGGGCTTTCCGCTGGGTAGGTTCTTATCCCAATATCCTGACCACGCTCAGCGGCATGAACCGCATGGATCATCTGGAAGAAAATGTGCAGACCTTCTCACCGCTGGAAATCTGCACGGAGGCTGAGAACGCCCTGTTGGCGAAGATTGCCGATGAGATATCTGGTGTACCTACGATTCCCTGCACGGCCTGCGAATACTGCATGCCTTGTCCTTACAATGTCGATATCCCTGGTAACTTTACCTATTACAATGAAGCCGTGAACAGTCACGTGCTGCCGTTGCCAGAACCCTCTGCCGCCGACTATGCCGAGCGCCAGCAGAAGTTCATCGAGGGTTATCGCAAGGCTTTGCCCGATGCCGAGAAATGGGCACGGAGCTGTCAGGACTGTGAAGAATGTCTTCCAAAATGTCCGCAACAGATCCGCATCCCGAATCAGATGAGTCGTATCGTTCAGACGCTCAGAGTCAGAAAGGCTTAAAGCGTCACCTTTACCTCTGCACCGTTATAGTCAACGGTCTTTGAGGTTCCGTCAGGCAGAACAATCGTAAACTTCCGTGTCTGCAGCATTCCAGGGAACGAGCCCTGACGTGCACCGATAATGAGCGTGTTGGTCTTATCCTTCCACACGAAAGGAATGGTAGTATAGACCCCACGCTCATAATTGTAACTGTCGCCCTCATCCTCATAGAGGGCAAATGTGCCGTCAGCGCCCGGATAGAGGCGTAGCTCGAGGTTGTCCCAAGCCTTCTCACCGACATACTGCATCTCTGGACCAAGGGGCAGGATACTACCAGCGCGAACGAACATCGGCACACGATCGAGCGAAGTCTCCAGCGTCACCGTCTTGCCACCCTGATATTTCTTATTCGTCCAGAAGTCATACCACGTAGCACCCTTCGGCAGATACTTCACAGCGCTCTTCGTTGCGGTCCAGTCCAACTTTTCACTATTCACTTTTTCACTATTCACTTCCTTCCGATCCCAGCCCGTCATCGCATCGGTACGGATCACCTTCTCTTCCGTATACTGCGGATCGACAATCGGTGCTGCCAGGATACTACGACCGAACATAAACTCGTCAGTCATATTCCAAACCTTCTTGTCGGCAGCGAAGTCGGCAAATAGCGGACGCATATAACTATCGTTGTTCTTGGTCACCTGCCAGGCGGTACTATATAAATAAGGTATGAGGCGATAGCGCAGACGAATCATCTTCTCGATGGCATCATAGACGGGCTCGCCCTTCTGTCCGAACTGCCATATTTCACGAGGCGCATCAGCACCGTGACTGCGGAATACCGGACAGAACAGACCGTACTGCATCCAACGCACGTAGAGTTCCTGGAACTGCGGATTCTTCGGTGCCGAGCCGCTACCTTTCGTATTATACGAACTACAGAAGAAGCCACCAATATCCGTATTGAAATTAGGATTACCCGTCAGGGTGAAGCTCAGTCCTGCAGGCACCTGCTTTCGCAGCATGTCCCACGATGAATTCACGTCACCGCTCCACATGTTCGAGCCATAGTGCTGCTGACCGGCATAGCTGCTTCGTGTCATGATGAACACACGCTTCGAAGCATTAGGATAATCCTTTCGCTGCGACTGATAGATACCTCGCACGGTCTCCAGCGGGAAGGCATTACGCTGCGAACGCCACGTACCACCATACACCTTATGCTCATAGTCTGACTCACGTGGATCAAAGAAGTCCGGATCTGTCGAATCCATCCACCAGGCATCCGTACCGTAGTCATAAAGTTTCTTCAGATATTTCCAATAGATGGCGCGGGCCTCAGGACTGAAGGCATCGTAGACCTTTACCCCTGAGGGATAGTCTTTCATCGGAGGCCAGACGTGTGAGATACCACTCTGCGGCCACGTCTCGAAAGGCATCAGCAAGCCCTTCGCCTCCAACTCGCGGAACTGCTGGGTCATCGGTCCGAAGCTGGCCCAGATGGAGATCATGAAGTGGGCATGCTTCTTATGCACATTGTCGATCATCTGCTTGCCATTGGAAAAATCCTCCGAGAGGAAGTCCATCGCATTCCACAGATAGTTCGAGCCCCAATACTGCCAGTCCTGGATGATACCGTCAAGAGGCACCTGCAGTTCGCGGTACTTGTCGACAATCGACTCCGTCTCACGGGCGGTCTTATAGCGTTCCTTCGACTGCCAGAAGCCATAAGTCCAAAGTGGGAACATCGGAACGTCGCCTGTCAGTTCACGCATCTTGGCGATGACGCCGTCGGCTGAACCGCCATACATAAAGTAATAGTCAACACCCTCACCTGACTCAGAGGTAAACGACATACCCTCGGCATTGTCCTCAAACAGTGTGGGCGAGTAGTTCTCCCAGTAGATGCCCCAGCCCTTGATGCTCTGTAGCACATTCTGGAAGTCCTCCAGGTTCGACTGTTCCATACGTTTCTTCTCGCCACGACGGTTCATCTTGCCGTTCTGGATGGTTCCCAAGCCGTAGATGGCCTCGTCCTTATCGAGGAAGAAGCTCTGACTGACCTCGAAGTCACCCGTGTTCTTACGCACAATCCTGATGCCCTTTTCCTTCAGGAGTACCTTACCCTTGTTCGTCAGGAAGACAAGAGTCTCCGTCTCAGGTTCGAGCTTCACCGTCAGCTCGCTGCTCTTCCACGTATTACCATTCCTACTGACGGCCACATCCTGAGGTTTGGCAGTTACCACCAGACTCTTCGTGGGTGTTCCCTTCACGACGTGCACAATCGACGGCGTTATAAACTCAATCTTCACATCTTGCGCCATAACGCCTACTACACCCAGCAGGAATACGATGGCTAAGGACAGTTTTTTCATACTTTTACGCTATTTGTTGGATTTCGTTTGCAAAGATACAGTTTTTTTACGACAACTACGACAACTCTATGCGTTAAATATCCTAAATTCCGCAGCACTTTAATTTAACTTTCTTTATAAGTACCTGAGCAACAAAAAGTTCTTCGACGCGCGAAGCGGCAAAGCCGAGCGGCTCAGGATTT
>CAMKSE010000055.1 GCA_946415365.1 uncultured Prevotellaceae bacterium
GTGCGCCATGAGTTTATCGGGATTTACATCTATCCAGATCCCAAGACGAAGGAAGAAATCCTGTACAACAAGGAAATGGCAAAGAAGGCCGAGGTTATCCGATGTCGGCGTTACGAGGATGTTGTCAGCCAGAGACTCGGCATCCTCGATGAACGGAGGCTGAAGGGCGACTTCCTCGCCTACTACCGCCAAATCCTGAAGAACAAGAACCAGAAATGGGAATATGTATATCAGCACTTCGAAAAGTTCGTGGAAGGCAAATGCCGCTTCATAGATGTGGACCTGGAGCTATGCAAGAAATTCCACGACTACCTTCTGAACGCCAAGGGACTGAAGACGGGCTTGCCTCTGGCCAGGAACTCGGTCGCCGGTTACTGGTCAACCTTCCGTGGATTCCTGAATGTGGCCTATAGAGACAGGTGTATCAAGGAGAATGTCAACGACTACCTTGACCGCATCAATACGGTGGCCACACGCAGGGAGAGCCTGACAGTTGCAGAGATTAAGAAATTATATGAGACCCCGTGCGAGTACGACGTTCTGAGACGGGCTTCCATTTTCTCTTGTCTGACAGGCCTCCGTCGCAGTGACATCATGGCCCTGACGTGGAACAATGTGCAGGAATATACGGATGGTGGCCATTACCTTGACTTTATCTCCGTAAAGACCCAGGCCGACAACCTCATTCCCATCAGTGAAGAAGCCTATATGCTGCTTGGCGAGAAGAAAGACGGTCTGATTTTTGAGGGTCTGAAGAAAGAAATGACCAATCATCCGTTAAAAGATTGGATTAGTTCTGCAGGAATCAAGAAGCATATAACCTTCCACTGCTTCAGACATACCTATGCTTCATTGCAGATTGAAATGGGTACTGACGCATTCACTGTTCAGAAGCTGCTTGCCCATAAGACCATCGGCACGACAGAGATCTATACCCGACATGCAGACCCGAAACGCCGTGAAGCAGCCAACAAGATATGTTTAGGTTTGTTAAAACCGAAAGTGATACCCATCGATGGAGAAAAGAAGAAAAGAGGCCGTCCACGAAAACAAGTGCCAAACAACTGAAAAAACGGCAAAAGATTGACGTTTTCACAACTCGTAAAACACTAAATTTCAGCGTTTTAAATTAAGTTAAGCAACATCCATTTTGTTTTAGTTATTCAGAGTTATTCAGAAGAATCTCCCTAACTTTGCAGTCCAAATCATAGAAAACAATACGATTATGGCAATAAAGTTCAGGGAGATTCTATTTACAATGTTCTGCGCGGCATCCGCTGCCATGCTGCTTATCTTCATACCATTGGCCATCCTTCTTTCGCCATCGGCAGGATATGCGTCATTGGGATATCATCCTTATCTCTTCCAGTTACTTCTATACGGTCTTTTTATCCCGACAGTCCTGGCAATGGCTGGATATGGCCTGGTCAAGTTACTACGGAAGCAAAGCAAGGAACGCCTCCAATCAAGACTGCAAGGCCATAGGCCAACCGACGAGCAGATGGCATTGTATGAAACCATCCGCAAGCAGCACCAGACTGAGAAAGAAGATATGGACAAAGCCATGCTGTCAGCCATCCGACAGTATATCGAGATCACATTAAGCCCGTATATGAAGGATGCTGCCCTTACCTTATTATATAATAATGTGTATCTCTGGTATCATAGCAAGAAAGCCTCCCTCGTTCCAGTCTGCACCGACGGCACCCTCTCCACCCTTGATTTGCGCCATCTTGTATGGAACATTGGAGAGCGTTGTGGTTGGAAAGGCGAACAAAGAGCCAGATTCATCAAACTGAGTTTCCCTTCTGAGCTGAAGGATGTCGAGGTAGAGACCATTCGGAGGAACCTGCGCCAGAAAGGAACCTGCAAGATTAAGATCGATGTCCCTGAGAATGGCAGCTTTGCCTTTCACTACCCCACCACAATGAACTGCCTAGCCCGAACTGAATAATTACATGATGATTATCTGAAACTTATTTCAGTAAGTCTTTGTCAGCATTGAATCAGTTTATTACTTTGCACCATCATTCAAACATTTAGAATAATGGCATACGAAGAATTGACATTTAACGAGCTGCCGTCCGCAGTGACCCTTCTTCTCCAGAAAGTAGATGGTTTAGAGCATCTGTTACACCAGTTGCAAGGAGATCTCACCCAAAAGAAGAAATCTGAGGAGAACGGCCATATCCCCATGTCCCTCACAGAAGCCTGTGCGTTCCTGAAGATGAAACGCTCGACGATGTATTACCATCTGGAGAACGGAAACATACCGGCCACACGCAAGGGAAAGAACTATATCCTGTTCAAGGATGAGCTGGTAAGATGGGCTGAGTCAGGCAGAACCAACGATGTTCCGATGACTATAAGTGAAAGAGAGGAAGCCATTTCAAATGGCATAAGAAGACATAAGTTTGTCCGTTAATAAGGAGTTTAAACGCATGAAAGAAGGCATAAAGACGATTCTTTGTACTTGTGCAGATAGACTGCACAAGATGCTTCTATCTTTGCACTACCAATTGGAAATTACAGCAAACTTGATTGCAAGTAAAGTCATACCCATAACCCACCATGAATACCTGGCAGGTATTAAAGTGTGGGTGTTTTCAATGAATGGCCTCACTGAAACGAGGCTTAATGTTTAATTTTTAACTTCACAAAATGATGAAACGGAAAGTAAATTTCTCCGTGCTCTCTCTTTTTGTGTATTCGTTGCGAAAACCAACGCAAACCAAAGAAAGGTAAACCATCCCAGGATGAGCTTTGGGAGTTGTACGAAACTGCTTATGCAGAGTTCCAGACCCAGTTTGTTACAGGCCGGAAGACCTATCACCGCTATGTAACGGACTTCATCGGTTTCAATCTACTTATTGACAGTTCAGACATCAGTTCATGGAAGCAGCATACCATGAACATCAACAGCATGTTTGACCTGCTGGCAAACAGGAAGGATCTTGTACTGAAGTATTTCAGTCAGGATGGCCTTACAAGACAAGAGTTCAGAAAGCTGCATCAGGAGTTCAATACGACTGAGACCGTTGCGGAAGAGTTTAATGACTATGGCGCGGCTGACTATGTTCCTACTTCTTTGTCTTGCTTCAACGATATTCAATTGAGCCTCATTGCTGATATGGTCAATGAGGCTCATTTGTTTGTTAGCGACGTGTCGATGGAGGATATGGAATTGTTCTTTTCCTGTTCTCTTGACCGGCCATTGCAGGTCAGCAACAACGGCCTTGCAGCCCTGTTCCTGGACTGTCTCAGGTCAGAGCACCTTATTTCCCACAACTGGCAGAAGCTTATTGCGGACTATCAGCTGCTGTGTTCCTACAAGACGATGAAAATCCTGAAGCGTACTGACATCAGTTCAAGTCTCAGTGAGTACAGGAACCGTCATCCGCAAACACTGAAAGCATTTGCCAACTTTGCAAAAAAACTGAAAAGTATGAAAGAAAAAGAAGAGTAAAGCAAACAAGTGAAACAACCGTAGCCTGATACTCATACTGATAATGAGAAGTATCAAGGTCGTTATCACTTGATTATTGTAAGGAAGGGCTACCTTTGCCGCCGAATCGTTTCAGTTTCGGGGGTAGCCCCTCTATATTATGTAATAAGGTATAGACAATGAAGAATAAGATTGATTACGAGATCCTGAACAAACGAGTCGAGTATCTGATTGAAAAGCTCGACTCCTTAGAGGATTTTGTTAATTTCGACCCGGCAGACTTCCTGAAGAGGTTGACCAAGGTGGAAGCCATGCTCTTTACGAGTAAGGAAATGCTTACCTCAGAGGAAGCCTGTTACTATCTGGGAATATCAATGAGTCAGCTTTATAAGATGACCAGCGCACACACCATTCCCCACTACAAGCCAAGAGGAAAGCAGGTCTATTTCTGCAAGAAGGAGCTTGACGAATGGATGAAGAATGACCCTGTGGTGACCATTCAGGATGCACTTAAACAGTCCTCCTTATATTTTCAACTAAAAAAAGAACAGCGTAATGGGTAAGTCAAAGACCAGGAAGAGCAGTGTCAGTGGCTACATGCTTACTGACGCTCAGTTGACAGAACTTATAGAGAAATCCACGGTCAAGGCTACAGAAAAGCCTGGCCAGTCCAAAAATAGCAGTAACGGAAATGGGAAAAGACAATAACAGGAAGAAGCAGAAGGTCGTCAAGGAGGAATCCTTGGAGATCGGAATGCTCTTCAAAAGCGAGTTCACAGATGAACAGTTAGAGAGATACTTCAATAAAGGGACCATACATCCGTCAGAGAAGCCGGAAATGCCACCCCAGGTCTTATGGGTTGGTGACTGTACCATTGCGACCTTTGGCAACTTCAGCGCATCGACGGGTAAAGCGAAGAGCAAGAAGACCTTTAACGTATCGGCCATGGTAGCGGCAGCCATCAAGAACGGAACTGTCCTGAACTATAAGGCTACCATGCCGGAAGGGAAAAGGAAGATTTTCTACTTTGACACCGAACAGAGCCGATATCACTGTCACAAGGTTCTCGGGAGAATCCTGAAACTGTCAGGCCAGCCGATAGACATAGACAGCGACATGATTACCTTTGTCGGTCTGCGAGAATACACGCCAAGCCTCCGTCTCAGCCTTATCGACTATGCCCTGCGTAAGAGCTCCGGCTACGGTCTTGTCATCATTGACGGTCTTCGTGATCTCATGTATGACATCAACAATGCCAAGGAAGCGACGGATGTCATTACCATGCTCATGGCTTGGACGAGCCTGTACAATCTGCATATCCATTGTGTCCTGCACCTGAACAAGAACGACAACAACACCAGAGGACACATCGGTACTGAGCTGGAGAATAAGGCAGAGACAGTCCTTGTCATCAGCAAGAACAAGCAGACTCCAGATATCAGTGAGGTCAGGCCGATGCACATGAGAGACAAGGAGTTCTCTTCCTTTGCTTTTCATATCGATGAAAATGCTATGCCTGTACTGGAAGACGGCTATCATGTGACCGTCGTAAAGAAGAAAGAAGAGCCACTCACCTCACTGCCAGATGAGACACACAAGGAAATACTTGAAAAACTCTTCGATGAGAAACAGCCGACTTCTTATAAAGAACTGGTGGCAGAAATGGGCGACTACTATGCTGCTGCTGGATATAAGAGAGGTGTCAACGGCGTGAAGAACCTCCTCCAGATACTCACGAACAAGAATATCATCACCCGTTCCCAGAACGGATATGACTTTCATCCCGACTACCTAAACCATGTCTTCCACAATGACGAGGACGAAGTTTAACAGGTTTAAGGTTTAACGGGTATATATATAATAAACTCCAATTATATAATAAGGTATGACCATCGAGGAGATAAAAACGATAAGTCTTGTTGACTTCCTTTCCCATCACTCCTATAAGTGTACCAGAAGCTACAGGAAGAGATATTGGTATCTCTCACCCCTCCATGAGGAAAAAGAGGCATCCTTCAAGGTTGATCTTGACTGTAACATGTGGTATGACTTTGCCGAAGGGAAAGGAGGAAACATCATCAACCTTGCCCAAAGGCTCTATCCCAACCTGACTCCGCACGAGATTCTTAGGATGCTGGAGCAAGAGGCCCAGAACTACAGCTATTCATACATCAAAGACCTGTCGGCAGTCCCACAGTCCGACGGCAACTGGCAGCCAAGAGAAAAACTGCAAGACCAGGAGCATGGTACAGCGGTCAGTTCCGTCACGGGACTCAGCCATTACAACCTGCTTAACTACATTTCGAGCAGAGGTATTGATGTCGAGATCGCCAAGAAATACTGTCAGCAGGTGAACTATAACGTCAATGGCAAGAACTATTATGCCATTGCCTTCTACAACACAGAGAGCGGTATGGAGGCGAGGAACAAGTATTGCAAAAGGTGTATCGGTGTCAAGACATACTCTGCAATTCTGATGGATCCACCCCGTCATTCCCAGCGTTGCTGCGTCTTTGAGGGATTCTTCGATTTCCTCTCATACGCCATGTTCAGGCAGCTGCAGAACTATGGTATATGTATCGATGCTGACTGTGACTATATCGTATTGAATTCCGTCAGCAATCTGCATAAGGTCATCCCCTACCTCAATTACTACAGGTATATCCATTGCTATCTTGACAATGACAAGGCTGGAAAGAAGGCTACTCATACCATTGTGCTGAATTATCCTGAGAAAGCGACAGACGAATCCTTCAGGTATGAGCAGTATAAAGATTTGAACGATGCGCTGACGGGAAAGGCCATAGAACCACATTAGAACTGAATCTGCCAGATAAAGTGCCAGATGAAAAGGAAGTCCACAGACACAGGGGCTTCCTTTTCTTGTATATGCCTGTGTCTCAGCTTATAGTATGAAAAACAATCCATAATTATACTCATCGGATAACGTGTGTTAAGAATCGGCTCCAAATTATCTGTTTTTTTCTTCGGATGACCTGTTTCCTATTCCTTTGCGCTCAGCAAATCTGCTACCCGGATATGGTTTTCGGGCTACAGACAGAAGAAGAAACAAAGTATAAACATTAAAAGTTCCAGATAAACTATGAGTCCATTTGCAATATTTGCGACTGTGTTGACTGTAGCATATGTCATCTACTACGCTTTCATTATCACAAAAGACCTGTATGGTTTCAAGGATCAGCCCAAGAATGACGCTGAGACCTTTGACGTAAGTAACCTGGCCGATGAAGACGGCCCGATTGAAGTCAGCGAACATCCTGATGATTTCTCGTCAAGGGATGATGAGAATTACACGGAAGTCCTTTCCGATGACGGCCTTCATATCTACGAGCCGAACGGACATGCCCAGGAGCAAGAGGAAGTTCCGGTTGAGGAAAAGAAAGAAAAGCTGACCAGTGAACAGCTCAACCAGGAGCATACAGAGGAACTGGAGGATATTGATGTTGAAAGCAGCTTCTCTTTGGACTCCAATGAGTTCAAGGACTACCTTAATCAGAAGCACATCGACAACAAACGCAAAATCACGAAAGAACATGTCATCGATAATCTGTAGAACTGTCAATACAGGAATGAAGTCCGTGCTGCTTGGCATCCTGCTCCTCACGCCGATGATTGCAGCTGCAAAATGTGGCGGGGTTGATTACAGCTGGGGAGCGGATGCCCTTGCAACGGCACATGACTACACCGTGACCATGATGCTCTATGTCCTGTATCTGGTCTATGCCATCGCATCCATCGTGGCCATTATCGGTGCCCTGCAGATCTATTTCAAGATGACAACTGGAGAAGGAGATGTGACGAAATCCATTATGATGCTCATTGGAGCCATCATCTTCATCATTGGTGCAAGCATTGTCTTCCCGGCCTTCTTCGGATATCACATAGCCTAGAAATCTCAAATGCGCAGAAGAGAATATAGTGAGTATTTAACAAAAAAGTAAAACAATGAAGAAAATCAAGAATTTAGCAAAAAGTATTTTCAACTCCCAGAGACTGAAGTCTTTGGCTATCATGCTCGTCTGCGGCACTGCCGTAGCATTCGCCCAGAATGCAGCTGGCGACTACACCGCTGGTACTACAGCCCTTTCCACTGTCACAGAGGAAATCGCCAAGTACGTACCCTATGTCGTTAAGCTCTGCTACGCCATTGCCGGTGTGGTTGC
>CAMKSE010000056.1 GCA_946415365.1 uncultured Prevotellaceae bacterium
AACCAAGCGTTTTTGTCCAAATCTGTACATTTTACCCCACATTTGGACAAAAACATGTGGGACAAGCCAGTATCAGTAGCATGGCACCCAACATGATAAAAAGTGTTTTCTTCATAATTAATGTATTTAAGTTAATAAAAGGTTTAATATGACGCAAATATACAAACAGTTTTTGGGATAAAGAACAATATGAGCGTTGCAAATAGAGGATATATAGGGCTCTTATGAGATATCCGTGTTTTATAAACCGTTGGAATATAGGATGATAGAACAATAAGCACATCGTTGAAAATCGCAACGGTAGAGTCTTAATGTGTCATAAAAATCCCCGAACTGCGAATGCAATCCGGGGAATTATTAGTTAACCGTTCAAGTCAGCGTACTCACGGGCAACATCTGGGATGCAGGGGCAGTCCTTGTGCGGATTCAGGTCGTGATGACCTACAATCTTAGCACCGGGGAAGCGTCGGTGCAGATCTTCAAGTAGCAGACGGAGTGTCACCTTCTGTGCCATGGTACGCGTGTCGGCGGGTTGGCCGCGGATGTCGAGCCCGCCCTCGTAGCACACGCCGATCGAGTGGGCGTTGTGGTTCTGGCAGTGGGCGCCGACCATGTACTCCGGGCGTCCCAGTTCCAGATCTCCGTTACGACGGATGACGTAGTGGTAGCCGATGCCGAGCTTCCAGCCCTGCTTCCTGTGCCATGAGTCGATCTGGGCCGCCGAACTCGTCTGGTCGGGCCTTACTGCAGAACAATGAACAACAATTAGTGTGATGATTCTCATAAAAACAACAATGTTTTATTAACGACAACTCTGACAACTATGACAACTTTGACCGCTCGACCTCTGGTCGCTCGCAAGGCGAGAACTTTTTTCGACCTTTGGTCGTTCGCTCGTCAAGAAATCTCGGACTCCGCAGACGGCAGTTGACGGCAGATGACGGCAAACGACGGGAAACAGTCCTACCCCCCGGACTTTACACTGTAAAGGATGCCTACTACGACAGTAAAGGATGCCTACTTCGACAGTAAAGGATAGGGGTTTACAGGGGTAAAGTCCTATCTCTTACACCCGAAACAGGCATTACTTACACCCGAAACTGCCATACCTTCAAAAATCATATTCCCCCGGTGCGCCCCATTTCTCCACCATGAGGCGTATCTGTGCGGGACAGTAGTCGTTGTCGCCGGCCGAACGCGCCAGACGGCGTATCTGCTCGTGGAGCGCTGCGTCGCGCTTGATCCAGCGCCGAAGCCTGTCCTGCGCCTGCTGCGGATCCCTGGCGTTCGGGAACATCAGCATCGCAAACTCCGACTTCCCGTAAGTACGTATCTCAAATGTATTGCTACTCATCTCTAAACACTCTTCACTAATCACTAATCATTAAACAAAAGAGGGTGACAGGGGTGACAGTATAAAAACAAGATTCCTCGCGCGTACCGTGTGTGTGCGCGGTACGCGGGAGAAATCCATGCAATCAGGTGTCACCCCTGTCACCCTCCTCACTGTCTGAAGCTATTGCTTCAGACTCAGAACGTGCGTCATAGGCCAGCGTACGGCGGTTCATCTCGATCTCCTCAGGCTTGTAGGTGACGACACGGTAGCCGCGCCTGCCGTGGGAGCGGTACTGCACGAAGCCCAACGCCTTCATCGCACTGCCGATCTTCTCGACACTCAGGCGCAGTGCCGGATGGTATCCGATGTGACAGAGAATGTCCGTCGCCGTGTAGAACTCACCGCGCTCGTTGTCGCCGGGCTTGCGGAAGTACTTGCAGATGGCCTCCTGCTCGGGATTGGGCGTCTCGAACGTCCTGTTATGTTCCTTCAGTGCCTCTTCCTCCGCCTTGGAGAAGTAGTGACGGAATCCCTGCCGGTAGAGGGCGTAGGCCTGCGCGTAGATACCGTCATAGTCGAACGGCACTTCTTTGGGCGAGGTGATGCTCTCCACGATGAAGGGCAGCCAGCGGCGGTTGCCGCTCTGGTCGGTGAGGAACTGCACGTTGTTGCCAGTACCGCAGAACGAGGCCACATGTGGCATATGCTCGGTGTAGTGGCCGTACGGCTTGCGCTCGTCGACAGAAGGCATGGTCACAACCGACTTCATCGTGTTGACGTCCGAAGGCCGCATCACGTCGAGTTCCTCGTAGCATACCAGACCGTATTGCGACAGCGTGATCATGTCGTCCTTCGACACGCGGCTGGAGTTGACCTTGATGCGGAAGTAGTCGCGAAGCTCTGGCGGCAGCAGGTGTGAGAACCAGGTCGTCTTATAGATGCCCTGCTCGCCGATGAGCACCAGCACGGCCTGGTTCACCTCATCCTCGTCGAGCCAGCTGGCCACCATCGCCACAAGCCACCGCTTCAGGTACTCGTAGAAGAGCATCTGCTTATCCGTGCCGCCCTTCACCATGACCGAGACCGACAGCCCGAGGATATGATCCTGGCCGTCCCACGGCGGCAGCCGGTTCAGGTAGAAGAGGAACGGGTGGTAGCCGGGCACATAGCCCGAGTCGATGACGGTGTCGAGGTCGCAGCGGCGCGTGGGCTTGACAGCCTGAAGAGCCGTCAGCAGCGTGTTCCTCAGGCGATCGCTCATCGGCTGCCAGTCGTCGCTGACGAACTGGGCCAGTTCGCTGTTGCTGCAGAAGGCATCCTGCGCCGGCAGACGGGCCTCCACACGGTACTTCACCGTATTGTAGCGCAGATAGACATGGTCGCTCAGGAACGCCTTGATCTCCCCTGGCGTCGCATACTCCTCCCGCCACGGTTTCTTGTGGCCACCGTCCCCATCGACTTTCTTGGTCCTTTTGGACCTTTTGTTGTCTTTGTTGTCTAAGTTGTCAAAGTTGTCGTTATTACTCATGATTGTCGTCGTTATTCTCTATCTTAGTTATCGTTTCTTGATTAACCGGTAACGATGTGTTTCAGTCCGTCAAGGTAGTCACACTTCTCCTCCTCTGTCATGAAGAGCAGCAGTGTCTGCAGCGTCAGCGCGAAGTCAAGCGACTCTTCATCAGTCTTTTCCATCATCTGTAGCCGTCGCTCGTCGGTCATCTTGAATCCCAAGTTATAAAACATAATCGTGTAGTTCCTGCGCAACATCGTGCGCACACTGTCCACCAGCGAGTAAAATCTCCGCAACTCCGGTGTTAGTCTTTTTTCTTCTTTCATATATGCTTGGTTTTAAGTATTAATAATAAGTCATGATGGGAGCAAAGGTACGGAAACCGCCAGAACCATGCAAGAGTTTCCATACATCCATGTCCCAACTGATTGTCCTCTCTCCTGAGTATGAAACTGCCATAAACACAGCCTCTCCCATGAAAACTTCCGATAAGATGAAATCATGTCCCAAGTTTATTTGATTCCTGTGATATTTGTGTTTTCATCCGCAGAATGGACTTCCGTATGGTCTCCTGACTTCCAAGGTTTGAATGGCTTTCCAGATACTTGCACAGTTGAAGGATACTGATCTTAAAAACGTGTTTATCTTTCATCAGCATCATTGCAAGCGCCCAGATGACGTGCTTTTTTCGTTCCTGAACAAAAGTGAAATGTGATGTTTTCATGGGTCGGATGGTGTGGGTGGTATGTTTTTCCCATTCCTTCATCATGGTGATAAATTGGCTTTCAAAGGCTAACGGGACCAATTTCCGCATGGGGGTATCTGCGTCCCAGAGACATCGTCGTCGTTTCTTGTGTTTTTCAATTATTTCCCGCCTGCGGGCTTTCAGTTGGTTAATCACTGTTTGTAGCTCTCTGATCTGGAGGTCGATAGCAGCAACCTCCTGCTGCCAGACTCCTTGAGTCCGACAGCCCTTGCTGATAGGTTTAGTCATACTTTGCCAATGGTTTGGTTATCCACAAAAATGTGGTTTGCCAAACCCAGGCAAAGTATCGGCTATTTCAGGGTAAGAGTTCCGTTGAGTCTTCAACGAGGCTCAACGGAAGATACTAATCTGGCTCAACGGTGATTACGTACAGTGCTAACAGACCGTCGGCAGTAGAGATGGTCAGATAATAAGTACCAATGCTGAGGAAGTTGAGACAGTTGGTGTAGCTTTGGAGTGCATTCAGCGATATGGTTGTGTTGATATACGTCACACCATAGCCCGTAAGAGTAATGTTCAGGTCTGTGAAATCGAAAACTGGAGTGATGGCCAGATCGCCAGTATTCTCATTCAAATACAAATGGATAACATACGGAGTCGGATCCCTCGAAGGATGAGACATTATACAAATCTCCTTACTTTTGTATTTGTCTGCCAACAACTCTGAAGGAATCATCAACAATCCCGCTAATAATAACAATACTATTTTTTTCATTTTGTTTAGGTTTTAAATGACGCTGCAAAAATAGTGTTTATCTATATAACGACATCATAATGAGCGTTTCAATATTTTAAGTCTTATTTCATTGAAACAAAGCTGATTATCTTTCCTTAGAGGTTAAAAATGTTCTATACGAAACGGGCATATATAAATAAAATGAATATCTGAGCGTTGCAACTTGATAGTTGGCCGAAAAAAACGCATATTTTTGATAATATCTAAGAAATAATAATTACCTTTGCCGCATGAAAAAGAAACGTATTATACACCTATTAGCCATTTCACTCTTGCTAACAGCATGTGATGGTATGAGAGTATCAGAAAAGCTGGATCAGATAGATTCTTTAATAGCCAAAAAGAATATCGATTCCGCCAGTGTCGTTCTAAATAGCCTAGCCGAAGTCTCCATGGTGCCTGAAGATCAAGCTCATTATCGCTTATTGGCAACACAGTTGGCTTTTATCACAAACAATCCACTTCCGTCAGACTCTTTGCTTGATCTGGCTATTTTATATTATAATAAGGTGGATAATTGTCAAAAGCTTGCAGATGCTTATTACTATAAGTCATTGAGAGAAGAGAAAATCAATAACAATTATCCACAAGCTATTCTGTATGGAAAAGAGGCAGAGCTTCTGGCAATGAATACCGAAGATCCTCGTCTTCAATATAAGATCACAGAGTCTTTGGCATATCTCAATGGTTTATGTGATAATGAAATACTTCAGCTTCAATATGCAAGGAAAGCATTAGATATAGCTCAAAAAATACATAATTCTAATTGGATAGCATATTCCTTTAATAATATTAGTTACGCTTTTCGTTATCTTGGTCAATACGATAGCGCATGTTACTATATTGAAAAGTCAATTCCATATTTAGACAATGTATTTGAGACTGACAAGGCGCAATTTCTGACAAATATTGGACAATTGTATAAAGACAAGGATAATAAAAAAGCAGGAGATTATTTTAAGAAAGCATTAACATATGGCGAGCATCCTGGGACACTTGAGCATCTTGCTGATGTGTACTATGCAGAAGGCAAAAAGGAGGAAGCTTACAATTTATGGAAGAAAGCCCTTTATGTAGATGGTAGATACGACAAATGGAATATAATTTATAGCATTTTGTCCTACGATCTAGAACGTGGTAATTTGGATGAAGCAAGCAATAACATTGATAGAATTATCACCATCAAAGACAGTATCATTAACGTGCTGAGGAACGATACGATTAAAGACCTCCAATTGCGCTTCGACCATGAGGTGGCTATGCATGAAGCAGATAAAAAACTTATCAATACGCAAAGGTTACTTATGGGTGCCGCAATTGTTCTGATATTAATGGCGTTCTATATCTTTACCCGAAGGAAAAAGGAAGAAGCCAAACAAAAAGAACACCAGATGCAACTATTTGCCTATACAACGGAGATCAACCAACTGAAAGCCAACAAAGACAATGCCCTGGCTCAGATTAAAGACTTGGAGAGCCGCAATGATAAAGACTGCTTAAGAATAAGAGAACTGGAAGAAGATGCCAACAATGCAGAAATCGCTATAGAAAAATTAAACAAGGACATCAAGCATCTGCTTGATGACTGTGCTCCGAAACTGAAACAGGGCAGAATGTTATATGACCATATTATTGAAGGCGGAACCATCAAATTATGGAGTAGTAAGGAAGAAGACCTCTTCAACAGATACTATGCCGCTACCCATTATCAGAGCTACAACCGATTGAGAAAAGTGAAAAGGGCAACCAAACTCTCTGCTCACAATTTGTTCTACCTGATTCTGAAAGAGATGGATAAGAGCGATGAGGAGGTACGTCGTATTATGGGACTCTCGGCAGAAGGGCTTCGCTCCCTTCGAAACAGGACAAAACCACTGCCATTGGAAGAGTGACGGTTCAGATGTTGCACTTCAGAGCTTCAACTTGTTCTTTTGTTTGGTCAAGTCTACTAGCTATCTCTTCCAGATCGTGACTTATTTTTTGGCGTATCTCTTGCCTACTGGCGTATAATTGCGTATTCTGGTCGGTATCCAAACCTGGCGAAAGGAGATTGTCCAGGCAGACCTTATCGTGATAGAAAGAAAGAACGGCCAATAATGTGGAGGCATACACCTCCTCGCCCTTTTCCAAGCGTGAGATGGCGGGTTGAGTAAGACGGGTAGCATCAGCCAGTTGCTGCTGGTTTATACCCAAATGCTTCCGGATCATCCGAAACCTTTCGCCAAGTACTTTCAGTTCCATCATTCTGTTTGTTAAGAGTGAAAACCTTCCGAACAAATAGAATAGAAAAAGGCGCTCGCAAGTCGCCATTATCAACCTCAGGCCTTCGAAAACCGGCGTCAGATAAGGACAACCGCTCACGCCAGTATGATAGTTGCCTAATTGGCGACATATCATCTGCGTGAGCATTCGTCTGTCCATTATCCCTGACTTAAAGTTTCGAAGTTTTGAGGTTAGGATAACTTCCATCTAAATGCTCTGTCATCAGCCCTACCCGAAAGCAGCGCATGATTTCCATTTGCAAAAATACAAAGACAATTCCACCCCACAAAATTTATTAGCACATTTTAAGAAGAAAGTGTCATAGTAAGTCGTAAGGCCGGTATTATTGTGACAAACAAAGCATAGGAATAGAATCACCCCGCAAGCCAATTTCAGGCAAGTTCGCGAAAGAACTTCGTGAAGCATAGGTTCGTGCCCGTACGGGTAACTTGATTATCTCTTCCGTTGTATTTATATGCAACGGCATTATGCTATATTGCGCTATATTTCAATAATTTACAAAACTATAGTATCCCCCAAAATCCCTAAACATGCCATATTTGAAACGCTCATTTTGTTCTATATCCCAAAAACAGTTTGTATATTTGCGCCATATTAGATTTTTTAATAACTAAATTGAATAAATTATGAAGAAAAAACTATTATTTATTATGAGCTTTCTACTGTCGCTTGGAATGTTCAGTGCTTGTAACAATTCGGATGAGTCAACTGAAGTTATGGCTGGAAATGAAAATTCCCTCAATCTTGCAGATGCTGAAGTTGAGTATGTAAATCTTGAAAGCCTTCCAGGGTGGCTTATTTCATGGATATCCTCTTTTGAGGAAAAAAGTGGGCGAGAAAAGTCTGTTTTCCGAGAAGGTGATAAAGAATG
>CAMKSE010000057.1 GCA_946415365.1 uncultured Prevotellaceae bacterium
AGCATCGCCTTCGTAGATATATCCACAAACGGCGCAAATAAACTTTTTCTTCATAATTGTATTTGTCTTTTTAGTTATTAAAATGTGAATATTGCGTTAGTTTTAAACTTCAGTCTGCAAATATACGCATTTTCTTCTAACCTGACAAATAATTCGCCTGAATAATAAATTATTTATACGGTGTCTAAATGGAGATTAGGGTAATTAGGGAGATTAGGGTAATTAGGGAGATTAGGAAACGCTACTTATAGTGTTTGCGGTCGAGCTTGCCATTATAAGTGCGGGCGACAGAGGCGACCTGCTCGTAGAGGATGGGCACCTTGTAAGGTTCCAGACGGGCAGCAAGATGACGTGCCAACGAACGTTTGTCGAAAGGAGTATCAGGTTTCATCACCACAAGCAACTTCAGGGCCATACCCATGACGGGATGATCGGCAGCGATGCAGATGCAATCGGTGACCCCGGGAAACTCCATCGCAGCGTCCTCGACCTCTGTGGGCGGCACCTTATAGCCTCCTACATTGATAACATCGTTCTCACGACCAAGTATATGTAGCATGCCCTCATCATCGATACAACCGTAGTCCGACATATATACGGTGCCATTGCTGAGGACGCCAGCGGTAAGTGCCTCATCGCCGAGATAACCGCTCATCAGCGTGTCACCCTGACAGGCAATCTTCCCCTCTGGTGTGATCATCACCTTGGAATGGGGCATGGGACGCCCAAGACATCCTGCAAGACAGCGGCCGTCGTTATAATTGTAGGTGGCGATGATACCCGTCTCGGTGGAGGCGTAGGTGTTATAGAGTCTTGTGTGTGGCAGAAGTTCGCAGAGATGAAGCATGTCGGCATGCGACAGGGGCGCGCCCCCACTCTCCACAAAGTCGAGACGGTCGGCCAATGCCGCAAAACGCTTGGCATCGAAAGCGAGAAGGTAACGGATGTTGGCCGGCACGAAGAACGTAGCATAGCGTCCCTCCTGACGGAAAGCATCGAAGAAGGCGCCTGCATCTTTCAGACCATCGAGGATATGGAGGGTGGCGCCGAGGATGATGACGGGCCACGTCTTAGAAAGACTACCGATATGGTTGAGTGGGCCATGGGCTACAAAAGTGAGTTCATGAGTAAAGCCTTGTCCGGCAATCAGATTCTCAGCATCAGCTATCATCGCCGTGTGGCTGATAACAACCCCTTTCGAACGTCCTGTCGTGCCTGTGGTATAAAGCACATCGGCAGCATTATCACCCACAGGACAGGCAGCCAGACGAGCGGACACCTCGCGATACAATCCTTCCGGCATACCCTTCTCCAGTGGCGCTGCTACACTACCAGCCAGATGGATGGCAAGGTAGGTGACCAAGAAGTCTATGGTCTGGGAAATGCGGAAGGCGATTATCTGACCGGCGGGAAGTGTGGCGGCCTGCTGCTGCACCATCTGCCACAGACGGGCATACGAGCATGACTCTCCACCACAAACGACAGCGGTCTTCTCTGGATAGCGCAGGGCATTCTGCTGGAGATAGTCAACCAGTCTCATCGTGCAGCGAGTTTGCGTTCTACCATAGCTACGATACTGTCGAGTGAACGGAGGTTACGGGGTGTGGCATCGGTGGCCTCAAGGGTGATGCTGTAGGTGTCGGAGAGCAGCATGAGGATGGTGGTCACACCCAGGGAGTCGAGTTCAGCGAAGAGGAAGTCGCTGTCGAAATCTACTAACGGAAGTGCATCTTCCAGCAATTGACGAATCTGTTCTTTCATATCTTGGATATTTGTACATCTAAGGGATTAGGGTGTTAAAATTTGAAGTGTTTGCGCCAGCGCACCAGCCAGCGGAACATGAGTGGCGGTATGAGGAATGCCATGAGTACCACGGAGAACATGCCCACAATGGTGACCTCGGCCAACGAGTGGAGGGCAGGATGGCGTGCCACAATGAGCGAGCCGATGCCTATGAACATGATAAGGGCCGAGAGCAGGATGGCACGACGATAGGATGCGAGTATCGGACGACGGTGGGTATACTCGTAGACGGCTCCTTCGGTCATGAAGATGGTATAGTCGTCGCCCTGGCCGAAGATAAACGTGGCGAGGATGATGTTGACGATGTTGAACTGTATGCCGAGCAACACCATGATGCCGAGGATCCAGAGCCAGCTGAGTGCCATCGGCAGGAATGAGAGCACGGCCAGCGGCAGACTGCGGAAGGACACCCATAGGAAAATGAACACTATCGCGGCACAGGCCCAGCCGATGTAGTTAAAGTCGTCGGAGAGGCCGTTGACGAGAGTGCTGTTCAGGCCCTTCATGTCGATATTTTGTGACAGCAGCGAGGGTGGCAGTGCACGGAAGTGCTCCAAGGGCTGTGGCTCGTAGTCGGCAGCGAGTATGGCCAGGAAGTCGTCGAAGGAACCTTCGGCAAAACCTGCCCGGGCTGACTCCTGAGGGAGCGTCTCTGAGAGATGGTCACGATGGCGAGAAGTCCACTCACGCCAAAGCGCCAGACGACGCGACTGCTCATCGGCGGAAAGCAGGAAATGGGGATCGTCGGTGGTCTGTCCCATCCCTGAGAACTGCGCCATGTCGGCCTGCTGCTCAGCTGTCATATAGTTGATGTGGTTCATGTCGGCATCAAAGGAGGTGCGCAGGCTGAAGAAGCCAAAAACGACCGTCAGCAAGGCCACGAGCGACAGAAGCCAGGGAGAGAGGGATTTTAGGGATGGTAGGGAAATTAGGGATGGTAGGGGTTTTAGGGATCTTTGAGGGAGGATCTTTACAAAATGGGGCAGCCAAAGGAGGGTGAACAGAATGGTGCCGACAAGAAGGAAGGAACTGAAGAGCCCCAGGTCGCGAAGGGCGACGGACTGCAGGGGCACGAGAGCCAGGAAAGCGCCTACGGTGGTGATGTTACCAACGACAAGAGGCTTTGAGATTTCACGGAGAGTCTGTCGTACGTCAGGGGTATGGGAGAGGTGTGATATCAGGTGAAGGGGATAGTTGACGGCGATGCCCACGATGACAGAGGAGATGCCGATGACGATGAGCGACACTTCCCGATGGACGAGCGACAGGGCTGCCAAGGCAAAGAGCCACCCCCACCCGATGGAGAGGGCTATCAGCAGGATGTTGCGCAGGTTACGGATGGAGAACCAGAGCAACAGCAGTATCAGCACGACTGCAATGGAGATGGAGAGCAGACTGTCTGACTTGATCTGACGGGCGTTGCCGACGGCGATGACAGGACCCCCGGTAAAGTGAACAGCGACGGGCGACGCATGCTGGGTGCTGAGCGACGAGTCTGCAGCGGCGGTCAGGAGGTCGAGGAGACGGGCGTTGTTCTCTGTCTCTCCGGAACCGAAGGGACTGTCGAGGGTGACGATGGCCCGCTGCATGTCGGCGGTGAAGATATAACCGTCGTAGAGCGTGAACTGGGAAGAGCGGTCAAGAAGGTCTGCGGCTTGGGAGGTGACAGGTGTAAAGAGATGGAGGGGATCATGGATAATGTCGCCAGCCATCATACTACCGGTAAAAGTCATCAGAGCCTCATAGTCCTCCTGAAGCCGGGAAGCAACACTGCCGTCAATACTCAGTATACTGTCCATGCGCTGATAATCCTCTTCCATCAGGAAATAGGGAATATGGCTGTAGATGAATTCCGACATCTCCTCGGCCTGCGAGAGGTCGGTCTGATAGACGACGTTCTGCACAAGACCGGCCGTATCACGCTCCTCAAGCGTAGCGACGAAGCGGTCTATGGCCTCCGTCATCACGTCAGGGTCGGCTTTGGTGGAGTCACGGAACTGAAAGACTGCCACGACGCGGTCGGCACCCGAGATCTCCTGAAACAGTTTCAGCTGTGCCTGATGTTGTTCGTCAAGCGGCAGGAAGTCTGTGATGTCCTCCTTGAAACTGAGCCGCAGGTCGAGAGATATCAGCAGGACGGTGGCCAGCAGACAGGATGTCAGGCATAGCATCCGCTGCCTTCGCATCCAATCATACCATCTGAGAATCCATTTCATACTCTCTCTATCGGATTGGAATAGATGCTCAGGAAGATGTCCTTCAACTGGTCGAGGTCGCACTCGTCATACTTGTCGAGATGGCCCAGCCGACGGAGGAAGGCCTCGCGCTGCTCCTTGGTATAGAACGACTGGAAAGCCTTGCTGCCATAACGGATATCGTGGGCGATATAGTTGTTGGGCCACAGACGGTAGGCGGGTATGATACGGCTGTCGATGAGCTGCGCCACAGCCTTGTGATACTCGTTGTTCGTCAGGTGGTCGTACTGCATCAGCTCCTGGTCCGTAATAGGCTCACAGAGTTCGAAGTGCACCCTGCCCTTGCGTTGCAGCAGACCCGTGAGAATGCTGTTCAGATCCTCGCCAGGCTTCTTGATATACTTCGTATACTGCGACTGGTAGAGTTCGATGGCTTTGAGGATGTCGCACGACTCCCACTCGTAACTCACGGCCACCGGCACGATGTTCAGTTCCGAGAGGGCCTGTATCTTGTCGTCAGGACGGCTCATGCAGAACATCTTGATGATACCCTGGTCTGTGGAGTCGATACCGTCTTTGGTGCGTCCGTTGCGCTGGGCGATCCACACGCTCTGCTTCTTCTCCAGGACGGCATAGCGGATATACTCGGAGAGATGGAGCGAGTTGCGGTAGAAGTCCTTGAGACTGCCACCGGGGCGCTCCACCTTGAACATCTTGTTGCACTTGCCGATGTCGATGACCAGCTGACTCGACATGAGGTTGGCACCAAAGGTGATCTCCGTCGTGTCGAAGTCCTGCGTCAACAGGAAATACTGCAGCAAGCTGGCGTCGAGCATGATGTCGCGATGGTTACTGACATAGAGGTATTGCTTGTCAGGACGCAGCCGCTCGATGCCGGAACAGGTGAACTCGCTGATGCTCTCTTCGATGACGCGCTCGTTGACACGGAACATGGTCTGCGACTGAAATTCGTAGACGTTCTTGTAGTTGGCGATGCGCTGGCGCACCTCCTCCAGGGGCTCACCCGGATAGACGAAAGAGGCGAGTATAGGAAAGGAACTGCTGTTGGCTATGCGCTGCATGGCCTTGGGGAACTCTTCCGCATTATAGGGCCGGATGTCGTCGAATTGAGATTCTTTCATATATCGTAGCTTACTATTTTTGTGACAAATAATGGTTATACAACTGCTCCACCCAATTCAGGAAAGCCTGTCGCCACTGGCGGCTCTCCTGCGTACCCTTTTCGTCGGAGGCGCCAAAGCCATGACCGCCGGTCTGGTACTGCAGATAGACATGCGGCACATGACTGGCCTGCAAGGCGGAGTCGAGGAGTTCGGAGTTGTGGCAGTCCACCACAGGATCGTCCTTACAATTCACGAGGAACACCGGCGGACAGTCCTCCGGCACGTGCTGTTCCAGCGACAGCTTGTCGCGGAGCTGAAGGTCTCCTACCCTATCCTCGCCCAACAGCGCCCTTCTGGAACGCTTATGGACACAAGGCTTCGACATGGTGACCACCGGATAAACCGGCACCACGAATGCGGGCCGCTCCTCGGGACTGAACAGTTCGGCTGCCGACATCACCAGATGACCACCGGCAGAGAATCCCATCGCACCAACCATCTCAGGGTCGATGCCGAACGCCTGAGCATGACTCCGCACATAAGAGAGCGCCTGCTGCAGGTCATCCTGAGGGTCGGGATAGCGATTGCCCCTGAAGATATAACGGTAACGCGTGATAAAAGCAGGCACGTAGGCAGTACGGTAGCGCAACACGAAGGCAGAGATGCCGTTCTGCTGCAGCCATCGGGCCACGTCGTGTCCCTCCGTATCGATGTCGTGCCAGAAATAACTGCCGCCGGGACACACCACGACAGCCTTGTTGCCTGTACCCTCTACAAGATAGGGCGTCAGTTCTACGTTCTTGTCGACGGGTGTATTCTCCCAAATATTGATCTGGGCCGTTGCGTGCATGCAGCACATCAGCCCAGCCACCACGGCAGCCAACATCTTATTTTTCATTTTCACTTTATGCTGTTCAATTGATTGATAATATGGTTCAAGCCTAATATGACCTCACAGGTGTTGATGGCCGTCAGAGGGACGCCACAGAACCCGTGCAGGTTGTTGTTCTGCCCCGTCAGGAGCAGATTGCTGATTTTAGTCACCACAGGCAGCTGCGAGAGGGTGATGTTGCGGCAGTCCTTGCTGAAGCCGCAGATGGAGCCTTCCTTCACACCGTAGTAGTCGCGGATAGTCAACGGCGACGAGGTGTTCACCTCATCGATGGCCTCACAGAAGCCGGGATGCAACTCCTCGACCATCGCCAGCAGTTCCTTGGCACGCGCCTCTTTCCAACGCTTGTAATCCTCGCCACGACGGCCTACAGTCGTATGTTCCCATTGTCGCACCATGTCAAAATGCATCGGAGCCGTCACCAGCACCTTGTTTGACCATGCCCCCTGATTCTCCTCTGGCGGTGTCATCATCAGGAAGCCCATCGGCCAGAGCCGGTCGTCACGGCAGAAGTTCCAGATATCCTCATAGCGTGACATATAGTACTCCGAGTGGTTGATATACGGGAAGCTGTTATCTTTCATCTTGATATAGAGCGAGAAGGCGGAATAGCTGTTTGGAATCTCGTTCATTCGGTCGCGGAAGGCCTTGGGGAAGGCGCGTTCGTCCATCAGTTTCAGCAGCGTACAGGGATGGATGGCGGAGATGTACCAGTCGGCTTCATACTGACGACCCTGACGGGTTCTCACATAGTCCACCTGACGGTTGTTCACCTCTACCCACGCCACGCCGTCGCCTGTCACCACCTCACCGCCATGTTCCCTGATGACATCGGCCAACAGGTCGGCAAAATGGCTGCTGCCCCCCACGAACCGACTGGCACCGTTGATATAGAGCACGCTGATCACGGCATGCACGTATGCTGGCGTATGCCCTCCCCTTCCTCCGTATAGCGGGTTCATATAGGCCACCACGCTGCGCAGTCTCTTGTCTTGGATATATCGGGCAATGAAGTCGTCAGCTGCCATGAGGAAGCTTTCTGAGTGGCTGAACAGGT
>CAMKSE010000058.1 GCA_946415365.1 uncultured Prevotellaceae bacterium
GACTCCTTCAACCTCGTGCTCAATGCCGACCACCCGCTGGTGAAGAAGGTGCTCGACGAGAGTAAGACTGCCACCGAGGAAGCCCTGAAGCCCATCGAGGCAGAACTGAAGGGTCAGGAGGCACGTCTCGCTGCTATCCGTGCTGCACAGGACAAGAAGAAGTGGGACGAGATCACACAGGAAGAGAAAGACCAGAAGGCCGAGGCTGAGAAAGCTGTCCAGGCAGAGAAGGACAAGAAGACTGCCGTTATCGCCGACTATGCGAAGGGCAACTCGATTGTCCACCAGCTCATCGACCTGGCCCTGCTCCAGAACGGTATGTTGAAGGGCGAGGCGCTCGACCGCTTCCTGAAACGCTCCGTAGACCTCATCACGACTGAGTCAGCGAAATAGTCTCACCGCTACATTACACACCGTCAGCATCCTGGGATGCTGACGGATTTTTATTCATACTGTCCGTTGAGTACGAAGCAAGTATTCGGCAGTTTGTCTTCTTCGGCAAACTGGTTCAGCTGGGCGATGGCATATCTCGGCGTGTAGCCTGCCCGGCAAACGAAGATGGTGACATCCGCCTGTCGGCCAATGGTCAGCGTGTCTGTCACAAGGCCCACGGGTGCAGTGTCAAATATCACGTAGTCATATTCCTTCTTCAAGATGTCGACCACCTGCCCGAAAACGTCCCGCGACAAGAGTTCCGCTGGATTTGGCGGTACCGGTCCGGCCTGCAGCAGGTCCAGATGGCGGGATATGCCCGACGGCTGGACATGTCGGTTGACATCCGTTTCCGTCACGTGATCCATCCCCAACAGCACCGACAATCCCATGTTTCTGTCGGTGTGTTCAAACAGTTTGCCGAGCGCCGGCCGGCGGATGTCCATTCCACAGAGGATTACCCTCTTTTCCAGAAGCGCGAAGCTCATGGCGAGGTTTGCGGCGCAGAAGGTCTTTCCCTCTCCGGATGTGGACGACGTGATGAGGATGGCATTCCCCTCCCCTTTCAACATGAACAGCACATTGGTCCTCAGGAGCCGGAAGGTCTCGGTGACGGGTTCGTTGACACCAAACCTTACCACGATGCCCGCATCGCCTTTGACATGATCCCCTATCATCGGCAGTTCGGCAACAATGGGCCGTTCCGTCATCTTCTCCAGTTCCTTGCGGTCTCTTATCCGCCAGCGCAACAGTCCCAACAGGAACAGGATAGCGTAAGGTACTGCAATCCCGACCCCCAGTGCGATTCCGTAAGCCTTCCACCGATTAGGCCTTACCCTGCCTGAAAGCATCGGCTCGTCGATAAGCCGGCCGTGATTAGAGTTAGAAGTCAGCGTGATGCTGTTCTCTTCGCGTTTCTGTAAGAGGAGTCTGAACAGACGGTCCTTGATGGCCTGCTGACGCCCCACGTCCGCCAGTGCCTTCTCGGCCACAGGTGTGACGTCCACCTTCTCCCTGAAGGTAGCGTACTGCAAGCCCAGTCCCCGCTGTTCGATTTCCGATGCGTGCCTGGCCTGTTGCAGGGCCTTCCTGATAGCGGCTCTCATCTCTTCGGCCACAATTTCGAGTCTTTTCACTTCCGGCGACTCTTCCGATGCAGACTGCAGCCTCCATTTGCGCTCCTGTACAATCTCGTTGTACTGTCCGATCATGTTCTCTGACACCTTGTTGTCCAATCCGAAGATCGAAGGGATGATCTCGTACTTGTTCTTTGGATTTCTGACATATTCATCCAGATAGTCGATCATCATCCTCTGTGTGCCTGCCTCCGTCATTTTCATGCCCAGCTTGTCGGCCTGAACCACCGACTTGGCAGCATCGGTGATATCCGTCAGCCCTCCCTCCCGCTTAATCTGCTCAATGGAATCGTCTTTCAGGTTCAGCTCCTCGCTCAGGCTGGCGATACGCTCATTGATAAACGCCTCCGTGCGCCGGGCCACTTCATTCTTTTCCTCATTAGCCAGCCTGTTATAGCTTACTACCAGCTGCCGCAGCACATCCATTCCCCTTCTGATATCCCTGTCGACGAAAGTCACACTGACTATGTCCGACATCTTATAGTAATAGCGGAAGAGCCAGCGGTCGCTGTTCTGATCCTCCTTTCTCTGATTCACGCCCAGGCGTCCCAGATATTCCAGCGCCTTGTCGTATGGCGGCTGGATGGTGATCGACCATTCTTGCCCGGCCTTCAACTCTTCTCCCTGCGGGTTCTTGGTGAAAGTCAGTGTACCGAACGGCGTATCGATCTTGTACGGCAGACTGTTGATCCGACGGTTAAAGCCCCATACCATCTCATCTTCACTCATGAGGATGCCCATAACGAGTATCGTGTCGCTATCGCCCTTTCGCTTCATCTTCATGTTGATGGTACAATATTCATCGAAGACCATTTTATCGATACTGTCCAGGTGTAGCGGGTCGAGGTCCACGGTGACGGGCTGTGTGGCATACACCACGCGGTTCTTAGGCCACCCCTTCACCCGGTAGTCCGTATAGAGTTTCAGGCTTTTCACCACGTCGCGCATCAGCATGCTCGACCACAGCCTCTCCACCTCATTCTCTACACCGGCAGTTCTTGAGACGGAACCGATATTATTGACATACCTGAACATGTTTGAGGAGCCTCTGGCATTGACATTGTCAGCCTGCAGGATCAGCATCCTTCCCGAAAGCTTGTAAACAGGTGTGGTATACCATACATACAGCATGGAAGCGCATAGACATATCACTACCGACAGCAAGAACCACAGCCAGTAGTGTACCATAAACTTCAGCAAATTTCTAGCACTCAACGTCATCATCGGCGTAGAGGAAGGCACCGCTGTTGTCTTCATACTGTATAAAAATCTTTATAAAATCGTCTGCAAAATTACGTAGAATAATTGAGAAATCCAAATATATCAGAAAAAAATATGGCTGTTTTGCTTGGTTGTTTCAAGCAATACTCGTATCTTTGCATCGATATTTGTCACAGAAAGAAAACCAACTATAGTATACCTATGAATATTAAGCGTAAAATGATGATTGCCATTTGCCTGATGGCGGCAATGGTGAGTGAGGCTGTTGAGAAGCAGACGGCTTCGATCAACAAAGTGACGGTGTTTACCAATGGTGCTCAGGTGGAGCGTTCCAAGAGTGTAACCCTGGTGCCAGGCGAACAAGTCGTGACCTTTACCGGCTTTTCTCCATATATGGACAAAAAGAGCCTGCAGGTAAAGGCCAAGGGTCATCTCACGATATTAGGCGTCAGCGAGCGGACGGCCCATCCCGACTCGGCTGCACAGATCAAGAGACTGCGTACTGCCGAGGATGATGTAAAGGCTGTGGAGCGTCGTATCCAGCAGACCAAGGACGAACAGGAGATGCTGGCCGCACAATTGGAACTGGTTAAGACGAACTGCTCGGTGGCAGGCCGGACAGTGGCCACGCCATTGGCGAACATCAAGGAGCTGAATGCCTACTATGCCCAACAGGTACTTTCGGTGAAGAAACGCAGTCAGGAGCTGGAAGAGCAGTTGCAGACCCTGAATGATGAACTGAAGCGTAGGCAAGACATACGCGACTCGATAGCCAAGCTGAAGCTGAAGAACGTCACGGAGATTGATGTGAAACTGGACGCCAAACAGGCCGGCCGCGCCGACTTCGACATCACCTATTATGTGACGAATGCCGGTTGGTTCCCCAGCTACGACATACGTTCCAACAGCATCAAGGAGCCCTTGCAGCTGTCATACAAGGCCAATATCTATCAGAACACCGGAGAAGAGTGGAAGAACGTTCCCGTAACACTCTCGTCGGCCAATCCCAACCGTTCCAATGTTGCGCCACAGCTCAAGACGTACTGGCTGGACTATGGTCTGGCGGCTCCCTCTTATAATATCGACTCTGACGCCAGCAACGTTGTTAGCGGAAAGATCGTGTCGGCCGACGACGGTGATCCGTTGATTGGAGCAACTGTCAAGGTGAAGGGCACTAATCTTGGTACCGTTACCGATGTAGACGGTCATTATTCCATCGTCCTGCCGCAAAACAGCCGCCAGCTGACGTTCTCCTATATAGGTTATCTCAGCCAGACACGTACCGTTGATCCCGGTTCTACGGTCAACATACGCCTGAAGGAAGACCAGTCCGCACTTCAGGAAGTTGCAGTTGTGGGCTACGGCACATCAAAGAAGGGACGCAGTTCCAAACCCGTCGTCATGAGAGCGAAAGAGTCCGTAGCGATGGCAGATGCAGTTCCTATGGAAGTAGAAGAAGAAATGAAGGAGAGCGAAGTGATTGCCGTCAGTCAGCAGCAGGCACAGTTCGGCTATGAGTTCGACATCAAACAGTTGCTGACATTACCCGATGGCGGCAAGACGACGACGACCGAGATCGCCCGTCATCAGCTGCCTGCGTCCTACGAGTATCGCGGCATCCCCAAGATTGACAAGGAGTCGTTCCTGGTGGCCGATGCCACCGGCTGGCAGAAACTCAACCTGATGGAGGGCGAGGCCAACGTCTACTTCGATAATTCGTTTGTGGGCAAGAGCATTCTCGATCCTAACGTCAGCAGCGACACGCTCCACTTCTCGATGGGTCGCGACCAGAGCATCCGTGTACAGCGCATCAAGGTCAGCGAGAGTTCCACGCGTCGTTTCTTCGGCAGCAATCAGGAACAGACGATGAAGTGGCGCATCACCGTGAAGAACAATCGCCAGGAGAGTGTCAACATCACCGTATTCGATCAGGCCCCCATCTCGCGTAACACCAATATCGAGGTAAGCATGGAAGAACTGAGTGACGGCCAGTTTGACAATCAGACCGGCATCATCAAGTGGCCCCTGCAGCTCCAGCCCGGCGAACAGCGTGAACTGATTCTGCAATACAAAGTGAAATATCCCAAGAACCGCCGTCTGAATATCGAGTAATCAAACATATATATTCGCAATGGGAAAAAGTATCTTATAAAATGAGATCAGATTTGTAAGATGATGGAAGGATACAGTGTAAAGGAGTACGGGCAGGCGGTGAAGCGCTATGTGCAGACGATGGACCTTAAGGACGATCCGGCGCTGATAGCCGAGTATCGCCGCAGACACAGCAAGGAGGAGTCATGGCAGGAGATACGCGACGGCATCAGGGAGGTGGGAATACTGGACATGCAGATCTTCATCCTCGGCACCCGACTGGTGATGATCGTCGAGACACCTCTCGACTTCGACTGGGACTCGGCGATGTCTCGCCTTGCCACCCTTCCCCGCCAACAGGAGTGGGAGGACTACATGGCGATGTTCCAGCAATGCAAGGAAGGTGCCACAAGCGACGAGAAGTGGCAGATGATGGAGCGGATGTTCTATCTGTATTGAGTGGGTCAAGTATCACGGTTTTTATTGAAGCCACCCAAAAAGAGCGAACCTCCTTCATGAGGTGAACCATGCACTTCACCATCTCGCCCAGCACGAGCTCGATCATCTCGTAAGTGCTCACCTTGTTGTGCTCAGCCATGTGGGCTGCGAGGCCCTTCAGGATTGACATTACATCTTCAAATGCACTGCAAAGTGATAACGGACCCCCGCAACTACAAGGAAATCGCAACTAAGTAACTACTCAGCACCCTAGTGCATGAGTAGTTACGCAGGTTTCTTTGCAAATTACTATTTTTCTTAGACATCTAAAATTATATGAAATATTTGTTGGTTTCAATTTTAATTATTATTTTTGCCTCCAGAAAATACAAAACAATCTAACTTAGTAACAGAATTTAAATATGACACATAGAGTATATCCTTACATTATTGCACTAATCGGTGTAATGTTTTTTATTTCGTGTAGCAACGTCGATAATCCTGATTTTATTCAGGAGAATAACCGCATGCCGCTGATAATACTCGACACCGACATCGGTTCTTCTACCGACGATCTGTTTGCTATGGAGATGCTATACCGCTACGAGGAACACGGACGATGCCGAATACTTGGTATGGTGGTAGACCGCGAAGGCGAACAGAACGCTGTGTATACAGATGTGATGAATACGTACTTTGGCCATGGTGATGTGCCCATCGGACTGGTTCGTGATGGCATCGACAGCCCCAAGGTATGGATAGACTATGCACATGTGGCTGATATAAAGGATACCAACGGGCTGCCAATGTTTAAACGTTCCGTCGCAGATTATAGCACGCTACCCGATGGCTGGCAGCTATACCGTAAGCTCTTAGCCGCCCAGCCCGACCACTCGGTAAGCATCGTATGTACTGGTTTTGTAACCTGTCTGGCACAGCTGCTACAATCAGAAGGCGATGAATACTCGTCGCTCAACGGTGTAGAACTGGTACGCAAGAAGGTTAAGTGCATCTATCTGCAAGGCGGCGTTTTTGGCGAGGCCGAGGAACCCGACTTCAATTTTGCACAAGGAGCCAACTTCGCTCAAGAGTTCTTCAGCCTTTGGCCTACGGATGTTGATATGGTATTTTCGCCGATGGAGACAGGACAGACGGTGGAGTACACGCCAGAACAGGTTATCAGCGATATATCATGGACCGACGCTCACCCTATAAAACAAGTGTATATGAACTGCAACTGTAACACAGGCCAGCGTATGTGGGATGTGATGCCTACAGTTCAGGCTGTTGAGGGAGATGAACTCTTTAGGCTCTCCGAACACGGCAATCTAACCGTCACCCCCGAATGTGTCACTATCTTTACAGTTTCAGTAGCCGGATATTTCCGCTACCAGATGCCAGGCGACGCTGCTTGGGCTGCAGCCATGCTGGAGAAAATACGGATGTTCAATAAGATACATTAGATAACTGATTAATTATGAAAAGACTAATTAATTGGATGCTCGCCGCCATCCTCCTTTGCGGCGCCAGCGTGTTCACGGCATGCTCGTCGGATGAGGACGACCTGACCCCGCAAGGTGACGGCCATGCGAAGAAAGCGCTCTTGATCATTCTTGACGGCTGGGGAATCGGCGACAAGAGCAAGGGGGACGTAATCTATCAGACGGCGACGCCTTATATGGACTATCTGTATGCCAACTAT
>CAMKSE010000059.1 GCA_946415365.1 uncultured Prevotellaceae bacterium
ATCGTCCTCTCATCGTTGGTGGCCGTTATGGTCTTGGTTCTCACGACACCACACCGGCTCAGATCATCAGCGTGTTCAACAACCTCGCTATGCCCGAGCCCAAGAACCACTTCACCATTGGTATCGTTGATGACGTGACCTTCACCTCTCTGCCTGAGGTTGAGGAGATTGCCCTCGGTGGCGCAGGCATGTTCCAGGCTAAGTTCTACGGTCTGGGTGCTGATGGTACCGTTGGTGCTAACAAGAACTCCGTGAAGATTATTGGTGACAACACCGACAAGTACTGCCAGGCTTACTTCTCTTACGACTCTAAGAAGTCGGGAGGTTTCACCTGCTCTCACTTGCGTTTCGGTGATACACCTATCCGCTCTACCTATCTGGTAACCACACCTAACTTCGTAGCTTGCCACGTTCAGGCTTACCTCCACATGTACGACGTAACTCGCGGTCTGCAGAAGAACGGTCAGTTCCTGCTGAACACCATCTTCGATGCCGACGAGCTCGAGAAGTTCATGCCTAACAAGGTAAAGCGTTACTTCGCACAGAACAACATTACTGTTTATACCATCAACGCTACCAAGATTGCCCAGGAGATTGGTCTGGGTAACCGTACCAACACCATCCTGCAGAGTGCATTCTTCCGCATCACCGGCGTTATCCCCGTAGAGCTCGCTGTTGAGAAGATGAAGGCTGCTGCCCTGAAGTCTTACGGTGCCAAGGGTCAGGACGTTGTTGATAAGAACTATGCCGCTATCGATCGTGGTGGTGAGTATGTTCAGCTGACCGTGAAGCCCGAGTGGGCTAACCTGCCAGACGATGCCGAGAAGGTGGACGACGCTCCCGCATTTGTGAAGGAACTGGTTCGTCCTATGAATGCTCAGGCTGGTGACCTGCTGAAGGTATCTGACTTCGTGAAGCACGGCACAGCCGATGGTTCTTGGATGGTTGGTACTGCCGCCTACGAGAAGCGCGGTGTGGAGGCCTTCGTTCCCGCTTGGAACAAGGACAACTGTATCCAGTGTAACCAGTGTGCTTACATCTGTCCTCACGCTGCTATCCGTCCGTTCGTTCTGACCGACGACGAGCTGGCTGGCTTCGACGGCCTCGAGACCCTCGAGATGAAGGCTCCTGCCGCTATGAAGGGCATGCACTTCGTCATCGAGCCTTCAGTACTCGACTGTCTGGGTTGCGGCAACTGCGCCGACATCTGCCCAGGTAATCCTAAGTTGGGTAAGGCCCTCACGATGGTTCCATTCAACCCCGATGCAGCAGATATGAAGAAGATGGCTGCCGATTGGGACAAGTTGGTTAAGGTTCCCTCGAAGCAGAACCTCGTTGACATCAAGAGCAATGTGAAGAACTCTCAGTTCGCACAGCCTCTGTTCGAATTCTCAGGCGCTTGCTCTGGTTGCGGTGAGACTCCTTACGTGAAGCTCATTAGCCAGCTGTTCGGTGATCGTCAGATGATTGCCAACGCTACTGGATGTTCTTCTATCTACTCTGCTTCTGTTCCTTCTACACCTTATACTAAGAACGAGAAGGGTCAGGGCCCATGCTTCAACAACTCTCTGTTCGAGGACTTCTGCGAGTTCGGTCTCGGTATGGCTCTCGGTAACAAGAAGATGAAGGAGCGCGTAGCTAAGCTGCTACAGGAGATGATCGACGGCGATAAGGCCAGCGCTGAGTACAAAGAGCTCGCTGCTGAGTGGATTGCCAACAAAGAGGATGCCGAGAAGACTAAGGAGATTGCTCCGAAGCTGCGTGCTTGCATCGCCGAGAGCGCTGCCGCAGGTTGCCCCGTCTGCAAGGAACTCCAGACCCTCGACCACTACCTCGTGAAGCGTTCACAGTGGATCATCGGCGGTGACGGTGCCTCTTACGACATCGGTTACGGCGGTCTCGACCACGTGATTGCTTCTGGTGAGGATGTTAACATCCTGGTACTCGATACTGAGGTTTACTCTAACACCGGTGGTCAGGCTTCTAAGGCTACTCCTCTTGGTGCTATCGCTCAGTTCGCTGCTCAGGGTAAGCGCATCCGCAAGAAGGATCTCGGTATGATTGCCACCACCTACGGTTATGTATATGTCGCTCAGATTGCGATGGGCGCTGACCACGCACAGACCCTCAAGGCTATCCGCGAGGCTGAGGCATGGCACGGACCTTCCATCATCATCGCCTACGCTCCATGTATCAACCACGGTCTGAAGGCCAAGGGCGGTATGGGTAAGAGCCAGGCCGAGGAGAAGAAGGCTGTTGAGTGCGGTTACTGGCACCTGTGGCGCTACAACCCAGCTCTGGCCGAGGAAGGCAAGAATCCGTTCAGCCTCGACTCTAAGGAGCCCAACTGGGAGAACTTCCACGACTTCCTGTTGGGTGAGGTTCGTTACCTCTCTGTCAAGAAGGCTTATCCCAACGAGGCCGAGGAACTCTTCGCCGAGGCACAGAAGATGGCTCAGATCCGTTACAAGAGCTACGTTCGCAAGACGCAGGAGAACTGGGAAGACTAATCCAAATCCCTATCTATATCAAAGCGGCGCACCCACATGGATGCGCCGCTTATTTTAAATAATTTACCCAATTTTTTTGTATTTCATTTGTTTTTCTCTATCTTTGCAGTCGATAAATAAATGTCGAATGCTAAAAACAAAGAATAAAAACGTATGAGAAAAGCTTGTTTATTACTTGCCGCTATCCTTTTCTGCGGCACGATGAGTGTTAAGGCACAAGTGATGAAAACCGCCGACTTGGAGAAATATGCGAAGCAGAAGTATGGAGACAAATGGCTCGATGCAGCGAAGAATCTGTCAGAAGGCCTGACGCTCGACAAGAACGAGTCGCTGACCTATCAGCAGGTGATTGAGGCTCCTGGAAAGACAAAACAACAACTCTATATAGCCCTGAACTACTGGGTGACGGCGACATTTAAGGATAACTCCGCCATTACGTTGAACGACAAAGATGCAGGCTGCATTATCGTCTCGTCGACTATTAAAAACATCGCTGAGCACATAGGTACTATCAACAAGTACTCCGTCAGCATCACCCCAGTCATCCGCCTCGACATCAAAGAAGGGAAAATACGTATTACCTATACCGTTCAGACATACGATGTATTGGCCGACATCAGTGGCGGCTGGCTCAGTCCGACAGATAACGCCAAGAAGAGCTACGGTGACTCCAAGCGCAAGGCCGACGACAAGACCAATGCCAACCTTTATGACGAACAGTGGGAAATAGCCAAACACTATCCCTTTGTGGAGAAAGATCCTCAGAAACGCACGTGTTCAAAGGCGCTCGTCATGACGCATGCCTACTCTAACGCCATCATCGACAAGGTAGAAGAGACCATCAAAAACGGCCTCGTAGGCAACGATGACGACGAATGGTAAAAGAGTAAAGCGATTACTGTTCACGGAAGCGGATAGTCTGTGTCTCCCAATCCATCTCTTCTATGATGGCTATCGACTCCAGACGATAGCCCTCTTCACGCAAGATCCTCCCACCCTTCTGCTGTCCCTTCTCTACAGCGATGCCGATACCTGACACCTCGCCACCAGCCTGGTGCACTAAGTCTATCAGCGCATGGACAGCCTCTCCGTCAGCCAGGAAATCATCTACGATAAGCACCTTGTCCGTAGCATTCAGATAAGGCCGGGAAACGAATACGTTGTTCACCGTCTTGTGAGTAAACGAATATGCACTTGACACATATTTGTCGTCAGTACAGTTGGCCGTTTCACCTTTCTTGGCGAAGACAACAGGCACATCATAGAGATTACCAAGCATGGTAGCAATGGCTATACCGCTGGCCTCAATCGTGAGAACTTTGTTGACTTCCACTCCCCTGAACCTGCGTTTCAGTTCGTAGGCCATTTGTCGCATGATGTCAATATCAATCTGATGGTTCAGGAAATTGTCGATCTTCAGGATGTTACCAGGCTTAATAACACCATCACACAGAATTTTTTCTTCCAGGAAATTCATGACTGTTTTAGGGTTTTAGAAACGAGAGGCGACCCCGTAGGAACGCCTCTCTATGTGTATCCAGTAATCTTATTTCTTTTCTTCGGCTTTCTTGTCTGCATCAGCCTTCTTGGATGGCTTGTAGCGCTTGTTCAGGCCGTTGATGATGTCCTGGGTAATGTCGAACTTCTTGTCAGCGAAGAGGATGTTATCACCCTGCTTGGTAAGGATCAGATCGAACTGTTTGTCCTTGTTGTAATCTTTGAGGAAGTTCTGGAGAGAATCGCGAAGGGCCTCGTTGAATTTGGCGGTCTCAGAAGCGAGTTCGTTCTCAAGACGAGCCTGCAGCTCCTGGAGGTCGCGCTGCTGACGCTCGATGGCAGCCTGCTGTGATGCGGCCTGCTCACGGCTCTGGAATCCGTTGTTGTTCAGCTTCTGCTGGAAATTGTTGACGGCAGCCTGCAGGGTATTGCCCTTCTGGGTGAGGGTATTGCGGGCGTTGTTAGACTTCTTTTGTAAGGTCACGCTGTAGTCCTTGGCAAAGTCATACTGTGTCATCAGGGAGTCAACCTCCACGAATGCAATCTTAAGACCTGTGGCTGAGACTTCGCCGGCGGCCGGCTGTTCGTCCATCTTCGGACTGGCATTGTTGCACGATACCATCACTGCTGCGAGGGCGAGTGCTGAGAAAATGTACTTTTTCATTTGTCTGTTTTGATTAATATTCTTATGAGTTCTTACGTTCGCTGACGGCGGTACTGCTCTTACGACGCATCTCACGATCCTGGTCCATCACGCAGTGGATGCCGCGCTCACGCATGGCCTGAGAGTCGTGGATATGCTGCGATTTGAACTCTCCCTGCCTCAAGAATAGCACTCTCACGAGGAAAAATACCATCGCAATAGCAATTATTAACGTCGATATGAGCAGTATCTGAATCATTTTTATTATCTTTGCGGCTGCAAAGTTAAGCATTTTATGTGGAATTCAATCAAAAATAGCATTAATAATGAATAAAAGTGATTTAAAACCTGCAGTTGTCTTCGCCGAATTTGCGAAGATTAACGAAATTCCCCGCCCATCGAAGCGCGAGGAGAAGATGATTGAGTATCTGAAGAACTGGGGCGAGAGCCACGGACTGGAGACGAATGTGGACGAGACGGGCAACGTGATTATCCGCAAAGCCGCCACCAAGGGTATGGAAAACCGCAAGACGGTGATCCTGCAGAGCCATATGGACATGGTCTGTGACAAACTCGTCGACGTAGAGTTCGACTTCGACAAGGACGCCATCAAGACATACGTAGACGGTGAATGGCTGACAGCCGAGGGTACGACGCTCGGTGCCGACGACGGTATCGGATGCGCCATCGAGCTGGCCATCCTCGCATCGGAAGATATCGAGCACGGCCCGATAGAGTGTGTCTTCACGCGTGACGAGGAGACGGGTCTGACAGGTGCCGAGGGCATGAAGGCCGGCTTCATGACGGGCGACTACCTCATCAACCTCGACTCAGAGGATGAGGGCGAGATCTTCGTCTCTTGTGCTGGCGGACGCAACACCCAGGCCAGGTTCACATTCCAGCGCGAGACCGCACCCGCAGGTTCCTTCTTCCTGAAAGGCTCGCTGAAGGGCCTTGTTGGCGGACACTCAGGCGACGATATCAATAAGATGCGCGCCAACGCCATCAAACTCCTCGGACGCTTCCTCTTCCAGACGATGAAACGCTACGATGGCGTCAGTCTGGCACAGTTCCACTCCGGCAAGCTACACAATGCCATCCCTCGCGACGGATATTTCGTCATCGCCGTACCTAACGACTTGAAAGAGAACGTACGCGCTGACTGGAACGTGTTCGCTTCGGAAGTGGAGGATGAGTTCCACGTGACCGACACACAGATGGTCTGGAACATGGAGAGCACAGACGCTGAGCCCGTCATCGAGCCGAAGGTCGCCAAGTGTTTCGTCTGGGCCGTGCAGGCTGTTGACAACGGTATCTACGCCATCTGCCAGGATCCAGAGTTGAACGGGATGGTTGAGACATCGAGCAACATCGCCAGCATCCACACCTCTGAGGAGACCATCGACATACTCAGCAGCCAGCGAAGCAACGTGATGTCGAACCTCGACAATATGTGCGCCACCATACAGGCTGTGTTCGAACTGGCAGGAGCCGAGGCCATATCGTCGGACGGCTACCCAGCATGGAAGATGAAGGCCAACAGCGAATTGCAGAAGATTGTCAGAGAGTCGTATGTCAGGCTCTTCGGCAAGGAACCCATCGTTCGCGGCATCCATGCCGGTCTGGAGTGCGGACTCTTCTCGGAGCGCTACCCCAACCTCGACATGGTGAGTTTCGGCCCCACCCTGCGCTATGTGCATACGCCCGACGAACGACTTCATATTCCCACCGTACAGATGGTGTGGGATCATCTGCTCGACGTACTCAAAAACATTCCACAGAAATGAAATCGCGCGCGTATATAATAATAGGTATAGTGCTGCTTCTCGCTTCTTGCGGGAAGCAGTATGAAGCCGAACAGACCATCAAGGATTTCGTGGAGGCCAACATCGACGATGCAGATAAGGTGTCTGGCCGTGATTTCGCAGATTTAGGCACCACCCGACACATCAACGACTCACTCATCCGTGTCATGCGCCTGCGTGGGGCTGATCACTATAAGCAGGGCATCGCCTACCCTGATGTGCCGAAGGGAGACCTTTACTACCTGAGAATGAGATACGTATACGATGGCGACACCCTGCAAAACACCTTCTACCTGAATCAGGAACTGACGGAGGTGGTGGCATTTAAATAACTTTTTCAGAAAAAAGTTGCCAAAAAATTTGCAGGTTTGGAAAAATAGT
>CAMKSE010000060.1 GCA_946415365.1 uncultured Prevotellaceae bacterium
GAGCACAACCTTGCCAAGGTTGGGGTCGCGGGTCCGAGTCCCGTTTTCCGCTCACATGTTGAACAAAAAAGAGACATCAGGGAATGGCCCTGTTGCGAAAATGCCCAGGTGGCGGAATTGGTAGACGCGCACGTTTCAGGTGCGTGTGCCGCGAGGCGTGCAGGTTCGAGTCCTGTTCTGGGCACTCTTTTTTATTCACCATGTTTTTGTTGGAGAGGTGGCGGAATTGGTAGACGCGCTACTTTGAGGGGGTAGTGTCAATTGCGACGTGGGAGTTCGAGTCTCCTCCTCTTCACAAGCGGAATTTTCGCGCAAGCCGAGTGCAGAAAAACCTTGTTTTTATGCCAAGGCGCCGCCGAAAATCTCGATTGTTCGAAGACAAGCGGAAATAGCTCAGTTGGTAGAGCACAACCTTGCCAAGGTTGGGGTCGCGGGTCCGAGTCCCGTTTTCCGCTCTTTTTAGGAAAACAACTTTTTCAGATGAATTTATATCTTAGATATTTTGACCGTGAAACGCTCGTTTCCACAGTAGATGAGGCTATTGACTTCCTCAAGGCTATTAACGAGATAGAGATGACACCCGAGCTGGAGGCAGACATTAGAGATTATGTCGCCAGTAGTGTGTATTATCCCAAGCGCTATAAGATTCATCCCCGTGTGTACTTTATTATTATAAAGACCGATGCTGCCACCATGCAGGATTTCAAGGAAAAGAAGGCAGTACACCCTGATAGTGTACCTGCAGCAAAGGCTGTCTCTCCTGCTGTGGCGAAGCTCAACGAACTGCGCGATGGATGGTATGAGGGCTCGGTCAATTTCAAGAGAGTGCTGCTCGTACCTGGAACGGGCAAGTTCCAGTATCGCGACACGTTGTTCGTTGCACGCGTGAGGGCAATGTCGGGTATGGAATGCTATGAGCGTATCATCGAGCATCTGCGTGAGCGTGTCGATGAGCGCAGTCAGTTCCCCTCGGCTAAGGGAAAGAATTTCAAGTTCCGTTTCCTCGGAAATGCAAAGAGGTAAGTTTTTGAAAGGAGGCAATTATGAATAAGGTGATGCTTATTGGCAATGTCGGACAGGAGCCCGAAGTAAGATACGTAGACCAGGGAGTGGCTGTGGCCAGGCTTCGTTTGGCCACTACTGAGCGAGGCTATACCCTGCAGAACGGCACTCAGGTGCCTGACCATACCGACTGGCATAACGTGATTCTTTGGCGCCGCATGGCGGAGATAGTGGAGAAGTACGTTCACAAAGGTGACAAAATCTATGTGGAGGGCCGTATCCGCTATACCACGTATGATGACAAACAGGGACAACGTCGCTATGCTACTGAGATCTGGGCCGACAATATGGAACTGCTTTCACCCAAGCCCGCTACGACAACGTCAGCCAACGAGCCGCTGGAGGCACCTCAGCCCGATAAATCACCTGAAGAGGTCCTGCCGTTCTGATCATGGACTATTTTCAACAACTCCTGAATGAAGTTTGTTTTCTGACTCCCACCACTGGAGCCATAGTGTGTGGGGTGTTGGCATGCTTGCTACTGGTGTTCTCAGGCTATGCATCCGGTTCAGAGATCGCTTTCTTCTCTCTGTCGCCCAACGACCTCAACGAGCTCGATGAGGAGAAGAACGACGACGACCGCCAGATTACTGAGTTACGCGAGGACTCTGAGCGTACGCTGGCCACTATCCTCATCACCAACAACCTGGTGAACGTTACTATCATCATGCTTTGCAACTATTTCTTCAGCCACGTCATCGACTTTGGCAACGCCTATTGGTTGCAGTTCATTGTGATTACCGTCCTGCTCACATTCCTGCTTCTGCTTTTCGGCGAGATCATGCCAAAGGTCTATGCAGCACAGCACGCATTGGCCTTCTGCCGTTTCTCGGCTTCTGGTATTATGCGCCTCAGGACATTTTTCTACCCGCTTGCCTCTGTGCTGATCCGTTCAGGAGTGCTGGCAGAGAAGGTGGTACAGAAAGAGAATCACGTACTCAGTGTGGACGATCTTGAACAGGCACTTGAACTCACTGGTGAGAACGAACTGAAGGATGAGAAGGATATGCTTGAGGGCATCGTGCGTTTTGGCGACGAGACCGCAAAAGAGGTGATGACCAGTCGCCAGGATGTCGTAGACCTCGACTTCCGCTCTTCCTTCCCTGATGTCCTGAAGTGTATCGTAGAGAACAACTACTCGCGTATCCCCGTCTATCAGGGATCAATCGATAATATCCGCGGCATCCTTTATATCAAGGATTTGCTGCCACATCTCTCAAAACCCTCCACATTCCGTTGGCAGTCGCTGATAAGACCACCGTACTTTGTGCCTGAAACGAAGAAAATCGATGACCTGTTGCGCGACTTCCAGGAGAACAAGGTACACATCGCCATCGTGGTGGATGAGTTTGGTGGCACCAGCGGTATCATCACCCTTGAAGATATCCTCGAGGAGATTGTGGGTGAGATCAACGACGAGTACGACGAGGAGGAAAAGAACTATACCCGAATCAATGCCAATACCTATATATTCGAAGGCAAGACGTTACTCAGCGACTTCTTCAAGATTCTCGATCTCGACGACGAGACTTTCGAGGATGTGGAAGGCGACGCCGACTCACTGGCAGGACTGCTGTTGGAGATAAAGGGTGACTTCCCTGAACTCCACGAACGTCTGGACTACAAGAACTTCACCTTTGAGGTGGTGGAGCTTGATGGTCATCGAATATCCAGAATTAAAGTAATTATACATGAACATGCTGAAGAATAAAATATATATCCTGCTGGCCTTGCTTATTGCCACAATGGCTATTGGCGAAGTGTCGGCTAATCAATCGAAAACGAAAAGAAAGCATCGCGTAAAGACGCATAAGGTCATCAAGAAGAAAAAGAAGGTAAGCCGCAAACGTACGGCTGTTGTGAAGCCAATAGACCCTCGACTTAACGATCCCGACTACGATCCCTTCCTGTCGTGTGAGGACACCTGTGGCCACATTCACGGCATTGACCTGTCGCACTATCAGGGGCAGGTATTCTGGGAAACGGTAGGCGAGAACACGAAGATGGCGTATGTCTATCTGAAGGCTACAGAGGGCGGCGACCGTATTGACGAACGCTATGAACGGAATATCGAACTGGCTCACCGCTATGGACTGAAGGTTGGCTCCTATCACTTCTTCCGACCGAAGACTCCCTTACTCCAGCAATTGGAGAACTTCAAGACACAGTGTCTGCCTGGAGAACAAGACCTTATTCCGATGATAGATATCGAAACCACAGGTGGATTGCCTGACTACGAGTTCTGCGATTCCTTGTTCCGCTTCCTTGGGATGGTGGAGCGCACATACCGTCAGCAGCCGTTGTTATATACCTTCCGCAACTTCTACAACAAACATCTGCTGGGACAGATCGACGACTACAAGCTGATGATAGCCATGTATACGGACGAAGAGCCGGAACTGGCCGACGGAAGGGACATCACGATGTGGCAGTACACCAGCAAGGGACGTATCGTGGGTGTTAATGGTTTTGTGGATAAGAGCCGTTTCCTCGGCCGTCATGGTCTTCGCGAAATCCGCTTCCGACATTAAACTCTGAGCTTTGAACTTTGAACTTTGAGCTTTGAACTTTATGATATCATTGGAGGCGGAAAAATGCCCACCACAGCCTTCTCTATATTCTGCTTAAGAAGTAATCATAAAGCTCAAAGTTCAAAGCTTATAGTTCAAAGTATTCTATTCCTCAATATGGGACAGCGAGTGTAAGAACGACGCGAAGAAGTTCGTGACACTCTCCGATGGATAATAGCGGAAATAGCGGGCAGACCGCCTTACGTGACTGAATGTGGCTGAGGAATTGCTGTTATGCACAAAGATACCACCGTCCTGCTGTGAGAAATACCAGTTCTGTGAACGTGTGTTGGTGAATTCTATCAGTTCCTGGGCGATACGCTCTACAGGTTTATCCTTATCTTCCTTCAAGAAAGGAATCTCATCTTCCGTAAACTTGAAAATCTTTATCAGGAACTCCCCAGTGAGTTGAGTCATCTGTGTGAGATGGAGCCGTGCGGTCCATCTGTTGAAGGTGATGTAGTTGATGTGGTTGTTGGGGTCACGCAGGAATAATCCCAGCTCGGTGAGTTGGAGTATGGGCATACCCTCGTTGAAAAGGTGGCGCACGATACGGATGATGATCAGCAGCAACTGGCGTGTGGCTATGTCAGAGTATTCGTCGTCGAGTATCTCCTGTAGACGGCTGTTGAGCAGAGGATTGGTCAGACGGTCAGGACGCAGCAGCTCGTCCTCATCCATCTCGTTATGCTGCTGTTCGGCCAGTGCCATCTCTTCGCGCAAGGTCTGTTTCCAGTCTTTTTCCTGCTTCGCGGTCAAATGCACAAAGAACTGACTGCGGCAGCGTTCTATGCCGTCATATACGTATGGTACGATATGGTGCATGATGGCACATTGATATAGCCGTGTCCATTTGAAGGCCGACATGGGCTCTATCTCCTCTGCAGTGTTGAAAGCACCGCTTCTCAGAAGCCGGAACAGATTTCGTTGTACTATATCCACTTTTAACTCTTTTTATTATGAATAGCGACGGGGGTATCGGAGTAGTATTGACAGCAGGGCCACGATGCCCAGCACGAAGGGATAGTAGAGGTAGGGCAGGATGCTGACAGGATTCAGTGATGCCAGTCCTGCGGCAATCAGCATCTGCGCACCGTATGGGATGAGTCCCTGGATGGTACATGAGAAGGTGTCGAGGATAGAGGCACACTTCTTGTTGTTCACCCCGTAGCGGTCGCCGATACGCTTTGAGATGTCACCTACGGTCAGGATGGCTACCGTGTTGTTGGCGGTACATATATCCACGAACGACACGAGTGCCGCTATGCTCAGCTCTGCGCCGCGCTTGTTGCTCACGTGTTTTGTGAGCTGTCGGATGATAAAGTCGATGCCGCCCTGCTGACGGATGAGTTCCAGCATGCCGCCCGCCATCATCGTCACGATGATCAGTTCCCCCATCGACAGTATCCCTTCACCCATGCTGCCGAACCATCCGTAGATGTCGAACGAGCCGGTGAGCATGCCTATGACGCCCGTCAGCACGATGCCAAGCGTCAGCACAGCCATCACGTTCATGCCGAAGATGGCCGTTGTCAGCACCAGGAGATAGGGTATCACCTTCACCCATTCCACATGCTGTATCTGTTGGGGTGCACTGACGCCTGAGCCCATGAACAGATATCCGATGAGTACCATCAATGCGGCAGGAAACACGATGAAGGCGTTGACGCGGAACTTGTCGCTCAGACGGCATCCCTGTGTCTGTGTGGCCATGATGGTGGTGTCGGAGATGAACGAGAGGTTATCGCCGAAGAACGAACCGCCCACGATGATGGCTGTCATCATCGCCACGTTGATGCCTGTCTCGTCGGCTACGCCAGCGGCGATGGGCACGAGAGCGGCGATGGTACCAACGCTCGTTCCGATGGAGATGGACACAAAACAGGCAGCGAGGAACATGCCCGCGAGGATCATCTGTGGCGGCAACAGGGCCAGTGTCAGGTTCACGGTAGCGTCGATGCTGCCCATAGCCTTGGCAGAGTGCGCAAAGGCTCCTGCCAGCACGAAGATCCAGATCATGAGCATCATCTGCTCCGTTGCCGCACCCCGGCTGTAAGTGTCTATACGTTGTTTCAAGGGCTTTCCGCCACAGATGATGATCGCATAGATGCTCGACACCATAAACGCCACGGTGATGGGTATCTTGTAGAAGTCACCAGCCACAATGCTTGTCAGGAGATAAAACGTGATAAAGACAAACAACGGACTTAGGGCAATCAGACCTTTTTTCATTTACGATTTACAGATTTACGATTTACGATTGATTACTCTGAGAGTTTCTGTTTCATCGTAAGGATTGAACTTGAGATAATCTTCAAAAGTTCCTGACTTTCAGAGAAGAGATTCTCTACACGCTTCTCAGGCAGAATCTCACAGGCAATTATCAGGTCAAGCCAATGGCATGTCTCGTCTAATTCTTCCTCTACCATCTTCAGTTTATTCACAAAGTCTTTCTCTGACTTGGCCAAACAGGCGGCTCTGTAATTAGCTGAAGGAGACGTTCCGGATCTGACAACTTGTTTTGCGATTGCCATAGATGATATGGTAGATGGCATACTATCTACCATCTTGATAATTCTAATACTGAATGATCGTAACCTCGACTTTAACTCCAGCTCAGTCATTTCAATCGTAAATCGTAAATCCGTAAATCGTAAATCCGTAAATCGTAAATCCGTAAATCGT
>CAMKSE010000061.1 GCA_946415365.1 uncultured Prevotellaceae bacterium
GACCTCCAGATTATGAGTCTGTTGCTCTAACCAACTGAGCTACAAGTCCGGGATTTGGGATGCAAAGTTACGGTAAAATCTTTAATTATCCAAATTTTTTTTGCGGAAATAACGAAAAATGATTAACTTTGCGCCCTTATGGAGACTATTTGCTTCAATAACCGTCCAAAAACGGGCTCAGGATGCGTCGCAACCATCGGTATGTTCGACGGTGTGCACAAGGGTCATCAGTTGCTCATCAGCATGGTGACGGAGATGGCCCGTAAGACAGGTCTTGCCTCGATGGTCATCACTTTCGACCGTGCGCCGCGACAGGTGCTCGACCCAGCTTTCCGTCCACAACTGCTCACGACGCTTCACGAGAAAACGGAAGCCATCAGCACTTTGGGCATCGATCAATTGACAGTGCTGCCCTTCACCCGTGAAACGGCATCGTTGCCTGCCAAGACGTTCATGCGACAGATACTGAAGGAGGAACTTGACGTCAGGATCCTTATCACGGGCTACGACAACCACTTCGGACACAGGCCAGGAGGGAAGTCGTGTAACGAAGGCTTTGACGACTATGTACGCTACGGCCAGGAAATGGGTATTGAGGTTGTAAGGGGTGATGTGGAATTGGCACCTGACGGCAGCCGTCCACTCAGTTCTTCCGTCGTCCGCGGTCTGCTGGCAGAAGAGGGCCATGTGGATATGATGCCCCAATGCCTGGGGCGCCACTACCAGCTTCGCGGGAAGGTGGAGAGCGGTGAACATATCGGCCACCGTTTAGGGTTCCCTACTGCCAACCTTCAGCCTGACGATCCCTTCAAACTTATTCCCGCCAGTGGTGCCTATGCCGTATGGGCAACCCTTGGTGACGGACAACGGCATGCGGCTATGATGAACATCGGCATCCGTCCAACCTTCGATGGACAGAACCGTACACTGGAAGTGAATATCCTCGGATTCGACGGAGACCTCTATGGACAGACCGTCACCATCACCTTTGTGGCAAGACTGCGCGAGGAGCGGAGGTTCGAATCGCCTGAGGCTCTGGTGGAACAACTCCATGAAGATAAAGAACAAGTCAAAAGAATACTCTTATGAAGAATGCGTGTATCTATGTTGTCGTATTCCTTGCCATCCAGGCGATGGCGGGATTCATCGTTCAAGGCCTTTGGACACTCATCAGCGGAGAGAGCGTTACCCCTAACGCCACAAGCATCATCCTGACCACCCTCTTGTTCAGCGTAGCGGTGATGGCCGTGTTCCTGCTGGCGAAATGGAGTGAGGTGTCAAGACACTGGATAAGAAAGCGTCCCTGGATGACGTTGGTATGGTGTGTTGTTGCAGCCTTAGGGGCCATCATCCCTTCCGTATGGTTGCAGGAGCATATGCCTGAACTGCCGAATATAGCAGAAGACGCGTTCGACATGATCATGAAAAACCGTTGGGGATATCTCTCCATCGGACTCCTGGCACCATTGGCCGAAGAGCTGGTGTTCCGTGGGGCCATCCTGCGCTCATTGCTGCGATGGGTCAAACGGCCATGGGTGGCCATCGTCATCTCAGCTGTCTTCTTTGCCGTAGCCCACTTGAATCCCGCGCAACTGCCACATGCTTTCCTCGTGGGACTACTCCTGGGATGGATGTACTACCGCACTGACAGCATCGTACCCTGTGTAGTATATCACTGGGTGAACAATACCGTGGCCTACGTCATGTACAACCTCTACCCCAATGCCGACCTCACACTTGTGGACCTTTTCGGTTCGGAGCGCACCGCTCTGATGGCTGTGGGATTCTCCCTCTGTCTGCTGTTGCCTGCACTGTTCCAACTGAACATGAGACTGGAGAAATAGCGAGCATCCATAAAAACGAGAATCGAGCTGCACCATCTTGGTAGCAGCCCGTTCTTTTGTTAGTATTTAAGTAAAAAATTGAGAGAATCGAAACTTCACAGTTTCTTTGGTTTAATTTAAATATATAGAAAGCATAGAAAAAATTTATTCAATATAAGTAGAACTCTCCTTAGCCGGAGCCTGTATGGTGTCCGTCACATTCTCTGCCTGAATGGTGGTCAGCACATTCACGGTATCACCAATCTGCTCATGAGCCTTTACATAAGCATCACGCGGATCCTCCCAGATATCCCAGGGTGCCTGTGCAGCATTACCCAGCGTAAGGACGATGGCCACAATGGCGGCAGCCTTGAAGAGAGGCATCAGACGACTCTTCAACGTGACGGTCTTTGCCAATGGAGCATCACCAATCTGATCAAGGATACGTGCATCGAAGTCCTCACCCAGCACTTCTTCCCTCTGCTGTTCACAGACGAAGAGGGACTGATACTTCCGAAGATTCTCCGGAATATCAGGCTGGCTGAAGAACGTACGAAGGATTGTCTCCTCCTGCAGAGAGGTCTCTGCCTCCCAGTAACGTTCCAATAATTGTTCGATGTACTTATAGTCCATAATTCTCTGTCTTTATAAATTGCTGCTTGATCTGTTGCCGTGCCCTGAAGATGTTCACTTTTACCTGTTCCTCAGTAATGCCCAGTATCTGCGCTATTTCCTTATAACTCTTTCCCTCGAAGTCTCTCAACTGCATACAACTACGCTGTTTCTCCGGCAAGTGGTCGATGAGTTGTCTTACCAGTGCGATACGGTCTCGCTGCATGGTCTGCTCCTCGGGATTGGATGTGTAACTGGTATCGGCAGTATCGTGCCCGTCTTCAAGACTTGGATTCTGACTCTCTGCTTTTCTCATCTTATCGAGTGAGATATTCCGGCAGATGGTAAGGCAGAAGGCTTCAATGGATTCTAACTCTTCCCAGCGATCACGCCTGTTCCAGACTTTTATCAGCGTCTCCTGAACTACGTCCTCTGCCTCCGCCGGATTGAGAGTGATGCGGAGGGCAAGCCTGTAAAGTTCGTTTTTCAACGGAAGGATATCGTTCCGGAAACTGATCTTTTTCATCCTCTCTACATAAAATGACGATTGAAACGGGGAAAAGTTACAAAGAATTGTATTTTTTGAAAGAAAATTTATATTTTCTATCAGAAATAATAATATTTATTGTTTGATGGTTGTGCCACTGTGGCCATCGAGGGCTGTGGCGAGGGTAATGATAACCTTACTCACTCCAGAGTCAATGGCTGAGAGAGCATTCTCGATCTTTGGAAGCATGCCACCGCTGATAGTACCATCGGTCTTATATATAATAAAGTTCGCGCGCGTGATAACAGGAATCACCGAGTTGTCGTCATCGGGATGACGTAACACACCTTTTTTTTCAAAACAGAAAAACAGTGTCACGTCGTAGTATGGTGCGAGAGCTTTGGCCGTCTCACTGGCAATGGTATCGGCATTGGTATTCAGCAGATGCCCCTCTCCATCATGTGTCAGGGGCGCCATCACAGGAGTGATGCCCTCCTCTATCAGACGACTGAGCATCTTTCCGTCTGCCTTATCCACATCACCCACAAAGCCGAAGTCCACCCCGTCCTTCAAAGGTCGCTTATGACTGCGGATCACATCGATATCGGCACCCGTCAGTCCTAGGGCATTCACTCCGTTAGCCTGAAGACGTGCTACAAGGTTCTTGTTCACCAGACCGCCATAGACCATCGTGACCACACTAAGCATCTCGGCGTCAGTGATACGACGGCCGTTCACCATCTTCGACTCGATGCCGAGGCTCTCTGCCACTTTTGTGGCCTTGCGGCCTCCGCCATGCACAAGCACCTTCCTGCCTTCAATAGTACTGAAATCCTTGAGTAACTGTGAGAGCTGGGCTTCGTCCTCAACGACAGCTCCGCCCACCTTTACTATAGTCAATTTCTCTTTCATTTTTTTCGTTATAACGTGATGTCGTAATGACGTTTTGTCGATAAGTCGTTGTATCGTTATGACGTTATATCGTTATGACGATTTGTCGCTATTCCAAATAAGTGTATCCGTAGAGCCCGCTGCGATAGTTCGAAAGGAACTCCTTACCCTCTTCGAGGGAGATCTTTCCCTGTTTCACGCTCTTGGCCACCCATACCTCGAGTTGGCGCACCAGTTTCTTCGGGTTATACTGCACATATTCAAGCACTTCCTCCACCGTCTCACCATCGATGATCTGGTCTATATGATAGGTACCGTCCTTCACGGAGATATGTACGGCATTGGTATCGCCGAAGAGGTTGTGCATATCACCCAGAATCTCCTGATAAGCTCCCACGAGGAACACTCCGAGATAGTAGGGTTCGTTCTTCTTCAGGGCATGCACAGGCAACGAGTGGGTGTTGTGACGGTTGGTTGTGAAATTGGCAATCTTACCGTCGCTGTCGCAGGTGATGTCCTGGATGGTGGCATTACGTGTGGGACGCTCGTCAAGGCGCTGTAAGGGCATAATAGGAAATACCTGGTCAATGGCCCATGAGTCGCTGAGGCTCTGGAAGAGTGAGAAATTACAGAAATACTTGTCTGCCAGTAACTTGTCTATCTTCATCAACTCTTCTGGTATGTGCTTCAGACTCTTTGCGAGGGCATGGATCTCATGACAAACGCTCCAGTACATGGCTTCCACCTCAGCACGGGTCTTAAGGTCTACGATACCATGCGAGAAGAGGTCAAGTACTTCCTCACGTATCTGCTCGGCGTCGTGCCAGTCCTCAAGCACGTTTCGGGGCGAAAGGTTATCCCATATCTCATAAAGGTCCTTTACCAGCTGGTGAGAATTCTCATCAGGCTCGAACTCTTCAGGCATCTCTGGCAACGAGGCCGTCTCCAGCACATCAATAACCAACACGGAGTGATGGGCTGCCAGAGAACGCCCACTCTCTGTGATGATATTGGGATGAGGCAGGTCGTTCTTGTTGGCGGCATCCACGAAGGTGTAGATACAGTCGTTGACGTATTCCTGGATACTATAGTTTACGGAACTCTCACTCGACGGAGAACGCGTGCCGTCATAATCTACACCAAGACCACCACCGCAATCCACGAAGTCCACGTTATAGCCCATCTTATGCAGTTGGATATAGAACTGCGATGCCTCACGGAGAGCAGTCTGTATACGACGAATCTTTGTGATTTGTGAGCCAATATGGAAATGGATCAGTCGCAGACAGTCACGCATATCCTTCTTGTCCAGCAGTTCCAGTGCCTCGAGCAACTCTGCACTCGTCAGTCCAAACTTTGAAGCATCGCCGCCGCTCTCCTCCCACTTGCCGGAGCCAGAGGAGGCCAGTTTGATACGGATACCGATATTGGGCCTGATGTTCATCTTCTTGGCTTCGCGGGCAATAATCTCCAGTTCGTTCATCTTCTCAACAACGATGAAGATATGCTTGCCCATCTTCTGTGCCAACAAGGCCAGTTCTATATAGCTCTGATCCTTATAGCCGTTGCACACGATGATGGAATCACTCTGACACTGCATGGCGATGACGGCGTGCAACTCAGGCTTCGAACCAGCCTCCAACCCTAAGTTGAACTTCCTGCCGTGGGAGATGATTTCCTCTACCACTGGCTGCATCTGATTCACCTTGATGGGGTAGACCACGTAGTTCTCACCCTTATAATCATACTCTTCACTGGCCTTCTTGAAGCAGCTCCAAGTCTTCTCAATACGGTTGTCAAGGATATCGGGGAACCGTAGCAGTACTGGTGGCGTGACATCGC
>CAMKSE010000062.1 GCA_946415365.1 uncultured Prevotellaceae bacterium
AGGAAGGCTGTTGTAAATATGGAAGGCGTCTGGGTTCAATGGAACTCAGGCGCCTTATAGTTTTTGCGGATGTATCGTCCAAGAACGTTGTCGCTGTTGCGACGGGCTGTGTTTAGTATGCAATCCGACATACGGCGATGAAGACTGTCGATGGTCTTTACCCGTTGCAGGTGTGCTGTGCTGTCTCTTGCCATTAGCATAACGGTATTGACTGCCTCTTTTCCAAGCAGGGAGATAGAGTCGTTCAGTTGCTGCCATTGGTTGTTGATACATGTTCCCGATACACGGTTGTCTTCAGGCGAAGATGATAGTTCAACAGTTATCTTGTCAGGCTCAAGGAAGAAGCTGACGTCCTGGTCGGGTGCATTCTTTGGAAATATCCGGCATAAGATGGTGTCTTCTGTCTCACCGCTAAAAGAGAATTTGCCGTTTTCCACCAGGGTGATGGTAATAATTCCATTCTGCATCGGTTCCTCTGCCATACATATGGTGTCGCCATCGTTGTAGTTGCGTGCAAAGCCGTCTATCTGATATGAGTTGGACTGACAGGAGAGGCAGAGCGTGCCCACAACTGTCAGTCCAAGAAAGGTCTTGATGCTCATGCGAGGTCAGATGATGTAGAGGTCGCTGATACTCTGGTTGTTGATGACGCGGCGGATAGCCTCTGCGAAGGTATCAGCCACAGAGAGTTGTTTGACCTTGGCACAGCGTTGGGTATAAGGGATGGAGTCTGTGAATACTATCTCCTCCAGTGCTGACTCTTGTACACGGTCGCTGGCAGGGCCGCTCATCACACAATGGGAAGCACAGGCACGTACAGTCTTCGCACCGTTCTCCTTCATCAGGTCGGCAGCTTTTGTAATGGTGCCTGCCGTATCGACCATGTCGTCGACAATGACAACATTCTTTCCCTTCACCTCGCCAATAATCTGCATGGTGGCAACAACGTTGGCACGGGCACGAGTCTTATTGCAGAGTACGAGCGGACAGCCGAAGTACTTGGCATAGGTGTTGGCACGCTTCGAACCGCCTACGTCGGGTGAGGCGATGACCAAGTCTTCGAGGTTCAGGCTCTGGAGATAAGGGATGATGACACCTGAGGCATAGAGGTGGTCCACTGGAACATCGAAGAATCCCTGAATCTGGTCTGCGTGGAGGTCCATAGTGATGACTCTGTTCACGCCAGCCACACTAAGCAGGTCGGCCACGAGCTTGGCTCCGATACTGACACGGGGCTTATCCTTACGGTCCTGACGTGCCCAGCCGAAATAGGGGATGACGGCATTAATAGTTCGTGCCGATGCACGTTTGGCGGCATCAATCATCAGCAGCAGTTCCATCAGGTTATCGCTGTTGGGGAAGGTACTCTGTACGAGAAAGACATCACGTCCACGGATACTTTCCTCATACGAGACCGCAAACTCCCCATCGGAGAATTTCGTGATTTGCAGTTGTCCTAACGGGCAACCCAGACTTTGGCAGATTCTTTCTGCCAGGTATCTCGTGGCTGTTCCCGAGAAAACCATGTAAGAGTTGTTCTGACTCATCGTTTATTATTGTTTTGTTCTTTATAATCCTAATCAATGGCCTTGCGCAGCCGTTCAAAGCGGTTGAGCAGTTCCTTATAGTCAATCTCGTTGTGAATGTTGAAGCGATTCCACAGATCACCGCAGATGACCACACCGCCGAACCCCAGGTCCTTGGCCTCCTTCACGTTGTCGAGGTTCATGCCGCCGATGGCATACACCTTCTTGTCAATCAGTCCCTGGCGCGAAGCCTCCTTCAGTTCGTCGTAAGTGAACGACGATTTCTCCTCTGGATGGGTCTGACTGTCGTGGATGCAATGCAAGAATACATAGTTGCAGTGTTTCTTCGCCTCCTTCAGTTCACTGATGGCGTGGCAAGTGCGCGAGAGGTTTCCCTTGTAGTTTGCCGGCGGCTCCGTGAAGGCATCGTCGATATGTATGCCTCTCAACCGGAATTCCTCTTTGAGATAGAAGTGCCCGTGAACGGTAATCTTGTTATGGTAGTCCTCTCCGAGCAGAGTGAGCAGGCGCTCGGAATACATCGGTGAGGCTCCCGGCTTGTCCAGGTGCAGATTGTCCAGTCCCTCCTCGAAGAGGTCGGCTAAAATCTTGTCTTCTTCCACGAAAAACGTGGGTTTAGTGATGACTATGAGTTTCATATTAACACAATCACTCTCTTTCTGACGTGCAAACTTACACAAAATTTTCGATATTCGCACGTCTTTTGCTAAAAAATTGACCGTGATAGTGCTTTTTTCAGATTTTTATCGTAATTTTGCAACCCGAAAAGAGCGAATTTTAGTTTATAGTTTAAAGTTTATAGTTTAGAGAAAATGAAAGCATTTGTTTTTCCCGGACAGGGAGCACAGTTTGTTGGTATGGGTAAGGATCTTTATGAGAACAATCCGCTCGCCAAGGAACTTTTTGAGAAAGCCAACGACATTCTTGGATATCGAATTACGGACATCATGTTCGAAGGTACTGACGAGGAATTGAAGCAGACAAAGGTTACTCAGCCTGCCGTCTTCCTCCATAGCGTTATCTCTGCCCTCTGCATGGGTGAGGCCTTTGATCCGAAGATGACTGCTGGTCATTCGCTGGGTGAGTTCTCTGCTCTGACGGCAGCAGGTGCCCTGAGTTTCGAGGACGGTCTGAAACTGGTTTATGCCCGTGCTATGGCTATGCAGAAGGCCTGTGAGGCTCAGCCTTCCACGATGGCAGCCATCATCGCCCTGCCTGACGAGAAGGTCGAGGAGGTCTGCGCTGAGGTCAGCAAGCTGGGCAAGGGCGTAGTGGTTCCTGCCAACTATAACTGTCCCGGACAGCTGGTCATCTCTGGTAACGTGGAGGCTATCGAGGAGGCTTGTGAGCAGTTGAAAGCTGCTGGTGCCAAGCGTGCGCTGGTGCTGAAGGTGGGTGGTGCTTTCCATTCTCCGCTGATGCAGCCCGCAAAGGACGAGCTTCAGGCTGCCATTGAGCAGACGGAGATCAAGACCCCGAAGTGCCCTGTATATCAGAATGTTGACGCTAAGCCTCACACTGATCCTGCTGAGATCAAGGCCAACCTGATTGCTCAGCTTACCAGCTCTGTACGCTGGACACAGAGTGTTCAGAATATGATTGCCGATGGAGCCGACGACTTCACCGAGTGTGGTCCTGGCAAGGCTCTGCAGGGCATGATCGTTAAGATCAACAAAGAGGTTTCTGCCCATGGCATCGAGTAAGATCATTATCTATCAGATTTTCACCCGTCTTTATGGCAATCGCAATACCACCCGCAAGGAGAACGGTTCGATAGCAGAGAACGGCTGTGGAAAGATGAACGACTTCACGCCCACGACCCTGAAGAAAATCAGGGAAATGGGCGTGAGCCATATTTGGTACACAGGTGTTATCCGCCACGCCTCACAGACAGACTACTCTGCCTACGGCATTCCCCGTCAGCATCCTGCCATCGTAAAGGGAAAGGCTGGCTCACCTTATGCGATTACTGATTATTACGACATCGATCCAGACCTGGCCACAGATGTCAATCAGCGTATGCAGGAGTTCAGGCAACTCGTAGAGCGGACACATAAGGCTGGCATGAGGGTGATAATCGACTTCGTGCCTAACCACGTGGCCCGTCAGTATCACTCCGTCTGCAAGCCGGAGGGCGTGAAAGATCTTGGCGAGGATGACGATCCCTCGAAAGGCTTCGACCCTCAGAACAATTTCTACTATTGCCCTGGTCAGCGCTTCACACCATACTTCGACCTCTATCATGGTGAGCAGGAGCCTTACATCGAGGAGCCTGCCAAGGCCACTGGTAACGATTGTTTCCACAATGCCCCAGGCATGAACGACTGGTATGAGACGGTAAAGCTGAACTATGGTGTCGACTACTATGCTGGTAGGGTGGGGCACTTCAGTCCTATTCCCGACACATGGAGCAAGATGACTGACATATTGCTCTTCTGGGCAAGGCAGGGCATCGACGGCTTCCGCTGCGACATGGCAGAGATGGTGCCTGCAGAGTTCTGGCATTGGGCTACCGATAAGGTAAAGTTTGCTTATCCTGACATTATCTTCATTGGCGAGGTCTATAATCCTGCAGAGTATCGCAACTATCTGGGTGCTGGCTTCGACTATCTCTACGACAAGGTGGGCATGTACGATACTGTCAAAGAGGTGATTCGTGGTAACCAGTCTGTACAGGCCATCACATCGGCTTGGCAGCAGACTGACGACATTCGTGACCACATGCTTTACTTCCTTGAGAATCACGACGAGCAGCGCATAGCCAGTAGTTTCTTCGCAGGCGACGCTCGTAAGGGTGTGCCAGGTTTAGTGGTCTCAGCCCTGCTACAGCAAAACCCGATGATGATCTACGCAGGTCAGGAGTATGGCGAGCGAGGTATGGACAAGGAAGGCTTCAGTGGCCACGACGGACGGACCACTATCTTCGACTATTGGAACATCGACACCCTCTCTCGTGCTGCCAGTCGCAGACTGACGAAGGACGAGAAGGCACTTGCCGATATATATAATAAGGTGTTGAACATTGCACGTACGGAGAAGGCCATCGCCAATGGTGTATCCTTCGACCTGATGTACGTGAATGGTGGTTATCATCGCCAGTACGCCTTCCTCCGTAAGGCAGGCAGCGAGGTGCTGCTTGTAGTCGTTAACTTCGACGATCTGCCCTCCACGATGGATGTCACCATCCCTGCCCACGCCTTCGACTACCTGAAACTCAAGGAGCACAAGAGCGTCACGGCTGTAGATCTGTTTACAGGTAAGGAGATCAAACGTCAGCTGTATCGTGACTGCTATGTCTCCGTCGATCTCGAGCCTCTGGGCGCTGTAGTCCTGAAGTTCAAGGCATGAAGAGAATTGCTGCAATCGATATCATGAGGGCTCTGACGATGTTGTGGATGCTCTTTGTGAACGACATTCCTGCGCTGCAGGGAGTGCCTCATTGGTTGTTCCATGCTGAGGCTACGGAGGACATGTTGGGTTTCTCAGACCTGGTGTTTCCTGCGTTTCTGTTCTGTGTGGGCATGTCGATACCTTTTGCCATCGACAGTCGTCTGAAGCGTGGGGCTTCGATGGGTACCACGATAGGTCATGTGTTGCTGAGGTCGCTGGCGCTGATAGTGATGGGACTGTTCCTGCTGAACCGTCATAAAGGGGAGGAGGGGATTGACTCGAACTATATGTTGATGATGTCGGTTGCGGGCTTCTTCCTGATATGGACGGATTATCCGTCAAAGCACCAACGGCTCTTCCGACTGATGCGATATGTAGGTATTGCGCTGTTGGCAGGACTGTTGCTGTACTGCGATATCCAGGGCCATCCGTTTGAGACAGGGTGGTGGGGCATCCTGGGATTGATAGGCTGGACTTATCTTGTCTGTACGCTGGCTTACCTGATGGTGCGTAGCTGGAACGTGAAATCAGGGGTGATGTGGCTGCTGTTTGTGATGCTCTGTGTGTTGAACCATTCTTCGTTGATTCCAGAGGATTTTTTCAGTAGAGTGGTGATATTGCCCTTCGTACCAGGCGGCTGGACGCATCATGCCATCGGCTTCTCGGG
>CAMKSE010000063.1 GCA_946415365.1 uncultured Prevotellaceae bacterium
ACCACTACATCCTCCAGCACTTCGAGTCCAGTGGCATCCCCACTTACGCCATCTACGACACCAAAGGCCACCAGACCTACAAGAGTATCGGTTTCCCAGGCAATGATGTCATCCGCAAAGAATTAGAAACAGCAAGCTTATGAGGAATTACTTATTATTATCATCTATGATCTGCCTGATGGCTACTGCCCAGACAGAACAGGCACCGATGGTGCTGCAGTATGACCGTCCTGCCGACTTCTTCGAGGAGTCGCTGCCCATAGGTAACGGAAAAATCGGTGCACTCGTCTATGGGGGTACTGACGATAATATCATCTATCTGAATGACATCACTTTCTGGACCGGAAAGCCTGTTGACAGACTGCTTGACGCAGATGCCCACCAGTGGATACCGAAGATCCGCGAGGCACTGTTCAACGAGGACTATGCACGGGCTGACTCTCTGCAGTTACATGTGCAGGGGCCGAACAGTCAGTACTTTCAGCCCCTCGGCACGCTGCATATCAAAGACCTCGGACTGGGAGCCGTCAGCGACTATCACCGTAGCCTCAGCCTCGACAGCAGTATCGTGAAAGACAGCTATCTGCGTGACGGGAAAAGGATAGAGCGCGAGTACTTTGCCTCGAACCCTGATAAGCTGATCGCTATCCGGATGCGTGGCGACATCAATTGTCGTATCGCCCTCACAGCTCAGGTACCACATCATGTGAAGTCCATCCCCACACAGTTGACGATGACAGGCCACGCCACTGGCGATGCGCAGGAGAGCATCCATTTTTGTACGATGATCCGTGTGGAGACCGACGGAGAGACCACTGCCAGTGACTCCTCCCTGACCATTACCAACGCCAAACAGGCCATCCTCTATATCGTCAACGAGACCAGCTTCAATGGCTTTGACAAACACCCAGTCATGGAAGGGGCACCTTATCTGGAAAATGCTGCCAACGACCTCTGGCACACGCAGAACTACAGTTACGAGCAGTTCTACGACCGTCACCTCGCCGACTATAAGGCCATCTACGATCGGGTGAAGATCAGGCTGTCTAGTGAGACTAGACAAACTAGCCAAACTAGTCAAACTAGTCGGACTAGCCAAACTAGTCGGACTAGCGTGACTAGGAATACTAGTGATCTGCTGAAGGCCTATACTGATGACGGCGGGCAGAACCGATATATTGAAGAGCTCTACTTCCAGTTCGGACGCTATCTGCTCATCTCCTGCTCCCGTACACCTGGTGTACCAGCTAACCTTCAGGGCCTGTGGACACCCCACCTTTGGTCACCTTGGCGCGGGAACTATACTGTGAACATCAACCTCGAAGAGAATTACTGGCCTGCCTTCGTGGCCAATATGGAAGAGATGGCACAACCCCTCGACGAGTTCATACGGGCCCTCTCCACCAACGGCCAATACACAGCCCGCAACTATTACGGCATCGACGAAGGCTGGTGCTCAAGCCATAACTCCGACATCTGGGCGATGACCAATCCCGTGGGGGAGAAACGTGAGAGTCCGATGTGGGCCAACTGGAACTTGGGTGGGGCATGGCTGGTGAATACGCTGTGGGAGCACTATCAGTTTACCCAGGACAAACAGTATCTGAAGACCTTGGTCTATCCGCTGATGAAGGGTGCAGCTACGTTCTGTCTGCGGTGGCTCGTGGATAATCCAAGGATGCCAGGGGAATTGATCACGGCTCCCAGTACCTCGCCGGAGAATGAGTATATCACAGACAAAGGCTATCACGGCGTTACCTGCTATGGCGGCACTGCCGACCTTGCCATCATCCGTGAACTGTTCATCAACACCATCACCGCCGGCAAGATCCTTGGCGAGAAGAACCAGAAGATGGAAAAGGCCCTTGCGCAGCTGCATCCCTACACCATCGGACACATGGGCGACCTCAACGAGTGGTATTACGACTGGGACGACAGGGACTTCAAGCACCGTCACCAGAGCCATCTCATCGGCCTCTACCCAGGCAACCACCTGACAGATGCCACCTTACAGAAGGCTGCAGAAAAGACGCTCGAAATCAAGGGCGACGAGACAACAGGGTGGAGTACCGGCTGGCGTATCAACCTCTGGGCACGCATGAAAAACGGTGAGAAAGCCTATCAGATATACCGCAAACTGCTCACTGCCGTAGCTCCTGAGAAGAGTCGCATGCCCAACTATAGTAAGGGTGGCGGCACCTATCCCAACCTATTCGATGCCCATCCGCCCTTCCAGATCGACGGTAACTTCGGCGGTGTGGCCGGTGTCTGTGAGATGCTGATGCAATCGGGTGACGGGGTGATAGAATTACTCCCGGCATTGCCTGAGGCCTGGAACGAGGGCAGCGTCAGCGGACTCTGTGCCAGGGGTGGATACGAGGTGTCTTTTGAGTGGAAGGGGGGATATGTGCGCGGTTGCAGCATCAAGGCCAGGAATAGCGGGACAGTCATCCTGAAATACAATGGTCAGCAGAAGACGATCAAGCTGAAGGCCGGACAGACACAGAACGTCAAGACCTGGTAAAGAAGACAGGGGAGGCAGGAAGCTATAGATAACCCTGATTCTTCAGTTCTCTGACGGTATCGAGCAGTTCCTGATACCAGTCCTCGCCAAAACGGCGGATAAGGGGTTCTTTCAGAAATTGATAGAGGGGCAGGCCTAGCGCCTGGCCCTTTTTGACGGCATCACGGCAGATGTCCCAACGGTTGTAGTTAAGACCGATCACACCATTGCCGAAATTCTTCTCACGGATGGGGTAGAGCGCACAGCTCACAGGCTTGCAGAAACGTGTTTTCCCCTGACGGTAGGCTTTCTCCAAGGCACACAGACAACTGTCGCCGTCGTAGCAGGTAAATACACAATCTTTCCCACGGACGATGCTCGTCACCAGATCGCCCTCCTTGTCGGTATAGGCTACACCCTGTTTGTCGATGACTGCCTGGGCTGAGGCGGAGAGATCGCTCCATACCGTATCGAGCGCATCCTCAATGCCGGCAATCTCGTCGAGTGTAACAGGAGCCCCGGCATCGCCCTCTATACAGCAGGCACCCTTGCACTTCTCGTAGTCACAACAGAAAAGCTCTGTCAGCAGGTCGGAAGAGATCAGCACTCCGCCCACTTCCAAGATCGGGGGCAGTTGGTTTACCATACGATGGGCTTCGATCCGTTTTGTTCGAGATAGGCGTTACAGCGGGAGAACTGGTGCTGGCCGAACCAGCCGCCACGGTTTGCACTCAGGGGAGACGGGTGTACACTCTCCAACACGAGGTTCTTCTGACGGTCGATCATATAAGCCTTACCACGTGCATAGCCGCCCCATAGCATATACACCAGGTGCTCACGCTGAGAGGCCAAAGCTTGGATGGCAGCGTCGGTGAACTTCTGCCAGCCCAATGCCGAGTGGCTGTTCGCCTGGTGGGCACGCACCGTCAGGGAGGCATTCAACAACAAAACACCCTGCTCAGCCCAGCGCGTCAAGTCTCCGGAGGTGGGGATAGGGGTGCCGAGATCATCGTGAATCTCCTTGAAGATGTTCTGCAAAGAGGGCGGAAACTGCACACCGTCAAGCACAGAGAAACTCAGTCCGTGAGCCTGTCCCGGCTCATGATACGGGTCCTGTCCGATAATCACCACCTTCACCTTGTCGAAAGGACACAGGTCGAAAGCGTTGAACACCAGCCTGGCAGGCGGATAGCATACCGTCTGACTATACTCTTTTCGCACAGCATCGGTGAGCTGTACGAAATATGGCTTCTCAAACTCTTCTGCAAGATGCGCCTTCCACGACGCCTCCATCCTGATATTCATAACATTTCTACTGTTTTATTGGTGCAAAGATACCACTTTTTCACAAATATCTTGCATATTCAGGGAAAAATGTCTATATTTGCGGCAAAAATAAGAATAAACAACCAAACTATGGCAGAGACATTAGACCAAATTGATATGCAGATCCTGAAGACCCTGCAGCGGAACGCAAAACTGACCACCAAGGAACTGGCCGACGCCGTGCACCTGACACCCACACCGGTGTTCGAGCGACAGAAGCGTCTCGAACGACAGGGCTACATTAAACGTTACGTGGCTGTGCTCGATCCGGAGAAACTCGGACAGGGACTGCTCGTGTTCTGCAAGGTGAAACTCAAACAGATCAACCACGAGATAGCTGACAGTTTCACGCGCCGTATCCAACGCATCCCAGAAGTCACAGAGTGCTACAACACCTCAGGCTCCTACGACTACCTGTTAAAGGTGCGTGCCCGGGATATGAAACAGTATCAGGAATTCGTGCTCACCAAACTCGGAGATATTGATTCCGTAGGTTCCATCGAGAGTACCTTCGTCATGAGCGAAGTCAAGCAGAACCACGGCATCAATATCTGAGTCATCCGTCTATGCATGGAAAAGCCCCACCTCATTCTGGCGGGGCTTTTATGATGAGAGGGATATTCTTATCTTCTGGCAGGGGCAGCGGGACGTCCGGGGGCACCAGGACCACCGAAGGGGAAGCCCTGCGGCTGAGGAGCAATCTCAGGCTCGCCGAAGTAGGAGGCCTCAGCGTCCTTATCGTCGAGTTTGAACACCATAAACTTCGTATTCTTCTCCGTGCAGGGAGCCCATGCACCACCCTGAGGACCGTTAGGATCGCTGTACTTCACGAAGTTAGTCCAGGCCGTCAGCATCTTCTCAGAGAGGTCCCAGTCGCCCTTGGTCCAAGGACGCCAGCAGTGCTTCAGGCTCTTGAATACAAACCAGAGGTCGCTGCTGTGGAAAGCACCCTTCAGACGCTGGGTTACTTCAGGATGAGAACCATCGTCGGGCAACGGACGGGCGAACTCGTAGGCCCAGGCCTTGCCGCCTTTCTGTTCGCGAACCTTACAGAATTCAGCGATGTTGGGCGACATGTTGCCCATATCGTTGAGGGTGAAGCCAATCATATAAGGAACGTCAGCCAGCGTACCGCCACGTGTGGCATCGTCGAAGCTCTTCTCGCTGACATAGCCGTCGATCATCGGCATGAATGGCAGTCCCCTGCGCATGAACGCCATGGGACCCGTTGGCTGCTGTCCGTCGTCATTGACCTGATAGTAGAGGGTAGGCAGGGCGAAGACGGTCTCAGTGCTGGCAGCACGCATCTTCTGCAGGTCAGTCAGACCAGCCCAATCGAAGACCTTCTTAGCATTGGCCTCGGCGTCAGCAAAGCTGCCACCACCGTAGCGGGCACCCATCATGTTGCCGTTAGCATCGGGAATGGCGAGACCTTGTGCACTCATGATAACAGCCTTGTGGAACAGGCCACGAGCCAGGGGAGACTCACACAGCGTACGAACGCTGCCACCACCTGCACTCTGTCCGAAGATGGTCACATTATTGGGGTCGCCACCAAACTGCTCGATGTTCTTCTTAATCCACTTCAATGCCTCTATCTGGTCAAGGATGCCATAGTTGCCTGACACATGATTGGGACTCTCCTCCGTCAGGGCAGGGTGTACGAGGAATCCAAACACGCCGAGACGGTAGTTGATAGAAACAAGTACCACGTCTTTGGCACCCCACTCCTGACCGTCGAACTCAGGCTCGGATCCGAAGCCCTCGCGATA
>CAMKSE010000064.1 GCA_946415365.1 uncultured Prevotellaceae bacterium
CAAAATTTTCGGGAATGTTGACAAATAAGGACTATACCTTATATATTATATATAGAGACTACTCGAATATTTCATCTATTTCATTGTCATCTGTTTCTAGAGCCTCGTCAACAAACGAGCACGGGTCGAAACCCTCAGGCATATCAAAGATAGCATTTTCATTATAGCCTAACTGCTTATCGGCATACAATTTCTGCATATAAAGAGCAAATACAGGCAAAGCCATTGCCGCACCCTGTCCCATGACCATCGTGTCGAAATGGATGTCACGGTCATCACCACCTACCCAACAAGCATTGACAAGCGTCGGTGTCAGGCCCATAAACCAAGCATCACTATTATTGTTTGTCGTTCCGGTCTTTCCCGCAATCTCACCTTTCAGGCCATACTTACTACGCAATCTTATGGCCGTACCACCATCAACAACAGCCTTCAGCATATATAGCATCTTGTGAGCACTCTCCTCGCTAATAACTTCATTCATTCTAGGCTGGAACTGGGCAATAACATTCCCATCGCCATCCTCAATCTTCGTCACGAACATCAAAGATGCGCGGATACCATGGTTCACGAATGCAGTATATGCACTAGCCATTTCCCCTACGCTAATGTCGCATGGTCCAAGACAAAGCGACATCGAAGGATGAATCTCAGGATTACGGATACCATACTCATAAAGGAGATCAACGAATGCCTGAGGGCTGAGTCTACTCATCAGATAAGCAGAAATCCAGTTGTTCGACTGTTGAAGTCCCCATTTCAGTGTAACCATCTCCCCATAATGCGCTTTACTTCCATTTCGAGGTGTCCAAGGTTTACCTGCCACCATATACGTTTGCTGCACATTAGGCGCCTGATCACAAGGAGAAAATCCATTCTCCATAGCCAGTGAATAAAGGTATGGTTTGATAGTAGAGCCGACCTGTCGTCTTCCATCCATCACCATATCATAAGAGAAGTGTCCATAGTCAAGTCCTCCAACGTATGCCTTTACATGACCATTCTGAGGACAGACACTGATAAAGCCGGTACGGAGGAAGGACTTATAATACCTGATAGAGTCAATAGGAGTCATCATCGTATCCACTTCTCCATGATATGTAAATATTGACATTCTAGTGGGCGTACGGAAAGAGCGGTGGATTTCCTCGTCGGACGCTTTATTCTCACGAAGGACCCGATATCGCTCACTCTGTCTGATAGAACGGTTTAGGATTTGCTGAACTTGCGATGGTGTCAAATTTGAAGAATATGGAGCATTGGCCTTCTTCCTGTTCTCAGCATTAAATGCAGGCTGAAGGTATTTAGCCACATGCTGATAGGCAGCCTCCTCAGCATACTGCTGCATACGAGAGTCAATCGTTGTAAAGACCTTCAGTCCATCGGTATAAATGTTATAATTATCGCCATTGTGCTTCCTATTCTTATTACACCATCCGTACAAAGGATCCGTCTCCCAATTGATGGAGTCATTGTAGAATTTAATCATATTCCATGACGGATATAGAGCACGTTCAGGTTTTCTGGCTGTCAGATACATTCTCAAATATTCTCGGAGATAAACTGCGATTCCATCTTTATGGTCATAAACATGGAATTTAAGTTTCATTGGTTCTGCGGAATACTTCTCAAATTCTGCATCAGTCAAATATCCAGCCTTCCGCATCTGACTCAACACAACGTTACGACGCTCGCGGCTTCTCTCAGGATTCCTCACTGGATTATAATACGACGGATTCTTACATAGCCCAATAAGTGTAGCAGCCTCTGGGACAGTTAAGTCTTTTGGCTCTTTACTGAAATACACATCCGATGCGGTCTTTATTCCGACAGCATTATGCAAGAAGTCGAAATAGTTCAAGTACATCGTAATAATCTCATCCTTCGTATAATTTCGTTCCAGTTTTACAGCTATCACCCACTCAATCGGCTTCTGGAAGAGACGCTCCATCGTAGAATAAGCCCTTTCGGAATACAACTGCTTCGCAAGCTGCTGCGTGATGGTAGAGCCGCCACCGGCACTCTTCTGTCCCATCAAACCACGTTTAATGACAGCACGTCCGAGAGCATAGAAATCTATACCGGAATGATCATAGAAACGCACGTCCTCAGTAGCGACAAGTGCCTGAACCAGGGATGGTGACAATTTAGTATAATCCACGAGAATACGATTCTCTTTATTATAATTCCATGTTCCTATAATCTTACCGTCAGCAGAATAAATCTGTGTGGCATACCGACTAATAGGATTCTGCAAGTCTTCTATAGGTGGCATATAGCCAATCCATCCCTCATTGATCGCATAAAAAGCCGTCGCAACAAACAGGACTGTCACAGCTAATAATGTCCACAGAAAATAGACAAATACTTTTCTCATTTTCTTGATTTTCTTTACTTTTTTAAGTATCTTGGTGCAAAATTACGAAATAATTCAAAAATAACGCACGGAAATCAGAAATAATGTGTAATTTTGTACCAACAAAATCAAAACAGTTGATGGAAAAGCATAATTTTGTGACAATTGCCGATCTCACGAAGGAGAAAATCCTATATATGATTGAGATGGCAGAACAGTTTGAGAAACATCCAAACAGGGAGTTGCTGAAGGGGAAAGTGGTGGCGACGCTTTTCTTTGAGCCTTCTACCCGTACCCGTCTGAGTTTCGAGACCGCCGCCAACCGTCTTGGCGCCCGTGTTATCGGATTCGCAGACCCAAAGATCACCAGTGGAACCAAGGGAGAGACGTTGAAGGATACTATTCTGATGGTGTCCAACTACGCAGACGTCATTGTGATGCGCCACTATATTGAGGGTGCAGCACAGTATGCCTCGGAGGTAGCCCCCATCCCCATCGTCAATGCAGGTGACGGAGCCCACCAACACCCATCACAGTGTATGCTTGACCTCTACTCCATCTACAAGACACAAGGCACTCTCGAGAATTTGAATATCTACATGGTAGGTGATCTTAAGTACGGGCGGACTGTACACTCCCTACTGATGGCTATGCGTCATTTCAATCCGACTTTTCATTTCGTAGCCCCGAAGGAACTGGCCATGCCTAAAGAATATAAGATCTACTGCGACGAGCATGGTATTAAGTATCAAGAGCACACTGCATTCAACGAAAAAATCATCGCAGATGCCGACATCCTATATATGACTCGAGTTCAGAAGGAGCGTTTCTCCGACCTTATGGAATATGAGCGAGTCAAGAACGTCTATGTGCTGAATAACGATATGCTGCGCTTGGCCAAACCAAACATGAAGATCCTACACCCTCTCCCCAGGGTCAATGAGATAGCCTACGAGGTGGATGACAACCCACACGCCTACTATATCCAGCAAGCCGGTAATGGACTCTTTGCCCGTGAGGCCATCTTCTGCGATGTACTCGGCATTAGCCTCGACGAAGTTAAGAACGACAAAACAATTATCAAATGAACAAGAAAGAACGCCTGGTTGCCGCCATTGAGCACGGCACCGTCATCGACCACATACCAGCCGCCAAGACCTATCAGGTGGCAAGTCTGTTAGGACTTTTCGATCTTGACACCCCCGTCACAATCGGTTTCAATTATCCCTCGCAGAAAGTAGGCAACAAAGGCATCATAAAAGTGTCAGACAAATTCTTCACTGATGACGAGATCTCGCGCCTCTCCGTAGTGGCCCCAAAGGTTATCCTTAACATCATCCGCGACTACGAAGTGGTTGAAAAGAAGACCGTTGAGACGCCTGAGGAGATAAAGGGCATCGTCAAGTGCAATAACCCTAAGTGCATCACCAACAATGAGCCGATGGCAACGCATTTCCACGTCAGCAGCGACGGAATACTGACCTGCCACTACTGCGAGAAAGAACAGGATATCAACAAGGTGGAACTGGTATAATTATCTTCAACACCGCTTTACACGAATCACACAAATGAAAGAAATACCCATACTGCTGCTGACAGGCTATCTGGGCAGCGGCAAGACTACATTATTAAATCGTATCCTCACCAACGAACGCGGCATCAAGTTTGCCGTCATCGTCAATGATATCGGAGAAGTCAACATCGACGCCACCCTCATCCAACAGGGAGGTATCGTCAACCAGCAGGACGACTCGCTCGTGGCCCTACAGAACGGTTGCATCTGCTGTACGCTGAAGATGGACCTCGTCAAGCAGTTGCAGGACATCATCGCCTTGCAGCGCTTCGACTACATCGTCATCGAGGCCAGCGGCATCTGTGAGCCAGGCCCCATCGCGCAGACTATCTGCAGCATCCCCTCTTTGGCCCCAGAAGTAACGGAGCAAGGCTACCCCCGTCTCGACTGTATCGTGACCGTCGTCGATGCCCTCCGCATGAGGGACGAATTTGGCAGCGGACTGGATCTGACACGCCAGAACATCGACGAGGAGGACATCGAAAACCTCGTCATCCAGCAGATTGAGTTCTGCAACATCGTGCTGCTGAACAAAGCCGCCGAGGTCAGCCCAGAGGAGCTGGGCCGCATCCGAGAGATCATCCGCTCCCTCCAGCCCAAGGCCGAAATCATCGACTGCAACTATGGCGACGTGGAACTCGATAAGATACTGAATACCAACATGTTCGACTTCGACGCCGTTGCCACCTCGGCCACTTGGATTCAGGAGGTTGAGAAGCATCACGACGAGGATGAAGACGATGATGATGAAGAAGATGATGATGACGACCACGATGAGCATGAGCATCATCATGAGCATGAGCACGAACACCATCACAGCCATGAACATCACCACCACCATCATCACGATGAGGGCGAGGCCGAGGAATACGGCATCGGCACCTATGTCTACTATCGCCGTCGTCCATTCAATTTAGGTCTTTTCGACGAGTTCGTGGCTCGCAAATGGCCAAAAGGTATCATCCGCGCTAAGGGCATCTGCTACTTCCACGACGAAAAAGATACCTGCTACGTCTTTGAGCAGGCCGGTAAACAGGTCAGCATCCGAAACGCAGGCCAATGGTATGCCACCATGCCGAAGGATGAACTCGAGCAGTTCATGCAGCAGAACCCAGGCCTTCGCCGCGACTGGGATGACCAGTTCGGCGATCGCATGCAGAAACTCGTCTTCATCGGCCAGCATCTCGACAAACAGCTCATCTCTTCCCTCCTCGACGCTTGTCTGACAGACTGAAGAAAATTTTGAAGAAATATAGAATCTGCATACATGCCTACATAA
>CAMKSE010000065.1 GCA_946415365.1 uncultured Prevotellaceae bacterium
GAGACAGCCCATCCTGCGAAGTTCAAGGAGAAGGTCGACGACATCCTCAGCATCGACGTCGACATCCCTGCCCGCCTCCGTGCCTTCATGCAGGGTCAGAAGCAGAGCGTCCCCATGACCAAGGACTTCGCCGACTTCAAGCGCTACCTCATCGAACAATAATCTTCTGGAATCATTTCAGGAATAACCTCAATTTTGACTCGAGCTAAATCCCCCATTGGCTCGAGCCAAAACTGGCAACGACTTCAAATCTTTCCATCATTCAAGTGCCTTATTTCTTTGATACCCTTTTCTTGTTCTTAATCTCTATGTCCTGAATGACATGCCCAAGCCTTCTTCGGGTCGTGGAAGGCATCCCTTACAAGGTAAGAAGGCATTGCTGATAGGGGTTAAGGCCTAACCTGGCAGGGAGTTAACCCTACCCTTTCAACCGTTCGGCTATACTCAAACGGTTGTTCCCCTATACTCAAACGACTGATCTCCTATACTCAAATGCTGGAGCACCATTTTTGCATGGGTGTAGAGTGGGTGTAGAGTAGGGGCATACTTTTTGCGAAGTGCAACTTTGAACATTCTCCTGATAATCAGTCGATTATGAAACAAAGGTGTAGAGGGGCATACTTCTTGCTTGTTTTACAATATATGTATGAGTAAACCATGGGGAGTGCACCACAACGGTACACTCCCCCTAACGTTGACCTGTCTTTTTATAGTGCATCGAGGTTTCCGGCATAGAAATCGCTGTCGCCGCGTTCCTCGTCGGTCATGTCCACATGCGGATGGACGTCGATAGGCTCAAGGTTGATGCCGAAGCGGTTCAGGTTCTGATTGGTGTAGGTGAGCTGGGCACCGAAAAGGCAGATGGTCCACGATATCTGAACCCAAAGCATGAACAACGGCAATGCAGCAAACGAACCGTATATCGCATTATAACCCGTCACCCATATCTGCGAGTGGATATAGACAATCTGCAGCACCTGCATCGCTATGCCCGCGAGTATGCCCGGCACGATAGCACAAGAGATGCGTACCTCCGTATTGGGCATATAGACATAGAGGAGAACGAAGAGCAGCGACATGAGCATATAGGGCGAGAAGTTGAGCAGTTTGTGGATGACTGGCCCCAGAAGCGTGAAGTCAACCATCGAGTCGGCTACTGTCTCCATGAATATGGAGAGACCCGTTGAGACGACGATGATGATAGGAAACAGGAAGAACGTGGCCAGATAGTTGGCAAACGACCGGATAATGGGGCGCGAATTGTTCACTTGCCATATCTTGTTGAATGTCTCCTCAACATTGTTGACCAGCATCAGCACGGTGTAGAGCATGAAGATAAGTCCCACGCCGAGGAAGATGCCGCTCTTGGTATGCACCAGGTAGCTGTTGACGAAACCTACCATCACATCGGCCACCTGCGGCTGAGACGAAAGCAGTTCACGAAACCACATCTCTATGTATTTGTTATAGCCGAAGCCTCGTGCTATGGCAAACACCACGGCGAAAATGGGAACAATAGCCAGCAGCGTCGAGTATGTCAGAGCCGACGCCTGTGTCATCACCCGCTTCTCGGTAAAAAAGCGGACGGTCAGGTATAACTTATGATAAATCTGCCGCATCCGATATACACTTTTCCGGTGCAAAGGTAATCAATAAATTGCAATTATCAAAAAGAATGCCGTAATTTGTCTGATGAATGTTTTTTGTATGAAAATGAAACATAAAATGGCCTGCTGATAAAGAAAAATGCTAAAATTGAAAAAAAAATCCAATAATATTTCGGTATCTCGCTGAAAAACAGTATCTTTGCAGTCCGAAATTGAAAATTTCAGATTTACACATTATTAATATATAGAGAAAAACGATATGACAAAGGCAGAGATCATCAATCAAATCGCCGAACAGACGGGTGTCGCCAAGAAGGATGTGACAACGACTGTTGAGGCATTTATGGAGGCCATCCGCATCAGTCTGGCAGAGAACAAGGAGAATGTGTACCTGCGTGGTTTCGGCACTTTTGGTGTGAAGCACCGTGCCAAGAAGACAGCCCGCAATATTTCCAAGAACACGACGCTTCTTATTGATGCGCGTGATATTCCTTCATTCAAGCCTGCAAAGAGTTTCATCGACAAGATGCAGTAATCTCAGAAAACACCAATTAGAATTAATAATTAATAGTAAAAATTATGCCAAACGGAAAGAAGAAGAAGGGCCACAAGATGGCAACTCACAAGCGTAAGAAGAGACTGCGCAAGAATCGTCACAAGAGCAAGTAAGCTACTTGCTGTGAACCAAAAGAAATGAAAGGAGTGTGTGCTAATCCCTTGCGGGTTGCGACACACCCTTTTGAATTTTCACGACAACCCGGAGACTGTTTATAGTTTACAGTTTATAGTTTATAGACATGACAAGTGAAGTAATTATTGATGTTCAGCCGAAAGACATCTCTATCGCCCTGCTCGAAGACAAGGAGCTGGTGGAATACCAGCAAGAGCAGAGGACGGTGTCGTTCTCGGTGGGAAACATCTATGTGGCAAAGGTTAAGAAACTGATGCCCGGCCTGAATGCCTGCTTCGTTGATGTCGGCGCAGAACGCGTTGCTTTCCTGCACTATCTTGACCTGGGAAGTCAATTTTACTCTTATGAAAAATACCTGAAACAGGTAGTAAGCGACCGGAAGAAGCTTTACCCTATCCAGAAGGCTCACATCCAGCCTGAGCTGAAGAAAGACGGAAGCATTGCAAACACACTGAAAGTCGGACAGGAAATCCTTGTCCAGATTGTGAAGGAACCTATTAATACGAAAGGCCCGCGACTGACATGTGAACTCAGTTTCGCCGGACGTTATCTGGTATTAATACCCTTCGACGACAGTGTATCCGTCTCTACGAAGATCAAGCGCGGAGAGGAACGCAGCCGACTGAAGCAGTTGATTCAGAGTATCAAGCCGAAGAATTTCGGCGTCATTGTCCGCACGGTGGCAGAAGGAAAGCGCGCAGCAGAACTCGACGGTGAGCTGAAAGTGCTTCTGAAACGTTGGGAAGACACCATCACGAAAGTACAGAAGACAACAGAGCGTCCGAAACTCTGCTTTGAGGAGGAAAGCAGAGCGGTGGCCTTGCTCCGTGACCTTTTCAATCCCACCTATGACGGCATTCACATCAACGACGCCCAGATCTTCGATGAGATCAAGAACTATCTGGAGATTATCGCCCCAGAAAAAAAGGATATTGTCAAACTTTATAAGGGAACCGTTCCCATCTTTGACAATTTCAACGTCACCAAACAACTGAAATCTGGATTCGGAAAGACCGTCAACTACAAGCACGGAGCATACCTGATCATTGAGCACACCGAAGCCATGCACGTCGTAGACGTAAACAGCGGCACACGCATCAAGAAAGATAACGACCAGGAGGCCAATGCCCTTGAGACGAACCTTGGTGCTGCCGACGAACTGGCACGTCAGTTACGACTCCGTGACATGGGTGGCATCATCATCGTCGACTTTATCGACATGAAACTGCCCGAGGACCGTCAGCTGCTCTATGAGCGGATGTGCAAGAACATGCAGAAGGATCGCGCCAAGCACAACATCCTGCCGCTTTCGAAGTTCGGACTGATGCAGATCACCCGACAGCGGGTACGACCTGCCATGAGCGTGAACGTCGAGGAAACCTGTCCCACCTGTTACGGTAAAGGAACCATCAAGTCAAGTATCCTCTTTACGGATACCCTGGAGAATAAAATTGACAATCTGGTCAATAAGATAGGAATCCGCAAGTTCTATCTCCACGTACATCCATACGTGGCAGCCTACATTAACAAGGGCGTTTTCAGCATGAAACGTCAATGGCAGATGAAATACGGACTCGGTGTCCGTGTGATACCCTCACAGAAGTTAGCATTCCTGCAATACGAATTCTACGACAACGACAAACAATTCATCGACATGCAGGAAGAGATTGAAACGAAATAACCTGTAACTCTGAAGCCCATGCTGACATTGAAAATCCTTTTCTGGGCATGCTTGCTCATCGTATTCTACACGTATCTCGGTTACGGAATACTACTATACATCATCATCCGGCTCAGACGGTTCTTCAAGGGGAAACCCCAGAAGGCCGTCATGCCGCAGGATGTCGAGCTGCCCACCATGACGCTGATGATCTGTGCCTACAACGAAGAAGACGTGGTAGCCGAGAAGATGGAGAACACCCTGGCCATCGACTATCCAAAGGACAAACTGCGAATCATGTGGGTAACCGATGGCAGCAACGACCATACCAACGAGCTGCTGTCTGCCTATCCTGAGGTCGACATCGTGTTCAGTCCTGAACGCAGAGGCAAGACCGCTGCCTTGAAACATGGTCTCAGGGAACTGCAGACACGCTATGTTGCATTCACGGATGCCAACACCATGATCAATACAGATGCACTCCGAGAGATTGCACGATTGTTCCGTGA
>CAMKSE010000066.1 GCA_946415365.1 uncultured Prevotellaceae bacterium
GCCATCTGCTCACCGTGGCCACCATAGGTAGCGCAACCAGTGATCTGATTCTGCATCACACCGAACTTCTTGGCGAGAGCGCTCTGCAGACGGGTTGTGTCGAGACCTGCGAGAGTGGTCACCTGTCCGGGTTTCAGACCAGAGTAGAGCAGGGTCACCAGACCAGTGAGGTCGGCGGGGTTGAAGATGATCACCACGTGCTTCACGTCGGGGCAGAATTTCTTGATGTTCTGGCCGAGCTCCTCAGCAATCTTACAGTTGCCAGCGAGCAGATCCTCACGGGTCATACCAGCCTTACGGGGAGCACCACCTGAAGAGATGATGTACTTGGCACCACGGAAAGCCTCCTCGGCATCGGTGGTAGCCACAATGTTCACATCGTCGAAACCGCTCTGACGCATCTCCTCGGCAACACCCTCAGGAGAGAATACGTCATAAAGACAAATGTTACTTGTCAAACCCATCATGAGAGCCGACTGAGCCATGTTTGAACCAATCATACCGGCTGCGCCGACGATGGTCAATTTTTCATTTGTTAAAAATGCCATAATTGTATTATTATATTTTGTTATATCAAAAGTGCTGCAAAGATACGAAAAAAGACGGATAATCGCTCGTTTTTATTATTAATCTGTGTTAATCTGTGAAATCTATGGCTAATTCTTCGTACCTTTGTAAAGTCGAAATTACAAAATGAATAGAAAATGAATATTAATCAGCGACTGGAAGACCTACGTGAGGTGATGCGGCGAGAGCATCTGGCGGCGTTCATATTCCCCAGTACCGACCCCCATCAGAGTGAATATGTGGCTGACCATTGGAAGGGACGTGAGTTCATCTCCGGCTTCAATGGGTCGGCAGGTACGGCGGTAGTAACCATGGACTCTGCCGCCCTCTGGACTGACTCCCGCTATTTCCTGGCTGCCGAGGAACAGCTGAGAGGCACGGCGTTTCAGTTGATGAAACTGAAGATCGATGGCACCCCTACCATCCCCGAGTGGATAGGACGGGTGTGTGGTGCTGGTGCGGAAGTGGCCGTCGACGGCTGGTGCAGTTCTGCCAATAGTGTGAAGGAGCTGATTACCGAACTCCGCAGGCAGGGCGGCATCACCCTGCGCACCAATCTGGACCCCTTGGCACAGATCTGGCAGGGACGTCCGTCCGTTCCGGAATTCCCGGTAGAGATCTATCCGTTAGCGTATGCGGGAGAGACAGCCCATGAAAAAATAGTCCGTATCCGCGAAGCCCTGCGTAAACAGCATGCCGACGGTATGCTGATGGCTTCCCTCGACGATATCGCCTGGACGCTGAACCTCCGTGGTACAGACGTACACTGCAATCCCGTCTTTGTTTCCTATTTGCTCATTTCCTCGAAGGATGTCACCTTATATATAAATAACAAGAAGCTTACAGCTGAGGTCTTGGCTTATTTGAAGACAGAAGGGGTAAAAGTTGATGCATACGATAATGTGAAGAACGGTTTGAAGGATTACTTCGAGTACAACATCCTGCTTGATCCCGATGAGGTGAACTATACGTTATATGAAGTAGTCAAAAGACAGGAGTCTGGAGTCAGGAGCCCTGTCGGCATTGTGGAGGAAGAATCGCCTGTCAAACGGATGAAGACCATCAAGAATGAAAGGGAAATCGCGGGTTTTAGGTCGGCGATGCTGAAAGACGGCATCGCAATGACAAAGTTTTTGAAATGGCTCGATAGCCAGGAACCTTTTTCTCTTACTGAACTCTCTGTTTCTGACAAACTCGAAGCCCTCCGCTCTGAGCAGCCCCTCTACCGCGATATCTCCTTCGACACCATCGCTGCCTATCAGGCCCATGGGTCCATCGTCCATTACGCGCCCACGCCAGAAACAGACATTCCTCTGAAACCCGAAGGCTTCCTGTTGCTCGACAGTGGGGCTCAATATCTTGATGGCACTACCGATATTACCCGTACCATCCCTCTCGGCCCTCTTACTGAGGAACAAAAACGTATCTATACCCTCGTGCTGAAAGGCCATATCCAGATAGAACTCTGCAAGTTTCCCTCTGGCGCCAGCGGCACGCAACTTGATATCTTGGCCCGTCAGGCCCTGTGGCGTGAAGGTTTGAACTATCTGCATGGTACGGGTCACGGCGTAGGCCTCTACCTCAATGTCCACGAAGGCCCCCATCAGATCCGTATGGAGTGGAAGCCCGCCCCTTTGGTAGCAGGCATGACCGTCACCGACGAGCCAGGCATCTATCTTGCAGGAAAGTTTGGCGTCCGCATCGAGAACACGCTTCTCGTCACTCCTTATAAAGAGACCGAGTTCGGCAAGTTCCTACAGTTCGAGTCGCTCACTCTCTGCCCTATCGACAAGTCTCCGATTATCTCTGAAATGATGACTGTAGAGGAGGTCACCTGGCTTAACGACTACCACCAGATGGTCTTCGACCGTCTTTCGCCCTATCTCTCCGACGATGAAACAAATTGGCTTCGGGAGGCATGTGCGCCGATATAATTTTAACGACAACTATGACAACTTAGACAACAATCAGCCTACGGCGGCAACGCCGTCTACGGAGTTCACGAGATGTTGTCTTGGTTGTCTTTGTTGTCGTTTTGATAAAATATTAGAAAATTATCAGTTGTTTTTAATAAAAATAAGATAAAAACTTGGAAGATTGCTAAAATTGTTGTAACTTTGCACCCGCTTTTCGTGGCACTATGCCCGAGGCAGTAAGTTTAACATCAAAATTTTAAAGCAAAAGACAAATGATTATTGTACCTGTAAAAGAAGGCGAGAACATCGAGAAGGCCCTTAAGAAGTTTAAGAGAAAGTTTGAGAAGACTGGGGTTGTGAAGGAGCTTCGCCGTCGTCAGCAGTTCGACAAGCCGTCTGTGCTGAAGCGCCTCAAGATGGAGCACGCCATTTACGTACAGCAGCTTCGTGCCAACGAGGAATAAAAAAAGTTCCCCGAAAATTTGGTGGTTTCAGAATTTATTCGTAAATTCGTACCCGAAAAGCCATTAGTGGCGATTTTGGAATGATTGAACAGTTTCTGAACTACCTGCGCTTCGAGCGGAATTCTTCTCCGCAGACAGTGCTTACATACGAGGAGGCTCTCAGGGAGTTTGAATCGTATCTGGCTTTTAAGGATAGCGGACTCTCTTTAAGGGACGCGGACGCGGATCTCATCCGGGAGTGGATGGAGAGTCTGATGGACAGAGGAAACAATGCATCAACGATCAATAAGAAGTTGAGTGCATTGCGTTCCTTTTTTCGGTTTGCCTTGAAACGGAAACTGGTGGACTGCGACCCTGCTCACTGCATTACGGGCCCGAAGAAGGCAAAGCCGCTGCCGCAGTTCGTGAGGGAAGGGGAAATGGACCGTCTGCTCGACGACATGGAGTGGGGGGATGATTATGATGATGTTCGCGCGCGTACCTTATTATTATTATTATATGAGACGGGGATACGACGTGCGGAGGTGATAGGGCTGAACGACGCGGATGTGGACCTGGAGACCTGTCAGCTGAAAGTGACGGGCAAGCGGAACAAACAGCGCATCGTGCCTTTCGGCGAGGAGCTGGCAACGGAGATCAAAAGGTATCTGGACGTGAGGGATTCGCAGGCGACTGCCGGATGCGAGGCGTTTTTCCTTAACGACAAGGGCGGCAGAATCACCGAATACATGATAGGCAAGATCGTGAAAGAGAACCTGTCGAAGGTGACCTCGCTGAAGAAGCGTTCGCCACACGTGTTGAGGCATTCGTTCGCTACGGCCATGCTGAACAACGGTGCAGGATTGGAGACCATCAAGAACCTGCTGGGCCATGAGAGCGTGAGTACCACGGAGATTTATGCCCACACCACGTTCGAACAACTGAAGAAAGTATACAAAGAGGCTCATCCAAGAGCCTGATCCTTAATATTAACCCTTAAAAAATAGGAGGTAACTATGGACATCAAGATCCAGTCGATTCACTTCGACGCTACTGAGAAGTTAGAGGCGTTCGTCGAAAAGAAGGTCGCCAAGTTGGAAAAATCATTTGAGGATATACAGAAGGTGGAGGTACAGCTGAAGGTAGTGAAGCCTGCTACGGCCCAGAACAAGGAGGCCAGCCTGACGGTGGCAGTACCGGGGAACACGCTCTTTGTGGAGAAAACTACTGACACTTTTGAGGAAAGTATCGATCTCTGTGTGGATTCTATGAGGGCGCAGTTGACCAAATTCAAGGAAAAACTGAGAAATAGATAAAAAAAACTTGGAAAAGTTTTGGTAATTCAAAAATAAGTAGTAACTTTGCAGCCGTTTTCCGACAGGTCGTAAATCTGAAGAAGAGAGCGGCTGCTT
>CAMKSE010000067.1 GCA_946415365.1 uncultured Prevotellaceae bacterium
CAGAAGTCCTGACGGTGAGGCAGGTTCTTGTTCTTCGGATACATACGCACAGCACTCTTATACTGACCGAACTGCTGCGGAGTAAGTGTAGCCTCGAATGTATAATTATTACCATCGTGACCTGTCATCTTCAACGGCTCGACGCTGAACACACGTTCCTCGCCGTCCTTGTTGATGAAGATGTTCACCTTCTCCAGACCGACAGCATCATCGAGTCCCTGCTCATTGATCACGTACTTCAAAGAGTACTTCTGACCAGCCTCAGCACCTGTAGAGGGGAAGTCCCATTCAGCGCTGACCACGTTGATGGCATCCCAGCGCTCGGCAACAGTTTCCTTCCACTGAGCGATTTCCTTAGCCAGACGGTAGTCGTCCTTGGCAATCTCCTTAAAGCGCTTGGCTTCTTTGTTGTAGAACTTCTCATAGTAGTCGTCCAACTGGCGCTTCATCGTATAGTGAGGAGCAATCTGGGCGATAGAGTTCTTGATGACCTTGATCCAGCCCTTTGAGATGCCCTTCTTATCCCTATTATAATACAGCGGAACAATCTCATTCTCTAACAGACCATAGATAGTTGCGGCATCAAGCTGATCCTGATAGCCCTGGTTCTGATAGGTACGCTTCTCGGTAAGAGCCCATCCGGCACCCTCACGATAGCCCTCCAGCCACCATCCGTCTTTCACGGAGAGGTTCACAACACCGTTCATCTCAGCCTTTTCACCAGAGGTACCAGAAGCCTCGAGAGGACGAGTCGGCGTGTTCATCCAGATATCAACACCAGATACCAGACGACGAGCCAGCAGGAAGTCATAGTCCTCAAGGAAGATAACCTTTCCCAAGAACTCTGGACGCTGTGAAATTTCAAAGATTTTCTTAATCAGGCCCTGACCTGCACCATCTGCGGGGTGAGCCTTACCTGCGAAGAGGAAGATGACGGGATGCTCAGGATCATTCACGATCTTGCTAAGACGCTCCAAGTCGGTAAACAGCAGGTGAGCTCGCTTATAGGTAGCAAAGCGACGGCAGAAGCCGATGACAAGTGCATTGGAGTTAAAACGTCCAAGGAGGTTAACCACACGTGAGGGATCACCCTGATTCTTAAGCCATGTCTCGCGGAACTGCACCTTGATATAGTCGAAAAGTTTGTTCTTCAATTCCTGACGGGTTGCCCATATTTCTTCATCGGGACAGTTATATATGCCGTGCCAGATTTCCTCGTTCGACTGGTTGCTCAAGTGCTTCTCATCGAAATACTTTGCATAAACATTGCGCCACTCCGTAGCACACCAAGTGGGGAAGTGTACACCATTTGTAACATAACCAACATGGTTTTCCTCAGGATAGTAGCCGTTCCAGATGGGGGCGAACATCTTCTGAGAAACCCAACCATGAAGCATCGACACGCCATTAACTTCCTGACAGGTGTTACAGGCAAAAGTCGACATACAGAACTTTTCACCGTGGTCATCGGGATTGGTACGTCCCATACCTATGAACTCATCCCAAGAGATACCGAGTTTCTGGGGATAGCCACCCATATACTTTCCAAACAGACCCTCGTCGAAGTAGTCGTGTCCGGCAGGCACTGGAGTATGAACAGTATAGAGTGAAGAGGCACGCACAAGCTCCAGAGCCTGATTGAATGTCAGGCCATCCTCATCTATATAGTCACACAGACGCTGCAAGTTGCAGAGAGCGGCATGACCTTCGTTGCAATGATAGATATCCTTCTTGATGCCAAGTTTCTTCAACAGCAGTATACCACCAATACCAAGCAAAATCTCCTGCTTCAGACGGTTCTCCCAGTCACCGCCATAGAGGGCGTGTGTAATGGGCTTGTCGAAGTCTGAGTTCATCTCATTGTCAGTATCCAGCAGATACAGCTTCACACGACCAACGTTTACACGCCAAACATAAGCGTGAACCTGATAGTTGGTGTAAGGTACATCAATAACCATTGGATTGCCGTCCTTGTCGAGCTGACGCTCGATGGGCAATGAACCGAAATTCTGCGTCTCATAGTTGGCTATCTGCTGACCGTCCATAGACAAGCTCTGGGTGAAATAGCCGAAACGATACAAGAAACCAACTGCGCACATATCAACGTTCGAATCGGAAGCTTCCTTCACATAGTCACCAGCCAACATACCCAGACCACCAGAGTATATCTTCAGGGCAGAATGGATACCATACTCCATACAGAAATAGGCAACTGACGGACGCTTTGAATCGGGCTTTACGTTCATGTACTTGCGGAACAAGTCATAAACACCTTTGATGCGCTTCATCAGCGCCTTATCCTTTAAGATCTCTTCCTTGCGGGCAAAGCTTAGACGCTCTAAAAGCATCACGGGGTTGTGCTTAACGTCATGATAAAGTTCAGGGTCAAGGTCTCGGAACAGGTCACGGGCCTCATAATTCCATACCCACCACATATTGTGGGCAATCTCATCCAAGCACTTCAGTTCCTCTGGAAGACTTGACTTAACAATCAGTTCTTTCCACTGAGGAGCATTTGCATAATCTGCTTTAATTTTCATAATCTCTCAAATTAATTATTTGAATTCTTTACTTAATTATCATTCTCTCTTCTGCCTTGCGAAGGGCGATGTCGTAGGCCTCATAATAATATTTGATAAACTCACTCCAAAGGGCTTTCTTCGACAGTTCGCCGGCATTCTTGCGACACACGTCAATCTCCTTCTTCGTCATGCACGAAAATTCGGCCACTGTGTCCTTGATGATATCGGCAACCTCCGAATAGTTATAGTCTGTACGGTGGATAACCTTCACACCGTCAGTGAGCGTTCCATCATGACCAAACACCTTATTTGCCCAAAGGCCGAAACCTGCCAGATCAGTCGTAATGCAAGGCACCTTGAAGGCTACAGCCTCCAATGGTGTATAGCCCCACGGCTCGTAATATGACGGATAAATACACAGGTCGTTACCAAGAATCACGTCATAATATGTCATATCCACGATACCGTCATTACCATCAAGATAGCAAGGCAGGAATATCACCTTCACCTTCTCGTCCTTACGGTTATGCATATCGTAGTACTTCATCATACCTAGCACATTGTCGTGGCTCATGTTGTGTAACCAATGCGTAACCTGAGGAACATCTAACGGTGTATCGTATTTCTTTCCGCTCATCAGACGCTCTTGCAGATCCTTGCGGGGCTCACCTACCCACCCTGGTACCTCAATAAAAGCAACCACCTTCTTCTTAAGGTCACGATCACGTAACAGACGATTCATTGCCTCCACGAAAACATCGATTCCTTTATTACGGAACTCATAGCGACCTGATGTCGATATAAGCAGCGTGTCATCTCCAAGATCCTCACCAAGCAAGGCATTGGCAATATCCAACATCTTACGTCGTGCAAGTTTACGCTTCTTGGTAAATACACTGGCCTTCGGTACAAAACTATCATCGAAGCCATTTGGCAATACCACGTCAACAGGTTTGTCGAGCAGTTCCACACATTCCTTGGCAGTTATATCACTCACCGTCGTAAAGCAGTCTACATACATGGCTGTCTGCTTCTCAATAGAATGCTTTGACTGCATATTGAGCTCTCCAGCCATCTGATCACCATTATATGCGAAAAGATAGTCGTAGAGAGGTTTCATATTTCCGGCAATTGAGCGTCCAATGCTTGTGGCATGCGTCGTGAAGACAGTTCCTATCTGAGGCAGCTTGTTGTTCAGATAGAGAGCTCCCAAGCCACACATCCATTCATTGGCATGATAAATTACTTTTTTCTGCGAGTCAATATAATGATTATAGTAGCTTTCCACCACGAGAGCAGCTGCATACGAGAACATCGAAGCTTCGTCATAGTCGCCATAGGCATGCAAACTGTCCACACCGTAGTTCTCCCACAGCCAACCATATATTTCGTTCTTCTGATCAAAGAACGGATTAAAATCCACTAAGATTGCTATTGGCTCGCCAGGTATCGTCCATCGACCAACCCTGACCTTAAGCTCCTGTTCTTTTGCCTCCCACTGCCAATCGGCAAAGAGGGATTTATCCTCCTTGAAATAAGGACTCTCTTGCTCTTTCCAGAAATCAGGACCGATAAAGATAATCTTATCCTGAAGTGCCTCTTGTAGGGTCTTGGCACGTGTCGAAAGGACTGTATAGATTCCCCCTACTTT
>CAMKSE010000068.1 GCA_946415365.1 uncultured Prevotellaceae bacterium
GAATCCTGGCCTTCGATAATATAGCTGGCATCGCCCATCACGTCGTTAGTGTTATAGACATGCAGTTTAAAACCATCCAGATCATAGGCGGTGAATGCACCAGTCAGAGAGTCCTCTACTTCAGCGGCATCGTTCTGAGCCGTCTGCTGTGTCTTGTTACCGCAGCTTACCATCATGGCAGCTGCCATCATTACGAATAATACCTTTTTCATTGTTCTTACCTTTTTTATTATTAATACTCGTTGTTTCTTAATTGCGAGTGCAAAGGTACGGCAAGTTTTTCAATCTCACAAGAAGGCACTTTTTGGTGTCATAGTTACCAATAAGTAGGAATTGTGATGTTATCGGACTTCTGCGAAAACCGCTTTAACTTAGATTAACTAAGTATAATGCTGTTACTTGGTAACTATTTGTTACCTTTGCGACAAAATCTATAGTTATGGCAGATATCAAAGCAGAGTATTTGGCCTGTCCTATCAGGCAAGTAGTGAGTCGTTTCGGTGACAAGTGGTCAATGTTGGTACTCTATATGCTCCACACCAACGAGACAGGGGTATTGCGTTTTAATGAGATTCGTCATCTGATGACGGACTGCTCCCAGAAGATGCTCTCGCAGACACTGAAGAATCTGGAGCAGAGTCACCTTGTTCATCGTGAGGTCTATCCAGAGGTACCACCACGTGTAGAATACTCTCTGACGGGAACAGGCCGTTCACTGATGCCCGCCATCATAGCCCTCATCGACTGGGGCAAGGAGCATTTCGATGAAGTGGTAACAGATTGAAGGTATGGCACTCCCCAAGTTCATCATCACAATGGATGGCGTGTTTCGCCTCGGCATGGTCAATCAGCATAAAGACCTGCTGAAACCTGGCGATCAATGCATCGGTGGCGGCTTTTCCACAAGCCGACATCACCTGTCTGGACTATAGCCAGGACATGTTGGAACAAGCTGAGTATAGATTTCGTGGAGCAGGTATCACCAACATCAAGACCATGCAGGGCGACGTTGGCGCACTGCCTTTTGAGGAAAACACTTTCGATAATGTGCTCTGCATGAACGGCCTGCATGTATTCCCCAATAAGGACAAGGCTTACTCTGAAATTCTTCGAACCTTGAAGTCTGGCGGCGAACTATTAGCCTGCTTCTATATCGCAGGTGAACAAAGAGTTGCCGACTGGCTCGCCAAGACCATTATGACTCGCATGGGATGGTTCACGCCTCCCTTCGACACGGCAAATGATGTGCGCAAGCGTCTGGAACCTTACTACGAAATCCTCGACTTCCACGTAGAGGGTGCCATGCTGTATTTCAGGGCCAAAAAGAGATAATAAGAACAATGAAATTTACTTTGACAGACAGGCTGATGTGGCATTTCATGCAAGGCACATGCTACAAAGTTTTACGGGCGGAATATCCTGAATGGGATTTTCACCAGCTCCGTAAAGCAGCCAAGGAAAGGTTCAGCGATATTCTGACTTCCATTCCCTCCATAGGCAGTTACCGTGAAAACAGCCTGAAGAAGAACCTCGTTGGTGGAATGGTGTGGTTTGCCATTTATGAGACGGCCAAAGAGAGGTACGGCAGCCAGATGTCACTTCCTCTGTACGAGAAGATGTGCCGTGCATCCATCGCCATGCCCATGATGCTCAGAATGGCACGAATGACGAAGCCGTTCACAAGGAAATTCCAGGAAAGCATGATGAAACGTTCCGAACAGGAGAACCGCATCGACTCTCCCTACAACTGGCAGGCTCATTACAAACAGGGAAAGGTTGATGAGGAGTTCACCTTGTCCTACACCCGTTGCGGACTGTGCGAACTGGCAAGGAAACGAGGTCATTTGGACATTCTTCCGGCCATGTGCAAAACGGATTACATCACATTCGAGGCCATGGGAGCCATTCTTCATAGAAACAAGACCCTTGCTTCTGGTGATGACTGTTGTCTTTACTACATGACGAAGCCCGGTTCTGAGGCGGAACAACGATGGCAGGATGAACATCCAGACGGGACATTCTCAAACAAATAGGCATCCTCACAAATGGAGCTTCAAGTATGGTTTGGAGCTACGATAAAAGTATGACTACACCACTCACGGCGATATACGCATAGACGATGTATCGGAAAATGCGATTGGGAATGTGCTTGAAGACGTAGGCTCCAAGTGTTGTGCCGATGATGACTCCACCAAGTCCAAAACAGTAGTCTGTCAGGACGGTCGTGGTGAAGAAGCCGTTGTAGGCACGAACAAAGGTCATCATCACATTGCCAATCAGGAAGTAAGTCTGCGCCATCGCCATATAGTGCTCCTTGGTGGGTTCCGACTGGATGAAGTAGAGCACGGCTGGCGGGCCTTGCATGCCAAAGAAGCCTCCCATCAGTCCGCTGAGAGTACCAGCACCTACCTGTACTTTCTTCGTTGTCGGCAACTTGATCTTCTGGCTGAATAGCGCGAAATAGATACTTATGACTATCAATGCCACACCCAGGATCCGTTTCAAAATGTGGTCTTCAATACGGGTAAGAGCAAAAATGGCTACTGTCGATATAACAATAAACGTCAGCAGTATCGGCCAAAGCCGTTTCCAAGTGACATAACTTCTCATTCGCCAAACGATGACAGCCGAGGTGGTAATGGCCAGAAGTCCTGAAAGGGTTGTGGCCTCGCCGTATGTAGGCAGGAAGAACGGCAGCATCGTCATGATGAAGATGCCAAAGCCGAAGCCCGTGGTGCGTTGCACGAAACTGGCTCCGATGCTCAACAGGAATATGGCTATGACAAGGCTACTCATCATCATTCAGTCAAGAGAAAAAGTATTTCTCTATCATTGCTTGCAACAGTTTTGGAGTAAGGTTGGCAATACCAGTCTTCTCAATCAGCGCAAACTCCTCCTTGTTCTTGCTTATGACGAATTTGCGTTCTTTGCCATCAATCTCAGCAAGCAGATGGTAGTTACCTTTGTATGCCTGTTCCATGCGGATGTTGGAAACCGAATGACCGTTCATTGAGAACTCAGACGATTCAAATTCATCCCATTCTCCCCATACTTTCAGGTGGCTGATAATTGTTGCCTCTACCCTACCCGTCCATTGTTCAGACACACCGTATTTCGTAGCAATGGTACGGAACTGTTTCAGGGACGCAACAACATCACGGATGATGGCATCAGGCCGACGAATGCCGTTATCACGGGCAAACAGGATGGCATCCTCACGAGTGATTCCACGGAGCTTGGCCCTGATGTAGAGGCAGTGATCCTCGTTAGGCAGGAAGCCACCATTATCAATGATATAGGTGATATCATAGGCAGGTGACAGTCGCCAACTGCCATCTTCTTCCATGATGAACGAGAAGTTCTTGTTATGGTCATCGGTGTTGTTGGCCAGAATATTGAATACCATCCTGCGGAACACCTCCTGGCAGTCGGATTCAGGCAGATGCAGCTTACGGCAAACGGCTATCAGCTGCTCATAGCTGTCAGCATCAGGACTGATGGCAGCCAGCGTCTGGGTATAAATCTTCCTCTCACCGTCACGATCGAAACGCTTGGTGATGAAATGGTTGTTACCGTCAACGGTATATAGCTCCGATGGCATCATGCGGATTCCTGCCATCGTAGCCAGTTCATAGTAGGCCATCTCCAGTTCAGCCGAACTGTACTGCGTATTGCCGAACTTCAGCAGACAGTAGTCATAGTTCTTCAAGCCGGATATCTGACCACTACGAATCTCACCCGTCTTTCGGTTGATGGCAATGATGGCCTTCGGCTGACGGCCACCTGCAGATGTGCCGACAGTCAACAATGACTGCATGGTGATATTTTCATCAGGCATGATACGAGCCTGTTCCCTCTCTGTGTAGATACGTTCTGCCAAGTCAGCCAACGATTTCATGTCAATCTTCTGAGCCTTTTGTTCACGGGCGTATTCTGGCTGGAACTCCAAGGCTCCCATGCCACGTTTGCCAATGAACGAGAGTTTGTCCAAAGGCGTGATGTCGGCATTGGCCAGATGGTTCTGTTGTCGCCACAGGTCGAAGAGCTGATTGCCCCAGGCATCAGGCAAAGAGTCGGCAACGAATGCGGGTAGTTTCTGGTAGATCCTGGCATCCTCACCCCAAACTGGTGTAAGACTCCGTGCTCCATCGATGGGTGCAAC
>CAMKSE010000069.1 GCA_946415365.1 uncultured Prevotellaceae bacterium
AAACGTTCCTTCTCAATTGCCGGGTGAGCTGCGGACAGAGCATATCACTTGCATCTCGAAAAAGGAATGGGAGAGTAGCATATAAATTCCAATTTGTAGATATAATCGATGAAACACTTGACAAGCATAATAGATATAGAACGGACAATAGCGGATAACTGCTTGTGCCTTTTCTACATTAAATCTCCAGATTGCGGAGTCTGCAATGTCATGCTTGATAAAGTGATGAGGTTGGCAGACCAGTTCCCGTCTTTGACTTCTTTCTATACAGACATCACAGAAGAGCCTTTAATTGTAGGCCAATTCTTGGTCTATTCGGGGCCTACTGTGTTACTGCTGATGAATGGTAAAGAGGTATATCGTGGATCTCAGTTCATTGACTTGGAGGAATTGGAATACAACATTAACCGATTGCTTAAGCTTTCAGAACAATGACTGACTTCGATACCATCTGGCGTACTCAGGATGAAATCAGAACGGTGGTCAATGCTGTTCTGGGAGAATGTATCTGGAACCTGAGCTTTAATGAGCGACGGATGGCCATTGAACTGGAGCTGACCACCTATTTGGAGGAAGATGAGGTTGACATGCTAATCAACCATTTTTCAGTTCCTGCTGACTATGACGGTGTAGGCCCGAAGGGAACAAAGTTCGTGTTTTACATTTAAAAAGGGAACTCCCATTTCTGAGAATTCCCCGTGTCCTTTTTTGAAGGCATATATAGAGGCAAAACGGAATCCTTATCTGCGTCCAAAGTGACCTGCGTTCTTGCGTCCCTATGGTAGCAAGCGACCAGAGGTCGAGCGGCTGTGACCGTGGCGTGGTGTGTTGTTTGCCAAGGTGTGGTTTGAAATACCGTGACGCTTGTCAACTCTCACATAAGCCTTTGGGTGATGTGGAGCTGGGGCAGGATGGTGCACTGCAGGAGCATGGTGAGGAGCTGCTGGCTTGTGCATGTGAGCATAGTGTGAGCCATGAACTCTGTTGTGACCACCACGGTAGCTCACGAAAACCTTCGGGTGAGCGTTGAAGAAACGGCCTCTGTCATAGTGGGAGTACACTGCGAATGTCCAGCCACCTGCATGCCAAGCCACAGGACGATAGAAGTGAGCCAGGCTCATGTACTTATCGAACTGCCAGCTGTTCAGCACAAAGCGGAGGTCTGCATTACGACGATCCCACCAGATGCCGAAGACATCACCGTGTCCGTTCAGGCTCATCAGGTAGTCGAGGTTGATCTCGTAGACTGCCTCATACTGTGCAGCAGTGAGGTTCAGCTCATAAGCCATCTTGTCGCTCAGGAAGAGAGCCTCGTGTTTTGCTGCGTTATAGCTCATTGCGTTCTTGGACGAGCCAAGCGGCATAGCCGAGCGGGCCGAGATAGTCATGACCATCATCACTGCCAGGATCATCAGCCGATTAGTGCTCACTATCGTCTTCTACATATCTTAATCTCCTATACTTTAAATGGTGAGACATTTATTTCTTTTTCTCGGTGCAAAGATCGGAACTTTTAGCGAGGTTTACAAAGGAAAAATCATAATATGGAGGGGATTTTTCCCTATTTGTAAGTAGGGAAATCTCCTCATATCAATTTTTATTCGTACCTTTGCACCCGTTATGGTACAGCAAATAGAAATAATCCTGAAGCCGAAACGTCGCGGTTTCCATTTGGTGACGAGCGAAATAGTGAGCCAGTTGCCAAAGTTGCCGAAGACGGGCATTGTGAACATCTTCACGAAGCATACCAGTTGTGGACTGAGCATCAACGAGAACTGTGATCCGGATGTTCGCGTGGATATGGAGACGATTTTCAACCGCCTGGTTCCCGAGAACCGTCCTGAATACGAGCATACACTGGAGGGTGCCGACGATATGCCTGCTCATGCCAAATCGACGCTGAGCGGTGTCAGCATCACCATCCCCATCACCGATGGCAGGTTGAACCTCGGCACCTGGCAAGGGATCTACTTCTGCGAATTCCGCAACTATGGAGGTTCCAGAGAGTTGGTAGTAACAATTATTGGAGAATAATAAACCGATAAAACAAAAGAAGGTCAATATATGGTTAACTACGGACTTAAGGATAAAGTAGCTCTGATTACAGGAGCGAATAACCCACAGGGGATAGGGGCAACGACGGCATTCGCTTTTGCTCGTGAAGGGGCAAAGGTGGTCTTGATATACAAGAGAATCCAGAGGCCGTTCGACCAATCGAAGACTGATAAGAACGGTGTGGACAGGTATTTCGAAGCAAACTCTGGCAATGCTGATCGTGTTGAGAGCAGGCTAAAGGAAATGAATGCCGACTATATGATTCTGGAAAGCGACATTTCCCATGAAGCTGCCGTAAAGGAAATCTATTCGAAAGTCCTTGAACGATACGGGAGGGTCGATATTCTGGTCAACAATGCGGCCGATGGTGACATGGACGGCATCGACACCATAGAGAAAATTACTCAGAATGTGATTGATGACACTTTTGCGGTCAATGTCCGCGGAAGTATCCTGATGACAAGGGAGATGATTACCCATCACGGTGATTATGGACGCATCATCAATATTTCAACCGATGCATCACAGGTTTTTGCCGGGCAGATAACCTACGGAGCAAGTAAGGCTACACTTGAAGCACTTACCCGCAGCATAGCCTTGGAGGTGGCAAAGTACGGCATTACCGTCAATTGTGTGGCACCAGGCCCGACTCAGACGGGATGGATTGACACCGATTTGGAACAGTCTGTTCTTCCTGTCATTCCTATGGGAAAACTGATTCAGCCGGAAGATATTGCAGAAACGATTCTGTTTCTGGCGAGTGAGCAGGCGAGAATGCTAACGGGTCAAGTCATTAAAGTATCTGGTGGACATGCCTTATGAATCTACCAAAATTCATAATTCCATATGGCGCAAAAGGCTCGAAATTCGCATTCTATCTCTGAATCCCCAAATAATCGAAAAACTTGTCAGGCCAATAGTTCATAATCAGTTCGTCTGGGAAGTCTGTCTCTGCAAGAAGCGGATAAAGACGCTCGTAGTCGGCTATCTGGAACGAGATATGTGCATCGCTGCCAAGAATGGTAGGCACCTCGTACTTCTTGCAGAGGCGCAGGATCTCCAGATTGTTGTCCTTTGCCACCGTCTTATGCCGTCGTGGAGCCAGAGAATGGTTATTCACCTCCAACAGTGTATTTGCCTCTTTTGCAGCTAATACCAATGGCTCGAAATCGAGTTCGCAAGAGCCGTCGCCCGGATGGCTAATGATATGAATCCTCGGATTCTTGATGACATTCACCATGCCTTGTGTATTCTCCTCTTTCGTGCCTGCCTGATACCACGCTGCATGAACGCCAGCAATGGCAATGTCGAGCCACCCAATCTGTTCATCAGTCAGGTCAAGGCTTCCTTTCGTGTCGAGGATGTTGATCTCGCAGCCCATCAGCAACCGTATGCCGTACATCTGACGAGGCACCACGAACATATTCTTGAAATAAAGCGTAGGGCAAGTCCCTGGCACACTCGGCCCATGTTCAGTAATTCCCAACACCTCCAGTCCCATGTCGGCAGCCGCCTTTGCCATTTCCTGCAGACTGCTGTAGGCATGGCCCGATGCCACCGTATGTGTATGTGCGTCTAATAATACCTTTCTCATTTGTATAAGAAGTCTCTATCTTTCGGATAGTTTATGAAAGACATTGATGGCATATAGCGGGAATATGCGAACGTGTCTGACGGCACCTTCTGCCTTATCATCGACATAGTCGAACTCACCGAAATTCTCTAAAGAACAGCGGATGGCCTGTGAGAGCTTCCTTTCACGCATATAGTCCCAGAGGCTTTTCATAC
>CAMKSE010000070.1 GCA_946415365.1 uncultured Prevotellaceae bacterium
TGCGCCGATGGTACTGCAATGCAATGCGGGAGAGTAGGAGGCCGCCTTCTTTATATATCAAGTGTGAAGCCCTGAGTCAGCAATGACCCAGGGTTTTCTTGTTTCCTGACCTCGACTGACGCTATTATAATTGCAAAATATCGTAATCTAAGATGTTATTATGTGTAAAATATCGTATTTTACGAATTATTTTGTATCTTTGCAGCGATGATTGCAAAAAGACTGATAAGGATCATGGTTGTGGGAGCGGTGGTGCTCCTGACGGGATGTGGCGGCAATAAGGCCCGGATGCTACAGCAGTTAGAACAGCTGGAGCAGCAGAACCACAGCGGCCAGCCGATGCTGAACGACTCGCTGGCCGAAGACCTTGTCAGCTATTTCGACCGCCACGGCTCTGCCAACGAACGCATGCGCTCCCGCTATATCCTTGGCCGCACATACTATTGTCTTGGTGAACTGCCCCGTGCACTGGAGTTATATAATGAGGCAGCCGACTGCGCTGATACCACTGCTGCTGAATGCGAGTTTAAAGTTTTAAGCCGTATTTATGCACAGAAGGCTGTAATTTTCCATAAGCAGGTACAACCCCAAAGTCAACTAAAGAATCTTAAAAAGGCGGAATTCTATGCGAGAATAGGAAAAGACACATTGCAGGCCATAGAGTGTTATGCTCAACAAGCAGATGCATATGATTATTTGCATGAAGATGATTCTGTCATCTATGTTAGAGAAAGATCTGCTCAATTATTTTTAAAGATCGATAGAAAAGACCGAGCTGCACAAACTTTAGGTAGTGCTATCATAAATTTAATTGAAAAGCATGATTATAATAAAGCTAAATTGTTCTCAGAAATATATGAGTCAAATTCTAACCTTTTTGATGAGACTGGAAATATTAATTCTGGTCGTGAAATATATTATTATTTAAAAGGTATGTATTATTTGGCTGTGCATCAACTTGACTCTGCTGAATATATGTTCAGGAAGGAACTACGTGATGGCAAGGACATGAACAACCAGATTGCAGGTAATAAGGGGTTGCAACTAGTCTATGAACAGAGGCGAATCCCAGATTCAATTGCGAAATACGCAAAGTTGAGCTACGAACTCAATGACTCCGCTTATTCCCTCTCTGAGATGCAGAATCTTCAGAAATTCCAAGCCTCATACAACTATAATCATAAGAAAGAACTTGCTGAGAAAGAAAGCCGAAAGGCACAGGCAGCGTTTCTGGGTGCAGTTATCGTCGCTTGCCTGCTTGTTATTACCATCATGGTTTGTCTGTATTACATCATCACAAAGCGACAAACCAAAGAAAAATATATCCAAAAGGCCACAGCCCTTGAAAGGGCACAGTCAGACCTGCTTGAACTTCGTCAGGAGAATGTCAACGCCTCCAGTCTAATTGAGAGACGCGATAAGGAACTGCAAGAACTTCAGGCAGAAATGGCAAAAGTCAAGAAACAGTCGGAACGAAAAGCTGCCACTTTAGAAAGCCGCTTGGACCAAGCCCCAATCACCATTCGCATGCGCGGCCTCCTTGAACAGAATCCTGTACAGTCTGCCACTACAGATGATTTCAGACAGCTTCGAATGCTCATCAACGAGGAGATTCCTTCATTTTATAAAACCCTCAACACCCACAATTGCTCATTACGGCCGATAGAATATGAGGTGTGCTTGTTACTACGCTGCCATTTCCAGCCCGCAGAGATATGCAAACTGACTGACCGTTCGGATAGTTATATCTCTAATCTCCGCAAGGCCATTCTGAAGAAGTGTTTTAACATCACAGGCTCTCCAAGCGACCTGGATCAGCGTATCCTCGCTATCAAATAGACCTTTAATATCCTTTATTATCTGCTCAAAAGCCATTTTGTAAGGTTTTTAAAGGTATTTCCTGCCCTTAATCGATCGAAGGATTACTGATATTGTTTTATATTTGCACCCGAGTTGGCCGACTCGCTATTACAAATTTAAAACAAATCAGATTATGAAGAAGTTCTTATTGATTATCTTTTTAATGGTGGGTGCAATCCTTCCTCAGACTGTTTCTGCCCAGCAGATTCCTATGCAAATAATTGATCATAGTGGTGCAAGTTCTGGACCAACTTACGCCCCTCCGCGTCCGTGGTACATGACTCAGAATGATTACACTCTGACTATGCCTGCTTTTGAGGATGACTTCACCCTTGTACTTCTTGATGAAGATGGTGTGGTGGTCTATACCACTTATGTTCCCGCAGGCACGACAATGATCGTTCTTCCCTCTACGCTTTCAGGCGACTTTGAAATCCGTCTTGTCGGCGACACTTATTATTATAGGGGATACTTAACATTGTAACCAATAACAGCAACATATACAATTATGAAACGACTTCAAGTTGGAAGTCAGGAGTTTATATTGTCCGAGCTTCTATTGGAAAGGAAGTGTTAAGTGAAAAGGTATTTGTAAAGTAAAGAGATGAAGAAGATGAATATATTATATAAAAAGTTTCTGTTATGTTTATTTATAGTAGGCATATGTAACTATGTTTGTTCATGTAGCAGTGACGATGATGTGGAGGATACTGTGGAAATTGACTTGAATACAGTCCAGGACTGTGATAGCATCAGCGTGGATTTTCGCTTGGTGAATTCAGAAGGACAGGCAGTGAAAACATTTAAGGAAGGTGAGCAGATTCTCTTTCGTCTGACAGTTACAAATAAAACAGGGAAAAAGTTAAACTGTCAATCTCCTGTTAACATAGTTGGAGTGGATATGTTTCAGGTATATTCTAATGGAAAAATATTGGGAAGACCGTGGGATTTTACTCTTACATATTGTTCTCCACGAAATCAGTTTTGGGTTGAACAAATAGACTATGTGTACGAATGCCCTTGGCAAGGACAAGTATTAGATATAGACAAAGAGAATTATAGAGAATTCCATGTCCCTTCCTCAGGCGTAGTCTTTATTAAGAAGCAAGATCAACAGCCATTACCTGTGGGACAATATTATACTGAGTTCCGTTTGACTCTTAGTGAAGATAACGTCATCACCTGCCACAAGGACTTCAGTGTCATCGTAAAATAAAGATTCCTATTATATATAATGTTTAGACTTTAATGAAAACAAAGATGAGTCCGTAAGAAATATCTCAAAACATTTGGGAGTGTGAAGGAAAAGGTTTATCTTTGCACTCCATACATATTGTAAGAAGAAGCAACCGCAGCTTTTGTAAGTCTCTCGAACCGCAATTCTAAAGACATGAACAAAGCAAGTTGGCTGCCAGCTCACGTATACGGCAACGGATACGTGGGCATTGGTAGTAAAAGCATTTGTTCATGGGTCATTGCGGACACCCGAGAGATTATGCTGTTATTTACTAATTCACCCACGTTCCTCCGTTGCTTTTTCCCTCTCTCGCCAATTGGCGAAGGATACGCATAGATTGAACAACCAAGAAACAGAGAAAAACAATGGAAATCAACGGCGAGGATCTCCTCGCATCACTAAACCGCCTGCTTGAGGGGCTGCATCAGGCAGGCTTGACAAACTTCGGCAGCCATCTTAGTATCGTCTACGTCGCCCCAGGCGC
>CAMKSE010000071.1 GCA_946415365.1 uncultured Prevotellaceae bacterium
GAGTAGTTGTACGCCGTCGTCGCTCAAGCTGACTGCCACGGGAGATGGCCTCACGGCCGGAAGCATAAGTCTTAATACGAAGTAGCTATTCAAAAGAATACAATAAAAGGCCTGTGTGGTTTTATTTTGTTAAAACAGCAGCAGGCAGCACACACGATAGATGCTGCCTGTTTTTAGTTTTAATTAATGTGAAATAATACATCTTTTCTCATTTTCATTTCGTATCTTTGCAGACGAAAAGATTAATTATACACAGAAACGATTATGAAGATAAAGATAGATGATTCGATAGATTTGCCCAGCCGCCTGATACTCATCTCGCCTTGGGTTGACGTGACGGGAGACGATGATGACTTGCAGAAGATGGGCCACGTCTACCCTCTTTGGCCTAGTGCAGATGGAAAGAAAGCCCGTTTAGAAATAGCAAAGATGATCCAATAATTCCAGTTTTTCCTACGAAACAGGTAAGCGACTAGTCAGCAAATGTAAGAAAATAATAGTGTCGTAGCATGGACAGAAGTCAAGAAATCATCCGTACCAGTTGGATTGGTATTATAGCTAATGTGCTGTTGGCTGGATTCAAGGCCGCTGTAGGTGTCTTGGCCAGCAGCGTGGCCATCGTGATGGATGCCGTCAACAACCTGAGCGACGCACTGTCGAGCGTCATCACCATCGTAGGCACTAAACTCTCCCAGCGACCAGCCGACAGGAAGCATCCTTTCGGCTTCGGGCGCATCGAGTATTTCAGCGCCATCATTATCGCCGTCATCGTGCTGTCGGCGGGTATCACCTCACTCATCGAGTCGGTGAAGAAAATCTTCGACCCTACAGAACCTTCGTACACGACAACCACACTGGTGGTTATCGTGGTGGCCATCGTGGTGAAACTCATCCTCGGCCAGTACGTGAAGCGCAAGGGCGAGCAACTGAAGAGTGATGCGCTGATCGCCTCCGGATCTGATGCATTGTTTGATGCCGTCATCACCCTGGCAACGCTGATCTCTGCTGGTGTCATGCTGCTGTGGGGCGTGTCGCTCGATGGCATTCTGGGTGCTCTCATCTCCGTGGTCATCATCAAGGCTGGTATCGAGATGCTGGCCTCGCCTGTCAACGAACTGCTGGGCACGAGTATCTCGGCAGAGCTCACGAAACAGATCATCAAAGAGGTTTCCGACTACGATGGTGTGCATGGTGTGTATGACCTGATTCTGCATAACTATGGTCCGGATGTCAAGATCGGTTCGCTGCACATCAACGTCTATGATACCATGTCGGCTCACGAGATTCATGGCCTGACACGTAAGATCACCATGCAGATGATAGAGCGTCACGGCATCGTCATGACCGTCGGCGTCTATGCCATTGCCACAGGCAACAACCGTCATGCTGAGTTGCAGACGAAGGTGATGCAGACCCTCGCAGCTCACAAAGACATTGTGCAAGTGCACGGATTCTACTATTCAAAGAAGGAGAACCTGCTTTCAGTCGATGTAGTCCCCGATATCTCCATCCATGATGATACAGCCTTTGCCAGTCAACTCACTCATGAGATACAGCCTCTTGTGCCCGACATGCAAGTGACCATCGTAATAGACCATAATTACAGTGAGTAATAACGGGCCCAGTTGTAACAGCATTGTAACATCAGTGTAACGGAGGCGTAACAAGATTCCATTACCTTTGTCGCATCATTAAAAAGACAAAGAAATGGAATTGATGATTAACATTTTCTCGCTTGTGGGTTCGCTAGCATTGTTCCTCTTCGGAATGAAGACAATGTCGGAGGGCCTGGAGAAGTTTGCGGGCGACCGCCTGCGCAGTATTCTGGCGGCTATGACCAAGAACCGTGTGATGGGTGTGCTGACGGGTGTGCTGATCACGGCACTCATCCAGTCGTCGAGTGCCACGACGGTGATGGTGGTGAGTTTTGTGAATGCCGGATTGATGACGCTTGGTCAGAGTATCGGTGTCATCATGGGTGCCAACATCGGTACGACGGTGACGGCATGGATTATCTCGGCTGTGGGATTCAAGGTGAACATTGCGGCCTTTGCCATCCCCCTACTGGCTATCGGAATGCCGCTCATCTTCAGCGGCAAGGGCAACCGCAAGAGCATCGGCGAGTTCATCTTCGGCTTCTCTTTCCTGTTCATGGGCCTGGCGTTCCTTCAGGAGGCAGCAACGGCAATGAACATCGGTGATATGGTGGCAGGGATGCTGGCTCACGTGCCGCAGGACTCGTTCTTTACAATTATATTGTTTGTCATCGTTGGTGCACTGGTCACGATGATAGTGCAGGCTTCGGCAGCCACGATGGCTATCACGCTGATGCTCTTCGGCAAGTTCCCTGATAGCGCACTGTTCCGTGGTCTCATCCATGTCCATGAAACCGCCTGGGAATGCCCAGCATCCCTTGAATGGGTCAATGCTTCGCTGGATAAGCAGCACCTTTGGCTCTGTCTCTTTCGTTATTACAATACAGTCAGCAGTAACAGCCGGTCTTGGATATTTATAGGTGTATGCCATATTTTACAAGTTTATCTACTAACTCCTTACAGTTTCTGAAACCTCCCTCTTCCTGCACTTTGGCAGCTCTGCTTTGATTTTCACCTTTCTCAATTTGCTCCCCACGCAGCATTTCATAGGTGACAAAAGTCTTCATCTCGCTATTGCCGTCTGGCAGTTCTCTCCCCAAAGCGACACCACTTGGATAAGCGCAGAAGATGCCATCGGGGTATTTCTCATTGCCTTGCGCATCAGAATTGAGATGCAGATTCTTCATGATCCAATCCTTCATCACCTCCATCTTTGGCATATCCATTGGCAAGCCCGTTCTCTCCCTGTACCTATCAAAGAAGTGAGGAGTAAAGAATGCTTTCTCTGGCTTTGCCAAAGGATTGGAATCAAGATACATGAAACCTACGAGGTGAAAGCCGTCCGTCTGGCGGTACACTCCGAAATGCATGTAGTCGAGCAATCGCTGCTTCTTTGTTATCTGCCAGTCTCGACTCAGCATGTATATCATATAGTCGATGCCCCTATTGCCGCTCACCATCACAGGTGCGAAAATCTTCAATCCCTTTGGTTTCGTCTTTATCACAGCACGCCAATACTTCGGCTGAAGCGCATCAATCTGATGATGCACGAACGCTTCATCAAGGTCAAGCACCCTGACAATATCGTCGTAGTCGAATGTATCTGTAATAATAGCAGGCATCTGTCAGAAGACTATTTGTTTTTTACAACCTCCCAATAACCATCTTTTCGACCATCTTTGCGGACAACAACACCCATCGCCTGAAACTGAGAGATATGTCGCTGGAGAGTTCTGAACTTTATGCCAGTCTTTTGCGCCATTTCACTAGTCGTAATAGACGGATCGAATAGCATCTCTTTTACAATAACCTCCTGAATATCAGACAGTTCTTTTACGCTGCCTTTTACGCCATCTTTTACGCCACTTTCGGCATGTTGCTATTGTTCAATACCATTCTCTATCACTTCCCAATAGCCGCCCTTGTCGCCT
>CAMKSE010000072.1 GCA_946415365.1 uncultured Prevotellaceae bacterium
GAGCCTAATCCAAAGTCGTTTCGTTTTCTTTTCCATAGGGCTGTTATCCTTTAATCATGTTACCGAGTTGCGAGGTGACATCATCCCCAGCTTCACTGAAGTTGGCAAGTGACTTTTTGGTGGCTAACGGAGTTTGTCAGCACAAAAGTACAACTTGCTATTCCGTTTCCGTAAGACTCGCCTTGCGGGCGGGTCGTCTGATGATAGCCGGAGGCTGGACTCGCTGTTACAAAGGTACAACTTTTCGTTGACGTGGCCAAATAATCGAAGCAGAAAAGCCGATGGAATCGGTTGTTTCAGAAAGATAGAAATTATGAATTACTGATTTTATGAGTTTCATAATTTCTGTAACATCGTGTAGGGTTCGTTGGTTTTATCGCCCTTGCTGATTTTATGAAATACAAACTTTCTTATTTTGTGAAAGTCTGAAATACTGTTTGTCTGAAATTCATAATGTCTGATTGTCTGAAACTCTGAATTGCTATCTTTCTTATTGATAGACTTTCTGAAATTCTTATTTTCTGAATTGATGAAATACTGAATTTCTGATTATCTGATTATTGTAAAATCTGAGATTAAGATTTTCAGTGTTTATGTAATACTGATTATCTGAATCTCTGAGTTTCTGCATTGAGGGAAAAGAACATCGATGGGGAATGGGAGAGGCGGCAGAGGGTTGTTCCGTCAGGCAGAAAGATTGCTTTGAAATCGGAAGAAAGGCAGCGGAAACCTTTGCTATCTCGTAAAAAATGACTAACTTTGAGGGAAAGAAATGATAAGACTATGCTGATATTTATACTATACTTCCTACTACTTTGTGCCATCATCAAAGGCTTCGGCACAGTGATTGCTCTTGTAGTAAGGCTCGCTATGCTGCTTATGGTGGTCATAGGACGCATCATTAGCTTGTTGATTAGTCGGAAGAACTTCGTAAGGGCATAAGTGCCAGACGGCGATTTCGGGTGCCAGGCTTCAACCAACTTGGGAGTAGTCTGGCTATAAAATCATGCCCAAATCTTCGGTAAAATCGGCCAAAAGCGGTTATATGCTCACACTGACAAAGGCTGACAAGTTCAGCCATCGTAAAAAACGCTTGATGTAAGATTGGGCAAACAGAGCCATAAAAGAACTATCCCTGCATATCATAAAGCGCAAAACAGCCGAACTTAGGAGGTTTACATTATGCCATGACGTTTCTTTTTCCCTCAAAGCCCAATTTCTTTCCCTTAAAGCCCATCCGCTTCTGGAGGTGCTGGTAAAGCTTTTGTTATTGTCTTATTTATATAAGCTTTACTTATAGGAGGCGCGAAGTTGCCTATTTATAGGGGGTTCGGGGTTTTAATTGGGAGGTTTATAATAAGTAATTAGGAGGAAAATAATAACTTATTGGGAGGAAAGCAATAGCACAATAGTTTAATTGGGAGGAAAATAATAAGATATAAGCTGAATGGTCGTTGTTTTGTTTACTTTTATTAACGTTTCAGAATCCGCAGTCTTCAATTATGTTTCCTAACTTTGCTTCACCAAAAGTGATAATTGGATGCCAAAAAACGACATTCCGAACTTTAATATTTAACAAAGATGTATAATCATGGCAAGAAAAAAGAATGAGATTCTGAAACATATCGAGCAGGCAAAGATGCCACACGAGCAGATACGATGGAGTAACGCAATTGTGAATGCGCCTGTAGTATACAGTCTGTTGGAGCGAAGAATGCTCTACTTCCTGACGGGTGAGGTGAAACACAAGTATGTAGAGAAGAACCTTGGTGTTCCTGCCAGTTGGCAGGATCTGTATTTCCACCTGACAGACAAAGATTTGGGACTCATCGGGGGTAAGACGAATGTCCTGAACACCTATGAAGCCCTTAGCGAACTGGGAAAGAAGTTCGTGCCAGTCAGCTTCAGGAACGAAAAAGGAGAGCTGATCTTTGGTAGAGTCCACTGGGTAGATACCTTCTTCTATAATACTGAGACTAAATTGTATGATGTACGTGTGTCGCCTGAAATTATGCCTTATCTGATAGACATTTCGAAGTCGTTTACTACCTTCGACCTTGGAACGGCTATGCTGCTGCGCTCCAAGTACACACAGAAGTTCTATGAACTGTGTAGTCAGTTCTGCGGTGACTTCCGCTACAGCGATCCTGCCGAGGAAGCATTGGGCAATATGTATAAGAAGCGAGTAATACCCTTTCAGATGGACGTGTTCCGCCGTATATTCAATTTGGAGGAGGTGAGAGATGCCAGAACCAAGCGAATCATCACGCCAGCCTCCTATCAGAACTACAAAGACATCAAGCAGAATATCCTTGAAGTGGCTCAGAAGGAGCTTTACGACCTCTACAGCAACGGTTTTTCAAACTTGTGGTTCGACTATCAGGAAGGCGCGAAGAAAGGCCGTGGCGGTAAAGTGTTGTCGATTGTCGTCTATATCTACACGAAAGATAACCCAAAGCAGGGGAATGCGCTGCCCTGGCAGAAAGGTGATTTGCCTCTCGATCCTTTTGAAGAGCATCGGGTAGAGGAGAAACCCAAGCCGATGACAGCCATGCAGCGGCTTCACGCCAATATGTGGTACGGATGCCCACAAGACCAGCAGGAATACGCTGTGCAGGCTCTGTTAGCCCGTTATCTGGACAAGGATGAAGTCATCTACTATATGCGCCAGATCCGTTTGGAAGCCAGAGAATGCTCAGACAGTTATGTTCAGGTGATGCAGGTCATTCAAGAGAAGGAGCAGCAGCCCAAGTTCAAGAGTGGCACGAAGGTCTATAAGCACAATAACATCGTGAAATTTGCTCTTCAGGAGAATCTGAAGGAATTTGGATGGTCACTCTCACCTATGCAGAAACGAAGAAAAAGCAAGAAAGAAGTAGTAGAACCAGACTTATTCAGGCAAATATAAGGCAGAATCTCATAAGAAATGTCTCTCAAAAGAGAGCCGTCACACTCAAAAAGGTCGCCCCTTATGGTGCATCGTAAAAGTTCGAGGTTTGCTGATGGCTCTCTTTTGTTTATTTTTATTACTTTCTAAATGATTTTAGGATTTCATGAGAATATATAATCGTTTATGACCATAATTGGGAGGAAAATAAGTATCGTGAGCCATCAAATATATACGCTCAATACGCCCATTCCAAAGAGCATTGATAATTCTAAAAGGTTCTTGTTTAGGGGGAAATCGTGAAGGAATGGACATGAACGCACCCTTGAATTTGAATTATTTAACTTTTAAGAAACAGAGGATTTAAGGTGAAAAATGAAGTTGTTTAGAAGTTGTTTTAGTTAATATTGAAAAGGAAATAAACTATCATAATGCAGTCTATAATAGCTTATAATGTCTTGTTTTATTACTTTTTGAAATAGCTTCCAAGTTCCGTACAAGTTCCATGTGAACAAAAAAGAGAGTTACGAAACATTCGTAACTCTCTGATTTTCAACGTGGACCAGCCAGGGCTTGAACCTGGGACCTCCAGATTATGAGTCTGTTGCTCTAACCAACTGAGCTACAAGTCCGGGATT
>CAMKSE010000073.1 GCA_946415365.1 uncultured Prevotellaceae bacterium
CCAAACAATTTATCAGAAATTTATAATATTGATATTTTATAAATTCTGAATATCATTAAATTTATCAATACAAATATATAAAATACATATTTTCTGTAATTATGTAGTCAAGGGAGAGAACATAAACTTTGCTTTTCCCTGTTGCTTTTGTAGTTACTAAATATTAAAAAGGTGATTTCTTTTGGCTCTTTGACAAGATCCCCATATCTTTGCACCAGATTTTTGCATCAAGAGTGGCTATGAAGCCCACCAACCGGCCTCTGAAATATCGTTGGCAGCGGTGGTAAAATGATGCGAGTTAAGAAGATAATTCTTTCATTAACTAAATGTAAACGATATGGAAATCAAGAAGATTGAAAATTGTGATTATGTGATGTTCCCACGTCTGCAAAGACCTGGATTGAAACCAAAGCATGTAGAGCGCGAGACATTCAAGGCAGAGTTGAAACATGTAGAAGGTCATGGAGACTATTGGTTATTATATCAACAGTCCAAACCTCATTTGGTAGTTCATGTCCAGTTACCCAAATCAGAAGCAGAATTTGATAACATCCTTGGATGGTGCCTTGGACAGAATAAGTGGTGTGACTACATTGAGGGTAACATATCTTTTATCTGTGTAATAGCAGGTTTCAATGCTGCAGAACTCACTCCGAAGTACCCTGATTTCATCAAGGAACGTGTATGTGCACATGATGTTAGGACTATAGATTCAATACAAAATCGCAGATTCTGTCCTCTCTGATTACTTTGGGAGTTGCTTTTCCTGCCAGCACCAACACTTTCTTGCCATTGCGATAGATATGCAACTGACGGGAACGGACTACGGCTGTTAGTCCCGGGTCATCTTGCATGGCTATCCAAAGAGGATGATAGATGCCGTCCTCCTCAAACAACTTCTTTTGCAGGTGCGAGCACATGTTGGTGGTGTCGATGGTCATTCTTTCTACTTTTTATACAGACATCTACCTTTTCTGTAATGATCAGGAGATAACCTCTTTATTGCATCAAAGGCATCTTTGTACTCTTCCACTCCCCATTCCCATGCTTCCTGTATCACGTAGTTCTTATCATAAAGAATCCAGATTAACCTATCCCATTCATAATTTGCAGCCTTGGGAACCATGGTCACAAAGCTTCCTTTCTTACCACTTGGCCGGTTGGCTTTTACCTGGTATCTTGTATTATTGAAAACGAAATCACTTCCTTTGTTTACTGCGGTCTTATCCTTCATATAAGCGGAATATTCGTTTTCGGACATACCTACCAGCATTGCTGCATCATATTCAGAAATTGTACTTGTTATAGATGGAGCAACCCCATATCTCTCTTGCCATTGCAAGGCTATTTCCACAAGTTTGTTTCTTAATTGCTCAGTCATATATCACTCACTTCAGGAAATCCTTGCGCATAGGTGTGAAGGTGTCGATAAGAACACCTGCCTCCAAGCAGACGCAACCATGTGGCAGGTTAGGAGCGACATAATAGCCATCGCCAGCTTTGAGTACTTTCTTCTCCTCACCGATAGTCACCTCAAAGCAGCCGCTGGCCACGTAAGTACTTTGGGTATGTGGGTGCTGATGGAGTGTGCCGACGGCTCCTTGATTGAATTTTACTTTCACCATCATTAAGTTCTCGTCGTAGCTCATAATCTGACGTACAATGCCATCACCCGCATATTCCCATTGAATATCGGATGCAATCTGATAGGTATCGCTTCTCTTTTCCATAATCAGAACTTGATGGTATATTCATCCTTGATGTCTGGATTCTCAATCTCGTATGTCAGCTCCTGATGGAGGGATTTCTTATCTTTGTTTTCGGGCATTTCTACTGATACCCTTGCATATTCTTGTATCATATAATTCCGATCGTATTTAAAAACGAGGGCAAAGATAGTGAAATTTGGCGTATTATGTGTAACTTTGCCTGTATATTTTCAACACTTTAAGAATATGAGTAAGGATAACAACGAAAGACATTACGGATTTAAGCATATCCAGCCTGAATATAGTTGGATGACTCCTGGTTGGATAGAAGAATTGGTGAAACACGAGCCAGATGAAGAAGTGAGAAATTACATCACAGAAATATTGGAGGACTTGACTAACCCGGAAAAGTCCCGCTTGGAAAGTCCAACGGACAAATTCGATTGTTTGGAAGAATACTGGTTCAATCGGATAGAGGCATACAATGGTAAGAAGTTGGAGGATGATGAGGTCTATAAGTGGCTCATGGTCTCGATGGATTTCTTTGCCAAAAATGATGCTTTTGAATTGTGCTATAACATTCAGAAGGCTATAGAGATAATCAAAAGGTTTATTGCAAATAGTGAAGAAGGACATGCGGCACCAGTAGTCGATGACGGAAGCGGTTTGCCATTCTGAGGGATATGGAAGCAAAAACGCCAATTGCGATTGGCGTTTTTGCTGAACCACAGGAGAACTATCGCTTCAACCGATTCTCATCATCAATGTCATTGTAGCGAGTGTTGTGACCAACTTCCCATTCACGGTTCTGATCCCGTGAGCCTTCCTTTGTGATGGTTGGCTTGCGGAGGTGAGTGCTTTCGGATGGCTGTTGTCTCGTAATCGGGGTTCGATGGTCATGAGACTCTGCGGCCTGATGAGCCAGCTCAGGATGGGCTTCCTTCCATGCTTTGAGGTCATTGGCTTTGAGGGCCTGAAGCTGATACGCTTTGAGGTCGATGAAATCGTCACCATAGGCGATACGACCTTTGGAGATATGAGTACCGAACTGGCGACGAAGCATCCGGTTCAACTCGCGGGTGGTCAGGTCGGGATTGTCCTCCAGCATGGCATCGATAAATTCGTCTATGCGGTGTAAGCGTTCTTCCTTCGGTTGGAATTGGAGTAGTTCTTTGAGTTTCAGGACTTCACCACCTTTGAGGACGGTCTTGTTCTGGTGGTCGATGATGGTATAGCCATAGGGTTTATCTTTGGAACCATGGAAAACGAGATCAATACCAAACTTCTGTTTCATCATCGTTCGGAGTTCTTCTTTGTCGGCAGTCATGTCGCGGTACTTCAGGAGGATGGCTCTGAGCTGTTTCCGTCGCTTTTCATCGGATTCGAAAGTTTGGCAATGCTGCTGGATGACGTTCAGTGGCAGGGTCTCGATAACGTGCCCATCACGCTTGATACAAAGATCATCATCCTTGGTATAGCACTCGTAGCCGCTGGATTCGAGGATGGCCTTGAACTGGTTGACCGTAGAGAAACGGTACTCCAAAGCTTTCTTGACGGTATCGGAAGCCCGCTGTTCCTGGTTCTCGCCCATAATGCGGTTGATGACTTCCTGAGAACGGATGCGTTCCTGATTGTGGTCTATCTTGTGGCCATCGGGAGCCACACGGCTCGTCACTATATGAATATGGTGGTTGTCAGTATCGTGATGGGCGTAGATGAGAATAGGCTGGCCGTCCTCTCCATAGCCCATTTCTTTGAGGTACTGATGGGCGATGTCTAACAGTTGCTCGTAGGTGTATTCGTCGCCTCGGCAGC
>CAMKSE010000074.1 GCA_946415365.1 uncultured Prevotellaceae bacterium
TCACCAATCCGGATCTGATAGTCGGGCGTGAGATGATTCATCTTATATAGATTCTTCAACCGTATACCGTACTTCTGCGCTATGCTATACATCGACTCACCATTCCTAACATAATGCAGTCGTCCTTTGTAGTCCTTCGGGGCTTTCTTCTGCTTTTTCTTTAGCCAGATTATCTCTCCTTCCTCCAACTGGTCGCGTTTGTCGCGCTCATTATACTTCGCTATCTTCCTGTAACTGATTCCTATCTCATCGGCAATCGATTTGAAGGTGTCTCCGCGACGTGCTATCAGGTAGTAGTTCTTGTTGAACACCTTAATGGAATGCAGAGGCTGACCATTTAAAGAATTGTCCTTAGTGTGCTCCGACAGGAATTTGTCATAGCCCTTAGCCTTGTCATACTCGTAGAGTTTATACAGTTGTATGATCTCTATCAGTCTGTCGGCATATTGGGGATTGGTGGCATAACCCGCTGCCTTCAGACCGCGCGCCCAACCCTTATAATCGTCTTTCTTCAGTTTGAACAGCGAACTGTATCTTTGTCTGCTGGAAAGAAACTTCGAGTGATCCTCGAATGACTCGTAGGCATTGTCGTATGCCCGGAAACACTCTCCCCGTACATCATCGTCGTGATATGATTTCCGGCCCGTCCAGCCATTACACTTGATGCCGAAGTGATTGTTGGCCTTTACAGCCAGTTCACTCCGGCCCGCGCCACTCTCGAAGATTCCCTGGGCAAGGGTTATCGATGCGGGAATGCCGTAGTGCTTCATCTGTTCGATGGCCACATCCTTATACTGGTCAATATACTGCTGATAGGTTTGGTTCCACCGTATCTGTGCAACACAAGTAATAAGTGACAAATGACAAGCGACAAGTATTAATAGAGCTTTTCTCATGTTTCTTACAATTTTGCTGCAAAAATACGAAATTAATATGTATTTATTTTGTTCTGCAACCGATTTTTCGTAACTTTGCCGAAAAATATTGCAATCTATGAAGGAAGTCGAACTGAAATCTGTGATTCAAGAGTGTCAGATGAAGGAACTCACCGCCGAAGAGCAGCACCTGATCAAGCTGGCTATCGAGGCCACGCAGAGGAGTTATGCCCCCTACTCAAATTTCCATGTCGGGGCTGCCGTCAGACTGGATAACGGCATCGAGGTTATTGGCTGTAACCAGGAGAACGCCGCCTATCCCTCCGGTCTCTGTGCCGAGCGCACCGCCTTGTTCTCTGCCGGCGCACAGTATCCCGACACGCCTGTCCAAATGCTGGCGATTGCCGCACGCGGTACCGACGGAGAATTGACCTACGAGCCCACAGGCCCCTGTGGCAGTTGCCGACAGGTCATTATCGAGTCCGAAACACGCGCCCAGGCTCCCATCCGTATTCTCTTGTATGGAAGAAAATGTGTGTATTTGATTGATGGTATCAGGAAACTGATGCCGCTCACCTTCTCAGACTTCTAATAACATCCCAGTCCCTGCGCCGTCGACAGCGAGTCGAGGTGGAAGTCATAGATCAGGTTGTCCTCGTCAATCTGCACAAAGTGTTGCTTTCCCTGTATGGAGTCTTTGGGCGTTTCCCAAAGGATCTGTTCGAAATGCAGCGAATCGTCCGTCACGGCCGGCGTGCGCATCAGGCACAGGCGAAAGTCATAGTTGAACGGCACGTCCTCGCTCCCGGCCACACCCATCACCACATCTTCGTCGTAACCCGTCATGATCGATCCTACACACGACAGTCTCTGCAGAGGTATGTCTGTCTCATCATAGCGGTTACTGAATCGGAAAGCAGCCCCACGGCTGGCCGTGAAGGGATAGAACTGCGCAAAGGTGCAGTAGCTGATATCGGCTATGCCGCCCACCACAGAGATACAATCACCACCGGTGTTCGTCAGCTGACAATGGTCGAGGATGATATAGGCATTATAGGCCTCAAGACCGGTTTCCTCACAGTTGTGGATGATGCATTCGGTCATAGATAGGCGGGGAGAAGAAGGGAGATTAGGGATAGTAGGGTCATTAGGGATAGTAGGGGCGAGGGCAGCTGAATCGCAGACGATGCCCTTCACGGGGTTGCGGATCTCCGTGCGAAGCATCGTGTTGCCAGTAGAGGTCTCATAGAGATGGACACCGTTCCATTGTCCGCTCACACGGTCGTACGGCAGATAGTCGAACATATCATCAAGCCTGTCGCCCCGCAACACGCAATCCTCTGTATGCAGCGAGCCATAGACCAGCAATCCGGAACCGTCGTGGAAATACAGACAGGTATTGAGGATGGTCAGCTCCACACCTTCTTCCACCTTCATATCACCGAAAATGACAATCGGCAGTTCCGACTCTATCAGCGTGTCCTTCGTAATGACGGGCGAATACAGCTTCTTGGCGTCCCACGACCACGCCTGCAGACATACCTTCTGCTCTACACCACTCTCCAACTGAAACAGCAGGTCGTCCTCCACCAGCACCGGAGTTCTCTGTCCATTCTCTGCAGCAGTTAGCTCCACAAACACTAGGATGCTGTCGTTCTTACGGATCTCAACGTCTGAGGTCTGAGAACCGTTGGAGTTATCGAGGTAGATACCATCCACATTCACCCTGAATCCCGTCTGGTTGCCACGTCTCAGCCTCACGCTCTGTACCCGGATGCCTGTATCGTTCTCATTATGCACCCAAAACGTATAGGTCGATGACGGCGTACGGCTGAACACCGTATCCATCTTCAGCGTGTCCTCTGGGAACGTCAGTCTAAGGCCTGTGCTCGTCGAGAAGTTGTCATCATCACCACAAGCCACGACCGCCAATAATATCGTTAGAAAATAAAAAGTCCGTTTCATCGTATTGATAAAACGGACTTTTCTTCAATTTATTGCATGACAGTGATTACTTTCCGAAGTACCTCTTCAACAATCCAGCGAAGCCTGCACCGTGACGGGCCTCATCCTTAGCCATCTCGTGAACTGTGTCGTGGATAGCATCAAAACCTGCAGCCTTTGCATTCTTGGCGATACGAAACTTATCCTCGCATGCACCAGCCTCGGCAGCAGCACGCTTCTCCAAGTTGGTCTTTGTGTCCCAAACGCACTCACCCAGTAGCTCAGCGAAACGGCTTGCATGATCAGCCTCCTCAAATGCATAGCGCTTGAAGGCCTCTGCTATCTCGGGATAACCCTCACGGTCTGCCTGACGGGCCATTGCCAAATACATACCAACTTCACCACACTCACCGTTGAAGTGATTGCGCAGGTCCTGAATCATCTCCTCACTCACTCCCTCAGGCTTGCCGTCACCAATCTTGTGAACGGTAGCATAAGTCATATCGGCATCATCTTTGAGTTCTGAGAACTTTGAGGCGGGAGCCTTACAGATTGGACACTTCTCAGGAGCAGCATCGCCTTCGTAGATATATCCACAAACGGCGCAAATAAACTTTTTCTTCATA
>CAMKSE010000075.1 GCA_946415365.1 uncultured Prevotellaceae bacterium
TCCGAGGGTACCGCCCACGAGTTCCTTACCTGGCGCCGTTGCCTCTATCAGATGGCCCAGAGCCTGTTCAAGTAAGCGAATACACATTAATCAACTAACAAGAGAGATGAGCCTTTTTCGCTCATCTCTCTTTTATTCATTTGACGCCTTCCACAAGTCGTTCTAATGCCTTGTACGACTCAAATCCAGTCCAGCGTTTTGATTTTTTAACTAAACTTGATGCAAGTTTTTCGACTTTCGGGATTTATACTAATAGAAATGAGTTAAATTTGCAAGCAATATGAAGAAAGGAACGATGTGGGCAGCCATCGCCCTGACCATGATGGCAGCAACAGCATTGTCGGGATGTAGTCTCGACAGCGAAAGTCAGGATCCGGTACTTATTATCGACCCAGTGGAACCGCCGACGTCAATGGAACTGACTCGCGGCGAACAGGAACTGGTGAACCAGAGCAACGCGTTTGCCTTTAACCTGTTCCGCAAGGCGCAGGACGGGGTGAAGAGTCAGATACTGTCGCCTATCAGTATCACCTACGCCCTCGGCATGCTCAACAACGGTGCTGATGGTGAGACTTTGGCACAGATTAACAAGGTGTTGGGATTCGAGAAGACAGGTGCCGACAGCATCAATGCCTTCTGCTATAAGATGCTGAACATGGCCCCTGCCCTCGATCCGCTGACGAAGGTGATGATTGCCAATAACATCTATGTGAACCAGATCTACACACTGAATCCGGACTTCGTGCAGAAGGCGAATGTCTTCTACAACGCCGAACCCGAGACCCGCGACTTCAAAGACGGAAAGACGCTGGACGTCATCAACCAATGGGCCAGCGACCATACGGAGCAGATGATCCAGAAGGTGCTCGATGAGAAAGAATTCAATATAGATGCCGTAAGTTATCTGCTAAACGCCATCTATTTCAAGGGCGCGTGGACATTGAAGTTCGACAAGGAAGAAACGGTGGATGAAGTGTTTAATCACGCTGGTAATACGGATGAACTGATATGGAGACCGATGATGCACAGGACGGCAGTCTTCGATTATGGCGAGAACGACGACTATCAGGCTCTGCGTCTGCCCTACGGCAACGAGTCGTTCACAATGACGGTGCTGCTGCCCAAAAAGGATACCTATGAGGCCGTGCCAAAGGTGCCCACAGCCGAAGAATGGGAGAGTCTGAACAGGCGGATGGTAGCTAAGACGGTCGATGTGAAACTGCCACGTATTGAGACTGATACCGACATCGATCTGAAATCCATCATGATTGCGCTTGGTATGCCTGACGCCTTCAATGAAAAGAAGGCCGACTTCCGCTACTTCTGTAACGCAGATGTTTATATTGGACTCATGAAGCAGGTAGCAAAAATCAAACTTGACGAAGAGGGTACTGAGGCGGCAGCCGTAACCGTCATAGGAGTAGATTACGCCTTAGGCCCAGATACTGAAGAGCCCCAAATCATTAACTTCCATGCCAACCACCCGTTCCTTTACGTGATCAGTGAACGGAAGACGGGTGCCATATTCTTCATCGGCCAATATACTGGCTATTAACTCGCGTGATATTCATCGGGGACGACGAGAAACGCTTGATAAAGCGACTGCACGACGGCGATAAGGCTGCCGTCAAGGAGTTCCATTCCCTTTACGCAGAATACCTTGCAGGAGTCTGCTCGCGCTACATCGCCGATGAAGAAGACCTGAAGGATGTTTTTCAGGATTCGTTAGTCCACATACTTACCCGCATCGGCGAATTTAAGTATCGCGGAGCAGGCTCCTTGCAGGCTTGGGTCACGAAAGTGGCTGTCAACGAGTCGCTGAAGTTCCTGCGGACGCAAGAACGGCATGGGCAGGTGCAAATAGATTATATAGTATCAGACGATCCGGAGGAAGACGATGATCCGCCACTCGCAGACATTCCTCCCGATGTCATCCTAGAGATGCTGGACCGTCTGCCAACAGGCTACCGAACGGTGATGAACCTCTACGTGTTCGAAGACAAGAGCCATCAAGAGATAGCACGCTTGCTCGGTATAGGAAAAAGCAGCTCGGCCTCGCAGCTGCACAGGGCAAGGATCCTGCTGGTGAAGATGATTAAAGAGTATTACGACAACAAACCCCCACGACAATGAACGAACAATGGAGACAACAGTTGAGAGAGAAGATGGCAGACTATCGGAGGCCTGCCCCTGAGGTGTCGTGGGACGATGTCTATAAAGCGCTTGATGCCCATCAGTTGCGACGGTTATGGCTGCGACGCTTGGCTGCGGCTGCCGTACTGCTGCTGATAGCTGGGGGTGGATATTGGCTTTTCCAGAATGACGAGGATACAGCTGAACGCCTGACAGCAATAGTAACCAATAATCAGCAAAGATCACAGGGGGATAGTATCACAGAGGGACGGTTCTTTTGTGATATGGCTGATGTCACAAAAGAACCGTCCCTCTGTGATACAACAAGCCCGGACTCTGTGGAGACCTCTCGACCAACAGAAGAGCAGCAATCCCCCAATGAAGAGGTTGAATCCCATATTGAAGACGCGCCTCCCAGCATCGTAGAAAAACGGACGCCACCCCCTGTTCGCCCTTCACAAGTGTTCTATCCCTCGGACTTCCGTCAGCGGAAACACCTGGACAATCGCCTGACAGCCAAAGTCTATATGTCGAACATGATGAACGACAGTTACCACGCAGAGTCTTCCTTCCGAGAGATCACTAATACTGAGATAAAGATTCATACCGTATATTACCATGGAGGTGATACTGAAGATAATTCTCACGAGAAGAACGGTGATAATGATCCTCCCAATACTCCTCCATCTGATGACCCGACGCCTGTCATCGTCTATGACACCATTACTACAGTTTATAGATCACAGACAGACACGCAGATACGTCATCGTCAGCCCATCCGTTTCGGCCTGTCGCTGCGCTATCGGATCGACAACCGCTGGAGCATAGAGAGTGGTTTGTCGTACACCCGTCTGGTATCTGACATCACGACTATTACAGATGGACAGGCCTCCGTCACGGAGCAACGTCTAAACTACATTGGCTTACCTCTGAACGTGGGTTATCAGCTGTGGACGAACCGTCACTTCGGTTTCTATGTCATCGCAGGTGGCACGATAGAGAAGATGTTGGATGCCAGCCCTTGGCAGTTCTCACTCAACGGAGCCGCTGGTGCTGAGTACAGGCTAACAGACCTTTTCAGTCTCTACACAGAACCTGGCATAGGCTATTATTTCTCTAACGGCAGCGCCACACCCACCATCTATCAAGACCATCCGCTCAACTTTAACCTCAGTTTCGGCCTTCGCATCAACATAAAATAGAA
>CAMKSE010000076.1 GCA_946415365.1 uncultured Prevotellaceae bacterium
ATACGGTTGTCAAGGATATCGGGGAACCGTAGCAGTACTGGTGGCGTGACATCGCGCAGCGCCAGTTCGTCCATCACCTCACGCAGGTCTATCTGCGTGTCGTTCTTACAAGGAGTTACATAGACATCGCCTTTTTCATTGATGCCGAAATAGGAAGTGCCCCAACCATTAATGTTGTAAAGCTCCTTAGAATCGTCGATAGTCCACTTTTTCATATTGCCAATAATTCTCTTAACTTTGCTACGCTGATATTAATCTTGTCATAACTGTCCATCAGACTGACGTCGAGTGTATAGCGGGCCTTACTGTAGTAAGGTTCCCGACGTTCCAACTGCTCACTGATAAATGTCAGAAGTTCCTCCTGACTCTTCCCCTTGATAAGCGGACGCTCCACCTTTGCCATCAGCAGGTGCTTATACAGCACCTCTGGCTCTGCCTTCAGGTATACCACCTGTCCCTGTTGGTTCAGATAGTCCATATTGTCGAAAAAGCATGGAGTACCACCGCCACAGCTGATAATCACATCCTCAAACTCCGCCACCTCGTGCAGCATGTTATACTCGATCTTCCTGAATCCCTCCTCTCCACGCTCTGCGAAGATCTGTGAGACAGTCTTGCGCATTCGGTTCTCGATATACCAGTCGAGATCATAGAAGATAATACCCAACTCCTTCGAGAGGGCCTTGCCGATGGTGGTCTTCCCGGCACCCATATAGCCGATGAGGATAATCCTTGTCATTTACGATTTTCTCGTAGGAGCAGCGTTAATCACCTTCATGCACTCCTCGTAGGTCAGCTCTGCAGCCTTCTCATGCATGCTCTTAGGCAGGCGGTAGTTCTTGCCGTCATACACAAGGTATGGACCATAACGACCGTTGAGCACCTCGAGTTTCGCATCCTCAGCAAACTTCTTCAGATGTTTCTTGTCGTCTTCCTGCTGCTTCTCCCGTATAAGTTCCATCGCCTCATCAAGGGTGATGGCCATAGGATCTGCATCCTTAGGGAGCGACGTGTATTTGCGATCATAGAGCACATAGGGTCCAAACCGTCCCGCGCCAATGGTTACAGGCTTGCCACCGATTTCACCTATCTGTCGTGGCAACTTGAACAACTCCAGCGCCTCACTAAGAGAGATGGTCTCCATGCTCTTGTCCTTGGGCATCTGTGCGAAGGAGGGCTTCTCCCTGTCGTCGGCAGTACCTATCTGCACCACAGGACCAAAACGGCCAATCTTCACAAACACGGGCTTACCGCTTTTGGGGTCTGTGCCCAAGATACGCTCTCCGGCCTTGTGCTCATGACGGCTGTTGATGGTACGCTCCACAGTTGGTTCAAACTCCTTGTAGAACATGCGCATCATATCTGTCCACTTCTCTTCACCCTCGGCAATCCTATCGAAGTCTTGCTCCACCTTGGCAGTGAAGTTGTAGTCCATAATCTCGTTGAAGTTCTTCATCAGGAAATCGTTCACCACAATACCTATGTCCGTGGGGATAAGCTTACCCTTCTCAGAACCCACAATCTCCTTGCGTGTCTTCTGTGCAACCTGCTTCCCCTTTAAAGTGTATATGGCATACGGACGATCCTCACCCTTCTTATCACCCTTCTGCACATACTCGCGTTGCTGGATGGTGCTGATGGTGGGGGCATAAGTAGAAGGACGGCCAATGCCCAGTTCCTCCATCTTGTGCACAAGACTTGCCTCAGTATATCTCTGTGGCCCTGCAGTGAAACGCTCCGTGGCAGTAATCTCACGACGTACCAGCAGCTGGCCTTCCTTCAGCGGAGGAAGGATGTGTCCGAACTCCTCCTGCTGCTCTTCATCATCGAGTGACTCCCGATACACCTTGATGAAACCGTCAAACTTCACGACCTCACCCTGAGCCACGAACTCCTCCTGACTCCTGGTTCCCGTTTTCTGGTTCCTGATGCCGATCGTTGCTATGGTCTTCTCAATCTCGGCATCAGCCATCTGACTGGCGATAGTACGCTTCCATATCAGTTCGTACAGGCGCTTCTCCTGTGCCGTTCCCTCAACCTCAGCCTTGTCCATATAGGTGGGACGGATGGCCTCATGCGCCTCCTGGGCACCCTTCGAGTTGGTGTGATACTGACGCGTCTTGCTGTATTCCTTGCCATACAGGCGAACAATCTCCTCCTTGCTGGCTCCCAGGCAGAGCTTCGAGAGGTTCACAGAGTCGGTACGCATATATGTAATCTGTCCGTTCTCATACAGGTGCTGTGCCACCATCATCGTCTGACTGACGGTAAAACCGAGTTTTCTTGCGGCCTCCTGCTGCAGCGTGGATGTGGTGAATGGAGGAGCGGGCGTACGTTTAACGGGCTTCCTGACGATGCTCTCCACTTCATAGTCAGAAGTCTTGCACTGCTCAAGGAAGCTCATCACCTCTGCCTCGGTCTTGAAACGGCTGCCCAACATGGCTTTCACCTCTGTGGCAGAACCATCGGGATTGGTGATGGCGAAGATACCGTTGACCACGTAATAAGTCTCACTCTTGAAACCCTGTATCTCACGCTCACGTTCCACGATCAGTCTCACTGCCACGCTCTGCACACGTCCTGCCGAGAGAGCTGGCTTCACCTTGCGCCACAACACTGGCGACAATTTAAAGCCCACAATACGGTCGAGAACACGACGGGCCTGCTGGGCGTTCACCAGGTTCATATCCAGATGACGCGGATGTTCTATGGCCTCAAGGATAGCTGGTTTCGTAATCTCATGGAACACAATTCTGTTGGTCTTCTGCTTATCCAGACCCAGCACCTCACACAGATGCCACGATATGGCTTCTCCCTCACGGTCTTCATCGGATGCGAGCCATACCTTCTCTGCCTTCTCGGCCTTGGCACGAAGGTCTGCTACCAGTTTCGTCTTCTCCTCTGGTATCTCATATTCAGGCTCTAGCGAATCTTCATCAACGCTCAACTCTTTCTTTTTCAGGTCGCGGATATGACCATAGCTCGACATCACCTTGAAGTCCTTTCCCAAGAACTTCTCAATCGTCTTCGCCTTGGCTGGAGACTCCACAATTACTAAATTCTTTTGCATATCTTTCTTTTTTACCTTTTTACCCTTTTACTTTACTTTTTCGGGTTTCGGGCTGCAAAAGTAAGCAAAAAACGCTATCACACCTTATTTATATAGAGGAATTTTAGTTTTATTAACGTTTTTGCTGTAAGAAGTAACTACTCAGCACCCTATTGCATGAGTAGTTGCCTTACTGTTGTACGACAGC
>CAMKSE010000077.1 GCA_946415365.1 uncultured Prevotellaceae bacterium
TGACTAACGGAAACGTTTTCGCACACATTATTCTATTAAAGTGTTGGCTGTATCGGAAATAATTTGTACCTTTGCAGAAAAATCACAGATTATGCCGAAAGAGAACATTACCATCAAGGATATCGCTGCCCGCGCCGGTGTGTCGACAGGAACAGTGGACCGTGTGTTGCACAAGCGTCCGAACGTGAGCAAGACGGCTCTCGACAAGGTGAACAAGGCCTTGGAGGAGCTGGACTACCGTCCGAACATGTATGCCTCTGCCCTCGCCTACAACAAGACATATAACTTCTACTGCGTGCTGCCGAAGCACGAGCAGGAGGCGTATTGGGACGAGATTGAAGAGGGAGCGCTGGCCTGTGCGGACTTCCGTCGCGACTTCGGCATCAACCTGAAGTTCGTGTATTACGAGCGTTTCAACGCTGCCGCCTTCACCAGGATGGTGAGAGAGTTCTTTACGGCAAAAATCGACGGTGTGATCATCGTGCCCACGACGCTGGAACAGACGGCACGCTTCACGGAGAAGCTGACGGAGAGGCAGATCCCCTACGTGCTGCTCGACTCGTACATGCCCGACCTGAAGCCCTTGACCTTCTTCGGACAGGACTCGTTTGCCAGCGGCTATTTCGCTGCGAAGATGCTGATGCTCATCGCCGGCAAGGAAAAGGAGATTGCGCTGGTGAAGCAGACACGCGACGGAAAAGTGGGTTCCAAGCAGCAGGCTAACCGCGAGACGGGGTTCCGTCACTATATGGTGGACCACTTCCCTGAGATCAAGATTACGGAGGTGGACCTGCCGCTCGACGAGGAGAAAAAGGAGTATGACGGCATACTGGAGAAATTCTTCAAGGAGCATCCGCTGGTACACCACTGCATCACGTTCAACTCGAAGGCTCATATCGTGGGGCAGTTCCTGCAGAAGAGCAACCGCCGCAACATACAGATCATGGGATACGATATGGTGCCGAAGAACGAGATGTGCGTGCGGCAGGGAAGTATCTCGTTCCTGATTGCCCAGCACGCATACCAACAGGGATACTCGAGTGTGGACGCACTGTTTAATGCCATCGTCATGAAGCGTGCCGTCAACCCTGTGAACTACATGCCGATCGAGATCCTGACGAAGGAGAACGTGGACTTCTACAGAAGAACGGCGATTTGAGACTTTGAACTTTGAGCTTTGAACTTTGAACTTTATGATTACCTATGCTGGAGAGAAAAGAGTCAGAGAATAACGTATATGAGATTTCGAAATCTTTCGCCATCCGTATAGTCAATCTCTATAAATATCTGAAAGAGGAAAAATCGGAGTTCATTATGTCGAAACAACTGTTTCGATCAGGTACAAGTATCGGTGCCAATGTGTTCGAAGGTAAAAATGCTCAAAGCAGAGCCGATTTTACTAATAAGATGAATGTCGCTTTAAAAGAGGCTACAGAATCCGCTTACTGGATAGACCTGCTACATGAGACCCATTTTCTGAATGATAAAGAATTTGATTCTATATATGATGAATGTAGTAAAATAATTGGTGTATTGACAAAAATTGTAAAAGCAACTAAACAATAATTCAAACAGGGCTTTTGTAATCATAAAGTTCAAAGTTCAAAGTTTAAAGTAAAAATGGAATTAGCTACTTACTTGAAGATTAATGCGGCGGACAGCGTGGTGGTTTGTCTGCAGGAGAAGAAGAAAGGGGACATCATTGAGGTGGACGGTCGAAAGGTCGTGGTGAACCAAGATACGCCCGCTGGTCACAAGATCCTCATCAAGGATACCGCCAAGGGTGAGGACATCATCAAATACGGTTATCCCATCGGTCATGCACGCGAAGACCTGAAGGCTGGTGACTGGGTGAACGAGAACAACCTGAAGACCAATCTCTCAGGAACGCTTGAGTACACATACAATCCCGTAGGCGAGGAACTGAGCATTAAGAATGAGAACCGCACCTTTGAAGGCTATGTACGCAAGAATGGCGATGTAGGTGTACGCAACGAGATATGGGTGGTGCCCACTGTAGGCTGTGTGAACGGCATTGCCGAACGGCTGGTGGCACAACTCCGCCATGAAACTGGACTTGAGAGTAATCATAATGCTCAAAGCTCAAAGTTTAAAGTTCAAAGTGGCGTTGACGCCATCTATGCCTGGCATCACAACTACGGCTGCTCGCAGCTGTCAGGCGACCACGAGAACACCCGTAAGGTGCTGCGCGACATCTGTCTGCACCCCAATGCAGGCGCTGTGCTCGTGCTGAGTCTCGGCTGTGAGAACAACCAGCCCGACGATTTCATGGCGATGCTGGGTGACTACGACAAGGACCGCATCAGGCTGCTCGTCACCCAGAAGGTGGACGACGAAATGGAGGCCGGTATGACCATCCTGCGTGAACTCTACGACATCGCCCGTCAGGACAAACGTGAGACGGTGCCCGTGAGCAAACTGCGCATCGGTCTGAAGTGCGGTGGCTCCGACGGTTTCTCCGGCATCACCGCCAACCCGCTCGTAGGTGAGTTCAGCGACTGGCTCGTGGCACAGGGCGGCACCAGCGTTCTGACCGAAGTGCCTGAGATGTTCGGTGCCGAGACCATCCTGATGAACCGCTGCCGTACGGAAGGGTTGTTCAACCAGACGGTAGCCATGATCAATAACTTCAAGGAGTATTTCCTCTCTCACGGTGAACCTGTGGGTGAGAACCCCAGCCCAGGCAATAAGGCCGGAGGCATCTCTACGTTGGAGGACAAGGCGCTGGGCTGCACACAGAAGTGCGGCAAGGCTCCCGTCAGCGGCGTGATGGAGTATGGTGACCGTCTGCAGAACACAGGCCTGAACCTGCTCTCCGCCCCAGGCAATGACCTCGTGGCCGCTACTGCCCTCGCCTCCTGTGGCTGTCATATCGTGCTGTTCACCACGGGCCGCGGTACGCCTTTCGGCACATTCGTCCCCACGATGAAGATTGCCACGAACCCCGACCTTGCCCGCAGGAAGCAGAGCTGGATAGACTTCTCCGCCGGACAGCTGATAGAGGGAAGGACGATGCAGGAACTGGTGCCGGAGTTTATCGACAAGGTGTTGGCTGTTGCCAGCGGAGAACCATCCAAGAATGAAGAGAACGACTATCGCGAAATATCCATCTTCAAGAACGGAGTAACGTTGTGATTTACGATTTACGGATTTACGATTTACGGATTTACGATTTACGGATTTACGATTTACG
>CAMKSE010000078.1 GCA_946415365.1 uncultured Prevotellaceae bacterium
GACGAGGTGAGGAAGGACTATGGTGCCCATACCGTTTTCGACCACGTGACACTGACCATCAAACGGGGCGAGAAGGTTGCCTTCGTAGGTAAGAACGGCGAGGGAAAGTCTACGCTTGTGAAATGTATCATGGGTGAGATTCCCTTTACGGGTGAACTGAAGATAGGCCATAACATACAGATTGGCTACTTCGCCCAGAATCAGGCCCAGTTGTTGGACGAGAATCTTACGGTGTTCCAGACCATCGACTATGTGGCAAAGGGCGATATCCGCCTGCGTATCAACGACATCCTGGGAGCCTTTATGTTCGGAGGCGAGGAAAGTGACAAGAAGGTGAAGGTGTTGAGCGGTGGTGAGCGCAGTCGTCTGGCGATGATCCGTCTGCTCTTGGAGCCTGTGAACCTGCTGATCCTCGACGAGCCTACGAATCACCTCGATATGCCTTCGAAGGATGTGCTTAAAGAGGCTATCAAAGCCTTCGACGGTACGGCCATCATCGTGAGCCACGACCGAGAGTTCCTCGATGGTCTCGTGACGAAGGTGTATGAGTTCGGTGGCGGCAAGGTCAGGGAGCACCTCGGCGGCATCTATGACTTCCTCCAGACGAAGAAGATAAGCGAACTCAGCGAACTGGGTGCGAAGGCGGATATTTGTTCCCAGACAGGGAACAAATCATTCCCAGGCAGGGAACAAAACATTCCCAGTAAGGGAACATCTGGTGACCAACAGGCAGTCTCTCAGCAATTCTTAACCAAGGCCCTCAATTATGCCGAGCATAAGGAGCAACAGAAGCGGATCAAGCGTGCTGAGAAGGCTGTGAAGGAATCGGAGGCAAAGATCGAGAAGATGGAGTGTCGTCTGGGTGAACTGGACCAGTTGCTGATGGTGCCTGAGAACGCCTCGGACATGACGCTCGTCACCGAGTACACCACCACCCGTCGCTGTCTCGACGAGGAGATGGAGCGCTGGGAGCGCCTGAGTGGGGAACTGGAGAATCTCCAATAAATATTTACGACGAATAAAGCGGTGCATCTCGCAACGGGGATGCACCGCTCTTCTAATTTCCCATGGTACAACAGATCAATCGTCGTTGGCCTATTAATCATTCTCGCCAGTGTTGTCATCTGCGGTGACGGTGAACCAGAGAGTGCCGCCATGATAGACCATGAGGCTGTGACTCTCCGTTACGTTCAGGCCCGTAAACGAAGCACCGTTGGCATCGTGGCTGGTGGGGTTGATGGCATCGCCCGTACCGTCCACCTTGGCCGTGAAGACCACATCGCCCAGGTTGCTGCCACTGACCGCTACGCTGGTGATAGGAGCCGTGGCGGTGACACTGCCGCCTGAGATGCTCTGGCTGACACCGTTGATGGTGGCACTGGTGTTATAGACAGGCTCACCGGGTGTTACGCCGCCGCTGCCGCCACTTGGATCGACATCGTCAGTCGTACCCGTACCTCCAACGCCAGCGTTGTTGAGATAGAACTCCGACTCCATGTCGATGTCGTAAGTGGCGTAGCTCCTCTCCACAGCCTCAGACAGGCTGCAAAGGTCGCTGCCAATGCCTGCCTCGTTGAGCACCAACTGACAGTTGCTGCGGAACCAACCGCCACTTCTGTCCTTGCGACTGACGATGATACCGGCAGCCACCACGTCGCCACCGCGACCCAGCACGAAATTGAAGTGATCGGTGTCGAATTCGAACGTCGAGAAGTTAAGCTGGTTCTTCCAGTTAGAGCATGGGAACTCGCCCTGGCTGTCCACGATCTCGGTCGTCATAGGAGCACCGCTGCCGTCAGCATTGCGAGGGTTGAGGATGAGGCGTGCATAGTTCACTTCATACTTACTCTGACGCTTCTGTACAGTGACGAAGGTTACCTGGTCACCGCGCTGCAGTCCCCATGAATCAATAAAGTCAGCATAGGTACGGCTGGGCGTATTGACATACGCTTTGTGCCCGCCTTCTGCATCAATGCCCACCGAGACTTCGGGCAAATGGCCCTGCGAGATGATGGCGGCATAAGGAGCCCACTTCTCACTCTGAAGCGGCATGAACTGGTAGAACTGGTTCAAGCTCTGACCTGAGTTCTGGAGAGCGGCTGCACGCTCACGCAGATAGCGCAGGTTTACCTTCTTGAACTTGTTCATACAATCAAAGCCATTGCTGAAACCCTCGAACGAGTGGTTGCAGATGGCCTTCAACATGGCGTAGGCAAATGCTACGACCTTTACCAACACGCGCTGTAATGTTTGCGCTGATGTTTTCGGATTTTTTACTTTCATAATTTTAAACATTTAATAATCCAACATAAATCCTACCCTTGGAGACTGTGGTCAATTGGCGTTCAATTAGAGTCAAACATGAGCTCAATTAGAGTTGAATATGAGTTCAATATGACTTAAACATGAGTTCAATATGACTTGAACATGACTTCTACATGAGTTAATCATGAGCAATCATTGCCAAAGACCGATTGTCATCCAGCTCGGGATCACGGTGCAAATGTCGGCAATTTTTTGGCTCCCTGCCAGCGATTGGAAAAAGTCATTTTTGATTTGGAAAAAAAACAGAGGCCCCGCCAAGAGACCTCTGTTGAGTAGATTATTGGGAAAAACCGTTATACAGGGCTTAGATCTTGAAATTTTCGATGTTGGTTCGCATATCCCTTAATTCACCAAAGTAAGAGGAATTGTAGAAATAATAGCCGACTTCGTGGAAAAAGTCCTTGAGCGTCCCATCTGGGGTCGGATGAGTCTTGAAATTGATGCGCAGGAGCTCTTCATTAGTGAAGATTGGTTCCACCTTTTTATATTTTGCATCGTTTGCATAGTTGTTGAATGTCTTGGGGGTGAACCTCGATTCGTCCGCGAACACAAATTTATCCAGATAGTCGCAAAACGGCTGACGCGAGGTATTCTTCAGAATTTTAATTCGTCCTTAATTCCGCAACACTATAGTTTAACATTATTTATAAGTGCCTGAGCAACAA
>CAMKSE010000079.1 GCA_946415365.1 uncultured Prevotellaceae bacterium
GAATGCAAAAGTATCAAATTTTGAATAAAGAAACAAATGTTTTAGTTAAAAAAAACTTAAATAGACGGTTTTGACGATGAAATTTGCTTACCTTTGCGAAAGAATTATTAAAAGAAGGGAAAGATTATGCCGAAAAAGAAAAGCGGATTTCCGTATGAGGTCCACCCGACACCGGCGAAGGGGAAGGACGGCAAAAACATCGTCTATGCCAGACCTGCAAGGGGCTACAAGATGAGCATGAAGGGCATCGACGAGTACTGTCACAAATATTACAACACAAGGGACGGTGAGATCACGTATGCGCTTGAGCAGTTCCTGAAGGGGGCTGCTGAACTGATGGCCAGGGGCTACAGGATCGACACGCCCATCGGCTCGTTCGTGCCGAAACTGGGACTGAGGCGGGAGATCACGGATGCCGACGACGTGAAGAACAGCGACGTGGTGCTCGAAGGGGTGGACTACAATCCGGGCAAGATCTGGAACAAAGCCATCGAGAAGTGGCTTTACGACGGATTTCTCCGCGTCCATAATCCCAACGTACAGGCGCTGATGCAGGATCAGGAACACCTGGAAAAGGCGTTGAGGGAGTGTCTGAAGAAGGGCTATGCCACCACCAGGTCATTCGCCTATCACGCCAGCCTGACACAATACTCGGCACGGAAGCAGCTGGAGGCCTGGACGAAGGGCGAGAACCCAAAGCTGATGAAGTCCAAAATGGGCCAGATGGATATCTATACGGAGATATAAATTATCAAAAACCCTGCCCCTCTACACCCTTTCGGGCTAACATACTGATTATCAGAGTTATTTTGGGGTGCACACTTCGCAAAAAGTGTGCACCCACTCTACACCCACTCTACACCCCGAATGATTACCGCAGCTTCAGGTAATAGCCTCTGATACCTTTCTTCTTGAACTTCTGCCAACGCAGTTTTTTGATGCTGTTGCCGAGGTTCGTTATGTTTGGCACGTCGCCTGATTTCAGGTGATTGGCCAGCTCTTTCTGGATGGCAGTCACAGTCCAGAAATTCTCCTGTCGGTGCTGTTGCGTAGGCTTGAAGATCTGCGTGAGCACCATCTCAGGTGCCGACTCCTGCTGATAATGGCTGTTGTGGTTCTGTATCTCCCGCTCGTCAACATCGGTGAACCAGTAGATGCAGTCAGGATCCTGCAGTTCTGTGACGGCCTGGGCGAACATCTGCTTGTAGGGTATCTGTCCCGACATATCCACCTTGCCCGTCACCTCGATGCAGAGGTAGCGGCGGGTACCGTCGCCCGATGGCAACGGGGTCGGGTCGTTGGTGGTGGCGATGAACGAACAGAGGCGGGGCGTCATCGTGTACTGGTCGCTGCGCATCTTACGCATCTGCACGTCCTTCTCCGTCAGCAGACGCTTGATCTTCGCCTGTTCGCGCTGGGTCTTTGAGTCATACTCGTCGATGTTCACCAGCCACATGCGGCCTAAGACGCGCTCCACCTGTTCGGCATTGTCCATCTTGATGTCCTTCATATAGTACTCGCGCATCGACGGCGGCAGGATATGGTTGCAGAACTGCGTCTTCAGATACCCCTGTTCGCCGATGAGCAGCGGCACCATCGAGTTGCCGTAGTCGCGGTTGATGTTCAGGGCCTGGGCCACCATCGCCAGGAACCAGCGGTGGAAATACTGTGGCCAACGGTTGTATTTGGTAGGCAGTCTGCGGGCGAAGTCCTCGATATAGTTTTGTTCGCCGTCCCACTTCCCGCAGCCTGCAAGGAACTCGTGGATGGGGTTGTAGTCGGTGATATGGGCTGACTCGATGTAGGTCCTGATATCGCTCATCCAACTCTCGCCACCTTCCTTCATCTCTTCGACTACGATACTTCTTAAGTCTCTGTCTGTCAGCGGCTTCCACTGTTTGAAGCGCAGGTCGTTGGGGCGGAACTCCGTCACCTGTTTCACCACGTTGTAGCGCAGCTGATAACGGCGGCTCAGGAAGTCCTCGATGCTTCGCATGATACGCTCTTTCTCGTTCATCTGCGACAGGGGGCGTCCTGTGTAGGGCGTCTTATAGGCATTGCGGAAGGTCTTCCGGATCACGTCGACGCCGAGGGACTTGAAACGGAGGCCCCAGGCGGCTCGCTCCACGCATCCCTCCTCCTGCAGACAGGCCTTGGCGCAGTAGTCGGCGAGCAGCTGCAGACACTTCTCCGTCCGGCCTTCGCAGTCGTCGAGGGCTTTCGAGAGACAAGTCTGGAACTCCAGTTCGATGCGCTGGCGCTCGTCGCTGTCGGGATACCACACCACGGTGCCCATATCGTCGGCCTTCGTACCCGCGTAGGTCGCCAACGGGTCATGGGCATCGCGCACCACGGGCATCGGCTGGGCATCGGGATTGTAGTATAGCTGTGGGTCGTAGCTCATACGGCAGCCTCGGGTGAGGCTCTGCTCGTCTACCAGCAGGTCGCACATGGCCAGCGACGTGTACAGCCGCGCCGCACTCTCGTGGGCATCCTTCAGGAAGGCCACGTAGTCGTTGGCATCTACTGTTTTTGGGGATTTGTAGTCACATTTGACGATGACTTTCAGCGTCACGCCGCTCACGCCCGCGAAGGCGAGCATGGTGTATGGTATCTGGCTGACGCGCCGCCGGAGTTCGTCCGTCTGACGGATACCCTGCGGACAGGGGATGTTGAGCATCAACAGACCTGTCGCCGAGGCTGGTTTGTCGAACCCCTTCCGGCCGAAGGTGGTGCTGAACACGAGGTAGGGCAGGCTGTCCGTTTCCTGGATGAAGTAGCGGGGCATGCCCTTCTGCATCATCAGGCGCGAGTGGAGCGTGATGCGGGCAATGGGGTCTGCCGCCTCCTTCGTTTTCGTCGAGCGCATCCGCTCCACAATACTGTCCAGTTCCGTAGTAACAGGGGCTCCGAATTCCCCCAATCTGGTTTTAATCTTCGTTATCTTCATAGATGCAAATA
>CAMKSE010000080.1 GCA_946415365.1 uncultured Prevotellaceae bacterium
GACAATCAATAATTGCTTCACTAAAAAAGAAAAAGGTTATGAAGAGGATTTTGTTTGCAATGTTTTTGCTTCTTGGATGTTTGAGCATTCATGCGGAGTCTAACTACCAGTCTTTTGACCCAAAGACTGAAGGTGAGGTGTTAATATACGAGAAGGATTGGCAAGGGGTGGAATATAGCGGAGGTTGGGTTGAGTGGGCCTCCGGAGATACAGAAACTTTCTGGGCTGCAAAAGGGACTGATGAAGGCTTGGCCATCACCGTTCACACGAAGCAAGGGCAGATTTGGCAACCTCAGGTGATGGTCGTTCCTGATGCTTTTCCACTTGAGGCAGGACACGATTACATCGTCCGTCTGACCCTGAAGGTTCCTTCCGACGGTATATATCAGGTGAATATGGGAAGTTGGGTAGCCAATACCCAGTATCAAGCTTCCGTAACAGACAGCGACGAGTGGCAGGAGATTGATGTTAACTTCCCGCAGTTCGGATGGGATGAAGAGTGGTTGAATAATGATATAGATTCCAGGAATTATCTGAGTTCTTGTCATGTCTTACTCCAATGTGGCTGGATGGTCGGAACAACAATCGTCAAGAAGGTTCAGGTCATCGAGAAGACCAAAGGCGGCACGTCAGACGTGAACCCAGATGAGTCAAGTGCTCAGGATATACAATTACTCTATGAGAAACACTGGGCCAATGTAGAGTATTCAGAGTGGCTCACCGCTGAGACAGTACCAGATTGGACATTTGAGGCCACAGATGAAGGGTTGGTCATTAACAATCCTCATATACAGAATTTATGGTGGCATCCCCTTGTACAATGTGGTGAAGAAGACTTTTTTTCACTTGAGGAGGGGCATGACTACTTCGTCCGTCTGACTATGAAGGTTCCTTCTGACGGTATATATAAGGTGGTGTTAGGCGATTGGGGTTCCGTTGATAGGTATGTTGAAATATCAGAAACGCCCAGCGATGAGTGGCAGGAGATTGATGTCGAGTTCTCAAATTACTATACTACCATATCTAACGCCCTGGTCTATATTCTTATCGGTGACGTGGTTGGCACCACCATCCTCAAGAAAGTTCAGGTCTATGAAAAGCTTAAGGGTGGCGAGACTGCCATAAAGACACATTTCCAACTTCAGGATGAAGATGGCATTGAATGCTACGATTTTAAGGAGGGTGACAATATCATTTTCAGTTTAGAGATCAAGAATGATACAGATGAAGATGTCTGGTTACCTCCATTTACAGATATTATAGGCCATGACGTCTTTCGCGTGTATTCACAAAACGGAGAGGAAATCGGTACACCTTGGAATGAAATATGGTCAGATATGGTTGGGGCTGATTTTATCGGGGCACATTGTTCTGTCGTATTTTTCTGTCCTTGGTTTGACATCCCTGCATTGTATTACCAAGGACATGAACATTTCTATTCAGCATATTCTTTTTATAAAACGGATGAGAAATCACCACTCCCCAAAGGCGATTATTATTCTAAATTTGATATCAAGCTAAATGATAAGACGATAACTTGTCATCGGAATTTTAAGATTCGTGATAACTCCACAACCATAAAGACAATTAAGGCTCCGAATGCTGAGGGTACCATCTACAACCTCGCAGGTCAGAAGGTTGATGCCTCTTATAAGGGCATTGTCATTCAGAACGGCAAGAAACGTCTTTCACGCTAATCATAACGATTCCTTGTAACAAGAGGGTCAGAGAGTTCTGACCCACTTGCTATGTTACCATAATTGATTTGTTTTGAGGATTAGAAATGATTACCTTCAGACGCTTTGGGTCGTTACGCTGCTCTCTCATAGATCAGTATTTTATCTCGGTCTGCACTTTCACGGGCAAAGGGCATAAGACCACCATCAGTGATGAGGTCTACCTCACATCCTAGTAAGTCTTTCAAGTCTTCGTACATGCCACTAAGCGTAAAAAGACTAAAATGCTGAGACTTATCTGGGACAATTAAGATATCCACATCAGAATCCTCACGCTGTTGTCCACGAGAATAGGAGCCAAAGAGCCATGCTTTCAGGACGGGCTGTGTCTTGAAGTATTCAGCTATCAGTTTTGCAATTGTCTCCTTGTTCATAAGCGTTTTATTTTTAATCACGGTGCAAATATAAGGATTATTTCCGAAAAATGCAAATAAATTGGGTGATAATTAACAGATTTACTTTAATTCACCGCGATGAAAGGTATGGCAGTTTCGGGTGTAAGTAATGCATTGTCATTCAGAACGGCAAGAAACGTCTTTCACGCTAATCATAACGATTCCTTGTAACAAGAGGGTCAGATGTACCATAGCGGCGCATGAAGAACCGTTCGCAGTATGGCCCAGAGCCGTTGAAGAAGCCGCAAACGCTGTCACCCTCTTGCATCGGGAACTGCAGCCACGTCTCCGGCATGTCGTAACTTATCAGCTCCATGAAGTTCTCCGAGCCGATAATACTTACTGTACTACGATCCTGACTATAGTACGTGCGGTCTCCACGCTCCACGGCCACCAGAGTGTCCGTCTCTGTTGAGTACTCGGCTTTGTAGGTACCTTCGGAGAGTTCTGCATCCTCCAGACTCCAAACACCCTTTTTGCTATTCAGATCAAAGCCTTTTACTGTGACCAGTTTCTTCTCCAGCACATCATAACTGCGATAGCGGTTATTCGACTGATTAATCTGCTGTCCACGAAGAGTCGTGCAGACAGCCATTGCTATGATTACAAATAGTAACTTCTTCATATAATTTTTAGTTTATAAATTGCAAATCGATCAAAGACCTGTCCCTTCGATCTTCTCGCTGCATAAAATATGAAGCGCAAAATATGAAGGAACTGAACAACCCGTTTGTCG
>CAMKSE010000081.1 GCA_946415365.1 uncultured Prevotellaceae bacterium
TAGATGCGGTCGTATTCTGTCTTGAAGATTTCTGGCAGCGTATAGCCACGAATTTGGAAATCACGGGGACAGGTCTTTGATTCTTTTGAAGATCAATCACCTGTCCCCCCCGAAAGCCCCCCGATCTTTCTCTAATATGTTACCTATAATTTTTTTCTCCCTTAATTCTAACTATTTTCAATTATTATATGTATATTTGCACCCAGGTTATTAAATATGAAACAAATATGATGAAAAAGGTTTTAGGTTGGTTAGGTGCAATTGTTATTTGTATGTTATTACTGTACTGTGGATGGAATCGTAACAAAGAAATAGACGAAGAGATTAACGAGGTTCGTTCGGGTCGTGTTGTGGACGAAACGGAAGCTAGTGTAATATCTGAATATTACCTAAAAAGTTTTATGAAATATCCAGATGATGTGGTATTTGACAAATCTACGAAAAAAGTGATTACTGAATCCGAAAGCATCTTTAAGGTAACTGGGCACATGAAGGCCAATAATACTTTTGGACAAGCAATCCCATACATTTACAATATTAAGATTAGATATGATGGTGGCAACTGGAGCGACTTCCGAGGCGGTCAGCCTATCAATTGGACATTTTTAGGTGGAAATATATATAATGAAGCAACACAAGAAATAACAGAATTCGACTCTCAGGATAAATAATACCTCACAAAGTGTTCCCTTCGTGAGCACTAGAGATTATTAAACCTACGACTGCCTTACATTCTAAAAAAATGAGCCAACTGGAAACCCCTATTGGCTCATGTTACTCCCGAATTGACGCATCATCTTCTTCCTTATTTCCCTTTTTCAACCTCGTAACTTTTTTTGTATCTTCATCATTAATAATAATCTTTGGCATAGCATTTGAAAAGGCATTAGGATGAATATATTTTATGGTTGATGGCAAATATAGTTTCTCTATGGTTCCCCTAAAAGCATTTGCAGCAATTGCTTCTGTTCCGTATGCGACAAAATATTCATCATTCCCAAAAGGACAGGAAGCAACTAATATTTTCCCGTCTTTAGAATAATACCCCACATCTTTTTTGGCATTAACATGATAAAGGACATATCCATTCTTGGAATAAACCATTCCGTTTTCATAGATAGTTGATTCGCCATTACTATATTGTCCGAATGAAGCAATGGACAAAGACAAAAAGAACAATGACAATAAATACTTTTTCATAATGATTACAGTTTAAAATGAATACTATTTTATTTGTTGGTGCAAAAATAAAATCATGGGGTCTTTGATTCTTTTGAAGATCGATCATCCCCCGATCTATACACTATCTTCTTTACTATATCCAATAAGCTCTGAAATTACCTTGACCAGTTCTTGGGCTGGGGCTACGATCGTTTTTAATTCTTCTTCGCTTATCGAGAATACGCAGTTGTAATCACCTTTCTCTCTGAGTTGTTCCATCCTTGTCAGGAATCCACCAAGGCGGTCTTCTATGATTCCCGTCTTGATGAAGTGGAGTCCGAACTGGCTCAACATACCAGAATGCGTTTTGCTTGCGAGGCCGTTATGAATGAACAGGGCCTGGACAGCATGGAAACAAGCATAATAATACCGATTGGCCGCCAGATCCCATTGCTGCAGATTGCTAACCATTTCGGCCTGATTCATGAAACGGTTGGCCTTCTCCATCTGGAAACCTACCATCGTTTTTCTCTCGTCATCATTCAGGCTCATAGGGCAATGGCATCTTTTATGACGTTGTGGTAGAATGGTGTGATGCGGCTGGCTTCCCATTCTTTCTTCGTGTACATAATAGGATTGATTTCGGCACCGATATCCCATCCTAATTTCGTAAGGGGATAGGTCACCGTATCGTAATCATCCGGCAGCAGTTGATCCTTGTCGAGGACAATCAGGATATCCCAGTCAGAATCCCGACGTGCATCACCACGAGCCTGCGAACCGTAAAGCAGCGCAATAGCCCGCTTCGGAAGTGTCACAGCCAGTGTCTTTTTAATGCTGTCAAATATCTGCTGGTCCATAATCATTCATTGTTTAGACTGCAAATATAGGAACTTTTCTCGAAACTTCCAAATTTTAGGGTGTTTTTTTGTGTCTTGAGACATCGTGACTTCGTGACTTTGTGACATTAAGGATGTTCACGATTGTCAACGAAGTCAGATGGAGGTTGAGAGTATAGTAGTATATAAAATATTAATATATTATAATATATTAATATTCATAATAGGGGTATGTTGCGTATTGGAATGTGCTTAATGTCACAAAGTCACGAAGTCACCGTCACAAATTGGCTGTCGGTCGCCCTGCAGTTGTTCAGCAAACCTTAATAATACATTTGGCGAGGCTAAAAAATACGTTTGCGAAGCGGAAATGTGTCGTTAACAGATTTTCACACGCCACGGGGCTTGATATTTGGAATCGTGCGAAATATTTAGTACCTTTGCAGTGATGAAAGTGAAGAGTGAAGAATGAAGAATTTGCTACCGCTGCAGAGGTAATCACAATTCTCAATTCTCAATTTTCA